>NZ_JOIU01000235.1 GCF_000720135.1 Streptomyces sp. NRRL S-1022 | reverse complement strand
CGCGTTCGAGGTCCGGGCCGTGCTCGCCGCCACCCTCTCCCCCGCCTGGGGCATCTACTCCGGGTACGAACTGTGCGAGAACACCCCGCTGCGCGAGGGGAGCGAGGAGTACCTGGACTCGGAGAAGTACCAGCTCAAGCCCCGGGACTGGGCGACCGCCGAGCGCGAGGGCCGGACCATCGCACCGCTCATCACCCGGC
>NZ_JOIU01000234.1 GCF_000720135.1 Streptomyces sp. NRRL S-1022 | reverse complement strand
GACTTCAAGTCGGACCAGGAGGTGCGCTGGTGCCCGGGCTGCGGTGACTACGCGATCCTCGCGGCCGTGCAGGGCTTCATGCCGGAACTGGGCCTGGCGAAGGAGAACATCGTCTTCGTCTCCGGCATCGGCTGTTCCTCCCGTTTCCCGTACTACATGAACACCTACGGGATGCACTCCATCCACGGCCGCGCCCCCGC
>NZ_JOIU01000233.1 GCF_000720135.1 Streptomyces sp. NRRL S-1022 | reverse complement strand
CGCGTTCGAGGTCCGGGCCGTGCTCGCCGCCACCCTCTCCCCCGCCTGGGGCATCTACTCCGGGTACGAACTGTGCGAGAACACCCCGCTGCGCGAGGGCGGCGAGGAGTACCTGGACTCGGAGAAGTACCAGCTCAAGCCCCGGGACTGGGCGACCGCCGAGCGCGAGGGCCGGACCATCGCACCGCTCATCACCCGGC
>NZ_JOIU01000232.1 GCF_000720135.1 Streptomyces sp. NRRL S-1022 | reverse complement strand
GCGGGGGCGCGGCCGTGGATGGAGTGCATCCCGTAGGTGTTCATGTAGTACGGGAAACGGGAGGAACAGCCGATGCCGGAGACGAAGACGATGTTCTCCCGCGCCAGGCCCAGTTCCGGCATGAAGCCCTGCACGGCCGCGAGGATCGCGTAGTCACCGCAGCCCGGGCACCAGCGCACCTCCTGGTCCGACTTGAAGTC
>NZ_JOIU01000231.1 GCF_000720135.1 Streptomyces sp. NRRL S-1022 | reverse complement strand
CGGCCTGGACACCACCGACATCGACGCCGTCGAGGCACACGGCACCGGCACCCGCCTCGGCGACCCCATCGAAGCCCAGGCCCTCCTCGCCACCTACGGCCGGGGACGGCCGGACGGCCAGCCGCTGTACCTCGGCTCCCTCAAATCCAACATCGGCCACTCACAAGCAGCAGCCGGCGTCGGCGGCGTCATCAAGATGATC
>NZ_JOIU01000230.1 GCF_000720135.1 Streptomyces sp. NRRL S-1022 | reverse complement strand
CCCCGTGCCGTGGCCCTCCACCGCGTCCACGTCCGCCGGGGTCAGCCCGGCGTTCGCCAGCGCCTTGCGGATCACCCGCTGCTGCGAAGGCCCGTTCGGAGCCGTCAGGCCGTTCGAAGCACCGTCCTGGTTGACCGCGCTGCCCCGCACCACCGCCAGCACCCGGTGGCCCTTGCGCCGCGCCTCCGACAGCCGCTCCAGG
>NZ_JOIU01000229.1 GCF_000720135.1 Streptomyces sp. NRRL S-1022 | reverse complement strand
GATCATCTTGATGACGCCGCCGACGCCGGCTGCTGCTTGTGAGTGGCCGATGTTGGATTTGAGGGAGCCGAGGTACAGCGGCTGGCCGTCCGGCCGTCCTCGTCCGTAGGTGGCGAGGAGGGCCTGGGCTTCGATGGGGTCGCCGAGGCGGGTGCCGGTGCCGTGTGCCTCGACGGCGTCGATGTCGGTGGTGTCCAGGCCG
>NZ_JOIU01000228.1 GCF_000720135.1 Streptomyces sp. NRRL S-1022 | reverse complement strand
CCCCGTGCCGTGGCCCTCCACCGCGTCCACGTCCGCCGGGGTCAGCCCGGCGTTCGCCAGCGCCTTGCGGATCACCCGCTGCTGCGAAGGCCCGTTCGGGGCGGTCAGGCCGTTCGAAGCACCGTCCTGGTTGACCGCGCTGCCCCGCACCACCGCCAGCACCCGGTGGCCCTTGCGCCGCGCCTCCGACAGCCGCTCCAGG
>NZ_JOIU01000227.1 GCF_000720135.1 Streptomyces sp. NRRL S-1022 | reverse complement strand
GCTGCGGGTTTCGTCGTGGTCGCGGCGCAGGAGGGGGATGGTGGTGGTGTCGTCGAGTGTGTCCTGGGTGAGGGCGGTGAGGACGGCGTCGGGGCCGATCTCTACGAAGGTGGTGGTTCCGGCTTCGTGGAGGGAGGTGAGGGCGTCGGTGAAGCGTACGGTGCCGCGGATCTGGTCGGTCCAGTAGTCGGGGGTGCGTAGTTC
>NZ_JOIU01000226.1 GCF_000720135.1 Streptomyces sp. NRRL S-1022 | reverse complement strand
GGTGGCGGCGCGGGGCCGGCTGATGCAGGCCCTGCCGGCGGGCGGTGCGATGGTCGCCGTGGCCGCTTCCGAGGCGGAGATCACCGAACACCTCGGCGATGGTGTGGACTTGGCGGCGGTCAACGCTCCCGGTTCGGTCGTTCTCTCCGGCGATGAGGCGCCCGTCCTCGCCCTGGCGGAGAAGCTGCGTGAGCAGGGCCGCCG
>NZ_JOIU01000225.1 GCF_000720135.1 Streptomyces sp. NRRL S-1022 | reverse complement strand
GCCGATCCAGATCAGACCCGCGTCCAGGACCGCCTGCGCGAACTCGGCGTTCTCCGACAGAAAGCCGTAGCCCGGATGGACGGCGTCCGCCCCGGACTCACGCGCCGCGTTCAGGATCTTGTCGATGACCAGGTAGCTGGTGGCCGGGGTGTCACCGCCCAGGGCGAACGCCTCATCCGCGGCGCGGACATGCAGGGCGTCCCGG
>NZ_JOIU01000224.1 GCF_000720135.1 Streptomyces sp. NRRL S-1022 | reverse complement strand
CCGGGACGCCCTGCATGTCCGCGCCGCGGATGAGGCGTTCGCCCTGGGCGGTGACACCCCGGCCACCAGCTACCTGGTCATCGACAAGATCCTGAACGCCGCCCGGGAGTCCGGGGCGGACGCCGTCCATCCGGGCTACGGCTTTCTGTCGGAGAACGCCGAGTTCGCGCAGGCGGTCCTGGACGCGGGTCTGATCTGGATCGGC
>NZ_JOIU01000223.1 GCF_000720135.1 Streptomyces sp. NRRL S-1022 | reverse complement strand
GAACGGTCCTTCGCAGCAGCGGGTGATCCGCAAGGCCCTGGCCGCGGCCGGACTGACCCCGGCCGACGTGGACGCGGTGGAGGGGCACGGCACGGGCACGGTCCTCGGCGACCCGATCGAGGCGCAGGCCCTCCTCGCGACCTACGGCCAGGACCGCGAACAGCCCCTGTGGCTGGGCTCGTTGAAGTCCAACATCGGACACACCCAG
>NZ_JOIU01000222.1 GCF_000720135.1 Streptomyces sp. NRRL S-1022 | reverse complement strand
CGCCGAGTTCGTGGCCGGCTGGGACGGCCGGCTGACCGTGGCGGTGGTCAATGCTCCCGGTTCGGTCGTCGTGTCGGGTGATCTGGACGCGTTGGACGACCTGCTGGCGGCCTGTGAGGCCGACGGCATCCGCGCCCGCCGCCTGCCGGTGAACTACGCCGCCCACTCCGGCCAGGTCGAGGCGATCCGCGAGCAGTTGCTGACCGACTTG
>NZ_JOIU01000221.1 GCF_000720135.1 Streptomyces sp. NRRL S-1022 | reverse complement strand
CGCCGAGTTCGTGGCCGGCTGGGACGGCCGGCTGACCGTGGCGGTGGTCAATGCTCCCGGTTCGGTCGTCGTGTCGGGTGATCTGGACGCGTTGGACGAACTGCTGGCGGCTTGTGAGGCCGACGGCATCCGCGCCCGCCGCCTGCCGGTGAACTACGCCGCCCACTCCGGCCAGGTCGAGGCGATCCGCGAGCAGTTGCTGACCGACTTG
>NZ_JOIU01000220.1 GCF_000720135.1 Streptomyces sp. NRRL S-1022 | reverse complement strand
CTGGAGGTAGGCGGTGAACTTGGAGAGGTAGTGGCTGTACGGCAGCACCGCGTGGGTCTGGGCGTCGTGGAAGTTGCCGTACCAGATGCCCAGCAGCCCCAGCAGCAGCGGCGCGTTGGCCTCGGCGGGCGCGGTGCGGAAGTGGTCGTCGACGATCCGGAAACCGTCCAGCATCTCGCGGAAGCGGTCCGGGCCGATGGCGATCATCAGGG
>NZ_JOIU01000219.1 GCF_000720135.1 Streptomyces sp. NRRL S-1022 | reverse complement strand
CCCTGATGATCGCCATCGGCCCGGACCGCTTCCGCGAGATGCTGGACGGTTTCCGGATCGTCGACGACCACTTCCGCACCGCGCCCGCCGAGGCCAACGTCCCGCTGCTGCTCGGGCTGCTGGGCATCTGGTACGGCAACTTCCACGACGCCCAGACCCACGCGGTGCTGCCGTACAGCCACTACCTCTCCAAGTTCACCGCCTACCTCCAG
>NZ_JOIU01000218.1 GCF_000720135.1 Streptomyces sp. NRRL S-1022 | reverse complement strand
CTCCTCGGGCACACCCTCCGCGCGGACCTCCTCGGCGGTCTTGCCGAAGGCGAGCGCCTGGGTCTGGGCGAAGAAGTTCGCCATCAACAGGTCGTGCTGCGCCTTGAGTTCCCCGCTCAGCTCGCCGACCGGCTCGGCGAAGCCGATGAAGTCGGCCGGGATCAGCTTGGTGCCCTGGTGGATCAACTGGTAGTAGGCGTGCTGCCCGTTGGTGCC
>NZ_JOIU01000217.1 GCF_000720135.1 Streptomyces sp. NRRL S-1022 | reverse complement strand
GGAGACGGCTCAGGAGCACTACGCGTTCGACGGCTCGGATGTGTGGTCGATGTTCCACTCGTACGCCTTCGACGTGTCGGTGTTCGAGATGTGGGGTGCCCTGGCGCACGGCGGCACTCTGGTCGTGGTGCCGCGTGAGGTGACGCGGTCGCCGGAGGAGTTCCTGGACCTGCTGGTGGAGCAGCGGGTGACGGTGCTGAGCCAGACGCCGTCGGCG
>NZ_JOIU01000216.1 GCF_000720135.1 Streptomyces sp. NRRL S-1022 | reverse complement strand
CGCGGACCTCTTGGACCAGACGGTGTTCACGCAGGCCGGCCTGTTCGCGGTGGAGTCGGCGTTGTTCCGGCTGGTGGAGTCCTGGGGTGTGCGGCCGGACGTCGTGGCCGGGCACTCGATCGGTGAGGTCGTCGCGGCGCATGTGGCCGGTGTGTTGTCGTTGGAGGATGCGGCGGCGCTGGTGGCGGCGCGGGGCCGGCTGATGCAGGCCCTGCCG
>NZ_JOIU01000215.1 GCF_000720135.1 Streptomyces sp. NRRL S-1022 | reverse complement strand
GCCCACTCGTCGAGCAGGGTGCGGTTGAAGCGTTCGACTTTGCCGTTGGTCTGTGGTCGGTAGGGCCGGATCTTCTTGTGGGTGATGCCGGCCGTGGCCGGCGTCTGGGTGAACAGCCTGGACTTGTAGCAGGAGCCGTTGTCGGTCAGGACTCGTTCGACGGTGATGCCGTGGGCGGTGAAGAAGGCGTTCGCCCGTTGCCAGAAGCCGGCGGCGGTT
>NZ_JOIU01000214.1 GCF_000720135.1 Streptomyces sp. NRRL S-1022 | reverse complement strand
GCGCACCCTGCCCCGGAAACACGAACACCGACCGGCCCAACGGGCGGGCGGTCCCGGTGACCAGGCCCGGCGCCGTACCACCCTCGGCCAGTGCCTCCAGGGCCGCGGCGGTGCCCACCACCACGGCCCGGTGCTCGAACACGGTGCGGGCAGCCAGGGCACCGCCGACCGCCGCCCGGGTCACCTCGGGATGCACGGCGGTGAAGGCGCCCAGCCTGCGCGCCTG
>NZ_JOIU01000213.1 GCF_000720135.1 Streptomyces sp. NRRL S-1022 | reverse complement strand
GGTCGTCGTCGGTGAGGCCGATGACGCCGGGCGCCGCGGGGTGGAGGTGTACGGGCGGCCCGAGCCGGAGGACCTGGACGGCGGTGCCGGGGACGGCGGCGAGGGCGCGTGGACGCTGCACGCCCGGGGGCGACTGGCCCCTGCGGAGGTGTCCGGCGGCGAGTCGCTGACGGTGTGGCCTCCGGCGGGTGCGCGCGAGGTGCCGCTGGACGGTGTCTACGAGCATCTGGAG
>NZ_JOIU01000212.1 GCF_000720135.1 Streptomyces sp. NRRL S-1022 | reverse complement strand
GGTCGTCGTCGGTGAGGCCGATGACGCCGGGCGCCGCGGGGTGGAGGTGTACGGGCGGCCCGAGCCGGAGGACCTGGACGGCGGTGCCGGGGACGGCGGTGAGGGCGCGTGGACGCTGCACGCCCGGGGGCGGCTGGCCCCTGCGGAGGTGTCCGGCGGCGAGTCGCTGACGGTGTGGCCTCCGGCGGGTGCGCGCGAGGTGCCGCTGGACGGTGTCTACGAGCATCTGGAG
>NZ_JOIU01000211.1 GCF_000720135.1 Streptomyces sp. NRRL S-1022 | reverse complement strand
GGAGGGGGTGTTGGGGGAGACGTTGTTCACGCAGGGCGGGGTGTTCGCGCTGGAGGTGGCGTTGTTCCGGTTGGTGGAGTGGTTGGGGGTGCGGCCGGATTTTGTGGTGGGGCATTCGGTGGGTGAGGTGGCGGCGGCGCATGTGTCTGGTGTTTTGGGGTTGGAGGATGCGTGTGTGCTGGTGGGGGCGCGGGGCCGGTTGATGCAGGGGTTGGCCGGTGGTGGGGCGATGGTGTCGGTG
>NZ_JOIU01000210.1 GCF_000720135.1 Streptomyces sp. NRRL S-1022 | reverse complement strand
GGAGGGGGTGTTGGGGGAGACGTTGTTCACGCAGGGCGGGGTGTTCGCGCTGGAGGTGGCGTTGTTCCGGTTGGTGGAGTGGTTGGGGGTGCGGCCGGACTTCGTGGTGGGGCATTCGGTGGGTGAGGTGGCGGCGGCTCACGTGTCTGGTGTTTTGGGGTTGGAGGATGCGTGTGTGCTGGTGGGGGCGCGGGGCCGGTTGATGCAGGGGTTGGCCGGTGGTGGGGCGATGGTGTCGGTG
>NZ_JOIU01000209.1 GCF_000720135.1 Streptomyces sp. NRRL S-1022 | reverse complement strand
ACGGCGATGAGCCAGGCGGGCGGGCGGATGAGCTTGACGCCGAGGTAGCCGACGACGGCCAGGGCGAACCAGAGCGGGACCTGCATGGCGGTGGGTCTCCTAGCGGACGCGGCAGCGGTGGGTGCGGGCGGCGAGCTGGGCGGCGGTCTGGCTGGAGTAGTCGGCGGACCAGCCGCAGCGGTCGGCGGTGCACACGGCGGCGTACTTGGTCCGGCCGTTGCGGTCGCGGTGGGTGCCGATCTG
>NZ_JOIU01000208.1 GCF_000720135.1 Streptomyces sp. NRRL S-1022 | reverse complement strand
CAGCTCCAGACCCGACAGAGCGATCTCACCGAAACCCCGCCCCGCACCCGACGTGCCGAAACCGCCCAGCTCCTTCAACTCACCCAGCGCATCCGTCAACCCCTTGGCCACCAGACCAAGCCCCTGCGCCGCCAGATCCTTACCCGTCACCGTCCATCCCCCGTCTCACGATCCCCGTTCACATCCACATCCACATCCACCGCCACCGCATCCGGCACGACCCCCCGCACCGGCGGAAACACCATCCCGTCCA
>NZ_JOIU01000207.1 GCF_000720135.1 Streptomyces sp. NRRL S-1022 | reverse complement strand
CAGCACGACCTGTTGATGGCGAACTTCTTCGCCCAGACCCAGGCGCTCGCCTTCGGCAAGACCGCCGAGGAGGTCCGCGCGGAGGGTGTGCCCGAGGAGTTGGTCCCGCACAAGACCTTCCAGGGCAACCGGCCGACGACCACGATCCTCGCCCGCGAGCTGACCCCGTCGGTGCTCGGCCAGCTGATCGCCCTCTACGAGCACAAGGTGTTCGTGCAGGGCGCGGTGTGGAACATCGACTCCTTCGACCAGTG
>NZ_JOIU01000206.1 GCF_000720135.1 Streptomyces sp. NRRL S-1022 | reverse complement strand
CGAGGCGCAGGCGCTGCTGGCGACGTACGGCCGGGACCGGGTGGAGCCGTTGTGGCTGGGGTCGGTGAAGTCGAACATCGGGCACACGCAGGCGGCGGCTGGTGTGGCTGGTGTGATCAAGATGGTGATGGCGATGCGGCACGGGCAGTTGCCGCCGACGCTGCATGTCGACGCGCCGACCTCCCACGTCGACTGGTCGGCCGGCCACGTCTCACTGCTCACCGAGGCCCGGCCGTGGCCGGAGACGGGGCGTC
>NZ_JOIU01000205.1 GCF_000720135.1 Streptomyces sp. NRRL S-1022 | reverse complement strand
CAGCACGACCTGTTGATGGCGAACTTCTTCGCCCAGACCCAGGCGCTCGCCTTCGGCAAGACCGCCGAGGAGGTCCGCGCGGAGGGTGTGCCCGAGGAGCTGGTCCCGCACAAGACCTTCCAGGGCAACCGGCCGACGACCACGATCCTCGCCACCGAGCTGACCCCGTCGGTGCTCGGCCAGCTGATCGCCCTCTACGAGCACAAGGTGTTCGTGCAGGGCGCGGTGTGGAACATCGACTCCTTCGACCAGTG
>NZ_JOIU01000204.1 GCF_000720135.1 Streptomyces sp. NRRL S-1022 | reverse complement strand
GCAGCGCAACACCGCCGCCACCGAGGCGCAGGGCAAGGTGAAGGCGGCCCTGGCGCACGCTCCGGCCGAGCCGCCGCCCCTGGACCGGCTCAAGGGCGATCTGAAGGACGGCGCGCTGTCCACCGGCATCGAGATCACCCACTTCGCCGGAGGCGTGGTCAAGGGCACGGCCGGCCTGGTCACCTTCGTCCGCGGCCTGGACCCGATGGACCCCTACAACCTCACCCACCCGGCCGCCTACCTGCAGAACGTCAGC
>NZ_JOIU01000203.1 GCF_000720135.1 Streptomyces sp. NRRL S-1022 | reverse complement strand
GCAGCGCAACACCGCCGCCACCGAGGCGCAGGGCAAGGTGAAGGCGGCCCTGGCGCACGCTCCGGCCGAGCCGCCGCCCCTGGACCGGCTCAAGGGCGACCTGAAGGACGGTGCGCTGTCCACCGGCATCGAGATCACCCACTTCGCCGGAGGTGTCGTCAAGGGCACGGCCGGCCTGGTCACCTTCGTCCGCGGCCTGGACCCGATGGACCCCTACAACCTCACCCACCCGGCCGCCTACCTGCAGAACGTCAGC
>NZ_JOIU01000202.1 GCF_000720135.1 Streptomyces sp. NRRL S-1022 | reverse complement strand
GGAGATGAACCTCGGCCAGCTCGCCACCCTGATCCGGGCGAAGTACCTGGTCGACGCCCACTCCTACCACCAGGTCAACGGCATGCCGTTCAAGGCGGAGCAACTTGCCGACGCACTGCGGGAGATCCACAATGAAGACTGAACTCACCCTGTCCGTCAAGGACTTCAAGTCGGACCAGGAGGTGCGCTGGTGCCCGGGCTGCGGTGACTACGCGATCCTCGCGGCCGTGCAGGGCTTCATGCCGGAACTGGGCCTG
>NZ_JOIU01000201.1 GCF_000720135.1 Streptomyces sp. NRRL S-1022 | reverse complement strand
CGGATTGCGCGTGAGCGTCAGGCCGGAACGATGTTCTCGGCCGTCGGGCCCTTCTGGCCCTGCGCGATGTCGAAGTTCACCTTCTGGCCCTCGAGCAGCTCACGGAAGCCCTGCGCGGCGATGTTCGAGTAGTGGGCGAACACGTCGGCGCCGCTACCGTCCTGCTCGATGAAGCCGAAGCCCTTTTCCGCGTTGAACCACTTCACGGTACCAGCAGCCATGTCATATCTCCTTTGGGGCAGTGCATCGGCGTCCGCAC
>NZ_JOIU01000200.1 GCF_000720135.1 Streptomyces sp. NRRL S-1022 | reverse complement strand
CAGCTCCAGACCCGACAGAGCGATCTCACCGAAACCCCGCCCCGCACCCGACGTGCCGAAACCGCCCAGCTCCTTCAACTCACCCAGCGCATCCGTCAAACCCTTGGCCACCAGACCAAGCCCCTGCGCCGCCAGATCCTTACCGCCCCCGCTCACCGCACATCCCCCGTCTCACGATCCCCGTTCACATCCACATCCACATCCACCGCCACCGCATCCGGCACGACCCCCCGCACCGGCGGAAACACCATCCCGTCCA
>NZ_JOIU01000199.1 GCF_000720135.1 Streptomyces sp. NRRL S-1022 | reverse complement strand
CGGTGATGCCGTACATGTTCACCAGCGCCGGCCGGTCCAGGCCGAGCCGCTGCACCCAGGGCCGCAGCTCGCCGAACTCCAGCTTCTCCCCGGCGAAGACCACCGAACGCAGGGCCAGCCGATCGATCCGCTCGTCACCGGAGGCGGCGGCGGACACCAGGGAACGGAACGCCGACGGCGTCTGGCTCAGCACCGTCACCCGCTGCTCCACCAGCAGGTCCAGGAACTCCTCCGGCGACCGCGTCACCTCACGCGGCACC
>NZ_JOIU01000198.1 GCF_000720135.1 Streptomyces sp. NRRL S-1022 | reverse complement strand
CTGGGTTGATAGGCCGGATCTGGAAGCACGGTAACGTGTGGAGGTGACCGGTACTAATAGGCCGAGGGCTTGTCCTCAGTTGCTCGCGTCCACTGTGTTGGTTCTGAAACCACGAACGGCCCCACGTTTCACAGAGCGTGGTGCGGCATAGTTCGACAGTTTCATAGTGTTTCGGTGGTCATAGCGTGAGGGAAACGCCCGGTTACATTCCGAACCCGGAAGCTAAGCCTCACAGCGCCGATGGTACTGCAGGGGGGACCCTGTGGG
>NZ_JOIU01000197.1 GCF_000720135.1 Streptomyces sp. NRRL S-1022 | reverse complement strand
GGTCTGGCTGGAGTAGTCGGCGGACCAGCCGCAGCGGTCGGCGGTGCACACGGCGGCGTACTTGGTCCGGCCGTTGCGGTCGCGGTGGGTGCCGATCTGCACGGGGCCGATCCGCATCAGGGAGTGGAAGTTGTCGCGGGCTGGCATGGCGGCTGGTTCTCCTTCCGGGTCAGGCGAGCTGGGCGGCGATGGCGTCGGCGAGGTGGGGCGGGACGCCGAGGCGGGCGCGCAGGGTGTCGGTGTCGATGGGGGCGCCGGTGCGGTCGCGGTAGTC
>NZ_JOIU01000196.1 GCF_000720135.1 Streptomyces sp. NRRL S-1022 | reverse complement strand
GGTCTGGCTGGAGTAGTCGGCGGACCAGCCGCAGCGGTCGGCGGTGCACACGGCGGCGTACTTGGTCCGGCCGTTGCGGTCGCGGTGGGTGCCGATCTGGACGGGGCCGATGCGCATCAGGGAGTGGAAGTTGTCGCGGGTGGGCATGGCGGCTGGTTCTCCTTCCGGGTCAGGTGAGCTGGGCGGCGATGGCGTCGGCGAGGTGGGGCGGGACGCCGAGGCGGGCGCGCAGGGTGTCGGTGTCGATGGGGGCGCCGGTGCGGTCGCGGTAGTC
>NZ_JOIU01000195.1 GCF_000720135.1 Streptomyces sp. NRRL S-1022 | reverse complement strand
TCTTCGCCGCCATCGAGGCCGGCTGCGCCGCGGTCCGCGTGAACCCCGGCAACATCAAGCAGTTCGACGACAAGGTCAAGGAGATCGCGCGGGCCGCCAAGGAGCACGGCACCCCGATCCGCATCGGCGTCAACGCCGGCTCCCTGGACCGGCGCCTGCTGCAGAAGTACGGCAAGGCCACCCCCGAGGCCCTGGTCGAGTCGGCCCTGTGGGAGGCGTCCCTCTTCGAGGAGCACGACTTCCGCGACATCAAGATCTCGGTCAAGCACAACGACCCCGTC
>NZ_JOIU01000194.1 GCF_000720135.1 Streptomyces sp. NRRL S-1022 | reverse complement strand
GACGGGGTCGTTGTGCTTGACCGAGATCTTGATGTCGCGGAAGTCGTGCTCCTCGAAGAGGGACGCCTCCCACAGGGCCGACTCGACCAGGGCCTCGGGAGTGGCCTTGCCGTACTTCCGCAGCAGGCGCCGGTCCAGGGAGCCGGCGTTGACGCCGATGCGGACCGGGGTGCCGTGCTCCCTGGCGGCCCGCGCGATCTCCTTGACCTTGTCGTCGAACTGCTTGATGTTGCCGGGGTTCACGCGGACCGCGGCGCAGCCGGCCTCGATGGCGGCGAAGA
>NZ_JOIU01000193.1 GCF_000720135.1 Streptomyces sp. NRRL S-1022 | reverse complement strand
CAGGCCCAGTTCCGGCATGAAGCCCTGCACGGCCGCGAGGATCGCGTAGTCACCGCAGCCCGGGCACCAGCGCACCTCCTGGTCCGACTTGAAGTCCTTCATCGACTGCTTGGCCTCGGCCTTGGGGACCAGTTGCAGCAGCACGTTGGTGGCGTCAGTCATCGATGGCCTCCTTCAGCGCCGCGGCGAGCTGTTCCGCCTTGAACGGCATGCCGTTGACCTGGTGGTAGGAGTGGGCGTCGACCAGGTACTTCGCCCGGATCAGGGTGGCGAGCTGGCCGAGGTTCATCTCC
>NZ_JOIU01000192.1 GCF_000720135.1 Streptomyces sp. NRRL S-1022 | reverse complement strand
ACTCTTCCGGCTCCTGCAGTCCTGGGGCATCACCCCCGACCACGTCGCCGGCCACTCCATCGGCGAACTCGCCGCCGCCCACACAGCCGGCGTCTTCTCCCTCACCGACGCCGCCCGACTGGTCACCGCACGCGGACGACTCATGCAAGCCGCCCCCGAGGGCGGTGCGATGGCCGCCATCCAGGCCACCGAGGATGAGGTCACCGCTGCACTCACCGAGGAACCGGGCGTCATCGCGGTGGCCGCGGTCAACTCACCGCTGTCCACGGTCGTCTCCGGTGACACCGCAGCGGTG
>NZ_JOIU01000191.1 GCF_000720135.1 Streptomyces sp. NRRL S-1022 | reverse complement strand
CACCGCTGCGGTGTCACCGGAGACGACCGTGGACAGCGGTGAGTTGACCGCGGCCACCGCGATGACGCCCGGTTCCTCGGTGAGTGCAGCGGTGACCTCGTCCTCGGTGGCCTGGATGGCGGCCATCGCACCGCCCTCGGGGGCGGCTTGCATGAGTCGTCCGCGTGCGGTGACCAGTCGGGCGGCGTCGGTGAGTGAGAAGACGCCGGCTGTGTGGGCGGCGGCGAGTTCGCCGATGGAGTGGCCGGCGACGTGGTCGGGGGTGATGCCCCAGGACTGCAGGAGCCGGAAGAGT
>NZ_JOIU01000190.1 GCF_000720135.1 Streptomyces sp. NRRL S-1022 | reverse complement strand
GACCCGTCTGGCTGGCGTCGATGTCGTAGTCGCCGTTGATCAGACGCTGGTCGGAGTCGCTCTGGTTGGACGAGATGGTGAGCGAGATCTTGTCCGGGTAGGCCTTGCGGACCGGGTCCGAGGAGGCCTTCCAGTTGGTGTTGCGGACCAGCACCAGCGACTTGCCCGGGCTGTACGACTGGAACTTGTACGGGCCGGAGGAGAACGGGTGCAGACCGTACTTGGACTTGGTGTCCTTGTCCTGGCGGACCGGCGAGGCCGAGGTCATGGCCAGCACCTGCTTGAAGTCGGAGTTCGCC
>NZ_JOIU01000189.1 GCF_000720135.1 Streptomyces sp. NRRL S-1022 | reverse complement strand
GCTTGGTGCCACTGGCCACGGCGAAGTCCGCGCCGAGCTCCAGCGGGCGCTGCCCCAGCGGTGTGGCGAGCGTGTTGTCGACGGCGACGAGCGCGCCACGCGCGTGTGCCGCCTCGGCGAGGCGGCGGACGTCGCACACGTCGAGCCCGGGGTTCGAGGGCGTCTCGAGCCACAGCAGTTTGGCGCCGCCGAGGACGTCGAGCTGGGCGTCCTGACCGGTCGGCGCCGTGCGGACCTCGATGCCGTACGCCTCCAGCTGCGCGCGCACCAGAGGCAGTGCCTGGTAGCCGTCGCTGGGC
>NZ_JOIU01000188.1 GCF_000720135.1 Streptomyces sp. NRRL S-1022 | reverse complement strand
CGTGTGGAACGTGCTGCTGACCGCCGTCCTGGTCCTGCTCGCCTTCCCGGTCCTCGCGGCGGCGCTGTTCGCGCTGGAGGCGGACCGTAAATTCGGCGCGCATGTCTTCGACGCGGCCAACGGCGGAGCCCTGCTCTGGCAACACCTCTTCTGGTTCTTCGGCCACCCGGAGGTGTACATCATCGCCCTGCCGTTCTTCGGCATCATCTCCGAGGTCATCCCGGTCTTCTCCCGCAAGCCGATGTTCGGCTACATGGGCCTGATCGCCGCGACCATCGCGATCGCCGGTCTGTCCGTGACG
>NZ_JOIU01000187.1 GCF_000720135.1 Streptomyces sp. NRRL S-1022 | reverse complement strand
CGTGTGGAACGTGCTGCTGACCGCCGTCCTGGTCCTGCTCGCCTTCCCGGTCCTCGCGGCGGCGCTGTTCGCGCTGGAGGCGGACCGTAAATTCGGCGCCCACGTCTTCGACGCGGCCAACGGCGGAGCCCTGCTCTGGCAACACCTCTTCTGGTTCTTCGGCCATCCAGAGGTGTACATCATCGCGCTGCCGTTCTTCGGGATCATCTCCGAGGTCATCCCGGTCTTCTCCCGCAAGCCGATGTTCGGCTACATGGGCCTGATCGCCGCGACCATCGCGATCGCCGGTCTGTCCGTGACG
>NZ_JOIU01000186.1 GCF_000720135.1 Streptomyces sp. NRRL S-1022 | reverse complement strand
GGCGCCTTTGACGGGTGATGTCGGGGGTGTCCGCTGGATCTACGCGTTCTCGAACGAGCGGGCGTTGGCGCGTTTCGCGCTGGCGCGGGGTGAGGGCGGCCGGGAGTGGTCGTATCAGCGGTGGCTGGGTGCGCGGTTGCTGGATGCGCTGGTGCCGGCGGTGGGGGTGCCGTGCGGGGTGGCGTTGGACTGCGCTGACGGGGTGGACGGGATGGTGTTTCCGCCGGTGCGGGGGGTCGTGCCGGATGCGGTGGCGGTGGATGTGGATGTGGATGTGAACGGGGATCGTGAGACGGGGGATG
>NZ_JOIU01000185.1 GCF_000720135.1 Streptomyces sp. NRRL S-1022 | reverse complement strand
TTCCGGGTGCGACGTGGCGGTCCATCGGCTCGACCGACGTGATCGTGGTGACGAGGCAGTCCCCGGTCTTGCCGCCGTACAGGACCAGGGTCTGACCGGCGGTCGCCGCCGTGGCATCGGTGGTGATCACAGAGTTTTCGTCCCACGGACTGGCCTGCTCGGAGGTCGGATACGGCGCGCTCACCGTCGCGGCGGCGGAGCCGGAGACGTAGGCCAGCGTGTCGAGCCGGTGTGCGAGAGCCAGCTCGGTGCGTACCCGGTAGGCGGCGTAACTCCGCCCGTCCACCTGCGGCATCAACGACG
>NZ_JOIU01000184.1 GCF_000720135.1 Streptomyces sp. NRRL S-1022 | reverse complement strand
GGTCACGCCGAACCGGTTCCACGCGTTGATCACCGCGATCGCGGCGATCAGCTGCGCCAGCTCGGCCTCCTCGAAGTGCTTGGCGGCCCGCTCGTAGACGTCGTCCGGCACGAAACCGTCGGTCAGCACGGTCACCGCCTCGGTCAGCGCGAGCGCGGCCCGCTCCCGCTCGTCGTAGACGTCCTCGGTCTCCTCCCAGGCGGCGAGCAGATCCAGCTGCCGCTCGCTCACCCCGTGCTTGCGGGCGACGGCGAGATGCATGTCCAGGCAGAAGGCACAGTGGTTGAGCTGCGAGGCGCGGATCTT
>NZ_JOIU01000183.1 GCF_000720135.1 Streptomyces sp. NRRL S-1022 | reverse complement strand
CGCGGCGTCGGTCTTGGGTTTGAGGACGGTGTCGAGGCGTTCGGGGGTCAGGGCGGTGAGGACGGTGTCGTCCAGTACTCCCGCGGTGTGGATCACTGCCTTGAGGGGGTGGTCGGCGGGGATGGTGGCGAGCAGTGTGGTGACCGCTTCCTGGTCGGAGACGTCGCAGGCGGCGAGGGTGACCTGGGCTCCCAGGGCGTGGAGTTCGTTCTTGAGTTCGGTGGCTCCCGGTGCCTGGGGGCCGCGCCGGCTGACGAGGAGGAGGTGGCGTGCGCCGTGGGTGGTGACCAGGTGGCGGGCCAGTACCGT
>NZ_JOIU01000182.1 GCF_000720135.1 Streptomyces sp. NRRL S-1022 | reverse complement strand
AGACAGGTCCACCTGGATGTTGCTGTACACAGCGGCCAGGTCGGGGTCCTCCATCGCTTTGCTCAGGAGATAGAACTGCAGGCGCTGCTGCTCCGTGAGCATGGCCTGCCGGTCGTCCTGCTCCACTTTCGCGACTCGATGTCGCAGTTCCTCGAACCGGCGCCGTTGCGTAGCCAGGGCTACGAGTACTCCCACGGTGAAGGCGAGTCCCGCGGCGGCGGCAGAACCCAGTCCCCGTGCATCCGTGTTCTGTGTGGCCATGTCAACCCCCGAATCAGGCGGCCGTCCGCCGGTCGTCGGGGTGCGGGT
>NZ_JOIU01000181.1 GCF_000720135.1 Streptomyces sp. NRRL S-1022 | reverse complement strand
CGCGGCGTCGGTCTTGGGTTTGAGGACGGTGTCGAGGCGTTCGGGGGTCAGGGCGGTGAGGACGGTGTCGTCCAGTACTCCCGCGGTGTGGATCACTGCTTTCAGGGGGTGGTCGGCGGGGATGGTGGCGAGCAGTGTGGTGACTGCTTCCTGGTCGGAGACGTCGCAGGCGGCGAGGGTGACCTGGGCTCCCAGGGCGTGGAGTTCGTCCTTGAGTTCGGTGGCTCCCGGTGCCTGGGGGCCGCGCCGGCTGACGAGGAGGAGGTGGCGTGCGCCGTGGGTGGTGACCAGGTGGCGGGCCAGTACCGT
>NZ_JOIU01000180.1 GCF_000720135.1 Streptomyces sp. NRRL S-1022 | reverse complement strand
TTCGGCTCGACCATCGCGGTGGGCGGCTTCCTCACCCCCGAGGGCGCGGCCGACTTCGGCTGGTTCGCCTACTCGCCGCTGTCGGACGCGGTCCGCAGCCCGGGCCTCGGCGCCGACATGTGGATCATGGGTCTGGCCTTCTCCGGCTTCGGCACCATCCTCGGCGCGGTCAACTTCATCACCACGATCATCTGCATGCGCGCCCCCGGCATGACCATGTTCCGCATGCCGATCTTCGTGTGGAACGTGCTGCTGACCGCCGTCCTGGTCCTGCTCGCCTTCCCGGTCCTCGCGGCGGCGCTGTTCGCG
>NZ_JOIU01000179.1 GCF_000720135.1 Streptomyces sp. NRRL S-1022 | reverse complement strand
CCTCCGGGGGGTTCGCAGCAGCCCTCGCAGGCGGGACGGTCGAAGATCCATGCTTCAACGGTACGGGGGGTCTCTGACAGTTGGGGCAGCCCGGAGGGTGAGCATGGGCACCTCCTCCGGGCGTACGGAGCTGTTTCGACGTACTGCCGTTGTGGTACGTCCACGAGGCGGTCGGTCCGGTGCACGGCAGGCTTTCAGGCCTGTGCGTCCTCCGGGATCGAGACCAGCCAGCGGGTCTCCCTGCGGGGGCGGAGGTACAGGACCCAGTAGAGGGTGGCCACGGCCGTGATGCCGCCCGTCCACAGGAGGTAAC
>NZ_JOIU01000178.1 GCF_000720135.1 Streptomyces sp. NRRL S-1022 | reverse complement strand
GTCCTCAAGCGCTTCGGTGAGACCGGCCCGGGCTGGCTGTCGTTCCCCCTGCCGGGCTGGTCGCTCGCCCTCGGGCTCCCGGCCCGCCTGCCCGGCCTCGCAGCGTTCCTCGACGGCCTCGACGAGGAGGTCGCCGCGGCCGGCGGACGCGTCTGCCTCGCCAAGGACGCCCGGCTGCGCCCCGAACTGCTCGCCGCGATGTACCCGCGCCTCGACGACTTCCGGGCCCTGCGGGCCGAACTCGACCCGCGCGCGGTGTTCGCCTCGGACCTGTCCCGCCGTCTCGCCCTCTAGACACCTAGGAGCTGCTGTCG
>NZ_JOIU01000177.1 GCF_000720135.1 Streptomyces sp. NRRL S-1022 | reverse complement strand
CTCCTCGACGGCGGCGACCAGCTTCCCGTCGATGACGAGTGCGGCGGAGGAGTCGTGGCCGTACAGCAGGTGGCGGTCGATACCGGTGGCGCGAAAGAGGCGCCCGAAGATTTCCGCAGACTTGCCGAATCCGTTGTAGCCCAGAATGATCACGAGGGGCTCCTTTCGCCAGGCCAGATCGTGAGGTAGTCCGAAATCACGGCGGACCGCCGGAAGTCGGCGTCCAGCTCGGCGCCGGTCAGGTCGGCTCCGCTGAGGTCCGCGCCGTCCAGGTTCGCGCCGACGAGCCGGCAGTCGTTCAGCTCGGTGAGGATG
>NZ_JOIU01000176.1 GCF_000720135.1 Streptomyces sp. NRRL S-1022 | reverse complement strand
CTACACAGCTCAAGGCCGAACAGCCCGCGCAAGCGCCGTCGATTCCCAAGCTGGGAGCGGGAGTTCGGTCCGCCTTCGGCCGAAGGCTGTCGTCTCCTCATGCCGTAGGACCAGGCTGGGCAACCGTGTCGGCGGGTATGACCTGCTCAGTCCAGATGATCTTGCCGGTCGCCGTGTATCGCGTGCCCCATCGCTGTGCGAGCTGGGCCACGATCAGCAGGCCCCGTCCTCCCTCGTCGGTGGTTCGGGCGTGGCGCAGGCGCGGTGACGTGCTGCTGGCGTCGGAGACCTCGCAGATCAGGCCGCGGTCCCGGAT
>NZ_JOIU01000175.1 GCF_000720135.1 Streptomyces sp. NRRL S-1022 | reverse complement strand
CCGGTGGTCTGCTCCCACAGGCCCCAGGCGAGCGACCGCGCCGGGAACCCGGCGGCCCGGCGGCGCGCCAGCAGCCCGTCCATGCAGGCGTTCGCGGCGCCGTAACTCCCGGTGCCCGCACCGAGGAACACCCCGGACACCGAGGAGTAGGCGAGGAACGCGTCCAAGTCGGGGACGAGTTCACGGGTCAGCTCGTCCAGGTGCTCGACGGCCGTGACCTTGGGCGCGAACACCCGCTCCAGCCGCTCGGGTTCGATCTCACCGACCACACCGGCGTCGAAGACACCCGCCGCGTGGACTACGGCGGTCAGCCGGGG
>NZ_JOIU01000174.1 GCF_000720135.1 Streptomyces sp. NRRL S-1022 | reverse complement strand
GGCGAGGGCCACCGCGGCGTTGGCGGCGGCCGGAACGGTCGTCACCGAGATGGCGACCCCCACCAGAGCGCCCGACTTGGCGGAGGTCAGCGAGAGCGTGCCCGCCATGCCGGCCAGGACGGCCACGATGAACGAGAAGGCGTTGGGCGCGTACACGAACGCCGTGTTGGGACGGTCCCCTTCGAGATCCGACTCGTGGAAGAGCCCGGCGGCGTCCATGAACAGGGTGAAGGCGACCGTCACCAGTATCGCCACTGCGAAGCCCACCAGCAGTGCGATCAACGAGCGCAGGGCGAGCCGCGGTTGGCGCCGCACCAC
>NZ_JOIU01000173.1 GCF_000720135.1 Streptomyces sp. NRRL S-1022 | reverse complement strand
CTTCGGCGCCGTGGACCACGACACGACCGTGTGGGCCGACGGCGTCGAAGTGGCCCGGCACCGCGGCGGCTTCACCCCGTTCACCGCCGACCTCGGCGAAGTCGCCGTGGCCGGGCGGGAGTTGACGATCGTCGTACGGGCCCGTGACAGCCGGCACGGCGCCCAGGCCCGCGGCAAGCAGTCCACCTGGTACGCCAACTCCCACTGCCACTACACCCGTACGACCGGCATCTGGCAGACCGTGTGGCTGGAGCCGGTCCCGCGGGCCGCCGCACTCAGGCGCCCGCGCATCACCCCCGACCTGGCCTCCGGCTCCTTCCACC
>NZ_JOIU01000172.1 GCF_000720135.1 Streptomyces sp. NRRL S-1022 | reverse complement strand
GCCTCCAGCACCGCGAAGGCCGACCAGAACAGGGCGTTCGCGAGCCAGGTCGCTCGGCGGGCGGTGGTCCACGTCGAGCGCTGCGGGGCGGTGGTAGTGACCGTGCTCATGGCTGCCTCCGGTCGACAAGCAGGGTGGCTAACGTCGTTAGCCTGACATCTACGACCGTACGGCTAACAGCGTTAGCCGTCAAGAGGCGACCTCCTCCAGCCCCTCCGCTTGACCCTGCCGCGACGTCAGCCTCTCTACTGGTCCCATGCGGATCGGAGAACTCGCCGCTGCCGTCGGCGTCACCACGCGGACCGTGCGGCACTACCACCATCAGGG
>NZ_JOIU01000171.1 GCF_000720135.1 Streptomyces sp. NRRL S-1022 | reverse complement strand
CGCTGGTGCTGTCCACGCTGGGCTTCCTCAAGCAGATGGGCCCGGCGCTGGCCATCGCGGTCTCGGTCACCCTGATCGCGGGTCTGACCCTGATCCCGGCCGTGGTCTCGCTGATCGGACCGAAGGTGTTCTGGCCGTCCAAGAGCTGGCAGCGGGAGCCGGAGAACGCCCGT
The DNA here is from genome assembly GCF_000720135.1 of Streptomyces sp. NRRL S-1022. Taxonomy (GTDB): domain Bacteria; phylum Actinomycetota; class Actinomycetes; order Streptomycetales; family Streptomycetaceae; genus Streptomyces. The sequence continues at coordinate 154 of NZ_JOIU01000171.1, read as the reverse complement.
TTCGCCGCCCTCGGCCGTGGGGTGCAGCGACGCCCCGCCCTGACCGCGGGGCTGTCCGGTCTGGTCCTGGTGGCGCTCTCGCTGGGCATCTTCGGCTACAACGCCACCTTCGACCTGGCGTCCGGCTCCATGCCCAAGACCAAGGAGTCGATGG
>NZ_JOIU01000170.1 GCF_000720135.1 Streptomyces sp. NRRL S-1022 | reverse complement strand
CGGCAGGGCCTGCATCAGCCGGCCCCGCGCCGCCACCAGCGCCGCCGCATCCTCCAACGACAACACACCGGCCACATGCGCCGCGACGACCTCACCGATGGAATGTCCGGCCACGACGTCAGGCCGCACACCCCAGGACTCCACCAGCCGGAACAACGCCGACTCCACCGCGAACAACCCGGCCTGCGTGAACACCGTCCGGTCCAAGAGGTGCGCGTTACCGAAGATCACATCCCTGACGGGGAGTTCCGCGCCGAGGTGCCCGTCCAGGGCGGCGCACGCATCGTCCAACGCCCGCGCGAACACCGGATACCGGTCGTACAACTC
>NZ_JOIU01000169.1 GCF_000720135.1 Streptomyces sp. NRRL S-1022 | reverse complement strand
GGACTTGGCGGCGGTCAACGCTCCCGGTTCGGTCGTTCTCTCCGGCGATGAGGCGCCCGTCCTCGCCCTGGCGGAGAAGCTGCGTGAGCAGGGCCGCCGCGTGAAGCGGCTGACCGTCTCGCACGCCTTCCACTCGGCGCTGATGGAGCCGATGCTGGACGGCTTCGCGCAGGCGCTGGACGGGCTGACCTGGAACGAACCCGTCATCCCCGTCGTATCGAATGTCACCGGAAAGCAGGCCGAACCGGGCCAATTGTCGGACCCGGCGTACTGGGTCGGCCACGTCCGCCGCCCGGTCCGCTTCGCCGACGGCATCGCCGCCTCCGGCGGC
>NZ_JOIU01000168.1 GCF_000720135.1 Streptomyces sp. NRRL S-1022 | reverse complement strand
GCAGGTCTGTTTCGTTCAGTTCGCCGCTGATGGTGCTGGTCTGGTTCCACAGGCCCCAGGCGAGGGAGGTGGCGGGCAGTCCGTGGGCTGTGCGGTGTTGTGCGAGGGCGTCGAGGTAGGTGTTGGCGGCGGCGTAGTTGGCCTGGCCGGCGTTGCCGATCAGGCCGGCGATGGAGGAGTAGACGACGAAGGCGTCGAGGGGCTGGTCGAGGGTGGCCTGGTGGAGGTTCCACGCGGCGTCGGTCTTGGGTTTGAGGACGGTGTCGAGGCGTTCGGGGGTCAGGGCGGTGAGGACGGTGTCGTCCAGTACTCCCGCGGTGTGGATCACTGC
>NZ_JOIU01000167.1 GCF_000720135.1 Streptomyces sp. NRRL S-1022 | reverse complement strand
CCACCTACCACGCCGTCCTGCAGAACCTGGAGATGGCCTGGGCCGGTGGCGGCCACCGCACCCTGCGCACGGCCATCCATACGATGCGCGGCCTCGAACACCCCGCCGTGGAACTGATGGAGCGCTCGATCCCCGACGCGCCGGGCAACTACGGTCCCCAGTTCCGCCCCTTCTGATCGTTCGAGGGCACGGCTGCTCTCCCTGCTTCCGGCTTGTGCCGCCCGCCCCGATCCCGGCTAGTGCTGCTCGCCGCCGACCTGGCGGGGCCCGGCCGGGGCGGGGCGCAGCCTCGGCAGGAGCGCCGGAACGCGGGCGCGGTAGGCGTCGTAGGAG
>NZ_JOIU01000166.1 GCF_000720135.1 Streptomyces sp. NRRL S-1022 | reverse complement strand
GACGGCGACGAGGCGGAGTTCGCTGGTGTAGCGGTGGCCCTGGTCGTCGGTGAGCCAGGTCTGTTCGGGGGTGGGGAGCATCTCGGTGACGGTGAGGCGGGCTTCGGGGTCCTTGCGGGCGAGGCGGCGGGCGGCTTTGGCGAGGATGTTGACGTAGACGGGGCTGTCGAAGTCGACGAAGAAGGGGCGGGGTTCGGTGGGGGAGACGACGAAGACGAAGCGGGGCAGTTCGTGGGTGTCGCGCCACTGCCGGGCCCGGACGAAGCGCCGGGCCTCGCTCTTGTCGTCGGCGAACGTCAGCGCGGAGCCGGCGAACCGCCAGCTCTCCCGGGC
>NZ_JOIU01000165.1 GCF_000720135.1 Streptomyces sp. NRRL S-1022 | reverse complement strand
GGCGCCGTATACCGACTGGTCGTTGGTGGAGGTGCTGGTCGGTGGTGGCTCGCTGGAGCGGGTGGATGTGGTGCAGCCGGCCCTGTTCGCGGTGATGGTGGCGCTGGCGGAGTTGTGGCGTGCTCATGGTGTGGTGCCTGATGCCGTTGTGGGGCATTCGCAGGGTGAGATCGCGGCGGCGGTGGTGGCGTTACGGAGCAGGGCGCTGGCGGTGCTGGCCGACCAGGGCGGGATGGTGTCGGTCGGCCTCGGGCATGAGCAGGCCGCCGAGTTCGTGGCCCGCTGGGACGGCCGGCTGACGGTGGCGGTGGTCAACTCGGCGGACAGCGTGGTGGTATCGGGCGATCTGGACGCGCTGGACGACTTGTTGACGACCTGTGAGGCCGACGGCATCCGCGCCCGCCGCCTGCCCGTCAACTACGCCGCCCACTCCGGCCAGGTCGAGGCGATCCGCGAGCAGTTGCTGACCGACTTGGCCGGCATCACACCGCGCCCGACGACGATCCCGTTCTAC
>NZ_JOIU01000164.1 GCF_000720135.1 Streptomyces sp. NRRL S-1022 | reverse complement strand
GGAGGCACGTGCGACTTGTCCTCGTCGGGCGTGTCCACGGGCTGGGGCGACTCGGGGGCGGTCACTGAAGCTCCTCGTTCAGGGGCAGGGGTACTGCTGTCCAAGAGACTACCTAGCTGCAGCTCCATCCGGTGACCCGGTACACTCCTCTCGGGTTGTCCGGCCGGGTTGGCGCAACTGGTTGACGCGGAGGTCTCAAACACCTCTGTCCGAAAGGACGTGTGGGTTCGAATCCCATACCCGGCACCCATCAGCGGATGTCCACGGTCTCGTGAACATCCGCATTTTGCTGCACATGGTCACCTGGGACTGTCGTCCTCGCCGACGTGGTGCAC
>NZ_JOIU01000163.1 GCF_000720135.1 Streptomyces sp. NRRL S-1022 | reverse complement strand
CTTGGGCGCGAACACCCGCTCCAGCCGCTCGGGTTCGATCTCACCGACCACACCGGCGTCGAAGACACCCGCCGCGTGGACTACGGCGGTCAGCCGGGGTCCGCTCCCGGTCAGGCCGGTGAGCAGCGCGGCCACCGCGTCCCGGTCGGTCACGTCACAGGCGGGCACCGTGACGGACTCGGCGCCCAGCGCCTCCAGTTCCGCGACCAGCTCCGGCGCCCCCTCGGCCGCCAGGCCGGTGCGGCTGACCAGGACCAGGTGCCGGATGCCGTGCCGGGTCACCAGGTGCCGGGCCAGCACACCGGCCAGCGAACCGGTACCACCGGTGATCAACACCG
>NZ_JOIU01000162.1 GCF_000720135.1 Streptomyces sp. NRRL S-1022 | reverse complement strand
CGGTGTTGATCACCGGTGGTACCGGTTCGCTGGCCGGTGTGCTGGCCCGGCACCTGGTGACCCGGCACGGCATCCGGCACCTGGTCCTGGTCAGCCGCAGTGGCTTGGCGGCCGAGGGGGCGCCGGAGCTGGTCGCGGAGCTGGAGGCGCTGGGCGCCGAGTCCGTCACGGTGCCCGCCTGTGACGTGACCGACCGGGACGCGGTGGCCGCGCTGCTCACCGGCGTGACCGGGAGCGGGCCCCGGCTGACCGCCGTAGTCCACGCGGCGGGTGTCTTCGACGCCGGTGTGGTCGGTGAGATCGAACCCGAGCGGCTGGAGCGGGTGTTCGCGCCCAAG
>NZ_JOIU01000161.1 GCF_000720135.1 Streptomyces sp. NRRL S-1022 | reverse complement strand
AAGGCGTCCCCGCCCTCACCCTTCCAGCCGGAGGAGTCGACCTTCTTCAGCCCCTGGCTGACCTTGTCGAACGCCCCATGGAAGTCCCGCAGGTGCTTGACGCTCTCCCGGATCCTCCCCGGGTCGCCGTGGACGAGTTCGTTCGCCTGCTCGCTCTGGCCGAGCTGCTGCTCACCCGGCGTCGCCCCCAGATCGGAGGCGACACCGTCGCCCCAGTCCTCCACCACGTCGGCCCACTTGTGCAGACCGGCCTCGTCCAGCTTGTGGCCGACCTTGTCCGTGGCCCAGTCGACACCCTCGCCGAGCTTCTTCTTGCCCTTGTCGTAGAGGTCCTCAGCCCCCCCG
>NZ_JOIU01000160.1 GCF_000720135.1 Streptomyces sp. NRRL S-1022 | reverse complement strand
AAGGCGTCCCCGCCCTCACCCTTCCAGCCGGAGGAGTCGACCTTCTTCAGCCCCTGGCTGACCTTGTCGAACGCCCCATGGAAGTCCCGCAGGTGCTTGGCGCTCTCACGGATCCTCCCCGGGTCGCCGTGGACGAGTTCGTTCGCCTGCTCGCTCTGGCCGAGCTGCTGCTCACCCGGCGTCGCCCCCAGGTCGGAGGCGACACCGTCGCCCCAGTCCTCCACCACGTCGGCCCACTTGTGCAGGCCGGCCTCGTCCAGCTTGTGGCCGACCTTGTCCGTGGCCCAGTCGACACCCTCGCCGAGCTTCTTCTTGCCCTTGTCGTAGAGGTCCTCAGCCCCCCCG
>NZ_JOIU01000159.1 GCF_000720135.1 Streptomyces sp. NRRL S-1022 | reverse complement strand
CCACGGACCCGCTGGAGCTGGTCACCGCCCTGCGCAAACGACTCGACGCCGCACCCGTAGCCGCCCGCAACATCCCCGCCCGCGCGGGCGAAATCCTGATCCGCGCGCTGGAACTCGCCACGTTCCGGGGGAGCAGCCTCACCAGCTCCCCCGGCCCCGGCAACACCGCCGTGCTCGTCCCCCTGGTCGACGGCTGGAAGATCCAGATAGACGACGAGGGCTCCGCCGAGCACACGCTGGAGGACCACGGCAGCAGCAGGGGCAGCGGAGGGTGGAAGGCCCGCCTGTACGACCCCGCCGGCGAAGCGATCGACGTGGGGCGCCACCCCTCCCCCGACACGGCTGATGAC
>NZ_JOIU01000158.1 GCF_000720135.1 Streptomyces sp. NRRL S-1022 | reverse complement strand
CCGGGGTCCCGGAACACGTCGGTAATGATCGACAGGGTGGCCGGCATCATCATCGCCGCGCCCACGCCCATGCCGGTGCGCGCCGCGATCAGCATGCCCACGGAGCCGGAGTACGCCGCCCACGCGGATGTGACCCCGAACAGCGCGAGCCCGGCCGTGAAGACCCGCCGGCGGCCGAACCGGTCCGCGCTGCTGCCCGCCACCAGCATCAGCCCCGCGAACGCCAGCGCGTAGGCGTCCACGATCCACTGCAGCTGCGTCGTCGTCGCCCCGAGTTCCTTCACCAGGGTGGGCAGGGCGACGTTCAGAATGGTGTTGTCCAAGGTCACGATCAGCAGCGACACACACAGCAC
>NZ_JOIU01000157.1 GCF_000720135.1 Streptomyces sp. NRRL S-1022 | reverse complement strand
CCTCCAGGCTCAGGGCCCGCTCCAGGGCATGACGGATGGCGCGATCGTCTTCGGCGAGCAGCACAGTCTGGGACACGCACCCAGTCTGCCTTGGCCTGCGGCGGTTCCGCCGAGCGCGCTTGCCTACGATCAGCCTTTTTACCGCGCTCTCACCGTCACAGAGGCAACCCCGACGCGATGCCTACCGTCTTCTCACCGAAGGCGGCCTGCCTCCGGGGACGACAGCGCCGCCAGTTGGTCGGCGAAGGGGACCACGGTGAAGTCGTCCTTCACCGGCCGGCTCAGGCTCACGGACAGGCCCGTCATCAGCGCCGCCAGCTCGCCCGCGGCCCGTTCGATCCGGTCGTCCAGGCC
>NZ_JOIU01000156.1 GCF_000720135.1 Streptomyces sp. NRRL S-1022 | reverse complement strand
CGTGAACGGCGGACCGCAGTTCACCTACATCTCCCTCGACGACTACCGCATCGTCGCCGGCCAGATCATGGGCACCGGCGACGGCAAGCGGTCCACGGCCGACCGCGTCGCCGTTCCCTACACCCTCTTCATGACCCCGCCGCTCGCCCGGGTGGGCATGACGGAGAAGGAGGCACACGCCCTCGGGCGGTCCGTGCGCGTGGCCGCCAAGGACGTCGCAGCGCTGATGGCCATGCCGCGTGCCAGCATCGTGGGCGACGTCCGCGGAATGATGAAGTTCGTCGTGGATGCCGAGACCGACGAGATCCTCGGCGCGGCGCTCCTCAGCGTGGACGCGCAGGAACTGATCAACAC
>NZ_JOIU01000155.1 GCF_000720135.1 Streptomyces sp. NRRL S-1022 | reverse complement strand
TCCAGGCCCTGTGCGAGGTCACGTCGGTCCGCCTCACTTTCGAGGCGACCTCCGACGACCCGCCCTACGTCGACGCCCCCGGCGGCAATCCGCGCACCGACACCACGGGGCAGGAGATCCTCTCCAGCTGCGCGGTGGACTTCGTCGTCGAGACGTCGCGGGACCACAAGGCGTGGACCGAGGTCTACCGGACCGACTCGGGCAAGGGCGGGGAGGTGGAGATCGGACTGGCGAAGCCGGTCACCGTACGCTGGGTCCGGATGACCGTGCACAAGCGGTCCAACGCGAACCCGCTGGGCCTCAACGGCTTCCAGGTGTACGGCACGTGCCGGACCGACCGCCCGCAGGTCACCGG
>NZ_JOIU01000154.1 GCF_000720135.1 Streptomyces sp. NRRL S-1022 | reverse complement strand
GCCCCGCCGAAGACGCCGATGTCGCCGTCGTACTGGGCCGAGTCGTAGCCCGCGTTCTCCAGCGCCTGCCAGGCCGTCTCCAGGAACAGACGGTGCTGCGGATCCATGATCTCGGCTTCGCGGGCGGTGTATCCGAAGAATTCGGCGTCGAACAGGTCGGCCCCTTCGAAGCGGGGGCCCGCCTTCACATACCCCGGCTGTCGGAAGACCTCGGGGGCCACTCCGGCCGCCACCAGTTGCCCGTCGGTCAGGGGGACGATCGACTCCACACCGTCCCGCAGGTTCTCCCAGAACTCCGTCAGGTCCCGGGCACCCGGGAAGCGCCCCGCCATCCCGATGATCGCCACACCACCGCG
>NZ_JOIU01000153.1 GCF_000720135.1 Streptomyces sp. NRRL S-1022 | reverse complement strand
GTGCACCAGCAGCCGGGTGATGTACACCCCGTCCAGTACAGGGATGGCGAGCTGCTCCGCGCGCCGGACGAGGGTGCGCTGGATCTCCAGGCCGGTGTAGTCACCGGCGAACGCGGTCCGCCGGAACTTGTGCGCCCCGAAGAACCGCTGGGAGATCCGGCCGTCCTCCTCCCGGGCGAAGGGCATGCCGTAGCGCTCGAGATCGTCGATGCCGCGGGCGGCGCCCTGGGTGACGATCTGCACGGTCCGGGGATCGGCCAGCAGATAGCTCTCCTTGAGCGTGTCCGCCGCGTGCTGCTGCCAGCTGTCCTCGGGATCCATGGTGGCCAGGGCCGCGTTGATGCCTCCGGCGGCGAGCGC
>NZ_JOIU01000152.1 GCF_000720135.1 Streptomyces sp. NRRL S-1022 | reverse complement strand
ATCGCCGAGCGTCGTCCCCGTACCGTGCGCCTCCACCGCGTCCACCTCGGACGGCTCCAGCCCGGCATTCGCCAACGCCTGCCGGATCACCCGCTCCTGGGAGGGGCCGTTGGGCGCGGTCAGCCCATTGGACGCCCCGTCCTGGTTCACCGCCGAACCCCGCACCACCGCCAGCACCCGGTGACCGTTGCGACGGGCGTCGGAGAAACGTTCCAGCAATACCAAGCCGGCGCCCTCACCCCACGCCGTACCATCGGCCGCGTCGGCGAACGCCTTCACCCGGCCATCGACCGCAAGCCCCCGCTGCCGCGAGAACTCGACAAACCCCGCCGGCGTCGCCATCACCGTCACACCACCGGCC
>NZ_JOIU01000151.1 GCF_000720135.1 Streptomyces sp. NRRL S-1022 | reverse complement strand
CTCCGTGACCAGCCCGTCCATGTCGGCGTCGAACGCGACGGGGTAGATGTCCTGGTACTTCTTCGGCGGGTTCTCGGCGTACGCGATCGTCCCGTCCGGGCGGTGCCGGAACCACTCGGGGTGCTTGTGGACCCAGGGGTGGTCCGGCGAGCACTGCAACGCGAAGTCCAGCGCGACTTCCAGGCCGAGCCGGTCCGCCTCGGCGACGAAGAAGTCGAAGTCCTCGATGGTGCCCAGGCCGGGGTGGATGGCGTCGTGGCCGCCCTCGGGAGAGCCGATCGCCCAGGGCACGCCGACGTCGTCCGGACCGGCCGTGAGCGTGTTGTTGGGGCCCTTGCGGAAGGTCGTGCCGATGGGGTGGACCGGCGGC
>NZ_JOIU01000150.1 GCF_000720135.1 Streptomyces sp. NRRL S-1022 | reverse complement strand
GCCGCCGGTCCACCCCATCGGCACGACCTTCCGCAAGGGCCCCAACAACACGCTCACGGCCGGTCCGGACGACGTCGGCGTGCCCTGGGCGATCGGCTCCCCCGAGGGCGGCCACGACGCCATCCACCCCGGCCTGGGCACCATCGAGGACTTCGACTTCTTCGTCGCCGAGGCGGACCGCCTCGGCCTGGAAGTCGCGCTGGACTTCGCGTTGCAGTGCTCGCCGGACCACCCCTGGGTCCACAAGCACCCCGAGTGGTTCCGGCACCGTCCGGACGGGACGATCGCGTACGCCGAGAACCCGCCGAAGAAGTACCAGGACATCTACCCCGTCGCGTTCGACGCCGACATGGACGGGCTGGTCACGGAG
>NZ_JOIU01000149.1 GCF_000720135.1 Streptomyces sp. NRRL S-1022 | reverse complement strand
GCCCTTCGTGCCTCTCGTGGCGCAGATCTCGTACGGGACCTTGTGCTCGTCCAGATCCCGCAGCGCCTCGGCCGACGCCCCGTCGTCGACGAGGAGCAGGTCGTAGCGGGACAGCGGGACGACCCGGTGCAGCGCGACCCGGGCGAGCTTGGTGTGGTCGATGAGCAGGACGTTGCGGGCGGCCGCGTCGAGCATGGCCCGCTTCACCGACACGATGTGCTGTTCCTGGTGGTATGCGTAACCCCCGTGCACGGCGGACGTCGAGGTGAAGCACACGTCCACGCGCAGCTGTTCGACCGCCTCCACGCAGGACACCCCGAGGAAGGAGGAGTGCAGCGGGTCGTAGTCGCCGCCGAGGGCCATCAGATGGATGCCC
>NZ_JOIU01000148.1 GCF_000720135.1 Streptomyces sp. NRRL S-1022 | reverse complement strand
GTCAAGTCGTGACGAGGGGCAGCCGGGCACCGAACGGCGAGTTGTGCACAGCCCCCTCTTCGAAGCGAACTTCTCCCTCTCTCTAGTTGGGAGTAGTAGTAGGGGCTGTGGAAACCGTGGATAACCTCGTTTTCCCAGCTCAGAGGCAAGATTTTGTCCACCGACCCTGTGGGCGGAGGCGGTGGACAACTCCGGGGTTCTGTGGAGAACAGGAAGTTCTGCACATCCCGTGCACAGCCTGAGGCGACTTCTCCCCAGCGCCGTCCCCAGCTTTCCCCACCTTTCCCACAGCCCGACCCGGCACCTTCATGTGACGCCTTTCACTCGACACGGTGATCAGGCGCGTCACGTTGCCGAACAGTGGACAGCGATGTGGAG
>NZ_JOIU01000147.1 GCF_000720135.1 Streptomyces sp. NRRL S-1022 | reverse complement strand
GGCTCATACCGTGCAACCCTTGACCCATGCCCGAAGGAGACACCGTCTGGCAGGCCGCGAGGCGGTTGCACGTCGCCCTCGCGGGCAAGGTGCTGACCCGCAGCGACCTCCGGGTGCCCAGGTTCGCCACGGCGGACCTCACGGGCCGTACCGTCCTGGACGTCACTCCGCGCGGAAAGCACCTGCTGACCCGTATCGAGGGCGGTCTGACGCTCCACTCACACCTGAAGATGGACGGCTCCTGGAAGGTGTTCGCGAACGGCCGGCGCTGGACCGGCGGCCCCTCCCACCAGATCCGCGCCATCCTGGGCAACACGGACCTCACAGCGGTCGGCTACCGCCTCCCCGTCCTCGAGCTCATAAGGACCCCCGACGAAC
>NZ_JOIU01000146.1 GCF_000720135.1 Streptomyces sp. NRRL S-1022 | reverse complement strand
AGTGTGGACAGACCGAAGTTCGTGCCGAGTCCGGCGAGCGTGGGTCCGGCGAGGTTCTCCTTGCCGACCAGCTCTTTCAGCACGCGGGCGATGGTGCCCTTGCCGGAGCGGGACGGGCCGACCATGAGCAGGATCTTCTGCTGGTCGGTGCGGCCCGAGAGGACGTAGCCGAACCACTCCTGAAGCGCGCCGATCGCGTCGCGGTCGTGGGGCCAGATCTGTGTCAGGAACGCCTCCCAAGCCGGTGCGGTCGCCTCCGGGCGGTAGGCGAACGGCACGGACACGAGGTTGAAAAACCCGGGGGTGTGCCGCAGCAGCGCGCGGTCCCGGATGCGCAACAGCCCGTTCTCGCACGCCACGATCGGCCCAGAGTCCTGCTC
>NZ_JOIU01000145.1 GCF_000720135.1 Streptomyces sp. NRRL S-1022 | reverse complement strand
GTGTGGTGTCGGTGGTGTCGTCGGTGTCGGTGGGTGGGGTGGGTGGTGGGGCTGATCCGGTGGTGATCGTGGGTATGGGGTGCCGGTTGCCGGGTGGGGTGGGGTCGCCGGAGGAGTTGTGGGGGTTGGTGTCGGGCGGGGTGGATGCGATCGGGGAGTTTCCGGGTGATCGTGGGTGGGACGTTGAGGGGTTGTTCCATCCGGATGCGGATCATCCTGGGACGTCGTATACGCGGTCGGGTGGGTTTCTCGTTGATGCGGCGGGGTTCGATGCGGATTTCTTCGGGATTTCGCCGCGTGAGGCGTTGGCGATGGATCCGCAGCAGCGGGTGTTGCTGGAGACGGCGTGGGAGACGTTCGAGGATGCGGGGATCGATCCG
>NZ_JOIU01000144.1 GCF_000720135.1 Streptomyces sp. NRRL S-1022 | reverse complement strand
GCTGCTCGAGGGCCAGAAGGTGAACTTCGACATCGCGCAGGGCCAGAAGGGCCCGACGGCCGAGAACATCGTTCCGGCCTGACGCTCACGCGCAATCCGCAGCTGGGGCCCGCATCCTTCGGGGTGCGGGCCCCAGCTGCACGCGTATCCCGCAGCGGCTTTCACCTGCGGGACGCCCCGGAGGAATCCGCAGTACCACCACAAGCGGTTCCTCCCTCAGGGCGCAGACGCACCCTGAAGCGCTGCCCCGCATCCAGCGCCCGGATCGCAAGGTCCCCATAGCGTCACCCATTTCAGCACCTGTGCCCACGGATGTCTTCGCCGGCCAGGTCTGCTTTCTTTTGCCACCGGTCCATACTTGTAATTCTCCGTGCCATTCATCG
>NZ_JOIU01000143.1 GCF_000720135.1 Streptomyces sp. NRRL S-1022 | reverse complement strand
GAGGTCACCGCTGCACTCACCGAGGAACCGGGCGTCATCGCGGTGGCCGCGGTCAACTCACCGCTGTCCACGGTCGTCTCCGGTGACACCGCAGCGGTGGAACGGCAGGTGGCCCGGTGGCGGGAGCAGGGCCGCAAGGCCGTACGCCTCACCGTCTCGCACGCCTTCCACTCCCCCCACATGGACGACATCCTCGACGAGTTCCGCCAGGTCGCCGCCACCATCACCTACCACCCACCGCGCATCCCCCTCGTCTCCACCCTCACCGGACGCCCCGCCACCACCGACGAACTACGCACCCCCGACTACTGGACCGACCAGATCCGCGGCACCGTACGCTTCACCGACGCCCTCACCTCCCTCCACGAAGCCGGAACCACCACCTTC
>NZ_JOIU01000142.1 GCF_000720135.1 Streptomyces sp. NRRL S-1022 | reverse complement strand
CCTGCCCGCCCCCCCGCGCCGGTCCGTCGGGAGGGGGCGGCGGGGACCACCCGGAGAGTGCGGGCGTCGACGAGCAGGAACTCCTCCTCGACGCCGATGAGTGCGGTGCGCAGCACCTTGCGCAGGTCGGCCTGGAGGTCGGCGCCGACCTTGGCGCACTGGTTGGGGGCGGGCAGCAGGTCGTCGATGGCGTCGCCTTCGCGCAGCCGCTTCAGCGCGTCCGGCAGCTGCTCGTTGGCGAGGCGGGCCACGGCGTCCTGCTGGTGGGCCAGTTGCTCCTGCCAGCCGTCGGCCTGCTCGGCCAGCTGCACCTGGTAGGACTTGGCCTGCTCGGCCAGCCGCTCCTCGAACGTCCTTCCCTGCTCGGCGAGTTGCGCCTCGTACGACG
>NZ_JOIU01000141.1 GCF_000720135.1 Streptomyces sp. NRRL S-1022 | reverse complement strand
CGATGAATGGCACGGAGAATTACAAGTATGGACCGGTGGCAAAAGAAAGCAGACCTGGCCGGCGAAGACATCCGTGGGCACAGGTGCTGAAATGGGTGATGATGGGACCTTGCGATCCGGGTGCCGATCCGGGCGCCGGCTGCGGTGCAGCGCTTCAGGATGCGTCTGCACCCTGAGGGAACCGCTTGTAGTGGTACTGCGGATTCCTCCGGGGCGTCCCGCGGGTGAAAGCCACCGCGGGATACGCATGCAGCTGGGGCCCGCACCCCGAAGGATGCGGGCCCCAGCTACGGATTGCGCGTGAGCGTCAGGCCGGAACGATGTTCTCGGCCGTCGGGCCCTTCTGGCCCTGCGCGATGTCGAAGTTCACCTTCTGGCCCTCGAGCAGC
>NZ_JOIU01000140.1 GCF_000720135.1 Streptomyces sp. NRRL S-1022 | reverse complement strand
CGGCAGCGCTGATCGCCCGCGTACGGGAGGAACGCTATGCGGAACAGCCATGACCTGACGGCGGCACGGTGGCGGAAGTCGTCGTACAGCGGGGGGACCGGCGGTGATTGCGTCGAGGTCGCCGACCTCCGTCCCCACATAGCCATCCGGGACTCCAAGAACCCCGCCGGAGGTGTAGTGACCGTTTCCTGCGGAGCGTTCTCCGTGTTCCTGCGCGCCCTCCGCTGAAAAAGCGGACGCGCTGAGGCGCCGCCGGCAGTACGGTCCTCCGGTGATCGATGAAGACGGTTACTTCGGAGAGCCCGTTGCCGCGGGGTACGACGAGTCGTCGGCCGAGATGTTCGCGGCGGAGGTGGTGGGGCCGGCCGTAGACCTGCTGGCGGAGTTGGCC
>NZ_JOIU01000139.1 GCF_000720135.1 Streptomyces sp. NRRL S-1022 | reverse complement strand
TCGTCGGCAGCGTCAGATGTGTATAAGAGACAGGGGCGATGGTGCGCTCGTAGGAGCGCAGGACGTCGCCGCCGCCGTACATCGACGGCAGGATGCGCTTCTCGTCGAAGAACAGCTCGAACATGTTGAGTTGGAGGAAGTCGTCCATGGCACCCGCGCCGACGACGACGAGGGTGCCGCCACGCCGGGTGTTCTCGTACGCCGTGCGGGCGGTGGCGGACTTGCCGACGACCTCGAAGACGTAGTCGAACCCCTCGCCGGCGGTGACCTGCTGCTTGGCGTCGGCCAGCTCGTCGGGCGAGACCGCCCTCGTGGCACCGAACTTGAGGGCGGACTCGCGGCGCGAGGCGACCGGGTCGACGGCGACGATCTCGGCGGCGCCCTTGAGCCG
>NZ_JOIU01000138.1 GCF_000720135.1 Streptomyces sp. NRRL S-1022 | reverse complement strand
GTACATCACGCTGACGACCTGCACTCCGGAGTTCACCAGCAAGTACCGGTTGATCGTCTGGGGCAAGATGGTCGAGGAACGGCCGCGCAGCAAGGGCAAGCCGGATGCGCTCGTCGAGTAGGGACAGTTGACTTCCTCCCCCTCCTTCAGGAGGGGGATTCCGGCGGCTCGCGCCGTACAGCTTCCTGCTTCATCGCCGACTGCCCGCCCGGAGTGCTCCGTTGAGGTCTTATACCGGCTCCACAGGCCGACACCGCCAGCCCGGCGGCCATGAGATTCTTCGCCGCGTTCACGTCCCGGTCGTGGGTCGTGCCACAGCTGTCGCACGTCCAGGTGCGGACGTTCAGCGGCATCCTGTCCTGCAAGCGGCCGCAGGCCGAGCAGAGCTTGGAGG
>NZ_JOIU01000137.1 GCF_000720135.1 Streptomyces sp. NRRL S-1022 | reverse complement strand
CGCGAACAGCGCCGCCGCGAGGACCGGGAAGGCGAGCAGGACCAGGACGGCGGTCAGCAGCACGTTCCACACGAAGATCGGCATGCGGAACATGGTCATACCGGGGGCGCGCATGCAGATGATCGTGGTGATGAAGTTGACCGCGCCGAGGATGGTGCCGAAGCCGGAGAAGGCCAGACCCATGGTCCACAGGTCGCCACCGAGCCCGGGGGTGCGGACCGCGTCCGACAGCGGGGAGTAGGCGAACCAGCCGAAGTCGGCCGCGCCCTCGGAAGTGAGGAAGCCGGCGACCGCGATGAGCGAGCCGAAGAGGTACAGCCAGTAGGCGAACATGTTCAGCCGGGGGAACGCCACGTCGGGCGCGCCGATCTGCAGCGGCATGATCCAGTTCGTGAAGCC
>NZ_JOIU01000136.1 GCF_000720135.1 Streptomyces sp. NRRL S-1022 | reverse complement strand
TCTCCTCCCCGGTCGGCTCGCGCAGCACGCGGGCCCGCAGGCGCAGGCCCGCCTTGACCAGGTGCTCCGCGACGGAGTCGGGCGTGCGCCAGTAGTAGTCGAGGGCGATGTCCCGGCCGAAGCGTTCCGTCATGTGCAGGTGGCCCCCCTCGTCGCCGCTCTGGAAGCCGAGCAGGACGTGGCCGCCGGGCACCAGGACGCGGTGGAACTCGGCGAAGGCCGCCGGCAGGTGGTCGTCCGGGACGTGGATGACCGAGTAGAGGGCGAGCACGCCGCCCAGCGTGGCGTCCGGCAGATCCAGCGCCGTCATCGAGCCCACGTGGAAGCGGATCCCGGGATGGGCCTGCCGGGCCACGGCCACCATGCCGGGGGAGACGTCCACCCCGAAGGCCGGGCCCCCC
>NZ_JOIU01000135.1 GCF_000720135.1 Streptomyces sp. NRRL S-1022 | reverse complement strand
CTCTCTGGTCTCGTGGGCTCGGAGATGTGTATAAGAGACAGGGCCGTACCTGTAGAAGAAGCCGAGACCTCTGGAAGAACCCGAACCGCAGAAAGGGCCCGGCAGCCGAGGCTGCCGGGCCCTTCCACGTCCGGCGCGGGTCAGGACGGCGGGTTGCCCGACGAGACGCTGAGCTCGATCTGCGGCATGTTCTTCGGGTCGAGGTCCGTCTGGGCGGAGGGGAACTGGTCGATGACCGAGCCCTCGCCGTACGTGTTCTCGTCGACCTTCTTGATCTTCAGCTGCCAGCCCGCCGCCTGCAGGCACTCCTTGACCGACCCGATGTACTTGAACCGGAAGTCGGGCAGCTGGATCTTCTTGGGGTCGTTGTACGACTCCTGCGGCTCCGAGCACTCGGTGGAGTCGA
>NZ_JOIU01000134.1 GCF_000720135.1 Streptomyces sp. NRRL S-1022 | reverse complement strand
AAGCAGGCCGAACCGGGCCAATTGTCGGACCCGGCGTACTGGGTCGGCCACGTCCGCCGCCCGGTCCGCTTCGCCGACGGCATCGCCGCCTCCGGCGGCTCGGTCTTCCTGGAACTGGGCCCCGGCGGCGCGCTGACCGGCGCCATCACGGAATCGGTGGACGCGGTCGGTGTCCCGGCCCTGCGCGACGAACGCGGCGAGGCCCAGGCCCTCCTGGCGGCCGTGGCCCACCTCTTCGTCCGCGGCACCAAAGTGAACTGGGCGGCAGTCCTCCCGACGGGCGCCACCGAAGCCCGCGTGGACCTGCCGACGTACGCCTTCGACCACCGCCACTACTGGCTGCAGGCGGCCCCCGCCACCGACGCCGTCGCCCTCGGGCAGAGCACCGCGAACCACCCACTGCTGGGC
>NZ_JOIU01000133.1 GCF_000720135.1 Streptomyces sp. NRRL S-1022 | reverse complement strand
CTCCATCACCGTCTGGATGTAGCGGCCGATGTCGGGCTCGTTGAAGTACCAGTGGTCGCGCAGGTGTCCGGTCGCGGTGGGGCCCAGCGGGATGATGGGGATGTCCTCGCTCCACGACGTCTCGCCGTACTTGGGCTGGTAGCCGGGCTTGGCGAAGCAGTCGCCGTAGTAGCCCAGGAAGCCGTTCTTGGAGAGCTTGTCGGCGGCGAACAGGAACATCTCGTCGACGACGGCCTTCTCCGGGACCGGCGGCAGCTTCCTGCGTTTGGTGGAGACCTGCGCGAACTCCATGTACGTGTAGAACGAGACGCAGGTGACGCCGAGTTCGATGGCGACGTCGAGGCTGTGCTCCCAGCTCTCCATCGTCTGCCCGTTGATGCCGTGCATCAGGTCGATGTTGATGTTCTCGAATC
>NZ_JOIU01000132.1 GCF_000720135.1 Streptomyces sp. NRRL S-1022 | reverse complement strand
GGCCGTCGGAGGTTAAGCGAAGGCCAGGCACGTGACTGAACGGACGTGCACTCTCACGCCGCCTTATGGCGATCGGCGCAGCAATCCACCAGATCACGATGGGCCGCTGGGCGGCCTGATCCTGGTCAACCCCTGTTGCTGCATGGATGGCTGGCCCTGGTGAGTGGGCCGAGCTGATCCCGTCGGCTGCCTATGACTGGGCATGTCGCGATGTGTGGTGAAGCAGGCGGTGATGGGGCCGTGCGAAGGCGTATGGCTGACGGCGCTTCGGATCGTCCTGCCAAGCAACCAGGCATCTACGCGGCCAAGCTCGACCTGCTGTAGGTGCGTAGAAGTGATCTGAAAGGGCACTGGCTGGATTCGAGTTGTTGTAGGTTCGCGGCATGAGCATCGTGGCCGGTGAGTGGTATCAG
>NZ_JOIU01000131.1 GCF_000720135.1 Streptomyces sp. NRRL S-1022 | reverse complement strand
GCCGGTGTGGCTGGTGTGATCAAGATGGTGATGGCGATGCGGCACGGGCAGTTGCCGCCGACGCTGCATGTCGACGCGCCGACCTCGCACGTCGACTGGGAGTCCGGGAACATCCGGCTGCTCACCGAGGCCCGGCCCTGGCCCGACAACGGCCACCTGCGTCGCGCGGGCATCTCGGCGTTCGGCATCAGCGGTACGAACGCGCATGTGGTGATCGAGGCGGCTGCCGAGGAGCCGGTCGGGGTGCCGACGGGGTCCGCGGGTGGGGTGGTGCCGTGGCCGCTGTCGGCCAGGTCCGAGGTGGCGTTGCGGGAACAGGCGCGCAGGCTGGGCGCCTTCACCGCCGTGCATCCCGAGGTGACCCGGGCGGCGGTCGGCGGTGCCCTGGCTGCCCGCACCGTGTTCGAGCACCGG
>NZ_JOIU01000130.1 GCF_000720135.1 Streptomyces sp. NRRL S-1022 | reverse complement strand
ATGTTCCTGTTCGACGCTGATCTCCCGGTCGCGACGTGAGTCGTGATCCGAGCCGACCGCGGTTTCCTGCTGAGCCTGAGCGGCCACCGGGCCCCCTTCTGACGTGCTGGGCAGCCGTCAACCGTACGCGAAGGGGACCCGGCAAAGCTACGTATCACTACGCGTCGATCTGCACGAGCTTCTTGCCGTCGAAGGTCATGACCTCGAAGTGGTCGATCTGGTTGGGCTGGAAGGCCGCGCCGCCCTGGGCGTAGAGGGGCAGCTTGGCCTCCGGTGCCTTGGCGTCCGGGATGCCGTAGCCCCACTTCGGGACCGACCAGGAGGACATCGTCTCGCGCTCGCCGTTCTTGCCGACGGCGATGAGCGAGCACTTCAGCGGGCCCTTGACGTTGCTGAGCTCGACGACGCCCCAGGT
>NZ_JOIU01000129.1 GCF_000720135.1 Streptomyces sp. NRRL S-1022 | reverse complement strand
TGTCCGGAGCGTAACGCTCCCCTCACGCGGCGGACACGGTGCGCACCCGCCTCAGAGGCGGGGCAGGCAGTATTCGGAGAAGGGCAGCGCGGCCGCCGCCGCGAGGCATGCGGCCAGCGCCCACCGGGACAGCACGCGCCCCCGCGGACCCGCGCGCTCGGCGCGGATCGGCGTCGGCCCGCCGGGGGCCTCCTGCCGGACGGTCGTGATCCGGTGCAGCACCTGCTCGCGCAACACCGGGCGCGGAGTGACGGAGACGGCGAGCGCGAGGCGGGCCGCGGTGGCGCACAGCTCGGCGGTCTCCTGGGCGCACGGTTCGCAGGCCGCGAGGTGCCGCTCGAACGCGGCGCGCTCCTCGTCGGACAGCGCGTGCAGGGCGTAGGCCCCCGTCATGCGGTGCAGGTCGGCGGTCATCATGCGG
>NZ_JOIU01000128.1 GCF_000720135.1 Streptomyces sp. NRRL S-1022 | reverse complement strand
GCTGGGTGATGGTGGAGCCACCCTGCGTCGCACCGCCGCTGGCCATGTTGAAGACCGCGCGGGCGATGCCCTTCGGGTCGATGCCGCTGTCGGTGTAGAAGGTCTTGTTCTCCTGGGAGACGACGGCGTACTGCATCGCCTTGGGGATCTGCGAGAGGTTGACGGCCTGGCGGTTCGTCTCGCCACCCGTGGCGACCATCTCGCTGCCGTCGTTCCAGTAGAAGACGTTGTTCTGCGCCTTCGCAGCGAGTGCCACGTTCGGGACGCTCACCATGGCGTAGCCGATGCCCGCGACTGCCACGAGGCTGCCGACGAAGCCGATGAACAGGCCTGTCACCAGCTTCCACGACGGCATCCATCGCGCCACGCCGTACTTGCCCGCGCGCGGATAATCAATGAAGCGCTTCTTGGCAGGGACCGCAGAGC
>NZ_JOIU01000127.1 GCF_000720135.1 Streptomyces sp. NRRL S-1022 | reverse complement strand
CGCCGGGGAGAAGCTGGAGTTCGGCGAGCTGCGGCCCTGGGTGCAGCGGCTCGGCCTGGACCGGCCGGCGCTGGTGAACATGTACGGCATCACCGAGACCACCGTCCACACCACCTACTACCGGGTGGTCGACACCGACCTGGAGAACGGCGCCGGCAACCCGGTCGGGCTGCCCCTGGGCGACCTGACCGTCCATCTCCTCGACGCGGACGGCCGGTTGGTGCCGATCGGCGTGCCCGGCGAGATCCATGTCGGCGGCCCCGGTGTGGCCCGGGGCTATCTGAACCGGCCGGAGCTGACCGCCGAGCGGTTCGTGCCCGACCCGTTCGGGCCGGCCGGCGCCCGCCTCTACCGCTCCGGCGACCTGGCCCGGCGCCGGCCCGACGGCAGCCTGGAGTTCCTGGGCCGGGCCGACGACCAGGTCAAGATC
>NZ_JOIU01000126.1 GCF_000720135.1 Streptomyces sp. NRRL S-1022 | reverse complement strand
CCCCAACAAACCGCACACCTCGTCCAACACCCGCGCGAACACCGGAAACTCGCGGTACAAACCCCGCCCCATCCCCACCCACTGACCACCCTGACCAGAGAACACGAACGCCGACCTGCCCGAGTCACGGGCCTCGCCGGTCACCAGCCCGGGATGCGCCTCCCCGCGCACCAGGGCCGCCAGTGCCTCCGGTCCGGTCACCATGGCCCGGTGGGCGAACCGGGTCCGCGCGGCGAGCGCGGCGCCGATTCCGTCCGCGTCGGGGGCCTTGGCCGCGTACGCCTGCAGCCTGCGGGCCTGGGCCCGGAGCGCCTGCTCGGACTTGGCCGACAGCAGCCACGGCACCGAGGCCGCAGGGGTGGCAGGGGACTCGGGCGACGCCTCCTCGGCCGGGTCCGGGGCAGGTGCCTCCAGGATCACGTGCGCGTTCGTACCGCT
>NZ_JOIU01000125.1 GCF_000720135.1 Streptomyces sp. NRRL S-1022 | reverse complement strand
GTTCGACAAGGTCAGCCAGGGGCTGAAGAAGGTCGACTCCTCCGGCTGGAAGGGTGAGGGCGGGGACGCCTTCCGTGAGAAGTTCGGGGTGCATCCCGCGAAGTGGGCGCAGGCGGCGGAGGCGTGCAAGAGCGCGGCGGATGCGCTGGAGTCGTATGCCGACACGGTGAAGTGGGCGCAAGGGCAGGCGCAGGAGGCCGTGGAGCTTTACAAGAAGGGGGAGAAGGCGTCCAAGGCCGCGTTCGCGGCGTACCGCAAGGATGTGGAGTCGTACAAGGCCAAGGCGGAGGCGGGTGAGGACCCGGGCCCGGATCCGGGGAAGTTCGACGATCCGGGCAAGGCCACCGTCCAGGCCGCGCAGCACAAGCTCGCCGAGGCCCGCAAGCAGCGCAACACCGCCGCCACCGAGGCGCAGGGCAAGGTGAAGGCGGCCCTGGCGCACGC
>NZ_JOIU01000124.1 GCF_000720135.1 Streptomyces sp. NRRL S-1022 | reverse complement strand
GTTCGACAAGGTCAGCCAGGGGCTGAAGAAGGTCGACTCCTCCGGCTGGAAGGGTGAGGGCGGGGACGCCTTCCGTGAGAAGTTCGGGGTGCATCCCGCCAAGTGGGCGCAGGCGGCGGAGGCGTGCAAGGCGGCGGCGGATGCGCTGGAGTCGTACGCCGACACGGTGAAGTGGGCGCAAGGGCAGGCGCAGGAGGCCGTAGCGCTTTACAAGAAGGGGGAGAAGGCGTCCAAGGCCGCGTTCGCCACGTACACGGACAAGGTCGAGTCGTACAAGGCCAAGGCGGACGCGGGTGAGGACCCGGGCCCGGATCCGGGGAAGTTCGACGACCCGGGCAAGGCGGACGTCCAGGCCGCGCAGCACAAGCTCGCCGAGGCCCGCAAGCAGCGCAACACCGCCGCCACCGAGGCGCAGGGCAAGGTGAAGGCGGCCCTGGCGCACGC
>NZ_JOIU01000123.1 GCF_000720135.1 Streptomyces sp. NRRL S-1022 | reverse complement strand
GTGTCATGGCTTGGGGTGCGACGTCGCCGCCAAATGTGGCAAGCCGGTCTCGTTCGTTGTCCTCATACAGCTGGATCTGCGCCTTGAGCGTGCCGACTTCACGCTCAAGCGAGTAGGCGGAGAGGGACGGGTGATCGGCCTCGTACTTCTTGCGCTCCTTCTCCTTCTCTTCGAGGCGGCGGGTGAGCAGGGCGACCGGTGACGCCGTGTACTGCTCCTGCGCCCGCCTCCTCAGATCGCGCAGGTACTCCGCTCTGGTTGTGTTGCGCTGCTTGTCCGCGAGGGCGATGTCCGCGTCAAGCGCTGCCATCATGGCCGAGGGTTCGTCGAGCGCCTCCTCAACGGCGCGCTCCATCGGTACGACCTCGACGACGTGGCCCGCGACCGACGGCGGCCGGATGACCGGTTTACCTTCCCGGTTCTCGTGCACAGCCGGGGTGCTCACC
>NZ_JOIU01000122.1 GCF_000720135.1 Streptomyces sp. NRRL S-1022 | reverse complement strand
GTGTTGGCGCCGTGGCCCTGGTCCCAGTAGTAGAGGTGGTTCACCTCGTCACCGAGGTCGTGAAGGCGGGCCGCGAGGTTCGCGGAGATCACGTGCGAGGTGTCGGAGTCGTTGGTGCCGAGGCGGATCCACCAGTGCTTGGAGCGGCGGCCGTTGACCTTCTCCACCAGGTGGTACATCGGGTTCATCAGGTGCAGTTTCTCGGGGATGTCGGCGGCGACCCGCCTGGTGCCGAGCCCGGTGGTGTCGTTCTTCGCGCCGTACGCCGTGAAGTGCCGGTTCGCGGTGGTGCCGGCGCCGAACTCGTTGTTCTCGCCGGCCGACAGGTCGAAGGCGTCGAAGGCCGGGACGGTCTTCTTCCGGGCGCCGACGTGGGTGAGGAAGTCCTCCCAGGTGAAGGACGCCCTGCCGTTCTTCCAGGAGATGAAGGCGTTCTTGGCCAGATATGC
>NZ_JOIU01000121.1 GCF_000720135.1 Streptomyces sp. NRRL S-1022 | reverse complement strand
GCCGTTGTGGCTGGGGTCGGTGAAGTCGAACATCGGGCACACGCACTGGTCGGCCGGCCACGTCTCACTGCTCACAGCGGTACGAACGCGCACGTGATCCTGGAGGCACCTGCCCCGGACCCGGCCGAGGAGGCGTCGCCCGAGTCCCCTGCCACCCCTGCGGCCTCGGTGCCGGTGCCGTGGCTGCTGTCGGCGAAGTCGGACACGGCCCTGCGCGACCAGGCCCGGAGGCTGCGCGGGTTCCTCGCCGAGCACCCCGAGGTCACACCGGCCGAGGTGGCCGCGGACCTGGCCGCGCGGGCTCGGTTCTCGCAGCGTGCTGTGCTGACGGACCCGGCCGGCCTGGACGCGCTGATCGACGGAAAACCCGGAATCGTCACGGGCTCTGCTTCTCCGGGCAGGTCGGCGTTTGTGTTTTCTGGTCAGGGTGGTCAGTGGGTGGGGATGGGGCGGGGTTTGTACCGCGAGTTTCCGGTGTTCGCGCGGGTGTTGGACGAGGTGTGCGGTTTGTTGGGG
>NZ_JOIU01000120.1 GCF_000720135.1 Streptomyces sp. NRRL S-1022 | reverse complement strand
GGATTCGATCTCGCCGAGTTCGATCCGGTAGCCGCGGATCTTGACCTGGTCGTCGGCCCGGCCCAGGAACTCCAGGCTGCCGTCGGGCCGGCGCCGGGCGAGGTCGCCGGAGCGGTAGAGGCAGGCGCCGGCCGGCCCGAACGGGTCGGGCACGAACCGCTCGGCGGTCAGCTCCGGCCGGTTGAGGTAACCCCGGGCCACGCCCGGACCCCCGACATGGATCTCGCCCGGGACCCCGATCGGCACCAACCGGCCCTGCCGGTCCAGCAGGTGAACGGTGAGGTCGCTCAGCGGACGCCCGACCGGGTTGCCGGCGCCGCTCTCCAGGTCGCCGTCGACCACCCGGTAGTAGGTGGTGTGGACGGTCGTCTCGGTGATGCCGTACATGTTCACCAGCGCCGGCCGGTCCAGGCCGAGCCGCTGCACCCAGGGCCGCAGCTCGCCGAACTCCAGCTTCTCCCCGGCG
>NZ_JOIU01000119.1 GCF_000720135.1 Streptomyces sp. NRRL S-1022 | reverse complement strand
CCCGTGCGACGCGGGAGGCAGCCCGTCTTCGCACCACCTCAGTCGGCGACGTGGCGAAGGTCGATCCGCTCGATCCCGAGGTCCGCTCAGCCCGTGTCCTGGCCGGCGGACCGCCCTGCCAGACGTATTCGGTGGCGGGCAACCGTGAGGGCCACAAAGCCCTCGACGAGGTGATGGACCTGGCGGAACTGGTGGGCAGCAGCAAAACCGTCGGCGCTCTGGAGAAGTCCTGGGCGGAAGTGGAAGGGAGAGCCGTCGACCTGGAATGGGCCGAC
Organism: Streptomyces sp. NRRL S-1022; assembly: GCF_000720135.1. Lineage (GTDB taxonomy): Bacteria > Actinomycetota > Actinomycetes > Streptomycetales > Streptomycetaceae > Streptomyces. Next base: position 198 of record NZ_JOIU01000119.1, on the reverse strand, counting down.
GAACGTCCGGGCCTCGTACTCCAGCCCCTACGGTGGATCGTCGAGAAGATGCTCAAGTCCGATCCCTACGCAGTGGTCGTGTTGGAGCAGGTTCCCACGGTGCTTCCAGTGTGGAAGAAGTACCGCGAGATCCTTCGGGAGCTCGGATACGACGCGGACTGCGAACTGCTGCACACCGAGGAGTACGGGGTTCCGCAG
>NZ_JOIU01000118.1 GCF_000720135.1 Streptomyces sp. NRRL S-1022 | reverse complement strand
TGCCCGCGGCGGCGTCGAGGTGGCCGACGTTCCCCTTGACCGAGCCCACCGTGCACGAGCCTCCCTCCAAAGCCCGCTCCAACGCCTGGAACTCGATGGAGTCACCGATCAGCGTCCCGCTGCCGTGCCCCTCCACGTAGTCGATGTCCTGCGGACGGACTTCCGCCACATTCATGGCCTCGGTAACGACCCGGGCCTGCCCGGCCACGGTCGGCGCCGTCAGTACGACGACCCCCACGCCGCTGCCGAAGACGGTGCCCCGCGCGGTCGCGTCGAAGGGCCGCACATGCCCGTCCGGGGAAAGGAACGAACCCTCGCGATGGACATAGCCCTGGTCAGCGCCGCCCTTGTACGACACCGCACCGGAGAGCGCCATGTCGCACTCGTAATTCAGCAGACTCTGACACGCGAGGTGCACCGCGACGAGGGAGGTGGAGCAGGCGGTTTGCACGGGAAGGCTCGGACCCTTGAGGTCGAGCTTGTGGGATACCCGGCTGGCGAGGAACGACAGCTCGAATCCCAGGCCGACGTTCTCCCCCTTGAGGGCCGCTCCCTGTTCCAGGTTGCTGAAGATATTCTCCAGGTAGGCTGACGTGCTGGCCCCGCCGAAGACGCCGATGTCGCCGTCGTACTGGGCCGAGTCGTAGCCCGCGTTCTCCAGCGCCTGCCAGGCCGTCTCCAGGAACAGACGGTGCTGC
>NZ_JOIU01000117.1 GCF_000720135.1 Streptomyces sp. NRRL S-1022 | reverse complement strand
TCATCGCCCCGCTCACCGACCTCAAACGCATCGCCGACCGCGGCTCACCCGCCCTCGACCAGCTCGCCCTCGCCCGCCTCGTCGAGTCCGGCCGCTACGACCGCCATCTGCGCCGTATGCGCACGACGTACGCGGCCCGCCGCACCGCACTCGTCACGGCTCTCGCCCAACACGCCCCGGCGGTACGGCTCTCGGGGCTCGCGGCGGGCTTCCACGCGGTGGGGCATCTGCCCTCGGGCGTCGAGGAGCCGGTGGTCTTGGCGGAGTCACGCGAGCGGGGGGTGGGGCTGTACGGCATGAGCGAGTGCCGCACCTCGAAATCCGCGGCCCCGCCCCAACTGGTCCTGGGATTCGGCAATGTGACGGAGCGAGCGATCACCGAGGGGATCGGGGCGGTGGCTGAACTCCTCGACGGCAGGCCCTAGTCAGAGCCGCGCCCCCTTCAGCGCCATGTGCAGCAGCAGCCGGTCCTCGCCGTC
>NZ_JOIU01000116.1 GCF_000720135.1 Streptomyces sp. NRRL S-1022 | reverse complement strand
GCAGCACCGTCTGTTCCTGGAGACGGCCTGGCAGGCGCTGGAGAACGCGGGCTACGACTCGGCCCAGTACGACGGCGACATCGGCGTCTTCGGCGGGGCGGGAACCAATCGCTATGTACAGCGTGTCCACGCGGACCGGAAGCTCGCGGAGACGGTCGGGCTCACCAGCATCCTCCTCGGCAACGAATTGGGGTTCCTCTCCACGAGGGTCTCGTACAAGTTGAACCTGACCGGCCCCAGCATCTCGCTGCGGACGGCATGTTCCACAGCGCTGGTTGCCGTGCACACAGCCTGTCGCAGCCTTGGGGGTCGTCGTACTGAAGCGGCTGGAGGACGCACTGGCCGACGGGGACACCATCCACGCCGTGATCAGGGGATCAGCGGTCAACAACGACGGTGCCGTCAAGGTGGGTTTCACCGCTCCCAGCGTGACCGGCCAGGCACGCGCGATCAGCGCGGCCATCGCGAGCGCGGGTCTGCGACCGAGTGACCTCGACTACGTGGAGGCACACGGCACAGGCACGGTGCTGGGAGATCCCATCGAGTTCCAGGCGTTGGAGCGGGCTTTGGAGGGAGGCTCGTGCACGGTGGGCTCGGTCAAGGGGAACGTCGGCCACCTCGACGCCGCCGCGGGCA
>NZ_JOIU01000115.1 GCF_000720135.1 Streptomyces sp. NRRL S-1022 | reverse complement strand
GGAGGAGCTGGGCCGCGAGACGGTCGTCGTCGAGGTCGGCGGCAAGCGCCTGGAGGTCTCCCTGCCGTCCTCGCTGGGCATGTCGCTGGCCCGCACGGGTCTGGCGGCCGGGGCCAAGCCCAAGCGCCGCGCGGCGAAGAAGTCCGGTCCGGTCGCCTCCGGCGACACCCTCGCCTCGCCCATGCAGGGCACGATCGTCAAGATCGCCGTCGAGGAAGGCCAGGAAGTCCAGGAAGGCGACCTGATCGTCGTCCTGGAGGCCATGAAGATGGAACAGCCCCTCAACGCCCACAAGGCCGGCACCGTCAAGGACCTCGACGCCACGGTGGGCGCCTCCGTCACCGCCGGCGCCGTCCTCTGCGAGATCAAGGACTGAACCGTGGCAGTGTCCAAGCAAGTGCGGCGTCTGGACCGGGTGATCATCCGGTTCGCGGGGGACTCGGGTGACGGGATGCAGCTCACCGGGGACCGGTTCACCTCGGAGACCGCTTCGTTC
>NZ_JOIU01000114.1 GCF_000720135.1 Streptomyces sp. NRRL S-1022 | reverse complement strand
CGAGAAGCCGGCGTTGCGGTCGGGTGTCCACTGCATGGGGGTGCGGACGGCGTCGCGGTCGCCGAGCCAGATGTTGTCGCCCATGCCGATCTCGTCGCCGTAGTAGAGGATCGGCGAGCCGGGCAGGGACAGCAGCAGGGCCGTGAACAGCTCGATCTGGTTGCGGTCGTTGTCGAGCAGGGGTGCCAGGCGCCGGCGGATGCCGATGTTGGCGCGCATCCGCGGGTCCTTGGCGTACTCGGCCCACATGTAGTCGCGTTCCTCGTCGGTGACCATTTCGAGGGTCAGCTCGTCGTGGTTGCGCAGGAAGATGCCCCACTGGCAGCTGGACGGGATCGCGGGGGTCTTGGCGAGGATCTCGGAGACCGGGTAGCGGGATTCCCGCCGTACGGCCATGAAGATCCGCGGCATGACCGGGAAGTGGAAGGCCATGTGGCACTCGTCGCCGCCGGCCGAGAAGTCGCCGAAGTAGTCGACGACGTCCTCGGGCCACTGGTTCGCCTC
>NZ_JOIU01000113.1 GCF_000720135.1 Streptomyces sp. NRRL S-1022 | reverse complement strand
GGAGAACATCGTCTTCGTCTCCGGCATCGGCTGTTCCTCCCGTTTCCCGTACTACATGAACACCTACGGGATGCACTCCATCCACGGCCGCGCCCCCGCCATCGCCACAGGTCTGGCCTCCTCGCGGCGGGACCTGAGCGTGTGGGTCGTCACCGGGGACGGCGACGCGCTGTCCATCGGCGGCAACCACCTGATCCACGCCCTGCGCCGCAACGTCAACCTGAAGATCCTGCTGTTCAACAACCGGATCTACGGCCTGACCAAGGGCCAGTACTCGCCGACCTCCGAGGTCGGCAAGGTCACCAAGTCGACACCGATGGGCTCGCTCGACGCGCCGTTCAACCCGGTGTCGCTGGCGATCGGCGCGGAGGCGTCCTTCGTGGCCCGCACGATCGACTCCGACCGCAAACACCTGACCGAGGTGCTGCGCGCCGCCGCCGACCACCCGGGCACGGCCCTGATCGAGATCTACCAGAACTGCAACATCTTCAACGACGGCGCCTTCGAC
>NZ_JOIU01000112.1 GCF_000720135.1 Streptomyces sp. NRRL S-1022 | reverse complement strand
TCTGGTCAGGGTGGTCAGTGGGTGGGGATGGGGCGGGGTTTGTACCGCGAGTTTCCGGTGTTCGCGCGGGTGTTGGACGAGGTGTGCGGTTTGTTGGGGTTGCCGGTCGGGGTGTTGTTCGAGGACGGGGAGGGGGTGTGTGTCTGGTGTTTTGGGGTTGGAGGATGCGTGTGTGCTGGTGGGGGCGCGGGGCCGGTTGATGCAGGGGTTGGCCGGTGGTGGGGCGATGGTGTCGGTGCAGGCGTCGGTGGAGGAGGTGGTGGGGTCGTTGGTGCCGGGGGCTGAGGTGGCGGCGGTCAACGGGGTGGATGCGGTGGTGGTGTCGGGGGACGAGGCTGCGGTGGTGGCGGTGGGTGAGGTGTGGCGTGGTCGTGGGCGTCGGGTGGGGCGGCTGGCGGTCGGTCATGCGTTTCATTCGGCGCGGATGGATCCGGTGCTGGGGGAGCTGGGTGAGGTGGCGGCGGGTTTGTCGTTCGGTGAGCCGGTGATTCCGGTGGTCTCGACGGTGGCCGGGTGTCCGGTGGACATGGGGGTGCCTGGGTATTGGGTGCGGCAGGTGCGGGAGCCGGTCCGGTTCGCCGATGCTCTGGAGTGGCTGGCGGGGCAGGGTGTGACGGGGTTTGTGGAGGTGGGTCCGCATCCGTTGCTGGTGGGCAACGGGTTGATGCGGCGTGGTGG
>NZ_JOIU01000111.1 GCF_000720135.1 Streptomyces sp. NRRL S-1022 | reverse complement strand
CCCTCGCGCAGCGGGGTGTTCTCGCACAGTTCGTACCCGGAGTAGATGCCCCAGGCGGGGGAGAGGGTGGCGGCGAGCACGGCCCGGACCTCGAACGCGGGCCGCCCGCCGTGCTGGAGGTAGGCGTGCAGGATGTCGGGGGTGTTGGCGAAGAGGTTCGGCCGCATCCAGGCCGCGGCCTCGCCCGACAGCTCCGTCAGGTACTCGGTCAGCTCCTGCTTGCTGTTGCGCCAGGTGAAGTAGGTGTACGACTGCTGGAAGCCGATCTGCGCCAGCGTGTGCATCATCGCCGGCCGCGTGAACGCCTCCGCCAGGAAGATCACATCGGGATCCCTGCGGTTGACCTCCGCGATGACCCGTTCCCAGAACACCACCGGCTTCGTGTGCGGGTTGTCCACCCGGAAGATCCGCACCCCGTGCGCCATCCAGTGCCGCAGGATCCGCACGGTCTCCGTGACCAGCCCGTCCATGTCGGCGTCGAACGCGACGGGGGAGCCGATCGCCCAGGGCACGCCGACGTCGTCCGGACCGGCCGTGAGCGTGTTGTTGGGGCCCTTGCGGAAGGTCGTGCCGATGGGGTGGACCGGCGGCAGGTACACCACGTCGAAGCCCATGTCCGCGATCGCACGCAGCCGGCGCGCGGCCGTGCGGAACGTGCCGTGCGGCTGCTCGGCCGTGCCCTCGGAACGGGGGAAGAACTCGTACCA
>NZ_JOIU01000110.1 GCF_000720135.1 Streptomyces sp. NRRL S-1022 | reverse complement strand
ACGCCCTCGGACCAGCCGGTGCCGTCGGCGTCGTCGGAGAAGGACTTGCAGCGGCCGTCGGCGGACAGACCGCGCTGACGCGAGAACTCCACGAACGTGGTGGGCGTGGCCATGACCGTGGCACCGCCGGCGAGGGCCAGATCGCACTCGCCGTTGCGCAGCGCGGCCGCGGCCATGTGCAGGGCCACCAGCGAGGAGGAGCAGGCAGCAGCAGGCGCTGCTGGGGGTCGGTGGCGGTCGCCTCGCGCGGCGACATGCCGAAGAACTCCCGGTCGAACAGGTCGGCGTCGTGCAGGAAGCCGCCCTGGCGGACGTACGACGTGCCCACCTGGTCCGGGTCCGGGTCGTAGAGCTTCTCGATGTCCCAGCCCCGGTTGGACGGGAACTCGCTGATGGCGTCGACCCCGCCCGCGACCAGTTCCCACAGGTCCTCGGGAGAGGACACACCGCCCGGGTAGTTGGGGTGGTCGAAGACGAGGGTGCTCGGCAGGCGCAGGCCGGTGGCGTTGTTGAGCTGGTTGCGCAGTTCGACGGCGGTCAGGGAGTCGAAGCCCAGCTCCTGGAAGGCACGTTGGACGTCGACGGCTGTGGCGTCGGCGTGCCCGAGGACCGTGGCGACCTGGGTGCGTACCAGGTCGGTGAGGGCCTGCTCGCGTTCCTCCGGGGACAGGCTGCCCAGACGCTCGGCCGGCGAAGAGGCGGCCGCGCCCCGCGCGTCGCTCGCGCGTCGCGGTCCGGCGGGGACCAGGGCGCGCAGGAGCGGGCTCGGCGGTTCGTGCCGTGCGCGCAGGGCCGCGGTGTCGATGCGGCTGACCGCGAGGACCGGTTCGCTGCCCGCGAGGGCGGCGTCGAACAGCTCCATCGCCTCGTCCGCGCGCAGCGGCAGGAGCCCCAGGCGCTTGATGCGCTGCAGGTCTGTTTCGTTCAGTTCGCCGCTGATGGTGCTGGTCTGGTTCCACAGGCCCCAGGCGAGGGAGGTGGCGGGCAGTCCGTGGGCTGTGCGGTGTT
>NZ_JOIU01000109.1 GCF_000720135.1 Streptomyces sp. NRRL S-1022 | reverse complement strand
GGTGCCGCGTGAGGTGACGCGGTCGCCGGAGGAGTTCCTGGACCTGCTGGTGGAGCAGCGGGTGACGGTGCTGAGCCAGACGCCGTCGGCGTTCCGTTCGCTGGTGTCGGCGGCCGCCTCCGGTGACGAGCGCATCGGCCGGCTGGCCCTGCGTTCGGTGGTCTTCGCCGGGGAGAAGCTGGAGGTCGGCGAACTCACGCCGTGGACCGAGCGGTGGGGTCTGGGCCGGGTGGCGCTGGTGAACATGTACGGCATCACCGAGACCACCGTCCACACCACCTACCACCGGCTCACCCAGCGCGACTTCGCTCCGGGCGCCGGCAATCCGATCGGCCGACCGCTGAGCGACCTCACGATCCATCTGCTGGACGAGAACGGTCAGCTGGTGCCCGACGGCACCCGAGGCGAGATCCATGTCGGGGGTCCGGGCGTGGCCCGGGGCTATCTGAACCGGCCGGAGCTGACCGCCGAACGGTTCGTGCCCGACCCGTTCGGCCCGGCCGGCGCCCGCCTCTACCGCTCCGGCGACCTGGCCCGGCGCCGGCCCGACGGCAGCCTGGAGTTCCTGGGCCGGGCCGACGACCAGGTCAAGATC
>NZ_JOIU01000108.1 GCF_000720135.1 Streptomyces sp. NRRL S-1022 | reverse complement strand
GGAGCGGGAGTTGATCCTGGCTTCCGCCGGTACGCAGGGGCCGGTGGTGCCGGTGTCGGGGACGCTGCACGCGCTGTTCGAGGAGCAGGCGGCGCGGACGCCGGACGCGGTGGCGGTGGTCGCGGGCGGGGTGTCGCTGTCGTACCGGGAGGTGGACGAGCGTGCGAACCGGCTGGCGTGGCACCTGCGGTCGCTGGGTGTGGGGGCGGAGTCGCTGGTCGGGGTGTGTCTGGAGCGGGGTCCTGCTCTGGTGCCGGCGCTGATCGGTGTGCTGAAGTCGGGTGCGGCGTATCTGCCTCTTGATCCGGTGAATCCTGCCGAGCGGTTGTCGTTCATGCTCGGGGATGCGGGGGCGCGGGTGGTGGTGACCGAGTCGGGTCTGCTGCCGGTGCTCGACGGCTTCGAGGGCGAGCGGGTGGTCCTGGACGAGCTGGAGTCCGAGCGGGTCGATGCCCTGCCCGGGGTGTCGGGTCCGGACAACGCCGTGTACGTGATCTACACGTCGGGTTCGACGGGGCGCCCCAAGGGTGTCGTGCTCAGTCACGCGAATGTGGTGCGGCTGTTGGAGACGGCTCAGGAGCACTACGCGTTCGACGGCTCGGATGTGTGGTCGATGTTCCACTCGTACGCCTTCGACGTGTCGGTGTTCGAGATGTGGGGTG
>NZ_JOIU01000107.1 GCF_000720135.1 Streptomyces sp. NRRL S-1022 | reverse complement strand
CGGCCCCGACGCCGTCCTCACCGCCCTCACCCAGGACACACTCGACGACACCACCACCATCCCCCTCCTGCGCCGCGACCACGACGAAACCCGCAGCCTGGTCTCCGGCATGGCCCAGGCGTTCACCGCGGGCGTGCCGGTCGACTGGCAGGCCTACCTCCGTCCCGCGGCCGCGGCCCCGGCACCCCTGCCCACCTACGCCTTCCAGCGCGAGCGCTACTGGCTCGACCCCGTCGACGCCCCCGCCGACGCCGAGGGGCTGGGGCTGAGGGCCGTCGGGCACCCCATCCTGGGTGCCTCGCTGGGTCTGGCCGCCCGGGACGAGTACGTGCTGACCAGCCGCATCTCGCTGCGCACCCATCCCTGGCTGGCCGACCACATGTCTACGAGCATCTGGAGGAGCTGGGTTACGCCTATGGTCCGGCGTTCCGCGGGCTGCGGCGGGCCTGGCTGGGCGAGGGCGAGGTGTTCGCCGAGGTCGCCCTCCCGGAGGCGCTGCGCGCCGAGGCGGGGCGTTACCTGCTGCACCCGGCACTGCTGGACGCCGCCCTGCACACACTGCTGCCCGGCGTGGTGGACCCCGACCGGGAGGCCCTCGTGCCGCCGTCACCGGAGAGGACGTCACCGACCTCGCCGCCTCCGGCGTGACCGGACTGGTCCGCGTCGCCCAGACCGAACACCCCGGCCGCATCGTCCTGGCAGACCTCGAACCCGGAACCGACCTCGACACCCCGCGGATCCTCAGCACCGGCGAACCCCAACTGGCCGTACGCGCCGGAATCACCCACGTTCCCCGCCTGACCCGCACAAGCACCGACCCCGACACCCGCACCGGCACCGACACCCGCACCGGCACCGGCACCGACACCCGCACCGGCACCGGACGCGCCGTCAACTGGGACCAGGGCACCATCCTGATCACCGGCGCCACCGGAACACTGGGCACGGTACTGGCCCGCCACCTGGTCACCACCCACGGCGC
>NZ_JOIU01000106.1 GCF_000720135.1 Streptomyces sp. NRRL S-1022 | reverse complement strand
CCGGCCTCGTCCAGCTTGTGGCCGACCTTGTCCGTGGCCCAGTCGACACCCTCGCCGAGCTTCTTCTTGCCCTTGTCGTAGAGGTCCTCAGCCCCCCCGAGGACCGCGTTGGTCACATCCCCGATGCCCATCAGCGCTCAGCCCCCCGCGACCGCTCGTCCCCGTCCCCGAGCGCCTCGCGCAGATCACCCACACCCATACCCGGCACCGGCCCGATGGTGTGCGAGGTCATCACATCGTCCGCGGCCGTCTTCCAGCCCTGCTTGCTGGTGGCCCACGCCTGCTCGAAGGACTCCTTGCTGTAATCCACATCCCCGCCGTACGCACCGGACGTGGCGATGTCGCCGTAACCCATCTTCTCCACGTCCTCCTCGGAGGCGTACGGATTACCGACGGCCGCGTTCTCGGCCACCTTCACCGTGCCCTCCACGTACTTGTCCGTCTCGTAGTACGTCCCCGCCGCCAGCCCCGTCTTCTGCGCGAACCCGTTGCCCTCCGCGATCAGCGACCGCACCCCCCACTCCCAGCGCTCACAGAACGACGAGAACTCACCCGTCAACCCCTCATGCCCCAGCTCCAGACCCGACAGAGCGATCTCACCGAAACCCCGCCCCGCACCCGACGTGCCGAAACCGCCCAGCTCCTTCAACTCACCCAGCGCATCCGTCAA
>NZ_JOIU01000105.1 GCF_000720135.1 Streptomyces sp. NRRL S-1022 | reverse complement strand
TCATCGAACTCCCCTCACGGCCGGGACTCTCCGGCGCGGCGCAAGGCTATGGCCTGCGGAGGACTTTCGACAAGGGGTTAGGAAAGGGGTCCGTAAAAGTCCCTGACCCAGTGGCCCCAAGGGTGCGGCCGGCACGAAACGCGTGGCGGAGATCAGCCCTCGAGCACGTCCCGCACGAACGCGTTGGTGAACTTCCCCGCCGGGTCCAGCGCCCGCGCCAGCGCCCGGAAGTCGCCCAGCCGCGGGTACAGCCCCCGCACCGCCGGCGCCGGCATGGTGAAGACCTTGCCCCAGTGCGGCCGGGCGCCGTAGGCGTCCAGGGCCTCCTCCAGCCGCCGCACCACCGGCAGCACGGCCTCGGTGTCCTCGACCCAGGTGAAGTGCAGCGCCACGGTGTCCCGCCCGTACGCCGGGCTCAGCCACTGGCTGTCGGCGGCCACGGTGCGCACCTCGCAGGTCTGCGTGACGGGTGCGAGCGTCGCCCGGATCGCGTCGAGCGCGTGCAGCGCCTCCAGGGCCTGGGGCCTGGGCAGCAGGTACTCCGACTGGAGCTCGGCGCCACTGCTCGGGACGAACTCGGCCCGGAAATGGGGCAGTCGCTCGTGCCAGGGCCCGGGCACACCGAACTGCGCGGTGCAGTTGACCGCCGGCATGCCGGGCGCCGGGTGCAGC
>NZ_JOIU01000104.1 GCF_000720135.1 Streptomyces sp. NRRL S-1022 | reverse complement strand
TGTCTACGAGCATCTGGAGGAGCTGGGTTACGCCTATGGTCCGGCGTTCCGCGGGCTGCGGCGGGCCTGGCTGGGCGAGGGCGAGGTGTTCGCCGAGGTGGCCCTCCCGGAGGCGCTGCGCGCCGAGGCGGGGCGTTACCTGCTGCACCCGGCACTGCTGGACGCCGCCCTGCACACACTGCTGCCCGGCGTCGTCGACGTGGCGGGCCGGGCCCGGCTGCCCTTCGCGTGGTCGGGTGTCACCCTCCACGCGGTGGGCGCCGCCTCGCTGCGTGTCCGCCTGACCGTGTCCGACCAGGAGGCCGAGACCCTGGAGGCCTCGCTGACGGTGGCCGACGGCACGGGTGCGCCGGTGGCGACCGTGGACGGTCTGACGTTGCGTCCGTTGTCCGCCGTCACCGGAGAGGACGTCACCGACCTCGCCGCCTCCGGCGTGACCGGACTGGTCCGCGTCGCCCAGACCGAACACCCCGGCCGCATCGTCCTGGCGGACCTCGAACCCGGAACCGACCTCGACACCCCGCGGATCCTCAGCAGCGGCGAACCCCAACTGGCCATACGCACCGGGACCATTCACGTCCCCCGCCTGACCCGCACAAGCACCGACCCCGCCACCGGAACCGGCACCGCACGCGCCGTCAACTGGGACCAGGGCACCATCCTGATCACCGGCGCCACCGGAACACTGGGCACGGTACTGGCCCGCCACCTGGTCACCACCCACGGCGC
>NZ_JOIU01000103.1 GCF_000720135.1 Streptomyces sp. NRRL S-1022 | reverse complement strand
GCCGTTGTGGCTGGGGTCGGTGAAGTCGAACATCGGGCACACGCAGGCGGCGGCCGGTGTGGCGGGTGTGATCAAGATGGTCATGGCGATGCGGCACGGTCAACTGCCGCCGACGCTGCACGTCCAGGAGCCCACGCCGCATGTCGAGTGGGACACCGGTGACATCCGGCTGCTGACCGAGGCCCGGTCGTGGCCGGAGACGGGGCGTCCCCGCCGTGCGGGCATCTCGGCCTTCGGGGCCAGCGGCACCAACGCCCACGTCGTCATCGAACAGTTCCCGGAAGAAACCCCCGAACAACCCGCCGCGGACGACTCCGACTCCACGGAGCCCACCGTGTGGCTGCTGTCCGGCAAGACGGACGACGCCCTCAGAGCCCAGGCGCGACGACTCGCGGACCACATCACCGCCCACGCCGGACTCAGGCCGGCCGCGATCGGCCGGGCCCTCGCCACCACCCGCACCATGCTCGCCCACCGGGCGGCCCTGGTGGGCAGCACCCGGACCGACCTCATGGCGCAACTGGCCGCCCTCGCCGACGGAGACCCCAGCGTCAGCACGGGTGTGGCCGGTTCGTTGGGTCGGTCGGTGTTCGTGTTTCCGGGGCAGGGTGCGCAGTGGGTGGGTATGGGCGGGGAGTTGTACGGCTCGGAGCCGGTGTTCCGGGAGGCGGTCGATGCG
>NZ_JOIU01000102.1 GCF_000720135.1 Streptomyces sp. NRRL S-1022 | reverse complement strand
ACGCGGCACCACGACCAGCGTCCCGCCATGCGCGAGAGCACCCCACATCTCGAACACCGACACGTCGAAGGCGTACGAGTGGAACATCGACCACACATCGGAACCGTCGAACGCGTAGTGCTCCTGAGCCGTCTCCAACAACCGCACCACATTCGCGTGACTGAGGACGACACCCTTGGGGCGGCCCGTCGAACCCGAGGTGTAGATGACGTAGACCGCGTTGTCCGGACCCGACACCCCGGGCAGGGCATCGACCCGCTCGGACTCCAGCTCGTCCAGGACCACCGACTCGCCCTCGAAGCCGTCGAGCACCGGCAGCAGACCCGACTCGGTCACCACCACCCGCGCCCCCGCGTCCGCGAGCATGAACGACAACCGCTCGGCAGGATTCACCGGATCAAGCGGCAGATACGCCGCACCCGACTTCAGCACACCGATCAGCGCCGGCACCAGCTCAGGACCCCGCTCCAGGCACACCCCGACCAGCGACTCCGCACCCACACCCAGCGACCGCAGGTGCCACGCCAGCCGGTTCGCCCGCTCGTCCACCTCCCGGTACGACAGCGACACCCCGCCCGCGACCACCGCCACCGCGTCCGGAGTCCGCGCCGCCTGCTCCTCGAACAGCGCGTGCAGCGTCCCCGACACCGGCACCACCGGCCCCTGCGTACCGGCGGAAGCCAGGATCAACTCCCGCTCC
>NZ_JOIU01000101.1 GCF_000720135.1 Streptomyces sp. NRRL S-1022 | reverse complement strand
GACCCGATCGAGGCGCAGGCCCTCCTCGCGACCTACGGCCAGGACCGCGAACAGCCCCTGTGGCTGGGCTCGTTGAAGTCCAACATCGGACACACCCAGATGGCCGCGGGCGTCGCCGGTGTCATCAAGATGGTGCAGGCCATGCGGCACGGCGTCCTCCCGGCCACCCTGCACGTCGACACCCCGACCTCGCAGGTCGACTGGTCGGACGGCGCGGTCGAACTGCTGACGGAGCCCCGCGAGTGGCCGGACGCGAACCGCCCGCGCCGGGTGGGCGTCTCCGGGTTCGGTGTCAGCGGCACCAACGCGCACGTGATCCTGGAACAGGCACCGGAGGAGCCGACCGCCGAGCCGGTGGTCCCGGCCGACGGTGTGGTGCCGGTGGTCGTGTCGGCGCGGAGCACGGGTGCGCTGGCGGGGCAGGCGGGGCGGTTGGCCGCGTTCGTGGACGAGACCGACGCGCCGCTCGCCGCTGTCGCGGGGGCGCTGGTGTCCCGGCGAGCGGTGCTCTCCGAGCGGGCCGTGATCGTCGCCGAGAGCCGCGAGGACGTGGTCTCCGAGTTGTACGACCGGTATCCGGTGTTCGCGCGGGCGTTGGACGATGCGTGCGCCGCCCTGGACGGGCACCTCGGCGCGGAACTCCCCGTCAGGGATGTGGTCTTCGGTGACGCGGAGCTCCTGGACCGGACGGTGTTCACGCAGGCCGGGTTGTTCGCGGTGGAGTCGGCGTTGTTCCGGCTGGTGGAGTCGTGGGGTGTGCGGCCTGACGTCGTGGCCGGACATTCCATCGGTGAGGTCGTCGCGGCGCATGTGGCCGGGGTGTTGTCGTTGGAGGACGCGGCGGCGCTGGTGGCGGCGCGGGGCCGGCTGATGCAGGCCCTGCCGGCGGGCGGTGCGATGGTCGCCGTGGCCGCTTCCGAGGCGGAGATCACCGAA
>NZ_JOIU01000100.1 GCF_000720135.1 Streptomyces sp. NRRL S-1022 | reverse complement strand
CGGCATGACCGGGAAGTGGAAGGCCATGTGGCACTCGTCGCCGCCGGCCGAGAAGTCGCCGAAGTAGTCGACGACGTCCTCGGGCCACTGGTTCGCCTCCGCCAGCAGCACGGTGTCCGGGTACATCGCGTCGATCTCGCGGCGGACCCGCTTGAGGAAGGTGTGGGTGGCGGGCAGGTTCTCGCAGTTGGTGCCCTCCTCGGCGTAGAGGTAGGGGACCGCGTCCAGGCGGTAGCCGTCGATGCCCAGGTCCAGCCAGAAGCGCAGGGCGGCCAGGATCTCCTCCTGCACGCGCATGCCGCGCTGGTGGGCGGCGTCCACGAACTCCACGAAGTCGGCGAGGTCGCCGAACTCCGGGAGGACGGCGGTGTAGTCGGAGACGTCGTAACCGCCGTCCCGGAGCGGCGACTGGAAGAACGGCGGCAGCCAGAGACAGTCGACGCCGAGCCACTGGAGGTAGTCGAGCTTGGCGGTCAGGCCCTTGAGGTCGCCGACGCCGTCGCCGTTGCTGTCGTGGAAGGAGCGGACCAGGACCTCGTAGAAGACGGCGCGTTTGAACCACTCCGGGTCCCGGTCCTTGGCGGGGGTGTCCTCGAAGGTGTCCGGTACGGGGTCGTTGACGGTCATGACGCTGCGGGCCCTCCGATCTGGGGCGTCGATCGCCCGACGTGGAGCACGTGCGCCGGGGCCCGGCCGGGCGTGAGACGCACGTAGTTGGTCCTGCCCCAGTGGTACGTCTCGCCCGTCAGTTCGTCGTGCACGGGCAGGGCGGCGTGCCAGTCCAGGCCGAGTTGCGGCATGTCCAACGAGACCGTGGCCTCCTGGGTGTGGTGCGGGTCGAGGTTGACGACCACGACGACCGTGTCCGACCCGGTGCTCTTGCTGTAGGCGAGCACGGCATCGTTGTCGGTCGGATGGAAACGGAGGTTGCGCAGGCGCTGTAGCGCCGGGTGCTGTCGCCGGATGGTGTTGAGCCGGGTGATGAGCGGTGCGATGGTCCGGCCCTCGCGCTCGGCGGTCGCCCAGTCCCGGGGCTTGAGCTGGTACTTCTCCG
>NZ_JOIU01000099.1 GCF_000720135.1 Streptomyces sp. NRRL S-1022 | reverse complement strand
CGGAGAAGTACCAGCTCAAGCCCCGGGACTGGGCGACCGCCGAGCGCGAGGGCCGGACCATCGCACCGCTCATCACCCGGCTCAACACCATCCGGCGACGGCACCCGGCACTGCGGCAGCTACGGAACCTGCACTTCCATCACGCCGACCAGGACGCGGTGATCGCCTACAGCAAGAGCACGGGAGCGGACACGGTCGTGGTGGTCGTCAATCTCGACCCCCACCACACCCAGGAGGCAACGGTCTCGTTGGACATGCCGCAACTCGGCCTGGACTGGCACGAGTCCGTGCCGGTGCGCGACGAGCTCACCGGCGAGACCTACTACTGGGGCAGGGCCAACTATGTGCGCCTCGAACCGGGTCATAGGCCCGCGCATGTCTTCACCGTCCTGCGACCGTCCACCCCGCAGATCGGAGGGTCACCCACAACATGATCGTCAATGAGCCCGTTCCGGACACCTTCGAGGACACTCCCGCCAAGGACCGGGACCCGGATTGGTTCAAACGCGCCGTCTTCGTGGAGTTCGTGGACGCCGCCCACCAGCGCGGCATGCGCGTGATCATCGACTTCGTGATGAACCACACCAGCGACCAGCACCCGTGGTTCCAGGAGTCGAGGCGGGACCCGGACGGTCCGTACGGGGACTACTACGTCTGGGCCGACGACGACAAGCAGTACCAGGACGCACGGATCATCTTCGTCGACACCGAGGTCTCCAACTGGACGTACGACCCGGTACGCAAGCAGTACTACTGGCACCGCTTCTTCTCGCACCAGCCGGACCTCAACTACGAGAACCCGGCGGTGCAGGAGGAGATGATCTCCGCACTGAAGTTCTGGCTCGATCTCGGCATCGACGGGTTCCGGCTGGACGCGGTGCCGTACCTGTACCAGCAGGAGGGCACCAACTGCGAGAACCTGCCCGCCACCCACGAGTTCCTGAAGCGGGTCCGCAAGGAGATCGACGCCCAGTATCCCGACAAGGTGCTCCTCGCCGAGGCGAACCAGTGGCCCGAGGACGTCGTCGACTACTTCGGCGACTTCTCGGCCGGCGGCGACGAGTGCCACATGGCCTTCCACTTCCCGGTCATGCCG
>NZ_JOIU01000098.1 GCF_000720135.1 Streptomyces sp. NRRL S-1022 | reverse complement strand
CCACAACGGCTCCACCCGGTCCCGGCCATAGGTCGCCAGCAGCGCCTGCGCCTCGATGGGATCGCCGAGCGTCGTCCCCGTACCGTGCGCCTCCACCGCATCCACCTCGGACGGCTCCAGCCCGGCATTCGCCAACGCCTGCCGGATCACCCGCTCCTGGGAGGGGCCGTTGGGCGCGGTCAACCCATTGGACGCCCCGTCCTGGTTCACCGCCGAACCCCGCACCACCGCCAGCACCCGGTGACCGTTGCGACGGGCGTCCGACAACCGCTCCAGCAGCACCAAGCCGGCGCCCTCACCCCACGCCGTACCATCAGCCGTCGACGAGAAGGGCTTGCACCGGCCGTCAGGGGCCAGGGCACGCTGGCGGGAGAACTCCGTGAACTGCAGGGGGGTCACGCTCACGGTCACCCCGCCGGCCAGGGCGAGTGTGCACTCCCCCGAGCGCACTGCCTGCGCGGCGAGATGGATCGCCATCAGTGACGAGGAGCAGGCGGAGTCGACGGACACGGCCTGGCCCTGGAGGCCCAGCAGGTAGGAGACCCGGCCGGAGGTGATGCTCGGCGAGATGCCGGTGGCGAGGTAGCCCTCGGTGTCGGGCGGTGCCTGGTCGGGGCTGCCGCCGTAGCCGGAAGACCAGATGCCGGTGAAGACGCCCGTCTGGCTGCCCCGTAACGACGCCGGATCGATCCCCGCATCCTCGAACGTCTCCCACGCCGTCTCCAGCAACACCCGCTGCTGCGGATCCATCGCCAACGCCTCACGCGGCGAAATCCCGAA
>NZ_JOIU01000097.1 GCF_000720135.1 Streptomyces sp. NRRL S-1022 | reverse complement strand
GCCTAGGTGTATTGATCACGAGCGTTGTTAACAGGGCCGGGGTCTTGATCATGGCGAAGACCTCCGGTGTGGTGGAGGTGTCTAAGCTGCACCGCACACGGAGGTCTTCGTGTCCCACCGTAATGCCCGTCTGACCGTTCACGGCCGGCGGATCCTGGTCGAACGCGTCCTGTCCGGCCGTCCCGTCGCGCACGTGGCGGCCGAGATGGGCATATCGCGGCCCACCGCCCACAAGTGGATCCGCCGCTGGCGGGCCGAGGGCGAGGCCGGCCTGCACGACCGCTCCAGCAAGCCGAGAACCACACCCCACCGCACCCCGCCCGCGCTCGAGGCCCGAGTCTGCCGTCTGCGGACCGACCGCAAGCTCGGTCCCGCCCGCATCGGACCGGTTCTGGGCCTGCCCGCTTCGACCGTGCACCGCATCCTGACCCGCCACGGCCTCAACCGCCTGGCCTGGCTCGACCGACCCACCGGACAGGTCGTCCGCCGCTACGAACGCGACAGGCCGGGCGAACTCGTCCACGTCGATATCAAAAAGCTCGGCAACATCCCCGACGGCGGCGGTCACAAGGTCATGGACCGCCGCCAGGCCATGGACAACAAACTCGCCACCACCGACCGACGCCGCAGCTGCAAGCCGGTGATCGGCTACTCGTTCATCCACTCCGCCGTCGACGACCACTCCCGCCTGGCCTACAGCGAAGTCCTCACCGACGAGCGCAAGGAAACCGCCGCCGGCTTCTGGCAACGGGCGAACGCCTTCTTCACCGCCCACGGCATCACCGTCGAACGAGTCCTGACCGACAACGGCTCCTGCTACAAGTC
>NZ_JOIU01000096.1 GCF_000720135.1 Streptomyces sp. NRRL S-1022 | reverse complement strand
TCAGGTGGTGCTGAGCATGCCCTCGCGCAGCCGGCCCAGCAGTCGCGTGATCAGCCGGGAGACGTGCATCTGGGAGACGCCGAGGCGCTCGCCGATCTGCGCCTGGGTCAGCTCCTCCACGAACCGCCAGTGGATGATCTTCCGGTCCCGCTCGTCCAGCTCCGCGATCATCGGGGCCAGCGCGTGGAAGTCCTCCACCAGACCCAGCGCCTGGTCCTCGTCACCGATGAAGTCCGCCAGCGCCGCCTCACCGTCCTCGCTGCCGCTGATCGCCGCGTCCAGCGAGGCCGACCGGTAGCCGTTGGACGCCAGCTGCGCCTCCACCACCTCGTCCTCCGGCAGACTCATCAGCTCCGACAGCTCCCGGGTCGTCGGCGTCCGCCCCAGCCGGCTGCGCAGCTCCTCGTTGGCCCGGGCCAGCTGCACCCGCGCCTCCTGCAGCCGCCGCGGCACGTGCACCGCCCAGGAGGTGTCCCGGAAGAACCGCTTGATCTCACCCACGATGTAGGGCACCGCGAACGAGGTGAACTCCACCTCCCGGGTCAGCTCGAACCGGTCGATCGCCTTGATCAGCCCGATCATGCCGACCTGGACGATGTCCTCCATCTCCTCCGGCCCACGGCTGCGGAACCGCCCCGCCGCATAACGGACCAGGGACATGTTCATCTCGATCAGCGTGTTCCGCGCGCCCTGGTACTCGGGCGTACCCTCCTCCAGCACCGCCAGCCGGTCGAAGAACAGCTTCGACAACTCCCGCGCGTCCTTCGGCGCCACCCGGGACGGATCCGCGATCTCCGGAACGTCCACCGCACGTCCAGCGGTCTGCACGGTCGTCGTC
>NZ_JOIU01000095.1 GCF_000720135.1 Streptomyces sp. NRRL S-1022 | reverse complement strand
GGATGAGGAACTGACCGCGTTCAAGGAAAGGCCGCTGGATCACACCGTCTTCCCCTACGTCTTCCTGGACGCCACCTACTGCAAGGCCCGCGTGAATCACCGGATTGCCTCGCAAGCGGTGGTCATCGCGACCGGTATCTCCGCCACCGGGCACCGCGAGATCCTCGGTGTGATGGTCGGCGACAGCGAGTCGAAGCCGTTCTGGACGAAGTTCCTGCGCAGTCTGCGGGCCCGTGGCCTGGAGAACGTCCAGCTGGTCATCTCCGACAGCCACAGCGGCCTGGTCGCCGCGATCCGCGCGGTCTTCCTCGGCGCGGCCTGGCAACGCTGCCGTGTTCACTTCGTCCGCGACGTCTTCGCAGTGATCGAAAAAGGCTCTGGCGAGATGGTCGCGGCCACCATCCGCACCATCTTCGCGCAGACCACCGCCGCGGCTGTCCGCACCCAGCTGAACGTGGTCGCCGACATGCTCGGACGACAGTTCCCGCAGGTCAAGAAGTTGCTGCTGGACGCCGCGGTCGACATCACAGCCTTCGCAGACTTCCCGCCCGCGCACTGGAAGAAGATCTGGTCGACCAACCCGCTGGAGCGGCTGAACCGGGAGATCAAACGGCGGGCCGACGTCGTCCAAGTCTTTCCCAACCCCGCCGCCCTGGAGCGACTCGCCGCAGCCGTCCTGGCCGAACTCCACGACGAATGGCAGGTCTTCGACCGCCGCTACCTCTCCGAAGCCTCCATGGCCGAACTCTTCACCGCCCAGCCGACCTCACCCGAGCCGCAGATCACGCCGCAACCGGAATCGAAACAGCTGCCGTGACTACACCACCCAACGGGACATGACCTGGCCGGCATCGGCCCGCACGCGGAGCAGGCCGCAAAGGGTCCTCACT
>NZ_JOIU01000094.1 GCF_000720135.1 Streptomyces sp. NRRL S-1022 | reverse complement strand
TTCGGGATTTCGCCGCGTGAGGCGTTGGCGATGGATCCGCAGCAGCGGGTGTTGCTGGAGACGGCGTGGGAGACGTTCGAGGATGCGGGGATCGATCCGACGTCGTTGCGGGGCAGCCAGACGGGCGTCTTCACCGGCATCTGGTCCTCCGGCTACGGCGACCGGGCACCCGCCGACGCCGAGGGCTATCTCGGTACGGGCGCCGCGACCAGCGTGACCTCCGGCCGGATCGCCTACCTGCTGGGGCTGGAGGGCGCGGCGGTCTCGCTGGACACCGCCTGCTCGTCCTCGCTGGTGGCGATCCATCTGGCGGCGCAGGCGCTCCGCTCGGGGGAGTGTTCGCTGGCCCTGGCCGGCGGGGTGACCGTGATGGCGACCCCGCTGGGGTTCACGGAGTTCTCGCGCCAGCGCGGCCTGGCTCCCGACGGCAGGGTGAAGGCGTTTGCCGAGGCAGCCGACGGTACGGCCTGGGGTGAGGGTGCGGGTCTGGTGCTGCTGGAGCGGTTGTCGGACGCCCGTCGCAACGGTCACCGGGTGCTGGCGGTGGTGCGGGGTTCGGCGGTGAACCAGGACGGCACCTCCAACGGTCTCGGGGCGCCCAATGGTCCGTCGCAGGAGCGGGTGATCCGTCAGGCGCTGGCGAACGCGGGACTGTCGACGGCGGACGTGGATGCGGTGGAAGCGCACGGTACGGGGACGACGCTCGGCGATCCCATCGAGGCCCAGGCGCTGCTGGCGACGTACGGTCAGGGGCGCGATGAGCCGTTGTGGTTGGGGTCGGTGAAGTCGAACATCGGTCATACCCAGGCGGCGGCCGGTGTGGCTGGTGTGATCAAGATGGTGATGGCGATGCGGCACGGGCAGTTGCCGCCGACGCTGCATGTCGACGCGCCGACCTCGCAC
>NZ_JOIU01000093.1 GCF_000720135.1 Streptomyces sp. NRRL S-1022 | reverse complement strand
GGGTGGGCGCGTGCGGGGGGTGGGTGGGCCGGGCGCGCGGGGGCGGTGGGGGCGCGGGATCATCGACGCATGGACGTCACCCTGCACCTCGCCCAGGACCCGGCGGCCGACGCGCTGCTCGGGCGGTCCCCGCTCGCCGCGCTGACCGGGATGCTGCTGGACCAGCAGATCCCCATGGAGTGGGCGTTCAAGGGGCCCCGGACCATCGCCGACCGGCTCGGCGCCGCGGATCTGGACGCGCACGAGATCGCGGCGATGGACCCTGAGGCCTTCGCCGCGCTGCTCTCCGACAAGCCCGCGGTGCACCGCTACCCCGGCTCCATGGCCAAGCGGATCCAGCAGCTGTGCCAGTACCTCGTCGAGCACTACGACGGGGACGCAGAGGCGGTCTGGCGGGACGCCGGCAGCGGGAGCGAGCTGCTGCGGCGGCTGGAGGACCTGCCGGGGTTCGGGAAGCAGAAGGCGCAGATCTTCCTGGCCCTGCTCGGCAAGCAGCTCGGCGTCGCCCCCGCGGGCTGGCGTGAGGCCGCGGGAACCTACGGCCAGGAGAAGTCCTTCCGCTCCGTCGCCGACATCACCGGCCCCGAGTCGCTCGCCAAGGTCCGCGCCCACAAACAGGAGATGAAGGCGGCGGCGAAGGCGGCGAAGGAAGCGAAGCCGGCGAAGAAGTAGCGCGCCCGCGTCGACGGGCGCCGCCCCCTGCCGCGGCTCCGGCCACGTGGACGCCACGAGCCACAGCGCTCAGCCGCGCGCCCGGCGGCGGTCCGCATCAGCGCACCCCACCGTCCCGTCCGGCAAGGGGCAACAGCACCGGCACGGTCACCGCGTCTGCACTCGGCAAGAACGCACCACGCACCGGCCCGCCCACGCAGCCGGCCCCCACCCACGCAGCCGGCAACAGCCCGCAGCACCCGCACCCGCACCCGCACCCCGCGACGGCCCACAGCACCGGCCCCCGCACCCGACCTCCGACGCCAGCCCCAACCCCCAGCCCCCTCCAAACC
>NZ_JOIU01000092.1 GCF_000720135.1 Streptomyces sp. NRRL S-1022 | reverse complement strand
GTCGTGTGCCTCGGTGGGACCTGGCGTTTCACATTGTTCGTGCCGGGGCCAGGTCGGCGGTCTGCTGGTGGGACAGCAGGGCGGCGACGGCTTGCACGGTGTCGCTCATGTGCTCGCGGCGGCCGAGGGGGCGCCCCAGCGCCCGCCAGTTCTTCAAATGCGCGATGCCGTGCTCGACGCGGATGCGCCGCGAGGAGTGCGCCTTGCGCTGTCGTTCGTGCATCTCCTCGTACCAGTCCGGGGCGTTCTTCTTGAACTTGCGGTGCGGTGGCGTCACCACGCGCCCGCCGGTCTGCGCACCCAGACCCTGATAGCCGGCATCAGCGAGAATCTCTACGGCCGGGCCGCCCTCCAGGAGCCTGACCAGCCCTAACTGGCGGGCATGGGTGATGTCCGCGCAGCTGCCGTGCTGAGTCGGACTGCAGAAGAGCACCCGGCCGTCGCCGCCCGTGACGACCATGGTCTTGACCGCGTTCTGCTTGCTCTTGCCGGAGATGAACTTGTCCCGGTCCTTGCGGCCGGCGGCCGGCCTCCGGACCCGGATCTCGGTTCCGTCGATGATGCCGGTCTTCCCGCTGGCGCCGAGATGGTCGACGACCTCGGCGAGGGTCCGCAGCCGCACTCCGGGGCTGATGGTGCAGCCTCGCTCGGCGAGCAGCGGCCGCACCTCGCCGATGGCACGGGTGATGGTGGAGCGGTCGACACCGAACCAGCAGGCCAGCACGTCGTGCGTGGTGGCGTGGCGGAGATGCACGAGCGTGGCGAGAAGCCGGTCGACGAACACCAGGCGGTGCTTCGCGCCCGCGCCCACAGCCCGCTTCCGTGGCCTGGACGCAAGCTTGGCCTGGTGTCGAGCGTGCCACAACGGGCCTACCTCTGCGACGAGTTCAGCGATCACCTCAGCCGACAGACCCGTGATCCTCCGGTCGCTGATGATCGCTGCACGAGACGCGTTCCCCACCACACAACCATGATCGACGATCGAGAACTCGACGCCTCCCCGCCTACCGTGCACGAGCTCGTAAGGGTTGTCC
>NZ_JOIU01000091.1 GCF_000720135.1 Streptomyces sp. NRRL S-1022 | reverse complement strand
CATGATGGTGGTTCCTTTCGATTGCGGTTGGAAGGAACGGCCCCGGGTGGCGGCGTGCTTGGCGGCTTGTGCGCCACCCGGTGGCCTTTCAGCGAGTGGTGCGGGAGCCCCGGCGGGTACGGCCCTTGGTCGCGTACATGGCCGCGTCGGCGGCGGCGAGGGCGTCCGTGAGGAGCGGCATCGCCAGCTCCGCGACGGGGCAGACGCCGACCGAGGCGGCCAGCGGGAGCGACGTCCCGGCGTAGGGCAGCGGCTGGTGAAGTGCGGCGGTCAGCGCGTCGAGGTCGGCGGCGGCCAGGTCCCGGATCACGGCGACGAACTCGTCCCCGCCCAGGCGGCCGGCGGTGCCGTTGCGTCCGCACCAGGTGCGCAGCCGGGCGGCGATCTCCGCGAGGGCGGCGTCCCCGGCGGCGTGGCCGTGGGTGTCGTTGAGGGTCTTGAAGTGGTCGAGGTCGACCAGGAGGACGGCGGCGGTCGGGTGCCGGCGGATGCAGTGTTCGGCGCGGGTGGTCCATCCGGCGCGGGTGAGGAGGCCGGTGAGCGGGTCGCGGCGGGCGGAGAGGAGGCGGCGGGTGAGGATGCCGCCGTGCACGGCCCAGCCGAGTAACGGCACGATGCTCGCGGCCATGTGCAGGTTCATGTCTGTGTCCCTTTGGCGATGGCGGTTGGGTTGGCGGAACCCGGTCCCAGGAGCGGCGGCGTGCTTGGCGGCTTGTGCGTCGCCCCTGGGACCGTTCAGCGGCGGTGCTGGGAGGAGATGAGCGAGCGGATGACCACGGCGCAGACGGCGACGGATGCGCCGGTGATGGCGACGGCCAGGAGCATGGAGACCAGGACGGCGCCGACGACCAGGACCACGGCCGTGCCGCCGCCGACGAGGGCGAGGGCGGTGCCGGGGGTGAGCTGGACGGTGGGTCGGGAGGGGACCTGGGCGGCCGGGGCCGGGGCGGGCGTGGGGTGGTGCTGGGTCACGGTGGTCGGCTCGATGACGGCGGGCGGGGAGACGAGTCCGGTCGGGGTTGGCATGGTGGGGATCTTCGGGCGGAGCATGGGGGTTCTCCCTTCGCTACTTGGTGAGGGCGGTGTCGATGGCGGGGGCGAGGACGCTGTCGGCGAGGAGGTAGCCGCCGAGGAGGAGGACGGCGATGAGCCAGGCGGGCGGGCGGATGAGCTTGACGCCGAGGTAGCCGACGACGGCCAGGGCGAACCAGAGCGGGACCTGCATGGCGGTGGGTCTC
>NZ_JOIU01000090.1 GCF_000720135.1 Streptomyces sp. NRRL S-1022 | reverse complement strand
GAGTCCGGGGCGGACGCCGTCCATCCGGGCTACGGCTTTCTGTCGGAGAACGCCGAGTTCGCGCAGGCGGTCCTGGACGCGGGTCTGATCTGGATCGGCCCGCCGCCGCAGGCCATCCGCGACCTGGGCGACAAGGTCGCCGCCCGGCACATCGCCCAGCGGGCCGGCGCGCCGCTGGTCGCCGGCACCCCCGACCCCGTCTCGGGGGCGGAGGAGGTGGTGGCGTTCGCCCGGGAGCACGGTCTGCCGATCGCGATCAAGGCCGCCTTCGGTGGCGGTGGCCGTGGTCTGAAGGTCGCCCGGACCCTGGAAGAGGTCCCGGAGCTGTACGACTCGGCGGTGCGCGAGGCGGTGGCCGCGTTCGGCCGCGGCGAGTGCTTCGTCGAGCGCTACCTGGACCGCCCCCGGCACGTGGAGACGCAGTGCCTGGCCGACAAGCACGGCAACGTGGTCGTCGTCTCCACCCGTGACTGCTCCCTGCAGCGCCGTCACCAGAAGCTGGTGGAGGAGGCCCCGGCGCCGTTCCTGTCCGAGGAGCAGGTCGCCGAGCTGTACCGGGCCTCGAAGGCGATCCTGAAGGAGGCCCGCTACGAGGGTGCGGGCACCTGTGAGTTCCTGGTCGGCCAGGACGGCACGATCTCCTTCCTGGAGGTCAACACCCGTCTCCAGGTCGAGCACCCGGTGACCGAGGAGGTCGCCGGCATCGACCTGGTCCGCGAGATGTTCCGCATCGCCGACGGCGAGGAACTCGGTTACGGCGACCCCGAACTGCGCGGACACTCGTTCGAGTTCCGGATCAACGGCGAGGACCCGGGCCGCAACTTCCTCCCGGCGCCCGGCACGGTCACCCGGTTCGACGCGCCGTCCGGTCCGGGTGTGCGTCTCGACGCGGGTGTGGAGTCCGGCAGCGTGATCGGCCCGGCGTGGGACTCGCTGCTGGCCAAGCTGATCGTGACGGGCCGTACCCGCAAGGAGGCCCTGGAGCGGGCCGCCCGTGCGCTGGACGAGTTCCAGGTCGAGGGCATGGCCACCGCGATCCCCTTCCACCGCGTGGTGGTACGCGATGCGGCGTTCGCGCCGGAACTGACCGGCTCCGCCGGCCCCTTCACGGTCCACACCCGGTGGATCGAGACGGAGTTCGTCAACGAGATCAAGCCCTTCGCCGCTCCGGCCGACGCCGAGGCGGAGGAGGAGCTGGGCCGCGAGACGGTCGTCGTCGAGGTCGGCGGCAAGCGCCTGGAGGTCTCCCTGCCGTCCTCGCTGGGCATGTCGCTGGCCCGCACGGG
>NZ_JOIU01000089.1 GCF_000720135.1 Streptomyces sp. NRRL S-1022 | reverse complement strand
CTAGGCCGTGTTTTAGAACTCGCTGACCTGCCTGGTTGGCCGTCCGGGGAAGTCGCGGGCGGCCAACCAGATGGTGAGGTCGCGGGCGATGTCGTTGATGCTGGTCGCCGTGGTGACCTCGTGCTCGTTGCGGGTGGTGTCACGGCGGACGATCTCGTAGCCGCCTTCATCGAGGACGGCCACGGAGGCGAACCAGACGGGGTCGTCCTCGTCGGGCTGGACGACCACGAAGCTGTTGTCGGAGTCGTTGAGGTCGCTGATCATCATGAACAACGCGTCCTCGGAGGGGTCGTCGATCCGGTCGCCGTTCTCGCTGTCGGCGCCGTAGTACTGAGCCCCCATCGTTGCCCCTCCCTCGCTGTCGACCCTGGTCGCGGTCAGCATGGCATGAGGAACCGACAGCTCAGGCCAGTCACAGCCATTCGCCGATCGCGGCGATCAGGACGGTGGCTTCGAAGCGGACGGCGAGCTTGTCGAACCGGGTGGCGACCGCGCGGTTGCGCTTGAGCCGGTTGATCCCGCACTCGACCGCGTGCCGGGCCTTGTAGTCCTCGCGATCGAAGACGGGAGGCCGCCCGCCGGCTTTCCCCCGCCGCTTGCGGTTGGCGGCCTGGTCGGCAGGCTCCGGGATCGTGCAGCGGATTCCGCGCTTTCGCAGGTAGGCCCGGTTGGCGCGGGAGGAGTACGCCTTGTCGCCCCGCACTCGCAGCGGCCGGACACGGGGGCGGCCCGGTCCGGTGCGGGGCACCCGGATGCCTTCCAGGACGGCGGCGAACTGAGGACTGTCACCTCGCTGGCCTGCGGTGACCAGTAGAGACAGCGGCCGTTGGCCTTGCTCGCAGGCCAGATGGATCTTCGTGGTGAAGCCTCCCCGTGATCGGCCCAGGCCGTGGTCCTCGGGCTCGATTTGGGTTCCGCCCGGCGGTTCCTTCTGGACCTGGCCGTCGCGGCGGGCGCCTGCGGCATGCTGATGGGCCCGGCAGATCGTGGAGTCGACGTTGACCTCCCACGTGATCAGCCCGTCCGCGTCCGCCCGGGCTTGCAGCCGGGTCAGCAGTTCGGGCCAGGTGCCGTCGCGTTGCCAGCGGCGAAAGAGTCCGTAGACCGTCTGCCACGGCCCGTACTGCGACGGCAGATCCCGCCACGGAGCACCGGTTCGCACCCGCCACCGGATCCCGTCGATCAGCTTCCGCCGGCCCAACGACGGCCGCCCCAGCACCGCGACCGGCAACAGCGGCTCCAGCACAGCCCACTGCCCGTCAGAAAGATCCCCTCGCCCCACACCGCGATCATCGCGATGCCGGACGAGGAGCAGAACCGACTTTCAAAACGCGGCCTAG
>NZ_JOIU01000088.1 GCF_000720135.1 Streptomyces sp. NRRL S-1022 | reverse complement strand
GGCGGCGATGGCGTCGGCGAGGTGGGGCGGGACGCCGAGGCGGGCGCGCAGGGTGTCGGTGTCGATGGGGGCGCCGGTGCGGTCGCGGTAGTCGGCGGCGACCTTGCGGGCGTGGTCAACGAGGACGGGGGGAACCGCGGGCGCCGGGTCGGCGGGCGGAAGGGCCGCCGGTTCCTCCACCGGGGCCGGAGCGGGCTGGGTGGCTGTAGCGGGCTCCGGGGCCGGGGCGGGTTCGGGGGCCGGTTCGCGGTCGTCCACGATCTCGGGTTCCGGGGCCGCGGCGGGTGCCGGCGGTTCGGTCGTCGGTTGCTTGGCAGAGTGGGCGAGAAGGGTGCCGCCGAGGAAGGCCAGAGCGGGCCATCCGGCGATGCCCAGGCGGAGCAGCGCGGGCGGATCGGTCAGGTCGAGGAACCCGGCGGTGGCGACGTTGGCGCCCAGCGAGGCGAACAGGGCGATAAGGAACCAGCACCAGGCCAAGCGGGACGGGCCCTCGCTGCGGAGCCGTCGCCAGGCGGCGACCAGGAGCAGGTCGACGGAGACGGGGTAGGCCCAGGCTTTCCAGCCGTCCTGTCCGGCAGCGGCGGCCAGGTCGTGCAGGTGGGCGAAGGACAAGGCTCCGGCGATAACGGCCTGAACCAGGACGGCGTCCACGCGCAGGCCGTGACGGGCGGCCATCAGGACTCCTCACCGGTCGGCGGTTGCGGGAGCGAGGCGGCCAGGGACGGGCTGACGGCGTCCACGAAGTCGAGGTCGGCGCCGGTGGTGTCGGCGTAGAGGGCGAGCTGGCCCAGGAGCAGGACAGTGCGGGCGAAGTCCTCGCAGTCGGGGCACATGACGGGGGTTCTCCCTTCATCAGGCATGGCAGGGGTAGGGACGTGGCGCGAAGGACGGTCGCGTCGATCGAGGGGCGGGGGAAGTCAGGCCGTGACGGGGGCCGTCTTGGAGAGTGGCACCGGGGCCTCAGAGGAACTGGTCAGCTCGGGCCGGAAGGGGGCCAGCTCGGGCAGGTCCGGGGTGCGGTCGGCATAGCGGTTGCAGGTGTTGACGGCCTGCCGGAGCGAGGTGTGCGGGGCGCGAATACGGTGCCAGCCACCGGTCGAGTCCCCGGCGATGGCCAGGCCGCGCAGTTCGGCGGGGATCTGGATGGCGGCGAGGACGGCGTCCGGGGAGATGTCGCCGAAGGCCATGTTCGCGGAGGTCTCGTCGTTGACGCGGTGGGCGGTGCGGCCGGTGAGCTGGGCGCGGAGCATGGTGACGCCCTTGCCGAGTTCGGAGCCGAAGCGCTGGCCGCAGATTTCCAGGTAGATGCCGGCCGCACGGCCGAGCTGGGCGAGGCGGACCAGGGCGGTGATGATGCGGTCGCGCCGCTTCTCCTCGTCCTTGCTGGCGAACAGGGCGAGTTCGGCGACCTCATCGACCAGGACCACGACCGGCACCGGTCGCAGACGGTCGGGCAGGTCCCAGATGTCGGCGGCTATCTCCGCGTCCGGCACCGCGGCGGTGATGCGCTGTTCGGCACGGATGAGCTGGTAGATCCCTTCCATGC
>NZ_JOIU01000087.1 GCF_000720135.1 Streptomyces sp. NRRL S-1022 | reverse complement strand
CGGCGGCCTCGGGAGGTGGCGCTGCGCTTGGGGCGTTCGACCACCGGTGCGGTGATGACGACCGGGATGCCGGACGGGGCCTGGGCGCCGGTGATCCGGCTCAGGGCCTCGTCGCCCGAACGGACCTGGGTGGTCTGCGGCCGGATTCCGGCGTCCGACATGAGGCGGACCATGCCTCGGCGCTGGTTCGGCGTGACGAGCGTGACGACGCTGCCGGACTCGCCGGCGCGGGCGGTACGGCCGCCGCGGTGGAGGTAGTCCTTGTGGTCGGTCGGCGGATCGACGTTGACGACCAGGTCGAGGTTGTCGACGTGGATGCCGCGTGCCGCGACATTGGTCGCCACCAGCACGGTGACGTGTCCCGTCTTGAACTGCGCCAGCGTGCGGGTGCGCTGGGGCTGCGACTTGCCGCCGTGCAGCGCGGCGGCCCGTACGCCGCTGTTGAGCAGGTCCTGGGTCAGCCGGTCGACGGCGTGCTTGGTGTCCAGGAACATGATCACCCGGCCGTCGCGGGCGGCGATCTCGGTCGTGGCGGCGTGCTTGTCGGCGCCGTGGACGTGCAGAACGTGGTGCTCCATCGTCGTGACGGCACCGGCCGACGGGTCGACCGAGTGCACGACGGGGTCGGTCAGATAGCGGCGCACCAGCAGGTCGACATTACGGTCCAAGGTGGCGGAGAACAGCATCCGCTGCCCCTCCGGACGCACCTGATCGAGCAGCGCGGTGACCTGCGGCATGAAACCCATGTCGGCCATCTGGTCGGCCTCGTCCAGCACGGTGATGCCGACGTGGTTCAGCCGGCAGTCGCCGCGGTCGATGAGGTCCTTGAGCCGCCCCGGTGTCGCGACGACGACCTCGGCACCGCCGCGCAGCGCGCCGGCCTGCCTGCCGATCGACATGCCGCCCACCACCGTGGCCAGCCGCAGCCGCACGGCTCGGGCGTACGGGGTCAGCGCGTCGGTCACCTGCTGTGCCAGCTCACGCGTCGGGACGAGGATCAGCCCCAGCGGCTGGCGGGGCTCAGCACGCTGACCAGCGGTGCGGGCGAGCAGAGCGAGGCCGAAGGCCAGGGTCTTGCCGGAACCGGTGCGTCCGCGGCCCAGGACGTCACGGCCCGCCAGGGAGTTCGGCAGGGTCGCTCCCTGGATCGGGAACGGTGCGGTCACACCCTGCTTGCCGAGTTCGGCCAGGAGTTGCTCGGGCATGTCGAGATCAGCGAAGCCCTCGACGGCGGGCAGCGCGGGGGTGATCGTCCTGGGCAGCGCAAACTCACCCTGCACGGCGGCGGGCCGACGGCCGTAACCGCCGGAGCGGACGGGCCCGCCGGTACGGCGCGGTGCCTGCGAGCCGTAGCCGCTGCCGCCCCTTCCGGCATCGGCACGGCCGTCACGGGAGCGGGCGGGGCGGTCGTTCGTGTACGTGCGGTTCATGCGGAACCTTCCTCGATGTGGCACATATCAAGGAATTCCCGCTGCGATGAATGGCACGGAGAATTACAAGTATGGACCGGTGGCAAAAGAAAGCAGACCTGGCCGGCGAAGACATCCG
>NZ_JOIU01000086.1 GCF_000720135.1 Streptomyces sp. NRRL S-1022 | reverse complement strand
CGGCGGCCTCGGGAGGTGGCGCTGCGCTTGGGGCGTTCGACCACCGGTGCGGTGATGACGACCGGGATGCCGGACGGGGCCTGGGCGCCGGTGATCCGGTTCAGGGCCTCGTCGCCCGAGCGGATCTGGGTGGTCTGCGGCCGGATTCCGGCGTCCGACATGAGGCGGACCATGCTTCGGCGCTGGTTCGGCGTGACCAGGGTGACGACGCTGCCGGACTCGCCGGCGCGGGCGGTACGGCCGCCGCGGTGGAGGTAGTCCTTGTGGTCGGTCGGCGGGTCGACGTTGACGACCAGGTCGAGGTTGTCGACGTGGATGCCGCGTGCCGCGACGTTGGTCGCCACCAGCACGGTGACGTGCCCGGTCTTGAACTGCGCCAGCGTGCGGGTGCGCTGGGGCTGCGACTTGCCGCCGTGCAGCGCGGCGGCCCGCACCCCGCTGTTGAGCAGGTCCTGGGTCAGCCGGTCGACGGCGTGCTTGGTGTCCAGGAACATGATCACGCGGCCGTCGCGGGCGGCGATCTCGGTCGTGGCGGCATGTTTGTCGGCGCCGTGGACGTGCAGGATGTGGTGCTCCATCGTCGTGACCGCACCGGCCGACGGGTCGACGGAGTGCACGACGGGATCGGTCAGGTAGCGGCGCACGAGCAGGTCGACGTTGCGGTCCAGGGTGGCGGAGAACAGCATGCGCTGCCCCTCTGGGCGCACCTGGTCGAGCAGCGCGGTGACCTGGGGCATGAAACCCATGTCGGCCATCTGGTCGGCCTCGTCCAGCACTGTGATGCCGACGTGGTTCAGCCGGCATTCGCCGCGGTCGATGAGGTCCTTGAGCCGGCCCGGGGTCGCGACGACGACCTCGGCTCCGCCGCGCAGCGCACCGGCCTGCCGGCCGATCGACATGCCGCCCACCACCGTGGCCAGCCGCAGCCGCACGGAGCGGGCGTACGGGGTCAGCGCGTCGGTGACCTGCTGTGCCAGTTCACGCGTGGGTACGAGGATCAGTCCCAGCGGCTGGCGGGGCTCGGCACGCTGTCCGGCGGTGCGGGCGAGCAGGGCGAGGCCGAAGGCGAGGGTCTTGCCGGAACCAGTGCGGCCGCGGCCCAGGACGTCACGGCCCGCCAGGGAGTTCGGCAGCGTCGCGCCCTGGATCGGGAACGGTGCGGTCACACCCTGCTTGCCGAGTTCGGCCAGGAGTTGCTCGGGCATGTCGAGACCAGCGAAGCCCTCGACGGCGGGCAGCGCGGGGGTGATCGTCCTGGGCAGCGCAAACTCACCTTGCACGGCGGCGGGCCGACGGCCGTAACCGCCGGAGCGGACGGGCCCGCCGGTACGGCGCGGTGCCTGCGAGCCGTAGCCGCTGCCGCCCCTTCCGGCGTCGGCACGGCCGTCACGGGAGCGGGCGGGGCGGTCGTTCGTGTACGTGCGGTTCATGCGGAACCTTCCTCGATGGGGCACATATCAAGGAATTCCCGCTGCGATGAATGGCACGGAGAATTACAAGTATGGACCGGTGGCAAAAGAAAGCAGACCTGGCCGGCGAAGACATCCG
>NZ_JOIU01000085.1 GCF_000720135.1 Streptomyces sp. NRRL S-1022 | reverse complement strand
GGCGGCGATGGCGTCGGCGAGGTGGGGCGGGACGCCGAGGCGGGCGCGCAGGGTGTCGGTGTCGATGGGGGCGCCGGTGCGGTCGCGGTAGTCGGCGGCAACCTTGCGGGCGTGGTCGACCAGGACGGCGGGAACCGCGGGCACCGGATCGGCAGGCGGGAGCGCCGCCGGCTCCTCCACCGGGGCCGGAGCGGGCTCCGGGTCCGGGGCGAGTGCGGAGGCCGGTTCACGGTCGTCCGCGATCTCGGGTTCCGGGGCCGGGGCGGGTGCCGGCGGTTCGGTCGGCGGTTGCTTGGCGGAGTGGGCGAGGAGGGTGCCGCCGAGGAAGGCCAGTGCGGGCCATCCGGCGATGCCCAGGCGCAGTAGGGCGGGCGGGTCGGTCAGGTCGAGGAATCCGGCGGTGGCGACGTTCGCGCCCAGCGAGGCGAAGAGGGCGATGAGGAACCAGCACCAGGCCAAGCGGGACGGGCCCTCGCTGCGGAGCCGTCGCCAGGCGGCGACCAGGAGCAGGTCGACGGAGACGGGGTAGGCCCAGGCCTTCCAGCCGTCCTGTCCGGCAGCGGCGGCCAGGTCGTGCAGGTGGGCGAAGGACAAGGCTCCAGCGATGACGGCCTGGACCAGGACGGCGTCGACGCGCAAACCGTGACGGCCGGCCATCAGGACTCCTCACCGGTCGGCGGCTGCGGGAGCGAAGCGGCCAGGGACGGGCTGACGGCGTCCACGAAGTCGAGGTCCGCGCCGGTGGTGTCGGCGTAGAGGGCGAGCTGGCCCAGGAGCAGGACGGTGCGGGCGAAGTCCTCGCAGTCGGGGCACATGGCGTCAGTCCTCCGGGGTGTCGTCGGCGGCGGTCTCGTACCAGGGGCAGTCCCGTTCGTCGTGGTCGATACCGGTCTCGGCGCCGTCGAGGTCGCCGCAGTGCTCGCAGAACATCGGGAGGGCCTTTCTGGGATCAGGCATGGCAGGGGTAGGGACCTGGCGCGAAGCGGTCGCGCCGACCGTGGTGTGGGGGAAGTCAGGCCGTGACGGGGGCCGTCTTGGACAGTGGCACCGGGGCCTCAGAGGAACTGGTCAGTTCGGGCCGGAAGGAGGCCAGCTCGGGCAGGTCCGGGGTCCGGTCGGCATACCGGTTGCAGGTGTTGACAGCCTGCCGGAGCGAGGTGTGCGGCGCGCGAATACGGTGCCAGCCACCGGTCGAGTCCCCGGCGATGGCCAGACCGCGCAGTTCAGCGGGGATCTGGATGGCGGCGAGGACGGCGTCCGGGGAGATGTCGCCGAAGGCCATGTTGGCGGATGTCTCGTCGTTGACGCGGTGCGCGGTGCGGCCGGTGAGCTGGGCGCGGAGCATGGTGATGCCCTTGCCGAGTTCGGAGCCGAAGCGCTGGCCGCAGATTTCCAGGTAGATGCCGGCCGCGCGGCCGAGCTGGGCGAGGCGGACCAGGGCGGTGATGATGCGGTCGCGCCGCTTCTCCTCGTCCTTGCTGGCGAACAGGGCGAGTTCGGCGACCTCGTCGACCAGGACCACGACGGGTACCGGTCGCAGGTGGTCGGGCAGGTCCCAGATGTCGGCGGCTATCTCCGCGTCCGGCACCGCGGCGGTGATGCGCTGTTCGGCACGGATGAGCTGGTAGATCCCTTCCATGC
>NZ_JOIU01000084.1 GCF_000720135.1 Streptomyces sp. NRRL S-1022 | reverse complement strand
ATCCCTGACGGGGAGTTCCGCGCCGAGGTGCCCGTCCAGGGCGGCGCACGCATCGTCCAACGCCCGCGCGAACACCGGATACCGGTCGTACAACTCACGGCCCATACCCACCCGTTGCGACCCCTGCCCCGGGAACACGAACACCGTCTTCCCCTCGGCCTGCGACCCCGTCACCACGAGCGGCGAGGACTCACCCGCGGCCAACGCTTCCAGACCGGCCACCGCCTCCTCACGCGACTCGGCGACGATCACCGCCCGCTCCGACAGCACCGCTCGCCGGGACACCAGCGCCCCCGCGACAGCAGCGAGCGGCGCGTCCGTCCCGCCCACGAACGCGGCCAACCGCCCCGCCTGCCCCTCCAGCGCACCCGTGCTCCGCGCCGACACGACCACCGGCACCACACCATCGGCCGGGACCACCGGCTCGGCAGTCGGCTCCTCTGAGGGCTGCTCCAGGATCAGGTGGGCGTTGGTGCCGCTCAGGCCGAAGGAGGAGACACCGACCCGTCGGGGACGGCCGGTCTCGGGCCAGTCGCGTGCTTCGGTGAGCAGTTCGACCGCTCCGGACGTCCAGTCGACCTTGGACGACGGCGTGTCCAC
Source organism: Streptomyces sp. NRRL S-1022 (assembly GCF_000720135.1). Lineage (GTDB taxonomy): Bacteria > Actinomycetota > Actinomycetes > Streptomycetales > Streptomycetaceae > Streptomyces. The sequence continues at coordinate 3,303 of NZ_JOIU01000084.1, read as the reverse complement.
GTGCAGTGTGGGCGGGAGGATGCCGTGCTGCATGGCTTCCACCATCTTGATGACGCCTGCGACGCCGGAGGCGGCCTGGGTGTGTCCGATGTTGGACTTCAACGAGCGACCACACCCGCACCCTCGGCCCACCCGGTGCCGTCGGCCGCGTCCGCGTACGACTTGCACCGCCCGTCCGACGCCAGACCCCGCTGCCGCGAGAACTGGACGAAGGCACCGGGGCTGGACATGACGGCCGCGCCGCTGGCCAGGGCGAGGGAGCACTCGCCACTGCGCAGGGCCTGGGCGGCGAGATGCATGGCGACCAGGGAGGAGGAGCAGGCCGTGTCCACGGTGACAGCAGGGCCCTCGAAGCCGAAGACGTACGACACCCGGCCCGAGGCCACGCTGCTGCCGGCGCCGGTGGTGACGAACCCCTCCAGTTCGGCGGGGACTTCGCCGCCGGAGCCGTAGCCCTGGCCCATGAGGCCGGAGAAGACGCCGACGTCGGTGCCCTTCAGCGACAGCGGGTCGATACCGGCCCGTTCCAGCGCCTCCCAGGAGGTTTCGAGGAGCAGCCGCTGCTGCGGGTCCATCGCCAGCGCCTCACGCGGTGAGATTCCCCAGAAGCCCGCGTCGAACAGGGCCGCCTCGTGCAGGAAGCCGCCCTGGTCGACGTAGGAGGTGCCCGCCTTGTCGGGGTCGGAGTCGAACAGGCCCTCCAGATCCCAGCCGCGGTCGTCGGGGAAGCCGGACATCGCGTCGCGGCCCTCGAACACCAGCCGCCAGAGCTGCTCCGGACTGTTGACACCGCCGGGCAGCCGGCAGGCCATGCCGACGATCGCGATCGGCTCGTCCGGGTCGGCGAGGGCGACCGCCTGGGCGGGGGCGACAGCGGCCGTCGTCTCCCCCAGCTCGCCGTGCAGGTGGCGGGCCAGGGCGAGCGGGGTCGGATGGTCGAAGACGACGGTGGCGGGCAGCTTCAGGCCGGTGGCCTCGCGCAGCCGGTTGCGCAGCTCGACCGAGGTCAGCGAGTCGAACCCGGAATCGCGGAACGCCGTGTCGTGCTTGATGCCCTCGGGTCCGGCGTGACCGAGCACGGTCGCCGCGTGCTTCCGCACCAGGTCCAGCAGCAGCGTCTCCTGCTCGGCGGCGTCCAACCCGGCGAGGCGGCGCGCGAGTTCTCCGGTTCCGTCGGTGGCGGCGGCTGCCGCTGCCCGTGCGACCTGCCGGGGCACCTTGACCAGACCCCGCAGCAGGGGCTGTACGCCACGCCCGGCCGCGGCATCGGCGCGCATGGACCGCAGGTCCAGCTTGATCGGGACGAGCAGCGGTTCGCCCGTGCGCAGGGCCGCGTCGAACAGGTCCATGCCCTCGTCGGCGGCGATGGTCTGGCTGCGGCTCCGGCTCACCCGGGCCTGGTCGGCGGTGTCGAGGTGGGCGGTCATGCCGGTGGCCTGCTCCCACAGACCCCAGGCCAACGACACACCCGACCGCCCGGCGGCACGCCGGCGTTGCACCACCGCGTCGACGTACGGCGCGCCGATCACACCGTCGTCCAGGACACCCGCCGTGTGCACCACACCCGACAGCGGACGCTCGGCCGACACCGAGGCCAGCAGCTCGGCCACGGCCTGCCGGTCCGACACGTCACACGCCGTCACTGACACCGACTCCGCGCCCAGCGCGGCCAGTTCGGCCGCCAGCGGTGGCCAGGACGGCGGCGAGCAGCGACTCGACGTCCGTGCCGGCCGGTGTGTCCGTGTCGAGCAGGACGATCCGGTCCGGGTTCTCCGCCTGCGCCACGCGGACCAGGCCCCAGACGGCCGCCGCGGCCGGATCGGTGACGTCCGCGTCCCCGCCCGCGGGCACCGCGCCCCGGGTGACGACGACCAGCCGGGCCGCCTCCAGGCTCGGGCCGGCCAGCCACTTCTGCAAGATCTCCAGCACGCGGCCCGTCAGGGTCAGCGCCGCCGCGTCGTCCGCCGTCTCGGTGCGGCCGGCTTCCAGCACGACCACCGGGGGCACGCCCGAACCGTCGGTCAGCGCGGCCACGTGTGCGGGCTCGGTGATGGGCACCCAGGCGGGCGGCAGGTCCGTGCCCGGCTCCGTGGTCCCGGGCAGCTCCGTCCACTCGATGCGGAACAGGGAGTCCCGGCCGTCGTCGGCCGCCGCGCCGAGCTGGTCGGCGGACACGGACCGGGAGACCAGCGACCGCAGCGTGAGCACCGGCGCGCCGGTCTCGTCCGCGGCCTCCAGGGACAGCGCGTCCGGCGCGGATCGGGTCAGGCGCACGCGCAGGGCGGAGGCGCCGGACGCGTGCAGGTGCAGCCCGTTCCAGCCGAACGGGAGGTGGACGCCGTCGCCGTCGTCGGTGCGGTTCTCGCCCTCGGGGTCGGCGAGCGCCACGTCCAGCATCGCGGGGTGCAGGGCGGCGTCGAGGAGGGCCGGGTGGATGCCGAACCGTGCGGCGCCGGCCCGCTGGTCCTCGGCCAGCGCGACCTCGGCGAAGAGATCGTCGCCGCGCCGCCACAGGGCTCGTACGCCCTGGAAGACCGGCCCGTAGCCGTAACCGGCGGCGGCGAGCAGTTCGTAGCCGCCGGAGACGTCCACCTGCCGGGCGCCGGTGGGCGGCCACACGGCGAGATCGGCGACCGGCGGGGCCTGGTCGGCAGGCGTCGGCACGGTCAGGGTGCCGGTGGCGTGCCGGGTCCAGGCGTCCGCACCGACGTCTCCGCGGGCGTCCTCGGGCGCCGAGTACACGGCGACCGTCCGGGATCCCGTCTCCGCCGGGCCGCCGACGGCGACCTGGAGCCGCACGCCGCCCTGCGCCGGCAGCACCAGTGGCGCCTCGACGACCAGCTCGTCCAGCACTCCGCAGCCCACTTCGTCACCGGCCCGTACGGCCAGCTCCACCAGCCCGGTGCCGGGGACGAGCACCGCCCCGCCGACCGCGTGGTCCGCCAGCCAGGGGTGCGTGCGCAGGGACAGCCGGGAGGTGCACAACACCCCGCCTGTCTCCGGGACTTCGACCACGGCACCGAGCAGGGGGTGATCGGCGCCGGCCTGCCCCAGGGCAGCCGCGTCCGCCGCGGGGGCCGGCTTCAGCCAGTAGTGGCGGTGGTCGAAGGCGTACGTCGGCAGATCCACCCGTACGGCATCGGCACCGGTGGGCAGGACACCCGTCCAGTCCAGTTCCACGCCCTTGACGAAGACCTCGGCCATCGACGTCAACAGCCGCCGCAGGCCGCCCTCTTCGCGGCGCAGGGAGCCGGTGACGACCGCCTCCGTCCCCGCCTCGTCCACGATCTCGCTGACCGGCTG
>NZ_JOIU01000083.1 GCF_000720135.1 Streptomyces sp. NRRL S-1022 | reverse complement strand
GCGGGGCAGGTGGGCGTCGAGGGCGGTTGCGACCTCGTCGAAGGCCGCGGAAGGCGGGGAAGGCGGTGTAGAGCTGTCGGCCCATGCCGAGGCGTTGTGCGCCCTGGCCGGTGAACAGGAACGCCGTTCCACCCGAGCGGCGGGCCTGCGACGGCTGGACACCGCCACCACCCTGCGCCAACTGACGCACACCCGCCATGAGTTCATCACGGTCGGCGCCGGTCACCACCGCACGGTGCTCGAACGCCACCCGCTCCGTCGCCAGCGACCTGGCGACGTCCTGCGCCGACAGCCCCAGCTGAGCCTCCAGGTGCGTCACCAGCCGCGCCGCCTGATCGCGCAGCGCCTGCACGGTCCACATGGCTGGACGGCTTGTCCACGTGCAGCGTCCGCGGCAGCACCCCGTGCCGCATGGCCTCGATCATCTTGATCACACCGCCCACTCCGGCGGCCGCCTGCGCGTGACCGATGTTCGACTTGAGCGAACCCAGGTACAGCGGCTGCCCGTCCGGCCGACCCCGGCCGTAGGTGGCGAGCAGAGCCTGGGCCTCGATCGGGTCGCCCAGGCGGGTGCCCGTGCCGTGCGCCTCCACGGCGTCCACGTCGCTCGTGCCCAGGCCGGCGTTGGCCAGCGCGGCGAGGATCACACGCTCCTGGGAGGGGCCGTTGGGTGCGGTGAGGCCGTTGCTGGCCCCGTCCTGGTTCACCGCCGTACCCCGGATGACCGCCAGCACCCGGTGGCCGTTCTTCCGTGCGTCGGAGAGCCGTTCGACCAGGAGCAGGCCGACGCCCTCGGACCAGCCGGTGCCGTCGGCGTCGTCGGAGAAGGACCTGCAGCGGCCGTCGGTGGACAGACCGCGCAGCCGGGAGAACTCCACGAACGCCGTCGGTGTCGACATGACGGCCACGCCACCCGCCAGCGCGAGGTCGCACTCGCCGTTGCGCAGGGCATTGACGGCCATGTGCATGGCGACGAGCGAGGAGGAGCAGGCCGTGTCGACCGTGACGGCCGGGCCCTCCAGACCGAAGGTGTACGCCATCCGGCCCGAGGCGATGGAGCCGGCGCTGCCGCTGAAGAGATAGCCTTCGTTGCCCTCGGCGGGCAGGTGGGGGCGGGAGCCGTAGTCGTTGTACATCGCCCCGGTGAAGACACCGGTGCGGCTGCCGCGCAGCCCGGCCGGCAGGATCCCCGCGCTCTCGAAGGTCTCCCAGGCGGTCTCCAGCAGCAGGCGCTGCTGCGGGTCGATGGCGGTCGCCTCGCGCGGCGACATGCCGAAGAACTCCGGGTCGAACAGGTCGGCGTCGTGCAGGAAGCCGCCTTCGCGGACGTACGACGTCCCCGGCCGCTCGGGGTCCGGGTCGTAGAGCTTGTCGATGTCCCAGCCCCGGTTGGACGGGAACTCGCTGATGGCGTCGATCCCGTTCGCGACCAGTTCCCACAGGTCCTCGGGAGAGGACACACCGCCCGGGTACCGGCACGCCATGCCGACGATCGCGATCGGCTCCTGTGCCCTGTCCTCGGCCTCGCGCAGCTGCCTGCGCGCGTCGCGCGCGTCGGCGATGGCCTTCTTGAGGTATTCGCGGAGTTCCTGCTCGTTCGCCACTGATCTCAGCTCCCCGTCGTCATGTGGCTCGTACTCGGTCTGGTGGTTCGTGCGGTGGTGTGCCGCGGCGCCGGCACGCCGGGCGTGCGGAACCGCCCGGGAGCCGACCCCCTCGTCGGCTCCCGGAGCGGTCGCCCGGTCAGTTCAGGTCGTCGAGGAGCGCGAACAGCTCCTCGTCGCTCGCGTTGACCAGGTCGTCGGCCGTCGGGTCCTCGGTTGGGGTGGTCGAAGACGAGGGTGCTCGGCAGGCGCAGGCCGGTGGCGTTGTTGAGCTGGTTGCGCAGTTCGACGGCGGTCAGGGAGTCGAAGCCCAGGTCCTGGAAGGCGCGTTCGGCGTCGACGGCTGTGGCGTCGGCGTGTCCGAGGACCGCGGCGACCTGGGCGCGTACCAGGTCGGTCAGGGCCTGCTCGCGTTCCTCCGGGGACAGGGTGGCCAGACGCTCGGCCAGCGAGGGGCCCGCGTCCTGGCCGCCGGGCCGGCCGGCCGCGGCTGCGGTGCGGCGGCGGCCGGCCGGCACCAGATCGCGCAGCAGCGGCGGCAGGGCGTCACCCGCCTCGCGCAGTGCGGCCGGTTCGAGTCCGCTGACCGCGAGGACCGGTTCGCTGCCCGCGAGGGCGGTGTCGAACAACTCCATCGCCTCGTCCGTGGCCAGCGGCAGGAGACCGATACGGGCCAGGCGGCGCAGGTCTGTTTCGTTCAGTTCGCCGCTGATGGTGCTGGTCTGGTTCCACAGGCCCCAGGCGAGGGAGGTGGCGGGCAGTCCGTGGGCTGTGCGGTGTT
>NZ_JOIU01000082.1 GCF_000720135.1 Streptomyces sp. NRRL S-1022 | reverse complement strand
TCCGCCTTGAACGGCATGCCGTTGACCTGGTGGTAGGAGTGGGCGTCGACCAGGTACTTCGCCCGGATCAGGGTGGCGAGCTGGCCGAGGTTCATCTCCGGGATCACGACCTTGTCGTAGCCCTTGAGGACCGTGCCGAGGTTGCGGGGGAAGGGGTTGAGGTGGCGCAGGTGGGCCTGGGCGATGGACTCGCCGGCCGCGCGCAGCCGCCGTACCGCGGCCGTGATCGGGCCGTAGGTCGAGCCCCAGCCCAGCACCAGCGTCCGCGCGCCGTGCGGGTCGTCGACCTCGACGTCGGGGACGTCGATGCCGTCGACCTTGGCCTGCCGGGTACGGACCATGAAGTCGTGGTTGGCCGGGTCGTAGGAGATGTTGCCCGTGCCGTCCTGCTTCTCGATCCCGCCGATCCGGTGCTCCAGCCCCGGCGTGCCCGGCACCGCCCACGGCCGCGCCAGCGTCCGCGGATCCCGCTTGTACGGCCAGAACACCTCCGTGCCGTCGGCGAGGGTGTGGTTGGGGCCCTGCGCGAACCGCACCCGCAGATCGGGCAGCTCCTCCAGGTCCGGGATCCGCCACGGCTCCGAGCCGTTGGCCAGATAGCCGTCGGAGAGCAGCATCACCGGCGTGCGGTAGGTCAGCGCGATCCGGGCCGCCTCCAGGACGGCGTCGAAACAGTCCGCCGGGGTCTGCGGCGCGACCACCGGCACCGGCGCCTCACCGTTGCGCCCGTACATCGCCTGGAGCAGATCGGCCTGCTCGGTCTTGGTCGGCAGACCCGTCGACGGACCACCACGCTGGATGTCCACCACCAGCAGCGGCAGCTCCAGCGACACCGCCAGACCGACCGTCTCCGACTTCAGCGCCACCCCCGGCCCCGACGTCGTCGTCACCGCCAGCGAGCCGCCGAACGCCGCACCCAGCGCCGCGCCGATACCCGCGATCTCGTCCTCCGCCTGGAAGGTGCGCACACCGAAGTTCTTGTGCCGGCTCAGCTCGTGCAGGATGTCGGAGGCCGGCGTGATCGGGTACGAACCCAGGAACAACGGCAGATCCGCCTGCCGCGACGCCGTGATCAGACCGTAGGCCAGAGCCAGATTGCCGGAGATGTTGCGGTAGGTGCCCACCGGGAAGGCCCGGGTGGCCGGCGCGACCTCGTAGGAGACCGCGAAATCCTCCGTCGTCTCCCCGAAGTTCCAGCCCGCACGGAACGCCGCGATGTTCGCCTCCGCGATCTTTGGCTTCTTCGCGAACTTCGACCTCAAAAACCTCTCCGTGCCCTCGGTGGGCCGGTGGTACATCCAGCTCAGCAGACCCAGCGCGAACATGTTCTTGCTGCGCTCGGCCTCCTTGCGGGACAGGTCGAACTCCTTCAGCGCCTCCACCGTCAGCGTCGTCAACGGCACCGGATGAAGGCTGTACCCGTCCAGCGAACCGTCCTGCAGCGGATCACCCGCATACCCGACCTTCTGCAGGGCCCGCCGGGTGAACTCGTCGGTGTTCACGATGATCTCGGCGCCCCGCGGGAGATCACCGACGTTCGCCTTCAGAGCGGCCGGGTTCATCGCGACCAGCACGTTCGGCGCATCACCCGGGGTGAGGATGTCATGATCGGCGAAGTGGAGCTGGAACGACGACACCCCCGGCAGGGTGCCGGCCGGAGCCCGGATCTCGGCGGGGAAGTTCGGCAGAGTGGAAAGGTCGTTGCCGAACGAAGCGGTCTCCGAGGTGAACCGGTCCCCGGTGAGCTGCATCCCGTCACCCGAGTCCCCCGCGAACCGGATGATCACCCGGTCCAGACGCCGCAC
>NZ_JOIU01000081.1 GCF_000720135.1 Streptomyces sp. NRRL S-1022 | reverse complement strand
AAGCAGGCCGAACCGGGCCAATTGTCGGACCCGGCGTACTGGGTCGGCCACGTCCGCCGCCCGGTCCGCTTCGCCGACGGCATCGCCGCCTCCGGCGGCCAGGTGTTCCTGGAACTGGGCCCTGGCGGTGCGCTGACCGGCGCCATCACGGAATCGGTCGACGCGGTCGGTGTCCCGGCCCTGCGCGACGACCGCGGAGAGGCCCAGACCCTCCTGGCGGCCGTGGCCCACCTCTTCGTCCGCGGCACCAAAGTGAACTGGGCGGCAGCTCTCCCCGAGGGCGCCACCGAAGCCCACGTGGACCTGCCCACGTACGCCTTCGACCACCAGCAGTACTGGCTCCCGGCCCCCCGTCCCCTCCTGGACGCCAGCGCCCTCGGCCAGGGTGCGGCGGATCACCCGCTGCTGGGCGCGGTGGTGCAGCTTCCGCAGTCCGACGGGCTGGTGTTCACCTCCCGGCTGTCCCTGCGCACGCATCCCTGGCTGGCGGACCACGCCATCGGGGGAGTGGTGCTGGTGCCCGGCACCGGGCTGGTCGAGCTGGCCGTGCGGGCCGGTGACGAGGTCGGCTGCGGGGTGCTGGACGAGCTGGTCGTCGAGGCGCCGCTGGTGGTCCCCGAGCAGGGCGGCGTACGCGTCCAGGTCGCCGTCGGCGGGCCGGACGAGACCGGCGCCCGCAGCGTGGAGGTGTACTCCACGCGCCAGGACGTCGGCACGGAGAGCGGTCCGGACGCGTGGACGCGGCACGCCAGCGGCACGCTCAGCACCGACAGCGCCGCCACCGACACCTTCGACTTCACCGCCTGGCCGCCGCCCGGGGCCCGGCAGGTCGACATCTCCGGCGGCTACGAGAAGCTGACGCACGCGGGATACGGGTACGGCCCCGCGTTCCAGTGCGTGCGCAAGGTGTGGCGGCGCGATGGCGAACTGTTCGCCGAGGTCGCCGTCCCGCAGGAGCAGCGGGAGAACGCGGCCGGGTTCGGCATCCACCCGGCGCTGCTCGACGCCGCGCTGCACGCGAGCATCCTGGACGCGGCCGCCGAGGTGGGCGACGGTGCCGTGGCGGAGGAGGAGGCGGTCGTACGGCTGCCGTTCGCCTGGAACGGGCTCACCCTGCACGCCTCCGGGGCCACGTCGATCCGGGTCCGGCTGCTGCGGCCCGACCCGGACACGCTGTCGCTCGAAGCCGTGGACGACGCCGGTGGCCTGGTGCTGACGCTGGACTCGCTGGTCTCGCGGGCCGTCTCCGGCGAGCAGCTCGAAGCGGCGGCCGGTGCGCCCGGCACGGACGCGCTGTTCCAGGTGGAGTGGAGCGACCTGCCGCCCGTGGCCGGTGCCGGTGAGGTGCCGGAAGCGACGGTGGTCGAGGCCCGCACCAGCGCCGGTGAGACGCCCGTGGCGTTGGTGACGCGGGTGCTGGCGGCCGTGCAGGCGTGGCTGGCGGACGAGTCCGCCGCGGACGGGCGGCTGGTCGTGGTGACCCGGGGCGCCGTGCCGGCCGGCGGCGACCAGGCGGTCACCGACGCCGGTGGGGCGGCCGTCTGGGGTCTAGTGCGGGCCGCGCAGGCGGAGAACCCCGGCCGGATCACCCTCATCGACACCGATGCCGACACCGACACCGGCACCAAGGGGCCGGACCTCGGTCCCGCGCTCGCGAGCGGTGAGCCGCAGGTGGCGGTGCGGGGTGCGGCGCTGTACGTGCCGCGGCTGGCTCGTGCGGCGGGCTCGGGGAAGTCGGGGCTGGATCCGGACGGCACGGTGTTGATCACCGGTGGTACCGGTTCGCTGGCCGGTGTGCTGGCCCGGCACCTGGTGACCCGGCACGGCATCCGGCACCT
>NZ_JOIU01000080.1 GCF_000720135.1 Streptomyces sp. NRRL S-1022 | reverse complement strand
CACGTTCGTGGAGTTCTCGCGTCAGCGCGGTCTGTCCGCCGACGGCCGCTGCAAGTCCTTCTCCGACGACGCCGACGGCACCGGCTGGTCCGAGGGCGTCGGCCTGCTCCTGGTCGAACGCCTCTCCGACGCCCGCAAGAACGGCCACCGGGTCCTCGCCCTCATCCGCGGCACCGCCGTCAACCAGGACGGAGCCAGCAACGGCCTCACCGCACCCAACGGCCCCTCCCAGGAACGCGTCATCCGGACGGCCGGACGGCCAGCCGCTGTACCTCGGCTCCCTCAAATCCAACATCGGCCACTCACAAGCAGCAGCCGGCGTCGGCGGCGTCATCAAGATGATCGAAGCCATGCGCCACGGCACGCTGCCCCGGACCCTGCACGCGGACAACCCCTCCAGCCACGTGGACTGGGACGCCGGTGCCGTCGAACTGCTCACCGAAGCACGGGAATGGCCCGCGACCGACGGCCGCCCCCGCCGCGCGGGCATCTCCTCCTTCGGCATCAGCGGCACCAACGCCCACGTCCTCATCGAGGAGCCCCCGGCCGAGCCGCGACCGGCCCGGACGTCCGGTGCGCCCTCCCGTGTCCTGCCGTGGATCCTCACCGGCAAGACCGAGAAGGCGCTGCGCGACCAGGCCGAGCGCCTGCGCCGGTTCGTCGAGGCGAATCCCGGGCTGGAGGCGGCCGACGTCGCCTACTCGCTGGCCACCGGGCGCGCCCTGCTCGACCGGGGCGCGGCCGTCCTGGGCGACAGCCGCGACTCCCTCCTGGAGGGGCTGGCCGCGCTCGCCGGTTCGGCCGAGGGCCGGCAGGTCCCCGGCGTGGTCGGCACCCGTACCACCCGCCCCGGCAAGACCGCCTTCCTGTTCACCGGGCAGGGTGCCCAGCGGCTCGGCATGGGCCGCGAACTGTACGAGACGAACCCGGTGTTCGCCGACGCGCTGGACCAGGTGTGCGCCCGCCTCGACCTGGAACTGGTCCGTCCCGTCAAGGGGGTGCTGTTCGCCCCGGAGACGTCGGCCGACGCCGCGCTGATCGACCAGACCGCCTTCACCCAGGCCGCGCTCTTCGCGGTCGAGGTCGCCCTGTACCGGCTCTTCGAGCACTACGGTGTGCGGCCGGACTACCTGCTCGGCCACTCCCTCGGCGAGGTCACCGCGGCCCATCTGGCCGGCGTGCTCGACCTCGACGACGCCTGCGTCCTGGTCGCCGAGCGCGGCCGCCTGATGCAGGCCGCCCGCGAGGGCGGTGCGATGGCCTCGATCCAGGCCGCGGAGGACGAGGTCCGTGCCTCGCTGCTCCCGTACGGCGAGGGGCGCGTCTCGGTCGCCGCCGTCAACGGCCCGCGCGCCACGGTGATCTCCGGCGACGAGGACGTGGTCACCGAGGTCATGGAGGACTGGCGGGCCAAGGGCACCCGGGTCCGGCTCCTGGCGGTCTCGCACGCCTTCCACTCCGCGCACATGGAGGAGGTCCTCGACGAGTTCCGCGACAGCATCGCGGACCTGACGTTCAGGGCCCCCCGGATCCCCGTCGTCTCCAACGTGACGGGTGTCCTCGCCACCGACGAGGAGCTGACGTCACCCGACTACTGGGTCCGTCACATCCGCGGTACCGTCCGGTTCCACGACGGCGTGCGGTTCCTGCAGTCCGAGGGCGTCACCGAATACCTGGAGCTGGGTCCGGACGGCGTCCTGACCGCGCTCGCCGGGGCGTGCCTGACCGAGGAGGCCGGAGTACTCACCCCGGCGCTGCGCCGCGACCGGCCCGAGGCGGAGTCCGTGGCGGCGGCACTGGCCCTGCTGCGGCTGCGCGGAGCCGGCCCCGACTGGACCAGGGTCCTGCCCGGTGCGCGCCGGGTCGACCTGCCCACGTACGCCTTCCAGCGCGAGCGGTACTGGCTGGAGGGCCCGGGTGCCCCGCTGGACGCCGCCGGCCTGGGGCTGACCCCCGCCCGGCACCCGCTGCTCGGCGCGGCCGTGGGCCTGGCCGACCGGGACACCCATGTCTTCACCGGACGGCTGTCGCCGCACACCCACGGCTGGCTCGCCGAACACGCCGTCGACGGGAACGTCCTGCTGCCGGGCACCGCTCTGGTGGAGCTGGCGACGCGCGCCGGCGAACAGACCGGTACCGGGACGCTGGACGAACTGCTGCTGTCGGTGCCGTTGGTGCTGCCGAAGCGGGGTGGTGTGCAGGTGCAGGTCGTCGTCGGTGAGGCCGATGACGCCGGGCGCCGCGGGGTGGAGGTGTACG
>NZ_JOIU01000079.1 GCF_000720135.1 Streptomyces sp. NRRL S-1022 | reverse complement strand
ACCTCTGGCTCACCGGACACACCCCCAACTGGAACACCTACTACCAACACGAAAACCGCCACCGCATACTCCTCCCCACCCACCCCCTCAACCCCAAACACCACTGGCTCCACAAACCCACACCACAACAAACCCCCACCACCCATACCCTGCGACGCCGTGACGACCTGGCTCAATGGATGTACGCACCCTCGTGGCAGCGCGTGCCCTTTCCCGTTCACGCGGCTCCGGATTTCGGGCAGCACTGGCTGGTGTTCGCCGACGAGGTAGGTGTGGGCGACGCCCTTGCCCAGCGCCTCCGTGCGGGGGGTGCCACGGTCACGGTGGTCAAGCCGGCCGACGAGTGGCGCCGGACCGCACCCGGCGAGGTCACCCTCCGCGCGGGAGAGGGTGACGACTACCGCCGGTTGATCGACTCGTTGGCTTCCGGCCCCTCCGGTCAGCCCACACGCATCGTCCACAGCTGGACGGTGACCGCCCCGCGCGAGGAGCCTGCCGACGAGACGGCGGCCCTGCGCTTCGGGTTCGACAGCCTCGTGCACCTGGCTCAGGCCCTCGGCCGTCACGGGAACGCCGAACGACGACGCATATGGGTGCTCAGCAACGGCGTCCACAACGTGACCGGCACCGAAGGACTGACACCTGCCAAGGCGACGCTGCTCGGCCCCAGCCGCGTACTGCCTCGCGAGATGACGGGAACCACCTGCCGCTGCATCGATCTCGACTGCGTGACGGCACCCACCGCGCGGCAAGTCGATCACCTGATGTCCGAGCTGGCCGCCGAGCCCGAGGCCGGTTGCGAGACGGCCGCCCACCGGGGTTTGCACCGGTGGCTCCAGCACTACCTGCCGCACCCTCTGCCCCTGCCCACCGCTGGTACGGCGCTGCGCCCCGGGGGGGTGTATCTCGTCACGGGAGGGACGGGTGCGCTGGGCCTGGCACTCGCGGAACACATCTGCGCCGCGGGAGGGCGTGTGGCGCTCACGACACGCACTCCGCTGCCACCCGCCGAGGAATGGGACGCCTTTCTGGCCCGGCAGTCCGAGGGCCCGGTCGCGGACACCGTGCGCCGGCTCGTCGGGCTGAAGGACTCCGGCGCGCAGCTTCTGGTCCTGCGTGCCGATGTGGCCGACCCCAAGGCGATGAGCGAGGTGGTGGCCCGTACCGTCGACCGTTGGGGTGTGGTGAACGGGGCCTTCCATGCGGCCGGGGTGCCCGGTGGCGGTCTGGTTCAGCTCAAAGACCTGTCGGATGCCGCGGAAGTGATGCGACCGAAGGTGCACGGCACCCTGGTGCTGGAACAAGCGCTGGCCGGCCAGGATCTGGACTTCCTCGTGCTCTTCGGGTCCAACGGTGCCAACATCGGCAGCGTCGGCCAGGTCGACTACTGTGCCGCCAACTGCTTCCTCGACGCCTTCGCCCAGGACCGCGGCCGGCACCGACGAGTGATCTCGATCGACTGGGGGCCGTGGAAAGGCCTCGGAATGACCGTGAAGGCCGCTGTCCCGCCCGGCCTCGCAGAACTGCGCAGTCACGAGGTGGACGAGCGTGGCATGACGCGGCAAGAAGGGCTGAGGGTCCTGGAGGCGATCCTGACGGGTTCCGCGGAACCGCAGGTCATCGTGTCGCCCTCGGATCTCACGGAACTCCTCGCGGACGCGCCTTCCCTCGACGCACGGGCCGCCCAGGTGCTCGAACGAGCCGGACGGCCGGACGCCCTGCCACGTTCCGTCCACGCACGGCCCGCCCTGCACACGGAGTACGTCCCACCGCGGACACCCGCTGAACACACGCTGTGCGAGGTCTGGCAGGACCTGCTGGGAATCGAGGCCATCGGGATCCAGGACAGCTTCTTCGCTCTAGGGGGCGATTCCCTCACAGCCATCCAGCTGGTGAGCACCGCCAACGCCCGGCTTCAGGCCAGGCTCACCCTGGGCGACTTGTACGACGGTCTCACGGTCGCGCATCTGGCCGAACTCGCGGAGAACCGCCCGCAGCCAGAGACCCGCGCTACAGAGGAAGCCGTCGAAAGGCGGCGGGAGAACCTACAGAAACGCCGTCAGCACCAGCAGCGGCGACGCAAGGCGAGGGGGCAGGGATGACCGGTGCGGCGGACATGGGTGACGCAGACCTTACGGCGCGCGGTGGTGTGGCGATCATCGGGATGGCGGGGCGCTTCCCGGGTGCCCGGGACCTGACGGAGTTCTGGGAGAACCTGCGGGACGGTGTGGAGTCGATC
>NZ_JOIU01000078.1 GCF_000720135.1 Streptomyces sp. NRRL S-1022 | reverse complement strand
CTAACAGCGGCTAACACAATGAGATGGATCGGTCCGGCAGTCGTTCGCAGGGCGCTGAACTCAGTTCGGCCTCAGCACCTGGCCTGGTCGTGCTGGGCGGTTCGACAGCTCGGCGCTCGGTTCAGCCGCGGGTTCGAGTGCCTTGGAGCTGTAGTCGCTGGACGCCGTAGGTGGCCTGGTGATGCCCGCCTCTGGGTGGCCTGAATTAGGCAACTGGGCGTCGGTGCTTGCCAGAAGCTGCCTCTAGAGTGATCAGCGGCGGTACGTCTGATTCGTTCGAACCCGGGGGAAGAGTGAGCAGCATGCGGCTGGCGCGCGCATCCACGTGTTGGGTAAGCGCAGCAGTTGTCGTTCTCAGCGCACTGGCAGGATGCGGCAGCAATGACAGCCACGGGACGCACCCGAAAGTCATGCAATCGGAGTCAGCCAAGCCGAGCGCACCTTCGCGACCGGTCCACGATCCGCCGGCGACGTTCGCCACCGGTCACTCGGTCCGGCTGCCAGAACAGGCCATCGCTGGGCGCCTGACTGCGGGAGGGACGCTGGACGCGCCCTTGCCGGTGGCCCTCTACAAGTCAACCGCCTTCGTTGCGACCACAACCCAGATGCAAGCCATGGACACCGCAACAGGTCGGATAACCGCTACGGTCACGCCTGAAGACATGCCCGTCGAAACAGGCAACGGATGGAACGACACCAACCACGCCGATGCCCCGTTGCTCGTCACCGCCCACGGTACTCCTACTGTCATTGCTCCCTTTGTTGTGAAGCAGACCGGCACCGGGACACAGGCAAGCCACACGGTGGTAGAGGTCACTGGTGCCAGCGCGGACACCGGCAAAGCCATCTGGCACCTCACGCTGCGGCTGCCTGAATGGGCCACGGAGGATGACCCCGAGGCCTCAGTCATCGGCGCGGACAACGGCATCGCCGTTATCCGTGTCTCCACCTTCCACCACGACCACGCTGCCGCCTATGGCATCGACCTGAACGGTCCGCGCCAGGTATGGAGCGCTGATAAGTTCCAGGCGAGCGCAGTCACCGATCAAACCGTGGCGGGAGCACTGCTGGAAGACGACATCGGCATTGACCAGCGCCCGGCCGGATTCGACCTCGCCACCGGCAAACGACTCTGGCAGGGCCCTCTCGGCGATTCCGCGAGTGCAGACTCGGCCGGCGCGCACCAACTCCGCGTCCACGGCAAGGACTACGACAACGGACACTACGACCGGCTCGCCGACCCCCGCACCGGCCGTACTCTGCAAACCCTCCCGGCCGACCTCGCCGGCTCCACCTGCACCTACGACGACCAGAGCATGCTCATCTGCTACGGCATGGGCGCCGCCTCCTACGTTGTCTACGGCCTAAATCCCTCCACCGGCAAGGTGGCGTGGCAGCTTCCGGACAAGCAAGCCGACCGTATCGCTCCGGAGATCACCACGGCCTGGCACGGCCGCGTCTACGGCACTACCGACAACGGTGCGGTCGCCCTCGACGCCCGCACGGGCAAGGACTTGCCAAGCCCGCGGGTCGCACCGCTCCTCGTCGACGAATCGGCGGGCATCGTCCTGAGTGACTCCAGCCTGGTCGCCTACCCCTCTAGCGGCTGACCAACGAGGTGAGTTGTCGGTGGGTGATGAGGCAGCAGGCGAGTTTGAGGAATGCTTCGTGTATGTCGGCCCTGCGTTCCCAGCGGACTCGCAAGCGCCGGAAGCCGTGCAACCAGGCAAACGTCCTCTCGACCACCCAGCGGTAGGTGCCCAGCCCGGTGCCGTGCCGAGTACCCCGGCGGGCGATCGCCGGCACAATGCCTCGCTCGCGGATCTGGTCACGGTAGGCCTCGTGGTCGTAGCCGCGATCGGCGAACAGCGAGTCCGGCCTGCGGCGCGGCCGTCCGACGCGGCCACGGACGGGCGGGATGGCGTCGAGCAGCGGCAATAGCTGGGTAACGTCGTTGCGGTTTCCGCCGGTCAGCAGTACCGCGAGCGGGGTGCCGTGCCCGTCGGTGATCAAGTGGTGTTTCGAGCCGGCCCGGCCCCGGTCGACTGGCGATGGGCCCGTGTGCTGCCCCCTTTTAAGGCTCTTACGTGCGAAGAGTCGACCACGCAACGGGACCAGTCCAGCCGTGAGACGGCATTAAGTTCCGCCAGCAGGACTTCGTGCAGCCGCTGCCAGACACCGGCCTCGTTCCAGTCCCGCAGGCGCCGCCAGCAGGTCATGCCCGACCCGAAGCCCAGCTCCTTCGGCAAGTACTCCCACTGAATCCCGGTGTGCAGCACGTACAGGATGCCGCACAGCACCTCCCGATCCGGCAGCGGCTTGCGCCCTGGGTACCGAACGCGCCGCTCGCGTTGCGGCAGCAGCGGTACCAAGCGGTCCCACAGCTCATCTGACACGACCCACGGCGAGCTCTCCACACTCAGGTTGAACGCTCGACTTCTACTGCAGACACGGCAGTCAGCGGCGATCCACCTCATTGTGTTAGCCCCTGTAAG
>NZ_JOIU01000077.1 GCF_000720135.1 Streptomyces sp. NRRL S-1022 | reverse complement strand
ATCGCCGAGCGTCGTCCCCGTACCGTGCGCCTCCACCGCGTCCACCTCGGACGGCTCCAGCCCGGCATTCGCCAACGCCTGCCGGATCACCCGCTCCTGCGACGGACCATTCGGCGCGGTCAGCCCATTGGACGCCCCGTCCTGATTGACCGCCGAACCCCGCACCACCGCCAGCACCCGGTGACCGTTGCGACGGGCGTCCGACAACCGCTCCAAGAGCACGACACCCGCGCCCTCACCCCACGCCGTACCATCAGCCGCCTCGGCGAACGCCTTCACCCGGCCGTCGGCCGCGAGCCCCCGCTGGCGGGAGAAGTCGATGAAGGCGGCGGGTGTCGCCATCACCGTCACACCGCCGGCCAACGCCAGCGAGCACTCCCCCGAGCGCAGCGCCTGCGCCGCCAGATGAATCGCCACCAGCGACGACGAGCACGCCGTGTCCACCGACACCGCCGGACCCTCCAGCCCCAGCAGATACGACACCCGCCCGGAGGTCACACTCGTCGCCGTGCCGGTGGCCACATAGCCGTCCGCGTCGTGCGAGATCTGGTCCACTCCGCCCGCGTAGCCGGATGCCCAGATGCCGGTGAAGACGCCCGTCTGGCTGCCCCGCAACGACGCCGGATCGATCCCCGCCTCCTCGAACGTCTCCCACACCGTCTCCAACAGCACCCGCTGCTGCGGATCCATCGCCAACGCCTCACGCGGCGAGATCCCGAAGAACGCGGCATCGAAGCCACCCGCATCCCCCAGAAAACCACCCGCCCGCGTGTACGACGTCCCCGGACCACCGGCCGGATCGTAAAGACGACCCACGTCCCACCCACGGTCAGACGGGAACTCCTCCACCGCGTCCACGCCGCCCGACACCAGGCCCCACAACTCCTGCGCCGAGCCCACCCCACCCGGATACCTGGCCCCCAACCCCACCACCACCACCGGATCACCCGGCACCGGAAGCCCGACCGGCACGGGTGTGGCCGTCCGGCGTTCCTTGCCGAGGACCACCTCGCGCAGGTATTCGGCCAGCCGGGCGGGGGTCGGGTGGTCGAAGACCATCGTCGCCGACAGCCGGGTCCCGACCGCCGTGGACAGCCGGTTGCGCAGCTCCACGCCGGTCAGCGAGTCGAAGCCCAGGTCCTTGAAGGCCAGGTCGCCACCGATCTCGTCGCTGCGGCCCAGCACGGCGGAGGCGTGGGTGCTGACCAGGTCGAGCAGAATCTCGCGTTGCCGGGTCTCGGGGAGCGATCCCAGCTCGCCCGCCAGTCCGGTGGTCCGCACCGGTTTGCGGGCGCGTGCCAGCGCGCGCAGCACTGGCCGGTCGCCCAGTGCGGACACCTTGAGTCCGGCCGCGACCACAGCTGGTTCCGCGGTGTCCAGGCCCCCGTCGAACAGCCCGAGTCCGTGGTCGGTCGCCATCGGCAGCAGCCCCGCGCGGGCGAGGCGTTCACCGTCGGCCTCGGACATCTGCCCGGTCAGCCCGCTGGCCTCGGCCCACTGGCCCCAGGCCAGCGACACCGCCGGCAGGCCCTGGGCCCGCCGGTACGCGGCCAGGCCGTCGAGGTAGGCGTTCGCCGCCGCGTAGTTCGCCTGCCCTGCCGCGCCGAGCGTCCCGGCCGCCGAGGAGAAGAGGACGAACGCCGTCAGGTCCCGTCCCCGGGTGAGTTCGTGCAGGTGCCAGGCCGCCCGTGCCTTGGGCTCCCAGACCCGTACCACCGGTGATCAGCACCGTGCCGGCCACATCGAGATCCGCCGGAACAGTGAGGACGATCTTCCCGATGTGAGCGGCCCGGCTCATGAACCGGAAGGCGTCCCGCGCGCGGCGGACGTCCCAGGTGGTGAGCGGTGGCAGGCGCAGTTCACCTGCGCCGAGCAGCCGGACGGCCTCGGCCAGGATCTCGCCGAGCCGCTCCGGTCCCGCGTCGGCCAGGTCGAAGGCCAGCACGCCGGGCCGGATGTCGGCCTTGCCCATCTCCACGAACCGCCCGCCGGGCGCGAGCAGCCGCAGGGAGGCGTCCAGGAACTCACCGGACAGCGAGTTCAGCACCACGTCGAAGGGTCCGAACCGGTCGGCGAACTCCAGGGTCCGGGACGAGCCGATGTGGTCCTCGTCCAACCCCAGGGCGCGCAGCGCGTCCCACTTGTCCGGGCCGGCGGTCGCGTGGACGTCCGCGCCCCAAAGCCGCGCGAGCTGGACGGCCGCCATGCCGACGCCGCCGGCCCCGGCGTGGATCAGCACCCGGTCACCGGCCTTCAGCCCGCCCAGGTCGCGCAGGCCGTACCACGCGGTCATGAACGCGATCGGCACAGTGGCGGCCTGGGTGAACGTCCACTCGTCGGGGATGCGCACCAGCACCCTGTGGTCGGCGACGGCCACCCGTCCGAACGCGCCGGGCAGCAGCCCGGCGACCCGGTCACCCGGCCGCAGCCCGGTGACCTCGGCGCCGGCCTCGGTGACGACGCCCGCGCCCTCGCTGCCGAGCAGCGCCGGGTCCGGGTAGACGCCGAGGGCGATCAGCACGTCCCGGAAGTTCAGGCCGGCCGCCCGCACGGCGACGCGCACCTCCCGGGGCCCGAGCGGGGCCTGCTCGTACGGCAGGAAGGCGAGGTCGTCCAGGCTGCCCGTGGCCGCCTGCGTCAGCCGTCCGTCGAACGCCTCCGGTGCGGAGCGCACGAGCCGGGGCACGTAGACGGCCCCCCGGCGCACCGCCACCTGGTCCTCGTCGCCGACCGACAGGCCGTCGGGCAGCTCGTCGGCGTCCACGAGCACGAACCGGCCGGGGTGCTCGGACTGCGCGGACCGGACCAGGCCCCATACGGCCGAGGCTTCCGGGTCGCTCACCCCGTCACCGGGAACGACGGCGACCGCGCCCCGCGTGCGCACCACGAGCCGTTCGCCGGGCCCGGCCAGGAAGTCCTGGACGGCCGCCAGCGCCTCGGCGACCGAGCCGGGTGAGACGACGGCGTCGCCGAGCGCGCCTTCGCCGGGGGTCAGCGGAATCCAGTCGAGGGCGTACAGCGGGCCGCGTTCAGCCATCGGACGGGTGGTCAGCGCCTCGATGGTCGCCACGGGCTCGCCGGACCGGTCCGCCAGGTGGACGGCGTACGTGCCGGGGCGCACCGCCGTCAGCCGCACGCGCGCGGAGGTCACGCCGGTGCGGTGGACCGCGATCCCGCCCAGCGAGAACGGCAGCCGCACGTCGCCTTCCGTGCCGGCCAGCAGCGCCAGCGGTTGCAGGGCGGCGTCCAGCAGGGCCGGATGGACGGAGAACCGGGCCGCGTCCGGCACGGTGACCTCGGCGAACACCTCATCGCCGCGGCGCCACACCGCCTGCACGGCCTGGAAGACCGGCCCGTACTCGTAGCCCGCCGCGGCGAGCGTGTCGTAGAGCCCGGTGACCGGTTCCGCGCCGGCCGGCGGCCATTGCGTCAGCTCCTGCCCGGCCACGGGTTCCCCGCTCACCGTGCCGGTGGCGTGCCGCACCCAACCGTCCGTACGGGACCGGACGTCGACCGTGCGGCGGCCGGTCTCGTCCGGCTCGCCCACGACGACCTGCACGTCCACCGCGCCGTCCGCGGGCAACACCAGCGGCGCCTCCAGGACCAGTTCCTCCACTGCCGTCCCGGCCGCGTGCACCACCAGTTCCACGAACGCCGTCGCGGGCAGCAGCACCGTCCCCAGTACGGAGTGGTCCGCGAGCCAGGGGTGGGTGGCCAGGGAGAGCCGACCCGTCAGGACCCGCTGTTCGCCCACCTCGACGGCGGCGCCGAGCAGCGGGTGGTCCACCGAGTCGAGCCCGGCTGCGGACACGTCTCCCGCGCCTCCGGCGAGCCAGAACCGCGTCCGCTGGAAGGGGTAGGTGGGCAGCGCCACCGGCGCCCCTTCGGGGAACGGCCACCGCACCGGCACACCCGCGACGAACAGCCGCGCCGCGGCGGCCAGGAACTCGGCATGGGTGCCGTGGTCGCGGCGCAGTGTCCCGGTCACCACGCCCGCTTCGTACTCCTCCAGCGCAGGCGTGAGCACCGGGTGCGGGCTGATCTCGACGAAGACGGGGTCACCACCCGAGGCGAGCAGCAGCCGGGTGGTCTGGTCGAACAGCACGGGTTCGCGGAGGTTGCGGTACCAGTAGCCGGCGTCGAGGGTGGAGGTGTCGATCTCCTCGCCGGTGACTGTTGAGTAGAACGGGATCGTCGTCGGGCGCGGTGTGATGCCGGCCAAGTCGGTCAGC
>NZ_JOIU01000076.1 GCF_000720135.1 Streptomyces sp. NRRL S-1022 | reverse complement strand
GCTGACCGACTTGGCCGGCATCACACCGCGCCCGACGACGATCCCGTTCTACTCAACAGTCACCGGCGAGGAGATCGACACCTCCACCCTCGACGCCGGGTACTGGTACCGCAACCTCCGCGAACCCGTGCTGTTCGACCAGACCACCCGTGCGCTGCTCGACCACGGCCACACCGTCTTCGTCGAGGTCAGCCCGCACCCGGTCCTGCTCTCCGCCATCGAGGAGACCGGTCACCACCACGGCTCCGACCCCCTCGTCACCGGCACGCTCCGGCGAGACCAGGAGGACTTCCTCACCTCGCTCGGCCACCTGCACGTTCATGGCGTCCCGGTCGACTGGCGGTTCCCGGACGACACCGAGCCCGTCAGCCTGCCGACGTACGCCTTCCAGCGCCAGCCCTACTGGCTGCGGCCCGTCCCGACGGCGTCGGGCGATCACCCCCTGCTCAGCACGTTCGTGGAACTGCCCGACGGCGCGGTGCTCAGCGGACGGATCTCGCTCGCCACCCACCCGTGGCTGGCCGACCACGCCGTGCGGGGCTCCGTCCTCCTGCCCGGCACCGCGTTCGCGGAAATGGCGGCCTACGCGGCCGGCCGGCTCGGCCACGCGGTCGAGGAGCTGGTGCTCGAAACGCCGCTCGTCCTCGACGACACCCCCGTGCACCTCCAGGTCGTAGTGGGCCCCGAGGACGACGGCCGCCACCCGCTCACGGTGTACTCGCGTGACGGCGACGAGTGGGTGCGGCACGCCACCGGGACCCTGGGCGAGGAGCCGGTGCTGAGCGCCTGGAACTGGCCGTCGGCCGGTGAGCCCCTCGACGTCGACGGGCTCTACGACTCGCTGTCCGTGCTCGGCTACGAGTACGGGCCGGCGTTCCAGGGCGTCACGGCCGCCCGGCGGGTCGGGGACACCGTCTACGCCGAGGTGGAGCTTCCCGCCGAGGAACCGTTTGCCCTGCACCCCGCGCTGCTCGACGCCGCACTGCACCCCATGGCGTTCCTCACCGACCGCACCGGCCTGCCGTTCGCGTTCACCGGAGTGGCGATACGGCCCGCGGGCCGCCGAACGCTGCGCGTACGCCTGTGCGCCACCGGGCCGGACACGTACACCGTGGCCGTGGCCGATCCGGACGGCACCCCGGTCGCGGTCATCACGTCGCTGACCGTCCGGGACGCCACCGCCGTCCCGGACAGCCTGTACGCACTCGACTGGGTCCCCCTCGAATCCGCATCGACGGGCGGCGACCCCGCGGACCTGGTCGTCTACGAGGTGCCCGGGCCGGAGCCCGAGGCGGACACCGTCGAGGCGGCGTACGAGAGCGCGCAGAGCGTACTCGCCGTGATCCGGGACCACTTGGCGGGCGAGCGGACGCGGCTGGCGGTCGTCACCCGCAACGCCGTCGCCGCCGCACCCGGTGACGTGGTCGGCCTCCACCACTCGATGGTCTGGGGCCTGGTCCGCGGCGCGCGGGCCGAGCACCCCGAAAGGTTCGTCCTGGTCGACGCCGACCCGACCTGGGACCCCACGCTGATCGCCGGCACGGACGAACCGGAACTGGCGGTACGCCAAGGGGCGCTGCGCGTCCCCCGCCTGGTCCGCGTCGGCCCGAGCCTCACCCCGCCGGACGGTACCTGGCGGCTGGAGGACACGGGCACCGGCAGCATCGACGACCTGGCGCTGGTGCCCCGCCCGGAGCTCATGGAGCCGCCGGGGCCCGGGCAGGTCCGGATCGCCATGCGGGCGGCCGGACTCAACTTCCGGGACGTGCTGATCGCCCTCGGCGTCTACCCCGGCGAGGCCCTGATGGGCGGCGAAGGCGCGGGCATCGTCCTCGAAACCGGCCCGGACACCCGGTTCCGGCCCGGCGACCGCGTCATGGGCCTGGTCCCCGGCGCGTTCGGCCCGGTCACCGTCGCCGACCAGCGGCTGCTGGTCCGGATGCCCGACGACTGGTCGTTCGCCAGGGCCGCGTCCGTGCCCGTGGTGTTCCTGACCGCCTGGTACGGCCTGCGCGACCTGGGCGGGCTGAAGGCCGGTGACCGGGTGCTGATCCACGCCGGCACCGGCGGCGTCGGCATGGCGGCGATCCAACTGGCCCGGCGGCTCGGGGCGGAGGTGTTCGCCACCGCCGGCCCGGCCAAATGGCACACCCTGCGCACCCTGGGACTGGACGAGGACCACATCGCCTCGTCGCGCACCCTGGAGTTCGAGCAGAAGTTCCCGCCCATGGACGTGGTCCTGGACTCGCTGTCCGGCGAGTTCGTCGACGCCTCCCTGCGGCTGCTCGCGCCCGGGGATCTCGATGTGGCCGGCACGGTGCTGATCACCGGTGGTACGGGGACGCTGGGGGGCCATGTGGCCCGGCATCTGGTGGCCGAGCGGGGTGTGCGGCACTTGTTGCTGGTCAGCCGTAGTGGTGGCGGGGCCGCGTTGCGCGAGGAGTTGGCCGGGCTGGGCGCGGAGGTGACCGTGGTCGCCTGCGACGTGGCCGACCGGGACGCGCTGGCGGCCGTACTGGACTCGATCCCGGCCGCGCACCCGCTGACCGCGGTCGTGCACGCTGCCGGCGTGCTCGACGACGCCGTGGTCACCGACCTGACCCCCGAACGCCTCCGGCAGGTCGCCGACCCCAAGGCTCGGGCGGCGTGGAACCTGCACGAACTCACCCGGGGACGGGACCTGACGGCGTTCGTCCTCTTCTCCTCGGCGGCCGGGACGCTCGGCAGCCCCGGGCAGGCCAACTACGCCGCGGCCAACACCTTCCTCGACGCCCTCGCCGTGCACCGGCGCGCCCTCGGACTGCCGGCGACCTCGCTGGCCTGGGGCTACTGGGCCGAGCCGAGCGGCATGACCGGGCACCTGACCGGTGCCGACCAGGACCGGCTGATGCGAGCCGGGGTCGTGCCGCTGGCCACCGACCACGCCCTGTCGCTGTTCGAGGCAGCCCTGGCCATAGACCGGGCCGCGCTGGCACCGGTGCGCCTCGACCTGTCCGTGATGGCGGTCGCCCCGGCGGTCCCGGCGGCCCTCAAGGACCTCGTCTCCCGCAAGGCGGCCCGGCGCCCGGCGCGGCACGGCGCGATCGCCGACCGCCTGCGGTCACTGCCGGAGGCCGAACGGCTGCGAGCCGCACTCGACCTGGTCACCGCCAACACCGCCGCCGTGCTCGGTCACCGCGAACCGGAGGCCGTACGGGACCGGCAGCCGTTCAAGGACCTCGGCTTCGATTCCCTGACCTCCGTCGAACTGCGCAACCGGCTCAACATCGCCACCGGCCTGCGCCTGCCCGCCACCGTCACCTTCGACCACCCCACCCCGCGGCAACTCGCCGAGCACCTGCTGAGCGAGATCCTCGGCGGGGGTGTGGTGTCGGTGGTGTCGTCGGTGTCGGTGGGTGGGGTGGGTGGTGGGGCTGATCCGGTGGTGATCGTGGGTATGGGGTGCCGGTTGCCGGGTGGGG
>NZ_JOIU01000075.1 GCF_000720135.1 Streptomyces sp. NRRL S-1022 | reverse complement strand
CAACAGCCGCCGCAGGCCGCCCTCTTCGCGGCGCAGGGAGCCGGTGACGACCGCCTCCGTCCCCGCCTCGTCCACGATCTCGCTGACCGGCTGCACCAGAACCGGGTGAGCGCTGGACTCGACGAACACCGAACAGCCCTCACCAAGGAGCGCCTCGACCGCCGGTCCGAAGCGGACCTGACTGCGCAGGTTGCGGTACCAGTAACCACCGTCCAGGACGCCGGCCTCGCTCACCCAGTCGCCGGTGACCGTGGAGTAGAACGGCACCAGCGGTGCCTGGCTCCGGATGTCGGCGAAGGCCTCACCCAACGCATCCTCGACCCGGCGATCACCCGGCTGCGCACGGCCACGATCCGCGCCGCATCCTCCAACGACAACGCACCGGCCACACACGCAGCCGCGATCTCACCCTGCGAATGCCCGACCACCGCATCCGGAACAACACCCACCGACGCCCACACCGCGGCCAGACCCACCATCACCGCGAAACTCGCCGGCTGCACCACATCCACCCGGCCCAGCAGGTCCGCCTCGCCGCGCAGAACAGCCGTCAAGTCCCAGTCCGTCCACGGCTCCAGAGCCCGGGCACACTCCCCGATCCGCTCCGCGAACACCGGCGAGGACTCCAGCAACTCCCGGCCCATCCCCAGCCACTGCGAACCCTGACCCGGGAACACCAACACCGTCCGCCCAGGCGCCCCAGCCGAACCGGCCACCACCGCAGGACTGTTCTCGCCCCTGCCCAGCGCGCCCAGCCCCGCCACCGCCTCCTCACGGGAACCGGCGACGACCACGGCCCGCTCCGACAGCACCGCCCGCCGGACCAGCGCCCCCGCGATCCCGGCCGGCAACACCTCCGTGTCCCCGGTGAACGCCGCCAGCCGCTCCGCCTGCGCGGACAGCGAGCCCTGCGACGCCGCCGACACCACCAACGGGACCACACCGCCGGCCGGCGCCCCGGATACTACGGCCGGCTCCTCGGGTGCCTGCTCGAAGATGAGGTGGGCGTTGGTGCCGCTCAGGCCGAAGGAGGAGACGCCGGCGCGGCGCGGGCGGCCGGCGTCGGGCCACTCCCGGGCCTCGGTCAGCAGCTCGACGGAGCCCGCCGACCAGTCGACCTGCGGGGTGGGTTCCGCCACGTGCAGGGTCGGGGGCAGGACACCGTGCCGTAGCGCCTCGACCATCTTGATCACGCCGGCCACGCCCGCGGCGGCCTGGGTGTGACCGATGTTGGACTTCACCGAGCCCAGCCAGAGGGGCTGTTCGCGGTCGCGGCCGTAGGTGGCCAGCAGGGCCTGCGCCTCGATGGGGTCGCCGAGCGCGGTGCCCGTGCCGTGCGCCTCGACCACGTCGACGTCGGTGGTGGCCAGCCCGGCCGCCGCCAGCGCGCGGCGGATCACCCGCTGCTGAGAGGGGCCGTTGGGGGCGGTCAGGCCGTTGGAGGCGCCGTCCTGGTTGATCGCGCTGCCGCGCAGCACGGCGAGGACGTGATGGCCCTTGCGGCGCGCCTCCGAGAGGCGTTCCAGGACGATCACGCCGACGCCTTCGGCCCAGCCGGTGCCGTCGGCGGTGGAGGAGAAGGCCTTGCAGCGGCCGTCGGGGGCGAGGGCCCGCTGGCGGGAGAACTCCACGAAGGTGCCGGGGGTCGCCATGATGGTCGCGCCGCCGGCCAGCGCGAGGGAGCACTCGCCGCTGCGCAGGGCCTGGGCGGCCAGGTGCATGGCCACCAGCGAGGAGGAGCAGGCCGTGTCCACGGTCACCGCGGGGCCCTCGAAGCCGAAGACGTAGGACACCCGGCCCGAGGCCACGCTCACGGCGGAGCCGGTGGCCGTGAAGCCGCCCAGCTCGGGCGGGATGTCGCCGCCGATGCCGTAGCCCTGGGTCATCACGCCGGAGAACACGCCGACGTCCGAGCCCTTCAGCGCGGACGGGTTCACGCCTGCCCGTTCCAGCGCCTCCCAGGAGGTCTCCAGCAGCAGCCGCTGCTGCGGGTCCATGGCGAGGGCCTCGCGCGGCGAGATGCCGAAGAAGCCCGCGTCGAACAGGCCGGCCTCGTGCAGGAAGCCGCCCTGGTCGACGTACGAGGTGCCGATGTTCTCGGGGTCGGTGTCGAAGAGGTCGTCCACGTCCCAGCCGCGGTCGGCGGGGAAGCCGGAGATGGCGTCCCGGCCCTCGACCACCAGCCGCCACAGTTCCTCGGGGCTGTCGACGCCGCCGGGCAGCCGGCAGGCCATGCCGACGACGGCGATCGGCTCGTCCGGGTCGGCCACGACGACGGTGGGGGCCGCCGCGCCGAGGGCGTTGCCGGTCGCTCCCACCAGCTCGTCGCGGAGGAAGCGGGCGAGGGCGACCGGCGTCGGGTAGTCGTAGACGAGGGTGGCGGGGAGGCCGAGGCGCGTGGTCTCGCGCAGCCGGTTGCGCAGCTGGACGGCGGTGAGCGAGTCGAAGCCGGCATCCTTGAACGCCTTGTCGGCCTTGACCTTCTCCGGGCCGGTGTGGCCGAGCACGGTCGCGACATGGGTGCGGACCAGGTCCAGGAGCAGGGCCTCCTGCTCGGCCGGGGTGAGGCCCGCGAGCCGGCCGGCCAGGCCGCTGCCGCGTCCCGCGGCGATGCGGGCGGCGGCGCGCCGGCTGTGCGGTACCAGTGTGCGCAGCAGGGACGGTATGTCGCCGCCGGCCGCCGCCTCGGCGCGTACGGCCCGCAGGTCCAGCTTGATCGGGACGAGGAGGCTCGCACCGGTGTGCAGGGCCGCGTCGAAGAGGGCCAGGCCCTCGTCGGCGCTGATCGCCTGGAAGCCGCCGCGGTGCATGCGGGCCTGGTCCACGTCGTTCAGGTGGGCCGTCATGCCGGTGGCCTGCTCCCACAGACCCCAGGCGCGCGCCGATCACACCGTCGTCCAGGACACCCGCCGTGTGCACCACACCCGACAGCGGACGCTCGGCCGACACCGAGGCCAGCAGCTCGGCCACGGCCTCCCGGTCCGACACGTCACAGGTGGCCAGGACGGCGGCGAGCAGCGACTCGACGTCCGTGCCGGCCGGTGTGTCCGTGTCGAGCAGGACGATCCGGTCCGGGTTCTCCGCCTGCGCCACACGGACCAGGCCCCAGACGGCCGCCGCGGCCGGATCGGTGACGTCCGCGTCCCCGCCCGCGGGCACCGCACCCCGGGTGACGACGACCAGCCGGGTGCCTTCGAGCCGGGGCTCGGCCAGCCAGGCCTGGACGACGCTCAGCGTCCTGCTGGTCAGCGTCAGAGCGGCGGTGTCGTCCACGCCGTCCGCGACGCAGTCGAACACGGCTGCGGAGGGCAGCCCGGCGCCGTTCGCGAGCGCCGTCACCTCGCTCGCGTCGGTCAGCGCGATCCAGTCCGGTACCGTCCGGGCCGGCCGGGGAGCGGGCAGCTCGGTCCACTCCACCCGGAACAGGGCGTCGGCCGCGCCGGGGGCGAGGTCCGCGGACGCGAGACGGTCGGCGGAGACGGGCCGCAGGGTCACGGCGTCCGCCGTCAGCACCGGGCCGCCGGTCTCGTCGGCGGCCTCCACCGACACGACGCCGGTGGCGGACCGGACGAGCCGGGCGCGCAGCACCGTGGCGCCCGTGGCGTGCAGGACGATCCTGTTCCACTCCAGCGGTTGCCAGACCTGCGTGCCGTCGCCTGCGACGGCCTCACGGACGGCGGGGTGCAGGACGGCGTCCAGCAGTGCGGGGTGCACGCCGTACCGGTCGGCCTCGGTCTGCTCGTCGTCCGCCAGCGCGGCCTCGGCGAACAGCTCGTCCCCGCGCCGCCACAGGCCGCGCAGGCCCTGGAAAAGGGGGCCGTAGGCGTGGCCGTGGGCGATCAGTTCGGCGTAGAGGGCGTCGGTCTCGGCCCGCTGGGCACCGGGCGGCGGCCAGGCGGTGAAGTCGAAGGTGCCGGTCGCGGTCTCGCCGGCGGCCGGCGCGAGGATGCCGGTGGCGTGCCGGGTCCAGGTGACCGGCCCGCCCGCCCCGGTGGCGGCGTCGGGGGCCGCGTACACCTCCACGCTGCGGGCACCGGTCTCGTCCGGCCCGCCGACGGTGATCTGCACGCGTACGGCACCCTGCTCCGGGACGACCAGCGGCGCCTCGACGACCAACTCGTCCAGCACTCCGCAGCCGACCTCGTCACCGGCCCGTACGGCCAGCTCGACCAGCCCGGCACCGGGTACGACGACCACTCCCCCGACCGCGTGATCGGCCAGCCAGGAGTGCGTGCGCAGCGACAGCCGGGAGGTGAACACCAGCCCGTCCGACTGCGGCAACGGCACCACCGCACCCAGCAGCGGGTGTCCGGCACCGGCCAGCCCCAGGGCCGCCGCGTCGATCACCGACTCCGACATCCGGAGCCAGTAGTGCTGGTGATCGAAGGCGTACGTGGGCAGGTCCAGGTGGATTTCGGTGGCGCCCTCGGGGAGCACGGCCGCCCAGTCCACTTGCGCACCGCGCACGAAGAGTTCCGCCACGGACAGCAGGAGCGTCTGCGTCTCGCCGCGTTCGTCGCGCAGCGCGGGCACGCCGACCGCGTCCTCGCCCGCCGACTCCGCGATGGCGCCGGTCAGCGCGCCGCCGGGGCCGAGTTCCAGGAACACCTGGCCGCCGGAGGCGGCGATGCCGTCGGCGAAGCGGACCGGTCGGCGGACGTGGCCGACCCAGTACGCCGGATCCGTCAACCGGCCCGGCTCCGCCAGGCGGCCGGTCACGTTGGACACCACCGGGATCACCGGCTCGTTCCAGGTCAGCCCGTCCAACGCCTGCGCGAAGCCGTCCAGTATCGGCTCCATCAGCGCCGAGTGGAAGGCGTGCGAGACGGTCAGCCGCTTCACCCGGCGGCCCTGCTCACGCAGCTTCTCCGCCAGGGCGAGGACGGGCGCCTCATCGCCGGAGAGAACGACCGAACCGGGAGCGTTGACCGCCGCCAA
>NZ_JOIU01000074.1 GCF_000720135.1 Streptomyces sp. NRRL S-1022 | reverse complement strand
GGCCAACGCCAGCGAACACTCCCCCGCCCGCAGCGCCTGCGCCGCCAGATGGATCGCCACCAGCGACGACGAACACGCCGTGTCCACCGACACCGCCGGACCCTCCAGCCCCAGCAGATACGACACCCGCCCGGAGGTCACACTCGTCGCCGTGCCCGTCGAGAGGTAGCCCTCCAGGTCGGGCGGCTGTGCCCCGGCGCCATAGCCCGAGGACCAGATGCCGGTGAAGACGCCCGTCTGGCTGCCCCGCAACGACGCCGGATCGATCCCCGCATCCTCGAACGTCTCCCACGCCGTCTCCAACAGCACCCGCTGCTGCGGATCCATCGCCAACGCCTCACGCGGTGAGATCCCGAAGAACGCCGCGTCGAAGTCGCCGGCGGCGTCGAGGAAGCCGCCCCACCGCGTGTACGACCTCCCCGGACCACCGGCCGGATCGTAAAGACGACCCACATCCCACCCACGGTCCGAAGGGAACTCCCCCACCGCGTCCACCCCGCCCGACACCACACCCCACAACTCCTGCGCCGAGCCCACCCCACCCGGATACCGGGCCCCCAACCCCACAACCACCACCGGATCACCCGACACCGGAACCCCGACCGGCACGGGTGAGGCAGGGGCCTGGCGCCGGGCGCCGACCAGGAGGTCCCGCAGGTGGCCGGCCAGCGCGTCGGGGGTCGGGTAGTCGAAGGTCAGCGTCGCGGGCAGCCGTACCCCGGCGACCGCGGACAGGCGGTTGCGCAGTTCCACTGCGGTGAGCGAATCGAAGCCCAGGTCTTTGAAGGCCCGTTCGGCGCTGACGGCCGCCGTGTCGGTGTGTCCGAGGACCGCGGCGGTCTGGCCGCTGACCAGTTCCAGGAGGCGGCTGTGCTGCTCGGTCTCGGGCAGGGCCGCCAGTTCCCGTACCAGGCCCGGCCGGTCCGTGCGCCGGGCGGGCCTGGTACGGGTGAGGCGGCTGAGCAGGGGGCGGGTGGACGCCGCCGACAGGTCGAGGTGTGCGGGGACCAGCGCGGGATCCGCGGCGCCCAGGGCCAGGTCGAACAGTGCCAGCGCCTGGTCCGTGGGCATCGGCAGCACGCCGGCGCGGGCGAGGCGCTTGCGGTCGGTGCCGGTGAGGTGTTCGGTCAGCCCGCTGGCCTCGGCCCATTGTCCCCAGGCCAGCGACACGCCCGGCAGACCCAGGGCACGCCGGTGCACGGCGAGGGCGTCCAGGAAGGCGTTCGCGGCGGCATAGTTCGCCTGGCCCGGACCGCCCAGCACACCGGCGGCGGACGAGAAAAGCACGAATGCGCTCAGGCCGAGGTCTTTCGTCAGCTCGTGCAGGTGCCAGGCGGCATCGGCCTTGGGCCGCAGCACCTGGTCGATCCGGCCGGGCGTGAGGGATTCGACGACGCCGTCGTCGAGCACGCCGGCCGCGTGCACGACCGCGGTCAGCGGGTGCGCGGCCGGGATCGAGTCCAGTACGGCCGCCAGCGCGTCCCGGTCGGCCACGTCGCAGGCCACCACCTCGGCGTCGAAGTCCACCTCCGCCGCGGTCCTGCTGAGCAGGAGCAGGTGCCGGATGCCGTGCCGGTCGCGCAGGTGCCGGGCGACGAGGCGGCCCAGTGTTCCGGTGCCTCCGGTGATCAGCACGGTGCCGTCCGGGTCGAGCGGGCCGGGTGCCGGGGCCGCTTCGGCCCGTACCAGGCGGGCGGCGTGGGCGGCGCCGTCGCGGACGACCAGCTGCGGTTCGTCCCCGGCGACGAGGACGCGGTCGTCGGTGTCGACGAGCACGAACCGGTCCGGGTGTTCCGCCTGGGCCGCGCGGACCAGGCCCCAGACGACGCTGGACGGCAGGTCGACGGGGTCCGGTCCGACCGCCCCGCGGGTCACGACGGCCAGCCGGCCGTCCCCGTCGCGCAGGAAGTCCTGGAGCACGCCCAGCGTCTCGGCGGCGACGGTGTGCGCGGCCGCCACCGGGTCTCCTCCCGGGGGCGTGACGTGGTGGACGGCCGGGGGCTCGCCGGTGCTCTCGACGGGCACCCAGTCAAGGCGGAAGAGCTGGTTGGTCCCGGCGGCCGGCATGCCCGGTGGCCGGTGGCGCACGGTCAGCGCGTCGATCACCGCCAGCGGGCCGGACTCGTCGGCGAGCGCGACCCGGAAGGTGTCGGGGCCGGTGGGTGTGAGGCGGACCCAGGCCGTGGAGCCGGCTTCCCGCATCGACACCCCGGCGAAGGAGAACGGCAGCCGGCCGGCCGCCAGCAGGGTCAGCGGCTGGAGTGCGGCGTCGAGCAGCGCGGGGTGGAGACCGAAGCGGTCGCGGGTGTCGGCAGGCAGTGCCACCTTGGCATAGAGTTCGTCGCCCTGCCGCCGGATCTCGCGTACGCCCGCGAACACCGGCCCGTACTCGTAGCCCTGGGCGGCGAGGGTGTCGTAGAAGTCGGTCAGGTCGACGGACTCACCGGCCGGCTGCCAGGGCTCGCCGGTGTCGTACGGGTGGGGGCGGCCGCCGGTCGCGAGCATGCCGGTGGCGTGCCGCTGCCAGGTGCCGCCTGTCCGGGAGTGCACGGTGACGGGGCGCCGGCCCGTCCCGTCCGGTGCGCCGACGACGACCTGGACCGGCACGGGACCGTCCTCCGGCAGGATCATGGGGGCTTCCAGCACCAGTTCGTCCAGGACGTCGCAGCCGGCCTGCCGTCCGGCGTGCATGGCGAGTTCGACGAACACGGTGCCGGGCAGCAGCACGGAGCCCAGGACGACGTGGTCGGCCAGCCATGGCCGGGTAGCCGTCGAGAGCCGCCCCGTGAGCAGGATGCTTCGGTCCTCGGCCAGTTCGACGACGGCCCCGAGCAGCGGGTGCCCGGCCGAGTCCAGTCCCGCCGCCGACACGTCCCCCTTCGCGGGGGTGGGGTTCAACCAGTACGGCCGGTGCTGGAAGGCGTACGTCGGCAGCGGGACATGGTGGGGCTCGCCAGGGAAGACCGGCGTCCAGTCGACGGCCACGCCTTGCGTGTGCAGGCGCGCCAGGGCGAGGTGGAATTCCTGCCTGCCGCTGCCGCGGCGCAGCGTGCCGGTCACAATGCCGTCCATCACCGGCACCAGTACGGGGTGCGGGCTGACCTCCACGAACACGCCCTGCCGGCCCTGTGTCAGGGCCTGGACGGCGAGGTCGAAGCGTACGGGTTCGCGGAGGTTGCGGTACCAGTAGCCGGCGTCGAGGGCGGAGGTGTCGATCTCCTCGCCGGTGACCGTTGAGTAGAACGGGAGCACCGCCGGGCGCGGTGTGATGCCGGCCAAGTCGGTCAGCAACTGCTCGCGGATCGCCTCGACCTGGCCGGAGTGGGCGGCGTAGTTCACCGGCAGGCGGCGGGC
>NZ_JOIU01000073.1 GCF_000720135.1 Streptomyces sp. NRRL S-1022 | reverse complement strand
CGATGCTCTGGAGTGGCTGGCGGGGCAGGGTGTGACGGGGTTTGTGGAGGTGGGTCCGCATCCGTTGCTGGTGGGCAACGGGTTGATGCGGCGTGGTGGTGATACTCCGGAGCGGTTGTTCGCGGGGCTGGGCCGGTTGTGGGTGGACGGTGCCGCGCGCTGGACACCCCCCACCACCACGAGGACCTGGGCGGGTGTGGGGGTGCCTTCGTATCCCTTCCAGCACCAGCACTACTGGCTCCAGCCCACCACCCCGGCGCCGACCGGTGACGGCCGGATCGACCACCCGCTGCTGCGGGACGCCATGGAACTCCCCGACGACAACGGCGTGGTGCTGACGGGACAACTCGCCACCGCCGCGCAGCCGTGGCTCACCGAACACGTCATCTCGGGCTCACCCCTGCTGCCCGCCGCGGCGTTCGTGGACCTCGCGCTCCGGGCCGGCGAACACGTCGGCTGCCCGGCGGTCGAGGACCTGACGCTGGAGACACCGCTGGTGGTCGCGGACGGCATGCAGGTGTCCGTGACCGTCGGCCCGGACCGGGCGGGCCGGCGCAGCGTCTCGATCCACTCGCGCGCGGACGGCGAGTGGGTACGGCACGCCACCGGGACCCTGGGCGCCGTACCCGTCGCACCCCGGGAGCCCTGGGCACGGCAGTGGCCGCCGCACGCCGAAGCCGTCGACCTCGACGCCTTCTACGACAACCTGGCCGACGCCGGATTCGCCTACGGCACGGCCTTCCGAGGTCTGCGAGCGGCCTGGCGCGACGGCGACACCCTCTACGCGGAGGTGACCGTACCTCCCGGCGACACCCGGTTCGCCCTGCACCCCGCCCTGCTCGACGCCGCGATCCAGACCGTGACCGTCGCCGACGACCGGGCGAAGATGCCCTTCTCCTTCGCCGGGATCTCCTGGTGGCGCGGCGCCGAGCACGCCAGGGTCCGGCTGACCGTGACCGGTCAGGACACCTGCGCGATCGGCCTCGCCGACCAGTCGGGTGCGCCGGTCGCCGAGATCGCCTCGCTGACCCTGCGCCGGCCGGCCGGGGCCACCACGAAGGACGTCCCGTACCAGGTGGCGTGGCCGGTCCTGGAAGCGGCGACCACAGAAGCGGACATCCCGGTCCACCACGCCACATCGCCCGTCGAGACCCTGCGGGTGATCCAGGACTTCCTCACCACGGACACCCCGCGCATGGTGGTCGCCACACGCAACGCCGTGCCGGTTCGGCCGGGCGAGGACGTCGACCCGCAGGCCACCGCCGTCTGGGGCCTGGTCCGGTCCGCGCAGTCCGAGCACCCCGGCCGGTTCGTGCTGGTCGACGGCGACGACGGCGACGAGGTCCGGCTGGCCGGTGACGAACCCCAGCTCGCGATCCGCGTCGGCGTCGTTCACGTACCCCGCCTCGAACGGGCGCGGACCGAACCGCTGCCCTCGCCGCTCAGCCCCGAGGGCACGGTGCTCGTCACCGGCGGCACCGGCACCCTGGGCGGCACGATCGCCCGCCACCTCGCCGTACGGCACGGCGTGCGGCACCTGCTGCTGGTCAGCCGGAGCGGCCCGGACGCCCCCGGCGCGGCCGTACTGACCGCCGACCTGGCCGCGCTGGGCGCGACCGCCGACATCGTGGCGTGCGACGTGTCCGACCGCGAGGCGGTGGCGCGACTGCTCGCCGAACACCCGGTCACCTCGGTGATCCACGCCGCGGGCACGCTGGCCGACACCGTCGTGGAATCCCTCACCCCGCAGCAGTTCGCGCGCGTGTGGGAGCCGAAGGCGCTCGCGGCGCGGCACCTGCACGAACTGACCTCGGACCTGGAGGCGTTCGTGCTGTTCTCGTCGGCGGCCGGTGTGCTGGGCGGCGCGGGCCAGGCGAACTACGCGGCGGCGAACGCGTACCTCGACGGCCTCGCCGCACACCGGCACGCCCAGGGCCGGCCGGCCGTGTCGCTCGCCTGGGGCTACTGGGCGGAGGCCAGCGGCATGACCGGAGGTCTGACCGCCATCGACCGGCACCGCCTGGCCAGGGCCGGAGTACGGCCGCTGCCGACGACGGACGCGCTGGCCCTGTTCGACACCGCGCTGACCGTGGGCACCCCCACCCTCGCCCCCGTCAGGTTCGACCTGCCGGCCCTGCGCCGCGCCGGCGACCCGCCCGCCCTGCTGCGGGAGCTGGTACGGCCCCGGCGCAGGCAGGCCGCCGACCGCGTGTGGACGCAGGCCGACGTGCTGCAACTCGTCGTGGCCCAGGTCGCCCTCGTCCTGGGGCACTCGTCACCGGAGGCGGTCAACCCCGACCAGGCGTTCACCGACATCGGGTTCGACTCGCTCACCGCCGTGGAACTGCGCAACCAGCTCGACGCGGACACCGGCCTGCGTCTGCCCGCCACGCTCGTCTTCGACCACCCGACACCGGCCCGCCTCGCCGCCTTCGTCCACACACGGCTGCACGGCACCGAGCCCGACCCCCTGCTCGCCGAACTCGACCAGCTCAAGGCCACCCTGGACGCGGCAGCCGCCGACGCCGACTACGAGACCGTCGCGGCCCGCCTCGAAGAACTTCTCGCGGCCTGGACCGCCAGACGTACCGGCTCCGCGGCCGGTGTCGACGAGGCCAGCGACGACGAATTGTTCAGCCTTCTGGACGATGCGCACCGCAGGACCGAGGTCATCCGCTCGGGCGAGTCCCGCAACGCTGAGGAGTAGCGATGTCCGACGAAGAGAAGCTCCGCACTTACCTCAAGCGCGCCACGGCCGACCTGGGAGTGCTCGGCAAGCGCCTCGCCGACATGGAGGAGGCCGCGCGCGAGCCGATCGCGATCATCGGCATGGGCTGCCGCTACCCGGGTGGAGTGGAGGGCCCGGACGACCTGTGGCGGCTCGTCTCGGACGGTGCCGACGCGATCACCGAATTCCCGCCGGACCGTGGTTGGGACGTCGTCTACGACCCCGACCCGGACCGGCCGGGCACGACCTACAGCCGATCGGGCGGCTTCCTCGCCGACGGCGCCGGCTTCGACGCAGGCTTCTTGGCCGGTGGTGTGACGGTGATGGCGACGCCGGCGGGGTTTGTCGAGTTCTCGCGGCAGCGGGGGCTTGCGGTCGATGGCCGGGTGAAGGCGTTCGCCGAGGCGGCTGATGGTACGGCGTGGGGTGAGGGCGCCGGCTTGGTTCTGCTGGAACGTTTCTCCGACGCCCGTCGCAACGGTCACCGGGTGCTGGCGGTGGTACGGGGTTCGGCGGTGAACCAGGACGGCGCGTCGAACGGGCTCGCGGCGCCGAATGGCCCGTCCCAGGAACGCGTCATCCGGCAGGCGCTGGCGAACGCCGGACTGTCGACGGCGGACGTGGACGCGGTGGAGGCGCACGGCACCGGCACCACCCTTGGCGATCCCATCGAGGCGCAGGCGCTGCTGGCGACGTACGGCCGGGACCGGGTGGAGCCGTTGTGGCTGGGGTCGGTGAAGTCGAACATCGGGCACACG
>NZ_JOIU01000072.1 GCF_000720135.1 Streptomyces sp. NRRL S-1022 | reverse complement strand
CGACCACACCCGCACCCTCGGCCCACCCGGTGCCGTCGGCCGCGTCCGCGTACGACTTGCACCGCCCGTCCGACGCCAGACCCCGCTGCCGCGAGAACTCGACGAAGGTGCCCGGGGTCGCCATGACGGTGGCGCCGCCGGCGAGGGCCATCGAGCACTCGCCGCTGCGCAGCGCCTGGGCGGCCAGGTGGATGGCGACCAGGGAGGAGGAGCAAGCGGTGTCGACGGTGACCGCGGGGCCCTCGAAGCCGAAGACGTAGGCGACGCGGCCGGAGGCGACACTGCCCATGCCTCCGGTGCCGGTGAAGCCCTCCAGCTCGGGCGGTACCGGCCCCGAGGTGCCGTAGCCCTGACCCATCAGGCCGGAGAAGACGCCGACATCCGCCCCCTTCAGGGAGAGCGGGTCGATGCCGGCCCGTTCCAGCGCCTCCCAGGAGGTTTCGAGGAGCAGCCGCTGCTGCGGGTCCATCGCCAGCGCCTCGCGCGGCGAGATGCCGAAGAAGCCGGCGTCGAACAGTGCGGCGTCGTAGAGGAAGCCGCCCTGGCTCACGTACGAGGTGCCGGTCTGGTCCGGGTCGTCGCTGAAGAAGCCGCTCAGGTCCCAGCCGCGGTCGTCGGGGAAGCCGGACATCGCGTCCCGGCCCTCGGACACCAGCCGCCACAGGTCGTCCGGGCTGTCGACGCCGCCGGGGAGCCGGCAGGCCATGCCGACGATCGCGATGGGCTCGTCCGGGTCGGCGAGGGCGACCACCGGGGCCGGGGCCGGGGCGGTCGCCGTGGTCTCGCCCAGCCCGCCGTGCAGGTGGCGGGCGAGGGACAGGGGGTTCGGGTGGTCGAAGACGACGGTGGCAGCGAGTTTGAGGCCGGTGGCCTCGCGCAGCCGGTTGCGCAGCTCGACCGAGGTCAGCGAGTCGAATCCGGAGTCACGGAAGGCGGTCTCCGGCTTGATGCCCTCGGGTCCGGCGTGGCCGAGGACGGTCGCCGCGTGCGTCCGCACCAGGTCCAGCAGCAGTCCCTCCTGCTCGGCCGCGCCCAGCCCGGCCAGCCGCTCCGCCAGGCCGCCGCCGCTGTCGCCGGCCGCGGCACGGACCGTCTGCCGGCCCGTGCGCACGAGGCCGCGCAGCAGCGTGGGGACGGCCCGGCCGGCGCCGGCGTCGGTGCGCAGCTGCCGCAGGTCCAGCTTGGCCGGGACGAGCAGGGCCTCACCGGTGCGCAGGGCCGCGTCGAAGAGGTCCATGCCCTCGTCGGGGGACATGGGCAGGACACCGCCGCGCCGGTTCATCCGGCTGCGGGTGAGGTCGTCCATGCCGGCCGCCATACCGCCGGTGGCCTGGTCCCACAGGCCCCAGGCGAGCGAGGTGGCGGGCAGGCCCGCGGCGCGGCGCTGCTGGGCGACGGCGTCCAGGAAGGCGTTGGCCGCCGCGTAGCTGCCGGTGCCCGCGCCCAGGAAGACGGAGGAGACGGATGAGAAGACGACGAACACAGCGAGTTCCGGGACGAGTTCGCGGGTCAGTTCGTCCAGGTGCCGTACCGCTGTCACCTTCGGTGCGAACACCCGCGCAACCTGCTCGGGCCGGATGGTGCCGATCACTCCGGCGTCGGCGATGCCCGCGGTGTGCACGACTCCGGTCAGCGGACGGCCGCCCCGGCGGGCCTGGGTCAGCAGGGCGGCGACCGCGTCGCGGTCCGTGACATCGCAGGACGCCACTTTTACGTCAACTGCGCCGAGTTCGGTGAGCTCGGCGGCCAACTCGGCGGCGCCCTCGGCGGCTCGGCCGCGGCGGCTGGCCAGCACGAGGTGCCGGATGCCGTGCCGGGTGACCAGGTGCCGGGCCAGCAGTCCGCCGAGCGAGCCGGTACCGCCGGTGATGAGGACCGTGCCCTCCGGGTCGAGCGCCGGCGGTGCCTCGAGCTCCGTCGCCACTGTCTGGTCACGGCCCGCGGCGGTGGCTCGGGCGAGCCGGGGTATGAGCAACGTTGCGCCGCGCAGCGCCAGTTCGGGTTCGGTGTCGGTCGTCACGCGCGTCAGGACGTCGGCGGTGCTCTCGAACGGGGTGTCCGGGTCGAGGGCGGGATCGACGTCGAGGAGCACGATCCGGTCCGGGTTCTCGGACTGCGCGGCCCGGATCAGGCCCCACACCGCGCCGCCCGCCGTGTCGGTCACCGCACCGTCGGCACCGGCCGGTACCGCGCCCCGGGTGGCCACGACCAGCCGGGTCGACTCCAGGGCGGGGGCGGCCAGCCATGCCTGCACGGCCGCCAGCACCCGGTTCGTCAAGGCCGGCGCCGGATCGTCCGCGTCCCGGTCGTGGGCCGCCACGGCCTCCAGCACGACGAGCGCGGGCAGTTCCGCAGCCGTGGCCGGGCCCTCCGCCAAGGCAGTGACGTCGGCGGCGGAACGCACCCCGGTCCAGGCCGGCGGCTCCCCCCTCGGCGCATCGGCTCCGGGGAGCGCGGTCCACTCGACACGGAACAGCGAGTCGTCGCTCGCCGTACCCGCCGCGTTCTCCAACTGCTCGCCGGACAGGGGCCGCACCTCCGCCGACCCCGCCCGGAGCACCAGTCCGCCGGCCGGGTCGACCGCCTCCAGCGCCAGCGCGTCCCTGCCCTGCGGCGTGATCCGCACTCGCAGCGTCGTGGCGCCGACGGCGTGCAGCGCGAATCCGTGCCAGGTCAGGTACTGCCACACCCGCGAGCCGCCGTCGGCCGCGGCAGCGTCCAGCAGCGCCGGGTGCAGGGCCGCGTCCAGCAGCGCCGGATGCAGCCCGAACCGCCCGGCCTCCTCACGCTCGTCCTCGGGTACGGCGACCTCGGCGAGGATCTCCTCACCGAGCCGCCACAGCCCGCGCACGGCCCGGAAGAGGGGTCCGTGCTCGTAACCGCGCCGGGCCAGGCCGCCGTACAACGCCTCCACGTCGACCCGCTGGGCACCGGCCGGCGGCCAGGCACCGAAGTCGGCCAGCGGGCTCTCGCCCGGCTTGGGCGTCGCCGTCAGCACCCCGGTGGCGTGCCGCACCCAGGCCTCCGCCCCGCTCACCTCGGCGGCGTCCTCACGCGTCGAGTAGACGGTGACCGTACGGCAGCCGCTCTCGTCGGCGCCGCCGACCGCGACCTGGACGCGTACCCCGCCCTGCTCCGGCAGCACCAGCGGCACGCCGACCGTCAGTTCGTCCACGGTTCCGCACCCGACCTCGTCACCGGCCCGCACCGCCAGCTCGACCAGGGCCGCCGCCGGAACGAGGGCCACTCCGCCGACCGTGTGCTCCCCCAGCCAGGGGTGCGTGCGCAAGGACAGCCGGGAGGTGCACAACACCCCGCCCGTCTCCGGGACTTCCACGACGGCACCGATCAGCGGGTGCTCCGTGGGTGCCTGTCCGAGCGCGGTGGCGTCACTCGCTCCGTTCAGCCGTAGCCAGTAGTGGCGGTGGTCGAAGGCGTACGTCGGCAGGTCCACGTGCGCGTCACCGGCGCCCTCGGGCAGCACTCCGGTCCAGTCGACCGGCACGCCCTTGACGAACAGTTCGGCGACCGACGTCAACAGCCGCCGCAGGCCTCCCTCTTCGCGGCGCAGGGAGCCGGTGACGACCGCCTCCGTCCCCGCCTCGTCCACGATCTCGCTGACCGGCTGCACCAGGACCGGGTGAGCGCTGGAC
>NZ_JOIU01000071.1 GCF_000720135.1 Streptomyces sp. NRRL S-1022 | reverse complement strand
GGTGGCGGCGCGGGGCCGGCTGATGCAGGCCCTGCCGGCGGGCGGTGCGATGGTCGCCGTGGCCGCTTCCGAGGCGGAGATCACCGAACACCTCGGCGACGGTGTGGACTTGGCGGCGGTCAACGCTCCCGGTTCGGTCGTTCTCTCCGGTGAGGAAGTGGCCGTCCTCGCCCTGGCGGAGAAGCTGCGTGAGCAGGGCCGCCGGGTGAAGAGGCTGACCGTCTCGCACGCCTTCCACTCGGCGCTGATGGAGCCGATGCTGGACGGCTTCGCGCAGGCGCTGGACGGGCTGACCTGGAACGAGCCGGCGATCCCGGTGGTGTCCAACGTGACCGGCCGCCTCGCTGAGCCGGGCCAGCTGTCCGGCCCCGCCTACTGGGTCGGCCATTCGACCACCGCCACTACTGGCTGCAGGCGGCCCCCGCCACCGACGCCGTCGCCCTCGGGCAGAGCACCGCGAACCACCCACTGCTGGGCGCGGTGGTGGAGGTGCCGGAGACCGGCGGTGTGCTGTGCACGTCCCGGCTGTCGCTGCGGACGCATCCCTGGCTGGCGGACCACGCGGTCGGGGGAGTGGTGCTGGTGCCCGGCACCGGGCTGGTCGAACTGGCCGTACGGGCCGGTGACGAAGTCGGCTGCGGGATGCTGGACGAACTGGTCATCGAGGCGCCGCTGGTCGTGCCCGAGCAAGGCGGCGTACGCGTCCAGGTCGCCGCCGGCGGGCCCGACGACGAGGGGGCGCGGACGGTGGCGGTGTACTCCGTCCGGGAGGACGCGGCCGGTGACATCGGCAGCGCGGCCTGGACCCGGCACGCCACCGGCACCCTCACCCCGGCGGTCCCCGCGGCCGGCGGCACCTTCGACTTCACCGCGTGGCCGCCGCCCGGCGCCGAGCGGGTGGAGGCGGACGTCGACGCCTTCTACTCCGGGCTCACCGAGAAGGGCTACACCTACGGCCCGGTCTTCCAGGGGCTGCGGGCGGTGTGGCGGCGCGGCGACGAGGTGTACGCGGAGGTCGCACTGCCGGACGGACAGCGGGCGGAGGCGGCCCGGTTCGGCATCCACCCCGCCCTGCTCGACGCGGCCCTGCACGCCAACGGATTCGTCACCCCGGCCGACGCGACCGCTTCCGGCGGCGCGCCACGCACGGTCCTGCCGTTCGCCTGGAACCGGCTGGCGCTGCACGCGTCGGGCGCGTCGGCGCTGCGGGTGCGGGTCGCGCCGTCCGGGCCCGACGCGGTGGCCGTGCAGGCCGCGGACGAGACCGGTGCGCCGGTGCTGACGACGGAGTCCCTGGTGTTCCGCGCGGTCAGTGCCGAACAGCTGGAGGCCGCGGCCGGTGCGCCCGGCGCGGACGCGCTGTTCCGCGTGGAGTGGACCGACCTCGCAGTGCCGGCCCGCTCGGGCGGCCCGGCACCGGCCTGGGCGCGGGTCGCCACCCCCGCCGACCTCGTCGGGGACAGCGTGCCGGAGCTGCTGGTCGTACCGGCCGACGGCGCCGACGACGCCCTGGAGCGCACCGACCGGGTCCTGGGTGTGCTCCAGGCCTGGCTGGCCGACGAGGGGCTCGTGGACTCCCGGCTGGTGGTCGTGACCCGGGGCGCGGTGCCCGCCGCCGGCGAGGACACCGTGACCGACCCGGCGGGTGCGGCCGTCTGGGGGCTCGTACGGGCCGCCCAGGCGGAGAACCCCGACCGCATCACCCTCATCGACACCGACATGCCGCCGGCGGACGACGAGTCCCTCGCCGCCCTCCTCACCACCGCCGCCGCGGCCGGTGAACCGCAGCTCGCGCTGCACGGTACGACCGTCCGCGCCCCGCGCCTGGTACGAGCCGCCACCGCCGCCGCGGACCCGGGCTGGGACCCGGACGGCACGGTCCTCGTCACCGGCGGCACCGGTTCGCTCGGCGCCCTGCTGGCCCGGCACCTGGTCGAGCGGCACGGTGTCCGGCACCTGCTGCTGGCGAGCCGGCGCGGACCGGACGCCGGGGGCGCGCGGGACCTGGTCGCCGAGCTGACCGCGCTCGGCGCGACGACGGTACGGGTGGCCGCCTGCGACATCGCCGACCGGGACGCGCTCGCCGCCCTGCTGGACTCCGTACCCGACGAGCACCCGCTGACCGCCGTCCTGCACACCGCGGGCGTCCTGGACGACGGTGTGATCGGCACGCTCGACCGGGAGCGGC
Source organism: Streptomyces sp. NRRL S-1022 (assembly GCF_000720135.1). Taxonomy (GTDB): domain Bacteria; phylum Actinomycetota; class Actinomycetes; order Streptomycetales; family Streptomycetaceae; genus Streptomyces. Next base: position 2,555 of record NZ_JOIU01000071.1, on the reverse strand, counting down.
TGGCCCACGTCTTCGCGCCGAAGGTGGCGGCCGTGCGGCACCTGGACGAGCTGACCCGCACACGGGACCTGACGACGTTCGCGGTGTTCTCCTCCGCCTCCGGGCTGTTCGGCTCGGCCGGCCAGGGCAACTACGCCGCCGCCAACGCCTGGCTGGACGCCGCGATGGCCCGGCGCCGGGCGGCCGGCCTGCCCGCGCTGTCCCTGGCCTGGGGACCCTGGGAGCAGACCACCGGGATGACCGCCGGCGCGGAAGCGGCGGCCCGCACCCGCGGCAACCGGCGCGGTGGCATCCTGCCGCTCACCCCGCGGGAGGGCCTGGCCCTCTTCGACGCGGCCCTGGCCGGCGACGACCCGCTGCTCGTCCCGGTCAAGCTGGACCTCAGGGCCGTACGCGCCGAGGCGGCCACGGGCCCCGGGGTGCCGCCGCTGCTCCGCCAACTCGTCCCGGCCGGACGGCAGTCGGCACGGGCCGCCGCCGGGGACGGCCTGCTGCGCCGGCTGGCCGGCCTCGACCGCGACCGGCAGGAGGCCCTGCTGCTGGACGTCGTCCGCGGCCATGTGGCCGGCGTGCTCGGTCACACCGGGGCGGACGGCGTCGGCGCGGAAACGGCGTTCAAGGACGCCGGGTTCGACTCCCTCACCTCCGTGGAACTGCGCAACCGGCTGCGCGCCGCGACCGGCGTCAACCTCTCCGCCACCGTGGTCTTCGACTACCCCACACCGCTCGCCCTGGCCCGCCACCTGCACGGCGCACTCGTCCCCGAGGGTGCGGCAGGGCAGCGGCCGGCGGCGGAGGCCGACGAGGAACGGCTGCGGCACGCGCTGATCAGCCTCCCGCTGGAGCGGTTCCGGGAGGCCGGCCTGCTGGACGCGCTGGTCGAACTGGCCGCCCTGGAACCCGGCGCACCCGCGTCCGGCGCACCGGACACCACCCCGGGGGCGCTGGCCGACCTGGACGTCGACGACCTCGTACACCTCGCGCTCGGCGACAGCGAATCCCTCGAAGGCTGACGCGGCACACGACAGATTGGGGCAGGGACAGTGAGTGCTTCCTACGAGAAGCTTGTCGAGGCGCTGCGGAAGTCGCTGGAAGAGGTCGGCACGCTGAAGAAGCGGAACCAGCAGCTGCTGGCCGCCTCGCGCGAACCGATCGCGATCGTCGGCATGGCCTGCCGGCTCCCCGGCGGTGTCGACACCCCGGAGGACCTCTGGGAGTTGGTCGCCGAGGGCCGTGACGGAGTGTCCGGCTTCCCGGACGACCGCGGGTGGGACCTCGACACCCTGCTGGACGCCGACCCCGAGAGGACCGGCACCTCCTACGTCGACCAGGGCGGATTCCTGCACGGCGCCGGCCGGTTCGACGCGGAGTTCTTCGGCATCTCCCCGCGCGAGGCGCTGGCGATGGACCCGCAGCAGCGGCTGCTCCTCGAAACCTCCTGGGAGGCGCTGGAGCGGGCCGGCATCGACCCGCTGACGCTGAAGGGCACCGACGTCGGCGTCTTCAACGGGATCATGGGCGTCGACTACTTCGCCGGCGGCAGCGTCCCGCCGGAACTGGAGGGCTTCACCGGCACCGGCGCCGCGTCCAGCGTCGCCTCGGGCCGCATCTCCTACGTCTTCGGCTTCGAGGGCCCCGCCGTCACACTCGACACCGCCTGTTCCTCCTCCCTGGTCGCCATCCACCTCGCCGTCCAGGCCCTGCGGCGCGGCGAGTGCACGATGGCCCTGGCAGGCGGCGCCACCGTCATGGCCACCCCCGGCCTGTTCATCGACTTCTCCCGGCAGCGGGGCCTGGCCGCCGACGGCCGCTGCAAGGCCTACTCGGACCCGATCGAGGCGCAGGCCCTCCTCGCGACCTACGGCCAGGACCGCGAACAGCCCCTGTGGCTGGGCTCGTTGAAGTCCAACATCGGACACACCCAGGCCGCCGCGGGCGTCGCCGGTGTCATCAAGATGATCCAGGCCATGCGGCACGGTGTCCTCCCGGCCACCCTGCACGTCGACGAACCGTCCCCCCGCGTCGACTGGGACGCGGGCGCCGTACGTCTGCTGACGGAGTCCCGCGAGTGGCCGGAGGTGAACCGGCCGCGCCGAGCCGGCGTCTCCGGCTTCGGCGTCAGCGGCACCAACGCGCACGTCGTCCTGGAGCAGGCCCCCGACGAGCCCGGCACCGAGCCGGTGGCTCCCGCCGAAGGTCCGAAACCGGTCGTGGTGTCGGCGCGGAACGAGGCGGCCCTCGCCGGACAGGCGGAACGGCTGGCGGAACTCCTCGCCGGCACCGGTACCCCGCTGGAGGCCGTGGCGGGCGCGCTGGTGTCCCGGCGGGCGGTGCTCTCCGAGCGGGCTGTGGTCCTCGCCGAGAGCCGCGAGGAGGTGCTGTCCGGGTTGCGGGCGCTGGCCGCCGGGGAGACGTCTCCGCTCGTCGTCAAGGGTTCCGGTGCCGACGGGAGAACGGTGTTCGTGTTCCCGGGGCAGGGGTCGCAACGGGTCGGCATGGGTCGTGAGTTGTACGACCGGTATCCGGTGTTCGCGCGGGCGTTGGACGATGCGTGC
>NZ_JOIU01000070.1 GCF_000720135.1 Streptomyces sp. NRRL S-1022 | reverse complement strand
GGCGCCGTATACCGACTGGTCGTTGGTGGAGGTGCTGGTCGGTGGTGGCTCGCTGGAGCGGGTGGATGTGGTGCAGCCGGCCCTGTTCGCGGTGATGGTCGCGCTTGCCGAGCTGTGGCGTGCTCATGGTGTGGAGCCTGATGCCGTTGTGGGGCATTCGCAGGGCGAGATCGCGGCGGCGTACGTGGCGGGCGCGTTGTCCCTGGACGACGCCGCCAAGGTGGTCGCCCTGCGCAGCAAGGCCCTGGTCGCCCTGGCCGGACACGGCGGAATGGTCTCGGTCGCGCTGTCCGCGGACGACGCCGCCGGCTACCTGAGCCCCTGGGGCGACCGCATCACCGTCGCGGTGGTCAACTCCACCTCGACCGTCGTCGTGTCCGGCGAACCCGGGGCCCTGGACGAACTGCTCGCGGCCTGCGCCAGGGACGGCATACGCGCCCGCGCCATCCCCGTCGACTACGCGGCGCACTCCGCGCAGGTCGAGGCCGTCAGCGAGCAGCTTCTGACCGACCTCGCGGACATCCGGCCCCGGCCTGCCGCGATTCCCTTCTACTCCACGGTCACCGCGGAACCGGTCGACACCTCTGCCCTCGACGCCGGCTACTGGTACCGCAACCTGCGCGAGCCCGTACGGTTCGACCTGGCCACCGCCCGGCTCGCCGCCGACGGCCACGAGGTGTTCGTGGAAGTCAGCCCGCACCCGGTGCTGGTGCAGGACCTGGACGGCGTGGCGACCGGCACCCTGCGCCGCGACCACGGCGCCATCGGGGAATTCCTCACCGCCCTGGCCCGTCTCCACGTCCAGGGCGTCGCCGTGACCTGGCCGCACGACCGCCCGCACGGCGTCAGGCTGCCGAGCTACGCCTTCCAGCGCAGCACCTACTGGCTCACCCCCGCGGCCGGCGACCACGGCACCGGACACCCGCTGGCGGGCACCACCGTCGAACTGCCCGACGGCAGCACCGTGCACAGCGGCCGCGTCTCCACCCGCACCCACCCCTGGCTGGCCGACCACGCCGTCGACGGCACGGTCCTGCTGCCGGGCACCGCCTTCCTCGAACTCGCCACCTCGGCCGGCGGGACCCTTGACGACCTCGTCCTGCACCTGCCCCTCGCGCTCACGGACACGCCGACGGACATCCAGGTCTCGGTCGGCGCCCCGGACGACACCGGCCGCAGCCCGGTCACCGTGCACTCCAAGGGCGGCGACGGCTGGGTCCGCCACGCGTCCGGAACTCTCGGCGGCCAGGTGCCGGCCGGACGCCTCGACTGGCCCGCGAGAAACGTCGAACCCGTGGACCCCGAAGGGTTCTACGCCTTCCTCGCCGGACTCGGATACCAGTACGGACCCGCGTTCCGGGGCGTGCGGGAGCTGTGGCAGGGCGAGGACGAACTGTACGCCGAGGTGTCCGTCCCCGACGGCGCCCGCTTCGGCATCCACCCCGCGCTCCTGGACGCCGCACTCCAGCCGCTGATCCTGCTCAGCCCCGACACCCGGGTCCGGCTGCCGTTCTCCTTCTCCGGCGTCGCCGTGCACGCCACCGGTGTGTCGTCCGCCCGGGTCCACCTGGCCCGCACGGGCACCGACACCTACCGCGTGACACTGACCGACCTGTCCGGCAACCCGGTCGCGGACATCACCGCGCTGACCGTCCGTCCGGCCGCCGAGGCCCGGGCCGCGGTGCTGCACACCCAGTGGGTGCCGCTCACCCCGAGCACACCGACCGAGGTGGTGCCGAGCCCGGTACTCACCGCGGAAGCCGACGCTGACTCCGTGCACGCCCTCGTCCAACGGGCCCGCGCGCTCGTCCAGGACTTCCTGGCCGAGCAGCCGGAGCGGGCGACCGCACGCCTGGCCGTCCTGACCCGCGGCGTGGCCGGCGCGGCCGTAGGTGGCCTGGTCCGCAGCGCCGCCGTCGAACACCCCGGCCGGTTCGTCCTGGTCGACATGGGCGACGCGTCCGAGGAGGACGCGGTCCGGGCCGCCATGACAGCCGGCGACGAACCCGAACTGGCCCTGCGCCGGGAAGGTGTCCTCGTACCGCGGCAGGCCAGGTACGCGCCGGAACTGACCGCCCCCGACGGCGCGTACCGGCTGAGCGAGTCCGGCACCGGGCAACTCGACGACCTGGCCCTGCTGCCCTGGCACGAGGCCGCGCTGGAACCCGGGCAGGTACGGGTCGCCGTACGCGCGGCCGGCCTGAACTTCCGTGACGTGCTCATCACCCTCGGCATGTACCCGGACCGGCCCCCGCTGGGCGGCGAAGCGGCCGGCACCGTCCTGGAGGTCGGCCCCGGCGTCACGGCCTGGCGGCCCGGCGACCGCGTCATGGGAATGATGCCCGGCGCCTTCGGGCCGCGCGCGGTCACCGACCACCGGCTCCTGACGGCTATCCCCGACGGCTGGAGCTTCACCGAGGCGGCGTCGGTGCCCATCGCGTTCACCACCGCCTGGTACGGGCTGTTCGACCTCGGCGAACTGCGCCCCGGCGACAGGGTCCTGGTCCACTCCGGCGCGGGCGGTGTGGGCATGGCCGCCATCCAGTTGGCCCTGAACAGCGGCGCGGAGGTCTTCGCCACCGCGAACCCCGCCAAGTGGGACACCCTGCGGCGCCTCGGACTGGCGGACGACCACATCGGTTCGTCCCGCGACACTCGGTTCGCCGACCGGTTCCCGGCCATGGACGTCGTCCTCAACTCGCTCGCGGGAGAACTCACCGACGCCTCCCTGCGGCTGCTCGCCGACGGTGGACGGTTCGTCGAGCTGGGCAAGACGGACGTCCGCTCACCCGAGGGCCTGATCTACCGGGCCTTCGATCTCAACGACGTCGACCCCGCGCGGCAGGGCGACATCCTCTCCCGGGTTGTCGCGATGGTCGCCGACGGGGCGCTGGAGCCGCTGCCGGTCACCGCCGCGGACCTCCGCCAGGCCGTCGCCTCCTTCCGGCTGATGAGCCAGGCCCGCCACATCGGCAAGATCGTCCTCACCGTCCCCCAGCCGATCGACCCCGACGGCACCGTGCTGATCACCGGCGGCACGGGCACCCTCGGCCAGGGCGTCGCCCGCCACCTGGTGTCCCGCTACGGGGTACGGCACCTGCTGCTCGTCAGCCGCGGCGGCGGCGCGGTGCCGCACCTGGAGCCGCAAGGGGACGTCGACGTGCGGGTCGTGGCCTGTGACGTCGCGGACCGGGACGCGCTGGCGGCCGTACTGGACTCGGTCCCGGCCGCGCATCCGCTCACCGCGGTCGTGCACGCGGCCGGCGTGCTCGACGACACCGTCGTGGAACGGCTGACCGCGGAGCAGCTCGACCGGGTGCTGCGTCCCAAGGTCCACGGCGCCTGGCACCTGCACGAGCTGCTCCGCGAGCATCACCTCGCCGCCTTCGTGCTGTTCTCCGCGGCCGCGGGCGTACTCGGCAACGCCGGCCAGGCCGGCTACGCAGCCGCGAACTCCTACCTCGACGCGTTCGCCGCACACCGGCAGACCCTCGGACTGCCCGCCGTGTCGATGGCCTGGGGCCACTGGGAGCAGGAGAGCGGCATGACCGCCCACCTCACCGCGGCCGACCGCCAACGCCTCGCCCGCAAGGGCATCCGCCCCATGAGCACCGAACGCGCCCTGGCCATGTTCGACACCGCGCTGGCCGCCGGACGTCCCGCGCTGACCACGGCCGACCTCTCGATGCCGCAGACCCTGCCGACGCCGAAGGTCCCCGCGTCGGACCTGCTGTCCCTGGTCGCCGCCCACACCGCCACCGTCCTCGGCCACTCCGACGCCGCCGCGATCACCCCCGGACTCGCCTTCCGCGACCTGGGCTTCGATTCCCTGACCTCCGTCGAACTGCGCAACCGCCTCGCCGGCGCCACCGGCCTGCGGCTGCCCGCGACCCTCGTCTTCGACCACCCCACCCCGGCCGACCTCGCCGACCACCTCACAGCCGAACTCTCCGGTCGGGGCGGGCGTGTGGTGTCGGTGGTGTCGTCGGTGTCGGTGGGTGGGGTGGGTGGTGGGGCTGATCCGGTGGTGATCGTGGGTATGGGGTGCCGGTTGCCGGGTGGGG
>NZ_JOIU01000069.1 GCF_000720135.1 Streptomyces sp. NRRL S-1022 | reverse complement strand
GAAGGCGGGGAAGGCGGTGTAGAGCTGTCGGCCCATGCCGAGGCGTTGTGCGCCCTGGCCGGTGAACAGGAACGCCGTTCCACCCGAGCGGCGGGCCTGGGACGGCTGGACGCCGCGGCCCTCGGCCAACTGCCTGAGGGCGTGCAGTAGTTCGTCGTGGTTGGTGCCGGTCACGACGGCGCGGTGGTCGAAGGCGGCGCGTTCGGTGGCCAGGGAGAGGGCGACGTCCTGTGCGGGCAGGCCGGGGTGGGCCTCCAGGTGTGTCACCAGCCGCGCCGCCTGGTCACGGACCGCCTGCACGCTCTTGCCCGACAACACCCACGGAACGACGGGCAGGCCGAACCGGGCGGGACCGGCGTCCACATGGCTGGACGGCTTGTCCACGTGCAGCGTCCGCGGCAGCACCCCGTGCCGCATGGCCTCGATCATCTTGATCACACCGCCCACTCCGGCGGCGGCGACCGAGTGGCCGATGTTCGACTTGAGGGAGCCGAGGTAGAGGGGGCGACCGGCGGGCCGCCCCTGTCCGTAGGTGGCGAGCAGCGCGTGGGCCTCGATGGGGTCGCCGAGGCGGGTGCCCGTACCGTGCGCCTCGACGGCGTCCACGTCGCTCGTGCCCAGGCCGGCATTGGCCAGCGCCTGCCGGATGACGCGTTCCTGGGAGGGGCCGTTGGGCGCGGTCAGGCCGTTGCTGGCCCCGTCCTGGTTCACCGCCGTACCCCGGATGACCGCCAGCACCCGGTGACCGTTCCTCCGCGCGTCGGACAGCTTCTCGACCACGAGCAGGCCGACGCCCTCCGACCAGCCGGTGCCGTCGGCGTCGTCGGAGAAGGACTTGCAGCGGCCGTCGGCGGCCAGACCGCGCTGGCGGGAGAAGTCCACGAAGCCGCTCGGGGAGCCGGAGACGGTGACGCCGCCCGCGAGGGCGAGCGTGGACTCGCCCGAGCGCAGCGACTGCACGGCCATGTGCAGGGCCACCAGCGAGGAGGAACAGGCCGTGTCCACGGAGACGGCCGGGCCCTCCAGTCCGAAGGTGTAGGCGATCCGGCCGGAGGCCACGCTGGAGAGCTTGCTCGTCATGAGGTAGCCCTCAAGCTCCTCGGGGCCTTCCCGGTCGAGGTAGCTCTGTTCCACGAGGCCGGCGAACACGCCGGTGCGGCTGCCCCTGAGGGCGGCCGGGTCGAGGCCCGCGCTCTCCAGCGCCTCCCACGCGGTCTCCAGCAGGACACGCTGCTGCGGGTCCATGCCCAGCGCCTCGCGCGGCGAGATGCCGAAGAAGGCCGCGTCGAACTCCGCCGCCCCGTCCAGGAACCCGCCCTCACGGGTGTACGACTTGCCCGCCCTGCCGGGCTCCGGGTCGTACAGGCCCTCGACGTCCCAGCCGCGGTCGGTGGGCCAGGGCGTGATGCCGTCCACCCCGTCGGCGACGAGCCTCCACAGTTCCGCGGGTGAGGTCACCCCGCCCGGGTACCGGCACGCCATGCCGATGACGGCGACGGGCTCCTGCCGGCCGTCTTCCAGCTCGGTGATCCGCTGCTTGGCCTTGTGCAGGTCGGCGGTCACCCACTTCAGGTACTCGACCAGCTTCTCCTCGTTGGTCTGTCGGTCGGTCGGTCCCTGGGCGGCGGGAGTCTGCTGGGCCCGGTCGTTGGACTCGGTAGCCATGCTGATTCGTATCTCCTCGGTCCGGGCGGGAGCGCCGCGGGGGCGCTCCCGCCGAGGTTCAGCCGGCGGAGCGGCCGAGCTGGTTGTCGATGAAGGCGAAGAGGTCGTCCGCCGTCGCGGCCTCGATGGACTCGGCGGCATCCGACGGATCGTTCGCGGGCGTGTCCGCCGCCGTGATCCGCCCCAGCAACTCCTTCAGCCGGGCGGCGACCGCGGAGCGGGTCTGCTCGTCGTCGGGGACGTCCGTGCCGAGCAGTGCCGCCTCCAGTCGGTCGAGCTCCGCCAGGACGGACATCCCGCCCGGTGCGTCGCCCAGGTCCAGCCGGCCCAGCAGGTGGGCGGCGAGCGCCTCGGGGTTCGGGTGGTCGAAGACCAGCGTGGACGGCAGCCGCAGCCCGGTGGCGGCCGTCAGCCGGTTGCGCAGGTCGACGGCGGTCAGCGAGTCGAAGCCCAGGTCCTGGAAGGCCCGCCGGGCATCGACCTGGTGGGCTCCGGCGTGGCCGAGCGCCGCCGCGACCTCGCCGCGCACCAGGTCGAGCACCACGGGCTCGCGCTCCTCGGCGGCCAGGGCGGCCAGCCGTTCCCGCAGCGGGGCCCGGCCGGTGGCGGTGCCCGCGGTGTCCGCGCCGTGCGCGGCGCTCCGGCGTCCCGGCACGCGGACCAGGTCGCGCAGCGCCGCCGGCACCCGCCCGTGCGTCCGCAGGGCGGCGAGGTCCAGTGGCAGGGCCACCAGCTGGGCCGCGCCGTCCGCGACCGCCGCGTCGAGCAGGCCGAGGCCCTCCTGCACGGGGAGGAGCCGGAAGCCTTCCCTGGTGTAGCGCTTGTGGCCCGCTTCGCCGAGGCCGGCGTTGATGCCGCCGCCGATCTCGGCGGGGTCCCACAGACCCCAGCCGATCGCGGTGGCCGCGAGGCCCTGCGCGGCACGCAGTGCGGCCAGTGCGTCGGTGAACGCGTTGGCGGCGGCGTAGTTGGCCTGCCCCGGTCCGCCGAGGACGCCCACGCTCGACGAGAACAGGACGAAGGCGGACAGGTCCCGGTCCCGCGTCAGTTCGTGCAGGTGCCAGGCCGCGTCCGCCTTGGCCGCGAGGACCCCGGTCAACTGCGGTGCGGTCAGGTCGCCGATCAGCCCGTTGTCGAGGACGCCCGCGGTGTGGACGACCGCGGTGAGGGGGTGCTCGGCGGAGATGCCGTCCACGACGGCCGCGAGCGCGGCACGGTCCCCGGCGTCGCAGGCCGTGACGGTGACCGTGGCACCCGCCTCGGTCAGCTCCTTGACCAGGGCCTCGGCACCCGGGGCGGCCGCACCCTCCCGGTTGAGCAGCAGCAGGTGCCGTACGCCGTGCTCGGTCACCAGGCGGCGGGCCACCAGAGCGCCGAGCGCCCCGGTGCCGCCGGTGACCAGAACGGTCCCTTCGGGGGACCGGGCGAAGCCGGGGACGGACGGGGCGGCGGCGGAGGGGCCGCCGCGGCGCAGGCGGGGCACACGGATCCCGGCGTCGCGTACGGCGGCCTCCGGCTCGCCGGCGGCGACGAGCGCCGACAACAGCGCGTCGAGCTCGTGCGGCTCGCCCCCGCCACCGGGCTGCCGTTCCCGGTCGAGGAGGAAGATCCGGCCCGGTGCCTCGGCCTGGGCGGAACGCAGCAGCCCCCGGACTCCGGCACCGGCCAGGTCGGCGATCTCCTCGGCGCCGACGGCGACGGCACCCCGGGTGACCACGGCCAGCGGGACGTTCCCGAGCCGCTCGTCGGCCAGATACGCCTGGACCAGCGACAGGGCGTCACGAGTGCGCTGGTGGAGGGCGCCGACCACGTCGGTGCCCGGCTCGCCGTCGGCCCACACGCGCAGGCCGTCGACAGGAGCACCCGCCGCGACGGCCTCCGCCGCTTCGGCGAGGGTCGGGTAGGTGACGGCGGTGCCCTCGCCGTCGCCCGGGCCCACGACGGCCCAGCGCAGGGGAGTCTCGGCCACCGGCACTACGGCGGTGTCCCACTCCACGCGGTACAGCGGCAGGGCGGCCCGGCCGGCGGCGAACCGGTCGTACGGCACCTCCTGGAAGACCAGCCGGCCCACGGTGAGGACCGGTTCGCCGGCGGCGTCGGTGAGCCGGACGGCCACGGTGCGCTCGTCGACGGCCTGCCACCCGACTTGGACGACCGTGGCGCCGCTCGCGTGCAGCCGCACGCCGTGCCACTCGGCGGGAACGAGAACGGATCCCGGCCCGGCCGGGGAGAGCGCCCCGGCCTGCTCCACCGCACGCAGGGCCGTCTCCAGCAGCTCCGGGTGCAGTCCGTAGCGGACGGCGTCCGGCAGCAGCTCGTCGGCGAGCGCCACCTCCGTACCGCTGTCGTCACCGGCGGGAAGCACCGGCTGGGCGGCGGCGGACAGGGTGCCGTCCGCGTACGCCGTCCAGCGAGCGCCCTCCTCGGCCGGCCGGGCGTACAGCGTGAAGGCACGCGTGCCCGGGTCGCCGGTGCCGTTGCCGGTGCCGGTGACGGTGAGCTGGAGCTCGGTCTCGGTCAGCGGGGCGAGTACGAGCGGGGTGTGCACGGTGAGGGAGTCGAGCGTGCCGAGGCCCAGCTCGTCACCGGCGCGTACCACGAGGTCCACGAGCGCGGCGGCGGGCAGGACGGGGGCGTCCAGCACGGCGTGCTCCGCCAGCCACGGATGCGTCCCGACGGAGACCCGGCCGCTGAACAGCACCTGTTCACCGCCCGCCGGTTCGACCTTGGCGGCAAGCAGGGGATGACCGAGCGAACCCCATCCGCGCCCCTCGTCGCCAGGGGCGGCGTCCTTGCGTTCCAGCCAGTAGCGCTCGCGCTGGAAGGCGTAGGTGGGCAGGGGTGCCGGGGTCGCGGCCGCGGGACGGAGGTAGGCCTGCCAGTCGACCGGCACGCCCGCGGTGAACGCCTGGGCCATGCCGGAGACGAGGCTGCGGGTTTCGTCGTGGTCGCGGCGTAGGAGGGGGATGGTGGTGGTGTCGTCGAGTGTGTCGTGGGTGAGGGCGGTGAGGACGGCGTCGGGGCCGATTTCCAGGAAGGTGGTGGTTCCGGCTTCGTGGAGGGAGGTGAGGGCGTCGGTGAAGCGTACGGTG
>NZ_JOIU01000068.1 GCF_000720135.1 Streptomyces sp. NRRL S-1022 | reverse complement strand
GCGGGGGCGGCCGGTGTCGGGCCACTGCCGCTCCTCGGTGAGCAGCTCCACCGCGCCCGACTCCCAGTCCACGAACGGGGACGGCTCGTCCACGTGCAGAGTGCGCGGCAGCACACCGTGCCGCATCGCCATCACCATCTTGATGACGCCGCCCACACCGGCCGCCGCCTGCGTGTGCCCCATGTTCGACTTGACCGACCCCAGGTAGAGGGGTTCGCCCCGGCGGTCCTGGCCGTAGGTGGCCAGCAGTGCCTGTGCCTCGACCGCCGCGCGTCCGACAGCCGCTCCACCACCAGCACACCCACACCCTCGGCCCAGCCGGTGCCGTCGGCCGACGCCGCGAACGCCTTGCACCGCCCGTCCGCCCGTCACACCGCCCGCCAGCGCCAGCGAACACTCACCGCGCCGCAGCGCCTGCACCGCCATGTCCAACGCCACCAGCGACGACGAACACGCCGTGTCCACCGTGACCGCCGGGCCCTCGAAACCGAAGGCGTAGGAGACCCGGCCCGACAGCACGCTGCCCAGCCCGCCGGTCAGCCGGTACCCCTCGACGCCCTCGACCGGGGAACCCCGAGATCGCGTCCCCGCCCGACACCACCAGCCGCCACAGATCCTCCGGCGACCCCACACCACCCGGGTACCGGCACCCCATCCCCACGATGGCGACGGGTTCCTGGCCGGCGGCGGCCAGTTCCTGGTTCTTGCGACGCAGCCTGGCGTTCTCCTTGAGCGAGTCGCGCAGCGCTTCGACCACAGCGTCGGAAGCCGTGTTCGTCATCATTTCTCCCGTTCAGCACTATCAGGTCTCGGAACTGGCGCGGGCCATGCGGATGAGGGCCTCGACGTCCATGTCGTCGATGAGGTCGGCACCGTCCTCCGGCCCGTCGGAGCCACCGCCGCGCTCGCCGGCCTGCGCGTCGGCGTCGTGGGCGAGCCGGAGCAGTCCGTCGAGCAGGCCCGCCTGCCTGAGGCCGTCCACGGGGACGGTGGCGAGCAGGCGGCGGATCTCGGTCTCGTCGGGTGTGCCGGCGGCCACCGCCGACGGCTCGGGGGCGAGCACCGTCAGCAGGTGTCCGGCGACGGCCGCGGGGGTCGGGTAGTCGAAGACGAGGGTCGCGGACAGCCGCAGCCCGGTCGCCTTGTTGAGCCGGTTGCGCAGTTCCACGGCGGTCAGCGAGTCCAGACCCAGTTCCTTGAACCCGCGCGTGGCGTCGACCGTGTCCGACGCACCGTAGTCCAGCGTCGCCGCGACCTCGGCGCACACGAGGTCCAGCACGGCCTGCTGCTGCTCGTCCGCGGTGAGCGCCGTCAGCCGCTCGGCGAGGGCCGGCCCGGCGGGGGCCTGCCCGGCGGCCGGTCCCGCGGACGCGGCGCGGCGGGCCGGGGCCCGGACCAGGCCGCGCAGCAGGGGCGGCGCGTCGGCGCCGAGCGCCCTGAGCGCCGTCGTGTCGAGCGGCAGCGGCACCAGCGCGGCCGCGTCCGTCCCGAGTGCGGCGTCGAGCAGGGCCATGCCCTGGGCCGAGGTGATGGCCACCATGCCGGTCTTCGCGAACCGGTTGCGGTCGGCCTCGGTGAGTTCGGCCGCCATGCCGCCTTCGGCCCAGGGTCCCCAGGCGAGCGAGGTGGCCGGCAGTCCCTGGGCCCTGCGGTGCTGTGCCAGGGCGTCGAGGAAGGTGTTGGCCGCCGCGTAGTTGGCCTGGCCCGCGCCGCCGGCGAGTCCCTGGATGGAGGAGTAGAGGACGAACGCGGACAGCCGCAGCTCGCGGGTCGCCTCGTGCAGGTTCCAGGCGGCGTCGGCCTTGGGCCGCAGCACCCGGTCGATCCGCTCGGGGGTCAGCGACTCCAGTACGCCGTCGTCCAGGACGCCGGCCGCATGCACCACCGCGGTCAGCGGGTGCTCGCCGGGGATGCCGGCGAGCAGCGCGGCCAGGGCGTCCCGGTCGGCGACGTCGCAGGCCGCGACGGTCACCTCGGCGCCCAGCTCCGCGAGGCCGGCCCGGAGTTCGGCCGCGCCGTCGGCGGCGGGGCCCCGGCGGCTGGTCAGCAGCAGGTGCCGTACACCGTGCTCGGTGACGAGGTGGCGGGCCAGCATGCCGCCCAGCGCTCCGGTGGCACCGGTGATCAGCACCGTGCCGTCCGCGTCCCAGGGCGCCGAGGGTTCGGCCGGGACCACGGCCCGCTCCAGCCGGAGCGTGCGCGGGGTTCCGGCCCGGACCGCGACCTGCTGCTCGTGCGCGGCCAGCGCCCTGCCGATCGCCTGCTCGGCGTCGGTGTCGGCGGTGTCCAGGTCCACGAGCAGGATCCGGTCCGGGTTCTCGGTCTGTGCCGTGCGCAGCAGACCCCAGGCGGCGGCGTGCGGGAGGTCGAGCACGTCCTCGTCCGGGGCGGCGGCCACCGCCCGCCGGGTCACCACGGCCAGCCGGGACGCGGCGAGCCGCTCGTCGGCGAGCCAGTCCCGCGCCAGGGTCAGGGCGCGGTGCACGGCGTCGCGTACGGAGTGGTCCCGCGCCGTCAGCGGCGCCACCACCAGAGCGGGAACCGGGGCTCCGGCGGCGACGGCGGCGCTCAGGGCCGCCGCGTCGCTGAACCGCTCGGCGCCGGGCAGCTCCAGCGGGTCGTCGCCCAGGACGGTCCAGGGCCGGGCCGGCGCCTCGGCGCCGGCGTTCACGGCCACCCAGGAGGGCCGGAACAGCGCCTCGTGGCTGCGCCCGCCGGCCGCGCCCAGCTGCTCGGCGGACACGGCCCGTACCGCGAGCGAGTCGACCGTGGCGACCGGCATGCCCGCCGCGTCGGTGACCTCGATGGTCACCGCGCCGGAGCCGGCCGGGGTCAGCCGGGCCCGTGCCGCCGCCGCGCCCAGGGCGTGGTGGCGCACCCCGCTCCACACGAACGGCAGTCGTGGTTCGCCGGTGCCCGGCAGCACCCCCAGCTCGATGGCGTGCAGGGCCGAGTCCAGCAGGGCCGGGTGCAGCCCGAACGCGGACGCCTGTTCCTTCTGGTCGTCGGGCAGGGCGAGTTCGGCGAAGATCTCGTCGCCCCGGCGCCAGACGGCCCGCAGCCCCTGGAACGCCGGCCCGTAGTCGAAGCCCTGACGGGCGAGGTCGTCGTAGCGGCCGGTCAGGTCCACCGGCTGGGCGTCACGGGGCGGCCACACCGCCAGGTCGAACCCGGCGGGTGTCTGCCCGGGTGCCAGCGTGCCGCCGGCGTGCCGGGTCCACGGCTCCTCGAAGGCGCCGCCCTCGGGACGGGAGTGGACGGTGACGGAGCGGCGCCCCGACTCGTCCGGTGCGCCGACCGCCACCTGAAGCCGGACGGAGCCGGCCCCGGGCAGCACCAGGGGCGCTTCGAGGGTGAGTTCCTCCAGTTCCCCGGCCCCGCACTCGGCGCCGGCCCGCAGTGCCAGGTCCACGAAGGCGGTGCCCGGCAGCAGTACCCGGCCCAGCACGGCGTGATCGGCCAGCCAGGGGTGGGTCCGCAGGGAGAGCCGGCCGGTGAGGACGGTCTCGTCGGTGTCGGCCCGGGTCAGGGTCGCGCCGAGCAGCGGGTGCTCGGCCGGGGACAGCCCCGCGTCGCCCACGTCGGCGGTGCGGGCCGCGGGCTTGGCCCAGTAGTGCTTGCGCTGGAAGGCGTAGGTGGGCAGCTCGACCCGGCGGGTGCCGGAGCCGTCGAACAGCGCGTCCCAGGACGGGCTCAGGTGCCGGACGTGCAGCCGTGCCAGCCCGTGGGCGACCGCCAGGGTGTCCGGTCGGCCCTTGCGCAGCAGGGGGACGAATTCCGGTTCCGTGCCGTCCGTGTCCACGGCGCAGTCCCGGCCCATGGCCGACAGCACGCCGTCCGGGCCGAGTTCGACGAACGTCGTGACGCCGGCGCTCTGGAGCGTGCGTATGCCGTCATTGAACCGGACGGCCCGGCGCACGTGCCGGACCCAGTACTCCGGTGAGCAGACCTCCTCGGCCGTCAGGAGCCCGCCGGTCACGTTGGACACGATCGGGATGACCGGCGGCGCGAAGGTGAGCCGTTCGGCCACGGCACGGAACTCGTCCAGCATGGGGTCCATGCGGGGTGAGTGGAAGGCGTGGCTGACGTTGAGCCGCCGGGTCTTGCGGCCGCGGCCCTCCAGTTCCTTGGCGACGGCCAGCGTGGCCAGCAGGTCACCGGAGATCACCACGGAGGCGGGCCCGTTGACGGCGGCGATCGCCACCTCGTGCTCGCGCCCCGCCAGCAGCGGCGCGATCTCGTCCTCGGGTGCGAGGACGGAGACCATGGCGCCGTCCTGCGGGAGGGCCTGCATCAGCTTGCCGCGGGCCGCGACCAGCGCCGCCGCGTCGGCGAGGGACAGCACGCCCGACACGTGGGCGGCCACGAGTTCACCGATCGAGTGACCGGCCACGAAGTCGGCGTGCAGTCCGAGGCTCTCCGCCAGCCGGAACAGGGCCACTTCGAGGGCGAACAGGCCCGTCTGCGTGAACACCGTCTGGTGCAGCAGCGGCCCCTCCCACTCCTCGGACTCCGCGAAGATCACCTCCCGTACCGGGCGCCCCACGTGCCGGTCCAGTTCGGCGCACACCGCGTCGAAGGCCTCGGCGAACACCGGGAAGGCGTCGTACAGTTCGCGGCCCATGCCGGGGCGCTGGCTGCCCTGGCCGGTGAACAGGAAGGCGGTCCTGCCGCGCGCCGGCACCCCGGTGACGAGCCGGGCGGAGGGGCTGCCCGTGATCAGCGCGTCCAGGGCCTGCAGCAGTTCCCCGCGGTCGTCGGCGAAGAGCGCTGCGCGGTGGTCGAACGCCGCCCGGGTGGTGGCCAGCGAGTAGGCGAGGTCGGGCAGGTCCACCTCGCCGGCCGTCTCCAGGTGTGCGCGGAGCCGGCGGGCGCGGGGGCGGCCGGTGTCGGGCCACTGCCGCTCCTCGGTGAGCAGCTCCACCGCGCCCGACTCCCAGTCCACGAACGGGGACGGCTCGTCCACGTGCAGGGTGCGCGGCAGCACACCGTGCCGCATCGCCATCACCATCTTGATGACGCCGCCGACACCGGCCGCCGCCTGCGTGTGTCCGATGTTGGATTTGAGGGAGCCGAGCCAGAGGGGTTCGCCCTCACGGCTCTCAGCCCCGCACCGGCCAGCGCCCGCTGGATCACCCGCTGCTGCGAAGGACCGTTCGGCGCCGTCAGACCGTTGGACGCGCCGTCCTGGTTGACGGCGGTGCCCCGCACCACCGCCAGCACCCGGTGCCCCAGCCGCCGCGCGTCCGACAGCCGCTCCACCACCAGCACACCCACACCCTCGGCCCAGCCGGTGCCGTCGGCCGACGCCGCGAACGCCTTGCACCGCCCGTC
>NZ_JOIU01000067.1 GCF_000720135.1 Streptomyces sp. NRRL S-1022 | reverse complement strand
CCGCCGCGCGTCCGACAGCCGCTCCACCACCAGCACACCCACACCCTCGGCCCAGCCGGTGCCGTCGGCCGACGCCGCGAACGCCTTGCACCGCCCGTCGGGGGAGAAGCCGCGCTGGCGGCTGAAGTTCACGAACTCGGTCGGTGTGGCGAGGATCGTCACACCGCCCACCAGCGCCATGGAGCAGTCGTCCCGGCGCAGGGCCTGCCCCGCCAGGTCGAGCGCCACCAGCGAGGAGGAGCAGGCCGTGTCCACCGTCACGGCCGGCCCCTCCAGGCCCAGGGTGTAGGAGACCCGGCCCGACAGGACGCTGCGCGCGGCGCCCGTCATCTTGTAGCCCTCGATCTCGCCGGGGGCCTGCTGGAGCGTGAGCTGGTAGTCGTCGGTGACGCAGCCGGCGTAGACGCCGGTGCGGCTGCCGCGCAGGGTGAGGGGGTCGATGCCCGCGCGTTCCAGCGCCTCCCAGGCGACTTCCAGGAACAGCCGCTGCTGCGGGTCCATCGCCAGCGCCTCACGCGGCGAGATACCGAAGAACTCCGCGTCGAAGTCCGCGGCCTCGTACAGGAATCCGCCCTGCCGGGTGACGGTCCGGCCGGTCCGGTCCGGATCGGGGTCGTAGAGGTTCTCGTCCCATCCCCGGTCGGTGGGGAAGCCCGCGATCACGTCGGCCCCGGACGCGACCACGTTCCACAGGTCCTCGGGGGACCGCACGCCGCCCGGGTAGCGGCAGCTCATCCCCACGATCGCGAGGGGTTCGCGGCGCTTGTCCTCGGACTCCTTCAGGCGGCGGCGTGACTCCGTCAGCTCGACGGTCACGCGCTTGAGGTACTCCCGGAGCTTTTTCTCGTCAGGTGTGGCGTTCATTGGTTCCTCGCTGATGTCTGGCAGGTGTCCTGCCGGGCCGCCGGGTCAGGGGGTGCCGAGCTCGCTGTCGATGAAGGCGAAGATGTCCTCGTCGGAGGCCTCCTCCAGCTGCGCCGCGACGGCGGCGACCTCCGCGTCCTGGCCGGTCAGCTCCGCCAGGAGGGACTGGAGGCGGGCGCCGATCCGCTCCCGCACGGTCCGGTCGCCGGAGTGCGCGGCGATCAGGGTCTGCAGCTTGTCCAGCTCCTGGTCGACGGGGGTGCCCTCCTGTGCCGGGGCGATCTCGGCGCGCAGGAAGGCGGCCACCGCGGCCGGGTTGGGATGGTCGAACACGAGCGTGGCGGGCAGCCGCAGCCCGGTGACCGCGCCCAGCCGGTTGCGCAGCGACACCGCGGCCAGGGAGTCGAGGCCCAGGTCCTTCAGGGCCCGGGTGGCGGGGACCGCCTCGGGACCGGAGTGCCCCAGGACGGCGGCGATCTCCGTGCGGACCAGGTCGGTCAGCAGCCGTTCCTGTTCCGACTCGGGCAGTCCGGCCAGGGACTGCAGCAGTGTGTCCGCGGCCTCGGAGGCACCGGCGCCGTCCTCGCCCTCGGCCTGGCTCAGCGCCTGGCCGGCCTCGGGCAGCCCGCTGATCAGCGGGCTGGGCCGGACGGCGGTGAAGGCCGGGGCGAACAGCTCCCAGTCCACGTCGGCGACGACGTAGGCCGCTTCGGGCTGTCCGATGCTCTCGGCCATGGCGTCGAGAGCGAGGTCGGGTGCCATGCCGGCGAGTCCGCGGCGGCGGAGCTGTTCCCGGCGGAGTTGCTCGGCGGCCGGGTCCGGCGCCTCGACGGCGGTGGACGGGGTGTCCGCCCACAGGCCCCAGGCGAGCGCGGTCGCGGTCCGGCCGCTGCCCCGGCGGTGCTCGGCGAGCGCGTCGAGGTAGGCGTTGGCCGCGCCGTACGCGCCCTGGCCGCCGCTCCCCCACACGCCGGCGATCGACGAGAACAGGACGAAGGCGTCCAGGTCCCCGGCGTCCACGAGGTCGTGCAGGTGGGCCGCGCCCGCGGCGACGGCGCTCACGGTGGCGGCGAACTCCGCCGGGTCCGTCCCGGCCAGTGCGGCGCTGCGCGGGTCGCCGGCGGTGTGGAACACGGCGGTCAGCGGCTGCTCCGCCGGGATGCCGTCCAGCAGTGCGGCCACGGCGGCCCGGTCGGCGAGGTCGCAGGGGACCACGGTCACCCGGGCGCCCGCCGCGGAGAGCTCCTCCAGCGTGTCCCGCAGACCCTGGCCCTCGGCGCCCGGGGAGTGGGTGAGCACCAGGTGCGGGGCGCCGAGGGCGGCGAGCCGGCGCGCCACCCGCGCTCCCATCCCCCAGGTGCCCTCGGTGACCAGGACGGTGCCGCGGGGCCGGTAGGTGTCGCCGGCCGGCCGTCCCGGCGTGGCGCGGACCAGTCGGCGTACGAGCGTGCCGGCGGGCCGGATGGCCAGCTGGTCCTCGCCGGCGGGGTCGGCGAGCACGGCCGTCAGGCGTCGCAGCGCGCCGTCGTCCACGACGGCCGGCAGGTCGACCACACCGCCCTGGAGCTGCGGGTGTTCGAGTGCCGCCGTGCGGTGCAGGGCCCACACCGCCGCCTGGGCGGGGGCGTCGAGCGTGTCCGGGCCTCCCGTGGCGACGGCGCCCTGGGTGAGGAGCCAGAGCCGGGGTGGCTCGGCCGTCTCGGTGACCGCCTGGATCAGCAGCAGGCTCGCCAGGACGCCCCGCGTGAGCGTGGGGTGGTCGCCGTGCGGGACGGGGTCCAGCGCGAGCATCGACAGGACGCCTTCGGCGGGAGTGTCGCCGGCGGCCTCCGCGAGCTGCCGCGCGAGCGTGTCCCGGTCGGTCCGCGCCGGGTCGACGGTCACCCGGAGCACCCGGGCGCCCCGTCCGGCCAGTGCCGCCTCGGCCGAGGCCGTCGGCTCGGACCCGGACAGTGCCGCGGGTACGACGACCAGCCAGGTGCCGGTGAGCGTTCCCTCGGCGGGCACGGTGGCGGGCCACCAGGCGGCCCGGTACCGCCAGGAGCCGGTGACGGAGCGCCGCGCGCTGTCCTCCCGCCATGAGGCGAGCGCCGGCAGCAGCTGGGCGAGCGCGCCGGAGCCGTCGGTGCCGAGCAGGTCCTCCAGCGCCGCGAGGTCGCGCTCCCGGACCGCGGTCCAGAACTGCTCGTCCTGGCCGCCGTCGCCACCGGCCTGCGGGGCGGGCGTCTGCAGCCAGTACCGCTGCCGCTGGAAGGGGTAGGTGGGCAGTTCCACGCGCCGGGCGCCGGACCCGTCGAACAGCGCCGGCCAGTCCACCCGGACGGCCCCGTTCGCGTGGGCCTCGGCCACCGCGGTGGTGAGGGTGCGGGCCTGCGGCCTGCCGCGTCGCTGGGTGGCGAGCAGCAGCGGCTCGGTGTCGCCGGTCCCGCTCAGGCAGTCCTGCGCCATGGCGGTGAGTACGGCGTCCGGTCCCAGCTCGACGTAGGTCTGCACCCCTTCGGCGTGCAGGGTCCGTATGCCGTCGTGGAAGCGCACCGCCCGGCGGATGTGGTCGGCCCAGTAGTCCGCGGAGCGGGCCTCGTCGGCGGTGAGGACGCGGCCGGTCACGTTGGAGACGATCGGGATGAGCGGCCGGGAGAACCCCAGCTTTCCGGCGGTCGCACGGAACTCGTCCAGCATGGGTTCCATGTGGGGCGAGTGGAAGGCGTGGCTGACGTTGAGCCGGCGCGTCTTGACGCCGACGGCGTCGAGCGCGGCGGTGATCCGCAGCACCGTGTCCTCGTCACCGGAGATCACCACGGACGCGGGGCCGTTGACGGCGGCGACGGACACCTCGGCCTCGTGGCCCGCCAGCAGGCCGGACACCTCCTCCTCGGTGGCCAGCACCGACACCATGGCGCCTCCCGCGGGCAGGGCCTGCATCAGGCTGCCGCGGGCGGCCACCAGGGCGGCGGCGTCGTCCAGGGAGAGCACCCCGGCGACGTGCGCGGCGGCGAGTTCGCCGACCGAGTGGCCCATCAGGTAGTCCGGGCGCAGCCCCCAGGACTCCAGGAGGCGGAACAGTGCCACCTCCAGGGCGAACAGCGCCGCCTGGGTGTGGACGGTCCGGTCCAGCAGTCCGGCGTTCTCCGTGCCGTCACCGGCGAACATGATCTCGCGCAGCGGACGGGCGAGATGGCTGTCCAGGGCGTCGCAGACCGCGTCGAGGGCCTCGGCGAACACCGGGTACGCGGCGTACAGTTCGCGTCCCATGCCGGGCCGCTGGCTGCCCTGTCCGGTGAACAGGAAGGCCACCTTGCCGCCCCGGTCGGCGACGCCCGTGACGACTCCGGGAGCGGGGCGCCCCTCGGCCAGTGCGACGAGACCGTCCCGCAGCTCCGCCTCGTCGGTACCGAGCACGACGGCGCGGTGGTCGAACACCGTGCGCCCGGCGAGGCTGAACGCGACGTCCGTCATCGGGACGCCCGGCGGCGTGCCGACGTGCTCGCGCAGCCGCGCGGCCTGCGCGGTGAGCGCCTCGGTGTTCCTGGCCGACAGCACCAGCGGCAGGACCGCCGGGCCGCCGGTGCCGCTGCCGGTGGCCCTGTCGGTGCCGCTGTCGGGGGCCTCGTCGGTGCCGGTGTCGGTGTCGGTGTCGGCCGGGATCTCGGCGGGGGCCTCTTCCAGGACGACGTGCGCGTTGGTGCCGCTGATGCCGAAGGAGGACACCGCGGAGCGGCGGGGGCGGCCGGTGTCGGGCCACTGCCGCTCCTCGGTGAGCAGCTCCAC
>NZ_JOIU01000066.1 GCF_000720135.1 Streptomyces sp. NRRL S-1022 | reverse complement strand
CAGGGAGCCGGTGACGACCGCCTCCGTCCCCGCCTCGTCCACGATCTCGCTGACCGGCTGCACCAGGACCGGGTGAGCGCTGGACTCGACGAACACCGAACAGCCCTCACCAAGGAGCGCCTCGACCGCCGGTCCGAAGCGGACCTGACTGCGCAGGTTCCGATACCAGTAACCACCGTCCAGGACGCCGGCCTCGCTCACCCAGTCGCCGGTGACCGTGGAGAAGAACGGCACCAACGGCGCCTGGCTCCGGATGTCGGCGAACGCCTCGGCCAACGCATCCTCGATGGCCTCGACATGGCGGGTGTGGGAGGCGTAGTCCACCGCGACCCGACGCACCCGCACCCCGTCGGCCTCCACACGCAGCCGCGATCTCACCCTGCGAATGCCCGACCACCGCATCCGGTACGACCCCGACGGACGCCCATACGGCGGCCAGGGCGACCATCACGGCGAAACTCGCCGGCTGGACCACGTCGACGCGTGCGATGAGATCGGGGTCCGCCTCGCCGCGGAGCACAGCCGTCAAGTCCCAGTCCGTCCACGGCTCCAGAGCCCGGGCACACTCTTCGATCCTGGCGGCGAACACCGGCGAGGACTCCAGCAACTCCCGGCCCATCCCCAGCCACTGCGAACCCTGGCCCGGGAACACCAACACCGTCCGCCCAAGCGCCCCAGCCGAACCGGCCACCACCACAGGACTGTTCTCGCCCCTGCCCAGCGCGCCCAGCCCCGCCACCGCCTCCTCACGGGAACCGGCGACGACCACGGCCCGTTCGTTCAGGATGGCCCGCTGGGTGAGGAGGGCGTTCGCGAGGTGGGCGAGCGGTGTGTCGGTGTCGCCGGTGAAGGCGGCCAGGCGTCCGGCCTGGCCGGCCAGTGCTGCGTCGGAGGCCGCCGACACCACCAGCGGTACCACGCCGGTGCCGGGGTTCACCGGGTCCGCGGCCGGTTCCTCCGGGGGTTCTTCCAGGATCAGGTGGGCGTTGGTGCCGCTGACGCCGAAGGAGGAGACGCCGGCCCGGCGGGGGCGGCCGGTCCGGGGCCACTCCTGTTCCTCGGTCAACAGCTCGATCGCCCCGGCCGACCAGTCGACCTGAGAGGACGGGGTGTCGACGTGCAGGGTGGGGGGCAGGACGCCGTGGCGCATCGCCTGGACCATCTTGATGACGCCGGCGACTCCGGCGGCGGCCTGGGTGTGCCCGATGTTGGACTTCAACGAGCCCAGCCAGAGCGGGCGTTCGCGGTCCTGGCCGTAGGTGGCGAGGAGGGCCTGGGCCTCGATCGGGTCGCCGAGGACGGTGCCGGTGCCGTGGCCCTCGACCACGTCCACGTCCGCCGGGGTCAGGCCCGCCTCGGCCAGCGCCTTGCGGATGACGCGCTGCTGGGAGGGGCCGTTGGGGGCGGTGAGGCCGTTGGAGGCGCCGTCCTGGTTGACGGCGGAGGCACGGACGACGGCCAGCACCCGGTGGCCGTTGCGGCGGGCGTCGGAGAGGCGTTCCAGGACGACGACACCGGCGCCCTCGGCCCAGCCGGTGCCGTCGGCGGCGTCGGCGTACGACTTGCAGCGGCCGTCGGCGGCCAGGGCCCGCTGCCGGGAGAACTGCATGAACATCCCGGGTCCGGCCATGACGGTGGCGCCGCCGGCCAGGGCCATGGAGCACTCGCCGCGGCGCAGGGCCTGGGCGGCGAGGTGCATGGCGACCAGGGAGGAGGAGCAGGCCGTGTCCACGGTCACGGCGGGGCCTTCGAGGCCGAAGACGTAGGAGATGCGGCCCGAGGCGACGCTTCCGGTGGTGCCGGTGCCGGTGAAGCCCTCCAGCTCCGGCGGGACGGGGCCGCCGGTCGCGTAGCCCTCGTTGATGACGCCGACGAAGACACCGGTGTCCGAGCCCTTGAGCGTCACCGCGTCGATGCCGGCCCGCTCCAGCGCCTCCCAGGACATCTCCAGGAGGAGCCGCTGCTGCGGGTCCATGGCCACCGCCTCGCGCGGGGAGATGCCGAACAGACCCGCGTCGAACAGGGCCGCCTCGTGCAGGAAGCCGCCCCGGTCGACGTAGGACGTGCCCGTCTTGTCGGGGTCGGCGTCGAACAGCGCCTCCAGGTCCCAGCCGCGGTCGGCCGGGAACTCCGAGACGCCGTCGCCGCGTTCGCGAACGAGCCGCCACAGGTCGTCGGGACCGGCCACCCCGCCGGGCAGCCGGCACGCCATGCCCACGATCGCGATCGGCTCCGCCTTCTCGGCCTCAAGTTCACGGACGCGTTGCTGGGAGCGGCGCGCGTCGGCGAGAACGCGCTTGAGGTAGTCGCGAAGCTTGCTTTCATCCGCCATTGCGGGTCAGCTCCTAGTGGGGCTAAGGGCGTCAGGTGGACTGCGGGGCGGGCGTGGACATGGCGTGCGGGTGGGCGCCGGGCCGCCCGGCCGGGGCCGGTGGCCGGTGTCTGCGGGCTAGTGGCCGAATTCGGTGTCGATGAGTTCGAACAGTTCGTCGTCGGAAGCCGACTCGAAGTCCACGTCCTCCTCGGCGTCCGGCTCGGTGACGTTCGTGGTGGACCAGGTGGTCAGCAGGCCCTGGAGCCGGGTGGCGACCTGGGCGCGGGTGGTGTCGTCGGGCGCGGTGTCGGCCAACAGCCCCTCCAGCTTGCTGAGTTCGGCGAGCAGGGGGTGCGTTGCCGGAGCGGCCTGGTCGCCCGGGGCCAGCCGGTCGCGCAGGTAGCCGGCGAGGGCGAGGGGGGTCGGGTAGTCGAAGACGGCGGTGGCGGGCAGCGGGAGGCCGGTGGCCTCCCGCAGCCGGTTGCGCAGTTCGACGGAGGTGAGGGAGTCGAACCCGGCGTCCTTGAAGGCTGTCTCGGCCCTGACCTGGTCCGCCCCGGTGTGGCCGAGGACGGTCGCCACCTGGCCCTGCACCAGTTCCAGCAGCAGCGTCTCCTGCTCGGCCGGGGACAGCGCGGCCAGCTTGCGGGCGAGTCCGCCGGAGTCCCCGGCGCCGGCACGGGCGGCCTTGCGGCCGGTCCGCACCAGGCCGCGGAGCAGCGGCGCGACACCGGCACCCAGCGCGGCGTCGGCGCGCAGTGCCCGCAGGTCCAGTTTGACGGGCAGTACCAGCGCCTCATCGGCGGGCAGTGCCGCGTCGAGCAGTTCCATCCCCTGCGCGGGCGTGAGCGGTACGACACCGCCGCGCCGGCCCGTCCGGTTGCGTACGGCGTCACCGGTCGCCGTGTCCTGTCCGCCCGTCGGCTCCCACGGCCCCCAGGCCAGCGAGACGGCGGGCAGGCCGGCCGCGCGGCGGCGGTGGGCCACCGCGTCGAGGTAGGCGTTGGCCGCCGCGTAGCCGCCGGTTCCCGCGCCGAGGAAGACGGAGGATGCGGACGACAGCAGGACGAACGCGGCCAGGCCGGGAGCGAGTTCACGGGTGAGCTCGTCCAGGTGCTCGACGGCCGTCACCTTCGGCGCGAAGACCCGGGCCAGCCGGTCCCGGTCCATCTCGCCGATGACCCCGGCGTCGAAGACGCGTGCCGCGTGCACGACGGCGGTCAGCGGGTGCGCCTGCGGTACGGCGGCGAGGAGCGCCGCGAGCGCGTCGCGGTCGGTGACGTCACACGCCACCACCGACACGTCGGCTCCTCGTTCCCCGAGTTCCGCGACGAGCCGGTCCGCGCCCTCGGCCGCCTTCCCGCGCCGGCCGGCCAGTACGAGGTGGCGTACGCCGTGCCGTTCGACCAGGTGCCGGGCGACCTCGGCGCCGAGCGTCCCGGTACCCCCGGTGATCAGCACCGTGCCCTCCGGGTCCAGCGCCGGCGCGTCGGAGCCGCCGGCCGGGGCCAGCCTGGCCAGGCGCGGCACGTACAGCGCGGTGCCGCGGACGGCCACCTGCGGCTCGCCGCACGCCAGGACGGGACCGAGGTCCGCCTCACCCGTCTCGGTGTCGACGAGCACGATCCGGTCGGGGTTCTCCGCCTGCGCGGCACGCACCAGGCCCCAGACGGCCGCGCCGGCCGGATCGGTGACCGCCGCGTCGCCGCCGGCGGGCACGGCACCCCGGGTGACCACCACCAGCCGGCCGTCCTCGGTGCCGTCGTCGGCCAGCCAGGCCTGCACGGCCTCCAGCACCCGGCTCGCCAACGCCAGGGGGGTGTCGCCGGTTCCGGCCCGGGCCTCGACCAGCGTCGCCTCCGGCACCTCACCGGCGCCGGCCACGGGCGGCAGCTCGCTCCACTCCACCCGGAACAGCCCGTCGTCCGCGCCGGTGCCGGCCGCCGTGGACAGCTGCCCGGCGGAGAGCGGCCGTAGGGTGACGGCCTCCGCCGTGACGACGGTGCCACCGGCCTCGTCGGCGGCCTCGACCGCCAGGGCGTCGCCGGCCCGTGCCAGGCGTACGCGCAGCACCGTGGCACCCTCCGCGTGCAGCGCCAGCCGGTTCCACTCCAGCGGCTGCCAGAGCTGCGTGTCGTCCGCCGCCGAGGCGTCCAGCAGTGCCGGGTGCAGGGTGGCTTCCAGCAGGGCGGGGTGGATGCCGAACCGGGCCGCCGCGTCCCGCTGCCCGTCGGGCAGCGCGACCTCGGCGAACAGTTCCTCGCCGCGCCGCCACACCGCCCGCAGGCCCTGGAAGACCGGCCCGTACTCGTAGCCGTACCGCAGCAGCCGCTCCTCGACACCGGTCAGGTCCTCCGCCTGCGCGCCGGGCGGGGGCCAGGCGGTGAAGTCGAAGGTGCGGCCGGCCGTCGGGATGGCACCGGTGAGGCTGCCGGTGGCGTGCCGGGTCCACGCGTCGGCGCCGGTCTCGCCGACGGCGTCCTCCCGCGCGGAGTGGACGGCCACCGCGCGACGGCCCTCCGCGTCCGGAGCCTCGACCGTGACCTGCACCCGCACACCGCCCTGCTCGGGCACGACCAGCGGCGCCTCGATCACCAACTCCTCGACGACCCCGCAGCCGACTTCGTCACCGGCCCGTACGGCCAGCTCGACCAGCCCGGCACCGGGTACGACGACCACTCCCCCGACCGCGTGATCGGCCAGCCAGGAGTGCGTGCGCAGGGACAGCCGGGAGGTGAACACCAGCCCGTCCGACTGCGGCAACGGCACCACCGCGCCCAGCAGTGGGTGGTTCGCGGTGCTCTGCCCGAGGGCGACGGCGTCGGTGGCGGGGGCCGCCTGCAGCCAGTAGTGGCGGTGGTCGAA
>NZ_JOIU01000065.1 GCF_000720135.1 Streptomyces sp. NRRL S-1022 | reverse complement strand
AGGTGCCGGATGCCGTGCCGGGTCACCAGGTGCCGGGCCAGCACACCGGCCAGCGAACCGGTACCACCGGTGATCAACACCGTGCCGTCCGGATCCAGCACCTGCTCCCCCGAGTCCGCCGCACGGGCCAGCCGCGGCACGTACAACGCCGCGCCCCGCACCGCCACCTGCGGCTCACCGCTCGCCAGGACCGCGCCGAGCAACGGCCCGAGGTCCCCGGGTTCCTCGTCGGTGTCGAGCAGGACGATCTGGTCCGGGTTCTCGGCCTGCGCGGCGCGGATGAGCCCCCAGACGGCCGCGCCGCCCGGGTCGGTGACCGTCCCGTCGCCGCCCGCGGGCACCGCGCCCCGGGTGAGCACGACCAGCCGGCTGTCCTCCAGGCCGCCGCCGGCGAGCCAGGTCTGGACGACCTCCAGGGTGCGGTCGGTCACGGCCAGCGGGGTGTCGTCCGGTCCGGCCGTCACCGCCTCCAGGACGACCGCGCGGGGCAGTTCGCCCGGGGTGTCCTCGGCGAGCGTCGCCACTTCCTCCGCCGTGGTCAGCCCGAGCCAGGACGGTGTCTCCGCGTCCGCGGGCCGGGGCAGCGGGACCCAGTCGACGCCGAAGAGCATGTCGGCGCCGCCCGTGGTGCGCAGTTGCCCGGGGGCGACCGGGCGGAACACCAGCGACCGAGCGCTCAGCACGGGGCTGCCGGTCTCGTCGGCGGCTTCCAGGGCGAGCGCGTCCGGGGCGGGCCGGGTGACCCGGATCCGCAGGGCGGCGGCTCCGGAGGCGTGCAGGGTGACCCCGTTCCAGGCGAAGGGCAGCATCGTGCGGTGCTCGCCGCTGCTGAGGAACGCCTTGGTGTGCAGGGCGGCGTCGAGCAGGGCCGGGTGGAGTCCGAACTCCGTCGCGGACGCCCCCTGGTTCTCGGGCAAGGCGATCTCGGCGAAGAGTTCCTCGCCGCGCCGCCACACCGCGCGCAGGCCGCGGAAGACGGGGCCGTAGCGGTAGTCGTGGTCGCGCAGTCCGGCGTAGAAGTCCTCCGGGGTCACCTCGACGCGTTCGGCGCCGGGCGGCGGCCAGGCGGTGAGGTCGGGGTGGGCGGCGGGGCGGGTGCGGGGGGCCGGGGTGAGGACGCCCGTGGCGTGCCGGGTCCAGCCGTCGGCGCCGGCCGCGCCGTCGCGCGCGGAGTGGATGGTGACGGTACGGGCGCCCTGGTCGTCGGGTCCGCCCACACCGACCTGGACGCGGACGCCGCCCTGCGCGGGCAGGATCAGCGGGGCCTCGATGACGAGTTCGTCCAGGGTGGCGCAGCCGGCCTCGTCGCCCGCGCGGACGGCCAGTTCCACCAGGCCGGTGCCGGGCAGCAGGACGACGTCGCCCACGGCGTGGTCGGCGAGCCAGGGGTGGGTGCGCAGGGACAGCCGGGCGGTGCACAGCACGCCGCCGGTGTCGGGCATCTCGACCACCGCGCCGATGAGCGGGTGGTCGGCGCCGGCCAGTCCCAGCGAGGCGGCGTCGCCTCCGGCGGCGGGGGCGGGCAGCCAGTAGTGCTGGTGGTCGAAGGCGTAGGTGGGCAGGTCCACGGGGTGGGCGGTGGCCGGCAGGACGGCCGTCCAGTCCACGGGGACGCCCTTCACGAACAGTGCGGCCAGGGACGCCAGCAGCCGCGCGGGGCCGCCGTCGTCGCGGCGCAGGGTGCCGGTCACCAGCACGTCGGCGCCGTCGGCGGTCTCGCTGACCGCCGGGGCCAGCACCGGGTGGGCGCCGACCTCCACGAACACGGTGTGCCCGGTGGCCAGCAGGCCGGCGACGACGGGGCCGAAGCGCACCGGCCGGCGTATGTTCCGGTACCAGTAGTCGGCGTCGAGGGCGCCGGCCTCGGTGACGCGTTCGCCGGTGACGGTGGAGTGCAGAGGGATGACGGGGGCCTGGCCGCGGACGTCGCCGAACGCCTTGGCGAGGGGTTCGCGCACCGCCTCCACGTGCGAGGTGTGCGAGGCGAAGTCGCACGCGATCCGCCGGGCCCGCACGCCCCGGTCCGACAGCGTCCCGACGACCTCGTCCAGGATGCCGGCGTCCCCGGCCACCACGACCGAGGCGGGGCCGTTGACCGCGGACACCTGCACGCGGTCCGCCCAGGGTTCGACGGCGGCCGTCGCCTCGGCCTCGGGCAGGGACACCGCGATCATGCCGCCGTGCCCGGACAGCCGTTCGGCGATCACCTGGGAGCGCAGTGCCACGAGCCGGGCCGCCTCGTCGAGCGGCAGCGCTCCGGCGACGCAGGCCGCGGCGATCTCGCCCTGCGAGTGGCCCACCACCGCGTCCGGTACGACCCCGGCCGCCGCCCACACGGCCGCGAGGCCGATCATCATGGCGAAGCCCGCGGGCTGCTGGACGTCGGTGCGGCGCAGCAGGTCGTCCGGTGCCTCGCCGCGCAGCACGTCCTCCAGCTTCCAGTCCACCCAGGGTTCCAGTGCGCGGGCGCACTCGGTGATCCGCTCGGCGAACACCGGGGAGGTGTCCAGGAGTTCGCGGCCCATGCCGGTCCACTGGCTGCCCTGGCCGGGGAAGACGAAGACCACCTTGCCGGCGCCGGCCGGGGCGGGGCTTGCGGTGACCACGGCGGGGCTGCTGTCGCCGCGGGCCAGTGCGCCCAGTCCCGCCAGGGCCTCCGCCCGGGTGCCGGCCACGACGACGGCGCGTTCCGGCAGGACGGCCCGCCGGGTCACCAGGGCCGCCGCGACGTCGGCGGGCGCGGTCCCGGTGGAGTCGAGGAACGCGGCGAGCCGCGCGGCCTGTCCGGCGAGTGCCGTGGTGCCGCGGGCCGACACCACGAGCGGTACGGCGCCGGCCGTGTCCGCCGGCTCCGGCGCGGGCTGCCGCGCCGGCTCTTCGGCGGCCTCCTCCAGGATGACGTGCGCGTTGGTGCCGCTCAGTCCGAACGAGGACACGGCGGCCCGGCGCGGCCGCCCCGGGTCGGCCCAGGCGCGGGCCTCGGTGAGCAGGCGGACCGCACCGGCCGACCAGTCGACCTGGGAGGAGGGCGCGTCGACGTGCAGGGTGGCGGGCATCTCGCGGTGCCGCAGCGCCTGTACGGCCTTGATCACGCCGGCGACCCCGGCGGCGGCCTGCGCGTGCCCGATGTTGGACTTCAACGAGCCGAGCCACAACGGCTGTTCCGGGTCCCGTTCCCGGCCGTAGGTCGCCAGCAGGGCCTGCGCCTCGATCGGGTCGCCGAGGACGGTGCCGGTGCCGTGGCCCTCCACCAGGTCGACGTCCGCCGGGGTCAGCCCGGCGTTCGCCAGCGCCTTGCGGATCACCCGCTGCTGGGAGGGGCCGTTGGGGGCGGTGAGCCCGTTGGAGGCGCCGTCCTGGTTGACGGCGCTGCCGCGGATCACGGCGAGCACCGGGTGCCCCTTGCGCCGCGCCTCCGACAGCCGTTCCAGGACGACCACACCGGCACCCTCGGCCCAGCCGGTGCCGTCGGCGGCGTCGGCGTAGGACTTGCACCGCCCGTCCGTGGCGAGGGCCCGCTGCCGGGAGAACTCCATGAACATGCCGGGCCCCGCCATCACGGTGGAGCCGCCGGCCAGGGCCAGGGAGCACTCGCCGCCCCGCAGCGCCTGCGCGGCCAGGTGCAGGGCGACCAGCGAGGAGGAGCAGGCGGTGTCGACGGTCACGGCGGGGCCCTCGAAGCCGAACACGTACGACACCCGCCCGGAGGCCACGCTCGCCCCGGCGCCGGTCAGCGCGAAGCCGCCGACCTCCTCCGGCACGTCACCGCCGGAGTAGTAGTCGACGCCCATGATGCCGCTGAACACACCGACGTCGGTGCCCTTCAGCGCGAGCGGGTCGATGCCGGCCCGCTCCAGCGCCTCCCAGGACGTCTCCAGCAGCAGCCGCTGCTGCGGGTCCATGGCCACCGCCTCGCGCGGGGAGATCCCGAAGAACAGCGGGTCGAACAGCGGTGCCTCGTGCAGGAAGCCGCCCTGGCCGACGTAGGAGGTGCCGGTGTGTTCGGGGTCGGCGTCGAAGACCGCGTCGAGGTCCCAGCCGCGGTCGGCGGGGAACCCGGTGACGCCGTCACGGCCCTCGCGGACCAGGCGCCACAGGTCCTCGGGGCCGGCGACCCCGCCGGGCAGCCGGCAGGCCATGCCGACCACGGCGACCGGCTCGTCCGGGTCGTGCGTCACGGCCGGCGAGGCGGCCGCGGCCGGGGCGACGCCCTGGAACTCCTCGTGCAGGTGCCGGGCGAGGGCGAGCGGGGTCGGATAGTCGAAGACGGCGGTGGCGGGCAGGTTGAGGCCGGTGGCCTCGCGGAGCCGGTTGCGCAGTTCGACGGAGGTGAGGGAGTCGAACCCGGCGTCCTTGAACGCCGTCTCGGCCCTGACCCGCTCCGGCCCGGCGTGCCCCAGGACACCTGCGACATGGGTGCGGACCAGGTCCAGCAGCAGCGCCTCCCGCTCGGCGGCCGCCAGCCCGGCCAGCCGTCCGGCCAGGCCGTCCCGGCCCTCGCGTCCGGTCCCGCGCGCGGCACGCCGGCCCGCGCGGACCAGCCCGCGCAGCAGCGGCGGCACGGTGGCCCCGGCGCTCGCGTCGGCACGCAGCCCGCGCAGGTCCAGTTTCACCGGCACCAGCAGGGTCTGCCCGCTGCCCAGTGCCGCGTCGAACAGCTCCATGCCCTCCTCGGGCCCGAGCGCCAGCACGCCGCCCCGGCGGCTCATGCGGCTGCGGGACAGGTCGTCCAGGCCGGCGCCCATCCCGGTGGTCTGCTCCCACAGGCCCCAGGCGAGCGACCGCGCCGGGAACCCGGCGGCCCGGCGGCGCGCCAGCAGCCCGTCCATGCAGGCGTTCGCGGCG
>NZ_JOIU01000064.1 GCF_000720135.1 Streptomyces sp. NRRL S-1022 | reverse complement strand
ATCACCGCACCGGTGGTCGAACGCCCCAAGCGCAGCGCCACCTCCCGAGGCCGCCGCCGCCCCGCCTCGGCGACCAGGCGCACCCCCGTACGCCAGTCCCGCTTCGGCTCGGTGGCACAGGACGGCGGTGGATGTCATGGACGCGGCCGGACCGCAGGTCTGTGACGACATGAGCGTCGAGGTGGCGCTGGCCGTCATGGCCGCCGCCCGCACGGTCCGACTGGTCGTCTGCGACCAGGACAGCCAGTGCACCGGCCTGGTCACCCATGCCGAACTCGCCGCCGTCCGTGACAACTCCGACTACACGGACCGTGTCCGCCTGCGCGACATCCTCGGCGACCACGGATCGTCCACCTCACCCGTGACCACGATGGCCCAAGCCGAGCATGCGATGCGCACCCGTCGGCTCGGTGCCCTGCCGGTGGTCGACGAGCAAGGCAGCGACCCGGGCATCCTCGCCCTCTCCCGCTGAAACGCCCACCCCCGGTCGGACCGTTCTCCCCCTTCTCCCTGTGAGGCCACATGCGCTGCGTCATCGCCCGCTTCCCCTTCGAACTCACCAAGGGCGGCGTGCTGGAATCGATGAAGGGCATCAAGCCCGAACCGGTCACCGGCGAATCGGTGATCATCGGCCGCCGCCACTACCCCGTCAAGCAGGTCGGCCAGGTCATCACGCGCCAGGACCGCCGTGACTTCAGCGCCGCCGAGGTCCTGCGGGCCATGGCTGTGCTCGGCTTCACCTGCCGCGCCGTTCCCAAGGCGGCGCCCCTGGACGTCCTCAGCCCGATGCAGCGCGCCTCCGCGATGCTCGGCACCCCCGTCACGGTCTGACCCGGTAAACAGACACGAGCCGACACCTGAGCAGCAGTGTGGGCCCGACCGG
Source organism: Streptomyces sp. NRRL S-1022 (assembly GCF_000720135.1). Lineage (GTDB taxonomy): Bacteria > Actinomycetota > Actinomycetes > Streptomycetales > Streptomycetaceae > Streptomyces. Next base: position 4,231 of record NZ_JOIU01000064.1, on the reverse strand, counting down.
TACGCCGGTCGGGCCCACACCGTGTGCGGTGGGTTCCCGTCCCCGTTGTCCTGCAGGATCCGGGCGACATGGAAGTGCAGACGCGTGGGCGGCACGTCCTCCTTCAGGGGGGCGTCGAAGACGGCGGGCGAACTCGCCGAAGTGAGCGGAATCCCTCAGTACAGCCCGACACCCTCTGCCTCCACAGCGCTTCGGCAGCCAGCCGACCGGTGATGACAGCGCCACCGGTGGCCGCGGCCAGGGACATCTGGTTGCTCTGGCCGGACTCCGCCAGGGCGGCAACGTCAACCAGCAACTCGTCGGGCTGCGGTATGAGGCGGACCATGTTCGTCGGCCATCCGGCTGCTTGAGCGGTGACGCTACTGGGCAAGGAAGGCGCTCACGGTCTTGCCGCCGGAGGCCCGGCGGGTGACCGCCGTGGCGTGGACGAGGCCGGTCACCATGGGCCAGCCGAAGCCCCCGCTACGCCGTTCAGGTCAGGGGTGCGCATGCGCGCCACATGCCGGCTGGGATCGTGAACGGCGACCTCGATGGTGTCGGGGTGCGCAGTCGGTTCCAGTGTGCAGCGGCCCCACCGTGGCACGGGGCATCGGTGAGGAGCTCGGACACGTCCAAGACCACAATGTCCGCCGGGTCAGGAGCCACGGCCGGCTGTGGCGCTGGCAATCACCGTGATCATCAGGGTCACCCTCTGAATCGTCCATGCCCCTGCCCCGGCTACCCGACCCCTGTGCCCCGGCCCTCCACCTGCCCACCCCGCAGAGCCCCAGTGCTTGCCTGAAGGGGGCGGAGGACCGCAGCCGACGCATGACGGCACCTGCTGCCGTGAGGCCGTGTCTCCGCAGCCCGCGGACTGCTCGAGTCAGGGGCCGTACGGGTTCGCCACCAGCTGCTCGATCATCCGAGGATCGTCGAAGGCGGCGCAGGGCCTTCTGTGGAAACGTCCGTGCCGGTCGATGGTGTTCCTCGCGAGAAGCAGTGTTGGCCGGTGCCGCCGCGGGTAGCCGCGGCGCAGGCGGCGACGTCACGCCCAGCCCGACATGCCACACGGTGGTGGGTCACTGTGAGCGCCGGACAGAGCCTCGCAGCTGCTTGAACCCTCCATGGGGACCGGTCGAGGCGGAGTACTTCATCTTCCAGCGCGCAAAAATCTGTACTTGCTGGAGTAGACATTGGTCGGCGGTGTGGTTAAGGTTTCTGTCGTAGTCGAGATCGAGTGAGGCCCGGAGAGATGAACTGCCGGGCAGTAGTACCGCAGTTGCAGTTGGCAGGGCGGTGCGGTGGTGGAGTTCCGAAGCCAGGGCGTTCGCAGGACGGCGACGGGACTGACGACCGGACCGGGTGGCCCGCAGTGATCAGGGGCCGCCATGAGCAGTATGGGCAGTGGCAGTACCGGTAAGTGCAGGTTCGCAGTACCCAGTAGTGGCATGGGTGAGCAGTGCCTCGGTGAAGGCGTCGGCTGCGGGCGCGCGCACCGGGGGTGCGGCAGTGGGGTTCCGAGCCGGAGCAGACGCAGGACGGGCGACGGGGCTGGCTGCCGAAGAGTGGCTGTGTTCGAGGCCACCAGCAGTTCGCAGTACCAGTAGTACGCAGTTTCCGTTAGTGAGTAGTTGATCAAGAGGGAAGAACGGAGGAGCCGAGCGCCATCAGGATCGCCCGGGCGGAAGTCTTGGACCCGGGTACCGCAGGACATCGATAGTGAGGTGGTCTCCGGTCGAGCAACCGCGATCCCCGCGCCCCCGACAGCATCTCGGTCGGGTCTGCGGAAACAGAGGGCCGGTGCAGTATCAGGGCCGGCAGATGGTGCAGTAGTTCCTTCGGGGCCCTGGCGGCAGTACGGCGCCAGGGCCCCTCCACGCGTTCCACAGAGAGGTGCAATGACAGCAGACGACACGTTCGGCCGTCTCGATGACGACGACTACCCCGCCTACACCATGGGCCGGGCCGCCGAGATGCTCGGCACAACCCAAGGCTTCCTCCGCGCCATCGGCGAAGCCCGCCTGATCACCCCACTGCGCTCCGCGGGCGGCCACCGCCGCTACTCCCGCTACCAGCTGCGCATCGCCGCCCGCGCCCGGGAACTCGTCGACCGGGGCACCCCCATCGAGGCCGCCTGTCGGATCGTCATCCTCGAAGACCAGCTCGAGGAAGCCCAGCGCCTCAACGCCGAATACCGGCGCGTCGCCGAATCGGCGAACCCGACGGCAGCGGCTTGAGATGAGCGTGCCCGTCAGCGTCGGCGGGCACCGCACGCACGGTCTCGATGCGCGGCGTGATCTTTCCCTGTGGTGACGCGGTGTGTGGGCGTGTAACGTCTGTGTCAGCTGTCGTGGTTCGGAATTCCCCGCCCGCGCCTTTGGTGTGGGCGTTTTGCTGTGCTGTGCCGCAGGGACCAGGGCGATCACCTCCGTCTGCCACAGGGAGTGGTAGGCGTTCATCGACTGGAAGGCATAAGACATGGCAACGGGTACTGTGAAGTGGTTCAACGCGGAGAAGGGCTTCGGCTTCATCGCCCAGGACGGCGGCGGTCCGGATGTCTTCGCGCACTACTCCGCGATCAACTCCTCGGGCTTCCGAGAGCTCCAGGAGGGCCAGGTCGTGACGTTCGACGTCACCCAGGGCCAGAAGGGCCCGCAGGCCGAGAACATCACCCCGGCCTGACCTCGCAGCCCCGTACGAGGGATCGCGCACGCCGCGTCCGGTGGCCGACGCCCGTGCGGGCCCTGCCGCCCACCTGGATCGAGGCGCCTGCTCTCGTGCCGGGAGTGCACAGGATCACGGGCCGCGCAGTCATGGCTGCGCGGCCCTGCTGTTGAGGTGCGGGGGGCGGTGCGACCTCGGCCCGGAACTCCTGACCTCATGCGCTTCAAGCGTCGTCGGCTCGGGTGCTGCATGCCCTGCGCGTCTGTTCGCGCAGCCTGGAGCGGCAGACGGTCAGGCGCCCGTCCATGCGTCGACGAAAGCTTGCCGTCCGGCCGGATCGTCCCATCTGCGGTCTGCGTGCAGAACGCGCCAGGCGGTGAGTTCGAGATCTCGGAGCCACAACTCTCCGATGACCTGTGTCCTGAGGTCGGGCAGATGGTCGGACTCGGCGAGGGCTTGACCGATCACCTCGCCGGCCGCGACGCGCTGCGGCGGGGTCATCTCATCAACGGCCGAGAGGATCTGTCGGGCCAGGGCGGTTCCATCTCCTGCCAGGGAACGCAGCACCAGAGCCTTGATGTTGACGGGTAGCAGGTACGCGGTGCCCGAAGACCTCCACAGGTCCGACCAGAAGCGTTCTCCTGCCTTGGTGGGGGCGGGCAGCGCGGCCAGCAGCCCGAGGAGATGACCGGTGGCCGCATAGCCATCGGAGTGGGCAGCCGCGACGACTGCGATGCCGGCGACGCCCTCCACATCGAGACGGCCGGCTTCGAGACGCGAAGCCAGACCTAGTTGATGTTCCAACTGGTGGGCCAGGGCAGCGGATACGTGGGGGCGGACCTCAGGAAGCATCGGCGATCCTTGCGGGTAGGCGAGCGGAGATGCCGGTTCGGAAGCCCTGATCGTTCCCATGACCAGCCGTTCTACTCGGTTTCGGCAGGCCCAATCGGCGGCAGCGTGCCGGAGTTCACATGGTTGCGAACCAGCCCTGCCCCGGCGACGTGGCCCTGGGGTTCTGGACCGACCTACCGGCGCGGTCGTCTACGCCCTCCAGCGGGCTTGGCGACACGTATGCGCGGTCGGCGGTCGCTGTGATCGCTGAGCCGGAGCGCTGGCAGAACCAGGTCCCGTCACAGGAAATGAGGCGGCCGCTCCAGGTGAGTCGGATCAGGGGGCCGGTCGAGGTGTTCGCCCTGGCGGTCGTTCATCAACTCGGTGCGATGGTTCGCCAGGCAGGCAGGGGTAACCCGGCAGATGGCGGCGTACATCGTCATCGCGAACCGGTGCTCCCGCACCTGTCCGTCCCGCATCCGCAGCGGCCAGGGCGGCATCACGGGGATGCAGCTCGCGGGCGCCCCACCACCTTGCCGGTCGGCTTCGGCGGCGACGAGCCCCAGCTCAGCGAGCAGACGCTCCAGGTCGGCGACCGGGTGCTGTGCTTCACCGACGGCCTGATCGAGGAGCACCATGTCCGCGGCGAGCAGTTCGGCTAGGCCGTGTTTTAGAACTCGCTGACCTGCCTGGTTGGCCGTCCGGGGAAGTCGCGGGCGGCCAACCAGATGGTGAGGTCGCGGGCGATGTCGTTGAT
>NZ_JOIU01000063.1 GCF_000720135.1 Streptomyces sp. NRRL S-1022 | reverse complement strand
GGACTATTCCTCCTCTCGCACCGCTCTCGTGGTGTTCATCCCGATTACGGGAAAACATTCACGGAGAGTTTGATCCTGGCTCAGGACGAACGCTGGCGGCGTGCTTAACACATGCAAGTCGAACGATGAACCTCCTTCGGGAGGGGATTAGTGGCGAACGGGTGAGTAACACGTGGGCAATCTGCCCTTCACTCTGGGACAAGCCCTGGAAACGGGGTCTAATACCGGATATCACTCTTGCAGGCATCTGTGAGGGTTGAAAGCTCCGGCGGTGAAGGATGAGCCCGCGGCCTATCAGCTTGTTGGTGAGGTAACGGCTCACCAAGGCGACGACGGGTAGCCGGCCTGAGAGGGCGACCGGCCACACTGGGACTGAGACACGGCCCAGACTCCTACGGGAGGCAGCAGTGGGGAATATTGCACAATGGGCGAAAGCCTGATGCAGCGACGCCGCGTGAGGGATGACGGCCTTCGGGTTGTAAACCTCTTTCAGCAGGGAAGAAGCGAAAGTGACGGTACCTGCAGAAGAAGCGCCGGCTAACTACGTGCCAGCAGCCGCGGTAATACGTAGGGCGCAAGCGTTGTCCGGAATTATTGGGCGTAAAGAGCTCGTAGGCGGCTTGTCACGTCGGGTGTGAAAGCCCGGGGCTTAACCCCGGGTCTGCATTCGATACGGGCTAGCTAGAGTGTGGTAGGGGAGATCGGAATTCCTGGTGTAGCGGTGAAATGCGCAGATATCAGGAGGAACACCGGTGGCGAAGGCGGATCTCTGGGCCATTACTGACGCTGAGGAGCGAAAGCGTGGGGAGCGAACAGGATTAGATACCCTGGTAGTCCACGCCGTAAACGGTGGGAACTAGGTGTTGGCGACATTCCACGTCGTCGGTGCCGCAGCTAACGCATTAAGTTCCCCGCCTGGGGAGTACGGCCGCAAGGCTAAAACTCAAAGGAATTGACGGGGGCCCGCACAAGCAGCGGAGCATGTGGCTTAATTCGACGCAACGCGAAGAACCTTACCAAGGCTTGACATACACCGGAAACGTCTGGAGACAGGCGCCCCCTTGTGGTCGGTGTACAGGTGGTGCATGGCTGTCGTCAGCTCGTGTCGTGAGATGTTGGGTTAAGTCCCGCAACGAGCGCAACCCTTGTTCTGTGTTGCCAGCATGCCCTTCGGGGTGATGGGGACTCACAGGAGACCGCCGGGGTCAACTCGGAGGAAGGTGGGGACGACGTCAAGTCATCATGCCCCTTATGTCTTGGGCTGCACACGTGCTACAATGGCCGGTACAATGAGCTGCGATACCGTGAGGTGGAGCGAATCTCAAAAAGCCGGTCTCAGTTCGGATTGGGGTCTGCAACTCGACCCCATGAAGTCGGAGTTGCTAGTAATCGCAGATCAGCATTGCTGCGGTGAATACGTTCCCGGGCCTTGTACACACCGCCCGTCACGTCACGAAAGTTGGTAACACCCGAAGCCGGTGGCCCAACCCCTTGTGGGAGGGAGCTGTCGAAGGTGGGACTAGCGATTGGGACGAAGTCGTAACAAGGTAGCCGTACCGGAAGGTGCGGCTGGATCACCTCCTTTCTAAGGAGCACTTCTTACCGAGTTCGCTCGGTCAGAGGCCAGTACATCGGCGAATGTCCGGTGCTGGTTGCTCAAGGGTGGAACGTTGATTATTCGGCACGATCCAGGATGGATCAGGCGCTAGTACTGCCCTTCGGGGCGTGGAACGCTGATCTGGTCGGCTGGTCGTGTCGGGCACGCTGTTGGGTGTCTGAGGGAATGAACTTCCTCAGTCGCCGGCCCCAGTGAACTCCGGATGTATCCGGGGGTGATGGGTGGCTGGTCGTTGTTTGAGAACTGCACAGTGGACGCGAGCATCTGTGGCCAAGTTTTTAAGGGCGCACGGTGGATGCCTTGGCACCAGGAACCGATGAAGGACGTGGGAGGCCACGATAGTCCCCGGGGAGTCGTCAACCAGGCTTTGATCCGGGGGTTTCCGAATGGGGAAACCCGGCAGTCGTCATGGGCTGTCACCCGCTGCTGAACACATAGGCAGTGTGGAGGGAACGCGGGGAAGTGAAACATCTCAGTACCCGCAGGAAGAGAAAACAACCGTGATTCCGGGAGTAGTGGCGAGCGAAACCGGATGAGGCCAAACCGTATGCGTGTGAGACCCGGCAGGGGTTGCGCATGCGGGGTTGTGGGATCTCTCTTCTGTCGTCTGCCGGCGACAGGACGAGTCAGAAACCGTTGATGTAGGCGAAGGACATGCGAAAGGTCCGGCGTAGAGGGTAAGACCCCCGTAGTCGAAACGTCAGCGGCTCGTTTGAGAGACACCCAAGTAGCACGGGGCCCGAGAAATCCCGTGTGAATCTGGCGGGACCACCCGCTAAGCCTAAATATTCCCTGGTGACCGATAGCGGATAGTACCGTGAGGGAATGGTGAAAAGTACCGCGGGAGCGGAGTGAAATAGTACCTGAAACCGTGTGCCTACAAGCCGTGGGAGCGTCGGATACGTGCTTGCACGTATCTCGTGACTGCGTGCCTTTTGAAGAATGAGCCTGCGAGTTTGCGGTGTGTTGCGAGGTTAACCCGAGTGGGGAAGCCGTAGCGAAAGCGAGTCCGAATAGGGCGTTTTTAGTAGCACGCTCAAGACCCGAAGCGGAGTGATCTAGCCATGGGCAGGTTGAAGCGGAGGTAAGACTTCGTGGAGGACCGAACCCACCAGGGTTGAAAACCTGGGGGATGACCTGTGGTTAGGGGTGAAAGGCCAATCAAACTCCGTGATAGCTGGTTCTCCCCGAAATGCATTTAGGTGCAGCGTCGTGTGTTTCTTGCCGGAGGTAGAGCACTGGATAGGCGATGGGCCCTACCGGGTTACTGACCTTAGCCAAACTCCGAATGCCGGTAAGTGAGAGCGCGGCAGTGAGACTGTGGGGGATAAGCTCCATGGTCGAGAGGGAAACAGCCCAGAGCATCGACTAAGGCCCCTAAGCGTACGCTAAGTGGGAAAGGATGTGGAGTCGCACAGACAACCAGGAGGTTGGCTTAGAAGCAGCCACCCTTGAAAGAGTGCGTAATAGCTCACTGGTCTAGTGATTCCGCGCCGACAATGTAGCGGGGCTCAAGCGTACCGCCGAAGTCGTGTCATTGCAGCAATAAGCCCCAACGGGTGCTGTGATGGGTAGGGGAGCGTCGTCTGCCGGGTGAAGCGGCACTGGAAGGTAGTCGTGGACGGTTGACGAGTGAGAATGCAGGCATGAGTAGCGATACAAACGTGAGAAACGTTTGCGCCGATTGACTAAGGGTTCCTGGGTCAAGCTGATCTGCCCAGGGTAAGTCGGGACCTAAGGCGAGGCCGACAGGCGTAGTCGATGGATAACCGGTTGATATTCCGGTACCCGCTGTGAAGCGTCAAACATCGAGCATCGTGATGCTAAGGCCGTGAAGCCGTTCCGGACCCTTCGGGGAAAGGAAAGTGGTGGAGCCGCCGAACCAAGCGGTTAGTAGGTGAGTGATGGGGTGACGCAGGAAGGTAGTCCATCCCGGGCGGTGGTTGTCCCGGGGTAAGGGTGTAGGACGGTGTGTAGGCAAATCCGCACATCATGTGTCTGAGACCTGATGCCGAGCCGATTGTGGTGAAGTGGATGATCCTATGCTGTCGAGAAAAGCCTCTAGCGAGTTTCATGGCGGCCCGTACCCTAAACCGACTCAGGTGGTCAGGTAGAGAATACCGAGGCGTTCGGGTGAACTATGGTTAAGGAACTCGGCAAAATGCCCCCGTAACTTCGGGAGAAGGGGGGCCACGTCTGGTGATGAGCTTTGCGCTCTGAGCTGGGGGTGGCCGCAGAGACCAGCGAGAAGCGACTGTTTACTAAAAACACAGGTCCGTGCGAAGCCGTAAGGCGATGTATACGGACTGACGCCTGCCCGGTGCTGGAACGTTAAGGGGACCGGTTAGCTCTGATTCGTCAGGGCGAAGCTGAGAACTTAAGCGCCAGTAAACGGCGGTGGTAACTATAACCATCCTAAGGTAGCGAAATTCCTTGTCGGGTAAGTTCCGACCTGCACGAATGGCGTAACGACTTCTCGACTGTCTCAACCATAGGCCCGGTGAAATTGCACTACGAGTAAAGATGCTCGTTTCGCGCAGCAGGACGGAAAGACCCCGGGACCTTTACTACAGTTTGATATTGGTGTTCGGTTCGGCTTGTGTAGGATAGCTGGGAGACTGTGAAGCAGGCACGCCAGTGTTTGTGGAGTCGTCGTTGAAATACCAGTCTGGTCGTGCTGGATGTCTAACCTGGGTCCGTGATCCGGATCAGGGACAGTGTCTGATGGGTAGTTTAACTGGGGCGGTTGCCTCCTAAAGAGTAACGGAGGCGCCCAAAGGTTCCCTCAGCCTGGTTGGCAATCAGGTGTTGAGTGTAAGTGCACAAGGGAGCTTGACTGTGAGACCGACGGGTCGAGCAGGGACGAAAGTCGGGACTAGTGATCCGGCGGTGGCTTGTGGAAGCGCCGTCGCTCAACGGATAAAAGGTACCCCGGGGATAACAGGCTGATCTTCCCCAAGAGTCCATATCGACGGGATGGTTTGGCACCTCGATGTCGGCTCGTCGCATCCTGGGGCTGGAGTCGGTCCCAAGGGTTGGGCTGTTCGCCCATTAAAGCGGTACGCGAGCTGGGTTTAGAACGTCGTGAGACAGTTCGGTCCCTATCCGCTGTGCGCGTAGGAGTCTTGAGAAGGGCTGTCCCTAGTACGAGAGGACCGGGACGGACGAACCTCTGGTGTGCCAGTTGTCCTGCCAAGGGCATGGCTGGTTGGCTACGTTCGGGAGGGATAACCGCTGAAAGCATCTAAGCGGGAAGCCTGCTTCGAGATGAGGACTCCCACCCACTTGATGGGGTAAGGCTCCCAGTAGACGACTGGGTTGATAGGCCGGATCTGGAAGCACGGTAACGTGTGGAGGTGACCGGTACTAATAGGCCGAGGGCTTGTCCTCAGTTGCTCGCGTCCACTGTGTT
>NZ_JOIU01000062.1 GCF_000720135.1 Streptomyces sp. NRRL S-1022 | reverse complement strand
CGCCTCACCGTCACCGAGATGCTCCCCACCCCCGAACAGACCTGGCTCACCGACGACCAGGGCCACCGCTACACCAGCGAACTCCGCCTCGTCGCCGTCGACCCGAGCACCGCTCCCGGGGAGCCGGCATGACCGCCCCCGCACCGAGAACCTTCGTCGAGGACATCCGCGCGCACGCCGACCGCGCTCCCCGCTCCCCCGCCGTGCTGACCGCCGACGGCCCGACCGGCTACGGCGAACTCGCCGCCCGGATCGACCGGCTCGCCGCCCGTCTCGTCGCCCACGGCGTGGGACCGGAGCGGGTCTGCGCGGTGGCCCTGCCCCCCGGCGTGGACGCCGTGGTGGCGACCGCGGCGGTCGTCCGGGCCGGCGGGGCGTTCCTCACGCTGGACACCGGCCTGCCCGACCTGCGGCTGGCCGCGCTCGCGTCCGGCGGCGGCGCGGCCCACCTGATCACCTGTGCCGCCCTCGCCGGCCGTCTCGGACCGCTGGTCGACGCGCCCGCCGTCCTGGTCGACCGGCTCCCCGCCGCCGGCCCGCCGCCGGCCGCCTTCGGCACCCCGCACCCGCGCTCGCTCGCCTACGTCAGCCACACCTCGGGCTCGACCGGTGCGCCCCATCCCGTCCTGATCGAGCACGGCGGCCTGGACACGTACCTGCGCGCCGTCGTCCGCGACAATTCCCTCGGCCCCGGCACCGTCACCCTCCAGCTCGCCCCGCCCGGCTACGACGCCTCCATCCGGGACACCTTCGCCCCGCTCGCCGCGGGCGGGTGCGTCGTCCTGGTGGAACGCTCACGGCTGCTGCACGCCGAGTCCTTCGCCGACACCGTCACCGAGTACGGCGTCGACACCCTCCTCAGCACCACTCCCTCCTTCCTGGGCTTCCTCGCCCAGTCGCCCCGCGCGGCCGAGCGGCTGCGCTCCCTGCGCCTGGTCTGCTCCAGCGGCGAGTCGCTGCGCCCCTTCCTCGCCGCCGGCGGCCGTGCGCTGGTCGGCGGCCGACTGGTCAACCAGTACGGGCCCAGCGAGTGCACCATGACCTCCACCCGCCACGAGGTGCCGGCCGACCCCGACACCTCCGCCGACACCGTCGGCACCGCCATCGACGGCACCGTCGTACGGCTGCTCGATCCGCAGGGCCGCGAAGTCGCGGACGGGCGGACCGGCGAGGTCCACATCGGCGGCGCGGGCGTGGCCCGCGGCTACGGCGGGCGGCCCGCTCTGACCGCCGACCGGTTCCCGCCCGATCCGTACGGGCCGCCCGGCGCACGGCTGTACCGCACCGGCGACCTCGCCCGGCGCGCTCCCGACGGGACCCTCACGTACCTCGGCCGGGCCGACCGCCAGATCAAGATCCGCGGCCACCGGGTGGACCCGGCCGAGATCGAGGGCGCTCTGCTCGCCCACCCCGAGGTCACCGGCGCGGTGGTGACCGCCGAGACCGACGACCGGGGCCGGACCTGGCTCGGCGCCCATGTCACCGGCCCGCTCGCGGACACCACCGACGCCCAGCTGCGCGCCTTCCTGGCCCGCACCCTGCCCCCGCACATGATGCCCAGGCGGTTCACCCGGCTGGAGCGCCTGCCCGTCACCCACAGCGGCAAGGCCGACCGGCGGGCACTGCGCGCCCCCCAGCCGGAGCCCGTGTCATGACGGCCGCGGACACCCGGATCGCACCGGCCGCCGTCCCGGCCGCCGCCGACCGGATCGCACCCCATGTCAGGCGCACCCCGCTGCTGCGCCCCGACGCGCTGCCCGGACTGCTGGTCAAGGCCGAACACCTCCAGTACAGCGGGTCGTTCAAGCTCCGCGGCGCGGCCAACGCGATGCTCGCGCTCGACGCCGACGAGGTGGTCGCCGGCTCCTCCGGCAACCACGGCATCGCGGTGGCCACCCTCGGCCGCACGCGGGGCGTCCGGGTGACGGTGGTGATGGCGGCCGGCGCTGCCGAGGCGAAGGAAGCGGCCATCCGGGCGCTCGGCGCCCGGGTCGTCCGGGTGCCCGGCGGGGTGGCCGACCGCGACCGGTACGCCAAGGACCTCGCCGTCCGTACCGGGGCCGCACTGGTGCCCTCCTCCGACCACGAACTGGTGGTGGCCGGGCAGGGCACCGTCGGTCTGGAGGTGCTGCGGGACGCCCCCGACCTCGACGCGGTCTTCGTACCGGTGGGCGGCGGCGGCCTGCTGGCCGGCGTCTGCCTCGCCGCCGCCCATCTGCGCAGCACGGTCCGGATCATCGGTGTGGAGCCCGACCGGGCCCGGCGCTACGCCCGCTCCCTCGCCGCGGGCCGTCCGGTCGAGGTGCCGCCCAGCGACTCGGTGGCTGACGGACTGCGCGGCCAGCGGCCGGGCGAGGTGATCCTCCCGATCGTCCGGCACCGGGTCGACGAGCTGATCGGTGTCGGCGACCGGGCCGTGCTCCGCGCGATGGCCCTGCTGCACCGCGCCGGCATCCCGGCCGAGCCGAGCGGCGCGGCCGCCCTGGCCGGCGCCCTCCGGCTCGGGCTGCCCGGCCGCAGCGCCGTCGTCGTCTCCGGCGGCAACAGCGCAGCGGCCCTGGGCGCCGCCCGGTCCGCGTACGTCGGCACCGGCCGCTGACCGGCCGGGCCGCGTCTTCCCTCTCCCTTGCCCCCTGTCTCCTCTGTCCCTGCCCACACCACTTCCCACCCCCACTTCCCACACACCACTCGCCACACCACTTCGAAGAAGGACGGGCCATGAACATCACCGACACCGCCGAACTCACCCGCCTGATCACCGGCTACTACCGCGAGACGCTCGGCGACGACACCCTCGACGCCACGAGTGACTTCTTCGAGGCGGGCGGCGACTCGCTCGCCGCGTTCCAGATCGTCCACCGTCTCCAGGAACTGCTGGACGCCGAGATCGCCGTCGCCCTGGTCTTCACCTACCCGTCCCCGGCCGAGCTGGCGGAAGTCGTCGTCGACGACCTGTCCCTCGCTCCCGCGTCGGCCTAGGGGGCTCCGGCATGCACGAGGGATCCGTCTCTCTGAGCGGCCGCTGGCGCCTGTGGGACCAGGTCGCGGTGCGCGGCGCGGGGTTCCCGGCGGACGGGGTGCTCCGGCTCGCGCCGGAGGGCCTGGCCGCGGCAGCGGACAAGTTCGGGCCGCGGGACGCCCTGTCCGGCCCGGCCTGGAAGGCCTTCGAGGCAGAGTTCACGCAGGCCGCCGAGCGGGCGGCCGGTAGCGCGCAGCAGATCGCCGCCTCCGGGCCGTTCCGGGCGGCGGTCGCCTGGCAGAACCGGGGGGTGCTCGACTCGGCGATCCGGCCGTTCCTCAACTGGTCGCCGGCGACCGCGGGCCGCACCTTCAAGCAACGCCAGCGCGAGGAGCTGGTCGCGCACTACTGGCAGCGGTTCTGCGTCAAGAACGACACCATCGGCTTCTTCGGACCGGTCGGCTGGGGCGCCTTCGACACCGCCCGGGCCGGCGTGGCCGTCGAGCCGGGCACCGGGCTGACCGCGTCCTCGGAGGTGTTCTGGTCCAGCTGGTCGGTCGACGCCCTGGCCCGGGAGATCGACGCCGACCCGGCGGTGCGCCCCTGGACGGCGCCCCGCCGGGTGCCGTTCGTACGGCTGGAGGAGAACGCCGTACGGCTCCCCGCCCGGCCGCCGCGACCGGTGCCGCCGCAGACGCTGCGGCTGCTGCGCCTGTGCGACGGCACCCGCTCCGTCCCGGCCCTCCAGCAGGAGCTCGGCCCGGGAACGGACGTGCCCGCCCTGCTCGCCGAACTGGTCCGGCTGCGCTGGATCACCTGGCGGCTGGACGTACCCGCGGACATCCGGCCCGACCGCCGGCTGCGCGCCTGCCTGGAGCGGATCGGCGAGCCGGCGCTGCGCGCCGCCGCCCTGGCCCGGGTGGACGAACTGGACAGCGCGGTCGAGGCCGTCCGGGCGGCGGGCGAGGACCCCGAGCGCCTGGTCGCGGCCCTCACCTCGGTCGAGCAGACGTTCCAGCGGGTGACCGACGCGGCCGCGAAACGCGAGAAGAGCGCCACGACGGCGCCCGGCCGCGCCGTGGTCTACTCGGACAGCCGCCGCGCGGCCCGGGTGACGCTCGGCAGCGGTGTACTGGCCGCGCTGGCCCCGCTCGACCTGCTGATGTCCGCGGCCTCCTGGCTGTGCTCGGCGCTGGCCGGCCGCGTGACGGAGCGCGTCACCGAGGTGTACGAGCGGCTGCGGGCCGACGCCGGACCCGGCCGGGCGGTGGACCTGGCCGCCTTCTGGTTCGCCTGCATGCCGGTCCTGCACGGGGCCGCGGCCGCCGACGCCGCCGGCCTCCAGGCGGAGTTCGAGCGCCGCTGGCAGCGGATCCTCCCCGCCTCGGCGGGGGTGCGGCGCGTCACGGTCGCCGGCGCGGACATCGCCGGCCGGGTGGCGGAGGTCTTCGGACCGGCCACCGCGCCGGGCTGGACCGCGGCGCGGTACATCAGCCCGGACGTGATGATCGCCGCGGACGACGCCGCCGCCGTCGAGCGCGGCGAGTTCCACCTCACCCTCGGCGAACTCCACCTGGCCGCCAACACGCTCGGCAACGAGCTGTTCGTCAACCAGCACCCCGACCCCCGTGAGCTGTTCGACCGCACCGACCGCGACCACCCGGCGCCACGGCTGATGCCGCTGCTGCCCAAGGAGCACAAGTCCCGGCTCTCCGCCCGCATCCGGCACGCGCTGGTACGGCCGCGGGACTACCAGGTCGCCCTCCTCGACAACACGGCGGACCCGTTCCGGGACCGCACCGTGCCGAGCGCCGACGCGGTCGTCGAGCACCGCGACGGCCGGCTCTGCGTGGTGCTGCCCGACGGCGCGGTGTTCCCGGTCGTGGAGGTGTTCGCGCACGTGCTGACCACGCTGGTGACGGACCGGTTCCGGCTTCTGCCGGAGGCCGACCACTCCCCGCGGGTCACCATCGACCGGATGACGGTGGCCCGGGAGAGCTGGCGGTTCGCCGGCTCCGCGCTGACGTTCGCCGACGACAAGAGCGAGGCCCGGCGCTTCGTCCGGGCCCGGCAGTGGCGCGACACC
>NZ_JOIU01000061.1 GCF_000720135.1 Streptomyces sp. NRRL S-1022 | reverse complement strand
CCGGCGCCGGCCCGACGGCAGCCTGGAGTTCCTGGGCCGGGCCGACGACCAGGTCAAGATCCGCGGCTACCGGATCGAACTCGGCGAGATCGAATCCGTACTGGCCGGTCATCCGGGGGTCCGCGAGGCCGTCGCCGTGGTCCGGGACGAGCAGCTCGTCGCCTATCTCGTGCCCGCGACGGACGAGGCGCCGTCCGGTGCCGAACTCGTCGCGCTGTGCGGGCAGTCGATGCCCTCGTACATGGTGCCCGCGGCCTTCGTCACGCTGGCCGCGATCCCGCTGACCGCCAACGGCAAGCTCGACCGGCGCGCCCTGCCCGCCCCCGACCGCACCGCCTACGCGGCCTCCCGGTACGTCGCCCCGCGCACCCCGCTGGAGGAGCGGATCGCCGCCGTGTGGCGGGACGTGCTCGGCGTGGACCGGGTCGGTGTGCACGACGGGTTCTTCGACCTGGGCGGCGACTCGATCCGCGCCGTCGCCCTCGTCGGTGCCCTGCGCGCCGAGCACCTGGACGTCTCCGTCACCGACGTCTTCGCCCGGCGTACCGTCGGCGACCTCGCCCACCTGCTGGCCGAGCGCGGCGACCTGACCGCGGCCCGGGGCCCGGTCGAGACGTTCGCGCTGCTGTCCGCCGAGGACCGGGCCGCCCTGCCGGACGGCCTGAGCGACGCCTACCCCATGTCCCAGGTGCAGACCGGGATGGTGGTCGAGCTGCTCGACGGCGGCGACGCCTACCGCAGTTTCGTCGCCTACCGGGTGCGCGACCCCCACCCGTTCTCCGAGGAGGCCCTGCGCCGGGCCGCCCGGACCGTCGTCGGCCGGCACGAACTGCTGCGGACCTCGTTCGACCTGCACTCCTACTCGGTGCCGATGCAGCTGGTGCACGCCGAGGCCGAGGTCCCGGTCACCGTCCACCACGTGCCCGGCGCGGCCGGCGACGAACCGGACGACGAGCTGATGCGGCTGCTGCTGGCGGAGCGGAACGCCGAGATCGACCTCGGGAACGCCCCGCTGCTGCGGGTCACCGCCTACGTCACCGCCGACGGCTGGTGGCTGTCGCTGTCCCGGCCGCACGCCATCACCGAGGGCTGGAGCCACAACTGGCTGCTGTCCGAACTCATCGGCTGCTACCGAGCGCGGCGCGACGGCGTGGAACCGGCACCCCACCAGGCGCCGGACGTCCGCTACGCCGACTACATCGCGGCCGAGCTGGACTCCCTCGCCTCCGCCGAGGACGCGGCCTACTGGCAGGACATCGTCGACAGCCACCCGCCGCTCACCCTGCCCGACGGCTGGGAGCGCGCCCCGGAACCCGGCGAGGGCTACGACCTCGTGCTGCCCCTCGCCGACCTGGAACCGGGGCTGCGCGAGGTGGCCACCCGGCTGCGGACCTCCGTCAAGAGCGTGCTGCTCGCCGCCCACGCCAAGGTGATGAGCCGGCTCACCGAGTCCCCGGCCTTCCAGCTGGGCCTGGTCGTCGACGCCCGTCCCGAGATGCTCGGCGCCGACCGGGTGTACGGCATGCACCTGAACACCGTGCCGTTCCCGGTGGACCGTTCCGCCCGCACCTGGCGGGAGCTGATCACCCGGGTCTTCGACCGGGAGGTCGAGCTGTGGCCGCACCGGCGCTACCCGTTCCCCGCCCTCCAGCGGTCCTGGCGCGGCGGACGGCTGGTGAGCGTCGCGTTCAACTACGTCGACCTGCCCCGCCTGGACGGGGAGGACGGCGACGAGACCCGTGCCGACGCCCGGCTCGGCACCAACCGCACGGAGTTCGACGTCACCGTGCACTGCCGGCCCGACCGGCTGAGCCTGTCCACCCGGACCGCCGTCCTCGGCCGGGCCGACGGTGAGCGGCTGCGCGCGATGTACCGCGCGGTGCTGGAGGCGATCGTCGCCGACGTGGACGGCGACGCCCGTGCCGACTGCCTGCCGGACGGCGAGCGCACACTGCTGCTGGAGACCCGCACCGACACCGCCCGCACCCCGGTCGACCTGCGGGTACCCGAGGAGTTCCAGCGCCGTGCCGCGCTCACCCCGGACGCCGTGGCCGTCACCGCCGACGACCGGATGGTGACGTACGGGGAGCTGAACGGCCGCGCCAACCGGCTCGCCCACCACCTGCGCGGACTCGGGGTGGGACCGGAGACCCTGGTCGCCCTCTGCCTGGAACGCTCCCCGGAGCTGGTCCTGGCCGTGCTGGCGGTGCTCAAGGCCGGCGGCGCCTATCTGCCGCTCGACCCGGAGGCGCCCGCCGACCGGCTGCGGTTCATGGTGGAGGACGCCGGTGCCCGCTTCCTGCTCACCGCCGGGGCAACGGCCGCCGCGGTGCCCGACGCGGAGGGCGTGACCCGCGTCCTGGCCGACCGTCCGGACTCGTGGGGTGCCCGGCCGGACACCGACCCGGAGCCGCTCGCCGGACAGGACGGGCTGGCGTACGTCATCTACACCTCCGGTTCCACCGGCCGCCCCAAGGGCGCCATGGTGCGCCGCGACGGCATGGGCAACCACCTGCTGGCCAAGATCGAGGACCTGGAGCTGGACGCCGGCGACAGCGTCGTGCAGAACGCCTCCCCGGCCTTCGACATCTCCGTGTGGCAGATGCTCGCCCCGCTCGTCGTCGGCGGCAGCGTGCGCACCGTCGACGGGGCCACGGCGCTGGACCCGAAGGAGCTGTTCGCGCGGGTCGCCGCCGAGGACGTCACCGTCCTGGAGGTCGTGCCGTCGCTGCTGCGGACCGCCCTGGACTACTGGGACGCGGGTGCCGCGGCGCCCGCCCTGCCGCGGCTGCGCAGACTGGTCGTCACCGGCGAGGCGCTCCCCGCCGAGCTGTGCGACCGCTGGCTCGCCCGCCACCCCGGCATCCCGCTGGTGAACGCCTACGGCCCCACCGAGTGCTCCGACGACGTCACCCACGCCGTGCTGTCCGGCACCGCCGACCTCGGCGCCCGGGTCCCGATCGGCCGGCCGGTGCGCAACACCCGGCTGTACGTGCTGGACGAATGGCTGCGCCCGCTGCCCGTGGGCGTACCCGGCGAGCTGTACGTCGGCGGCGCCGGCGTCGGCCGCGGCTACCTCGGCCGGCCCGGGCTCACCGCGGAACGCTTCGTACCCGACCCGTACGGGCCGGCCGGTGCCCGGCTGTACCGCACCGGCGACCTGGCCGCCTGGCGGGCCGACGGCAGCCTGGACTTCCTGGGCCGCCTGGACGACCAGGTCAAGGTCCGCGGACACCGGATCGAGCTGGGCGAGATCGAGGCCGCGCTGGGCGCCCACCCCGCGGTCCGGCAGGCCGTCGTGGTCGTCCACGAGGAACGGCTCGTCGCCTACCTCACCACCCGCGACACCGACCGGCCCGCCCCCGAGGAGCTGCGCGACCGGCTCGCCCGCACGCTCCCGGAGTACATGCTGCCCGCCGCCTACGTCACGCTGGACGCCATCCCGCTGACCCCGAACGGCAAGCTCGACCGGCGGGCGCTGCCCGCACCCGACGACACCTCCTTCGCCCGCGGCGCCTACCTGGCCCCGCGCGACGCAGAGGAACAGCGGATGGCCGAGGTCTGGGCCCAGGCCCTGGGCGTGGCCCGGGTCGGTGTCCGCGACGGCTTCTTCGACCTGGGCGGCGACTCCATCCGGGCCGTCGCGCTCGTCGGCGCGCTGCGCGCCCAAGGCGTCGACCTCGCGGTGCGTGACGTCTTCGAGGCCCGCACCGTGGAACGGCTCGTCGAACTGGTCGCCGGGCGGGAGACGCTCACCGCGGAGGAGCGGGCGTTCACCGCCCCGTTCGCGCTGATCTCCGCCGAGGACCGGGCGCGGCTGCCCGAGGACGTGACGGACGCCTACCCGGTGGGCCGCACCCAGCTCGGCATGCTGATCGAGACCACCGGCGGCAACCGCAACCCGTACCACATCGTCAACACGTTCCGGGTCGCCGACGACCGGCCGCTGGACCCGGGGGCGCTGCGCGCCGCCGCCCGGGTGCTCGCGGCGCGGCACGAGATGCTGCGCACCTCCTTCCACCTCACGGGCTACTCGGTGCCGCTGCAACTGGTGCACGCCTCCGTCGAGATCCCGGTCGCCGTGCACAGCGTGCGCGATCTGACCGAGGAGCAGCTGACCGCAGCCCGCTTCGAGCTCCAGGCCCGGCAGCGCGCCGCCCTGTTCGAGATCGACCGGGCCCCGCTGATGCGGATCCTCGCCCACGAGGAGAGCGACGACGCCTGGTGGGTCACGTTCACCCAGTCGCACGCGATCACCGAGGGCTGGAGCTACCACCAGCTGCTGGTGGAGCTGCTCGACTGCTACCGGGCGTTCCGGGACGGCGGCGAACCGGAGCCGTACGCGGTGCCCGAGGTGCGCTTCGCCGACGCGGTCGCCGCCGAACTGGCCGCGCTGGACTCGGCGGACGACCGCGCCTACTGGCAGCGCGTCACCAGCGGGCACGCCCCGGTGGCCCTGCCCCGCGACTGGGCCGGCACCAGCGCCGAACCGGTCTACGAGGAGGTCCCCTTCGACGACCTCGGCGACCGGCTGCGGGAACTGGCCGCCACGGCCGGCGTCTCCTACAAGAGCGTGCTGGTCGCCGCGTTCATGAAGGTGATGGGCCAGCTCACCGACGAACCCGCCTACCACGCGGGCCTGGTGTGCGACACCCGGCCCGAGGCGGCGGGCGCCGAACGGGTGCTCGGCATGTACCTCAACACGCTGCCGTTCGCCGTCGACCGCAGCGCCCGCACCTGGCGGGAGCTGGTCGGTCAGGTCTTCGACCGCGAGGTCGAGCTGTGGCCGCACCGGCGCTACCCGATGCCCGTCGTGCAGCGGGACTGGGGCGGCGGCCGGCTGATCAACGCCTACTTCAACTACATCGACTTCCACCAGGTCGACACCGGCAAGGTCGCCACCGGCACCCGCATGACCAGCGCGGCCAACGAGTTCGACCTGACCGTCTTCAACCGCGGCGACCGCCTCTACGTCAACACCCGCGCCGACGTCATCTCCGAGCCGCACGCGGAGCGGCTGGCGGGGATGTTCCGTGCGGTGCTGGAGGCGATGGCGGCGGACCCGGAGGGTGACGCGCGGGCGGTGTACCTCCCGGTGGGGGAGCGGGAGTTGATCCTGGCTTCCGCCGGTACGCAGGGGCCGGTGGTGCCGGTGTCGGGGACGCTGCACGCGCTGTTCGAGGAGCAGGCGGCGCG
>NZ_JOIU01000060.1 GCF_000720135.1 Streptomyces sp. NRRL S-1022 | reverse complement strand
CGCGCCGCCTGCTCCTCGAACAGCGCGTGCAGCGTCCCCGACACCGGCACCACCGGCCCCTGCGTACCGGCGGAAGCCAGGATCAACTCCCGCTCCCCCGCCGGGAGGTACACCGCCCGCGCGTCACCCTCCGGGTCCGCCGCCATCGCCTCCAGCACCGCACGGAACATCCCCGCCAGCCGCTCGGCGTGTTCCTGGGCGAGGACGTGGGAGGTGGAGCGCAGGCTCAGGATGCCGTCGAGGGCCGTGACGGTGAGCGCGAACTCGTTCGGGGCGTCGTTGAAGCCCCAGCCGTCCTCGGCCTGTTCGCCGTCCATCCGGTGGAAGTCGAGGTAGCCGAAGAAGACGTCGACCAGGCGCCCGGCGCCCCGGTCCTGCTGGATGGCCGGCATCGGGAAGTGCCGGTGCGGCCAGGCCTCGATCTCCCGTGCCGAGACCTGCTCGACCAGTTCGCGCCAGGTGCGGGCGCTGCGGTCGGCGGGGAAGGGCAGGGTGTTGAGGTAGGTGCCGTACAGCCGGTCGGCGCCCGCGGCCTCCGGCCGGGAGTGGGTGACCAGGCCGGCGTGGTAGGCGGGTTCGTCGGTGAGCTGGCCCATCACCTTCATGAACGCGGCGACCAGCACGCTCTTCACGGACGTCTTCGCGGCGCGGGCCAGCTCCCGCAGCGGCGCGTCGAGGTCGGCGAACCGGGTGCCGGCGCGCACCACCTCGGCCGGCCGGGACGGATCGCCGCGCCAGGCCTCGGGGAGGGTGGCCTTGGCGTGCCGGGCGACCAGGTCCTGCCAGTAGGCGCGGTCCTCCGCCGAGTCCAGCGCGGCCAGTTCGGCGGCGATGGAGTCGGCGAAGCGCACCTCCGGCGCCCGGTACGGTTCCGGCTCCACGCCGTCGCGCAGGCTCTGGTAGAGGCGGACCAGGTCGACCAGGAAGAGCTGGTTGCTCCAGCCGTCCATCACCGCGTGGCTCTGTGTGAAGGTGCACAGCCAGCCGTCGTCGCCCAGGAGGTGCGCGTACACCCGCAGCAGCGGCTCGTCGCCGGCGAAGTCGAACGGCCGGCCGCGTTCCCCGGCGACGAACTCCAGCATGTTCTGGCGCTGTTCGCCGGCCGGGAGCGCGCTCAGGTCACGCAGCGCGACGGGCACGTCGGCGTCGGTGCGGACCAGTTGCAGCGGGCGTGAGTAGCCGGTCAGCGCGACCGTCGTGCGCAGGGCGTCGTGGCGGGCGACCAGGGTGGCGACGGCGGTGCGGAAGGCGGCCTCGTCGAAGGGGCGGTCGTCGTGGACGCGGTAGACGTTCACGTTGTGGTAGTTGCGCTGCTCGCTGTCGGCGAGGGTCTCCACGAGCATGCCGGTCTGCACCAGCGACAGCGGGTAGGCGTCGGCCACGCCTGCGGGCAGCTTTTGCCGGTCCTCGTCGCCGACGAGCGCGAACGGGGCGACACCGGCGGGGGTGTCGGCGGCCGGCTCGGTGCGTCCGGACAGCGCGCCGGCCAGGCCGGCCACCGTGCGGTGGGCGAAGACGTCCCGGACGGACACGGCGAGGCCGGTGGCGCGCAGGGCGCCGATCAGGGCGACGGCACGGATCGAGTCGCCGCCCAGCTCGAAGAAGCTGTCGTGTACGCCGACCCGTTCGGCGCCGAGCACCTCGCTCCACACGGCGGCGATCCGCTCCTCCAGCGGGGTGCGCGGCGCGGTGTGCTCGTCGGTGGTGAACGCCTCGCTGCCGGGTGCGGGCAGGGCCGCGCGGTCGAGCTTGCCGTTGGCGGTGAGCGGGATGGCCGGCAGGGCCACGAACGCCGTCGGCAGCATGTACTCGGGCAGGGTGCGGGCGAGCCGCTCGTGCAGCCGCGCCGGGGCCACGGCGGTGCCGTCGCCGCCGTCGGCGGCGACGAGGTAGGCCACGAGCCGCTGCTCGCCGGGGTGGTCCTCGCGCAGCACCACGCGGGCGTCGGCGATGCCGGGCTGCCCGGCGAGCGCGGTCTCGATCTCGCCGAGTTCGATGCGGTAGCCGCGGATCTTGACCTGTCCGTCGCCGCGGCCGAGGAAGTCGACGCTGCCGTCGGCGAGCATCCGCACCCGGTCGCCGCTGCGGTACAGGCGGGCGCCGGACGGGCCGAACGGGTCGGGTACGAACTTCTCGGCGGTCAGCTCCGGGCGGCCGAGGTAGCCGCGGGCCACACCGGCCCCGCCGATGTACAGCTCGCCGGGGACACCGGTCGGGACGGGCTGGAGGCGGTCGTCGAGGACGTACATGGTGACGCCGGGCAGCGGACCGCCGATGGGCATGATCTCCGGCAGGGTGCCGGCGTCCCGCGGCCCGGGCACCTCCCAGGTGCAGGTGCCGACGGACGTCTCGGTGGGGCCGTACTCGTTGACCAGCCGGGTGGCGGGGGCCAGGGCGTGCCAGGCCGCCACGACGGGGCGGCGCAGCGCCTCGCCGGCCACGACGAGCAGCGGCGCCAGCCGGGCCGCCTGCTCCGCGTCCAGCTGGTGGGTGAGCACCTCCAGGTGGGCGGGGGTGAGCTTCACGAAGGCGTACGGGGCCTGCGCGGCCAGGGCCTCGCCGAGCTGCCCGAGGTCGAGGTCCTGCGGGAACGTGTGCACCGCCTGGCCGGCGACGAGCGGCGCCCACAGGTTGGGCACGACCAGGTCGAAGGCGACGGAGGAGAACAGCGGGGCGCCGCCGCCGGCGCCGGTGAGCTCGTCGCGGGCCCAGCGGACGTGGCCCGCGAGACCGCAGTGCGGGACGAGCACGCCCTTGGGCCGGCCGGTGGAGCCGGAGGTGTAGATGACGTAGGCGAGCCGGGCCGGGTCGTCGGTCCGCTCGGGGGCGCGGCCGGGCCGGGCGGCCACCGCGGCCCGCTCCCGGTCCAGCAGGACGGCCCTGACCGGGGCGTCGGCGGCTGCCCGGTCCGCGTAGGCGGACTGTGTGAGCAGGACGGCGGCGCCTGCGTCGGCGAGGATGCCGCCCACCCGGTCGGCCGGGAACGACGGGTCCATCGGCACGTAGGCGCCGCCCGCCTTCCACACGGCGAGCAGGGCGGTGACGAGGTCGGCGCCGCGGTCGAGCAGCACCCCGGCCACGGACTCCGTCGTCACCCCGAGCGCGGCCAGGTGGTGGGCGAGCCGGTTGGCGCGGGTGTCCAGCTCCGCGTAGCTCAGCCGGGTGCCGCCGTCGACGACCGCGACCGCGTCGGGGGTGCGCCGGGCCTGCTCCTCGAACAGTTCCAGGACGGTGCGTGTGACGGGTTCGGCGGGGTGCACGGCCCAGGCGCCGGTCAGCCGGTCCCGTTCGCCGACGGGCAGCAGTGGGCGCCGGGCGTCGCCGGTGAAGTCGGCGGCCATCGCCTCCAGGACCGTCCGGAACATGGCGCCGATCCGGTCGGCGTGCTCCGGGGCCAGGGCGCGGGTGTCGGCGGTGAGGAAGATGCTCTTCACCCGTGAGGAGATGGTCAGCGGGAACTCGGTGGGGCTGTCGTCGATGCCGACGGCGTCGTCCACCAGGCCCGCGTCGACCTGCCGGAAGTCCTGGTAGTTGAAGAAGACGTCGATGAGCCGGCCGCCGACACCGGTGTCGCGCTGCACGGCGGGCAGCGGGTAGCGGCGGTGCGCCCAGCTCTCCACCTCGCGCGCGAAGACCCCGCGGACCAGGTCCAGCCAGGTGCCGGGTACCGGATCGAAGGCCAGCGGGAGCGTGTTGAGGTACATGCCGTAGACACGGTCGGCGCCGGTGACCTCGGGCCGTACGTCGTAGACCAGGCCGGCGTGGAACCGGCCGGCGTCGGTGAGCTGGCTGAGCACCTTGCCGTACGCGGCGATCATCACGCTCTTCAGCGAGGCCTGCGCCTCGGCGGCCAGGGCGCGCAGCCGTGGCTCCAGGTCGTCCCACAGCACGCGGACGTGGTACTTGCCGCGCGGTGCGCCGGGGGCGCCGGCCCAGGCGGTGGGCAGGGTGAACTTCTCGTAGTCGGCGACCACCCCGCTCCAGTACGTCCGGTCCTCCGTGCCGGCGAGGGAGGCCAGCTCGCCGGCGACGGAGTCGGCGAAGCGCACGGCAGGCCGCTCGTACGGCTCGGGCTCCACCCCGTCGCGGAACCGGTGGTAGCAGGTGAGCAGCTCCATCAGGAGGGAGTGGTAGCTCCAGCCCTCCATGATCGGGTGGCATTCCGTGACGGAGATCCACCAGTGGCCGTCGGCGACATGGGCGTGGAACCGCATCAGCCCCGGAACTTCGAGGTCGAAGGCGTGGGCCCGCTCCTGCCGGACGAACTCCGCCAGCGACTCCTGGAGCGCGTCGGGGGCGAGGTCGCGCAGGTCGCGCACGCCGACGGTCACCTCGGCCCGCTCGTGCACCATCTGGAGCGGTACGGAGTAGCCCGTCAGGTGCAGCGAGGTGCGCAGCATGTCGTGTCGGGCGGTGACCTCGGCGGCGGCCCGGTGGAAGGCGGCCGGGTCGAAGGGCCGCTCGTCGAGGATCCGGAAGCAGCTGCAGTTGTGGTAGTGGTTCTTCTCCTCGTCCGCGAGCATCTCGATGACCATGCCGGTCTGGATCTGCGACAGCGGATAGGCGTCGGTGATCCCCTCGGGCAGCCGGGCCCGGTCCTCGTCGGGGATCAGTGTGAACGGCGCGGCGAGCGCGAGGTCGCCGGCCTCCAGCGTGGCCCGGCCGGTGAGGAGTTCGCCCAGTTCGGCGACGGTACGGCGGTCGAAGACGTCCCGCACGGTGAGGTCGAAGCCCTGTTCGCGCAGGGCACCGACGAGGGAGACCGCGCGGATCGAGTCACCGCCCAGGTCGAAGAACCCGTCGTGCACACCGACCCGCTCGACCTCCAGCGCCTCGGCCCAGACGGCGGCGACGCGTTCCTCGACGGGGGTGCGCGGGGCGACGTACCGGGAGGCCGCGTAGGCGGTGCGGTCGGGGGCGGGCAGGGCGCGCCGGTCGAGCTTGCCGTTGGCGGTCAGCGGCAGCCGCTCCAGCGTGACGAACGCCGCCGGCACCATGTAGTCGGGCAGGTCCCGGGAGAGGTACGTCCGCAGTTCGGCGGCGTCGGGCGCGGCGTCCTCCGCCGGGACGAGGTAGGCGACGAGCTGCTCGTCCCGGACCACGGCGACGGCTTCCCGGATCCCGGGGTGGTCGGCCAGCACGGATTCGATCTCGCCGAGTTCGATCCGGTAGCCGCGGATCTTGACCTGGTCGTCGGCCCGGCCCAGGAACTCCAGGCTGCCGTCGGGCCGGCGCCGG
>NZ_JOIU01000059.1 GCF_000720135.1 Streptomyces sp. NRRL S-1022 | reverse complement strand
CCCACGGCGAGCTCTCCACACTCAGGTTGAACGCTCGACTTCTACTGCAGACACGGCAGTCAGCGGCGATCCACCTCATTGTGTTAGCCCCTGTAAGGGCCGTGCGGCGGGTCATGAGCGCAGCCCGAGGCGAATGGCTGCGACGGTCACGGTGCCGTGGAAGAAGTATGCCCTCTTATCGAATCGGGTGGCTACGGCACGGAAGCCCTTGAGGGCGTTGATCGTTCGCTCGACTTCATTCCTGCGCTTGTAGAGCGACTTGTCGAAGCCGGTGGGCCGACCGCCCCGGCTGCCACGGTGCTGTCTGTTGGCCCGCTGGTTCCTCGGTTCGGGGATGGTGTGCTTGATCCGGCGCCTGCGCAGGTACCGGCGGATACGACGGGACGAGTACGCCTTATCGCCGCTGAGGTGATCCGGCCGGGTGCGCGGGTGACCGCCACCCGGCCGTGGTACGCGAACGCGCTCAAGGACCGGGATCAACTGAGGTGCGTCGCCCCACTGCCCTGGCGTGATCAGCACCGCCAGGGGCCGGCAGCCGCGGTCTCCGACGAGATGAATTTTCGTGGTCAGACCTCCCCCGGACCGGCCGAGAGCCTCGTCGGGGCGATGCTGAGCGGGCAGGATCCGTTTCCTTGGAATTCGCGGCGGACACCCTCGAGCCAGGCGGCATGCTGATGGGCCCGGCAGGTCGTCGAGTCAATGCCGACCATGCTCCAGTCGATACGTTCCTCGTTCCAGTCGATACGTTCCTCGGCGTCGGCGTCGGTCTGGACGGCACGCAGCACGTTCTCCCAGGTGTCGTCCGCCGCCCAGCGCCGATGCCGGTCGTGACAGGTCTTCCACTTCCCCAAGCGCGTCGGCAGGTCGCGCCAGGGGATGCCGGTGCGCTGGCGGAAGAGAATGCCGTTGATCACCTTGCGATGACACTTCCACCGCCCGCCCCGTCCCACGTTCTTCGGAAGGTGCGGCTCCAACCGAGCCCACGGCGCGTCAGAGAGATCGCCCCGCCCCACACAAGCCGGAACGTTTTCGCCAACCGCCGGTCACACGACCCATCGGACACGCTCCAGATGTATTGATCACGAGCGTTGTTGACACTCGCCGGACGATGATCGGGTCCTTCTCCGATAGACCCGCTTCGGCGGGCTCTTGTGCGGGCGAAGCGGGGTGGTCTGCGCCGGGTGACCGCGTCACCGGGGCAGGCGCCTGCGGCGCCGGGCCAGGTGCAGGCCGAGGAGGACGAAGTCGACGACCAGAACCACCGCCGATGGCCAACCGGCAGAACAGGCGCTTCACCACCACTCCGATGATGCCGAGCACGATGGCCACCGCCCGTTCGGTAGGCCGGCTCGTGGTGCGTAAAGACCTCCTCTCGTCCCCCGCGAGCAGTTCGCTGTCCGTGGCGCTGATGGCCGACCACGTCGTGGCCTCGCCATCCCTGATGTCTTCCGCCTCGAACACGGGACCCTCCGATGTCAGCTCAAGACCGCTGTCTCGTCTTCCTCTCGCTTCTCCCCCCGGCACCTGGTTACGTAGCGTCACACTCTGGGGAGCAGTCGACTTGTAGGTCGGGCGGCGGACGGCTTTCATGCGCGGGGCGGTGGGCGATGAGCGGCGGACCGGAACACTGTCGCAGGGTCAGTAGGTGGCGAGGGAGATGGCGGTGTAGTGCGCAGTGAAGGCCACCACGGTCAGCGCGTGGAAGACCTCGTGGAAACCGAACCAGCGGGGTGCGGGGTCGGGCCGCTGGAGGGCGTAGACCACCGCGCCCGCACTGTAGAGGAGACCGCCGACCACGATCAGGACCACTACGGCCGCTCCGCCGGTGTGCAGGAAATCGGGCAGGTAGCTCACCGGTGCCCACCCCAGGGCCAGGTAGCACGGGGTGTACAGCCAGCGCGGAGCTCCGACCCACAGGACCCGGAACGCGATGCCGGCCAACGCTCCCGTCCAGACGATCCACAGCAGCACGGACCGCTGGTCCGGCGGGAGGAGGAGCACGGCCAGGGGCGTGCAGGTGCCGGCGATGATCAGGAAGATGTTGGCGTGGTCGAGGCGTCGCAGAAGAGCCTCGCCGAGCGATCCCCAGGTGCCGCGGTGGTAAATGGCGCTGGTCGCGAACAGCAGCCAGGCGGTGACCGAGTACACGGCGCAGGCCAGGACCGCCTGCGGAGTACGGGCCAGGCAGATGAGCACGACGCCTGCGATCAGCGCGGCAGGGACCATTCCGGCATGGAGCCAGCCACGCAACCTCGGCTTGATCGGCTCGGCCAGGTCGGCCACCCGATCCACCAGAGCAGCAATCGAGTGAGCCCCCTCCCCCGCATGGTCCCCCGGTGATTCATCGGGTATCCCGTCTGCACGGCGCTCCGCACGCGCTGACACGACGTGACCACATTCGACCTCAGCGGCGTCGCGGGACACAGCTTCTCGTCCTCCCCCGGGCTCCTGGGCGTCACTGGCAACCATGCGGTCATGCTAGGAAACCTCACCTGGCCCCATGACGGGACGTCGGTCCACAGCCACGCCACCGAGCCCGGGCCGGTTCGCCCCGCGTGAACTCCAGCCCCGTAAACGCTGTCGCCAATTGCGCTACCGAAGCCGAGTGTGGGCCTGACTCAGCATCTTGAGGCCGGCCAGCTCGATGTCGAGCGCGTCGCCGCAATCGTGGTGGTCGCAGCTGACCCCAGCGACGGCTACGCGGCCACCGGCCATCTCCTCGGGCTGCTGGCCGCGCTGCCTGCCCCCGCCAAGGCAAGGGAACGCTTCCGGTCAGACCTGTGGAGGTCGTCGGGCCCCGCGTACCCGCTGCCCGGCAACATCAAGGCGCTGGTGCTGCGTTCACTGGCAGGAGAGGCAACCGCCCTGGCCCAGCAGGTCCTCTCGGCCGTCGATGAGACGACCCCACCCCAGCGCGTCGCGGCCGGGAAGGTGATCGGTCAGGCCCTCGTCGAGTCCGACCAACTGCCCGACCTCAAGTCACAGGTCAACGGGGGACTGTGGCCCCGAGATCTCGAACTCACCGCCTGGCGCGTCCTGCACACGCAGACCGCAGGTCGGACGACCCGGCGGGTCGGGAAGCCTTCCTCGACGCCTGGACGAGCGTCGGAGCGCCGGCTCCTTGGAGCTGCACGGCAGCCACGCAGGACATGCGGCTCCCGTGCCCGACGACGCTTGCAGCGACTGAGGTCAGGACGTCCCGGGCCGAAGTCGCACCGGCTCTCGGCCTCCACAGATCAGGGGCCGCGCAGCCATTGCTGCGCGGCCCCTGATCCTGCCGGCCCAACACGAGAGCAGGCGCCTTCGTCTGGGTGGGTGGCAGGGCACGCAGAGGCGGCGGCCACCTGGACGCGGCGTGCCCGATCTCTCGGACAGGTCTGCGAGGTCAGGCCAGGTTGATGTTCTCGGCCTGCGGACCCTTCTGGCCCTGGGTGACGTCGAACGTCACGGCCTGGCCCTCCTGGAGCTCACGGAAGCCGGTGGAGTTGATCGCGGAGTAGTGCGCGAAGACATCCGGGCCGCCGCCGTCCTGGGCGATGAAGCCGAAGCCCTTCTCGGCGTTGAACCACTTCACAGTTCCCGTTGCCATGTCTGATGCCTTCCAGTCGATGAACGCCTCCCACTCATGTGGCAGACGGAGGTGATCACCCTGGTCCCTGCGGCACAGCACAGCAAAACGCTCACACCAGAGGCGTGAGCAAGAGGGAATTCCGAACCACGACAGCTGACGCAGACGCTACACGCCCACACACCGCGTCACCATAGGAAATAACGATCACACCGCACACCGGTCGTGGGTGCGGTGCCCGTCGACGCTGACGGGCACGCTCGTCTCACGCTGCTGCGGTCGGGTTCGCCGATTCGGTGGCGCGGCGGTATTCGGCGTTGAGGCGCTGGGCTTCCTCGAGCTGGTCCTCGAGGATGACGATGCGGCAGGCGGCCTCGATGGGAGTCCCGTGGTCGACGAGTTCCCGGGCGCGCGCGGCGATGCGCAGCTGGTAGCGGGAGTAGCGGCGGTGGCCGCCCGCGGAGCGCAGCGGGGTGATGAGGCGGGCGTCCCCGATGGCGCGCAGGAAGCCCTGGGTGGTGCCGAGCATCTCGGCGGCCCGGCCCATGGTGTAGGCGGGGTAATCGTCGTCATCGAGACGGCCGAACACGTCGTCTGCTGTCATTGCACCTCTCTGTGGAACGCGTGGAGGGGCCCTGGCGCCGTACTGGCACCAGGGCCCCGAAGGAACTACTACACCATCTGCCGGCCCTGATACTGCACCGGCCCTCTGTTTCCGCAGACCCGACCGAGAAGCTGTCGGGGGCGCGGGGATCGCGGTTGCCTGACCGGAGACCACCTCACTATCGATGTCCTGCGGTACCCGGGGCCAAGACTTCTGCCCGGGCGATCCTGATGGCGCTCGGCTCCTCCGTTCTTCCCTCTTGAGTAACTACTCACTAACGGAAACTGCGAACTGCTGGTGGCCTCGAACAGAGCCACTCTTCGGCAGTCGGCCCCGTCGCCCGGCCTGCGTCTGCTCCGGCTTGGAACCCCACTGCCGAACCTCCCGGTGCGCGCGCCCGCAGCCGACGCCTTCACCGGGGTACCGCTCCACCGACTTCACTGCCGGGTACTGCATTACGGGTACTGCCACTGCGGTACTGCTGCCCGGCAGTTCATCTCTGCCGGGCCTCGCTCGATCTCGGCTACGAGAGAAACATAACCCGACCGACACCACAAAGTCTACTCTGTCTGACACAGATTTCCGTGCGCTCGAAGACAAGGTGATCCGCCTCGACCGGTCCATGACTGGTTCAAGCAGCTCCGAGGCTCAGTCCGGCGCGCAGGGATCCCCCGCCGCTCAGGCACGTCGGGCTGAGTGTGACGTCGCCGACTCCGCCGCGGCTACTGTCGGCGGGCGCCGGCCAACACTGCGTCTCGTTGAGAACACCACCGGCCGGGACGGACGCCCCGCAGGTCGGCCGAAGCGTGGCAGGAGGCGTGGCAGGAGGCCCCGCGTCGCACTCGACGATCCCGGAATGAGCGCCTTCCTTGCCCGTAGCGTCAGCGGTCAAGCAGCCGGATGGCCGACAAACATGGTCCGCCCCATGTCGCAGCCTGACGAGTTGCTCGCTGACGTCGGCGCCCCGGGTGGAGTGCGACCAGAGCGATCGGAGTCCCTGACCGTGGTCACCGGTGGCGCTGTCATCACCGGTCGATTGGCTCTCGCGGCCACGTGAAGGCAGAGGCGGTCGGATGTACTGACGGATTTCGCCCGCTTGGACGAATTCACCGCCGTCTTCGGCTCCCCCGCGAAGCAAGGACGGGCCGCCGACGCGTCTGCACTTCCATGTCGCCCGGATCCCGCAGGGCACCCTGGGGGTCCCGAGACGGGGTGGGAGATACCGGGACGGCGACGGGAACCCGCTGCACGCTGTGGGCCCGACCGGCGTACCGGTCGGGCCCACACTGGTGGTCAGGCGACGGCTCGTGTCTGTTAACCCGGTCAGACCGTGACGGGGGTGCCGAGCATCGCGGAGGCGCGCTGCATCGGGCTGAGAATGCCCAGGGGCGCTGTCTTGGGAACGGCGCGGCAGGTGAAGCCGAGCGCAGCCATGGCCCGCAGGACTTCGGCGGCGCTGAAGTCACGGCGGTCCTGGCGGGTGATGACTTGGCCAACTTGCTTGAGGGGGTAGTGGCGGCGGCCGATGA
Organism: Streptomyces sp. NRRL S-1022; assembly: GCF_000720135.1. Taxonomy (GTDB): domain Bacteria; phylum Actinomycetota; class Actinomycetes; order Streptomycetales; family Streptomycetaceae; genus Streptomyces. Next base: position 606 of record NZ_JOIU01000059.1, on the reverse strand, counting down.
TCACCGATTCTCCGGTGACCGGTTCGGGCTTGATGCCCTTCATCGATTCCAGCACGCCGCCCTTGGTGAGCTCGAAGGGGAAGCGGGCGATGACGCAGCGCATGTGGCCTCACAGGGAGAAGGGGGAGAACGGTCCGACCCGGGGCGAGGCGTTTCAGCGGAAAAGGGCGAGGATGCCCGGGTCGCTGCCTTGCTCGTCGACCACCGGCAGGACACCGAGCCGACGGGAGCGCATCGCATGCTCGGCTTCGGCCATCGTGGTCACGGGTGAGGTGAACGATCCGTGGTCGCCGAGGATGTCGCGCAGGCGGACACGGTCGCGCCACCTCGACGCTCATGTCGTCACAGACCTGCGGTCCGGCCGCGTCCATGACATCCACCGCCGTCCTGTGCGCGGGGTTGGCGTCCGCCGGGCGGGGCTGCGTCTGAATCAGCGTCAAAAGGTGCCGCCTGCAGAGATGGGCCGGCTTCCCGGTCACGAAAGTTCTAGGCCACCGAGCCGAAGCCGGACTGGCGTACGGGGGTGCGCCTGGTCGCCGAGGCGGGGCGGCGGCGGCCTCGGGAGGTGGCGCTGCGCTTGGGGCGTTCGACCACCGGTGCGGTGAT
>NZ_JOIU01000058.1 GCF_000720135.1 Streptomyces sp. NRRL S-1022 | reverse complement strand
CGCCTACCTGCAGAACGTCAGCATGACGCTCTCCGGCCTGACCTCCACCGCCGCCCACCCCGAACGCACCGCGAAGACCATGTGGGACGAGTTCCGCAAGGACCCCTCCGAGTTCGGCGGCCGCATGGTCCCCCAGCTCCTGGGCACGGACGGGCTCGGCGTGGAGGCAGGACTGGCGCGGAAGGCGGCGCAGGAGGGCGCCGAGCAGGGGTTGCGCAAGGCCGCCCGGGAAGCGGTGGAGAAGGGCCCGGAGGACGTCTCCCGGCGGCCGGGCGAGAAGGTCTGCGAGAAGGACCCGGTCGACGTCGCGACCGGGCGGATGGTGCTGCCGCAGACCGACGTCTCCCTCCCCGGCGCCCTGCCCCTCCTCCTCAAGCGACAGTTCGAGTCGTCGTACCGGCTCGGCGGCTGGTTCGGCCCGGCCTGGTCCTCCACGCTCGACCAACGCCTGGAGATCGACGCACAGGGCGTCGTCTTCGTCGGCGAGGACGGCCTGACGCTGGCCTACCCGCACCCGGCGCCCGGTGTACCCACCCTCCCCGGCCACGGCCCGCGCTGGCCGCTGGACCGCACGGACGACGGCTACACCCTCACCGACCCCGAGTCCGGCCACGTAAGGCACTTCGCCGACCGCTCCGAGAACCTGGCGGTGCTGGAACAGATCGACGACCGCAACGGCAACTGGATCACGTTCGAGTACGACACGAACGGCGCCCCGCGCGCCCTCACCCACAACGGCGGCTACCGCCTGCTCCTGTCGACCGCCGACGGCCGGATCACCGCCCTGCACCTGGCCGGAGCCGCGCCGGACGGCACCGACCAGGAACTGATCCGCTACGGCTACACCGACGGCCACCTGAGCGAGGTCGTCAACTCCTCCGGCCGGCCCATGCGCTTCGCGTACGACACCCAGGGGCGCATCACCTCCTGGACGGACACCAACGACAGCCACTTCACCTACGCCTACGACGACCAGGACCGCTGCACCCACCAGTCCGGCGCCGCCGGCCACCTGCGCTCCGCCTTCACCTACGGACCGGTGGATGCGGACACCGGCGAGCACACCACGACGATCACCGACTCACACGGCCACAGAACCCACTACCGGATCAACCGCCGCTGCCAGGTCATAGCCGAGACGGACGCCGTGGGCGCGACCACGCGCTACGCCCGCGACCGCCACAACCGCCTGCTGTCCACGACAGATCCCCTGGGCCACACGACCACGTTCGAGTACGACGAGGCGGGCAACCTCACCCGGGCGGTCCGCCCGGACGGCCGCGAGGCACGCGCGGAGTACAACCACCTGGGCCTGCCCGTGAAGGTGGTGAACCCGGACGGCACGGTGACCCGCCAGACGTACGACGACCGAGGCAACCTCACCTCGATGACGGACCCGGCCGGCCAGACGACCCGCTTCACCTACACCGAGGCCGGCCACCTCACGTCGGTGACGGACCCGCTGGGCAACGCGGCCAGGGTGATCTGCGACCGCGCGGGCCTACCACTGGAGGTCACGGACCCGCTCGGCGCAGTGACCCGCTACGAACGAGACGCCTTCGGCCGCCCCACCACCATCACGGACCCCACCGGAGCGACAACCCGACTGGAATGGTCGATCGAGGGCCGCCTGACCCGCCGTACAGCTCCCGACGGGACGACGGAGACGTGGACGTACGACGGCGAGGGCAACTGCACCAGCCACACCGACCCGCTGGGCGGCGTCTCCCACTTCGAATACACCCACTTCGACCTGCTGACGGCCCGCACGGGCCCGGACGGCGTCCGCTACGAATTCAGCCACGACACGGAACTGCGCCTGACGAAGGTCACCAATCCGCAGGGCCTGACGTGGGAGTACGCGTACGACCCGGCCGGCCACCTGCTGTCGGAGAAGGACTTCGACGACCGCACGCTGGAGTACGAGTACGACGCGGCGGGCCGCCTGGCCTCACGCAGGAACGTACTCGGCGAGGCGGTGACCTTCCAGCGCAACGAACTGGGCCAGGTGCTCCGCAAGGAGGCGGCAGGCCAGGTCACGACGTACGCGTACGACTTCACCGACCAACTGGCCCAGGCAACGGGCCCGGACGGTACGACACTGACGCTGCTGCGCGACCGCTACGGCCGCCTGCACTCCGAAACGGTCGACGACCGCACGGTGACTTACACGTACGACGTACTGGGGCGCCGCACCGGCCGCACCACCCCGACCGGGGCCAGGACGACCTGGTCGTACGACGCGGCGGGCCACCGCACGGGCATGGTGGCATCAGGCCGAGCGATCGACTTCACGTACGACGCGGCGGGCCGTGAGGTGTCTCGCCACATCGGCGAGCGGGTGGCCCTGGAGCACACCTTCGACGCGCTGGGTCGCCTGACCACCCAGTCCGTCATGGGGGCCGCGGGCCGCAGGGTCCAGCACCGGACGTACACCTACCGAGCCGACGGCAACGTGATCGGCATCGACGACCACCTGTCCGGCGCCCGCCGATTCGACCTGGACGCGACAGGCAGGGTTACAGCGGTCCACGCGGCGAACTGGACGGAGACGTACGCCTACGACGAGGCAGGCAACCAGACCCAGGCAGCTTGGCCCTCAACCCACCCGGGCGCGGAGGCAACCGGCCCCCGCGCCTACACGGGCACCCGCATCACCCGAGCCGGCAACGTCCGCTACGAACACGACGCCCTCGGCCGCATCACCCTTCGCCAGAAGACCCGCCTGTCCCGCAAACCGGACACATGGCGCTACGAGTGGGACGCCGAAGACCGCCTCACCTCGGTGACGACCCCCGACGGCACCCGCTGGCGCTACACGTACGACCCCCTGGGCCGCCGCACGGGGAAACTCCGCCTGGCGGACGACGGTGAGACCATCCCGGAGCGCGTCGACTTCACCTGGGATGGCAGCACCCTCTGCGAACAGACGACAACCTCCACCGACCTCCCCGACCCGGTCACCCTCACCTGGGACCACCAAGGCCTGCGCCCTCTGGCCCAGACAGAACGCATCACCCCGGCCGACGCCTTCCAGCAGGAGATCGACTCCCGCTTCTTCGCCATCGTCACCGACCTGATCGGCACGCCGACCGAACTCGTCGACGAACAGGGCGACATCGCCTGGCACACCCGGAGCACCCTGTGGGGAACAACGGCGTGGTCGACGAACAGCACCACCTACACCCCCCTACGCTTCCCGGGCCAGTACTACGACCCGGAAACGGGCCTGCACTACAACTACTTTCGCCACTACGATCCCGAAACCGCTCGCTATCTCAGCCCCGATCCTTTGGGTCTGACACCGGCACCGAATCCAGTTAGCTATGTCAACAACCCGCATACCTGGTTTGATTCTGTGGGGCTGGCACCCGACGAGTGCGAAAACGGTGGAAGCTGGGACCCCGAGGAAGAACCATACCTTTACCGCGGAATTGGGCATGCGAACGACAATAGCCCGCAAGCATGGCTGAAGATGTACGAAGACGCAAAGCGTGGAATAGCGGAACCGCTGGGCGGACATTCAGATCCGCAACTTCACGCAGGAGGACGCACAGACAGCATCTTCACTTCATGGACGACATATTACGAAGAGATGGCCCTGGAGGAAAGCTACAGAGGCAACGGTCCTGGGGTTGTCCTTCGGATACCAAACGGCGATGGACCGACTTACGCGAGAGTGCCGGGCGTATCATTTCCCTATGACGAGGGCGAGGTCCTCATTAGGGGAACCGTGAAAGGGGCCGAGGTGAGCATTAATGGAGGGCCATGGACAAGAGTAGGCTGACGAAGCTCGTAAGCGCTGGGATCGAAGCCGGTGTCTGCGATGCGCGAATCCTCAATCGCCTTAGCGCAGTGTCCTCGATCGAGGCAGGAAGTGTCCCAAGAGATAACTTGGTGCATACGTATCGACGCCGCCTCAAACGGACGTCCCCGGGGTCGCAACTCCACAGCGAAACCAAATCTCTGGTGGAGTTCCTGGAGGATCACCAGGATGACACACTCGTGATGATGAGCATTTCGCTAGAGGATGGCGGCAGTGAATTGTTCCTCATGGACAGTGACAGTAAAAAAATCCTGTACTGGATGAGGATGTTCTCTCGATAGCAACTCGTGGGCGTCTCGTCACCATGTCGAATAATCTCGCCGACGAGAGCCCACAAGTCCCTAGGGTCGCCACATTGAAAAGAGGAGCGGAAGGTTTCATGTCGTTCGGGCCGCCCCCTGCGGGCTTTCCGCCTGCCTCAGCCTCCACCTGGACTGCTCCGTCGGAGATCGAGCAGGTCTTGTTCGAGGCCAAGGGGCGGGGAGATTGGGTCGCGTACCTCGGGGCGCTTGCGCAGGGGCGGTTGTTCTTTGAGATAGAGAAGGGCGGGGCGGATGCCACGCCCAGTGCGACGTATGCCGTCTTCGGGTACGACCCGCGCGTCGCCGGCGGGCGGATCTGGGCCGTGTACACCGAGGGCATGCTGCCCGCGCCGGAGCCCCACCGGGTGTTCGACTGGAACTACCTTGAGTGGTTCGCCAAAGCATGGGCGCCGACCGATCCGCCGGTGATCGTCGTCAATCCCGGAAGTCCTTGCGAGGCGTTCCTCCCCTCCGCACCCCCGCACTCGGCGGCGTGGTCCCGGTACGGGGAACAGGCTCCCGCTCAGGAACAGTCGCCGCGCCTGCGCACTCTCCGCATCGGCGGCCCCCTGGACGGCCCCGTCGCCCACGGCCTCGCCTGTGGGGCCCTCCTGTGTGTGAACAACGACCTGTTCTGGAACGGCATGGCCTCGCACGGCTCGGGTTACCCCAGGGAGCGGAAGCAGCTACGAGAGTGGTGGGGCATCGCCAGCCGTGAGGAGTGGCTGTCCGCACTCAACGGCCTGCTCGCCGCCGAATCACACAGTCCCGTGTGGGACTTCGCCCTCGATCTGCGCCGCACCATCGCCCGGGACTTCGGCGGGCACGTCGACGTGGGGTACTGGAAGCAGTCCGTGGCCAACGTCATCCGCGGGAACTCCGAAGGCTCCGTCGTGGTCACCGAGGACGGCGTCACCAGGACCGAGCCCCGACCCGCATCCGAGGTCGAGGCCCGTGTCGAGGGGGTGCAACGACTCATCGGGCGGATCACTCGATACGAGGCCCGCATGCGCGCCGATGGTGTCCTCGGTGAGAACCAGTACGTCTCTTCCGTCGACGCCTGGGATCTCGGCCGGGCCTCGAACATGGCCCGGTGGGGACTCGCGGCCCGTTTCGGAACCCTGAGGGAGGCCGAGTCCGCCGTCATCCAGGCCGGGCGGGCCGCCGCCCTGGCCTACAAATCGTGGCAGGACTTCTCCACCGGTTTCATCCTCGGGCGCGCACTCCATTTCGACGAGGAGGAGTTCGGCAGCTGGTACCAGGATGTGGTCGCTGCCCATCGTGTCCTTATGTCCGCGCCGGGCAGCCCTTGGCTCAACATCCCGTTCCGATGACAGGCACCTACTCACTCACGGTGGCGTGCAGGGACCGCCCTCACGCCACCCCCAGCTCGCACCACACGTACTCCCCCCGGTCCCCGAACCGCGCCGACGGCTGCCACCCCCAGTACTCCGCGCACGCCGTCACCAGCCTCAGCCCCCGCCCCTCCTCCGACTCCAGCACCCGCCCCAACGGCACCGGCGGCTCCGGCGGCGCGGGGTCCGTGTCCCAAGCGGGAGGTGGAGGACTTCCGGACCGCTCCGTCGCACGCACTGTGATGCCTATTGCATAGCGAAAAGCCGACCATGGCCCGCGGGAATCGGTCTGAGTGAAGTGCCCGTGGGATCGATCGATGTTGTGGCGAGCCAGCCGGAGTTCTCAGCTTCTTCGATCAACCCTGAAGAGTTCGAGCGAGCGTGGCGAACCGCCCAGTGGTCGACGAGGAACGTTCCAGGACGGCGGTGATCGGCGGATCTGGGCCACGCAGCGAGGTCTCCCGACGGCCCAGCCTTCAACTCTCGACGCCACCTGGACCCGAATCCGCCAATCACCCCCGCCATCGCCCGTCGGCCGCCAAGCCGGCTCGGCGTGCCGGCGAGGTGCTGGGGCGCCCCCGCTCACCGAGCCGGAAGCCGCTTAGCTCACCCGGCGTGCCGGCGAGGCGCGACCGCGCACCCCCTTCCGACAGCGCCACTTGGCACACCCGAGGGCCCGGTGCCGGGCTGGGCCAGCGCTGTTCCGGGTCGCTCGCTCGCTTCTGGTCCGGGCTGGAGTGGGCCGGGTCAAGGGTGGGCCGGAGGCCCATCGCCGAAGGCGACGCGCAGCGCCCTTGACGCGGACCGCGGAAGCACGACACTGACCGAGAAGCGAGCGGCCCAACGGTCACGTGCTCACTCGCCGGTGAACAACTCCGTCGCCTCGGCCGCGTGGACGGCGCGCTGGGCCCAGACCTCCAGTTGACCGAGGTCCGTGCAGGCCAGCACCCGCTCCCGGACGGCGTCGGACACCGGGATGCCCCGCCATTCCAGGATGCGGAGGGTCATTTCCTGGCGGTCCT
>NZ_JOIU01000057.1 GCF_000720135.1 Streptomyces sp. NRRL S-1022 | reverse complement strand
CGCCTACCTGCAGAACGTCAGCATGACGCTCTCCGGCCTGACCTCCACCGCCGCCCACCCCGAACGCACCGCGAAGACCATGTGGGACGAGTTCCGCAAAGACCCCTCCGAGTTCGGCGGACGCATGGTCCCCCAGCTCCTCCTCGGCGACGGGGCCGGACTGGAAGCGGGTCTTGCCCGGGATGCGGCGGAGGTCGGTCTGACCCGGCAGGCAGCGGAAGCCGCGGCACGCAGGGAGGCGCGGGCGGGGACCGAGGGCGCGGCCGGGAAGACGGCCCGGGACCGGGTGAACGAGGACCCGCACGGGCCCTCACGGGAGTCGGATGCGGTATACAGCGGCGGCACCGACCCGATCGACCTGGCCACCGGCAAGATGTACCTGCCGCAGACGGACGTCACCCTCCCCGGCGCACTCCCGCTGGTCCTCTCTCGTCGCGTCGAGTCGGGCTACCACCTGGGCCGCTGGTTCGGCCCGTCCTGGTCCTCCACCCTGGACCAGCGCCTGGAGATCGACGCGGAAGGAGTCGTCTTCGTCACGGAGGACGGCCTCCTCCTGTCGTACCCCCACCCCGCCCCCGGCGTGCCCACCCTGCCCAGCCACGGTCCCCGTCTCTCCCTGGACCGTGTCGACGGCGGCTACACGATCACGGATCCCCGGACCCACCGCACCTGGCACTTCGCCGACCGGGGCCCCGGTCTCGCGGTGCTGGAACAGATCGACGACCGCAACGGCAACTGGATCACGTTCGCGCATGACGAGGCGGGAGTGCCCTCGGCCGTCGTCCACAGCGGTGGCTACCGTCTGCGGATCGAGAGTGCCGACGGGCGGATCACCGGCCTGTACCTGGCCGGGGGAAGCGAGGACGGATCCGATCTCCAGCTGATCCGGTACGGGTACACGCAAGAGAATGTCACCGAGGTCTGGAACTCGTCCGGGCTGCCTCTCCGCTTCGCCTACGACGAGCGGGGACGCGTCACCTCCTGGACGGACACCAACGGTCACGCGTACACGTACGCGTACGACGACAGGGACCGGTGCATCGCGCAGGGCGGCACAGAAGGGCATATGAGCCTGCGGCTGTCCTACGGCACGAGAGACCCGGAGACCGGGCTGCACACCACGACGGCGGTCAACGGCGAGGGCGCCGTACGCCGGTACTTCGTCAACGACCTGCACCAGATCGTCGCGATGGTGGATCCGGCAGGGCACACCCGGCGCTTCACCCGCGACCGCTTCCATCGCCTGCTGTCCGAGACCGACGCCGTCAGCCGTACGACGTCCCGCCGGTACGACGACATGGGGAACGTGACGGAGATCGTCCGTCCGGACGGCCGGCGCACGACGCTCTCCTACGACGCCCGCGGGCTGCTCACCCGCATCGTGCGCCCGGACGGAGGCTCGGTACGCCAGGAGTTCGACGACCGCGGGAACCTGACGTCGGTGGCCGACTCGGCCGGCGGTCGAACCTTCTTCACGTACGACGAGCGCGGTCATGTGTCCACGATGCGCGACCGGTACGGCCGGGTCACCACCATCTCCTGTGACGCGGCCGGTCTGCCCGCCGAGGTGCGTGACCATGCGGGGAACGTCATGCGGTACCGGCGGGACGCCTTCGGCCGCGTGACCGCCATCACCGACCCCTTCGGTGCGACCGGTGAGATGGAATGGTCCGTCGAGGGTCATGTCACGCGTCGCCGGAATCCGGACGGGACCGAGGAATCGTGGACGTACGACGGTGAGGGGAACTGCCTCACCCACACGAACACGGTCGGCGGAGTCACCCGGTTCGAGTACGGCCCATTTGATCTGCTGACCACACGCGTCGAACCCGACGGTTCTCGTTACGAGTTCGCGTACGACGACGAACTCCGCCTGACCCGGGTGACCAATCCTCAGGGTCAGACGTGGAGTTACGAGTACGACGCCGCGGGACGGCTGAGCACGGAGACCGACTTCGGCGGGCGGGCCATCCGGTACGCGTACGACGCGGCCGGTGCGCTGGTCTCCCGCACGAACGCCCTCGGCCAGGTCGTTTCCTTCGAGCACAACGAACTGGGACAGGTCGTCCGCAAGATCGTCGACGGGGAGGTGATGACGTACACCTACGACTTCACCGACGAGATCGCCCATGCCGGCAACGGTCACGCGGAACTCACCCTCCTCCGTGACCGCCACGGACGCCTGGTGTCCGAGCGTATCAACGGTCGAGAAGTCGCGTATCGGTACGACGAGTTCGGCAACCTGACCGAGCGCAGGACCCCATCGGGCGCCGTCAGCACGTGGGAGTTCGATGCCGACGGGAAGCCCTGCCGGCTCACGGCGGACGGGCGCGTCATCACGTTGGAGCACGACCGCACCGGCCGCGAAGTCAGCCGCCGGTTCGGCGAGTTCCTCACTGTCTCACGGTCGTTCGACGCGATGAACCGGATGATCTCCCAGGCGGTGGACCATTCTCACCGGCGTGTTCAGTCGCGGACCTACGGCTACCGCGCGGACGGCAGCCTGGCCAAGGTCGATGACCAACTGAACGGAATCCGTGACTACGAGCTGGATCCGGCAGGCAGGACGACCCGGGTGACCGGGGACGGCTGGTCGGAGTCCTACGCGTACGACCAGCTCGGCAACCAGACGGCCGCCGACTGGCCCGCCCGGCGGTTCGGCGATGACGGATGCGGCGAACGCGTCTACCAAGGCGCCGACCTGGTCCGTGCCGGCCGGATCCGCTACGAGCACGACGCCGCGGGACGTGTGGTGCTGCGGCAGAGGACCCGGCTCTCCCGCAAGCCGGACACCTGGCGGTACAGCTGGGACGCGGAGGACCGGCTCACCCGGGTCGTCACTCCGGACGGCACAGTGTGGCGGTACCTGTACGACCCTCTGGGCAGGCGCGTCGGCAAACAGCGCATCGCCGAGAACGGTGTCGACGTACTGGAGCAGGTGGACTTCGCCTGGGACGGCACCTCGCTCTGCGAGCAGACGACCAGCTGGGCGGACTCAGCCGACTCGGTGACCCTGACGTGGCACCTCAACGGCGTCGAAGCGGTTGCGCAGAGCGAGCGCAGGACCATGGCCGCGGCCTCGCAGGAGGAGATCGACGCACGCTTCTTCGCGATCGTGTCCGATCTTTCGGGTGCTCCGTGCGAGCTGATCGACGAGTCCGGCGACATCGCCTGGCGAGCCTCGGCCACCAACTGGGGAAAACTTTCCTGGCCGGCCGATAGCCGCGCTTACACTCCGCTGCGTTTCCCTGGACAGTATTTCGACTTCGAGACGGGCCTCAACTACAACTACCTCAGGTACTACGACACGGAAGTCGGCCGGTACGTCAGCCAGGATCCCCTCGGCCTGGCTCCGGCGGCCAACCCTGTCGGCTACGTGGACCGGCCCTCTGTCTCCTGCGATCCCCTCGGACTCGCTCCGCAGAAGTCACCCTTCCCGCCCAAGCCGTACGAGACGCCCCATTATCCGGACCTGCCGAAACACTTCAATCCGGAAGGGGGCAACACGAATTGCACGTACGTGGCCGATGCGTTCGAACAATACATGCGCGGCAACGGCATCAAACCCGTCCCCGGCGACATGGGAGGGTTCCAGTCCCTTGAGCGCCTGGAGAAGGTATACGGATCCGGCTTCAAGGACACCGACTTCTGGGGCATGGTCGACCATGTCAGAAACTCTGGACACGGCGCTCGCGGTATAGTCGCGGCGAGTCCCGGTGGGGGCATGCCGGGGCACGTGTTCAATATCGTGAACGATCAGAATCGAGTACTCTTCATCGATGCACAAACAGGGTTCGTCGACCCTACATATTTCCAATCATTCAAGCTGATGAGGACGAATTGATGCTCACGATCGAGCAAGCCGAACGGATTGCAGCGGATTACATCCGGAAGCTGACCGCCGACTGGGACAATGAGACGGCCATGTTTCCGGACCAGGAGTACAAGTCACAGAAGGGCGAATATTTCTACTTCGCCTTCCAGTCCGCGAAGTACGTCGAGACCAGGGATGACAAGTACCTCTGCTACGGACCTTGTCAGATATCGGTACACAGCGTGACCGGCGAATGCCGGCTGCTCAGCGTCCAGGAATCACTCGCGATCGATCCCTTCAACGCACGCTAGCCGGCACCGCCGGTCAGGCTCACCGCAACACCATCCCCGCCCCTTCCCCCACCTCCTGCGACGGCACCGCGAGCAGGCCGAGTTCGGCCGCGGAGGCCAGGAGGGGGTGGGTGGGGAGGATGCGGACGGTGTAGCCGTAGGGGCCGGTGCGGTCGAGGGAGAGGGGCCCCTCGTAGAGGACGCGGCCTTCCAGGTCGGGGGTGCCGGCCGGTTTCAGCGGGACCACCGTGGCGTCGGTGATGCGGTCCTCCGCGTCCACCCGGCCGGACACCGCCTGGACCTCCACGTCGTCCGGGGTCAGCGAGCCGAGGGCCACCCGCACGCGCAGGCCGACGGTCGTGCCCAGCTCCGCCGTGACGCTCGTGGCCGTCGTCTCCACGTGGTCCACGCTCACCCCGGACCAGGCCGCCCGGACCCGGGACTTCCAGGCGGCCAGCTCGCTCGCCGTGTCCGGGGTCAGCGCGCGGTGCGCCTGCGCGGCGGGAACGTAGAGCCGGTCGACGTACTCGCGGACCATGCGGCCGGCCAGCACCTTCGGGCCCAGCAGGGAGAGGGTCTGGCGGACCATCTCGATCCAGCGGTCGGGCAGGCCGGCGCGCCCCTGTTCGTAGAAGCGCGGAGCGACCCGCTGTTCGAGCAGGTCGTACAGGGCCGCCGCCTCGATGTCGTCCCGGCGGTCGGGGTCCGTGCCCGCGCCGTCCGCGGTCGGGATGGCCCAGCCGAAGTCCGGCTGGAACCACTCGTCCCACCAGCCGTCCAGGACGGACAGGTTGAGGCAGCCGTTCAGGGCGGCCTTCATGCCGGAGGTGCCGCAGGCCTCCAGCGGCCGCAGCGGATTGTTCAGCCAGACGTCGCAGCCGGGGTAGAGCTTCTGCGCCATCGCCATGCCGTAGTCGGGCAGGAAGACGATGCGGTGGCGGACCCGCGGGTCGTCGGTGAAGCGGACCAGGTCCTGCACCAGGCGCTTGCCGCCGTCGTCCGCCGGGTGCGCCTTGCCCGCGACCACGAGCTGGACCGGGTGCTCGGGGTGCAGCAGCAGCTCCATCAGGCGGTCCCGGTCGCGCAGCATCAGCGTCAGGCGCTTGTAGGAGGGGACCCGACGGGCGAAGCCGATCGTCAGGACGTCCGGGTCCAGCACCCCGTCGATCCAGCCCAACTCCGCGTCACCCGCGCCGCGTTGCCGCCAGGACACCCGCAGCCGCTCCCGTACCTCCAGCACCAGCTGTTCGCGCAGCGTCCGGCGCAGCTCCCAGATCTCCTGGTCCGGGATGTCCGCGACCGAGTCCCAGCGTTCGGAGCCGCCGACGGTCAGCGCGTCCTCGGTTCGCTGGGCGCCGACCTGCCGCGCCCCGAGCCGCAGCACCTCGGGCGCCACCCAGGTCGGCGCGTGCACCCCGTTGGTCACGGAGGTGATCGGCACCTCCTCGGGGTCGAATCCCGGCCACAGCCCCGCGAACATGCTCCGGCTGACCTGCCCGTGCAGCAGCGACACCCCGTTGGCCCGCTGGGCGAGCCGCAGCCCCATCACGGCCATGTTGAACAGGTTCGGCTCGCCGCCCGGATAGGTCTCCATGCCCAGTGCCAGGATCCGCTGCACGTCGATGCCGGGGAGTTCGGCGTCGGGGCCGAAGTGCCGGCCGACCAGCTCCCGGTCGAAGCGGTCGATGCCGGCCGGCACGGGGGTGTGCGTGGTGAACACGGTCCCGCCCCGCACCGCCTCCAGCGCCGGGTCGAAGTCCAGGCCGCCCGCGCACAGTTCGGCGATCCGCTCCAGACCGAGGAATCCCGCGTGCCCCTCGTTGGTGTGGAACACCTCCGGCCCGGCGTGCCCGGTGAGCCGGCAGTACGTCCGTACGGCCCGCACACCTCCTATGCCGAGCAGCATCTCCTGGAGCAGCCGGTGCTCGCTGCCGCCGCCGTAGAGCCGGTCGGTCACCCCGCGTTCGCCGAGCTCGTTCTCCTCCACGTCGGAGTCGAGCAGCAGCAGCGGCACCCGGCCCACCTGCGCCAGCCAGATCCGGGCGCGCAGTGCCTTGCCGCCGGGCAGCGCGAGGGAGACCTGGGCCGGCGTGCCGTCGGCCTCCTTCAGCTGGGTGAGGGGCAGTTCGTTCGGGTCGAGCACCGGATAGTGCTCCTGCTGCCAGCCGTCACGGGAGAGGGTCTGCCGGAAGTACCCGTGCCGGTACAGCAGCCCGACCCCGATCAGCGGCACCCCGAGGTCGCTGGCCGCCTTCAGGTGGTCGCCGGCGAGGATGCCGAGGCCGCCGGAGTACTGCGGGAGCGCGGCCGTGATGCCGAACTCGGGCGAGAAGTAGGCGACGGCGCGGGGCAGGCCGTCGGTCTGTTCCTGGTACCAGCGGTCGCCGGTCAGATAGTCGTCGAGGTCGTCGGCGGCCGCGGTGAGCCGGCGCAGGAACCGCCGGTCCCCGGCCAGTTCGGCCAGCCGGGCCGGCCGGACGCTGCCGAGCAGCCGGACCGGGTCCCCGCCGCTGCCGGCCCAGCCCTCGGGCCAGACGGACTGGAACAGATCGCGCGTTTCCGCATGCCAGGACCAGCGCAGATTGCGCGCCAGGTCACTCAGCGGCCGGAGGGGGTCGGGGAGTACGGGACGGACGGTGAACCGGCGGATCGCCTTCACATTCCACCTCGGGACGCGTCGCGGGGTGAGACGCACGGCGCTGTGCGTCTCGTCGTCGTCTTCGACGGTAGTGGTTACCGCGCGGTCGGTGGGGACGTACCGCCGGGGGTGTCGGAGCCGCCGGGGCGTCAAGACCCGGTCAGGGGGCACCCGGAGAAAAGGGGCCGGTCTTGTGCGTAGACGTACGCGTGAGTAGTTAACAAAGTGCCGGATTGCCCACCCGAACGGGTGGGGAAGGCTCCTCCGGTACACACCCCACAGGCGCACCACAGCACTTCCGCAGGACCCACCTCCCCATATCCATCCGCCACACCCACGTCGAAGCGGACAGGAGCGGTCATGCCCGCGAGGCAGCATTCGTCAGCACCCACGACACACAGCACGACCAAGGCAGCAGGAAAGAGGACGACGGGGAGGAAAGGGGCGGCGCCGGCCGGCGCCGCCGGCCCGTCCGCGGACGGGGAACGGCCCTCCCCGGACGCGGCCACCACCCTGGGCCGCATCCCCGTCCTGGACGTACGCCCCGTGGTCCAGCACGGGCGCAGGCCCGCGAAGGCGGTGACCGGGGAGTCGTTCGAGGTCTCGGCCACCGTGTTCCGGGAGGGCCACGACGCAGTCGCGGCGAACGTCGTGCTGCGGGACCCGGCGGGCCGGGCCGGGCCCTGGACGCCGATGCGGGAACTGGCCCCCGGCACCGACCGCTGGGGCGCCACGGTCACGGCGGGTGAACCCGGCCGCTGGACCTACACGGTGGAGGCGTGGTCGGACCCGCTCGGCACCTGGCGGCACACCGCCCGGATCAAGATCCCGGCCGGTATCGACACGGATCTGGTGCTGGCGGAGGGCGCCGAGTTGTACGAGCGGGCCGCCGCCGGGGTCCCGCAGGAGCACCGCGCGCCCGTGCTGGACGCGGTGGCGGCCCTGCGGGACCGGAGCCGGCCGGCCGCCTGGCGGCTCGCGGCGGCCCTGGCGCCGGAGGTGGAGGCGGTCCTGGCCCGCCATCCGCTGCGGGAGCTGGTGACCGCGTCGGATCCGATGCCGTTGCTGGTGGAGCGCGAACGGGCCCTGTACGGCTCCTGGTACGAGTTCTTCCCCCGTTCCGAGGGCACGGCCGAGCAGCCGCACGGCACGTTCCGCACGGCCGCGCGCCGGCTGCGTGCGATCGCGGACATGGGC
>NZ_JOIU01000056.1 GCF_000720135.1 Streptomyces sp. NRRL S-1022 | reverse complement strand
GACATGCAGGGCGTCCCGGTCCGGGTCGGCGTAGACGGCCACGCTCGCGATCCCGGCGTCCCGACAGGCCCGGGCCACGCGGACAGCGATTTCGCCACGATTGGCGATGAGCACCTTGCGCATGCGTCTTCCGTAAGTTGTCGGGTGGCCCCACGGGCCATGGACTGATGGACGGTTCCTCGTCACCCGTGCCGTCGTCACACGTGCTGCCAGGATCCGGCCGGCAGGTGGGCGGACCGCCGGGCCCGGGCCCAGCCGGCCCGGCGGGACGGTCCAGCCGTCCCGTCCGCGTCCTCCCCGGGCCCCGCCGCCGCGCCGGAGTGCTGCCTGGCGAGCAGCACCGCGAGGACGACGGCCAGGTCCTCCTTGGTGGGACTGCCGCGCACCACCGAAAGGTCGTTCATCACCGCTCCTTACGCCGGGGGGTTGCCATGCTTGCGGGACGGGAGGTCGGCATGCTTCGAACGGAGCATGTCCAGCGACCGGATGAGCACCTGCCGGGTGTCGCGCGGGTCGATCACGTCGTCGACCAGGCCGCGCTCGGCCGCGTAGTACGGATGCATCAGCTCCGTCTTGTACTCCTTGATCTTCTGCCGGCGCACGCTCTCGGGGTCGTCGGCAGAACTGATCTCCCGCCGGAAGATCACGTTGGCGGCTCCCTCGGCGCCCATCACCGCGATCTCGTTGCCCGGCCACGCCAGGGAGATGTCCGCGCCGATCGAACGGGAGTCCATGACGATGTAGGCGCCGCCGTAGGCCTTGCGCACGATCAGCTGCACCCGGGGCACCGTGGCGTTGCAGTACGCGTACAGCAGTTTGGCCCCGTGCCGGATGATGCCGTTGTGCTCCTGGTCGACGCCCGGCAGGAAGCCGGGCACGTCGACCAGGGTGACCAGCGGGATGTTGAAGGCGTCACAGGTGGAGACGAAGCGTGCCGCCTTCTCCGACGCGTGGATGTCCAGGACCCCGGCCACCGAGGCCGGCTGGTTGGCGACGATGCCGACCACATGCCCGTCCAGGCGTGCCAGCGCGCACACGATGTTCGTCGCCCACAGCTCGTGCACCTCGAAGAACTCGCCGTTGTCGACGACCTCCTGGATCACCTCGCGCATGTCGTACGCCTGGTTCGGGTCGGCGGGGACCAGGTGCAGCAGGGAGTCGTTGGGGCGGTCGGCCGGGTCGGTGCCCGGCTCGACCGGCGGCAGCTCCCGGTTGTTCTGCGGCAGCAGCGAGAGCAGGTACCGGACCTCCTCCAGGCAGCTCTCCTCGTCGTCGTAGACGAAGCCGGCGACGCCGGAGGTGCCGCCGTGGACGTCGGCGCCGCCCAGACCGTCCATGGTGACCTGTTCGCCGGTCACGGCCTGCACGACATCGGGTCCGGTGATGAACATCTGCGAGGTCTCGCGGACCATGAAGACGAAGTCGGTGAGGGCCGGCGAATACGCCGCACCGCCCGCGCAGGGCCCGAGCATCACGCTGATCTGCGGGATCACCCCCGAGTTGCGGGTGTTGCGCTGGAAGATCCCGCCGTAGCCCGCCAGTGCGGTGACGCCTTCCTGGATGCGCGCGCCGGCACCGTCGTTGAGGGACACCAGCGGTGCCCCCGCGGCCTCGGCGAGGTCCATCAGCTTGTGGATCTTGGCGGCGTGGGCCTCGCCCAGCGCGCCGCCGAAGATGCGGAAGTCGTGCGCGTACACGAACACCGTGCGTCCGTGCACCTTCCCCCATCCGGTGACGACGCCGTCGGAGTGCGGCCGGCGCCGGTCCATGCCGAACGCGGTCGACCGGTGCCGCCGCAGGGCCTCGATCTCCTGGAACGTGCCGTCGTCCAGGAGCAGTTCGATACGTTCGTGGGCGGTCAGCTTGCCCTTGGCATGCTGACGCTCGGTCGCTTGCGGATCGGGACCCTGACGGGTCAGCGTCTTCAGTTCGATCAGTTCTGCCAGGCGCTCGTGGGCCAGCATCGCTACGCTCCTTCGCGGCCTGAGGTCGTGGACGGGTCCGACAGCGCGATGCGGGCCAGCAGGAGCCCGGCATCGGCGAGTTCGGTGGGACTGGTGCCCGAGGCGGCGACGTAGCCGTCGGGTCGCAGGAGCAGGAAGCCGGAGGACCGCCGCACCAGATGGTCGTGGCGGAGCGGCACGGCCGACGCGCGGGCCAGCGCCCGGCCGCGCCGGTCCGCTCCGCCGTCGGCCGGCCCCAGCGTCAGCAGCCGGAAGCCGGGGGGACCGTCCACCGCGGCGGGCGGCACCCAGTGCGGAGCCCGCCGGCCGGGCTCGGGCAGCCGGCCCGGCCGGGCGGCCGCGAGCCGGCCCGCCTTCCGCTCCCCGTGCGGCGACCCCCCGGACAGCGTGTCCGGGTAGTGGACCCGCCATCCGGCCAGCAGCGGCACGAACCAGCGGCGGAGCAGGCCCGTCGCCTCAAGGGCGCTCCACGCCCTGTTGCGTACCCGGGCCGCCGCGGGGCCGAGTGTGAAGACCTTCAGGAACTGGTGGGTGGCACGGACGATCTGCTCGGCGGCCTGGCGCCGCTCCGGCTCGTAGGTGTCGAGGACCCGCGGATGCAGCTCCCCGTTGACGACACCCGCCAGCTTCCACGCCAGGTTGTGGGCGTCCTGGAGCCCCAGGTTGAGGCCCTGGCCGCCGAGGGGCGAGTGCGTGTGGGCCGCGTCCCCCACCAGGAAGCAGCGCTCGGTGTGCAGGACCGAGGCGATCCGCTCCTGGCTGGTGAACCGGTTGACCATGTCGAGGTCCTCGATGGTGAGGCCGCCCGGGCCGCGTTCGTCGAGGAGTTGCTGGACGCCCTCGGGCGTGACCGGGTGGCTGTCCGGGACCGCGCCGGAGACCCGGATGCGGCCACCGGGCATGGCGGCGAAGACGACCGAGCCCGTACGGCCCAGGAAGTAGTGCACCGCGTCCCGTTCGAACGCGCCGTCGATCCTGCCCTCGGCGAGCAGGAAGCCCGTGGACACCGGGGAGCCGACGAAGTCGATGCCCAGCTTCTCCCGGACGACGCTCCGTACTCCGTCGGCGGCGACGAGCCAGTCGGTCTCGATCACCTCCGGGCCGTGCGGTGTCTCGGCCTTCACGGTGACGACGTCCCCGGCGACGGCCACGTCGGTGACGCGGACGGATCGCTCCACCCGGCCGCCGGCCCGTTCCAGAGCGGCCTCCAGCAGCCGGCTGGTGTTCTCCTGCGGGAGCATCAGGGGCTCGTTCTCGGTGCCGAGCGCCACGCGCAGGGTGCGGCCGCCGGCCAGGTGGTAGCTGGTGGAGCGGATCCGCAGGCCCTCCCGCTCGGCCTCGTCGAGGATGCCGGCCTCCCGGAAGACACGCAGGGTGGGCGGGTGGAGCTGGACGGCCCGGGAGCCGGTGTGCGGCTCGGTCTGGGCCTCCACGACGCGCGCCTCGATGCCGCGCTGCCACAGCGCGCAGGCGACGGCCAGCCCGACCGGTCCCGCACCCACGATCAGGACGGGGCTCCGTTTCATGCCGACTTCTCCTTTGCCGAGGTGGTGGTCAGGGACAGGGCGGGGGAGGTTCCGCCGAGCCATGCGCGGACGGCCCGCGCGGTGGTCGTGGCGTGCTCCTCGATCATCGAGAAGTGGTCACCCGGCACCTCGACGGCGTCGTGGCGCCCCTGCCAGGCGGACTGCCCGCCGCCATCGGCGGGCCGGGGGGCACCGGGCACGGGCTCGGCGGGCCGCACGAGCAGGACGGGCGCCTTGACGTCGGCCGGCTGCCAGCCGGACAGCAGGTCCAGGTAGCGGCCCATGGCGGTGATGCGGTCGGGGCTCAGGGGCGCGAACTCCCCGAGTCGCTCCGCCATGCCCGCCATCAGCGCGGGCCCGATCCGGGTGAGCGCTTCGCTGTCGGGCTGGAAGGTGTCGAGGAGGATCAGCGCCTCGGGGAAGTCGCCCCCGGCCTCCAGCCGCGCGGTGACCGCGTGGGCGAGGAGACCGCCGGACGAGTAGCCGACGAGGGCGAACGGGGCGCCGTCCGCGCGGCGGAGCACCGCTTCGGCCGCCGCGCCGGTGATCGCGTCGAGGGTCGCCGGCAGCCGTGTGCCCTCCGTGAAGCCGGGCAGCGAGAGCGCCGAGACGTCCCGGTCACCGCCGAAGGGGGCGGCGAACCGCGCGAACTGGTGCGGGCCGGAGGTGGCGAGGACGGTGGGGAAGCAGATCAGCGAGGGTCCCTGGCCGCCGGAGGCGACGGCCACCGGGTCGGGGACGTCGGCCGGCTCGTGGACCTCGAAGGACGGACGGCCGCTCGCCGCCTCGGCGATCCGGTCGTGCAGGGTGTCGGCCCGGCCTTCGGCGGCGGCGCGCGCGTACTGCGCCGCCAGGTCGTCCGCCGTACCCGCCGGTTCCTGCGCCGTACCCTCCGGGTCGCCGTCCCGGCCGAGTTCGTCCCGCAGGAAGCGGGCCAGGGCGTCCGGGGTGCGCCGGTCCAGGATGACCCGGGCGGGCAGCTTGCGCCGCAGTACGGCGTCCAGGCGGTTGCGCAGGGCGACGGCGCCCACGGAGTCCATGCCGAGTTCGAGGAAGTCCCGGTGGGCGTCGACGGCCTGGGGGTCCTCGTGTCCGAGGAGGTCGGCTATCTCGGCCCGCACCAGGTCGAGCAGCAGCCTGAGGCGCTCGGCCGGGCTCGCCTCCCGCAGCTTCGCCGGGACCGAGGCGTGGTCCGCGTCCGCGGAACCGGCGCCCTGGAGCGCCCGCCTGACCTCGGGGATGCCGCCGAGCAGCGGCCCGGGGCCGCCCGCGGCCAGCACCCGCAGATAGGTGTCCCAGTCGACGTCGGCGAGGACCAGGGCCGTGGCGTCCTCGGCGAGCGCCTGGCGCAGCGCGGCGAGGGCCCGCCGCGGGTCGAGCGGCGGCAGTCCGCGCCGGGTCAGCCGTTCGCGCCGGGTCCGCGCGGCGGCCGCCGCCTCGGCCTCGGCGGGTTCCTCGTACCACACGCCCCAGGCCAGCGAGGTCGCGGGCAGTCCGTGCGCCCTGCGGTGCTCGGCCAGCGCGTCCAGGTAGGCGTTGGCCGCCGCGTAGCCGGCGAGTCCGAGGCCGCCGCCGAGGGCGGTGGTGACCGAGGAGAACAGGACGAACGCCGACAGGTCCAGGGTGCGCGTCAGCTCGTGGAGATGGCGCGCGCCGAGCGCCTTGGTGCGCAGGACCGCCTCCAGCCGGGCGGGGGTGAGCGTGCCGAGCGCCTCTTCCTCCAGCAGGCCCGCGGTGTGGAAGACGGCGGTGAGCGGCGCCTCGTCCGGCAGGTGCGCCAGCAGCGCGGCCAGGGCGTCGCGGTCGGCCGGGTCGGCGGTCGACACGGTCACCCGGGTGCCCGCGGCGTGCAGTTCGGCGACGAGGTGCTCCGTGGCGTCGGAGGAGGCCTCCGGCGCCACGGTCAGCAGCAGGTGTTCGGCGCCGGCCTCGGCGAGCCGGCGGGCCAGGTGCGCCCCGGGTCCGTGGGTGCCCGCGGTGACCAGGACGGTGCCGCGGGTCGGCAGACCGGTGGAGGTGGTGCCGGCGGGGGTGGTGGTGCCGGTGCCGCCGCGCGGGGCGCGTACCAGCCTGCGGGCGAAGAGCCCGTAGGGCCGCAGTGCCAGCCGGCTCTCCTCCCCCGCTCCGGCGAGGACCCCGGTCAGCCGGCCCAGGTCGCGCTCCGCGGGCGCCTCGGGCAGGTCGACGACGCCGGCCCACAGGTGGGGCACCTCCAGCGACGCGACCTCGCCCAGCCCCCACACCTGGGCCTGCACGGGGTCCTCGACGCGGTCGGCGGTGCCGGTGGCGACGGCCCCGCGGGTCACCGACCACACGCGGCGGTCGAAGCCCGTGTCGGACACGGCCTGCAGGAGCAGCAGGGTACCGGCCAGGCCGTGCGGCAGCGCGGGGTGCGGTTCGCCGGCCGTGCCGTCCAGCGGCAGCAGGGACAGCACGCCGGCGGGCGGCTCGCCGCCGGCCGCCTCGCGCAGCCGGCCGGCGAGGTCCGCGCGGTCGGTGCCGGGTGCGACGACGACGGTGCGGGGGCGGGCCCCGCCGTCCTCCAGCGCCCGGACGACGGCCCCGACGAGCGGCGTGTCCGCGGCGGTGGCGGGTACCGCGACCAGCCAGGTGCCGGTGAGGGCCGCCGGCAGGGGGTCGCCGACGGGCTGCCAGACGGCTTTGTAGCGCAGCGGGTCCAGCTCCGCGTGCAGGCGGTTGTCCCGCCACCAGGACGCGAGGGCGGGCAGCACCGCGCCGAGCGGTCCCGGGTCCACGCCGAGCGTGCCGGCGAGGGACTCCAGGTCCTCCCGTCGTACGGTCTCCCAGAACGCGGCCTCGACGGCGTCGGCGGAGCCGGGGTGCTGTTCCGCGGCGGGCTCCACCCAGTACCGGCGGCGCTGGAAGGCGTACGTCGGCAGCTCCACCCGGCCGGCCGTGCCGCCGGGGAAGGCGCCGGTCCAGTCCACGGGGACGCCGCGTACGTGCAGTTCGGCGAGCGAGGCGTAGAAGCGCTCCAGGCCGCCGTGGTCCCGGCGCAGCGTCCCGGTGACGGTGGTCTCGGCGTTGGTGCCCTCGGCGGTCTCCTCCACCCCGAGGGTGAGCACCGGGTGGGCGCTCGACTCGACGAAGACGTCGAACCCGTCGGCGAGGAGCTTGCGGACCACCGGTTCGAAGCTGACCGGGCGCCGGCAGTTCTCGAACCAGTAGTCGGCGGTCAGTTCGGAGCCGTCGAGCACCTCGCCGGTGACCGTGGAGTACAGCGGGACGCGGCCGGGCCGGGGGCGTACGAAGTCCAGCAGTTCGGCGATACGGCCCCGCAGGCGGTCGACCTGGGAGCAGTGGGAGGCGACCGTGGCGGGGATGACCCGGGCCCGTACGCCCTCCGCGCCGAGGGTGGCGACCAGTTCGTGCAGGGCCTCGGGTTCGCCCGCCACCGTGACCAGCCTCGGGCTGTTGATGCCGGCGATCGACAGCGCGTCGCCGTAGGGCTGGAGCCGCGGCTCCACTTCGGCCCGCGAGGCTCCGATGGAGGCGACCGCGCCCCGGCCGACGAGTTCGTCGGCGAAGAGCTGCGAGCGCAGGACGATGAGCCGGGCCGCGTCCTGGAGGGTGAGGGCCCCGGAGACGACGGCCGCCGCGATCTCGCCCTGGGAGTGGCCGACGACCGCGTCCGGCTCCACACCGTGCGAGCGCCACAGTTCGGCCAGGGACACCATCACCGAGAACAGCACCGGCTGGACCACCTCGATGCGGTCCAGTGAGGGGGCGCCGTCCCGCTGGCGCAGGACGTCCTCCACGTCCCAGCCGACGTGGGCGCCCACGGCCTTCGCGCACTCGCGCAGCCGGTCCGCGAAGACGGGTGCGGTGTCGAGGAGCCCGATGGCCATGCCTGCCCACTGGGAGCCCTGGCCCGGGAAGACGAAGACCGTCCGGCCGTGGTCCCGCGCGGTCCCGGTGACCACCTGGGCGCGGTTCTCGCCGGTCGCGAGGGCCGTCAGACCGGCCGTCACCGTGTCGTGGTCGCGGCCGATGACGACGGCCCGGTGGTCGAGCACCGCCCGGGTGGTGACGAGGGCGTGTCCGATGTCGGCGAGGTCGTCCCCGGGGTGCGCGGACAGGCGGGCGGCGAGGCGGGCGGCCTGGGCCCGCAGGGCGTCCCGGCCACGCGCCGAGACCAGGATCGGCAGATCGGCCGGGGTGCTTCCGCCGGGCCGCCGCTCCGGTGCCGCGGCGGGGTCCTCGGCGGGGGCCTCTTCCAGGACGACGTGTGCGTTGGTCCCGCTCATGCCGAACGCGGACACGGCGGAGCGGCGGGGGTGGCCGGTGTCGGGCCACTGCCGCTGCTCGGTGAGCAGTTCCACGGCGCCCGACTCCCAGTCCACGAACGGGGTCGGCTCGTCGACGTGCAGGGTGCGGGGCAGCACGCCGTGCCGCATGGCCATCACCATCTTGATGACGCCGGCCATGCCGGCGGCGCCGAGGGTGTGGCCGATGTTCGACTTGATCGACCCCAGGTAGAGGGGTTCGCCCTCACGGCTCTGGCCGTAGGTGGCCAGCAGTGCCTGTGCCTCGATCGGGTCGCCCAGCCGGGTGCCGGTGCCGTGCGCCTCGACCG
>NZ_JOIU01000055.1 GCF_000720135.1 Streptomyces sp. NRRL S-1022 | reverse complement strand
ATCGCTGCACGAGACGCGTTCCCCACCACACAACCATGATCGACGATCGAGAACTCGACGCCTCCCCGCCTACCGTGCACGAGCTCGTAAGGGTTGTCCTACCTTGAAGACGTGGGTCTGATCTGGTCGTTCGTAAGATCGGAGGACCCCGGGGGCTCCGGGCATGGCTGTAAAGGCTGAGCCGCTGGATGGCTTACGGGACTTGGCCGCCCGGAGCCCCGCGACGACTCGACCGCTGATTGGGAGACGCGACTCGATCGCTGCTGTAGGACAACGCCGGCGAGGTCGTCTGCGGGATCGATGTACGACGAGCTGGCGGAGGGGAACGTGCCCGAGATCTGGGCCGGGGTGGACATCGGCAAGACGCATCACCACGCCGTGGTGATCAACGCGGAGGGCGAGCGGCTGCTGTCGCGCCGGATCCAGAACGACGAGACCGAGTTGCTCGCACTGCTCGGCGACGTGCTGGCGATATCCGACGACGTGCTGTGGGCCGTCGACCTCAACCATGGTGGTGCCGCCCTGATGATCGGCCTGCTCACCGCCCACGGTCAGTCTGTCGCCTACCTCACCGGCCTGGCAGTGCACCGAGCCTCGGCCACCTACCGGGGTGAGGGAAAGACCGATGCGAAGGACGCCTTCGTCATCGCCGACCAGGCCCGTATCCGCCGGGACCTGGGGCTGCTCAGGCCCGGGGACGAGATCGCCGTCGACTTGCGCACCCTGACCACCCGGCGCCTGGACCTCGTCTTCGACCGCACCCGCCAGATCAACCGCCTCAGGGCTCAACTGCTGGAGATTTTGCCGGCCTTGGAGCGGGCGCTGGACCTGACCAACAAGGGTCCGGTCATGCTCCTGACCGGCTACCAGACTCCGGCAGCGATCCGCCGTACAGGTGCGAAACGGATTGAGACCTGGCTGAAGAACCGCAAGGTGAAAGGCGCCGCCGCACTCGCTCGCACTGCCGTGGACGCCGCCCAGGCCCAGCACACCGCGCTGCCCGGCGAGAGGCTGGCCGCCGCCATGGTGGTCCGCCTTGCGAAGGGGGTGATGGCCCTCGACGAGGAGATCGCGGAACTCGACGCTCTCATCGAGGCCCGGTTTCGCGAACATCCGCACGCCGAGGTGATACGGAGCCTTCCCGGCATGGGCGCCAGGCTCGGCGCCGAGTTCATCGCCGCCACGGGCGGGGACATGAACGCCTTCGGCAGTGCCGACCGCTTGGCCGGCTTCGCCGGCCTGGCCCCGCAGCCCCGCGACTCCGGCCGCGTCAGTGGCAACCTGCACAGACCCCGCCGCTACCACCGCGGGCTGCTGCGGGCGATGTACTTGTCTGCACTAGCAAGCCTCAAGTGCTGCCCCGCCTCCAAGGCGTACTACCAACGAAAGCGGAGCGAGGGGAAGGGACACAAGCAGGCCCTCCTGGCCCTCGCCCGCCGACGCGTCAACGTCCTGTGGGCAATGATTCGTGACAGAGAGTGCTACCAAGTTTCACCCCCCGTCGCAGTCGCGGCTTGACATCAGCATTGGGAAGTCCCGTAACGGGCCCAGGGTCTCAGGCATACTGGCGCTCGTTGTCGCCGGGGTCCGGACCCAGGAGGGGAGCCTGAGTGCCTGAGCTGCGGTGTGAAGCGGTTCGTTGGGTGGATGACGAGCCGTTTCCCGGCATCGTCGAGGTTCAGTTCGTTGATGCTGCGGGCCAACGTTGGTCTTTGATCGACAGGAGCTCGATCTTCGCGCAGTTCGCTGAGTTGACTCCCGAGTCGGTCTACCCGGTGAAGGTCACGGTGGCGTGCGAGGTCCAGGGCGACATCGAGGCGATGGGCGGCGACGGAGTCGTGACTGTCTCCACTTCGCCGGACGGGCAAGATTGGGAAGTCGGGCGATGCCGAGCACGGCCCGCGGGGCCAAGCGGCGGCAGGTCAGGTTTGGGGCAGCGCGGCGATCGCCAGGGCAGGGCAGGCGGGGCGACCGTCTTCGGCCGCCAAGGCGGCGGACAGCTACTGGTCGGGGTGGACGGTTTGGACGCCGGTGCCCGCGTACTCCTTGGATGTCAGGGTGAGCAGGTACCGGCCGGCGGGGCGGGCGGCGTGGATGGCATGGACGGCGGCCCAGGAGTGCCCGAAGCGCAGGAGTTCGGTGGCGGTGACCGCGGCGGCGGTCTCGAACGCCTCGCCGGATGAACCGCAGGCCCTTGATGTAGCCGAGCAGGCCCGGCCGCTCCGTGTCGCCGCCCGTCAGCGACAGCACCGGTGCGTACCGGTCACCGAGCCCGACCGCGATCGGCGCCACTACGCGGCCGCCCGCCGTGCGCGGCGCCGCCCAGGCGCTCAAGCAGGGCCTTCGCCTTCGCTTCGGCCTCCGGGCTCGGCGCGCTGCCGAGGGCGGAGGCAGGCTTGACGCGGGCCAGCTCGGCCCGCTCGGCGTAATCGGCCCGCGTGGGCGTGCTCTGCGCAACTGGGGCTTCCGCTCCTTTCCGTCCTCACGCCACAGCGACTCACGGTGGCCCTCGACGCCGACCTGCTGCGCCGCTACCTGAAGGCCCCCCGATCCCGACCGCTATCACCCGTGAGGCCGTCCAGCACCTCGCCGGCCTCACCGTGGCCGAGTAAGGACGTCGACCCCCACCGCTTCACCGGCCCGTCCCCTGCACTCCACGTCACACTCCAGCGGCACCTCTTCAGGTACCTGCTGCGCACCGGGTCGTCGCTCATCCTCACCACCCACCCGCCGACGACGTCGCCCGCCAGGAAGCCGCCGAAGCCGTCCGCATCCAGGCCGCCACGCCACTGGAGGCGGAGCAAGACCACGACCAGGAGCCGGGCAAGCTCCGCGGTCTCTTCCGCCGCCGGGCCTGACCCCGTACGACGACGCCGCCCCTCCCGCCGGACACGGGAAAGGCGGCGTCGGCGAGCAGATGCCCGGCTCAGGGCTCCTTTCCTGACCGGCCGGGCCGGCCCTGGCCGTCTCGTCGGCCGTGACGAGAACTCGACGCCTTCCGTCGTACTTGAGCAAGCCTGTGGCTCCTGCATGATCGTTCTGCGTCGAGAACAGAAATGACCACGCAGCTCCACCGCATCCCGCATCCGGGGCCGTGCCCGAATGCGTCACTGCAATCGGCCGGGTGTGGTTCGCTGCTAGGGTGACTCAGGACTTGCAGATCGTCGCATTCGAATCCGCCGAGGCATTCCAGGCATGGCTCGGCGAGAACCACGCCGCCTCGTCCGGCATCTGGCTCAAGCTTCGCAAGAAGGGCCCCGGAATCGTCGCGCTGGACTACGCCCAAGCGCTCGACGTGGCACTCTGCTACGGCTGGATCGACGGCCAGAAGGCCAAGTTCGACGATCAGTGGTGGCTCCAGCGGTTCACCCCGCGCAAGCCGCGCAGCAAGTGGTCCAAGGTCAACCGGGACAAGGCGGCCGCCCTGATCGAGCAGGGCCGGATGCGTCCGCCGGGGCAGGCCGAGGTCGACCGCGCCAAGGCAGACGGCCGCTGGGAGGCGGCTTACGACGGCGCGAAGACCGCCACGGTGCCGAACGACCTCGCGGAGGCCCTGACCGCCGACCCGGCCGCGGCGGAGTTCTTCGAGACGCTGGACCGGCAGAACCGCTACGCGATCCTTTACCGGATCCAAGACGCCAAGAAGCCCGAGACCCGGGCGCGCCGGATAGAGAAGTACGTAGCGATGCTGGCGAAGGGCGAGAAGCTGCACCCGTAGTCACGGAGGGGGGCCGCAGCCGTGTGGTGCCGCAGGGTCCCGGCGCGCCTGCGGCCCCGTCAGCAGCGACCAGGTGCCCTCACTGAACGTAACAAAACGGCAGAGGCCCCGGGCAGGCGCACCGCTCAGGTTGGTTTCTTCCTGTTCGGCGACGTTCGACAGGCGCATCATGCTGCCGCGATCGGCGTGAGGAAGATCCACACGGGGCCGAACGGATCACGCAGCATCGCCTGCCGTGCGCCATAGGGCATGTCGGTCGGTGCCGTGAGGAGCTCGGCGCCACAGGTCACAGCTGTCTGCGACCGCTGCGCGATCCGGACGCGCCGGAGCTGGATGCAACGCGCTCATCCTTCACGGGAACCGGTCCGCGTGGGTCGGCGTCCTTCCCTGAGTCCGCAAGATCGACTTCGTTGAAGGACGCATCTATGACCGGTACGGCCGCCCGCTACCTCTATCTCGCCCGTCACGGCGAGGCATCGCCGGATGAGAGTGAATTGACGGATGCGGGCCGCCGCCAGGCTGCCCTGCTGGGGGAGCGGCTCAGCGGGGTTCCACTGGCGGCGATCCACCACGGCCCTCTTGCCCGTGCCGAACAGACCGCCCGGCTGGTCGGTGAGCAGCTCGACGGAGTTCCCTGCCGTCGTTCCGAAGCGGCCGGCGACTACCTCCCCTACCTGCCCGCACGCGAGGAACTTCCACCGCAGGCAGCGGACGACTGGATCGAGTTCCTGCACCAGTTCACGGCCGAGGAATGCGAGCAGGGCCCGGGGCTCGCCGCAGCGGCACTCGCAGAGTTCACAGGCACCGTCGTCGGAGATGAACCGCGGCACGAGCTTGTCGTCACCCACAACTTCCTCCTCGGCTGGCTCATCCGAGCCGCCCTCGACGCGCCCAAGTGGCGATGGCTGGGCATCAACCATGCCAACGCGGCCCTGACCGTCATCCGCTACACACCTGACCGTCCCCCGGCGGTCCTCCTCTTCAACGACACCGGCCACCTCCCCGCCGAGCTCCGCTGGACCGGGTTCCCGCCAGAGCTCCACGTCTGAGGCCCGTAGCTGTGTCGACATCTTGAGGTGCATGTTGATCCGGCCCGGGAGATCACGGCGGCCTGTATGTCGGACCGCCATGTTGGCCGGGCGAGGGCGGCCCAGGCCTGCCCCGGCTTCCTCCCGCAGCTTGCCTATGCCGCCCTTGACGGTCATCTCGACCGCGTCCATGACGGCCAGCTGCGGATCACGGCTCTTGTAGCCGTCCATCGCCTCAAGGAACTACCCCGAGATCCGCCCATGGTCGCGACGTAGGCGTCGCGCAGCCGTCCAGGGCCGCTCTCGCGTCGCACCAACGCGTCCACCGGGGCCACCTCGTAGCCGAGCTCGGCGGCATACGCCACGGTGGTCGTGGCATCCCAGAAACGTCGTCGTCCTCACCGTGGCAGAGATCCGCCGGCTCCTGGAACATCTCCTGCCCCGTTACAGAACCCCATACGACGCTCGAGAACGCACTGGACTGGTCCCACTGGCGACGCTGCCGCCAAGACGCGGCCCGGCGTTGCCACGACGAAAGAAGAACCAGCTCAGGTCACGCGTTCACAGCGTCGCGGGTGAGACCGGTGAAGCTCTCGGTGAACTCAGCGATCAGCGCCAGGGCCTCCTCCGGGCTGCCGGAGTCCAGCAGCACACCGGCTGGCTGTACGGGGTCTCGGAGTCGTCTGCCTGGAGGCGGTCCAGTCGCCAGGTGCGCATCTCGCCGGCCTCGCGGTCGACGGGCGGGGCCATCGCATGATCACAATCAGTGTCGGTTCCCCTCACTGCTCAACGGCGCGCTGCGTATATCCGGACCGTAGATATCGCGGACCCGCGTAGCGATCGCCTCCTGCGCCGTCTCCACGGCGCCAAGAGACCGCTAGATTGAACCCCCACGGGACATGTCGTTGATGTACGCGTGGGCTGAGGTTGTCCAGTGCCGGGCCTGCTCGTCTAGTACGAGGCCCTTCTGGCTGTGCACCTTGCGATTAGCAGCTGCCAGCCGCCTGTTCAACTCCGGTGCCGCCTGGACGCCGGCCTCCACCGCTTCATGAAGTGCGAGCGCCACGGTGAAGAGTTCCGTGAGCGCCTCGTGCACTTCGATGAGGTGCGTCAGTTCGAACGACTCCCGGCGGTCGAGGCGCGCTTGGTCGCGGTCCAGGAGGCGCAGCTGTCTCTCACGCTTGAGAGCTGCGGCCTCCTTGCGGGCGTCGGCCCATTGGTTCAGCGCGACACCGAGGATCAGTGTCAGCACTGGCAATACGGCGGTTATGGTCCATTTCCAATCCACCTGGCGGAAGGTACATCGGGCCCGTGGATTCTGCGTCCCGAGACGACGGTCTCGCCCGGACGAACCGGAGCGGGCCGCTGGACGTTCACGCGGCAGTCGCACGGGGGAGGCAGGGTCACAATCCCCGCCCGACGGACCGGGCCGCACAACTGCCGCTGCCCGGGACGCTACGCCCCAGCTGGCACGCCTGCCATAACCGAGTACACGATCAACCCCCTTGCTCCGTGGCGTCGGTGATGCTCACGGACACCTTCGTACCCGCCGAAGCAGTCTGGATCAGAGACGGCGTGTAGTTCAGGCTGGTCTGGTTCGACAGCTCGGCTGTCTGGATGACCGGGCCGGACTCGTCGCCGCGGATCGTGTAGGTGATCTCGTACACGGCGTCCGGGTCGATGCTGCCACTGTCGCCCAGGAAGGTCATCTTCGGCTCGACCGTCAGGTTGCAGCCCGCCGACCCGAAGCACTGGCGCTTGGTGGTGCGCAGCTCGATGTCGAAGCTGTCGGCATCGACCGTGGCGTACGTCTGCTCCGACTCCTCCGCGCTGGCGGGCGTTGCCTCCTCGGCCGGGGCGCTCGCCTTGGCGGTGGCGGCCGGCTTGCTGCCGTCGTGGCCGGACTGTACGACCACGATGCCGGTGGCGACGACAGCGGCGATAACGGCGGCGGCCGAGCCGATGATGACGAGATTGGTGCGGGACTTCTTCGGCGCCGGCGGTGGAGGCGGGAAGGCGGGGAGCGGTGGCGTGGGTGTGGTGTTGTTCATGGGTCCCCCCCAGGGATCGTGCGGTGTGGGAATGATGCGTACGCGTGTGCTGGCCGTGTGGCGGGTGTGGTCAAGCTGTGACCCGAACGCCGCGTACCCGGCACCGGCGGGACCGGAGCCCAGCGTGGCAGGTACGCGGCCCCAGCCGCCGAATCACATCCACGGGGCCGGCCCGGTCCGCGTTGCCCAGCCCGCCAGCGCCCCGCTGTCGACGAGCCGGATACCGTGCTGAGTCCCGTAGCCGACCGCGGGCTTCGTGAACACTGACGTGGTCACGACCGCGGCGACCTGCGCGCGGTGGACGCTGTAGCAGGTCCCGCCGAATCGCTGCAGATCCGGCGAGCCGACCTTCGTGGTCGGCCCGTACCGCTTGCACTGGATCACGATCCGCCGCCCGTCCGGAGCCGTCGCGATCACGTCCGCGCCGAGGTCACCGGCGCCGCCGACGACCTGCACGCCGCGACAGCCGTCCCGCTCGCACAGGAACGCGATCGCCTGCTCGAACTCACGCGAGTTCATGGCGTGGTAGCGGGCGATCTCGGTCGACTGCACGGCCCTGATGTGGCGTTGCTCGGCCTGCGTCCGCAGCTGTGCCCGGCCCACCGTGACCGCGCCGCCGACGATGAGGAGCAGCATAAGGACGGCGCTCGCCTCGTTGCCGTCCGCGTACATGAGGAGGGCGGCGACGCCGAGGAAGACTACGGCCGGCAGACCGATGCAGCCGATGACGCCCTGCGGTACTGGCCTGGTTCTGTGCGTGGGTGTGCTCATGGTGTCCCCCCAGACGTTCATGCTGACGCTGCATCATGCCGGGTTTCCGGATCATCTGTGGGCCTGTTCATCGAGATGAGTGATCCGTTCTTGGCGGTGTTCCAGACGACGTGAGTGCGGACCGGGTTGACGTCGTCATCGATCAAGGTGAAGGCGTTGTTGCTGGTGTTGTTGCCGGGCTGACCTGCGGCAACAACGGCAACGTCCTCCGGGCGCGGGGCGATCTGGGTGAGCGACGGGGCCGCCCTTGACGCCGGTCGACGTGCCGCGGCCCTGCACGCGTACCGGCTCGACGGGGATCTGCCACTTGTCGAGCGCCTCGCGGACGCGCTCGGGGGTGGTGCCGATGTCGGCGGCGAGGATGGCCACGTGAGCGTGCGGTGTGCCGACCTTGGCGAGGAGATGAGGAGGTCGGCGATCGTGGGCAGAGCAGGCCCGGCAGGGGCCTGCTCGACTGTGGCTTGGGCGCCCTTGTCAAGCTGATCCTGCTCGCTCTCGGGCTGCGCCGGGTGCTGCTTCGGCTGCCAGTCGTCCCGGCGGGCGTGGTAGGCCGCCACGATCCGCACGACCGTGGAGGCGGCCAACAGCCACCACCAGGCGCCGGACTCGATCCGGCTGTACGCCCAGCCGCCCAGCCGGACGCCGACCTTGCGGAGGATGCAGACGGCGGCGGCCAGGAGAGCCAGGCGGAGACGATCCATAACCCGGGCGAGGACGAGCCGGTCGCCTGGACGTTCCGCACCGGTCACGGCGCCGGGAGCCGGTACGGCGTGGTCACCCGCACGGCCGAGGTCTCCCCGGGGGAAGACGAGGTTACAGACCGGTTTACCTATGAGACCCGGTGGATGAAACTCCTCGATCACCCTTGGATGAAGGTCAATAGGTTGCGGAGGAGTCAAAGGACTCGCTGCTCTTGGGACAGACGGCGCTGCGGTGCAGTCATTTGCTACCAGATGGCCATACTGTCACTCAAATACCGCTGGCGGAAGCGCTCAAATACCTGATCTAGTCGCGCCGGTTCCGGGAGGTATGACTGGTCTTCCGGATCGCTGCCTGCAATGAGAGCATCCAAGGTGTTATGCGCCCACGCGTTGAGGAGAAATTCTGCAGATCTGTCGCGCAACAAAGGGCCGGACCAGAGGCCATCGGCGAACTGCATGAGCGGCGGATGTGCCGCGCCGTGGATAAAACTGAGGTGGTCGAACTCGTCCTTCCCCCCATCCGCCATCACATAAACCGATGTGGTGCTGGGAAATATGAAGCGAGATGGCGACTCACTCCAGTGGTGGCGGAGGTACAGGCCACTTCGGATGACGGCGTTGAGATCACCGACCAAGTGCTGGTCGGCGGCAGGGTGATCGTCCAAGCCGGGCTCGGCATGGGTGATCGGTTCGGCATAGCTCACGCCCGCTTTACGCGGGATTGAGTCGAGTAGGTAAGCGATACCCTCTTCTTTGCCCATACCTGGGAAGTCGTGCAAGTGCATGTTCCGGGCGATGAACTTATAGATTTTAACGAATCGGCTTGGTGGGTAGATGTCGTCCCAGTCCAAGTGAGTGATCGGCGAGCCCCAGTAAGGCAAGGCCGGGTTGGTGGCAAGGTGCACGACGACCAGAAACATGGCTGGTGTCGTGCCTGCCGGGCAGAGCTGATTCGCCACCTTCCATGCGTCGCCGTAGACCGGCTCGTCAAGCTTATAGTTGACAAGTTTGGATATTTCAGTCAAGTTTCGCTCATCGGTCAGCCAACTGGGCCGAAGCTCATCCAGTGTGGAGGCGCATTCCCACAAGGAGCGGGTGGTCAAGTGCAGTCCGTCGACCAGAACGTGTCTTACTTGCCCCCGTAGGAGGCCGTCGGTTACCTGGCTTCGGGGATTCGTAGTCATGCCAGAAAAGGACTCGGCCGCTCGCCACGCTAGGCTGATCGCGGTCTCCACGGCGTGCTCAGGATGCCAGCGGACGTTTCTGAGGTTCTCCATGTCAAGGAGCGCCTCGTAGGTGAAGCGCAGGTCGAGCCAGGAGTGACCTTCTAGGGCGAACCAATCACCTGTTGCGGACGGGTCATAACCGGAATCGTACGACCAGATGCCAGCCGCAGGAACCAGCAGATAGCAGGGGCGCCGCAAACACTTCAGGCACCGGAGTCGACGGCATCAGGTTCCGCTGTCTCCTCCTCGGGACGCTGCTCCCGGCTCTCGGGTGTGCCCAGCCCCTCCGTCGTAAGGGCGCCGCGTCTGCGGGCGGACGCCACCGCGCGCTTGAGTAAGTCGTACACGGCGCTGCTGGCCACACCTACGCCAACCTCAATGATTAAGGTGGCGAGTTCAGCGTTGCCGAGCCGGTGACTTTCTTGCTCGACTCGGACGATGGACGTGGATGCACCGACCGAGAATTCCGGACTGCTGTTGAGGTCATCCAGCAGCATCCTCAAGTTCGGGACTTCTCCAGTGATCCGTACCTGGGCCATCTAATCTCCCGTTCCTCGTCCATGGGGCTCCCTGCGAGAGCTGGAAGGAGCTTAGACACCGGCCCGCCAGCCAGGAGGCACTTTGAGCCTTTTTCAACCTCACGTTGAGGGGGCCGTGACAGGGAAGACTGCAGTGCTTCCTCAGATGCGTCCACCCGACTGGGCCGCGACGTCGGTCTGGCACCGGTTGTCGCTGAGGCGGGGGGTGGTTGGTGTGTGGGGTGGTTGGTGAGCTGGTGTGTTGGGGGTGGGTTGATAACTGGGTGGGGTGGGGTGGGGTGTGGGCTTTGTGACTTGGGGTTGTGTGGGTTGCAGTGGGAATGGCCAGGGTGTTGTGGGTAGCTTCTGGGTCTAACAGCGGCTAACACAATGAGATGGATCGGTCCGGCAGTCGTTCGCAGGGCGCTGAACTCAGTTCGGCCTCAGCACCTGGCCTGGTCGTGCTGGGCG
>NZ_JOIU01000054.1 GCF_000720135.1 Streptomyces sp. NRRL S-1022 | reverse complement strand
AGCACAGCCCACTGCCCGTCAGAAAGATCCCCTCGCCCCACACCGCGATCATCGCGATGCCGGACGAGGAGCAGAACCGACTTTCAAAACGCGGCCTAGGAGCAACTCATCGCTTGGGTCAACCGCATCGAGCACGTCGAGGAAGGGGTTCGGACGGTGGTGCGTTCTGTCTCCCATTCTGTCTCCCACACCCTGATCCGGGAGCGGGAAGGGATCACCAGCGACGACGCGACCCTCTTCCTGATCGAGTGGCGCGGGAGCGCCGCCGACCACCTCGCCACCCTGGAATGAGCCGATGCCGCGCGACTGGTAGCGCGGCCGTTGGCGGTGAGATCTGGCATGTCACGCGAGAAGACCGCGAGGGATCTATCGTCAAGGTATGAGCGTGTTCATCAAGCTTGTGGAGAACCGGCCCCCCAAGGAATACGCGGAGCTGGCGGCTGCAGATATCTCCTACGACGACGTCACCGAAGGTGAGTCGCTCGCTACGTACGAGTACGACCTTCTTCCGAGCGGCGCATTGCGGATCCTCAGGGTGAACAAAGGCGAAGCCGCTGTCGTCGAATCGATCTACGCTCCCGGACTCTGGTTCCGAGTCCAGGGGCAGTGGCGCGGTAATGCCGAATAGCAAACACTCTGCCGGCGCCCGGGCTCTGCCGGCTGCCGGGCCCCGGTCATCGGTGCCTGCGGTCCGAGCAACATGCGCTCATGCTTCGCGTCAGCCTACGGAATCACGTCGGAAACCACCTGCCGGTGTACCGTGGATTGTGGGTTGCGCACTCTCACGTGTTGCGCCTGAAAGGACGGCCCCGGCGGTTTCACCGGGGCCGTTTCGGGGGGTCACGCTGAGCGTGCTGGAGCGGTCACCCGGGCGCCGTGGCCGCCCTCGGAGTCCCAGACCGCTTCTCGTGCCTGGTCGGCTTCTGTCACGATCCGTTGGAGTTCGGCCCTCTCCAGCAGATCACTCGCTGTGTGGATGCGCAGCGGACCGGTAGCCGCGGTCATTAGCCAGGATGCGATGGCAGGATCCGTCTGCGGCGGAATCACCAGCAGGTCCCAGCGGCCGACGGTGTAGGAGAGCAGCAACAGTTTGTGAGGGTCTTGCTCGGCCTTGAACCAGCCGACGCTCATCACGTGCCGACCAACGGGCACCTTCCGTGGGATGACCGGCCACAGGGTCGGGTTCACCGTGACACGCGTGATGCGTCCCCAAAGGGGATCCAGCACTGCTGTCAACGCAGGAAGTTCCGCCGCCAGGTCGCGGGAGCGGGGCCACCAGGCACCGTCCAGAAGAGCACCAGGGGTGTCCCCTGAAGCGAGCGCGAGACGCAGCGGCAGCGAGAAGGTCCGCTTCTCGACCGCCGACGTATGGAGAATGGTCGCGGTCATGACGCGGACCCGTCTCCGGGCCGGTGTATACCGGCCCGGTGTTGTGAATCGCCGAGAACGACAGGAGCTTAGAAACTCTTATGCGAAAGGTCCTCGGTAATTTTCAGGGTACTCCCGGATACAGCCCGCCGGGCGGTTTCGGGGTTACGGATATCAGGGCGTTTTACGGGTCTTCGAACTTGAGCGGTGCAGCGTCGCGGTGCTGGAGATGGGCGCCACGTCCTGGACCAACGACTACTCCGTCCATCCCCGTGCGATCGGCCACATCGTGACGGTCCACGCCGACACAGAGGAGATCCGCGTGACCTGCGGCGAGGACCTGGTGGCCCGTCAAACCCGCTGCTGGGCCAGGCATCAGAGCCTGACCGACCCCGACGCCGCGGCGACCCGGAACCTGGCGCGGTAAGGTGATCCACCAGCCGTCAGCGGTTCGGGGCGTTCGACCCACATCAGGTCCTGCTGCTGCCGCCGACGCTCCCGAGGGCCACCTGGCCCGGTTCGTCGCTGAGGGCGATGAGTGCTCGACCTCTCGCCGGTCCTGGCGGACTACACCGAGAAACACGGGTTCCCGCTGTATGACCCGGGTTGATGGCTGCCGCGGCTGCGGACTTCGCTGTGACGGGCGGGGGTCTGACTCATGAGATCTATGACCGACGTGTCCAGTCACGGCTTGTCGACTGCCGTTGCGGGATGTGCCTGCTGCCACCGAGCCACTGCGGTGCGCGGAAGTCCGGCCACAGCACAGGGGGGAACACCCACTCGGCGTAGGCGACCTGCCAGAGCATGAAGTTGGAGATCCGTTGTTCCCCGGAGGTCCTGATGACCAGGTCGACGTCGGGGGTGTCGGGAAAGGGCAGATGCGCGGCGAAGCTCTCCTCGTCCACAGCATCAGCCGGCGCGCCACTGCGGATCAGCGAGCGGGCGGCCTCCACGATGTCCCTCCCGCCGTGATCGAACGCGACGGTCAGCGTCATGCCCCGGTTGTCACTGGTCAAGGTCGTCAGATCGGCGAAATCCTGGGCCAGTGCCGTGGGCGCCCGGGGATCGGTCACGCCGAGGAAGCGGCAGCGGATGCTGCGTGCGTGCAGTAGTGGGGCGTGTTTGCGTACCACGCGGCGTACCAGCTGCATGCGGAAGGAGACCTCCGCGCTCGGGCGGCGCCAGTTCTCGGTGGAGAACGCGTACAGGCTGAGCCATCCGATCCCGCAGACCGGGCTGTCTCGAGGACGTTGATCACCGCCGTCTCCGCGGCGCGTTGCCCCGAGGTCCGCGGCAACGACCGCTGAGCGGTCCACCGTCCGTTGCCGTCCATGACACAGCGCGACATGACGAGGCACCGTTCGAAGCCGCTGGCCGCTAGGACCAGGAGGGCCGGAAGTGCCGGTGGCCTGCCGGCGTGTCATTTCCGCCCCCTCAGCACAAACGGGTGACGTCTTCCCGCCGTGCGACGAAAGCCCGGCGTGCCTACTCACCCACCGTCTCCCTCGGTGCCGATACCGGCACAAGCCCGCCGCCTGATCGCGGCGGTGCTGCCGAAACAAGCACTGCCTGTGATGGGCCGCGGTTGACGCTCACCGCGGCGGCTTCCACGCTGTAGGAGGGGGTGGAAGGACCGTGGTCGTGAGTGGTGGGCGCAGTGGGTATCCCGAGCTGCTGACGGCTGCGGAGATGGCGTCGCCGGTGGAGGCCGTCGACGTGTTCGCAGAGGAGCTGCGGCGGCGTTTCGGCGCCACGAAGGTGTCGTTCCTCATCGTCGATCTGACAGGGAAGGCAGTGGCGCGGCTGTCCACAGCCGGGGCGGTGGAGGAGGGGCGGGAAGCGGAGCGGATCCCTCTCTTCGGCAGCGTCTACGAGGCCGTGATCCGGACCCAGCGGCCGTATCAGGAGGCGGCAGACCAGGGGCAGCAGGTGATCGTGCCGGTCACCAACCGCGGAGATGCCATCGGGCTGCTGGAACTGCTCCTGCCGACCGCCCCCGACAAGGGCGTCCTGGAAGCGGTCGGGGAAGCCGCCCACGTGCTGGCCTACGTCGTGATCGCCAACGGGCGCTTCACCGATCTGTACACCTGGGGCAAACGCTCCCGGCCTCCCACCCTGGCAGCGGAGATCCAGTACCAGCTGCTGCCCGCGTCGCTCTCGTGCGAGGCCGCCCAGTTCACTTTGTGCGGGAGTCTGGAGCCCTCCGCGGCCCTCAGCGGCGACACCTTCGACTACGCCCTGGACCGCGACACCCTGCACATATCGGTGACCGATCCCATGGGCCACGACATCGACGCCGCCCTGGCCGCCACTGTCCTGGTGGGCGCCCTGCGCGGCGCCCGCCGTGCAGGAGCCGGTCTCGCGGAGCAGGCCCACCTGGCCGACCAGGCACTGGCCGACCACAACCGCGGCCACGCCACCGGGCAGCTGCTGCGCATCAACCTCCACACCGGGCGGGCCCAGCTCGTCAACGCCGGCCACCCCTGGCCCCTGCGCATGCGCGACGGGATCACCGAGACGATCACCTGCGAGGTGGACCATCCCTTCGGGCTGTCCGTGCGCGTCCCCCACCCCTACCGCGTCCAGGACATCGATCTGCGCCCCGGTGACCGTCTGCTCATGCTGACCGACGGCATGCTCGAACATCACGGAGACAAGGTCGACCTTGCCGACATGCTGGAGGGGACCCGGGGTCTGCACCCGCGGGAGACCGCGCTGATGTTGACCTCCGCAGTTCTCGACGCGGCAGGCGGCCGGCTGGAGGACGATGCCACCGTGATGTGCCTGGACTGGCACGGCCCCCAGCACACGCAGCGCCACGTCAGCTCCGGCGCGGACACCCGGCAAGCCTCAGCCGCCCGTACGAGTCATCCGTGACCGCGGGCGCTCTCGGGAAGGCTGCCTGGTGGCTGCGGACCCGACTGACGTGAGGGCCGGTCCAGCCGGCCCTCCTGCCAGAGGGCCGTGCCCGCGATGACTGGCTCAGCCTGGCCGAAGCATTGATGATCAAGGCATGAGCCGGGGGCCGTAGTGCATGACGGCCTCCCTGGCCGGTGCCACGAGCACGGGCCCGGACACAGTCGGCCCTTCCTCCTCGGCCGCCTCAGACTTCCGAGGCCGTTCGTGCCGTGATCGACCAAGGACAGTCGGTAAGACGGGGCACACGCCTGCCCGTCAATGCCGGTCACGAGTGGACGAATAGTCAACGCATTGTCAGCCCGCCCAGGCCAGGTTGAGCGTCGGTTCGTTCGAAGCCATCCGGCGGTGATCGAGTCGCGCCGCTGTGGCGGGATCGATGGGACGGTTGCGCCGTGCCGTCCCGGACGGGGGTCTGACTCATGAGATCTATGACCGCAGTGTCCAGTCACAGGCTTGTCGACTGTCGTTGCGGGATGGTGCCTGCTGTCACCGAGCCACAGGGCGTGTCCCAATAGGGGCCTTGCCGTCTTTCAGGCGCCATCACGGTTCAGACCGCCCGAGCGGGCCGGTGCCATCCACCCAGCACTTCACCACGCGGCAGGCAACCACCATGACAACCAGACAGCACAGCACCTCCTCCAGCACCGATCCGCCCAATCGGGGCGAGGTTGTTCTGGGCGTGGACACGCACGGCGAGGTTCACGTCGCCGCCGTGGTCTCCCCGCTGGGCAAGGTACTGGGCACCGAGTCCTTTCCGGCGACGGCGGCCGGCTACCGTCGGCTGCTCGTCTGGGCCCGCAAGCAGGGGACGGTGCGCCGCGCCGGTGTGGAGGGCACCGGCACCTTCGGAGCGGGCCTGTCCCGCTACCTGCTGGCTCAGCAGGTCGAGGTATACGAGGTGAGCCGGCCCGACCGCTCGGCCCGCCGGCTGCTGGGGAAGTCGGACCCGCTCGATGCGCAGGCCGCCGCGCGGGCCGTGGTCAGTGGCCGCGCCCGGGCCCGGGCCAAGTCCGGCGACGGCCCGGTGCACAGCGCCCGGATGTTCAAACTCGCCAAGGACTCCGCGGTCAAGGCCCGCACCCAGGCGATCAACCAGCTCAAGGCCGTGCTGGTCATCGCCGAGCCCGCCCTGCGGGAACGACTGTCCAGCCTCGGCAACCGCGAGCTGTTCCGCACCTGCGCACGCCTCGGCCCAGGCGACGGCGAGGACGGCGAGAGCGCGGTGGCCCAGGCCACCCACATGACCCTGAGAATGCTCGCCGAGCGCATCGAACAGCTCACCGGGCAGATCGATCAGCTGAACCAACGCCTGACCCAGCTCCTCGAACACCACGCCCCACAACTACTCGTACCGGTGGGCATCGGCCCGGACAGTGCCGTCACCTTGCTGATCACCATGGGAGACAACCCCGAGCGGCTGAACACCGAGGCGTCCTTTGCTGCCCTTTGCGGAGTGAGCCCCATCGAGTACTCCTCTGGCCGTCGGAGCACACGCCGACTCAACCACGGCGGCGACCGCCAGGCCAACGCCGCCCTGCACCGCATCGTGTTCACCCGGCTGCGCCACGAACCGCGCACCC
Source organism: Streptomyces sp. NRRL S-1022 (assembly GCF_000720135.1). Lineage (GTDB taxonomy): Bacteria > Actinomycetota > Actinomycetes > Streptomycetales > Streptomycetaceae > Streptomyces. The sequence goes on along the minus strand of NZ_JOIU01000054.1, from coordinate 7,109 downwards.
AGGCGTACTACGAACGCCGCACTCAGGAAGGCAAGACCAGGCGTGAGATCATCCGATGCCTCAAACGATATGCCGCCCGCGAGGTCTTCAACCTGGTCAGACCGGTTTCTCGCGCCCCCACGTTATAGGGGCGTCTGTGACAGGCGAGTGATACGGCGAGGCCCCGCCGGGGTCCGTCCTGACGGGACTCTGAGCGGAGCCGTGAGACGACGAGCCGCACCGAAGCGCTCCGGCGCGGCTTCGTCGTGAGATCGGTTGCGCTGTCGGGCACGATGCGGTCGGCGTCTCATGCGGCCTGTCCCTGTGACGCTTTCGAGGTGCGCCTACTTTGCGATTGCACTCGCCGGGAGGATTTCATGTATTCCGGGCGCGCGTTGTTAGACCCGCACACTCGGGACTACTACGAACGCCGCATCAAGGTGGGCGAGACACGACGCGAAATCGTCCGATGCCTCAAACGCTACGCTGCCCGGGAGGTCTTCCACCTGGTGAGAGCCACGGAGTCATGCCCCCGTCGTAGGGGCAGTGGGAGAGGTGAGGGACCCCCGTCGGCCGGCTCCGGCGGGGGTTTCCGTGTTCGGGGACGGCCCTGGTGTGTGGTGTTCGACGCGGTCTTGGTGTGCTCCGGCGCGCCGTTCTCGACCCCTGGCGAGCGTCCCCATGACGCTGAGCGCAACCGCCACGATGAGCAGCAGAAGAAACCGCACTCCGTCAGCCTCCGGGCGTCGGCTGCGGGCAACACGTTGTCCGCCGTCAACGTGCACGGCGGACTCATCTCTCGGCACTGCGGTCGGCGTTCGTCTCAGCTTCGTCACTCGCGAAGATCGGCCGAGTGGATCACCACCTTCTCTCCGTGGCATGTGGCGGTGACGCAACGGCCCCGGCGTATACACACTGGGGCCGCCCTTCCGGGTCGTTGCACGTGAGAGTGCACCGGCCCACTCACCAGGGTATGCCCAGGATCCCATTTCGGTCATATGGCAGGACATGGCCGTCATGCGGCCAGCCGCAGCCCTGAGCCGGTGGGTGTGACGGCCGCCGCCCCACACCACCCCGTGGCTGGAAGCAGGTCTGCGGCATCAGCGGCTCTCCTGTCGGTGCTCACGGCGTGTGGTGTCGGCCGGAGGGCCGTTCGGCACGGTGGCACGTGGGCTCCTACGGGTCCGCCGACGGATTCCCGGTAGGGCATCGCTGTAGCGGAACGCCCCGATCCTTTCGGCGTGCTGCGCGTTGAGCCGGTGGATCAGGAACATGCCCGCGATGATCACGAAGAGGATCACGGCGACGGTGACGGCCGTCTCCACGTCTTCACCTCCTCAGGGCGGAGGTGAAGATCCCGATCGCGGCTCCTGCCGTCCAAGCGGCTCCGCCGTCGGTCTCCCATTCCTCTTCCCGGCTCTGAGCATCTGTCGCGTCACGGCTGATGGCCTCCTCGGCCATCAGACCGCTGGCGGTGCGGACACCTCTCGGGACGGTTGCCGCTGCCATCAGCCGGGCGGCGGCGGCCGGGCCTGTCTCCGGAGGGATCACCAGCAGGTCCAGGCGGCCCACCGTGTACGAAAGGAGGATCACCTTGTTCGGGTCCTGCTCGGCGGCGAACCAGCCGACACGCACCGTGTGCCCCGTGACGGGGACCTTGCGCGGGATGACGGGCCAGTGGGTCGGGTTCACGGTGACGTGGGTGATCCGGCCCCAGCACGAGTCCAGCGCGTCTGTCAGAGTGGGGATCTCGCGCAGAAGATCACGGGAGCGGGGCCACCAGGCACCGTCCAGGAGACCTGGAGCGGAGCCGGTCGGGGCCAGAGACAGCCGGGCCGGCACCGACAGCAGGCGCTCTTGAATGATCGTGGGTTCGATGGTCGCGGTCATGACGCGGACCTGTCCCCGAGCCTCCTCGCGAAGGCCGGTGTTGTTGCTCGCCGAAAACGACACCGACACGGCGGCCGGTGTGCGAAGTACTCCCGGTGCTTTCACTCTACGCCGCTGCGGAGGTCCCGGGACGTGCGCGTGAGCAGGCATTTCACACCGTTTCCCGCAGACAGGCGGACACGCCATGAACGAATCCGATACCCCTCGCGCTCCCGGTCTTCTGCCGGACGCGATCCATCGGGCCGCGAACCCGGGACGGTCCTCCTGCGGCTGGAGACGACACGATCCCGGGAAGGCAACCTCGACGGTGCGTGGTGGCCGCGTTCCCGCGACATCGGTGCTGAGCTGCCCGGCCTCGTCCACGCGCTGACCGTGCACCTCGGCCCCATCACGCGCGTCGGTCTGGACGCCACCGCTTGGGATGAACTTTCCACGCGCCTGGTGATCGGCGACCAGGTCGTCCGTATCGACTCCTTTCCGGTGGGGGACGACACCGTCCTGATCCCACGGGGCGACCAGGACCACTTCTCCCTTCTCGTGGTCCCGCCGCACGCGACAGTCGAGGCCGCCCGTGCCGCGATGGCCAGGGCTGTCCGGGCCGCAAACGTCACCGAGGCCGCACAGATCCTCATCGACACCGGCACCCACCAGGCATACACGGTCCCCGTGGAGGGCCCTCGGAGCGGCGAGGAACGCCACGAGCCCGAAGAATGACTTCTGGAGCTTCGGGCGCCCGTAGGGCTGTATGCGCCGGGCGGTGCCCTTCAAGGATCGAGGCGGTGCCGCCCGTGGGAGTGGATGCCCGGTAGTGGCGTCCGCCGAAGCTCCGCCGGTGCCGTTAGGGTGCGCGACATGGCCCGTACCCGGCTGTACCGCGACGGCTCCCTGGTCGAGGAGGACTTCCCGGTCCGGGACATCTCCCGGCATCTGGCGGACCCTTCTGCGACCGTGTGGTTGGACCTGTACCGCCCGGACCGCGCCGAGTTCACGGCGGTAGGCGAGGAACTCGGTCTCCACGAGCTGGCCCTCGAGGACGCGCTGCACGAGGGGCAACGGGCGAAACTCGACACCTACCGCACCCATCACTTCCTCAGCGTCTACGCGGTCGCCGTCGACCCGGACAGTGCGAGACTGACGATGAGCGAGCTCGCGGTCATCCTCACGCCGCAAGCACTGATCACGGTCCGCAAGGACGCCGCGTTCGCCCTCGACGAGCTGGTCGCCCGCTGGGACCGCACCCCGGCTCTGACAGCGCACGGGGTGGCCTTTCTGCTCCACGGTCTGCTCGACCATGTCGTCGACGGGCACTTCGCCGCGGTACGGCAACTCGACGAACGTATCGAGGAACTGGACGCTCTGCTCTTCGCCGAAGGCGGCCGGCAGATCCAGACCGTACAGCGCCAGTCCTACGCCCTGCGGAAATCACTGGTCCGGCTTCGCCGCGTGGTCCTGCCCATGCGGGAGGTCGTCAACGCCCTCATGCGCCCCGACCTCGACATCGTCGATGATTCCTTGCTGCCGTACTACCGAGATGTGTACGACCACGTGCTGCGTGCCGGCGAGTGGACGGAGTCGCTGCGCGACCTGGTGGCCTCGGTCATGGAGACCAACTTGTCCGTGCAGGCGAACCGGATGAACCTGATCATGAAGAAGGTGACGAGCTGGGCCGCGATCATCGCCGTGCCCACGGCGATCACCGGCTTCTACGGACAGAACCTTCCCTACCCCGGCTTCGCACACCAGTCGGGTTTCATCGTTTCCAGCGCCGTCATCGTCGTCGTCTCTCTGACGCTGTACTTCGTTTTCAAGCACTGGGACTGGCTCTGACCACACGCTCCTGCGCGCCCGTCGGCAGACGGGCCTTGGGAGCCGGTTCCGGAAGTCGGCTCCCAAACAGCTCCCAGGACTTCGGGCTGTGTGCCAGTGACGCAGGACACCCCGCCACGGGCGTCGACGAACAAGGCGCCACCATGCCGGCCCAGCTCCTCGGAGCGCCCAACGGGTAGCGGCTACGGCCCCGTCGCTCTCTTCGTCGTTCACGTGCAGCGGCCGACCGTCGTGAAGAAGGCGTTCATGACGGCTGTCTCACATGCCGATGATCAGGCGGCTGACGTCACCGGCCTTTGCCGGTACCGCTGCGGGCGTCACGCAGGTACCGCCCTCGTACTCCCAAGCCTCGTACGCTCCCCGTCCACCGTCTGACTGCTGGCGCCCGGCCGCGGCCGGTGGGACCTGCTGGTGGCGCCGCCCGCCGCCACGGACGCGGAGGCCGGGCGGCTTATGGAGAGTATGGCCGCCGTCGTGCAGGACAGAGTGGGCTTGGAAGTCGCAGTCCGTTGACGGTGGCCTTCGGACCACCCCCGGGTCCGCACTCTGGGTACGGGCCTGGGGGTGTTGTCACAGGACCCGGCTGGGGAGGCTCCACGTGCCCGGCCCTGGACCGGCCGCGCTACCCGGACGGGGGTCCGCTCGGACCGTCGAGGAGTACGCTGGTGTTACCGAGGGTATTTCGTGCACCGGCTTCCAGTCGCTGTCACTTTCGGCGATTTGATCACGCCGGGCCGGTTCCGGTCGGCCCGGAGCAGGGTTCGCGTCATGACTGCGACCGTTTCCCCCACGCCTATCCTCGGAAGTACGCCCTGCTCTACGTCACTCCGGATCTCTTGCGCTCCCCTGGGTTCCTCGCCGACGGCCGTGCCCGATCCGCTGTCGGGGCTGATCACCGGGGGCCTGCTGAACCGCGAGCACCGGCCCGCCGTCCCGACTGCGAGGCCCTTCGGTGGGCAGGTGCAGCCGACCCCGGTCTCGGCCCTCTGGCTGATGGCCGCCGGCAGAGACTGCCTGCGCACCTCGCACGTGAACCGGTTGATGGCGGAGGCGGCGTTCCTGCGCACGATGTCGGAGACCGAATCGGCCGTTCAGGCGGCCTGGGACTCCGAGGAAGACCACGAAGTCCGCGATCCCGCGGCGCGCCCGCAGATCCCGGCCGTTTCCGCTCCGCCGACGGCGAGGTGAGGGTCGTGCGCACTCCAGCGGCCACCAGGGCCACAGCCGACGGAGCCCGGACCGGCGTACCGCAGAGTGCTCCCGGCTGAGCCGGGCCGACACACCAGAGCCTCAGCAGCAGCCCGGGACCCCGGCCGCACCTCAGACGACAGGCCGGGGTCCTCCCGCGCCATGTGCTTCCCGGACCGCTCGGGTCCGGGACCGTCATCGACGTAAGGAAAGTGAGAACCATGGGTGTTCTGATCGCCGTGCTGGTGGTGTGCGCCGTGGCCGGGTTCGTCCTGCTCGCCCTGAGCGTGCGCAACGTCCAGCAGTACGAGAAGGGCGTGGTGTTCCGTTTCGGGCGGCTGCTGCCGGACATCCGCGGGCCGGGCCTGCGTGTCATCCGGCCGATCGGGGACCGGATGCGGAAGGTGTCCGTGCAGACCGAGGTCCTCGGCATCCCGCCACAGGGGTCCATCACCGCCGACAACGTGACGCTCACCGTCGACGCGGTCGTCTACTTCAAGGTCATTGACCCCGTCAAGGCCCTGGTGAACGTGCGCAACTACCCTGCCGCCGTCTCCCAGATCGCCCAGACGTCGCTGCGCTCGGTCATCGGGAGGGCTGACCTGGACACGCTGCTCTCCGACCGTGACCACATCAACGCGGAACTCAAGAAGGTGATGGACGCCCCCACCGAGGAGCCCTGGGGGCTGCGCATCGAGCGCGTCGAGATCAAGGACATCGCCCTTCCGGAGTCCATGATGCGCTCCATGTCCAAGCAGGCCGAAGCCGAGCGGGAACGCCGCGCGCGGGTCATCGCGGCCGACGGAGAGTTCCAGGCGTCCCAGCGGCTGACCGACGCCGCCGCGACGATGGCCGACACTCCCGGAGCACTCCAACTGCGGCTGCTGCAGACCGTGGTGGACGTCTCCGCCGAGAAGAACAGCACCCTCGTGATGCCGTTCCCCGTGGAGATGCTCCGCTTCTTCGAGCACCAGAGCAGGGACAGCGACGGCGAGTCCGACGGACGGCTGGTGCGCCGCAGCGAGCGGCACGCCGCGCTCTCTGCGGGGGCCGTGATCCCGGAGCCCGCCATGCCCGTACCGGCCCTCGTACCGTCGGTCTCCCTGCCCGGGGAGCGGGTCGGCAGCCGTGCGGAGGTGGCCCGGGAGCGGCGGGACAACTGGCCGACGCGGCGGGACGCCGAGGAATCACTGAGCGGTTGACCGTTCCGGGCTGCCCGGGGTGACGTGATCGTCTCGGTGCGGGTGGTGCCCCTGACGGCCCTGGTGACAGCGTGTCACCGGGGCCGCAGCGGTCCGGGCTGGCTGAAGCGGCCGGCACGCCGTTGGATGCGATGCCGGAGGGTGCGGTGGCGTACCGGTGGAAGCGCGGCCTGTGCGTCGGCCCGGGTGTAGAAGACTTGCCTGGCGCCCTCGATCAGTACCAGGTAGAGCACGACCATCAGGGCCAGGGCGAGGACGGATCCGAGCGGCAGGGACCGGAAGCCGAGTGGTCCCGCGAGCGGGGACATCGGCAGCGCGACACCGACGGCGACGGACACCGATGGCGCTGACCAGCACGGGGTGGCTGGGCCGGCTGCGTGTCGAACGGGACACCCGTCCCCGGGCAGAGCGCCTGCCGGGCAGCCTCCCGGCGTCCTGCTTCCGTGAAGCCCAGCCTCGCCTCTTGATCGCCCAAGCGATCGGGGTTCCGCGTCCTTCGAAGTGGCCGCTGCTTTCGCCGCAGGCGGATCGTTGCCGCAGTCGGTTCGGCCCCTCACCATGTCGATACGATGCCGGCCCCCTTCCGAGCGGCGTCCTACGGGAAGCCGCGTACGTCGTCGCGCTCCTGGGAAGTCCGGTGCCGTTGGCACCTCCTCCTGAGACATCACACTCCGAGTGAATCAATATCTGCGCCCGGGGGATCAGATTTTGGCGGATCGCGCAGTGGGAGTTCTTCTCACGAAGAACGGAGTGGAATTATCCAACGGGCACTCGCCGCTCCGGCGTGCTACTGTCGATCTCAGTTGCAGTTGTGGTTCCCAAAACTTCAAGTGCGCCCACCGGGCTTCTGCCGGTCGGGGGCACTTTTGTACTTCCGGTCATTTCCGGGCGGGGTGATCATCGCGGCGACACGGCGTCCGCGTGGTGCGGACGCCGATGCACTGCCCCAAAGGAGATATGACATGGCTGCTGGTACCGTGAAGTGGTTCAACGCGGAAAAGGGCTTCGGCTTCATCGAGCAGG
>NZ_JOIU01000053.1 GCF_000720135.1 Streptomyces sp. NRRL S-1022 | reverse complement strand
GGCCCACTCCCGGCGCACCACGCACCGCCCACCCCCTCTCACCTCACCGCCGGCACACGCCCCGCCCCGGCGCGCGCCGCGCGTCCCGCGCCCCTTCTCACCCCGGCCCGCCCGCGGCACCCTGCTCCTGCCCGGCCCCCGCCGGCCCCTCCGCGGCCCTCCGTACCGCGAAGATCGTCGTGTCGTCCTCCAGGCAGCCCCCGCTGTGCCGGAGCACCCCGTCGCGGACCCGGCGGACCAGGCGGCGCGGGTCCGTGCGGGCTGGGTCGGCCCGGACGGCGCGGGCGACCTCGTCGGCGAGGGGGAAGAACGTCCCGGGGCCGTCGCGGGCCTCGGTCACGCCGTCGGTGACGAAGAGCAGCGTCTCGTCGGCGGCCACCGGCACCCGGTGCACCGGCGGCAGGCCGCCCGCGAGGTCGGTGAGACCGATCGGCAGCCCGTCGCCGCAGGGCAGCTCGCGCACCCCGCGCGGGCCGACGGCGAGCGGCGGCTCGTGGCCGAAGTTGACCACGTCGATCACGCCGGGGGCGCCCTCGGGGAAGGCGATGAGAACGGCCGTGGCGAAGCGGTCGCCGTCGCTCCGCCCGAGCGCCGCGCGGTGCGAGCGGTGCCGCAGCATCCGGGTCTCCAGGCGTTCGGCGACGGTCGTGAGGTCCTTCTCGTGGTAGCCGGCCTCCCGGAACGTGCCGAGCAGCGCGGCGGCGGCCTCCACCGCGCCGAGCCCCTTGCCCTGCACGTCGCCGACGAGCACCCGGGTGCCGTGCGGGCCGGGCTGGATGTCGTAGAAGTCCCCGCCGACCCGGGCGTCGACGTCGGCGGCCAGGTACACCCCGGCGTGTTCCAGGCCGGCCCACCCGGGCGGCAGCGGGCGCAGCACTGTGCGCCGGGTGGTCTCGGCGATGTCCTGGATGTGCACGAGCTGCCGTTCCTGCCGCACCCGCACGGCGGCGACCAGCGTGGCGAGGGCCCCGCCGAGGGCGACCAGGACGAAGTCGCCGAACCCGGCCTGGTACTCGGCGGGCCAGGCGCTGTCCACGGCGACGTACGTGACCAGCGAGGCCACGCTGTAGGCGGCCGTCGTCCACACCCCGCACATCGCGGCGGCGGTACCCGGGACCAGGACGATCCAGGTGATGATCCGGAAGTGCTCGCCGGTGTTGAAGTCCAGCAGGATGACGGCGGCGAGCAGCAGCAGGGGCGGCAGCCACCCGATGCTCCGCCCCCGGATCACCAGTAGCGGCCGGCGCCGGCCGTACTCCATCTCCGTCACGGCGGGCAGCCCTTCCTGTCCTGACTTCCTTCAGCGAAACACGGGGGAGAGCCGCACGCATCCGGGCACCCGTCACCCTCCTGGCCGAGTTGCCGGGCCGGGTTCCCCGGTGTGCCCTGGAGACGTGCCCCGACGCGGGGCGGATCCGGGGGCGAGGAGTGAGGAGTGCTCTCATGGCTCAAGCGGCACCCGTGCCCGGCGGAACGTCCCGGCCCGGCCGTACGCCCGAGATGGAGCGCCGGCGGTCCGACGTGATCGCGCGCCCGCCCGACGTCCTCGACGCGCGGACCCACGCGCTCGGCCGGGTGGCCGTCCCGGTCGTCCTGGGGCTGGTCTACGGCTACTGGGTCGCGGCCAACAACCGGGACGGCGGTCCCGTCACCGGCTGGAACTGGCTGCTCGGCCTCGTCAGCGCGCTGGTGTTCGCGGTGGTGTGCGCGGCCCTGCTGACACTGGGCCCGCGGTTGCGGCGGGAGGTGCACGCGCTGTCGTGGTCGGCGTTCGTCGGCTGCGCGTACGGCTTCCTCTACAGCCAGACCGGCAGCTTCTTCTCCACCCAGGGCTCCGGCCAGGGCCCGCACGACGACCTGGTGCGCTCGGTGCTGATGTCCCTGCTGTGGGCGGCGATCACCTTCATCGTGTTCTTCTTCCGCTACTACGTCCGCGAGGACGCCTACGGCCGCCGCGTCCGCTGAGCGGGGCCCAACGGGGTGTGCGCGTGGGCCCCGGCCGCTCGGCCGGGGCCCACGCGCTCCCCTGTTCTTCCCCTGTCCCTCCGGCCCGCGTCACCAGGGGTGCACACCGGCCTCTTCATCCTCCACAGCACCAGGAAACACCCGTTCGGGTGAACCCTCCACCGGAGAGCCCCCGAACGCAGTCCCCCCGCTCGCGCGCCCGCTCCGGCGGCCCTTGCCTGGAAGGGTGCCCCCACGCCTCAGGAGCGCCCTGTCGGCCGTGCTGATCGCCCTGTCCTGCCTGTTCGTGCCGTTCGGCACGCTGGCGGCCTGGGCGGCGTACGGACTCGCCGACACGGGCCGGTACGTCACCACGATGGCGCCGCTCGCCGCCGACCCGGCCGTGCGGGAGGCCGTCGTGGACACCCTGGGCGACGGCATCCTGCGGGCGGTGGACGAGCACCTCGACATCAGCCCGGTCCGCGGCTCGGTACGCCCGTTCGTCCAGGACGCGGTCCGCTCCTTCACCCACACCCGGGCCTTCCGGCTGGCCTGGGACACCGGCAACCAGGTCACCCACGACGCCGTCCTGAACGCCCTGCGCACGGACGACGACCGCGCCGTCACCGTCGACCTGGCGCCCGTCACCGCCCAGGTCAAACGCCAGCTCACCCGTGATCACGTGCCGCTCGCCGCGCGGATCCCGGTGGAGCACACCGCGGTCGCCGTGCTCCCGGCGGACCGGCTGGCCACGCTGCGGAAGGGGTTCCACGTGCTCGAAGTCGCCGGATTCTGGCTACCGGTCGCGGCCGTCGCCCTCGCCGCCGGCGGCATCGCGCTCGCCGTGCGCCGGCGCCGGGCGGTCGCCGCCACCGCCCTGGGCACGGCCCTGGGCGGCGCCCTGCTCGTCCTCGCCCTGCACGTCGGCCGCGGCCTGACCCTGGCCGACCTGCCGGCCGGCGTCTCCCACCCGGCCGCGGGCGCCGTCTACGACGCCCTGACCGGCACCCTGCGCTCGGCCGCCTGGCTGCTGCTGGGCCTCGGCCTGGCGGTGGCCCTCACCGCCTGGCTCACCCGGTACCTGCGGCTGCCCCGTCCCGCGCGACGCCGGCGAGGGTCTGAAGCGCCCGGGCCAGCTGGGGCTCCGGGGCCGAGCCGAGCCCGAGCCTGACCGCGTCCGGGGTGCGGCCGGGGCCGACGCAGAAGGCCGTACCCGGGGTGACGGCGATGCCGTGCGCCCGCGCGGCGGCCGTGAACGTGTCCGCCCGCCACGGCGCGGGCAGCTCCCACCAGGCGAAGTAGGCGGCCGGGTCGGACCGTACGGCGAACCCGGCGAGCTTCCCGGCGACCAGCCGCTGGCGCCGCCGCGCGTCCTGCCGCTTGGCGGCGACCAGCCGGTCCACGGTGCCGTCGCCGAGCCACCGCACGGCCGCCTCCAGCGCGAAGGCGCCCGCGCTCCACCCGCCGGACCGCACGGCCCGCGCCACCGCCTCGACGCGGTCCCGCGGCACGACGGCGAAGCCGACGGTGAGGCCGGGGGCGACCCGCTTGGAGAGGCTGTCGACGAGGTGCACCAGGCCGGGCGCGAGCGCGGCGAGCGGGGGTGTGCCGCCGGGGTCCAGGAAGGCCCAGATCCGGTCCTCGACCACCGGTATCCCCAGCCTGTGGACACAGTCGGCGAGCTGCCGCAGCCGTCCGGCGCTCGTCGTCAGCGAGGTCGGGTTGTGCAGGGCGGGCTGGAGGTAGAGCGCGGACAGCGGCGCGCTCCGGTGGGCGTCGGCCACCGCCTGCGGCACGGGTCCCTCCGCGTCCGTGGCGAGCGGCACCAGGGCCAGTCCGAGACGCGCCGCGATCTCCTTGACCAGCGGATACGTCAGCGGTTCCACCCCGACCCGGCCGCCGGGCCGGACCAGGGCGGCGAGGGTGGCGGCGATCGCCTGCCGGGCGTTGCCGGTGAACACGATCCGTTCCGGGGCGGCCGGCAGCCCGCCGCGGGCGAGCAGGGCGGAGACCGCCGCCCGGGCCGCGGGGGTGCCCGCGGCGGCGGCCGGCCGCAGCGCCTCGCCGAGCGCGTCCGGGCGCAGCAGCGGGGCCAGCGCCGGGGCCAGCAGCTCCGACTGGCCGGGCACGGCGGGGTAGTTCAGCTCCAGGTTGACGAGCGGGGCACCGGCCGCCTCGGTCAGGGCGATTCCCGGCTGTCCGTCCGGCGCGGTGGCCCGCACGAACGTGCCGCGCCCCACCTCGCCCACCACCAGGCCCCGGCGCACGAGTTCGGCGTACACCCGGCCGGCCGTGGAGGGCGCGATGCCGTGCCGGCGCGCGAACGCCCGCTGCGGTGGCAGCCGTTGGCCGGGCCTGAGCCGCCCGCCGGTGATGTCGGCCGCGATCCGGTCGGCGATGCGCCGGTAGTCGTCCACAAGTCCCCCTGTTCTCCGGTGCGTTGAATTGCACCGAGGGCAAAGATTTTATTGCACCGAGCCATGGGGCGCCCTAGGGTCGTTGCCATGCCCCCCTTCCTCGCATTCGAGGACAAAGACCCCGGACCCTCCTCCCGGGTTCCCCTCGTCCTCGTCCACGGACACCCCTTCGACCGCACGATGTGGCAGCCGCAGCTCGCCGAGTTCGCCGCCGGCCGCCGGGTGATCGCCCCCGACCTGCGCGGCTACGGCGCCTCCCCGGTCACCCCCGGCACCGTCCCCCTCTCCCGCCACGCCCGCGACATCGCGGACCTCCTGGACCACCTGGGCGTGGACACCTTCGTCCTGGCCGGCCTGTCCATGGGCGGCCAGATCGTCATGGCGTGCCACGGCCTCCTCGGCGACCGGATCCGCGGCCTGGTCCTCGCCGACACCTTCCCCGCCGCCGAGACCCCCGAGGGCCGGCGGGCCCGCGCCGCCATGGCCGAGAGGCTGCTCGCCGAGGGCATGCGCGGCTACGCCGACGAGGTGCTGGAGAAGATGGTCGCCCCCTACGCCCGCCCCGAGGTCAAGGCCCACGTGCACCGCATGATGACCACCACCTCCCCCGAGGGCGCCGCCGCCGCCCTGCGCGGCCGGGCCGAACGCCCCGACTACCGCGCCCTGCTGACCCGGGTGACCGTGCCCGCCCTCGTCCTGGTCGGCGCCGACGACACCTACACCCCCGTCTCCGACGCCGAGGCGATGCACGCGGCCCTCCCCGACTCCGCCCTGCACGTCATCGAGGGCGCCGCACACCTGCCCAACCTGGAACGCCCCGAGGAGTTCAACCGGGCCCTGGCGGCCTTCCTGGCCCGGCTGGACGGCTGACCGCGGGCACACCCCCACCGGGCTCCCGCACCCCCGCGCGAGAACCGAAACCGGCCGAACAATCCATAATGGGCCCATGCCCCGAGAGTTCCCCATCGGCCTCACCCCTCCCGACTGGCTGGTCCGGAACCTCAAACCCCAGCAGGCCCCCGTCAACCGGCCCGCCGTCGCCCGCGCCGCTCTCGCCATGGCCCTCCCCCTGGCCCTCGGCCTGGCCGCCGGCCGCCCCGCCTACGGCGCCCTCGCCTCCATGGGCGCCCTGTCCGGCGTCATCGGCGACACCGCCGACGCCTACCGCATGCGCATCCTCAACATCGCCGTCCCCCAGCTCTTCGGCGCGGTCGGCGTCACCCTGGGCACGCTGGCGTACGGCCACGGCTGGTACGCGGTCGCCGCGGTCACCGGGGTCGCGCTGGTCTCCGGCATGATCTCGACGATCGGCGCGGTGGCCTCCGTCTCCGGACTGCTGCTCCTGCTGAACTGCGTGGTCGGCGCCGGCCTCCCGCTGCCCTCCCCCTGGTGGCTGGCCCCCGCCCTGATGACCGGCGGCGGCCTCCTCGTCCTCCTGCTGGCCCTGCTGACCTGGCCGCTGCGCGCGGGCGTCCCCGAACGGGCGGCGGTCGCCGCCACCTACCGCACGGTCGCCGCCCTCCTCACCACCGCCGGCACCGACCGCACCGAGGAGTACGAGGAGGCCCGCCGCGCCGTCACCCAGTCCCTGAACGAGGCGTACGACCTGATCCTCGCCCGGCGCGCCCGCCACCACGGCCGCAGCCCCGAACTCACCCGCCTGCTCGCTCAGTTGAACGCCGTCACGCCGGTGATCGAAGCGGCACCGGCGGCCCACCTGGCCGGCCGCCCGCTCCCCGCGCAGATCCCGCAGGCACTCCACCACCTGGCGACGGCCGTCGTCGCGGACGGCACCCTGCCGCCCCTGCGCCTGCCCGTCCCCACCACCGAGACCGCCCGCGCGGTGGACCACGCCCTGCGGCACGCCGCCGAGGTCGTCGCCGCGCCCGACGTCGACCCCCGCGGCATCGACGACCGCCTCGGCCGGCCCGCCGCCCTCGGCATCCGCACCGCCCGCGCCGCCCGCACCGTCGTCCTGTCCGCCAACTCCTGGCGCTACGGCGTACGCCTCGCGCTCTGCATCGGCATCGCCCAGGCCCTGGTCTCCCTGATCCCCGTCCCCCGCTCCTACTGGGTCGCCCTGACCATCACCTTCGTCCTCAAGCCCGACTTCGGCTCGGTCTTCTCCCGCGCCCTGCTGCGCGCGCTCGGCACGGTGGCCGGCCTGGTGCTCGCCGCGGTGATCCTGGCCGAGGTCCCGCTGGGCTGGTGGGACGTACCGGTCCTCTTCCTCCTGGCCCCCCTCGTCCCGGCCCTCACCCCGCGCGGCTACGGCTTCCAGACGGCCGCCATCACCCCGGTGATCCTCCTGCTCTCCGACGTCCTCAACCACCGGGGCACCGCCCTGCTGCTGCCCCGGCTGAACGACTCCCTCATCGGCTGCGCGATCGCCCTGACCGCCGGTTACCTCCTCTGGCCGGAGAGCTGGCACACCCGGGTGGGCGACCGCCTGGCCGAGGCGGTGGCCGACACCGCGGCCTACGTGGAAGCCGCGTTCCATCCCGGCACCGCGCCCGCCGCCCGGGCCCGCATGCGCCGGCGGCTCTACCGCGACCTGTCCGTCATCCGCACCGAGTTCCAGCGGGCCCTGACCGAACCGCCGCCGACCGGCCGGCGGGCCGCGGCCTGGTGGCCGCTGGTCGTCGCCGTCGAACGGATCGTGGACGCCACGACGGCGGCCCGCGTCCGCGTCCGGCACGGCGCCGCACCGCCGTCCTCCGGCGAGCTGGCCCAGGTGACCCTGCAACTGCGGGAGCTGTCCGAAGGCGTACGGAACACGGAGACGCTGACAGCGGTGCGCACCGATCTGACCGGGCCCGCGGGCAGCGTCCTCGAACCCCTCCGCCAGGAGGTCGCCGCGGCCCGCGCCCTCACATCTCCGCACTGACACGGTCCGGCCGCACAAGGCCGCTAACCTTACGTGTCCGTCCTGGCCAGGGATCGACGGGCTACAACCTCACGTGAAGGGTTGCGCACATGGGCATTCTCACTCTCCTGCGGAACGCATTCGGCCGCTCCCACAAGTCACGAGCCACCGCCCCGGAGGGTGCGACCGCCGTCCCGGACCCCCGCCAGTCCCCTTCGGAGGCCGCCGACCCCGGGGAACACGACCTGGTGACAGCGGCCTTCGACCGCATCAAGGTCCCCCACCAGCCGACCCCACCCGACCCGGAGGCCACCGAGCCCGAGGCCGAGAAGCAGCCCGAGCAGCCCGCCCCGGCCAAGCCCGAGGAGAAGGCCGAGCAGCCCGTTCCGGCCGAGCCCGAGGTCCAGGTTCAGGAGAAGACCGAAGAGCCTGCTCCGGCCGAGCCCGAAGCTGAGGCGAAGGCCGAGGAGCCCGTCCCGGTCGAGGCCGAGACTGAGGCCAAGGCCGAGACTGAGGCCAAGGCCGAGACTGAGGAGAAGGCCGAGGAGCCCGTTCCGGCCCAGCCCACGGAGCCGGCCCCGGCCGAGGCCGAGGCAAAGGTCGAGGAGAAGGCCGAGCAGCCGACCGAGACGGACCCCGAGCCGGTGACGGCGAAGGCGGCGAAGCCGGAGCTGGAGCCGGCACCGGCCACCGTGGAGGAAGCCGAGGCGGAGACCGAGGCTGACGCGGAGGCTGTCGAGGCGACGACGGTGCCGCAGGCCGCCGACGGCGAGGACACCCCACAGGCGCAACCCGCACCCGACAACGCAACCCGCACGGGTGGTGCGGGTGGGAACACGGACGCCGAAGGCGAAGCCGAGGCGGACCCGCAGGCGCCGCAGGCACCCCGTGGGAACACGGACGCCGAAGGCGAAGCCGAGGCGGCCCCGACCCCCCAGGCGCCGCAGGCACCCGCGCCGCAGGCACCCGCGCCCGCCACCCCCAAACCCGCCACCACCCTCGCCAAGGTCAAGGCTCACGCCCCCGCCCTGGCCACCGCCTACAAGGCCGCCGCGGCCACGCTGAAGAAGACCGACCTCACCGGCACCCGAGCGAAGCTCTACCTCGTGCTGGACCGCTCCGCGAGCATGCGCCCGTACTACAAGGACGGCTCCGCCCAGGCCCTCGCCGACCAGACCCTCGCCCTCGCCGCCCACCTCGACCCCGAGGCCACGGTCCACGTCGTCTTCTTCTCGACGGAGGTCGACGGCACCGCCGACCTCACCCTCACCCCCGACCACGAGACCAGGATCGACGACGTACACGCCGGCCTCGGCCGCATGGGCCGTACCAGCTACCACGCCGCCGTGGACGCCGTACTCACCCACCACCGCAAGAACACCGCCGGCACCACCCCCGCCCTGGTCGTCTTCCAGACCGACGGCGCACCGGACGCGAAGACCCCGGCCACCGAGGCCCTCACGGAGGCCGCCGAGTCCGACCCTGCCGTGTTCTTCTCCTTCGTCGCCTTCGGCGACCACGACAACAAGGCCTTCGACTACCTCCGCAAGCTGAAGACCCCGAACACGTCCTTCTTCCACGCGGGCCCCACCCCCCGCGAGCTCACGGACACCCAGCTGTACGAGGGCGTACTGGCGAACTGGCGCCCGTAACCGTCGCTGAAACCGATGCCGCCCGCTTCTCACCCCGCAGAACGGGAGCGGGCGGCATACACACGTCGGCTACGATTTCAAGGTTCGTACACGTAGCGACCTGGGAGCAGCCCGCGATGGCTCGACACCTCATCACCAGCGCCCTTCCGTACATCAACGGGATCAAGCACCTGGGCAACATGGTGGGGTCCATGCTCCCGGCGGACGTGTACTCCCGGTACCTCCGCCAGCGCGGCCACGACGTCCTGTACATCTGCGCGACGGACGAGCACGGCACCCCCGCCGAGCTGGCCGCCAAGGAGCAGGGCCTGCCGGTGGCCGAGTTCTGCGCGCAGGCGCACGACGCCCAGAAGGCGGTCTACGACGGCTTCGCGCTCGCGTTCGACTACTTCGGCCGCAGCTCCAGCCCGGAGAACCGCGAGATCACCCAGCACTTCGCCCGCAAGCTGAACGAGAACGGCTTCATCGAAGAGCGCGCGATCCGCCAGGTCTACTCGCCCACCGACGGCCGCTTCCTGCCGGACCGCTACGTGGAGGGCACCTGCCCGCACTGCGGCTACGACAAGGCCCGCGGCGACCAGTGCGAGAACTGCACCCGCGTGCTGGACCCGACCGACCTGATCAACCCGCGTTCGGCGATCTCCGGCTCCACGGACCTGGAGGTCCGCGAGACCAAGCACCTCTTCCTGCTCCAGTCCAAGCTGCAGCACGAGGTCGAGCAGTGGGTCGCCCGGCACGAGGCGGACTGGCCGCAGCTCGCCTCCTCCATCGCCCGCAAGTGGCTGAACGAGGGCCTGCACGACCGGGCGATCACCCGTGACCTGGACTGGGGCGTCCCGGTCCCGGCGGACACCTGGCCGGAGCTGGCGGCCGAGGGCAAGGTCTTCTACGTCTGGTTCGACGCCCCGATCGAGTACATCGGCGCGACGAAGGAATGGGCCGACCAGGACCCGCAGAACCGCGACTGGAAGTCCTGGTGGTACGAGGCGGACGACACCGTCCGCTACACCGAGTTCATGGCGAAGGACAACGTCCCCTTCCACACGGTGATGTTCCCGGCCACCGAGCTGGGCGTGCGCGAGCCGTGGAAGAAGGTCGACTACGTCAAGGCGTTCAACTGGCTGACGTACTACGGCGGCAAGTTCTCCACCTCGCAGAAGCGGGGCGTCTTCACCGACCAGGCGCTGGACATCCTGCCCGCCGACTACTGGCGCTACTTCCTGATCGCCAACGCCCCCGAGTCGGACGACTCGTCCTTCACCTGGGAGCACTTCACCGCCACGGTGAACAAGGACCTGGCCGACACCCTCGGCAACTTCGTCAACCGCGTGCTGTCCTTCTCCCGGAAGCGCTTCGGCGAGGAGGTCCCCGCGGGCGGCGAGCCGGGCGAGGCGGAGCGGAAGCTGGGCGAGGAGATCGCCCGCCTCCTTTCCGAGTACGAGGAGCACATGGAGGCCCTCCAGTTCCGCAAGGCCGCGGCGGCGCTGCGCGCCCTGTGGTCGGCCGGCAACTCCTACCTGGAGGAGAAGGCCCCCTGGCTGGAGATCAAGACCGACAAGGAGGGCGCGGCCCTCACCCTGCGCACGGCGATGAACCTGATCCACCTGTACGCGGTGGTCTCCGAGCCGTTCATCCCGGCGACGGCGAAGACGATGCGCGAGGCGTTCTCCCTGCCGGACGACACCGCCGCCTGGGTGACCCAGGACGAGGCGAAGGCCCTGGCCTCGGTCCCGTCCGGCACCCCGTTCACGGTCCCGCCGGTCCTCTTCGCCAAGCTCACGGACGAGGACCTGGCCACCTACAAGGACCGCTTCGGCGGCGAGCCCGCCTGACCGCCCCCACCGGCGCCCCGGTCGGTTTCGACAACCCTCACCTCGGTCTGGTCGTCCTGACCAGGTGAGGGCACGTCGGTCGCGGGGTCAGCTCCCGGACGCGTACGCCACGAAGTCAGCCCATGACTCCGGGCCGAGGGCGAGGCGGGGGCCGACGTCCCGGTACTTGGAGTCACGGACGTGGATGGTGCCGGGGGTGGTGGCGACCTCGACGCAGGAGTTGCCGTCGCCGCTGCTGCTGTAGCTGCTCTTGAACCACGCCAGCGCGGGGCCGTCACCGGAGGTGGGGTTACCGCTCATGTTTCTCCAAGCATCTGCTCGATGAACGCCCGCGACTCTCGGGGCGTGAGCGCCTGGGCCCGGATCATGCTATAGCGCAGGTCAAGGATGCGGATCTGCTTCGGATCGGTCACGGGGCGGCCATTGAACGCCCCCTCGGAGCGCCCCACCGCCGTACCCTCCGGGAACTTCAGCACCTCGATGACCCCGCCCGTACCCGAGTGTTCCTCGATGTCTGTCGGCATCACCTGGATCGAAACGTTCCGCAACTCCCCCAGCTCAAGCAAGCGTTCGAGCTGTCGACGCCACACCATTCTGCCCCCAACCGGCCGCCGGAGCGTCGACTCTTCCTGGACGAAGCTGAGCGTCGGCGCGGGTGACCGCTCGAAGATCGAGCGGCGAGCCATGCGGGCAGCCACCATGCGCTCTGTCTCCTGGTCCGAGTAGGCAGGAAGCCACGCGCCGAAGAGCGCCCGCATGTGCTCCTCGGTCTGCAACAGACCGGCGATGTTGCTGTTCTCGTACACCCCGATCTCGACCGCCCGCGCCTCCATCTGTGCCAGGTCTCGCACCTTTTTCGGATACCGGACCTTGGCCACGTCCTCCTTCATCGCCGACAGCAGCCCACCCGCCCCCAACACCTCGTCCGCCCTGTCCAGATACTCCGGCCGGGGAATCCGCTTGCCGCTCTCGATCTTGTAGACGAGATCCTCGCCGTAGCCCACGGACTTCCCGAAGTCACCGGCCCGCATCCCCACGGCCTCCCGCCGCAGCTTCAGCTGCCGCCCCACGGTGGCGACCACCGCCACGCCCCACTCGTCGTCCGGGTCCACCTCCCACCCCGGCTCGTCAGCCTCGGTCCTCAGCCGCCGAACCTCGCCGTCCACCGACATGCGCGCCCCTCCGTCGTACCGCCTCGTACCAGCCACGCCCTACCCGTACGCGACGCCTCGACAAGCCCGGACCCACCGGACACCGACCGGACAGTCACCACACGCAAGCACAGCGTCACTGAGTCACGGTAGGCGCATCCGGCCACGCCGAGTGACCTGCCCGGAGACGGCCCGCGCCGGAACGTGACCGCCCAATCGCCGGTCCGACCTGCGCTCCCTACGCACTACCCACCGGGGGGAAAGGACCCCGCCAAGCCCCACCCCTCCCTCCCGCCGGGCAAACTCACTCCCGCGAGTGAATATGCCAACTGGACTGGATTCGGGACCGGTTGCCTGCCCTACGCTCGGCGACAGCGGCACCCGAGCAACCCCAGACATGCGACGGCCCTCGCCGGGACTGGCATCCCAGTGCGAGGGCCTGACCACCGAGGAACGGACCTTCCCCGATGGACACCGAAAACCCTAGCGCGGCCACGCCCGCCCAGTCCCGGATCCCGGGCAAAAACCACCCCGACGGGCAGCCGGTCGCCGGCGTCACCCACGACCACGTCCGCCACACCGAGAACTTCACGGTGATCGGCAACGACCTGGCCCAGCACCCGGAGCTGTCCCTGCTCGCCATCGGTCTGGCCTGCTACATCCAGTCGGTGCGGCCGGGCACCGCCGTCGACATCAAGACCCTCGCCGCCCGCTTCCCCGAGGGCCCCACCCGCATCGCAGCGGCCCTGCGGGAGCTGGAGGGCCACGGCTACCTGCGCCGCACCCGCGAGCGCACCCCCACCGGCCGGATCGTCACCCGCACGGTCTCCTGCAACCGGCCCGGTCACCGCGCCGCCCGGGAGACAACCGCGCGCAGGCCCGTCCGGCGCTCGGCTCCGGACGAGCCCGCGCCACGCAAGCGCCTCCCCGCAGTCCCCCAGCCGTCGTACGGCGCGCCCGCCCTCCTCCGGACCGCCGTCGACGTCCTCGCCGGCCTGCGCCGCCACGACCCCCGCCTGCTCCTCTCGGCCACCGACGCCGAACACCTCGCCCCGGGCGTCGCCGCCTGGCTGGAACGCGACCTCACCCCCACCGCCGTGCGCCACGCCCTGACCGCGAACCTGCCGAACGAGCCCCTGACCCGCCCGGCGGCCCTCCTCGCCCACCGCCTGACCGCCCAGCTGCCACCCCCACCGCCGTTCCGGCC
>NZ_JOIU01000052.1 GCF_000720135.1 Streptomyces sp. NRRL S-1022 | reverse complement strand
CCGCCCTCACCCCGCGCCAGCGCGAAACGCGCCAACGCCCGCTCGTTCGAGAACGCGTAGATCCAGCGGACACCCCCGACATCACCCGTCAAAGGCGCCTCGTCCCCGTCCACCGGCACCAGCACCGCCGTACGCCGGAACTCACCCAGCAACACCGCGAACTCGCGCCGCCGGTGCTGGGGATCCTCAGTGGTCTTCGGTTGCGGGTCGGGCATCGCGACGTTCGCGTAGTCGTACAGCCGTGACTTCGGCGTTTGCGCTGCCGGTCCGGTGTGGGCCCCGTGTTCTTTCACGAGGGGATGATCACATCGGCGCATGCCGGGTTACAAAGCGGGGGGATGGCTTGTCGGGTCATGCCTCGGACAGTCCCGCGCACAGCCGCTTCAGTACCGCCCCGCACCTGCGGGCGTACGCGTGTTGCAGGCCGCGGGTGGCTGGGCCGCCTGCGCGGGCGTACCACTTGGCGGCCTTGCTGAAGGCCGCCACGGTGAGCCAGACCGTGCCGTCGCCGGTGCGGTCGACGACGAAGGCCTCCTCGCCGCATTCGGGGTGGCCCTGGAGGGTGCCGTAGGCCCAGCCGGCGCGGCGGGGCTCCTCGGCCGTCCATATGATGCGGCAGGGCGCCTTTATCACCCCGGCGAGGGTGACGGTGACGTCGATGCCGGGGGCCGCGCGGTCGGCGGCGGCGTCGAGGCCGACGCCCAGCGCGCGGTGCATCTCCCAGGTCAGGACCGCTTCGGCGGCGCGCCGGAAGACCTCCTGGCCCTCGCCGAGGCGGGTGCGGACGAGCATGGGGTGGAAGCCTGGCGGGCAGGACGTGAGATCGTCGCGGGTCACGCCGACCGGCTCGTAGGTGAAGGGGGCCGAAGACATGGGTCACAAGGGTAGGGCGGCACCCGGAAGGTTTCCCTCCCGGGTGCCGCCCTGCGTCAAGTCGTCGGCGATCAGGCGACGTTGACCGCGGACCAGGCCGCGGCGACCGCCTTGTACTCGGTGCTGGTCGAGCCGTACAGCGCCGACGCCGCGTTCAGGGTCGCCGTGCGGGCGGCCTTGTAGTTGGTCGTCGAGGTCATGTACGTGGTCAGCGCCTTGTACCAGATCTGCAGCGCCTTGGCGCGGCCGATGCCGGTGACCGTGGAGCCGTTGTACGTCGGCGAGTTGTAGGTCACGCCGTTGATCGTCTTCGAACCGCTGCCCTCCGAGAGGAGGTAGAAGAAGTGGTTCGCGACGCCGGACGAGTAGTGGACGTCCTTGGTGCCGACGGAGGAGGACCAGTAGTCCGACGAGCCGCCGTCCTTGCTGGGCTTGTCCATGTAGCGCAGCGGGGTGCCGTTGCCGGAGCCGTCGCCGTAGGTCATGCAGAAGCAGCTGTCGTCCCAGAACGCGTTGACGTAGGCGTTGCCGTAGTGCACGCGGGAGTAGGCGCCGACACCGTTGTTCTTGATGCCGCTGCGACCGAAGGTGCTCTTGTAGAAGTCCCAGGTCTCCGCCGCGCCGTAGGCGGCGTCGGCGGCCGCGGTCTGGTCGGAGGAGGAGGTCGAGGCGGTACCGGTGCCGAAGACGTTGGTCGAGCTGGCCACCAGGGTGCCCGTGCCGGACGTCTTGCGGGCCAGGTTGTACGTCTTGTGGTTGCCCCGCGCGCTGTCGGTGAGCTGGTACGTCGAGCCCGACTGCACCGAGTTGAGGGTGACCGTGCCGGAGTACAGCGTCTTGCCGGTCGCGTTCTCGATGCCCTGGTACTCGTAGAGCTTCTTGCCGGTGGCCGCGTCGGTGATGACGTGCAGCTGGTTCGGGGTGCCGTCGTCCTGGAGGCCGCCGACGACCGTCTCGTAGGCGAGGACGGGCTTGCCGGAGCCGGCCCAGATCACCTTGCGGGCGCCGTCCGCGGTGGTCTTGGCGGAGCCGAGCGTCTTGGCGGCGGACACCGCCTGCTTCTCGGCCTTCGCCGCGGTGATCTGCGGCTTGAGCGAGGAGACCTTGATGGCCGACTTGGCGGCCTTGGTGACGCCCTCGGTCTTGCCGGACTTGGCGGTGTGCACGATCAGGTCGCCGCCGAGCACGGGCAGGCCCGCGTAGGTGCGCTCGTAGCGGGTGTGGAGGGTGCCGTCGACGTCCTTGACGACGTCCTTGACGACCAGCTTCTCCTTGGCGCCGAGGCCTATCCGCTGCGCGGTGTCGGCCGCGCCGGCCTGGGCCTGCTGGATCAGGGTGGTGCGGGCCGCCGCGGACAGCTGGGTCGGGGCCGCGGCGAGGGGCTTGGCAGCCGGCTGGGCGGTGGCGCTGGTGGTCACACCGGTGGCGAGCAGGGCTCCGGCGGCGACGGCGGTGGCGATGGCCAGAGTGGTGCGCTTGTGACGCGCGTAGAGGGGGCTCACAGAAGCTCCTTCTCGTGGGGAGTCCGGTCAGTGTGGGGTTACTGGCCGGCTGTGTGGGGTTGTGAAGTGGCGGTGCTGCTGCGGCGGGTGGAGAGAGAGTGACATCAGGGGCGCGTACATGTCAGGACCCTGAAGTGATGTTGGCTGAAAAATGACCACTGGGTGAACGTTTCAGCTGTGTGAACGGACGCCGTCCGAGAGTGCCTCGCCCTCGGACGACGCCGTGATTCCGGGCCTGCGGACCTGCGATTTACGGGAACGTCAGCTTCCAGCCGTTGATCGTCCCGGTGTCGTAGGTGGCTTGATCCTGTACCCGCAACTTCCAGGTTCCGTTGGCCGGTTCCGCCGAGGCGTTGACCGTGTAGGTCTCGTTCACGTTGTCCGCCGAGTCCGAGGAGCTGAAGTTCTTCAGCCGGTAGGCGGTGCCCGAGGGGCCGACGAGGTCGATCACCAGGTCACCGCGCCAGGTGTGGGTGATGTCGACGGAGACCTGGAGGTTGCCCGGCGCGTTCCCGGTCCGGCCGGAGACGGTGATGTCCGAGGTGACCGCCGGCCCGTTGTCCGGGACGGCCACCGGGGTGGTGCTCTCGTACGAGGTGCCGCCGCCCCCGCCGCCGCCGGAACGCGAGCCGACCCCGACGCCCGCCCAGGCGTCCTGCACCGCCTTGTACTCGGCGCTGGAGGTGCCGTACAGCTCGCCGGCCGCCGCCAGGGTGCCGGTGCGGGCGCCCGCGTAGTTGGTGGTGGACGTCCACTTGGTGCTCAGCGCCCGGTACCAGATCTGCAGCGCCTTGTCCCGGCCGATGCCGGTGACCGGAAGCCCGTCCGCCGTCGGCGAGTTGTAGCTGACGCCGTTGACGACCTTGGCGCCGCTGCCCTCGCTCAGCAGGTAGAAGAAGTGGTTCGCGGGGCCGGACGAGTAGTGCACGTCGACGCCGCCGATGCCCGAGTACCAGTTGTCCTTGGACGCGCCGTCCTTGCTGGGCTTGTCCATGTAGCGCAGCGGGGTGCCGTTGCCGTTGATGTCGATCTTCTCGCCGTTGCCGGAGCCGTCGCCGTAGGTCATGCAGAAGCAGCTGTCGTCCCAGAACGCGTTGACGTAGGCGTTGCCGTAGTGCACGCGGGAGTAGGCGCCGACGCCGTTGTTCTTGATGCCGGTACGGCCGAACGTGCTCTTGTAGTAGTCCCAGGTGAGCGCGGCGCCGTAGTGGGCGTCCGCGCCCGCGGTGGCGGCGTTGGAGTTGGACCCGTTGCCCCAGGTGTCGGAGGACTGCGAGAACAGGGTGCCGGTGCCCGAGCTGCCGTGGTTCAGGTTGTACGTCTTGTGGCCGCCGCGCGCCCCGTCGGTGAGCGTGTACGTCGAGCCGGACTGCGTCGTGGTCAGCGAGACCTGCCCGCTGTACTGGGTGTTGCCGACGCCGGTCTCGATGCCCTGGTACTCGTAGAGCTTCTTGCCGGTGGCCGCGTCCGTGATGACGTGCAGCCGGTTGGGGGTGCCGTCGTCCTGGAGCCCGCCGACGACCGTCTCGTACGCCAGCACGGGTGTGCCGGTCGCCGCCCAGATCACCTTGCGGACGCTGTCCGCGGCCGGCCTGTCCGCGCCCAGCGCCCTGGCCCGCTGCACCGCCTGCCGCCGGGCGGCGGCCTCCGGCACGGCCGGGGTGAGACCGGCGACCTTCAGCGTGGCACCGGTGGCCCGGATCACCTCCATCGTCTTGCCGGACTTCGCGGTGGTCACGACCAGGTCGCCGCCGAGCACCGGCAGACCCGCGTACGTCCGCTCGTACCGGGTGTGCAGGGTTCCGTCGCCGTCCTTGACGACGTCCTTGACCACCAGCTTCTCCTGGGCGCCCAGCCCGATCCCGCGGGCGGTCGCGGCCGTGCCGGAACCGGCGTGGCGGACCAGTTCGGCGCGCTGCGAGGGCGTGAGCCTGACGGCGGAGTGGGCCGGGTTCGCCTTCCCGGCCTGCGGCGTCGCGGGTGCCGCGCTGGCCGCGCCGGACTGGACGGCGGCGGCGATGAGGGCGGCGACGCCGGCGAGGGCGACGGTGGCGGTCCTGCGGTGCGAGGTGTGGGAGGTGCGTCCGCGAGAGAGATTGCTTCTCAACACTGACTCCTTCTGCGTGACCGCGGGTCGCGCGGCCAGGGGAGACCGGACGGTGGGTTGGGACGTCCGGGCAGAACTGGGCGGTGCGAAAGCCACGTGCAGGTGCGGAGCCGGCTCACTCAGACGCGCAGTAACTGTGGGGTTGCTGTGAGTCGGCCTGGGAAGAGTGGCAGGAGATCACCCCATCTGTCAGGAGCGCGTCACGAAGTTGGCCGGAAACGGTTCGTTGACCGGATGTTCATGTTCGGTATGCGGACTCTTCGCCGGGTGGGACGCTCCTGGACGGGACCGGTCCGGCCGAAACTCGGTGGGCGATGTCAGCGGTGGTCCGTACGCTCCGGGTTGATGTCCTCGACGCGTGCAACCACCGACCGTTCCGCCGTCCGCACCCTGCTCCGCCTGTGGCCGTACGTCCGCCCGGTCCGCGCCCGGCTGTTCACCGCCGCGTTCGTCGCGGTCGTCGCCTCCTGTACCGGTCTGGTGATCCCGCTCGTCCTGAAGTGGCTGGTGGACGGGCCGGTCGCCGACCGGGACCCGGCGGGAGTGTGGCTCGGCGCGCTCTACCTGCTCCTGCTCGGTTTCGCCGAGGCGGTCCTGTTCGGCATACGGCGCTGGCTCGTGGCCCGGCCGCTGTCGCACGTCGAGGCGGAGATGCGGGCGGACCTGTACCGGCGGCTGCAGCGGCTGCCGGTCGCCTTCCACGACCGCTGGGCCTCCGGCCAGCTGCTCTCCCGGGGCACGACCGACCTGATGCTGGTGCGCATGTTCCTCGCGTTCCCGCTGACGTTCCTGCTCGTCAACGGCGTCACCATCCTGGTCGGCGTGGTGATCATGCTGCTGCAGGACTGGGTGCTGGGCCTGGTCATCCTCGGGCCCGCGGTCCCCGTGATGTGGACGTGCGTGGTCTTCGAACGGCGGTACGCGCAGGTGGCGCGCCGCGCCCAGGACCAGATCGGGGACCTGACCACGGTGGTCGAGGAGAGCGTGCTCGGCATCCGCGTCATCAAGGGCTTCGGCCGCCACCGCAGCCAGGCCCGCGCCTTCCGCGCACTGTCGGGCCGGCTGCGCGGCACGGAACTGCGCAAGGCACGGCTGCTGGCCACCATCTGGGGCGTCATCGTGACCCTGCCCGAGGTGGCCATCGGGGCGGCGCTGGTGCTGGGCGCGGTACGGGTGGCCGACGGGCAGCTGTCCGCGGGCACGCTGGTCGCCTTCCTCGGCACGGCCCTCGCGCTGCGGTGGCCGGTCGACTCGATCGGGTTCCTGCTGGCGATGAGCCAGGAGGCGGCCACCGCGACCGAGCGGTACTTCGAGGTGCGGGACGAGGAGCCGGAGGAGCCGTCGGCCGGGGCCGGGACCGCGCGCCCGCGCACGCAGGGCGGGCGGGGACTCCGGTTCGAGGACGTCTCCTTCCGCTACCCCGACGCGCCCCCCGGCTCCCCGCCCCTGCTCGCCCACATCGACCTGCACATCCGTCCCGGCGAGTCCATGGCCCTCGTGGGCGCCACCGGCAGCGGCAAGACGACCCTCACCGCGCTCGTCCCCCGGCTGCACGAGGTCACCTCGGGACGGATCACCCTCGACGGCGTGGACATCACCGCGATGTCCCGCGAGGAACTGCGCCGGAAGGTCGCCGTGGCCTTCGAGGAACCCACCCTGTTCTCGGCCAGCGTCGGCGAGAACGTGCTCATGGGCGCCCCGGACGGCGCCGGACGGCCGGAACTCGACCGGGCCCTCGCCATCGCGCAGGCCGACTTCGCGCACGCGCTCCCGCAGGGCACCGACACCCGGGTGGGCGAGCAGGGCCTCAGCCTCTCCGGCGGCCAGCGGCAGCGCCTGGCGCTGGCCCGCGCGGTCGTCGGCAGGCCCGGGTTCCTGGTGCTGGACGACCCGCTGTCCGCCCTGGACGTGCACACGGAGGCCGCCGTGGAGGCCGCGCTGCGCCGGGTCCTCGCCGACACCACCGCCCTGATCGTGGCCCACCGCCCGTCCACGGTGCTGCTCGCCGACCGGGTCGCCCTGCTCTCCGGCGGCCGGATCGCCGACGTCGGCACCCACCAGGAACTGCTGCGCCGCAACGCCGAGTACGCCCACCTGATGTCCGGGGAACAGGAGGACTCCCGTTGACCAGCACGACCGCCTCCACCCCCGCCGTCGCGGACGACGACCCCGACCGCCCCAGGGACACCGGCGGCGACCCCTTCGACCAGGACGTCCTGCCCACCCCGCCCGGCGCCACCACCGCCCTGCTGCGCTCGCTGCTCGCGCCCATGAAGGGCCGGGTCGCCCTCACCACGCTCCTGCTGCTGCTCCAGCAGGCGGCCGTGCAGGCGGGCCCGCTGCTGGTGGCGTACGCCATCGACACCGCCGTACCGGCGTTCCGGGACCACCGGAGCGGCCCGCTGCTCGCGGTCGGCGCCGGTTATCTGCTGTGCGCCCTCGCCTCCGGCGGGCTGCAGTTCGCGTTCATCGAGACCTCCGCGCGGGTCAACCAGGACGTGCTGCTGGACCTGCGGGGGCGGATCTTCCGGCACGCTCAGGCGCTCAGCATCGACTTCCACGAGCGGTACACCTCGGGCCGGCTGATCTCCCGGTCCACCACGGACGTCGAGTCACTGCGCGAACTCCTCGACGAGGGGCTCCAGGAGCTGGTGACCATCATCCTGTCCTTCCTCTCCATCTCGGCGATGCTGCTGTGGCTCGACCTCGGCCTCGGCGCGGTCGCGGTGGCGTCGTTCGGGCCGCTGTACCTGCTGGTGCGCCTGTACCGGCGGCGCGCGGGGCGGGTGTTCCGGGCCCGGTCCACGGCGATCGCGGCGGTGATCGTGAAGTTCGTGGAGACGATGAACGGCATCCGCCCGGTGCGCGCCTTCCGCCGGGAGGCCGTCAACGACGCCGAGTTCGCGGTGCTGAACCGGCGGCACGAGCGCACCAACGGGGACGCGCTGCTGGAGATGGCCCGCTACGTGGTCGGCTCCCGGCTGGTGGCCAACACGGCGGTCGCGGCGATCGTGCTCTGGGGCGCCCACCGGGTGGCGTCCGGCTCGCTCGAACTGGGCGTGCTGGCGGCTGCGGTGCTGTACCTGCGCCGGCTGTACGACCCGATCGACCGGCTCGGGATGTTCCTGAACTCCTACCAGTCGGCCGCCGCCTCCCTGGAGAAGATCGCCGGTCTGCTGGCGCAGACGCCGTCCGTGCCGGAGCCGGACCGGCCGCGTGAACTCCCGCCGCTCATGGGCGGGTTGCCGGGACGCGAGGTCGTCTTCGACGGGGTCCGGTTCGCCTACCGCACCGGCGGCGAGGTGCTGCCCCGGTTCGACCTGACCCTGCCCGCCGGGCAGACGGTCGCGGTCGTCGGCTCCACCGGCGCGGGCAAGTCGACGCTGGCCAAACTGCTCGCCCGCTTCTACGACCCCTCCGACGGGCGCGTGCTGCTGGACGGTGTGGACCTGCGCGAGCTGCCCGTGCCCGAGCTGCGGCGCGGGGTGGTCATGGTGACCCAGGAGGCGTTCCTGTTCTCCGGCACGGTCGCCGACAACATCGCGATCGGCCGGCCCGAGGCCACCCGGGAGGAGATCGAGCAGGCCGCGAAGGCGATCGGCGCGCACGAGTTCATCAGCGCCCTGCCCGACGGCTACGACACCGACGTCCGCAAGCGCGGCGGTCGCATCTCCGCCGGCCAGCGCCAACTGGTCGCCTTCGGCCGGGCGCTGCTCGCCGACCCGGCGGTGCTGATCCTGGACGAGGCGACCAGCTCGCTGGACGTGCCGGGGGAGCGGGCGGTGCAGCGGGCGATGACGACGGTGCTGCGGGGCCGTACCGCGGTGGTGATCGCGCACCGGCTGTCCACGGTGGAGATCGCGGACCGGGTGCTGGTGATGGAGCACGGCCGGATCGTGGAGGACGGCCGCCCGGACGAACTCGTCGCGGGCACCGGCCGGTTCGCCGGCCTGCACCGGGCCTGGCGGGACAGCCTGGCCTAGAACCCTTCGTTCGGATCAGGCCGGAGCGGGGCGCGGTGCCACGGCCCGCGCGCCCGGCGGGCTCCGGACGACAGGCCCTGGCCGTCCCGGCCGCGGCGGATCACGGCACCCCCAGCTCGAACAGCGCGTATCCCGCGTACGACCCGGAGGCCAGGGCCGCGATGCCCAGCAGGGTGCACAGCACCGGCAGGCTCAGCCGGCGCATCGCGACCGCGAGGGGCAGGAACAGGGGGAAGCAGGGCAGCAGGTAGCGGGAGATGTTGGCGACGATCTGCTGACTGCCGAGGACCAGGGCCAGGGTGAGGACGGTGTACAGGACCAGCACCGCCGGCGGGCGCAGCCGCAGCAGCAGCGGCAGGAGCGCGCAGGCGAGCAGGATGACACCGACCGCGATGACGTCGGCGAAGGGGTACGCGAAGAGGTAGTCGAACTTGCCCACCGGCACGGACGTCAGCACGTCCCAGGTCTGCTCGCCGTAGTCGAACCGGTGCGCCCACGCGCCCGACTGGAGCGTGAAGTAGCCGCCCAGGTCGCCCATGCGGTCGCCGACCCACAGCAGGTAGCCGAGCAGCCCCAGCGGGGCCAGGGCGGTGGCGAGCAGCGGACGCAGCGGGCCCTCCTCGCGGCGGCGCAGGCAGAGCAGCGCGGCCACGCCGAGCGCGGCGATCAGCGCGGCGGCCGTGGGCCGGTTCAGGCCGGCGGCGAAGGTGAGCACGCCGGCGGTGAGCCAGCGGCGGGTCAGCACGGCGTGGCAGGCCCACACGGCCAGCGCCACGTACAGCGAGTCGGAGTACACCGCCCACTCCACGCCCGAGCCCGGCCACACCGCCCACAGTCCGGCCGCCACGAGCCCGGCCCGCCGGCCGCCGAACCGCTCGGCGACGGCGTGGATGCCGAGGGCGGCGGCGAAGGAGGCGACGACCGAGACCAGCAGCCCGGCGCCGTACACGCCGAGACCGGTGACCGCCGAGGTCAGCCGCATCAGCGCCGGGTAGAGCGGGAAGAACGCCGCCGAGTTGCCCTCCAGCGTGATCAGGCCGGTGGCGCCCGGCACCGGGACGAGCCTCGGGTCGTAGCCGTGCAGCGCGATCTGCTGGTACCACCAGCCGTCCCAGGTGGCCAGCACGTCCCAGGCGTGGGCGCCGCCGCCGAACCGGGGGTGCCTGCGGTGGAAGTCCCCGGTGGAGGACAGCAGGTACATGAAGGAGCAGAAACCGGCCAGCTTCAGCGTGCCGAACACGGCGAGGACCGGTCCGTACCGGCGGACGGCGGCCCCGGACCGGGAGACGGACGCGGGACCGGGGGCCGCGGTGCGCAGGCCGGGCACGGTCGCGGTCACGGGGCGACCGGCCCCGGCCGGCGGCGGGCCAGAGTGCGCCGCATCCGGAGGATCCCGCGCAGGTCGGCCAGCGCGGTGGCGACGATGTCGACGCTGCTGTCCGGGTCGTCGACCCAGTCCACCGGCACCTCGTGGATCCTCAGTCCGGCCCGCTCGGCGAGCACCAGCAGCTCGGTGTCGAAGAACCACTCCCCGTCCCGCACCAGCGGCAGCAGCCGCTCGGCGGCCTCCCGCCGGACCGCCTTGAAACCGCACTGCGCGTCGGAGAAGCCGACGGCGAGCGTGCACCGCAGCAGGACGTTGTAGCACCGCGATATGACCTCGCGCTTGGGTCCCCGCACGACCCGCGCGCCGGGTGCCAGCCGGGTGCCGATGGCCAGGTCGGAGTGGCCCGAGATGAGCGGGGCGACCAGCGGCAGCAGCGCGGTGAGCCCGGTGGACAGGTCCACGTCGAGGTACGCCAGCACGGGCGCCCGGGACCCCGACCAGGCGGCCCGCAGCGCCCTGCCCCGGCCCTTGCGCGGCAGCCGCAGCGAGACGACCTCGGTCAGTTCGCCGGCCAGCCGGGCGGCGATGGCCGGGGTGCGGTCGGTGCTCGCGTTGTCGGCGATGGTGATCCGGAACGGGTAGGGGAAGGTGTCCCGCAGGTGCGCGTGCAGCCGCCGGACGTTGGGTTCCAGGTCCTTCTCCTCGTTGAACACCGGTACGGCCACGTCCAGGACGGGCTCCTCGCGGCCCGTCGGCAGCGGAGTGCGCCGGGGCGCCGGTGCCACGGCCGGGGGAAGGGCCGGTCGGCTCGGTCGGGTGAATATCACTGTTTACCCCGTTTGTTCCTGTTCATCGGGCATGCCGAGGGCACGCGGGAGCGGGCGGCAGGGCGGAGGCGCGCGGACTAGCCGGTCGCGCCGGTCGTCGAGGAGGGCTCGCCCGACGGCTCGGCGGGCTCGCTCACCGGCGCAGTGGCCGGCGCGGTCGTGCTGCCCTCCTGGGCGGTTGCGGTGGCCGGCGGTGGCCGGTGCGAGGCGGTGGCGGTACTCGTGGCGGTCGCCGGCGGGACGGAGGACGATTGGGACCGGGTCGGCGTCGGGGAGTCCGTCGTCGTCGCCGGGAACGTCGTGGACGGCGGCGCGCTCGGCGACTCGGTGGGTGACGGCGACGGCGAGGTGCTCGGCGTGGGTGACGGGCTGATCAGGGGCCGGGGGTGCGGTGCCGTGGGCCGGTCGTCGGTGTGGCCGTGCGGCCACAGGAACAGCCCCAAGCCGAGCCCGGCCACGGCCAGCACCGAGCCGGCCGCCCGGCGTGCCGTGCGCACCCGGCGCCGGGCCCGCACACCGGCGCGCAGCGCCTCCCGGTGCCGGGCCTCGAAGGGTGCGGGCTGCTGGGCCCGGTGCATGAGCTGCACCAGCTGCCGCTCGAACAGGTCGGAACCGTCCGTGCCGTCCTCGCGGCCGGCGCCGGGGGCCCCGTGCGGCCGGTCCGTGCCGCCCGGCGGGGTCAGCGGCTCCATACGGCGTGTGTGATCCATGCGGTCCATCCGGTTCCCGCGGTCCGGCCCGTCCCCGCGGCCGATCCCGTCCCCGCGGTCCATGCCATCCGTGCCATCCGTGTGATCCATGCGGTCCATGGGCTCTCCCTCACCCCACCGGCTCGATGACGTCGGACAGGAGCCGGCGCAGCCGGGCCACCCCGCGCGCGGCATGGGACCGGGCGGTGCCCACCGGGCAGCCCAGGGTCTCGGCGACCTGCCGGTCGGGCAGGTCCTGGTAGTAGCGCAGGACGACGGCGGCCCGCTGCTGCGGCGTCAGCTGCGCCAGCGCCGCCTCCAGCCGGGAGCGCTCGGCCACGGTCGCCGACATGTCACCGGCCGCCGCCACCTCGGGCAGCTGCTCCACAGGGCGCTCGCCCCACCAGCGCCGCCGCGCCGAGCGGGCCGCGGCCCGCGCCAGCACCTTGCGCACATAGGCCTCCGGCGCCTCGTCGGCGACCCTCGGCCAGACGAACCACAGCTTGACCAAGGACTCCTGCAACAGGTCCTCGGCGCGGTGCCGGTCCCCTCCGGTGAGCAGACGGGCGAGATGGAACAACACCGACCAGCGGGCCGCCACGAACGCGTCGTACTCACCGGCCCTGGTCTGCTCCATCCTCACGGTCCCCGTTCTCGCCGGCTCTTCCTCCACCAGGGGTAAGGCCCTGGACCCCGGCCGGCGCTGCACCCGCGGACCGTGATCCACGTCACGCCCGGACGGGTGCGGCTCAGGCGACCCGCAGCAGCAGCACCGCCCGGGCCGGCACCGTGATCTCCGCCCCCGCCCGGTGGACCGTACCGGGCGCCTGCGCCTGTTCCTCCACCGAGGTGTCCACGACCACCTCGTACCGCTCGGCCCAGGGCGCTCCCGGCAGCACGAAGCCGGTGGGCCGGTCGCCGGCGTGCAGCACCGCGAGGAAGCTGTCGTCCACCACCGGCGCGCCCCGCTCGTCGCGGCCCGGGATGTCCCGCCCGGACAGGTACATGCCGAGCGTGGCGGCGGGCGCGTACCAGTCGCCCTCGGTCATCTCCGCGCCCCGCGAGGTGAACCAGGCCAGGTCCCGCAGCCCGTCCGCGGTCTGGGCGCGCCCGGAGAAGAAGGCCCGCCGGCGCAGCACCGGGTGCCGGTGGCGCAGCGCGATCAGCCGCGAGGTCAGGTCCAACAGGGCCCGCCAGCCGGGCTCCCGCAGCAGCGACCAGTCCAGCCAGCCGATCTCGTTGTCCTGGCAGTAGGCGTTGTTGTTGCCGCGCTGGGTGCGGCCGAGTTCGTCACCCGCGACCAGCATGGGCACGCCGGTGGACAGCAGCAGGGTCGTCAGCAGGTTGCGCAGCTGCCGGCGCCGCAGCGCGCGCACCCGCTCGTCGTCGGTCTCGCCCTCGGCGCCGCAGTTCCAGGAGCGGTTGTCGTCGGTGCCGTCGCGGTTGTTCTCGCCGTTGGCCTCGTTGTGCTTGGTGCCGTACGACACCAGGTCGCGCAGGGTGAAACCGTCGTGCGCGGTGACGAAGTTGACGGAGGCGTAGGGGCGCCGGCCGCCCCAGGCGTACAGGTCGCTGGAGCCGGAGAGACGGTAGCCCATCTCGCGCACGTCGGGCAGGGCGTGCCGCCAGAAGTCCCGGACGGCGTTGCGGTAGCGGTCGTTCCACTCGGTCCACAGCGGCGGGAACGCGCCCACCTGGTAACCGCCGGAGCCGATGTCCCACGGCTCGGCGATCAGCTTCACCCGGCGCAGCACCGGGTCCTGCGCGATGACCGCGAGGAACGGGGAGAGCATGTCGACGTCGTGCATCGAGCGCGCCAGCGCCGCCGCGAGGTCGAAGCGGAAGCCGTCCACGCCCATCTCGGTGACCCAGTAGCGCAGCGAGTCGGTGATCAGGCGCAGCACCTGCGGCTGGACCACGTGCAGCGTGTTGCCGCAGCCGGTGTAGTCGGCGTACCGGCGGGCGTCGTCCTGGAGCCGGTAGTAGCCGCGGTTGTCGATGCCCTTCAGGGACAGCGTCGGCCCCAGCTCGCCGGCCTCCGCGGTGTGGTTGTAGACCACGTCGAGGATGACCTCGATGCCGGCCGCGTGCAGCGCGCGCACCATCCGCTTGAACTCGCCGACCTGCTGTCCGGTCGTACCCGAGGCCGCGTAGGCGGCGTGCGGGGCGAAGTAGCCGATGGAGTTGTAGCCCCAGTAGTTCCTCAGGCCCCGGCGCAGCAGGTGGTCCTCGTGCGCGAACTGGTGCACGGGCAGCAGCTCGACGGCCGTGACGCCAAGCTTCACCAGGTGCTCGATCGCGGCCGGGTGCGCGAGGCCCGCGTAGGTGCCGCGCAGCTCCTCGGGGATGTCCGGGTGCAGCTTGGTGAAGCCCCGGACGTGCAGCTCGTAGATGACCGAGTCGGCCCAGGGCGTCTTGGGGCGGCGGTCGTCGGACCAGTCGTCGTCGTCGTGGACGACGACGCCCTTCGGGACGTGGGGCGCCGAGTCCCGTTCGTCGCGCACGGTGTCGGCGACCGACTGGTCCGGCCAGTCCCGCACGTGCCCGTACACCTCCGGCGGCAGGCCGAACTCGCCGTCCACGGCGCGGGCGTACGGGTCGAGCAGGAGCTTCGCCGGGTTCCAGCGGGCGCCGGTCCACGGGTCCCAGCGGCCCTCGACCCGGTAGCCGTACCGCTGCCCGGGCATCACGCCCGGCACGAAGCCGTGCCAGATCTCGTGCGTCAGTTCGGTCAGCGGAATGCGCGTCTCCCGGCCCTGTTCGTCGAACAGGCTGAGCCGGACCGCCTCCGCGCCGGCCGCCCACAGCGCGAAGTTGGTGCCGGCGACCCCGTCCGGGCCGACCCGGAACCGGGCGCCCAGCGGGGTCGGCGCACCCGGCCACACGGCCGGGACGGGCGGTACGGCCCGCCGGGCGCCGTTCACCGCCGCCGGTTGCCCGCTCCCGGTGGCCGGCTCCCCGGCCGGCGCCCGCTGCTCGGCTGCGCTCGTCACTGTCGGCCCCTCTTCTCGGTGGGCACGCCCGAGGGGCGCGTCCGGCCGTGCCGAGCGGCCGGGGGAGCGTTCCGGCTCCCCCGGCCGCCCGGTACGACTGCGCCCCGACGGCTCCGAGGCGGGCGCGGCGGCTCCCCGACGTGTCGTCCTTGCCTCTGTTCTGCCCAGCGCGTGGCTCGCACTCACGTTTCCCCGGAGCGTGCCCGTCGTTGAGCCCTGCGTGAGGCACGTAACAGGACGCGCACGGCGCGCGGGGGCCGCGCTGGCCGCCGCACTGACATGGGCGGGGCTGCTCGCGGGCTGCTCCGCGGACGGCTCGGGCCCGCTGGGCATGGGCGGGGCACTGGGGGAGCCGCCGCCTCCCGAGGACGTCATCCGGGTGACCCCGGACGACGGCAGCAAGGCCGTACGGCCCGGCGACCGGCTGCGCGTACGGGTGCCCGGCGGGCGCCTGGAGAAGGTGACCGTGGTCAGGTCCCAGGACGCGCAGGACACGCCGGTCCCGGGGCACGTCGACGAGGACGGGCTGACCTGGCGGCCGGACGAGGACCGGCTGGCGCTGGCCGCCAAGTACACCGTCGACGTGGTCGCGCTGGACTCCCACGGCCGCCGCGCGGCCCGTCACACCACCTTCACCACCTACGTCCCCGACCGGCGGTTCATCGCCTACGTCACCCCGGAGAACCGCGCCACCGTCGGCACCGGCATGATCGTTTCGCTCTCCTTCAGCCAGGAGATCACCGACCGCGCCGCCGTCGAACGGGCCGTCCGGGTCAGCGCCCGGCCCCCGGTCGAGATCCGCCCGCACTGGTTCGGCAAGGGCCGGCTGGACTTCCGCCCCGAGCACTACTGGAAGCCGGGCACCGAGGTCACCGTCGACCTGGGCCTGCGGGACGTCGAGGGCGCCCGCGGGATCTACGGCCTGCAGGACAGGACCTTCTCCTTCACCGTCGGCCGCAGCCAGGTCTCCCTGGTCGACGCGGCCCGGCACACCATGGACGTACGGCGCGACGGGCAGCTCCTGGCCACCGTCCCCGTCACCGCGGGCGCCCCCAAGCACCCGACCTACAACGGGAAGATGGTGGTGATGGACATGCTGGAGGTCACCCGCATGAACAGCCAGACGGTCGGCCTCGGCGCCGAGTACGACATCGCCGACGTCCCGC
Organism: Streptomyces sp. NRRL S-1022; assembly: GCF_000720135.1. Lineage (GTDB taxonomy): Bacteria > Actinomycetota > Actinomycetes > Streptomycetales > Streptomycetaceae > Streptomyces. The sequence goes on along the minus strand of NZ_JOIU01000052.1, from coordinate 10,770 downwards.
ACGCCATGCGGCTCACCGAGTCCGGCACCTTCCTGCACGGCAACTACTGGGCCACGGACGCCCCCGGCCGGGTCAACGTCAGCCACGGCTGCGTGGGCCTCGTGGACGTCAAGGGCGGCAGCTCGGACACCCCGGCCGGCTGGTTCTTCGACCGCAGCCTCGTCGGGGACGTCGTCGAAGTCGTGAACAGCAAGGACAAAACGGTCGCACCCGACAACGGCCTCGGGGGATGGAACATGGGCTGGAAGGAGTGGAAAGCGGGCAGCGCGGAGAAGTAACCAGGTGAGGGGTGGGGGCGCGGGTGCGGGTGCCGGGCGGAAGTTGCGACGGAACGGTGACATTCGCCTGACACCCCGCTCAAAACCTGGCAGCTAATATGCGCGCACAACGTGGTGGGGAGCGGGCCTGATCAGGGGTCCGGCGAGGGGAGAACAACTTGAACATGCGGCCTGTAGCGGGGGCGTCGGCTCGGGGGCGGCGAGGCCGTAGGGGACTGGCAGTCATAGCCGGCGCCCTGGTGCTGTCGCTCGCCGCGTGCGGCGGAGGCGGCGGATCGGGGTCCGGTTCCGGGGACGGCAAGGGCAAGGGCGGCAGCCGGAAGGGCGCGCAGTCCGCGGCCGCGGTCAGCATCGCGCCCAAGTCCGGCGCCACCGGCGTCGACACCAGTGGCGCGCTGAAGGTCAGCGTCGCCCAGGGCAAGCTGACCGAGGTCACCGTCAAGGACGAGAAGGGCACGAAGGTCGAGGGCGCCCTCACCGGGGGCGGCTCCTCCTGGACGCCGTCGTCGCATCTGGCGGCGGCCACCAAGTACACCGTGCACGCGGTGGCGAAGGACGCCGAGGGCCGCGAGGCCGCCGAGGACGCCACCTTCACGACGCTCACCCCGAAGAACACCTTCGTCGGTTACTTCACCCCCGAGGACGGCTCCACGGTCGGCGTCGGCATGCCGTTCTCCATACGCTTCACCCGGGGCATCACCAGCCCCGCGGCGGTCGAGAAGGCCGTGAAGATCAAGACCGAGCCGGCCGTCGACGTCGAGGGCCACTGGTTCGGCAACGACCGCCTGGACTTCCGCCCCGAGAAGTACTGGAAGGCGGGCACGAAGGTCACCGTCGACCTCGACCTGGACGGCGTCGAGGGCCGCGCCGGTGTCTACGGCAAGCAGCGCAAGACCGTGAAGTTCACCATCGGCCGCAACCAGGTCTCCGTCGTGGACGCCAAGAAGCACACGATGAAGGTCACCCAGGACGGCAAGGTCGTCAAAACCCTCCCGGTCACCACCGGCAAGCCCGGCTACGAGACCTGGAACGGCCAGATGGTCATGAGCGAGAAGCTCGCCGTCACCCGGATGAACGGCGAGACGGTCGGCTACGGCGGCGAGTACGACATCAAGGACGTCCCGCACGCCATCCGCCTCACCACCTCCGGCACCTTCATCCACGGCAACTACTGGGGCGGTGACGCCTTCGGCAACTACAACGCCAGCCACGGCTGCGTGGGCCTGCGCGACGTCCGCGGCGGCTACGACGGCTCCGTCCCGGCCGCCTGGTTCTTCGACCACTCGATGATCGGCGACGTGGTGGTCGTCAAGAACTCCCACGACGCCACGGTGGCCCCGGACAACGGCCTCAACGGCTGGAACATGGCGTGGGCCGACTGGAAGAAGTGACCCCCGGCTGACGGACGGGCCCGGTGCTGTGAGGAACGGCACCGGGCCCACTGTCGTTAGTGGCCGTTAACCTGACCTGCATGACCGTCACTCTGGAAGTCGCCGAAGGCGTCGGCACCCTGCGTCTGGACCGGCCGCCGATGAACGCGCTGGACATCGCCACCCAGGACCGGCTGAAGGAACTCGCCGAGGAGGCCACGCACCGCGACGACGTGCGCGCCGTGGTGATCTACGGCGGCGAGCGGGTGTTCGCGGCCGGCGCGGACATCAAGGAGATGCAGAACATGGACCATCCCGCGATGGTCCGGCGCTCCCGCGGCCTGCAGGACGCCTTCACCGCCGTGGCCCGCATCCCCAAGCCGGTCGTCGCCGCCGTCACCGGCTACGCGCTCGGCGGCGGCTGCGAGCTGGCCCTGTGCGCGGACTACCGCATCGCCGCCGACAACGCCAAGCTCGGCCAGCCCGAGATCCTGCTGGGGCTGATCCCGGGCGCCGGCGGCACCCAGCGGCTGCCGCGGCTGATCGGCCCCTCCAAGGCCAAGGACCTGATCTTCACCGGCCGGCAGGTCAAGGCCGACGAGGCCCTCGCCATCGGCCTGGTGGACCGGGTCGTCCCGGCCGCCGAGGTGTACGAGCAGGCGCACGCCTGGGCCGCGAAGCTCGCCCAGGGTCCGGCGCTCGCGCTGCGCGCGGCCAAGGAGTCGGTCGACACCGGTCTGGAGGCCGACATCGACACCGGGCTCGCCGTCGAACGGAACTGGTTCGCCGGTCTGTTCGCCACCGAGGACCGCGAGCGGGGCATGCGCAGCTTCGTGGAGGAGGGGCCGGGCAAGGCCAAGTTCGTCTGACCGCCGACGGCCCGCGCACCCCGCCGACTCCCTCCGGGTGGCGGGCAGTTGACGGGTCACCTCCGCCGGGTCCCTCGATGGGGCGGTTTATGGGAGCCTTAAGGCAGCCTTAAGTCTGCCTTGTCGAGGGAGCCTGGCGCTTGCCCGGAAGTGTGCCGTCTGCGCAGGTCAGCCGGGCTGTGTCCGACGCTGTCATGCCGAAGGCATATGCCGACCGACGGGCGTGGAACGGGGGCGTGCGGGGGGCGTATTCCTCCGGAACGGCCCCCAAGTCGGCTCCGGACGGCCATCATGGGGGCATGGCGGGGCTGGAGGGCATCGAACAGCCGCGGGGACACAGCCGTGCAGCCGCGGCGCGCTGGTCGCCCGCGGTCGAGGACGAACAGGCGCTCAAGGCGATCGAACTGTTCGGCAACCCGACGGAGGCGGAGGTGCCGCTGCCGTCCCGCCCCGAATCCGCCGCCACCGCCCGCCGGCTCGCCCAGGTCGTGGTCCTGCGCACCTGGCGGCTCAGCCCCAAGCTGGCGGAGGATGCGGTCTTACTCGTGTCGGAACTCGTCGGCAACGCCGTGCGGCACACCGGCGCCCGGGTCTTCGGCCTGCGGATGCGCCGCCGCACCGGCTGGATCCGGGTCGAGGTCCGCGATCCCTCGCGCGGGCTGCCCTGCCTGATGCCGGTCCAGGAACTCGACGTCAGCGGACGCGGGCTGTTCCTGGTGGACAAGCCACGTCCCCCACGTCCCCCGTGTCCCCCGCGTCCCCTTCCGTCCACCCCTCCGCGGCCGCCGCCCCCCGCGGTTACCCGGGCCTGCCCGCCCAGATCACCCACGGCCCGCGCAGCCGCCCCCGGGTGGCCCTCACCTTCCACGGCCAGGGCGACCCCGCCCTCGCCCGCGCCCTGCTCACCACGGCCGAGCGGCACGGCGCCCGGCTCACCGTGCTCGCCGTCGGCACCTGGCTGGACGAGCACCCCGACCTCGCCCGCCGCATCCTCGACGGCGGCCACGACCTCGGCAACCACACCCAGCGGCACATCGGCGTCAACACCCTGGCCGAGGCGGACGCCCGCCGGGAGATCACCGACTGCGCCGAGCGGCTCAAGCGGCTCACCGGCTCCATCGGCACCTGGTTCCGCCCCTCCCGCGCCCCCACCGCCTCCCCGCTCGTGGCCCGGCTGGCCCGCGCCGCCGGCTACCCGCACGTGCTGTCGTACGACGTCGACTCGCTCGACTACACCCGCCCCGGCGCCGCCGCCGTCACCCGCGAGGTCCTCGCCGGCGTGCGCAACGGATCCGTGGTGAGCCTGCACTTCGGCTACCCGGACACGGTCGCCGCCCTCCCCGACGTCCTGACCGAACTCGGCCGCCGCGGACTGCGCGCGGTCACCACCACGGAGCTGCTGAGCTGATGCGAACCACGAAAGCCGCCCGCCTGCTGGCCGCCGGTGCCGCCCTCACCGCCCTGACGCTGCTCTCCGCGTGCGGTGGCGGCGGGGACCGCGAGAGCGAGGCCCTCGGCAGTAAGGCCCCGGTCCCGCCGCGGGTGACCAAGCCGCGGGTGAACGTGCTGCCCGGGATGCCCCCGGTCGAGGACCCGGCCGACCTGTACGCCGCCGACCGGCCGGGCCGGTTCTCGCCCGTGGTCCGGGACTTCCCCTCCCGGGTGTACGTGCCGAACACCAACTCCGACACCGTCACCGTCATCGACCCCGCGACCCGCAAGGTCGTCGAGACCATCCCGGTGGGCCGCCAGCCCCAGCACGTCGTACCGTCCTGGGACCTGAGGACCCTGTGGGTCAACAACGACCTCGGCAACAGCCTCACCCCCATCGACCCGCGCACCGGCCGGGCCGGCAAGCCGGTCGCCGTGCACGACCCGTACAACCTGTACTTCACGCCCGACGGCAAGTACGCGGTCGTCATGGCCTCCATGGACCGCGAGCTGGTCTTCCGGGACGCGCACACCATGAAGGTCGTCAAGACCGTCCCCGTCACCTGCTACGGCGTGAACCACGCCGACTTCTCCGTCGACGGCCGCTACTTCATCGTCTCCTGCGAGTTCAGCGGCGAGATCCTCAAGGTCGACACGGCCCGGATGAAGGTCGTCGCCCAGGAGAAGCTGCCGCTGCGCGGCGCCATGCCGCAGGACGTCAAGATCGCCCCGGACGGCAAGCTGTTCTACATCGCCGACATGATGGCGAACGGGCTGTGGATCCTCGACGGCGACCGCTTCACCCGGCCCCGGTTCCTGGCCACCGGCAAGGGCGCCCACGGCCTCTACGTCAGCCGCGACTCCCGCGAGATGTACGTCTCCAACCGCGGCGAGGGCACCATCTCCGTGTTCGACTTCACCCAGGACCGGCTCACCAGGAAGTGGCACCTGCCCGGCGGCGGCAGCCCCGACATGGGCGGAGTCTCCGCCGACGGCAAGGTCCTGTGGCTCTCCGGCCGCTACAACGCCGAGGTGTACGCCATCGACACCCGCACCGGCGCCCTGGTCGCCCGCATCAAGGTCGGCAGCGGCCCCCACGGCCTCGCCGTCTACCCCCAGCCGGGCCGCTACTCACTGGGGCACACCGGCATCTTCCGCTGAAGCAGCAGCTCCGCGCCGACCGGACGGTAACCGGCCGCCTGGAACGCCCGCAGGCTGCGGGCGTTCCCCGGGGCGACCTGGGCCCACAGCGGCTCCCCGGCGAGCTGCCTGGCCGCGGTCACCAGCAGCCGGCCGAGCCCCCGGTCCTGTGCTCCCTCGTCCACCTCGACCGACACCTCCAGCCGCCCGGCGACCCCCCGTCCCATGACCAGCACCCCGCCCTCGGCGGTCCAGGCGCGCACCTCGTCGCGGCGCCCCCGGGCGTAGCCGATCCGGGGATGACCGGGGTCCGCGATCCCGCGCAGCGCGAGCGCCGGCCGGCCCGGCAGCGGCCCGGCCACCAGCACCGCGTCCACCGTCTCGCCGCGGCGCCCGGTCCGGTCCATGAGGGCGGTCAGGAACCGGGGGTGCAACGGCGCCGCCAGCGCGTCGCAGTCCGTGCCGCGCAGGGCCTCGCGCACCCACCGCGGGTCCTCGTCGGTGAAGACCACCGAGTGCCCGGTGAACGACATCACCCCGGCGTCCCGCGGTGACGGCTGCGGTACGACCGTCGTACCGCCGTCCGCGGCCGGGAAGACGCCGGCCGCCGCCGCGTCGAGAATGTCCCGCAAGGTCTCCACGGCCCGCTCCCCGAGTGTTTCGCCCACCGAAGGACCCAGCCTCGCAGACCTCCTGGGTGGTCGGCGCGGTCCGGTGTCCGGCGGGCCGTTAATCTGACCAGCGTCAGTACGCCAGCACGGCATGAGAAACACGAACAAAAAGGGGCGGATCGGTGGCGGACATCGAGGAAGCACGCAAGCAGTTCCAGCGGATCGACGCGGACGGTGACGGATTCATCACCGCAGCGGAGTTCAAGTCCGCCCTGGCGCAGCAAGGTGACTGGAACGTCACCGAGACGGTCGCGGCGGCCATCATCGCGTCCCGCGACCTCAACGGCGACAAGGTGCTGTCGTTCGACGAGTTCTGGGCTTACCTGAACAAGTGACCCGGCGACGGCAGGGGGCGCCCGTTCCGGCCGGAACGGGCGCCCCCTGCCGTCCGTTCGGCGGCAGCGCGGAATAGGCCGCGCCGGCATGAGGTTGACCCGGACGACAGAAGCATGCACATGCATCGACATCCGGAAGGCCAGCCATGAAGATCGGCATCATCGGCGCGGGAAACATCGGCGGCAACCTCACCCGGCGGCTCACCGCTCTCGGCCACGACGTCTCCGTCGCGAACTCCCGCGGCCCCGCGACACTCCGGGAACTGGCCGAGGAGACCGGCGCCACCGCGGTCCGGGCCGAGGACGCGGCCAAGGGCGCCGAGGTGGTCGTCGTCACCGTTCCCCTGAAGGCGGTCCCGGCCCTGCCCGCGGGTCTGCTGGACGGCGCGGCCGAGGGAGCCGCGGTGATCGACACCGGCAACTACTACCCGCAGCAGCGGGACGGCCGGATCGCGGCCATCGAGGACGAGGGCCTCACCGAGAGCCGCTGGACCGAGCGGCACCTCGGCCACCCGGTGATCAAGGCCTTCAACGGCACCTACGCCCAGGACATCCTGGACCGGCACCGCCCCGCGGGCGACCCCGACCGCATGGCCCTCCCGGTCGCCGGCGACGACGAGGCCGCCAAGCAGAAGGTCCGCGCCCTGATCGACGAACTGGGCTTCGACACGGTCGACGCCGGCACCATCGCCGACTCCTGGCGCCAGCAGCCCGGCACCCCGGTGTACGGTCTCCGGGCCGGCCGGCCCGCCGTGGAGAAGGCCCTGGCCGAAGCCTCCCCGGAACGCCCGGCCGACTTCCGGGGCTGATGTCCGGGGCCGGGCCCGCGCCCGGCCCCTAGGGGGTGGCCCACTCCTTCAGCGCCGCCTTGCTCGCGAAGTCCGCCACGTCCTTGTCGTGGGGTTCGCTGGTGTACTGGTGGAACCGCCACTTCGCCTTGATGCGCGGCTTGCCCGCGGTGACGTAGTCGGCGATCCACAGCCCGTCCCCGGCATAGGAGGTCGTGTCGAGGTCGAGCCAGAAGTGCCGGTTGCAGTAGAGCACGACCCGGTTGTGCGGCCGTAACTCCTTCAGCTTGCGCAGGAAGCGGTCCTTCTCCGCGTTGCTCGCGTGCGTTCCGTCGCCCGTGGTCTCCCAGTCGACCGCGAGGATGTCGCCGGCGCGGTCCGGGGCGTGGCGGAGGAAGTACTCGGCCTGGGCGGTGAGGTCGCCCGGCCACAGGAAGTGGTAGAAGCCGACGACCAGTCCGGCGTCGCGGGCGGTCTTCGTCTGCGCGGTCAGCCGGGGATTGACGTACGAACGGCCCTCCGTCGCCTTGATGAAGGCGAAGGAGAGGCCGTCCGTTCCGTAGGAGGAGGACTGGAAGACGCTCACGTCGATGCCATGCAGCATGTGAGGGTTGTCCCCCGCGAGCCGCTGTCCGGAACCTCAGCTCCGGGTGGTCACCGAACTCAGCACCGACGCGGACTTCGCCGACCAGTCCGAGGTGATCAGGCTCGCGTGCTTCCCGGCCAGGAGGGCCAGCCGCGCGGCGACTTCGGCGTCCGTCGGGTTGGTGGAGGAGATCGCCGGGGACACGCCGTGGGCGTCCGTGGCGATGAGGATGTAGTGGTTCGCGGAGTAGAACGAGGTGTCGTAGCCGTTGTTGACGTAGGCGGCCGCGTCACCGTCGAAGAACACGAACCAGGGGCGGATCGAGGCGTCGTAGCGGCTGGTGCGCGGATCGCCGTTCGCCGCGCCGAGCACGGCCGGGAAGGCCTGGGCCGCCGAGATGTTCCCGGCCGCGGAGAGGTCGCGCAGGTGGTCGCCGTACTCCTCGTCCGTCCAGTAGTGGTCGAACGGGTTGGACTGCTCCACCGTGCCCGGGATCAGGTCGAAGAGGAACTTGCCCCTGAGGGAGTCCCGGGCGGGCCAGGCGTTGGCCTTCGCCGCCGCGTCCAGCGTGGGGTACGTCCCGCCGAGCAGGTCGGCCGGCTTGTAGACGCCGGCGCCCAGTTTCTGTGCCACGAGCGTGTCGAACTCGTCCGGTCCGAGGCCCGCGTTGTTGTTGAACCCGACCTTCAGCTCCACCTTGACGAGGATCGGCGGGTGGTCGGGGTGGAGCTGGTTCCAGGCGGCCATGTTGTCCAGGCAGCTGCCGAGGTCCTGGTTGCGGCTCTTGCTGTACAGCTCGCCGGGGGTCTTCGCCGCCTCGCAGTTGTTGTCGTTGCCCAGCGGGTTGCTGTGGCTGACCCGCCAGCGGTGGCTGAGGGTGTCGGCGTAGACGTCCAGTTCCAGCAGTGAGGCGCCGGAGTCCAGCGCCTGTGCGAAGTACGTGTACTTGGACTTGTCGTACGCGTTGTGCGTGCCGATGGCCGTCGTCTCGGAGAACTTCGGCGACGCCGCCTGTGCGTTGCCCGGTGCCACCGCCAGCAGAGCCGCGGCCCCCGCGAGCGCCGCCAGCCGTCTCAATCCACGCATCCCCGAACTTCCCTTCGCTGTCGCCGAGTTGACGGCAGCGTAGGGCCGCGCGGTTACCGTACGGTAGCCCCGGGAGGAACATGGTGCACCAGGCGGCACGCATCCGGCCGGTCTGGCGCGCGGAGGCTTGAACCGGTCTTGGCATGCGCATGCTCATCAGGGTGAAGCGGCACGGCCCACCCAGGCCGGCGCCCGCCTCCCGTTTCCTCCACCCCACAAGGAGACATGGTGCTACGACCCCGAAGACTCTCCCTGGCCGGCCTCGCCCTGGCCACGGCCGCCGCGGGCCTCACCCTGCTGCCCGCGAGCGCCCAGGCGGCCCCCGGCGGCCACGCCACGGCGGCGGCTGCCCCGGCCGCGGCCGCGACCGTACCCGACATCGACGTCAGCCGGGTACAGGCGCACCTCACCGAACTCAACGCCATAGCCAGCCGCAACGGCGGCAACCGCAGGTCCACCACCCAGGGCTACCGTGACTCGGTCGCCTATGTGAAGGGCAAGCTCCAGGCGGCCGGTTACACCGTCACCGAGCAGGCCTGCACCTCCGGCTGCACCAGCGGCGCCGGGCCCAACCTGATCGCCGAGTGGCCCCAGGGCGACGCGTCGAAGGTCTACATGTTCGGCTCCCACCTGGACAGCGTCTCCGCCGGACCCGGCATCAACGACAACGGCTCCGGCAGCGCGACCCTCCTGGAGGTCGCGCTCAAACTGGCCGAGACCAAGCCGTCGATGGCCGCGCGCGTCCGCTTCGGCTGGTGGACGGACGAGGAGCAGGGCCTCAACGGCTCGGACTTCTACGCCCGTTCGCTGACCTCCGCGCAGCGCACGGCGATCAAGGCCTACTACAACTTCGACATGGTCGCCTCGCCCAACGGCGGCTACTTCATCAACCACATCACCTCCGCCGCCGCCGCGCCCATGAAGGCGTACTGGGACTCGCTGAACCTCCAGCCCGAGGAGAACACCGAGGGCGCGGGCCGCTCCGACGACTACTCCTTCGAGAACTACGGCATCCCGACCTCCGGCTACGCCATGGGCGCGAGCGCCCGCAAGACCTCGGCGCAGGCGGCCAAGTGGGGCGGTACGGCAGGCGCCGCGTACGACGGCTGCTACCACTCCTCCTGCGACACCACCGCCAACATCAACGCCACCGGGCTGAACCGCAGCGCCGACGGCGTCGCCTACACGCTGTGGAAGCAGGCGGTCGCGGACACCGCCCCCACGAACGACTTCTCGGTCTCGGCGAGCCCCGCCACCGGCAGCACCGACCCGGGCACCTCGCTGACCACCACCGTCTCCACGGCCACCACCAGCGGCTCGGCGCAGACGGTGACCCTGTCCGCCTCGGGCGCCCCCTCGGGCGTCACGGTCTCCTTCAGCCCGGCCTCGGTGACCTCCGGCGCCTCCTCCACGGCGACGGTCTCCGTCGGCTCCTCCGTGCCGCCCGGCACGTACCCGCTCACGATCACCGGCACCGGTACCGGTACCACCACGCACACCGCCTCGTACACGCTCACCGTCAAGGGCGCGGGCGGCTGCACGGCCTCCCAGGCCGTCTCCAACGGCGGGTTCGAGAGCGGTACGTCGCCGTGGACGGGTGACACCGGTGCGATCGGCACGTTCAGCGGCCAGTCCGCGCACTCCGGTACCCGCTACGCCTGGCTCGCGGGCTACGGCTACGCGGCCACCGACACCGTCGGCCAGACCGTGACCGTCCCGTCAGGCTGCACCAGGGCGACCCTGAAGTACTGGCTGCACGCCGACACCGCCGAGTCGGGCACGACGGCGTACGACACCTTCCAGGTCAAGGTCGACGGGACCGTGAAGCAGACGTACTCCAACGCCGACGCGGCCACGGGGTACACCGAGCGCACCCTGGACCTGAGCCAGTACCTCGGCCGGCAGATCACGCTGACCTTCACCGCCACCGAGGACTCCAGCCTCCAGACCAGCTTCGTCGTCGACGACGTCACCCTGACGACGAGCTGAGCCGCGACTCCGGCCGGCCCTCTCCGAGGAATGCCGGGAATGCCGGCCGGAATACGGGGTAGACGCGGGCTTGCCGGACAATGGACCGGCGAGACGGGGCCGATCGCCTGAGAGGGACATGTGATGCCGACGACGACCGTGCAGACCGCTGGACGTGCGGTGGACGTTCCGGAGATCGCGGATCCGTCCCGGGTGGCGCCGAAGGACGCGCGGGAGTTGTCGAAGCT
>NZ_JOIU01000051.1 GCF_000720135.1 Streptomyces sp. NRRL S-1022 | reverse complement strand
CCTGCTGCCGGGGCTGCGCCTGTTGCCTGGTCCCCGGAGCGCCCTGGGGCACCTGCCGGCCCGCCTGCTCGTGCTGCCGGTGCCGCGTCCGGCGGGCGGTCGGGGCGAGGGGGCGGTGGTTCCGGTGAGGGGCCCCAGGAGGGGGCGCCCGCTGCTCGGGCCGAGTCCGTGGGCTGGTTCGGGCGAGGGGGCGGTGGTTTCGGCGAGGAGCCGGACCTGCTGCCGGGGCTGCGCCTGTTGCCTGGTCCCCGGAGCGCCCTGGGGCACCTGCCGGCCCGCCTGCTCGTGCTGCCGGTGCCGCGTCCGGCGGGCGGGGCTCTCAGCCGCCCGGCGCGCCCGCCGGCCAGGCCCCCCGGTCGGCCGCCGCCGACCGGACCAGGTCTGCCCCCGCCGGCCGCTCTGCCCCCGCCGACGGATACGCGCCGTCCTCCGGGGCCACCGCACAGCACCCGGCTGCGGGCCCCGGCCCGGGGGCCGGCGGTGCCGGCGGCAGACCGCGCAGGCGGCCGCGGGGCGGTGCGCGGTTCGCCGGGGCCGGGACGGGGGAGCAGGAGGGTGCGGTCGTCGTGCCGCCGGTGCCCGTGGCCGGGGGGCCGCAGGCCGGCGCCGGGCGGCGCGGTCCGCGGGGGGCGCGGTTCGCCGGGGTGGAGGAGGCGGCCGTACCGGAGCGGCCCGCTGCCGCGGCCGTGGACGAGGAGGCCGGAGCGGCCGTCGCGGGAGTCGTCGGGCGGCTGGCGCGGCTGCGTGCCGAAGGACGCAGCGGGGAGGCGCACGTACTGCTGGCCGAGGCCGCGCGGTGGCCCGTGGGCCGGCTGCCGCTGCTCGCGGACGCCCTGCACCGCGCCGGGCTCGGCGCCGACTGGGCGACGCTGCTGTGGGAGGCCGCCGCGCTGCCCGCCGGGCAGCTGGTCGCCGCCGCCGACGCGCTCACCGCGGCCGGACGGGGCGACGACGGCCGGCAGCTGCTCCGGCAGGGCGTCGCGCGGCCGGCGGAGCAGATCGGCGCGGCGGTGCTGCAACTGGACGGCGAGGGGCGGGAGCGGGAGGTGCGGGCCCTGCTGGACGCCTGTGTGCGGGTCCGGACGCCCGGCGAGGCCGCCCGGTGTGCCGCCGCCGACCCCGGCCGCCTGGTCCCGCTGCTGCTCCGCGCCGCGCTCGGCGTCTCCGACGAGCGGCACTGGGACCTCGTGCACGCACTGCGCGTCGCCGGGTACACCACGTGAGCGCACCTGGCCGGCGGTGTCCTGATCCGCCCCGGTCCGCCCGCCCGGTCCGCCGCTGCGCTCACCCACCGGAGTGTGAAACGCGATCGACTCGGCCCGTTGGCGGCGATGGTCTTGGCAAGGGCCGCGCGGAGGCTTACTTTCGTCCCTCTACGGCCTGCTCTACGGGCGTAGAGGCTCTGACGTCGACGTCGAAGGAGCACATCATGGCCAACGTCGTCCGCGCCGCTCTGGTCCAGGCCACCTGGACCGGCGACACCGAGTCCATGGTGGCGAAACACGAGGAGCACGCCCGTGAGGCGGCCCGCCGGGGCGCGCGGATCATCGGGTTCCAGGAAGTCTTCAACACCCCCTACTTCTGCCAGGTCCAGGAGCCGGAGCACTACCGCTGGGCCGAGCCGGTGCCCGACGGGCCGACCGTGCGCCGGATGCGGGACCTGGCACGCGAGACCGGCATGGTGATCGTCGTACCGGTCTTCGAGGTCGAGCAGTCCGGTTTCTACTACAACACCGCCGCCGTGATCGACGCCGACGGCAGCTACCTCGGCAAGTACCGCAAGCACCACATCCCGCAGGTCAAGGGCTTCTGGGAGAAGTACTACTTCAAGCCGGGCAACCTGGGCTGGCCCGTCTTCGACACCGCCGCCGGCAAGGTCGGCGTCTACATCTGCTACGACCGGCACTTCCCGGAAGGATGGCGGCAACTCGGCCTGAACGGCGCCCAGCTGGTCTACAACCCGTCCGCCACCCACCGGGGCCTGTCCGCCCATCTGTGGCAGCTGGAGCAGCCGGCGGCGGCCGTCGCCAACGAGTACTTCGTCGCCGCCATCAACCGGGTCGGCCGGGAGGAGTACGGCGACAACGACTTCTACGGGACCTCGTACTTCGTCGATCCGCGCGGACGGTTCGTCGGCGACGTCGCCGACGACCGGGGCGAGGAACTCCTCGTCCGCGACCTGGACTTCGGCCTCATCGAGGAAGTGCGGCAGCAGTGGGCGTTCTACCGCGACCGCCGCCCGGACGCCTACGAAGGACTGGTGCAGCCGTGAACGACCTGTACTCCCGCCACCGCAGGGTCCTGCCGGACTGGCTCGCCCTGTACTACGACGACCCGATCGAGATCACCCACGGCGAGGGACGGTACGTCTGGGACTCCGCCGGCCGCCGCTACCTGGACTTCTTCGGCGGCATCCTCACCACGCTGACCGCGCACGCGCTGCCCGAGGTCACCAAGGCGGTCACCGAGCAGGCCGGCCGGATCATCCACTCCTCGACCCTCTACCTCGACCGGCCGATGATCGAACTGGCGGAACGGGTCGCCCAGTTGAGCGGCATCCCGGACGCCCGGGTGTTCTTCACGACCTCCGGCACCGAGGCCAACGACACCGCCCTGCTGCTCGCCACCACCTACCGGCGCAGCAACACCGTCCTCGCCATGCGCAACAGCTACCACGGCCGGTCCTTCAGCGCGATCGGCATCACCGGCAACCGCAGCTGGTCCCCGACCTCCCTGTCCCCGCTGCAGACCATGTACGTCCACGGCGGGGTCCGCACCCGGGGGCCGTTCGCCGGTCTGGACGACCGCGCGTTCATCGACGCCTGTGTCGCCGACCTGAAGGACGTCCTCGGCCACACCCGGCCGCCGGCCGCCCTGATCGCCGAACCCGTCCAGGGCGTCGGCGGGTTCACCTCGCCGCCCGACGGACTGTACGCGGCGTTCCGTGACGTGCTGAAGGCACACGGGATCCTGTGGATCGCCGACGAGGTGCAGTCCGGCTGGGGCCGCACCGGCGACCACTTCTGGGGCTGGCAGGCGCACGCCCGCAACGGGCCGCCGGACATCGTCACCTTCGCCAAGGGCATCGGCAACGGCATGTCCATCGGCGGGGTCGTCGCCCGCGCCGAGATCATGAACTGCCTGGACGCCAACAGCATCTCCACCTTCGGCGGCACCCAGGTCACCATGGCCGCCGGCCTCGCCAACCTCGCCTACCTCCTCGAACACGACCTCCAGGGCAACGCCCGGCGCGTCGGCGGACTGCTCATCGAGCGGCTGCGGGCGGTCGCCGCGCAGCTGCCCGGGGTCCGCGAGGTACGCGGACGCGGACTGATGATCGGTGTCGAACTGACCCGGCCGGGCACGGACGAGGCCGACCCGCAGGCCCTCTCCGCCGTGCTGGAGGCGGCACGGGAGGGCGGGCTGCTCATCGGCAAGGGCGGCGGCCACGACACCACCGCCCTGCGGATCACCCCGCCCCTGTCGCTGACCGTCGCCGAGGCAGAGGAGGGCGCGGCGATCCTGGAGCACGCGCTGAGGAGCACGCACTAGAGAACGGGTGTACGGCCATGACCACCATCCCGGAGTCCCGCCACCTCCTCGCGCCGGAACCCGCGCTCTCCGTCCGCCAGGTGCTCACCCTGGAACGGGTGCTCGCCGGGGAGCCCGAGGTGGTGGCCGGCGCCGCCCAGCTCGACCGGCCGGTGCGCTGGGTGCACGTCGCCGAGGCCGCCGACGTCGGCGTGATGCTGAGCGGCGGCGAGATGGTCCTCACCACCGGGGTGCTGCTCGCCGGGGACGAGGCCCGGCAGGCCGAGTACATCAGGTCCCTGCACCGGGCGGAGGCGGCGGCCGTCGTCCTCGGCCTCGGCCGGGCCTTCCCCGCGCCGCCCGAGGTGATGCGCCGGGCCGCCGAGCGGTGCGGGCTGCCCATGGTCGTCCTGCACCGGCCGTTCCCGTTCGCCGAGCTGACCGAGGAGGTGCAGTCCCGGCTGGTGCGGCGCAAGTACGCCGCGATCAGCCTGTCGGAGGCGGTACGCACCGCGCTCACCGGACTGATCACGGCCGGCGCGCCGCTGCAGCGGCTGCTCGACGAGATCGCCCGGCACAGCGGCTGCCCGGTCGTCGTCACCAACCTCGCCCACCGTGTCCTCGGCACCGCGGGGGAGCGGTCGGCGGTGGACGACGTGCTGCGCGACTGGGAGCGGATCGCCCGGCAGGCCGGCGGCGGCTGCGGCGACGGCTGGATCCCCGCCGAGCTGGGCGGCCGCGGGGAGCGCTGGGGCCGGCTGCTGCTGTGCGGCTACCGGGGCGACGCGGCCAGCGGGCGGCTGCTCGCCGACCGGGCCGCCGAGGCGCTGGTGCTGCACCGGATGCTCGGCGGCGCCGCCGCGCACAGCTGGGAGGAGCAGTCCGCGCAGAGCCTGCTGACCGACCTCGTGTCCGGGGTCGTACCCGCCCGGCAGCTGCTGCCGCGGGCCCGGGCCGCCGGACTGCCGGTCAACCGGCGCACCTTCGTCCCGCTCGTCGTCCAGGGCCGCGGGACGGACCGGCTCGACCCGGTGCTGCGGCTGCTCGGGCTGCCCGGCATCGTCGCCGAACTCGCCGACGGCACCGCCGCCGTGCTGCTCAGCCTGGCCCGCGACCAGGACGCCGACGCGCTCACCGCGCACTTCGCGACCCGGCTGCGGAGCCGGGCGCCGGCCGTGGTCGCCGCCGCCGCTGCCCGTACCGCCTGGGAGGACGTGCCCGCCGGGCTGCGCGAGGCCTGGCACGTCGCCGACGCCGTCGCCGGCTCCCCGGCCGCCCTCGACCTGCCGGCCGTCGTCCGGCTCAGAGACGTCCACCTGCGCGGGCTGATCCGGCTGCTGCGCGACGACCCGCAGGTGCAGTCCTTCGCCGAGCGCGAGCTGGACGGGCTGCTGCGCGACGCCGAACCGGAGCTGCTGAACGTGCTGCGGACCTATCTGGCGACGGGCCGCAACAAGTCCCGCACCGCCCAGCTCCACCACGTCTCCCGGCCTGCCCTCTACCGCCGCCTGGAGGCCATACAGACCCGGCTCGGCGTCGACCTGGACGACTTCGAACAGGCGGCCTCCGTGCACATCGCGCTCCTCGCGCACGACGCGCAACAGGCGTGACACATGGGACGACCTGCGACAACGGCGGTGAAACATGGGACCGGGCACACGTGACACGGTGGCACGCCGGCCGCCCGCGGACGTGACACGCTGCCAGTCCACCCGGCCGGCCCGGCTTCCTAGGCTCACCGCACACCGAGCTACCGGAGGTCCCGATGAGCCGAGTGATCCGTGCCGCCCTCTTCCAGACCGCCTGGACCGGCGACAAGGAATCCATGATCCGGGTGCACGAGCAGGCGGCCCGCGACGCCGCCGCCCAGGGCGCCCAGGTCCTCTGCTTCCAGGAACTGTTCTACGGCCCCTACTTCTGCCAGGTCCAGGACGAGGCGTTCTACGAGTACGCCGAGCGGATCCCCGAGGGCCCGACCGTGCAGCGCTTCCAGGCCCTCGCCCGCGAGCTGGGCATCGTCCTGGTCCTGCCGATGTACGAGGAGGAGCAGCCGGGCGTCCTGTACAACACCGCCGCGGTGATCGACGCGGACGGCTCCTACCTCGGCAAGTACCGCAAGACGCACATCCCCCAGGTCCGGGGATTCTGGGAGAAGTTCTACTTCCGCCCCGGCAACAGCGGCTGGCCCGTCTTCGACACGGCCGCGGGCCGGATCGGCGTGTACATCTGCTACGACCGCCACTTCCCGGAGGGCTGGCGGGCGCTGGGCCTCGCCGGTGCCGAGATCGTCTTCAACCCCTCGGCCACCTCCCGCGGCCTGTCCCGCTACCTGTGGCAGCTGGAACAGCCGGCGGCGGCCGCGGCCAACGAGTACTTCGTCGGCGCGATCAACCGGGTCGGCGTGGAGGACCTCGGCGACAACGACTTCTACGGCACCACGTACTTCGTGGACCCCGAGGCCCGGTTCGTCGGCGAGGTGGCGAGCGACAAGGAGACCGAACTCGTCGTCCGCGACCTGGACCTGGCCCGGCTCCGCGAGGTCCGCGACCGCTGGCAGTTCTACCGGGACCGGGCGCCGGGCGCCTACGGACCGCTGACGGCGCCGTAGGCACACCGGTGCGGGCGAACGCCCCGGAGGGGCGCGGGACCGTGTCCGGCATGCGGTCCGCCGCGCGGGCGCGACCAGCCGCAGACGACCGCAGGCGACCATGGAAGGAAGGCACCCCATGACCAAGCGCACCGTCATCCGCGGTGGCCTAGTCATCACCGCGTCCGACGAGATCCACGCCGACGTCCTCATCGAGGACTCCCGCATCGTCGCCCTCGCCGCGCCCGGCTCGCAGCACTGGAGCGCGGACCGCACCGTCGACGCCACCGGGAAGTACGTCATCCCGGGCGGTGTCGACGCCCACACCCACATGGAGCTGCCGTTCGGCGGCACCTTCGCCTCCGACACCTTCGAGACCGGCACCCGGGCCGCCGCCTGGGGCGGTACGACGACCATCGTGGACTTCGCGGTGCAGAGCGTCGGCAGCACCCTGCGCGAGGGCCTGGACACCTGGCACGCCAAGGCCGAGGGCAACTGCGCGATCGACTACGCCTTCCACATGATCGTCTCCGATGTGAACGAGGAGACGCTCAAGGAGATGGACCTGCTCGTCGAGGAGGGCGTGACCAGCTTCAAGCAGTTCATGGCCTACCCGGGAGTCTTCTACTCCGACGACGGGCAGATCCTGCGCGCCATGCAGCGCTCCGCCCGGAACGGCGGCCTGATCATGATGCACGCCGAGAACGGCATCGCCATCGACGTCCTGGTGGAGCAGGCGCTGGCCCGCGGCGAGACCGATCCGCGCTACCACGGCGAGGTCCGCAAGGCCCTCCTCGAAGCCGAGGCCACCCACCGCGCCATCAAGCTCGCCCAGGTCGCCGGAGCACCCCTGTACGTCGTGCACGTGTCGGCGGCGGAGGCGGTCGCCGAACTGGCCAGGGCACGCGACGAGGGACTCGATGTCTTCGGCGAGACCTGCCCGCAGTACCTGTTCCTGTCGACGGACAACCTCGCCGAACCCGGCTTCGAAGGCGCCAAGTACGTGTGCAGCACGCCGCTGCGCCCCAAGGAGCACCAGGCCAGGCTGTGGCAGGGCCTGCGGACCAACGACCTCCAGGTCGTCTCCACCGACCACTGCCCGTTCTGCTTCACGGGCCAGAAGGAACTCGGCCGGGGCGACTTCTCGAAGATCCCCAACGGCCTGCCGGGCGTCGAGAACCGCATGGACCTGCTCCACCAGGCCGTCGTCGACGGGCACATCTCGCGCCGCCGCTGGATCGAGATCGCCTGCGCCGCCCCCGCCCGGATGTTCGGCCTGTACCCGAAGAAGGGCACCATCACCCCGGGCGCCGACGCGGACGTCGTCGTCTACGACCCGCACGCCGAACAGGTGCTGTCCGCCGGGACCCACCACATGAACGTGGACTACTCGGCGTACGAGGGCAGGCGAGTCACCGGCCGCGTCGAGACGGTCCTCTCGCGCGGCGAACTCGTCGTCGACCGGCGGAAGTACACCGGCCGCGCCGGGCA
Source organism: Streptomyces sp. NRRL S-1022 (assembly GCF_000720135.1). GTDB lineage: Bacteria > Actinomycetota > Actinomycetes > Streptomycetales > Streptomycetaceae > Streptomyces. Next base: position 13,094 of record NZ_JOIU01000051.1, on the reverse strand, counting down.
CGGCGTCTTCACCCCGCGCTCCACCTGTCAGTACCTCACCTAGGAGTGGCGCCCATGGACTTCGGACTCGTCCTGCAGACCGACCCGCCCGCCTCCCGCGTCGTCAGCCTGATGAAGCGGGCCGAGCGCAGCGGCTTCCGCTACGGCTGGACCTTCGACTCCGCCGTGCTCTGGCAGGAGCCGTTCGTGATCTACAGCCAGATCCTGGCGAACACGCAGAAACTGAAGGTCGGCCCGATGGTCACCAACCCGGGCACCCGCACCTGGGAGGTGACCGCCTCCACCTTCGCCACCCTCAACGACATGTTCGGCAACCGCACCGTCTGCGGCATCGGCCGCGGCGACTCCGCGATGCGCGTCGCGGGCCGCACCCCCAACACCCTCGCCCGGATCAGCGAGGCCATGAAGGTCATCCGCGCCCTCGGCCGCGGCGAGGAGGCCGACCTCGGCGGCACGAAGATCCGTTTCCCCTGGATCGGGGAGGGCGCCGAACTCCCCGTCTGGATGGCCGCGTACGGCCCCAAGGCGCTGAAGATGACCGGCGAGGAGGCCGACGGGTTCATCCTCCAGCTCGCCGACCTGTACCTGACCGAGTACATGGTGAAGGCCGTCAAGGACGCGGCGGCCGCCGCCGGCCGGGACCCGTCGGAGGTGACCGTCTGCGTCGCCGCCCCCGCGTACGTCACCGAGGACGACTCGCCCGAGGCCCTGGCGCACGCCCGCGACCAGTGCCGCTGGTTCGGCGGCATGGTCGGCAACCACGTCGCCGACCTGGTCGCCCGCTACGGCGAGCACTCCGCCCAGGTCCCCGGCGAACTCACCGACTACATCAGGGCCCGGCAGGGCTACGACTACGCCCACCACGGGCGCAGCGGCAACCCGGACACCGCGTTCGTGCCCGACGAGATCGTGGACCGGTTCTGCGTGATCGGCCCGGTGGAGAAGCACATCGAGAAACTGACCGCGCTGCGCGCCCTGGGCGTCGACCAGTTCGCGGTGTACGACATGCACGACGCCCAGGAAGCCACCATCGACGCCTACGGCAGGCAGGTGATCCCGGCCCTCAACGCCTGACCCCCGCTCCCGGCTCCCCCCACGCCCCGCTTGGTCTCCCCTCCCCGCCGTCCCGGGGAGGGGGCTGGTGCCCGCACCCGGCCTCTCCCGATCCGCCTCTTCCCGATTGGCCAGCCCATGACCGACACCGCTCCTCCGGCCGTACCGATATCCGGCCAGGTCACCCTCCCCGACGGACGCGTGGAACTCGCCCCCGGCACCCCGCCGCCCACCGGCCGTTACGCCAACCAGGACCTGCTGCCGGTCCCCGCGGCGGGGCGCACCTGGACCACGTACAACTTCTCCGCCCTGTGGGTAGGCATGGCCCACAACACCGCGTCCTGGACCCTGGCGTCCGGGCTGATCGCGGTGGGCATGGACTGGAAGCAGGCGGTGTTCACCATCGCCCTCGCCAACCTGATCGTGCTGGTGCCGATGCTGCTGACCGGGCACGCGGGCCCCAAGTACGGCATCCCGTTCCCGGTCTTCGCCCGCGCCTCCTTCGGCGTGCGCGGCGCCAGCCTGCCCGCGGTCGTCCGGGCACTGGTGGCGTGCGGCTGGTTCGGCATCCAGACGTGGATCGGCGGTGAGGCGATCTACTTCCTCGCCGGGAAACTGATCGGCGACGGCTGGCGGAACGCTCCGCACATCGGCGGACACGCGTGGACCATGTGGCTGTCCTTCGCGGTCTTCTGGGCCGTCCAGGTAGCGATCATCCACCGCGGCATGGAGACCGTCCGCCGCTTCGAGAACTGGGCCGCGCCCTTCGTCCTGGTCGGCGCGTTCGTGATGCTGTGGTGGATGAGCAGCAAGGCCGGCGGCGTCGGCCCGCTCTTCGACCAGCCGTCCACGCTCGGCTGGGGCGGCGCGTTCTGGAAGCTGTTCTGGCCCTCCCTCATGGGCATGATCGGCTTCTGGTCCACGCTGTCGCTGAACATCCCCGACTTCACCCGCTACGGCAAGAGCCAGCGGGCCCAGACCTGGGGCCAGGCGCTCGGCCTGCCCACCACGATGACCCTCTTCGCGTTCCTCTCCGTGCTGGTGACCTCCGGCTCGCAGGCCGTCTACGGCCGGCCGGTCTGGGACCCGGTGCAGCTGGCGGCCCGGACGGACAACGCGGTCGGACTGCTCTACGCACTGGTCACCGTCCTGGTGGCCACCCTGTCCGTGAACATCGCGGCGAACCTGGTCTCCCCGGCCTTCGACTTCTCCAACGTCGCGCCGCGGAAGGTGAGTTTCCGCACCGGCGCCCTGATCACCGCGGTCCTCGCCGTGCTGATCTTCCCGTGGAAGCTGTACTCCGACCCGCAGGGCTACATCTTCACCTGGCTCGGCCTCGTCGGCGGCCTGCTCGGCACCGTCGCGGGCATCCTCGTCGCCGACTACTGGCTGCTGCGCCGCACCCGGCTGGACCTCGCCGACCTGTACCGGGCGGGCGGCCGCTACTGGTACACGGGCGGCTGGAACTGGCGGGCGGTCGTCGCCTTCCTCGCGGGCGGTGTCCTCGCGGTCGGCGGGGCGAGCCTGCGGCCCCTGACCGACGGCCGCCCGGTCCCCGCGCTGGCCCCCCTCGCCGACTACGGCTGGGCGGTGGGCCTCGGCACCTCCCTGGTGCTGTACCTGGGCCTGACCCTGACCATCCCGCCGCGGACGCCGTCACGGTGAGGACGACACCGGCGGGCACTCCCCGACCGCGGCGAAGGCCTCGGCCCGGGTGAGCCGCACCGCGATCTCACCGGTGTCCGTGCCGAGCACGAGGCGCCCGCCCCCGGTGCGCACGGGCTTGCCGCACACGACACCCGACGGGGTGCGCACCAGGATCCGGGGACCGTCCTTCTCGGGGCCGTACCAGGTCAGCGCCACCGCCGTGACGAGCAGCACCCCGCAGGCGATCGTCAGCGCCACCCCGCGGGTCAGGGCCCGTGCCGTGCGGCGGGTCTCCATGTGGTCGCCCAGGTGCAGGGCGGTGGCCGTGGCGGGGACACCGGTGGGCAGCCGGACCCCGGCCGGCGCGCCGTGCGCCGCCCGGAGCAGCAGCAGCGCGCCGAGCGTGCCGCACAGCAGGCACAGCAGCAGCGCACCGCCCACCAGGGCGTCGTACGGGGAGGCCAGCCTGCCCACGTCGGTACGGCCCTTGACGAGGCCGAAGCCGAGCAGTCCGGCGAACAGCGCGGCGAGCCCGTTGCGCCAGGCGAGCGCCGCCTCCCGGGCCCGGGACAGCTCACCGGCGAGCAACTCCCGTGTCTGCCGGGCCGCCCGGCGGTCGGCCGGGGTACCGGGCGGCCCCGGCCGCACCCGCCAGCGGGGGGTCACCCCCGTTCCACGAGGACGTTCCAGTAGGCGCCGCAGCCCGTCTCCTCGGGCGGGCGGCCCGGGTGCGCGGTCTCGCACGCGCACAGCACCGGCACGTGCGCCGGCCGGGCCCCGCGGCCCGCTGAGCGGAACACCCGGTCCGTGTGCGTGTACGTGAAGGCGCAGCCGCACCGGGGACACCGCCCGCGGAGCACCACCAGACCGGCGGCCGCGGCCTCGGCCCGCAGACCGGCCGTGTAGCGGGCCGCGTAGTCGCGGTGCGTCGTCTCCAGGTACGCAACGGGGGCGCCCGGTCCCGGGTCCGTCACCGCATCCCTCCCTCGGGCCACCGCGCGGACGTCCGCGACGGACCACCCAGGATGCCGACTCCGGGCCGCCCGTGCCACGGCGGACCGGGCGGAAACCGGCCGACAGCCGGGCGTTGTCCGGCAGGATGCCGGTGAAGTCCGCCGGACCCGGCTGCCGGGTCACCGCACAGCGGGCAGCATGGCAGCGGAGGGGATGACACATGAGTGAAGCCGGGACCGCGTCCGTGGCCGACCGTGCCGCCGCCGCACGCGCACGCACCGACGGATGGGCCGTACCGCTCGACCCGGAGGCGTACTCGGGGCCACGCGGCCCCGAGCTCGACGCCCTGGCCGGCGAACTGGAGTCACTCGCGGACGACCTGGCCGGCGTGGCGGGCGCCGAGGCGGCGGCCGCGGCGGTGGCGGCACGGCTCGGCCGGTGCCGGGCCGTACGGTTCGTCCTCGAAGGCGCCCCGGCCGACCGGGAACGGGCACTGCCCCTGCTGACCGGGGCCCGTACCTCCGCGCTGCTCGGTGACGAGGACCGGGAGGCCGCGCACCGGGACCTCGTGGCACTGGTCGGCTCCCGGCTCGTCCGGCTCGACCGCGAAGCCATGGGCGGCCCTTCGGACCCGTGGACCGTCGACCGGCTCATGTCCTTCGTCGCACTCGGCACCCCGCTCGCCGAGGGCGGGCCGGGCATGGTGGAGGACAGCGCGCTGCTCGTCCGGCTGCTGCTGGAGCGGGAGTCCGCGCGCATGCCCGACGAAGTCCGCCGGAACCTGCGGCTGTTCGGCGAGATGTCCGACGCGTTGCTGGCCGGGGACACCGAGACGCTCGTCCGCGGCGGCCGGCACTTCATCGGCACCATGACCGACGGCCCCCTGCCGGCACCGCTCGCCACCCTCCTGACGCTGATGCTCGACCACATCGGGCGGCTCCCCGGCACGCCCCCGCCGCAGGAGACCGGCGCCGCGCCGGCCGGGGACACCGACGACCCCGCCGGCGTCCGCGACATCCTGACCCAGTTCCTCGCCCTGGCCGAGGTGATGTCACCGGGGACCGTCGCCTCCCAGAACGTGTCCGGGCTCCTCGCCGACCTGACGGGAGAACGCGCCGCCGGCGACGGCGAGCGCCCCTCCCTGCCGTCCCGGATGGTCGCCGCCCTCGTCCACGTCGCCCTCGCCACCCGCAGCGGCGACATGGAGGGCTTCCGGGAGGCCCTCCGGCTCATGCACGAGGCGTCGGCCGGCGGCGAACTCGACAGCCGCACCCACGGCGAGTGGCTGCGCACCGTCGTCCCGGCCCTGCTCCTCGGGGCCGCCCTCACCGGCGGCAGCCTCCAGGACGAGGACATGGCCCGCGACCTGTTCGAGGCCCAGCAGTGGGACGGCGACCCCACGGACACCGTCGCCGCCAACCTGCGCCTGTGCGGGGAGGCCGTCCGGCTCCAGGTGCGGCTGACGTCCGCCCTTGACCGCGGCGACGCCGGGGCGGTCGAGGACGTCGTCGACGCCCTGTGCGAACTGGAACTGGACGAGACCTACGACGGCGCCGAGGAATGGACCGGTGTCCTGACCGCCTTCGTCCTCGGCGGTGCCTATCTGGGCCGCGTCGTGCTCGCCACGTCGGCGGACGACCGTACCGCGCAGCTGCGGGCGGCCGTGCACCACCTCCAGCGGGCTGTGGAGACCTCGGTGGACATGCCCGTCCTGCGCAGCCTCCTCGACATCACCTGGGCGCCGCTGCTCACCCTGACGGCGATCGCCGAGTCGGACCCGGGCCGTATCGCCGAGGGCGTACGGCGCGCCCGGGCCGCCCTGGACCACACCGGATTCACCTCCGACTTCCGGTCCAGGGCACGCGGCGGCATCGCGCTCGCCCTGGACACCCTGCACCTGTTCACCGGGGACGCGGGGGCGCTGGACGAGGCGGTCACCGAGCTGACGCGGGCGCTGGCCGAGCTGCCCGACGGCGCCCCGGGCGGCGCCGGCCTCACCTGGGACCTGGCCGCACTGCGCGCCAAACGCGCCACCCGGTACGCGGACACGCCCGGAGCCGGCGAGGACCTGCGCGCCGCCGTCGGCCTCGCCCGCACCTCCCTGCGGCTCTCCGCCGACGACGTCCTGCTCCAGCAGGGCGTCGGCCGCGGCCTGCGCATCGCGCGCGCGGCGGCCGACCGGGGCCGCAGAGCGGCCTTCTGGGCGCTGCGCGCCGGACTTCCCGAGGAGGCGATCGCCTGCCTGGAGGCGGGCCGGTCCCTGGTGCTCGGCGCGGCGGCCGTCTCCGCGGGCGTCGCCGACCGGCTCGCGGCCCTCGGCGAGGACGACCTGGCCGGGCGCTGGCGCGCCGCCGCCGGCCCCGGGGAACACGGCGACGACCGCTCCCTGCTGGAACTGTCCGCCGACGCGAGCCGGGACGCCCCCGGCGACCTGGGCGGCCGCTCCCCGCTGGAGGTGCTCGCCGCCGCGGCCGGCGCGGGCGCCCCCGGACTCCCCGGTGACCTGCGGCGCCGCTCGCTGGAGGTGCTGCGGGGCCGGGGCGGGGACGACGTACGGCCCGTCGTGGCCACCGTGGGCGACCTGCGCGCCGGACTGCGGGCCACGGCCGCCGACGCGCTGCTGTACCTGGTGCCCGGCGTGGACGACCCGGACGGGACCGTCCTCGCCGTCACCGGGGACGGCCCGGTGACGGTGCTGCCGCTGCCCGGCCTGACCCCCGGCGGACGCGCGCCGGTCGCGGCGTACCTGGCGGCCGGCGCGGACCGGCAGCGTCTGGAGGCCGCCGACCCCGCCACGGTCAACGCCAGGGAACGGGAACGCGCCGTACGCCGCTGGCACCGGGCGCTGGACGACCTGTGCGCGTGGGCCGGCGAGGTCCTCGGCCCGGTCCTGACCCGCCTCGGGGTGTGGGACCGCGCCCTCGCCGAGTCCGCTCCGACGCGGGCACCGGCCGGCACGGGCGACGGCGTACGGCCCGACGCCGTGCGCCTGGTCATCGTGCCCTGCGGCGACCTCGGGGTGGTGCCCTGGCAGGCGGCCGTGCTGGAGCCGCCCGCCGGGTCCGGCCCGGCGCGTGCGGTACGCGCCTGCGAGATCGCCGTCCTCACGCACGCCTCCTCCGGCCGGGAGTTCCTGCGCGCCGCCGCCCGCCGGCGCATGGCGCCCGCCGACCGCCCGGCCCTGGTCTTCCACGGCGCGGACGACCTGCAGTGGGCCGAGGAGGAGATCGACACCCTGGCCGCCGTCCACTACCCGCGGGCCGTCGTGCACCGCCCCGACGAGGACCCCGCCACCCCGGAGACGGTCCTGGGCCTGCTCGGCGGCCGGGCCGCCGAACCCGCCTCCCTCGTGCACCTGGCGTGCCACGGCCTCGCCGGCCCGGACCCCACCCGGTCGGCCCTGCGCCTGGCGGTGCCGGACGAGGACGCCGAGCCGTCCGGCACCGGCGGGGACCTCACGCTGAGCGCCCTGCTGGAGACACCCGCCGAGGGCGACGCCTTCCGCTCGGCCGGCCCCCTGGTCGTCTGCGGCGGCTGCGAGACGGACCTCACCACCCGAGACCACGACGAGGCCCTGACCCTGACCTCGGTGCTCGTGCACCGGCTCGCCGCCGACGCCATCGGCTCCCGGTGGAAAGTCGACGACATGCGCTCGGAGCTGCTCATGCTCGTCCTGCACGACGCGCTCGACCGGGGTCTGGCCCCGCCGGACGCGCTGCGCGCCGCCCAGCGCTGGATGCTCACCGCGCCGGACGAACGCCCGCCCGTCCGCGCGCTGAAGGACGTCGCGGCCCGCTGGCGGCTCACGGAGGACCTCCGCGACCGGCCCGACACCTGGGCGGGCTTCGTCCACCACGGCAACCCCGCACCGGCCCCCGCCCGGAGCCGGGAAGGAGAGCGCGCATGACGTCGGAGGAACTGCTCAGGCTCCTGGAGGCCCACTGGACCACCGTCGTCACCGGGCTCGGCGACGACGACCTCGGCCGGGTCTCCGGCGCGCTGCGGGAGATGCGCGAGGAGACGGTCGCCGGCCGCCCCGCCGCCGTCGCCCGGGCCGTGCGCCGGCTGAAGCGCACCCTGGCCGCGCTGCCGCCCGGGCACCCGGTGTCCGAGGCGCTCGGCGGCCACCGCTACGCCGCCGGCGCCCGGGAGCTGCCCCGCCTCACCACGGTCGACGCGGTCATCGGTGTGCTCGGCACCCCGCCGCCCGACCCCGCCGACCTGCTGCGGTCGGCCCGCCGCCGGCTCCTCGCCGCACCCGCGCTGACCGAGGCCGAGTACACGGCGCTGACCGGGGCCGAGTACACGGCGCTGACCGGGGCCGAGAACACGGCGCTGACCGGGGCCGAGAACACGGCGCTGACCGGGGCCGGCTCCACCGGACCGCCCGGCGGCCCGGGTCCGGCCGCAGGTCTGATCCGGCTCCGCGACCCGGACGACGGCATCCGCTACCCCCGCTTCCAGTTCCGGCCCGGTACGGCCCAGCCGCTGCCCGTCGTCCGCCGGATCAACGCCCTGCTCCGCGCGGACCGCGACCCCTGGGGAGCCGCCGACTGGTGGCTGGGCGGCAACCGGTGGCTGGGCGGTGTCCCCGCCGACCTGCTCGGCGTGCTGCCGGACGACGCGCTGGAACGCGCCGCCGCCGAACTGGTGGGAGCCTGCTGATGGCCGGTCAGCTTCCGCCCGAGGGCGTCGAGATGGCCCCGCTGCGGCACTCGCTGCCCGCGGGCACCGTGCTGTGGCGGTGCCACGAGGAGCAGTTCGGGGCCGGCGAGTTCAACCCGAACGTCGCGCACGAGTTCTTCAAGGGCAGCCGCTTCGACCCCACCGAAAAGGACCCCTACCCCTACCTGTACGCGGCCCTCGACCCGGTCACCGCCCTGTCCGAAGTGCTCCTGAGGTCGGTGGAGTTCGGTGACGACGGCGTGCGCCAGATCCCCTGGGCGCAGGCGTCCCGGTACGTCCTGTCCGCGGTCCGCACCACGGCCGACCTGTCCCTGGCGGACCTCACGACCGCCGAGGGGCTGGCCGCCGTCTGGCAGGACGACTGGCTGATCGACACCACGGAGTACGCCGGCACCCGGTACTGGGTGCGGGTCATCCGCGAACGCTGCACCGGTGTGCAGGGGCTGTGGTGGACGTCCAAACGCTGCCGGCCGCGCCCGGCGCTCCAGCTGTTCCAGGACCGCTGCCCGGACGCGCCCCTCGACCGGCGTCCGCTGGAGTGCCTGCGACTGGCGTCGGCCGACGACGTGCGCCGGGTCAACCGGCTTCTCGCGCCGCTGCACGCGGTCGTCTCCGCGCCGCAGGACTGAGCACCGCCGCGGCACACGGCTGCCCCGGCCCCCCGCGAGGGGCCGGGGCAGTACCGGTCCGGGTGCACCGCCCGCCGTCAGCGGTCCCGCAGGGGGGCGGGCAGCAGCGGCCAGTTCCGGGACAGGCGCATCGCCGACTCGGTGACGGCGGTGTCCCGCGAGGCCGCCATCACCCCGTCGAGGTACTCGTGGGCGGCGGCCTCGTACAGCTGGCGGGCCGCGGCGATCCGCTCGTTCGCGGCTTCCCTGCGGTCCTGCTGCCGGTCCTCGGCCGTCTCCTGCGCGGCCCGCGCCCGCTCGGTGGCGGCGACGTTCTGCTCGCGCCGCCCCCGCAGGTCCGCCCGCCGTTCCACCGCCGTGCGGTAGGCGTCCAGGAACGGGTGCTCCCGGAACAGGCCGAGCAGGAAGCCGACACCGCCCGAGAGCAGCAGCAGCGCGCAGAACAGCCAGGTCACCGTCTGGGACGACAGGTGCAGCCGGTCCACCAGGGTCGAGGTGCCCGCGGACGAACCGCCCAGCCCGCGGAAGCCCGAGGCGTCCCCGGCGGCGGCTGCCGGAGCGTCGTGCTGCAGCACGAACCTGGCGCGCAGCGTGCCCAGCACCCAGGTCAGGCCGCCCCACACGCCGAGCAGCGACAGGGCCGGCAGCCAGCCGTTGCGCGGCGACCCGGTCGCCGAACGCCACCGCAGCATGTGCCCCGCCAGGTGCGGCAGGATCAGCATGACGACGGCCGACGACACCGCGAGCGTCCCGGACAGGGCGTCGCCGCTGGTGCTGCCGACTCCGTGGAAGGGCTGGTAGGCGACCCAGTAGACCGGTACCTCGACGGCCATGATGACGGCCAGCAGGGCCAGGGTCAGCCAGCGGGGCAGACCGGGGCGGGTGGCCAGCCCCTCCCAGCCCTCGGCCGACCCGGTCTCGGCGGTCTCCCGCCGCGCGGCGCGGTACTCCTCCCGCAGCGCGGCGGGCGAGGCCTCGTCCGGGGCGGCGCCGGCCGCGGACACCGACTGCCAGTCGTCGCCCGGGTCCGCGCCGTCCTGCTTGCCGGCCGGCTGCCCGGTCCCGTCCTGCGGGAGACCGGTGGCGTCCGGGTCCGCGGTACGGCCGGCCGGCGGCGCGGGGGCGTCCGGGAAGCGGGCCCGCAGCCAGCGTTCCTCGACCCGTTCGCGCAGCCGGTCCCGGAAGCGCAGCCAGCGCGAGGAGCGCAGCGCGAGCAGGTCGAGCTGACTGCGGGCGGCCAGGATGTCCCGGTCGGCCTCGGTGAGCCGCTCGTCCAGCAGCCGGGTCTCGGCCTCGCCCGCGGTCACCGCGGTGGCCGCCTGCGCGTCCTGGAGCCGGGCCGTCTCCTCCGCGAGGTTCAGCTCCTCCTCGATCCGGTGGATCACGGTGTCCCGTACGGAGGCCAGCTCGGCGAAGTAGGGCAGCCGGTCGCCGCCGGCCAGCACCCACGGGTCCAGCGTCCGCTTCCGGCCGGCCTGCCGGCCCCTCTTGCGGGCGTCGGCGAGCAGGCCGCCCTCGGCCTTGTCGTCGAGGACCAGGGGGCGGCGGCCGGCGAGCCCGGTGGTGCCCGGGCCGGCCCCCGGCCGCGTGGCCTGCCGGGCGCTCCGCCCCGGGAGCGGCAGGGCGCGGGCGAGCCGCCGGCGGCGCGGCTCGGGGGCGTCAGCGCTTGTACTGGGTGTCGACATGGGCCTGGGCCCTCCCTTCGAGTGCTTCCACCCAGAAGGACTCGAAGTCGTCGGCCTCGCTGGGTTTCGCCGAGTACTGCATGCCGAGCCCGACGGGGAACACGTCCATCCCCTTGATGCCGGGCAGACCCCGCTGCTTCACCAGCGAGTCGATGACCTTCGCCCGTTTGTCCTTGGTCGTCAGGTCCTGGTGGGAGAGGACGAACTCCGGGTCGGACTGGTCGAAGTCGCTCACCACGAGCAGCTTCGCCGCCCCGCCGTCGTGCGGGACGCCCTCCCCGATGCGGGCCAGCGCCCCCCACACGTCCGAACCGTTCTGCCCCCGCGCGCACTTGAGCTCGGCGAGCGCCGCGACGGCCGCGTCCTGCAGGGCCCTGGCGCGCTGCGCCTTCTGGTCGGTGCCGGCGTCGTGCGGCGGGTCGAGGTCCACCTGCTGCTGCCGGCAGGAGGAGCTGCGCGAGGAACGCGTGATGGGTGCGAAGTCCACGGTTCCGCACTTCTGGCCGGTGAGGAACTCGCCGAAGCTGTCCTTCAGTTTGGCCTCGGAGTCGAATCCCTGCTTCGCGGCGGCGGCCGAGCCCGAACCGTCTACGACCACCCCGCAGGGCGTGGTGAGGGCTTCCTCCTGCTTGCTGCAGGACACGAGCGCGGCGAGCGAGCACACCAGCGGGACGACGACGGCGAGCCGGCGGGCGGCGCGGACGGGGGACCGGTGAGCGGTCCGGGCCGAGTGAGGCACGATGACGGTCCTTGGCCTTCCTGGGAGCGGCGGACGGGTAACGGGCGGCGGGGAACCGGGGTACGGCGAGCCCGGGTACGGCGAGCCGGGGTGGGACGCGCCGGGGGACGGGGAGCGCACGGCGTGCGGCCGCGAGGCGGTCATCGCCCGCGCACGCCGCTCGGGGCGCCGCCGCGTGCCGCCTGGTGGTCGAGGATGTGCAGCGCCTGCGCGACGGCCGACGGGTCGGTGTCCCGCCCGGCCCGGTCCGGGGCGTACCAGCGGTCGCTCAGCAGGCCGTCGTCCAGGTAGGCCCAGGTGCGGTCCAGGGTGATCTCCCCGGGCAGCCAGCCGGTGGGACGGGTCCCGCCGACGTGGCCGTCGCGCTGGGTGCGGGTCCAGGCGGCGTCCCAGTAAGCGGCCATCAACTGGTTGGCCTCGTCCGCCAGTTGCTGGGCCTGCTGTCGGCAGACGGAGGCGGCCGCGCGCCACTCCCCGACCATCCGCCCGAACCGGGCGAGCGCGGCCGGCGCCGGTTCGCCGCGCACGGTGTACTGCGTCACGACGCGCACCGACTCCGCCTGGATCCGCACGTGCAGCGCGCGGTGCGCGGCGAGGGTGCGCGAGCGCAGCCGTGCGGTACCGCGCCGCACCTGTGCGCGCAGCCCCAGCACGTACGGCGGCAGGCCGTCGTCGTCCGGGGTGCCGCCCGCCGCCGCGTCCGTCAGGAACTCCCGCAGACCGGTCGCGTCCCGGCGGCCGTGGAAGCGGGCGCGTGCCGAGGAGAGGCGCCGGATTTTCGGCCGCCGGACCCGGACGTTTATTCGAGCATTGGTGATCATTTCGAAGTGCCCCCATTCGTCGCGGGCGGTCCGGGTGGGAAGGCGCCGCGATGGGGAGAGAGTAGCGGAGCAAAACCCCTCGGGGGACTGGTGTTTTGAGGGGAACCGATCATTCCTTGCGGGGTTTCCGGAAAACAACCGGATCCCGCCCGGAGCGGAGCCGGAAAGAAACCTTTCGGCAATTGCGGGCCGCCCTCGGCGCACTGGATACTCCAAGCCGGTGCGAGGAGGAGATGCCGTGGAATTGCGCCTCGACGGGACGCACTACCCGCTGGAAACACTGGGCCCGGGCAAACGGCTCGGCGTCTGGTTCCAGGGCTGCTCCCTGGCCTGCCCCGGATGCATGTCCCGGCACACCTGGGACCCGGCGGCCGGGACGGCCACGACGGTCGCGCAGGTGCTCACGCTGTGGCGGCGGGCCCTCGCCGACGGAGCGGACGGCCTGACCGTCAGCGGCGGCGAGCCCCTGCAGCAGGCGGCGGCGCTCGCCGAACTCCTCGCCGGTGCGGCACGCCTGCGGGACGGGGCCCGGCGCCGCGAGGGGAGCGCCGGGCCCTACCCCGCCGACCTGCTGGTCTACACGGGGTACGAGCCCGCGGAGCTGACGCCGGAGCGGCGGGCCGCCCTCGGCGGCGCGGACGCGGTGATCACCGGCCGGTACCGGGTGGCGGAGCCCACCCGGCTGGCCTGGCGGGGCTCGGCCAACCAGCGGATCGTCCCGCTGACCCCGCTCGGCACCGCCCGCTACGCCCCGTACCTGACCCGGGAGGCACCGGGCCCGCGGCTGCAGACCGGCCCCGTCGGGAACGGCGGGGTGCGGTTCTACGGCGTCCCGCTGCGCGGTGAACTGACCGAGCTGGAGCGGCGGCTGGGGGAGGGC
>NZ_JOIU01000050.1 GCF_000720135.1 Streptomyces sp. NRRL S-1022 | reverse complement strand
CACCCGGCGGCCCTGCTCACGCAGCTTCTCCGCCAGGGCGAGGACGGGCGCCTCATCGCCGGAGAGAACGACCGAACCGGGAGCGTTGACCGCCGCCAAATCCACACCCTCGCCGAGGTGTTCGGTGATCTCCGCCTCGGAAGCGGCCACGGCGACCATCGCGCCGCCCGCCGGCAGGGCCTGCATCAACCGGCCCCGCGCCGCCACCCAGCCGGAACAACGCCGACTCCACCGCGAACAGGCCGGCCTGCGTGAACACCGTCTGGTCCAAGAGGTCCGCGTTACCGAAGATCACATCTTTGACGGGAGGTTCCGCGCCGAGGTGCCCGTCCAGGGCGGCGCACGCATCGTCCAACGCCCGCGCGAACACCGGATACCGGTCGTACAACTCACGGCCCATACCGACCCGTTGCGACCCCTGCCCCGGGAACACGAACACCGTCTTCCCCTCGGCACCGGCACCCTTGACGACGAGCGGGGACGTCTCCCCGGCGGCCAGCGCCCGCAACCCGGACAGCACCTCCTCGCGGCTCTCGGCGAGAACCACGGCCCGCTCGGACAGCTGGGCCCGCTGTGAGACCAGCGCCCCCGCGACAGCGGCGAGCGGCGTGTCGGTCTCGTCCACGAACGCGGCCAACCGCCCCGCCTGCCCCGCCAGCGCACCCGTGCTCCGCGCCGACACGACCACCGGGACCACACCGTCGGCCGGAGCCACCGGCTCGGCAGCGGGCTCCTCCGGTGCCTGTTCCAGGATGATGTGGGCGTTGGTGCCGCTGACGCCGAACCCGGAGACACCCACGCGGCGCGGCCGGTCGAGCTGCGGCCAGGGGCGCCCGTGCCGTGCCCCTCCACCGCGTCCACGTCGGCCGGGGTCAGTCCGGCCGCGGCCAGGGCCTTGCGGATCACCCGCTGCTGCGAAGGACCGTTCGGGGCGGTCAGACCGTTGGACGCGCCGTCCTGGTTGACCGCGCTGCCCCGGACGACCGCCAGCACCCGGTGGCCCTTGCGCTGGGCCTCCGACAGCCGTTCCAGGACGACCACGCCGGCGCCCTCGGCCCAGCCGGTGCCGTCGGCCGTGTCGGCGTACGACTTGCAGCGGCCGTCGGCCGCGAGGCCGCGCTGGCGGGAGAAGTCCACGAAGGTGTGCGGGGTGGCCATGACCGTGGCGCCGCCGGCCAGCGCCATGCCGCATTCGCCGCGCCGCAGGGCCTGGGCGGCGAGGTGGATGGCGACCAGGGACGAGGAGCAGGCGGTGTCCACGGTCACGGCCGGGCCCTCGAAGCCGAAGACGTAGGAGATGCGGCCCGAGGCGACGCTGCCCGCACCGCCGGTGCCGGCGTAACCCTCCAGTTCCGGCGGGAGGTTGCCGCCGAAGAAGTAGTCGACGCCCATGATCCCGTTGAAGACGCCGACGTCCGCGCCCTTCAGCGAGAGCGGGTCGATGCCGGCCTGTTCGAGGGCTTCCCACGAGGTTTCCAGCAGCAGGCGCTGCTGCGGGTCCATCGCCAGCGCCTCACGCGGGGAGATGCCGAAGAACTCGGCGTCGAACAGGCCGGCGTCACGCAGGAAGCCGCCTTGACGGGCATAGGTGGTGCCCGTCGTGTCCGGGTCGTCGTCGAACAGGGCGTCCAGGTCCCAGCCGCGGTCGGCGGGGAAGTCGGACACGGCGTCCCGGCCCTCGGCGACCAGGCGCCACAGCTCCTCCGGCGTCGTCACGCCGCCGGGCAGCCGGCAGGCCATGCCGACGATCGCGACCGGCTCGTCCGCGTTCCGCCGGACCTGCCGGCGCAGGTCGTGCAGTTCGGTCGTGACGCGCTTGAGGTACTTGAGGAGTTCCTGCTCTGTGGCCATCTTCCATTCCTCACCGAGGGTTTGACGGTCCGCGAAGGGGTGGCGGTCAGACGATGCCGAGTTCGTCGTTGATGAAGTCGAGGACTTCATCGGCGGAGGCGGATTCCAGTTGCTCCGCGACGGCGGAACCCTCTGTCTCCTCGACCGCTCCGTTGCACTTCGCGACCAGACCCTGGAGGCGGAGCACGATGTCGGCCTTCTTGGACTCGTCGGAAAGCAGTCCGGCGATCAGCGAGTCGATGTCCTCGATCTTTTCGTGCACCAGCGACAGGGCGTCGTTGGTGGTGCCCAGTTCCGCGTGGAGGTGGCGGGCCAGAGCGAGCGGGTTCGGGTAGTCGAACACGACGGTGGCGGCGAGTTTGAGTCCGGTGGTCTCGCGGAGCCGGTTGCGCAGTTCGACGGAGGTGAGGGAGTCGAACCCGGCGTCCTTGAACGCCGTCTCGGGTCCGACGTGCTCCGCCCCGGCGTGGCCGAGGACGGTGGCGACGTGCCCGCGGACGAGGTCCAGGAGCAGGTTCTCCTGCTCGGCCGGGGCGAGTCCGGCGAGCCGGCGGGTGAGTCCGCCGGTGCCGTCCCCGGCCGTGGCGCGGACCGGCTGGCGGCCGGTGCGGACCAGGCCGCGCAGCAGGTGCTGCACGGGGCGTCCCGCTGCCGCGTCGGCGCGCAGGGCCCTCAGGTCCAGCTTGATGGGCACCAGGAGCGCCTCGCCGGTGTCCAGGGCCGCGTCGAGGAGCCGCATGCCCTCGGCGGGCCCGATGGGCAGGACGCCGCCCCGGCTCATCCGGGCCTGGTCGGCGGCCCCCAGGTGGGCGGTCATGCCGCTGGTCTGCTCCCACAGGCCCCAGGCGAGGGAGGTGGCGGGCAGGCCGGCCGCCCGGCGCCGGGTGGCGACCGCGTCGAGGTAGGCGTTTGCGGCGGCGTAGTTGCCCTGGCCGGCCGAGCCGAACAGGCCGGACGCCGAGGAGAAGACGGCGAACGCCGTCATACGCCATGGCGTTCGACCAGGTGCCGGGCCACCAGCGCGCCGAGCGAGCCGGTACCGCCGGTGACGAGCACCGTGCCCCCGGGGTCGAACGCGGTGGCGGGTTCGCTCTCGGGAGCGCGGACCAGCCGCGGCACCGACAGGACCGGGCCGCGCACGGCCACCTGGGGTTCGCCGGAGGCGAGGACGGGGGCGAGGAGGTCGTCGACGGGGGTGTCGGCGGCCGGGTCCAGGTCGAGCAGGACGATCCGGCCGGGGTTCTCGGCCTGGGCGGCGCGGACCAGGCCCCAGACGGCCGCGCCGGCCGGGTCGGTCAGCGTGGCGGGGCCGGCCGCGGGCACCGCGCCCCGGGTCACCACCAGCAGCCGCGCGTCCTCGAACTCGGCGTCGGCGAGCCATGCCTGGACGACCTCCAGGGCGGCGGCGGTCCGGGCGAGCACCTCCTCGTCGCCGTCGCCGGGCTCCTGGAGGTCCAGGACGGCGGCCTCGGGTACCTCGCCCTTCAGGGCGTTGACCGCGGCGGCGTCGGCGACCCGCGTCCAGGCGGGGGCCGTCGTCGGGGCGGGTGCGGGGAGTTCGGTCCAGGCGACGCCGAACAGGGCGTCGCGGCCCTGGTCCGCCGCCGCGGCGGCGTCGAGCCGGTCGACGTCCACCGGGCGGAAGGTGACCGCGTCGACGCTCAGGACGAGGCCGCCGTTCTCGTCGGCCGCGACGAGGGACAGCACGTCGGTTCCGCGCGGTGTGATCCGCACCCGCAGGGCGGCGGCGCCGGCGGCGTGCAGGGCCAGGCCGTTCCAGGAGAACGGCAGGACGTTGTGTCCGTCGTCGGGCTGGGCGAAGGCGTCGGTGTGCAGGGCCGCGTCCAGCAGGGCGGGATGCAGGCCGAACTTGGCCGCCTCGTCGCGCTGTTCGTCGGGCAGGGCGACCTCGGCGTAGATCTCCTCGCCGCGCCGCCACACCGCGCGCAGGCCCTGGAAGGCGGGGCCGTAGGCGTAGCCGTGGCTCGCCAGGCCGGCGTAGAAGGCGGTGGGGTCGAGGGTGACCGGTTCGGCGCCGGCCGGAGGCCAGACCGTGGTGTCGAAGGCGGGGGTGTCGGGCGCCGACGTGGTCAGGGTGCCGGTGGCGTGGCGGGTCCAGGCGTCGGTGCCGATCTCGCCGGCGGTGTTCTCCCGGGCCGAGTAGACGGCCACGGTGCGCAGGCCGGTGTCGTCCGGTCCGCCGACGGCGACCTGGACCCGGACGCCGCCCTGCTCGGGGACGACGAGGGGTGCCTCGATGACGAGTTCGTCCAGCACCCCGCAGCCGGCCTCGTCACCGGCGTGTACGGCGAGTTCGACCAGGCCGGTGCCGGGGACCAGGACGACTCCGCCGACGGCGTGGTCGGCGAGCCACGGGTGGGTGCGCAGGGACAGCCGGGAGGTGCAGAGCACCCCGCCGGTCTCGGGGACCTCCACGACCGCGCCGAGCAGCGGGTGGCCGGCCGTGCTCTGACCGAGGGCGACCGCGTCGGTGGCAGGGGCCGTGTGCAGCCAGTAGTGCTGGTGGTCGAAGGCGTACGTGGGCAGGTCCACGTGGGCCTCGGTGGCGCCCTCGGGCAGGGTGGCCGCCCAGTCGACTTTCGCGCCGCGGACGAACAGCTCGGCGACGGACAGCAGGAGCGTCTGCGTCTCGCCGCGGTCGTCGCGCAGCGCGGGCACGCTGACCGCGTCCTCGCCCGCCGACTCCGCGATGGCGCCGGTCAGTGCGCCGCCGGGGCCGAGTTCCAGGAACACCTGGCCGCCGGAGGCGGCGATGCCGTCGGCGAAGCGGACCGGTCGGCGGACGTGGTCGACCCAGTACGCCGGATCCGTCAGCCGGCCCGGCTCAGCGAGGCGGCCGGTCACGTTGGACACCACCGGGATCGCCGGCTCGTTCCAGGTCAGTCCGGTCAGGGCCTGGGCGAAGTCGGCCAGCATCGGCTCCATCAGCGCCGAGTGGAAGGCGTGCGAGACGGTCAGCCGCTTCACCCGGCGGCCCTGCTCACGCAGCCTCTCCGCCACGGCCACGACGGCTCCCTCGTCACCGGAGAGGACCACCGAGCCGGGTGCGTTGACCGCGGCGAGGTCGACACCCGCGCCGAGGTAGTCCTCGATCTCCGCTTCGGTGGCGGCGACCGCGACCATCGCGCCGCCCGGTGCCAGGGCCTGCATCAGCCGGCCGCGGGCCGCGACGAGCGCCGCCGCGTCCCGCAGCGACAGCACGCCGGCCACGTGGGCGGCGACGACCTCGCCGATGGAGTGTCCGGCGACGACGTCGGGTCGTACGCCCCAGGACTCCACGAGCCGGAACAGGGCGGTCTCCAGGGCGAAGAGGCCGGCCTGGGTGAACACCGTCTGGTCCAGCAGGCCGCCGCCCGCGTTGCCGACCTCACCGAAGACGACGTCCTTGACGGGGTGGTCCGCCCAGCCGGCGAGCTGCGCGTCGAGGGCGGCGCAGGCCTCGTCCAGGGCGCGGGCGAAGACCGGGTAGCGGTCGTACAACTCGCGGCCCGCGCCGAGGCGTTGCGATCCCTGGCCGGGGAAGACGAAGACCGTGCCGCCGGTGCTCTCCGAGCCGGTGACCACGGTCGGCGAGGACTCGCCGGCAGCGAGCGCCGCAAGCCCGGACACCGCCTCCTCGCGGGAGCCGGCGACGACCACCGCGCGTTCGGACAGCACCGCCCGCCGGGCCACGAGCGCTCCGGCGACGGCCGCCGGCGAGGCCTCGGTGTCCCGGGTGAACGCGGCGAGACGGGCGGCCTGTCCGGCGAGTGCGGCGGTGCTGCGCGCGGAGACCACCACCGGCAGCACGGCGTCGGCGGGCGCCCCGGGTGCCGCGGCCGGCTCCTCGGGGGCCTGCTCCAGGATCTCGGGGGCCTGCTCCAGGATGATGTGGGCGTTGGTGCCGCTGACGCCGAAGGCGGAGACGCCGGCCCGGCGCGGGCGGCCGGTCTCGGGCCAGTCGCGTGCCTCGGTGAGCACCTCGACGGCGCCCGCCGACCAGTCCACCTCGGTCGACGGCCGGTCGACGTGCAGGGTGGGCGGCAGCACCGCGTGCCGCAGCGCCTCGACGGTCTTGATGACGCCGGCGACACCGGCGGCGGCCTGGGCGTGGCCGATGTTGGACTTCACCGAGCCGATCCACAGCGGCTCGTCGCGGTCCTGGCCGTAGGTGGCGAGCAGGGCCTGGGCCTCGATCGGGTCGCCGAGGACGGTGCCCGTGCCGTGCGCCTCCACCGCGTCCACCTCGGACACCGACAGTCCGGCGCCGGCCAGCGCCTTGCGGATGACGCGCTGCTGCGAGGGCCCGTTCGGGGCGGTCAGGCCGTTGGACGCGCCGTCCTGGTTGACCGCGCTGCCGCGGAGCACCGCGAGGACCCGGTGGCCCTTGCGCCGTGCCTCGGAGAGGCGTTCCAGGACGATGACGCCCGCGCCCTCGGCCCAGCCGGTGCCGTCGGCGGAGGAGGAGAAGGCCTTGCAGCGGCCGTCGGGCGAGAGGGCCTGCTGGCGGGAGAACTCCACGAAGGTGTACGGGTTGGCGAGGACGGTGGCGCCGCCGGCCAGGGCCATCGAGCACTCGCCGCCCCGCAGGGCCTGCGCGGCGAGGTGGATGGCGACCAGCGACGAGGAGCAGGCGGTGTCCACGGTCACCGCGGGGCCCTCCAGGCCGAAGACGTACGACACCCGGCCGGAGGCCACGCTGCCCGCGGAGCCGGTGGCGGTGAACCCGGCGAGTTCCGGCGGGAGTTCGCCGCCGAAGCCGTAGCCCTGGGTCATCACGCCGGAGAACACGCCGACGTCCGTGCCCTTGAGGGAGAGCGGGTCGATGCCGGCCCGTTCCAGCGCCTCCCAGGAGGTTTCGAGGAGCAGCCGCTGCTGCGGGTCCATCGCCAGCGCCTCACGCGGGGAGATGCCGAAGAAGCCCGCGTCGAACAGGCCGGCGTCGTAGAGGAAGCCGCCCTGGTCGACGTACGACGTGCCGACGCGTCCGGGGTCGGAGTCGAACAGGCCCTCCAGGTCCCAGCCGCGGTCGTCGGGGAAGCCGGACATGGCGTCCCGGCCCTCGGACACCAGCCGCCAGAGGTCCTCGGGGCTGTGGACGCCGCCGGGCAGCCGGCAGGCCATGCCGACGATCGCGATCGGCTCGCCGGGGTCGGCCGCGGCGACGGCCGGTTCCGGGGCGGTGGGGGCGGCGGTGACGTGCCCGAAGTGGCTGTGCAGGTGGCGGGCGAGGGCGAGCGGGGTCGGGTAGTCGAAGACGACGGTCGTCGGCAGGCTGAGGCCGGTGGCCTCACGGATGCGGTTGCGCAGTTCGACGGAGGTGAGGGAGTCGAAGCCGGCGTCCTTGAACGCCTTCTCGGCCCTGACCTGGTCGGCCCCGGCGTGGCCGAGGACGGTGGCGACCTGGCCGCGGACCACGTCCAGCAGCAGCGCCTCCTGCTCGTCCGGGGCGAGTCCGGCGAGCCGGTCGGCCAGGCCGCCGCCGCTGCGGTCCGCGGCGGCCGTCCGGGCGGCCTGCCGGGTGACCCGGATCAGGCCGCGCATCAGGGGCTGGACGGTGCCGCCGGAGGCGGCGTCGGCGCGGGCGGCCCGCAGGTCCAGCTTGATCGGGACGACGAGGGCCTGTTCGGCGCCGAGGGAGGTGTCGAAGAGGGCCAGGCCCTCCTCGGGGGTGAGGGCGCGGACGCCGCCCCGGCCCATGCGGGCCTGGTCGGTCGCGCTCAGGTGGGCGGTGAGGCCGGTGCTCTGCTCCCACAGGCCCCAGGCCAGCGACACGGCCGGGAGTCCGGCGGCGCGGCGGCGGGCCATGAGGCCGTCCAGGTAGGCGTTGGCGGCCGCGTAGTTGCCCTGGCCGGCCGAGCCGAACAGGCCGGCGCCGGAGGAGTACGCCATGGCGTTCGACCAGGTGCCGGGCCACCAGCGCGCCGAGCGAGCCGGTACCGCCGGTGACGAGCACCGTGCCCCCGGGGTCGAACGCGGTGGCCGGTTCGCTCTCGGGAGCGCGGACCAGCCGCGGCACCGACAGGACCGGGCCGCGCACGGCCACCTGGGGTTCGCCGGAGGCGAGGACCGTGGCGAGGAGCGGTTCGACGGCGGTGCCGTAGGCGATGTCCGGGTCGGTGTCGGTGTCGATCAGGACGATCCGGCCGGGATTCTCGGCCTGGGCCGCGCGGACCAGGCCCCAGACGGCCGCGCCGGCCGGGTCGGTCACCGCGCCGTCCCCGCCGGCGGGGACGGCCCCCCGGGTCAGGACCACCAGCCGGGACTCCTCCAGGCTGGGCGCGGCGAACCAGGCCTGGAGCATGGCCAGGATCCGGTTGGCCTGGGACAGGGCGCCGTCGGCGGTGGCGTCCGGACTGCCGTCGGGGGTCGCGGCCTCGACCACGGCGACCAGGGGACCGGTCGCCGCGTCGGCGAGGATCCCGACCTCGTCCGCGTGGAACAGCGGCACCCACTGCGGCACCTGTGCCTCGGCGGGGGCCGCGGGCAGTTCGGTCCACTCGACGCGGTACAGCGAGTGGCCGCCGTCGCCCCGGGCCGCCGTGAGCCGGTCGGCGGGGACCGGCAGGAAGCCGAGGGCGTCCAGGGTCACGACGAGCCCGCCGGTCTCGTCGGCGGCCTCCAGCCGGAGCCGGCCGGCGCCGGACGGGGCGAGCCGTACGCGGAGCGTGGTCGCGCCGGTGGCGTGCAGCGTGAGCCCCTGCCACGCGGCGGGCTGCCACAGTCGCTGTCCGGCACCGTCCGGGTCGGCCGTGGCCGCGTGCCGCAGCCCCGACTGGACGGCGGCGTCGAGCAGCGCCGGGTGGATGCCGAACCGCTCGGCGCCGGCCCGCTGCTCCTCGGGCAGCGCGATCTCGGCGAAGACCTCGTCACCGCGCCGCCACAGCGCCCGTACGCCGCGGAAGGCGGGGCCGAAGGGGTGGCCGAGGCGGAGCAGGTCGTCGTAGAGCTCGTCGGTGTCGGCCGGGCGGGCGCCGGTGGGCGGCCACAGGGTCAGATCGGCGCTCGCCCGCGGAGCGGTGAGCGGGACGGGCGACAGCCGTCCGGTGGCGTGCCGGGTCCACGCGGCGGGCTCGGTGTCCTCGCCGGCCGCGTAGACGTCGACGGTGCGGGTGCCGCTGTCGTCGGGGCCGCCGACGGCGACCTGGACGCGTACGCCGCCCTCCTCGGGCAGCACCAGCGGGGTCTCGACGGTCAGCTCGTCCAGGGTGGCGGTGCCGGCCTCGTCGCCCGCGCGCAGGGCGAGTTCGACCAGGGCGGAGGCGGGGACGACGTTAGCGCCGCCGAGGACGTGGTCGGCCAGCCAGGGATGGGTGCGCAGGGAGAGGCGGGAGGTGAGGACCAGCCCGTCGGACTGGGGCAGCGGGACGACCGCGCCCAGCAGGGGGTGGTCGGCGGCGGACTGGCCGAGCGAGGCGGCGTCCGTCGCGGGCGCGGTCTTCAGCCAGTAGTGGCGGTGGTCGAAGGCGTACGTGGGCAGGTCCACGTGGGTGTCACCGGCGCCCTCGGGCAGCACTCCGGTCCAGTCGACGGCGACGCCCTTGACGAACACCTCGGCCATCGACGTCAACAGCCGTCGCAGGCCGCCCTCTTCGCGGCGCAGGGAGCCGGTGACGACCGCGTCCGCGCGTGTCTCGTCCACGATCTCGCTGACCGGCTGCACCAGGACCGGGTGGGCGCTGGACTCGACGAACACCGAGTGGCCCGCGGCGAGCAGCGCCTCGACGGCCGGGCCGAAGCGGACCTGACTGCGCAGGTTGCGGTACCAGTAGGCGCCGTCCAGGACGCCGGCCTCGCTCACCCAGTCGCCGGTGACCGTGGAGTAGAACGGCACCAGCGGTGCCTGGCCGCGGATGTCGGCGAAGGCCTCGGCCAACGCCCCTTCGATGGCCTCGACATGGCGGGTGTGGGAGGCGTAGTCCACCGCGACCCGGCGCACCCGCACCCCGTCGGCCTCCAGCGCGGCGAGTGCCTCCTCCAGTGCCTCGGCGTCACCGGCGACCACCACGGAGGAGGGGCTGTTGACGGCGGCGACCTCGACCCGGCCGTCCCACGCGGTGATCCGCTCGGCGGTCTCCGCCTCGGGCAGCGCGACCGAGGCCATGCCGCCCCGCCCGGCCAGCTGCCCGGCGATCACCTGGCTGCGCACGGCCACGATCCGCGCCGCGTCCTCCAGCGACAGCGCACCGGCCACACACGCGGCCGCGATCTCACCCTGCGAATGCCCGACCACCGCGTCCGGTACGACCCCGACGGACGCCCATACGGCGGCCAGGGCGACCATCACGGCGAAGCTCGCCGGCTGGACCACGTCGACGCGTGCGATGAGATCGGGGTCCGCCTCGCCGCGGAGCACGGCCGTCAGGTCCCAGTCCGTCCACGGCTCCAGAGCCCGGGCACACTCCCCGATCCGCTCCGCGAACACCGGGGAGGTCTCCAGCAGCTCCCGGCCCATGCCGGTCCACTGCGAGCCCTGCCCCGGGAAGACCAGGACCGTCCGTCCGGCCGCCGCACCGGCGCCGGTCAGCAGGCCGGCGGCCGACTCGCCGCGGGCCAGCGCGGCCAGCCCGGCCTGCGCCTCCTCGCGGGTCCCGGCGACGACCACGGCCCGCTCGGACAGGGCGGCCCGGCGCGTCGCCAGGGCGGCCGCGATGTCCGCGAGGGACGCGTCCGTGCCGGCCGTGAACGCGGCCAGCCGCTCCGCCTGCCCGGCCAGCGAGCCCTCGGAGGCCGCCGACACCACCAGCGGCACCACACCGTCGTGCGGCGCCGGTGCGGCGGCCGGCTCCTCGGGTGCCTGCTCCAGGATGAGGTGGGCGTTGGTGCCGCTGATGCCGAAGGAGGACACGCCGGCCCGGCGCGGGCGGCCGGCGTCGGGCCACTCCCGCCCCTCGGTCAGCAGCTCGACGGAGCCCGCCGACCAGTCGACCTGCGGGGTCGGCTCGGTGACGTTCAGGGTGGGCGGCAGGACGCCGTGCCGCAGCGCCTGCACCATCTTGATGACACCTGCGACGCCCGCGGCGGCCTGGGTGTGCCCGATGTTGGACTTCAGCGAGCCCAGCCACAGGGGCTCTTCGCGGTCACGGCCGTAGGTGGCCAGCAGGGCCTGCGCCTCGATGGGGTCGCCGAGCGCGGTGCCCGTGCCGTGCGCCTCGACCACGTCGACGTCGGTGGCGGCCAGCCCGGCCGCCGCCAGCGCGCGGCGGATCACCCGCTGCTGCGAGGGGCCGTTGGGGGCGGTCAGGCCGTTGGAGGCGCCGTCCTGGTTGACCGCGCTGCCGCGGACGACCGCCAGGACCTGGTGCCCGTTGCGCCGGGCCTCCGACAGGCGCTCCAGGACGACGATGCCGACGCCCTCCGAGAGGATCGTGCCGTCGGCGCCGGCGGAGAAGGCCTTGACCCGGCCGTCGGCGGCGAGGCCGCGCTGCCGGGACATGCCGAGCACGCCGATGGGCGAGCCCATCACGGCGACACCGCCGGCCAGCGCCAGGGAGCACTCGCCCTGCCGCAGCGCCTGGGCGGCCAGGTGCATGGCCACCAGCGAGGAGGAGCAGGCGGTGTCCACGGTGACCGCGGGGCCCTCGAAGCCGAAGACGTACGACACCCGGCCCGAGGCCACGCTGCCCGCGGTCGCGGTGGTGACGTAGCCCTCCAGCTCGGGGGGCATGTTGCTGAGGGACTCCAGGTAGTCGTGGATGGAGACGCCGGAGAAGACGCCGATGTCGGCGCCGCGGGTCGAGCCGGGGTCGATGCCGGCGTTCTCCAGGGCCTCCCAGGTCGCCTCCAGCAGCAGCCGCTGCTGCGGGTCCATGGCCAGCGCCTCGCGGGGGGAGATGCCGAAGAACTCGGCGTCGAACTCGGCCGCGCCGTGCAGGAACCCGCTCTTGTGGACGTAGGAGGTGCCGGCCTTGTCGGGGTCGGCGTCGAACAGCTCGTCGAGGTTCCAGCCGCGGTCGTCGGGGAACTCCGTGATGCCGTCCCGGCGTTCGGTGACGAGCCGCCACAGGCCGGCCGGGTCGGTGACGCCGCCGGGCAGCCGGCAGGCCATGCCGACGATGGCGATGGGCTCGTCCGGGTCGGTCACGGCCACGGTGGGCGCGGCGGCGCCGGCCGCGCTCTCGCCGAGTTCCTCGCGCAGGTGGCGGGCGAGCGCCACCGGGGTCGGGTAGTCGAAGATGAGCGTGGCGGGCAGCTTGACGCCGGTGGCGGCGGACAGCCGGTTGCGCAGTTCGATCGCGGTGAGCGAGTCGAAGCCGATGTCGCCGAAACCGCGGGTGCCCTGAGCGAGTTCGGGTCCGCTGAAGCCGAGGACGCCGGTGGCCTCGGCCTGGATGATGCCCAGCAGGACGGCTTCCTGCTCGGCCTCGGCGAGGCCGGCGAGGCGGCGCAGCAGGCCGCTGCCGTCGCCGGCCGCGGCCCGGGCGGAGCGCCGGCCGGCCCGGACCAGGCCGCGCAGCAGGTGCGGCACGGCGGCGCCCGCGGCGGCGTCCGTGCGCAGGGCGCGCAGGTCCAGCTTGATCGGGACCAGCAGGGCGCGGTCGGCGCGCAGCCCGGTGTCGAGGAGGGCGAGGCCCTCCTCGGGGGTCAGGGCGAGGACGCCGCCGCGGCTCATGCGGGCCTGGTCGGTCTCGCTGAGGTGGGCGGTGAGGCCCGTGCTCTGCTCCCACAGGCCCCAGGCGAGGGAGACGCCGGGCAGGCCGGCCGCGCGGCGGTGCGCCATCAGGGCGTCCAGATAGGCGTTGGCGGCCGCGTAGTTGCCCTGTCCGGCGGAGCCGAGGAGGGCGGCGGCGGAGGAGAACACCACGAACGAGCGCAGTCCGGGGGCGAGTTCGCGGGTCAGCTCGTCCAGGTGCCGTACGGCGGTGGCCTTGGGGGCGAAGACCCCGGCGATCCGCTCCTCGGTGAGCGCACCGATCACACCGTCGTCCAGGATGCCGGCGAGGTGCACCAGGCCGGTCAGCGGGTGCTCGGCCGGGACGGCGCGCAGCAGCCCGGCGACCGCGTCCCGGGCGGAGACGTCGCAGGCGACGACGGAGACGGCCGCGCCGAGTCCGGTCAGCTCGGCGGTGAGTTCGGCGGCGCCGTCGGCGTCGGGGCCGCGCCGGCCGGCCAGTACCAGGTGCCGTACGCCGTGCCGCTGCACCAGGTGCCGGGCCACCAGCGCGCCGAGCGAGCCGGTACCGCCGGTGACGAGGACGGTGCCGTCGGGGTCGAAGACTGCGGTGCTGTCGTCCGCGGGCGGCTCGTTGCCGGCCTGGGCGTCTGCCGCGGGCGGCTCGGCACCGGGTGTGCCGGGCGCGCCGGCCCGGTCCGCCGTCTCGGCGCGGACCAGGCGGGGCGCGGACAGGACGGTGCCGCGGACGGCGAGCTGGGGTTCGCCGGCGGCGAGGAGCTGGGCGAGGACGGGGCCGGCGCCGGTGGCGGCGGCCGGGTCGAGGTCGGCCAGGACCACCCGGTCGGGGTTCTCGGCCTGGGCGGCGCGGACCAGACCCCAGACGGCGGCACCGGCCGGGTCGGTGACGGCGCTGTCGCCGCCCGCGGCCACCGCGCCCCGGGTGGCCACCACCAGCCGGGCGGCCTCCAGTCCGGGAGTGGCCAGCCAGGCCTGGAGGACGCGCAGGACCCGGGTGGTGAGGGTCTGGGCGTCGGCGCCGTCGCTGTCGGCGTCGAGGATCGCGGCGCCGGGGGCGCTGTCGCGGGCGGTGAGCGCGGTGACGTCGTCGGCGTCGGCGACGGTCACCCAGGCGGGTGCCGCGGGGAGGCCCTCGGCGGCGGGCAGGTGCACCCAGTCGACCGCGAACAGGGCGTCCTGGTGGCCGCCGGCCGCGGCGCCGAGCTGCTCGGCGGAGACCGGCAGGGACACCAGGGAGTCCATGGTGAGGACGAGGGCGCCGGTCTCGTCGGCGGCCTGGAACGACAGGGCGTCGGGGCCGGCGGGCGCGACCCGGACCCGCAGCGCGGAGGCGCCCTCGGCGTGCAGGACGAGCCCGTTCCAGGCGAACGGCAGGACGTTGCGGTCGTCGTCCGGGTTGGCGAAGGCGTTGGTGTGCAGGGCGGCGTCGAGCAGGGCCGGGTGGATCGCGAACTTGTCGGCGTTCTCCCGGTGGTCCTGCGGCAGGGCCGCCTCGGCGAAGAGTTCCTCGCCGCGCCGCCACACGCCGCGCAGGCCCTGGAAGGCGGGCCCGTAGGAGTAGCCGCGGGCGACGAGGGCGGCGTAGAAGTCGTCGATGGCGACGGGTTCGGCGCCGGGCGGCGGCCAGGCGGCGTAGTCGACGGCGGGCGCGGTGGACCGGGCGGGGCTGCCGGACAGCAGGCCGGTGGCGTGCCGGGTCCACTCGCCGTGGCCGTCGTCGTCGGTGGCGTCCTCGCGCAGCGAGTACACGTCGACGGTGCGCGAGCCGTTCGGGGTCGCGCCGCCGACGGCGACCTGGACGCGGACACCGCCCTGCGGGGGCAGGACCAAGGGGGCCTCGATGACGAGTTCTTCGAGGGTGCCGCAGCCGAACTCGTCGCCGGCGCGGACGGCGAGGTCGACGTAGACGGTGCCGGGGACGATGACCACGCCCTGCATGGCGTGGTCGGCGAGCCAGGGGTGGGTGCGCAGGGAGAGGCGGGAGGTGAGGACGAGCCCGTCGGTCTGGGGCAGCGGCACGACCGCTCCGAGCAGCGGGTGGTCGCTGCCGGTGACGCCGAGGGAGGTGGCGTCACCGCCGTTCGCGGTGAGCTGGATCCAGTAGTGGCGGCGGTCGAAGGCGTACGTCGGCAGGTCGACGTGGGCGGTGCGGGCGGCCTCGGGCAGGACGCCCCGCCAGTCGACAGGGACGCCGGCCGCGAACACCTCGGCCATGGAGGTGAGCAGCCGGCGCAGGCCGCCGTCGTCGCGGCGCAGGGAGCCGGTGACCACGGCGTCGGCGGCGGCGTCGTCGGCGATCCCGGTGACGGGCTGGACGAGGACGGGGTGGGCGCTGGACTCGACGAACACCGTGTGGCCCTCGGCGAGGAGCGTCTCGACGGCCGGGCCGAACCGGACCTGCCGGCGCAGGTTGCGGTACCAGTAGCCGCCGTCGAGGACACCGGCCTCGCGGACCCACTCGCCGGTCACGGTGGACAGGAACGGGATCGCCGGCGCCGCGCCGCGGATGTCCGCGAAGGCCTCGGTCAGGGCCTCCTGCACGGCCTGGACGTGCCGGCTGTGCGAGGCGTAGTCGACGGCGATGCGGCGCACCCGCACGCCCTGGTCCTCGAAGGCGTCCAGGACCTCGTCGAGGGCCTCGGCGTCACCGGCGATCACCACGGAGGCCGGCCCGTTGACGGCGGCGACCTCGACGCGGTCGGCCCACCGTTCCAGCCGGGCGGTGACGTCGTCCTCGTCTAGCGCGACGGACGCCATGCCGCCGAGTCCGGCGAGCCGGCCGCGGATGACCTGGCTGCGGACGGCGACGATGCGGGCGGCGTCGTCCAGGGTGAGCGCGCCGGCCACGCAGGCGGCGGCGATCTCGCCCTGCGAGTGGCCGACCACCGCGTCCGGTACGACCCCGGCGGAGGCCCATACGGCGGCCAAGCCCACCATCACGGCGAAGCTCGCGGGCTGGACGACGTCCACGCGGGTCAGCAGGCCGGTGTCGGCCTCGCCGCGCAGCACGGCCTCCAGGTCCCAGTCGACCCAGCGGTCCAGGGCCCGGGCGCACTCCTCGATCCGCGCGGCGAACACGGTCGAGCTGTCGAGCAGTTCGCGGCCCATGCCGATCCACTGGGTGCCCTGGCCGGGGAAGACCAGGACGGTCTTGCCGGCGCCGGCCGCCCCGGCGGCGCCCCGGACGGTGCCGGGGGCCTGCTCGTCGCGGGCCAGGGCGGTGAGCGCCGCCAGGGCCTCGTCCCGGGTGCCGGCGACCACGACCGCGCGTTCGCCGAGGACGGCGCGCCGGGTGGCGAGGGTGCCGGCGACGGCCGCGAGCGGGGTGTCCGGGTCGCTCTCCAGGAAGGCGGCGAGCCGGCCGGCCTGCCCGGTGAGGGAGGCGGCGGAGGCCGCGGACACGACCAGCGGCACCACACCGCCGTCCGTCGCGGAGGGTGCCGGTGCCTCCTCGTCGGGGGCCTGTTCCAGGATCAGGTGGGCGTTGGTGCCGCTGGCGCCGAACGAGGACACGCCGGCGCGGCGCGGGCGCCCGGTGTCGGGCCACTCCCGGGCGCCGGTGAGCAGTTCCACGGCGCCGGAGGACCAGTCGACCTGCGGGGTGGGGGCGTCGATGTGCCGGGTGGCCGGCATCAGGCCGTGGCGCAGCGCCTGGACCATGTTGATGACGCCGGCGACACCGGAGGCGGCCTGGGTGTGGCCGATGACGGACTTGACGGAGCCCAGCCGCAGCGGCTGTCCGGCGGGGCGGTCCTGGCCGTAGGTGGCGAGGATGGCCTGGGCCTCGATGGGGTCGCCGAGGACGGTGCCGGTGCCGTGGCCCTCGACCATGTCGATGTCGGCGGTGGTCAGTCCGGCGCCGGCCAGCGCCTTGCGGATGACGCGCTGCTGGGAGGGGCCGTTGGGGGCGGTCAGGCCGTTGGAGGCGCCGTCCTGGTTGACGGCGGAGCCGCGGATGACGGCGAGGACGCGGTGGCCGCGCTCGCGGGCCTGGGAC
The DNA here is from genome assembly GCF_000720135.1 of Streptomyces sp. NRRL S-1022. Lineage (GTDB taxonomy): Bacteria > Actinomycetota > Actinomycetes > Streptomycetales > Streptomycetaceae > Streptomyces. The sequence continues at coordinate 12,255 of NZ_JOIU01000050.1, read as the reverse complement.
AGCGTTTCGAGGAGGACGACACCGACGCCCTCGGCCCAGCTGGAGCCGTCGGCGGCGGCGGCGTAGGACTTGCAGCGGCCGTCGAAGGCGAGGCCGCGCTGGCGGGCGAAACCGACGAAGCCGCCGGGGGTGGACATCACGGTGGAGCCGCCGGCGAGCGCCATGGAGCACTCGCCGCGGCGCAGCGCCTGCATGGCGAGGTGGATGGCGACCAGGGAGGAGGAGCACATGGTGTCGACGGTGACCGCGGGCCCCTCCAGGCCGAGGGTGTAGGCGACCCGGCCGGAGGCGACGCCGCCCGCGGTGCCGAGGGCCCGCTCCAGGCTGAGGAAGCCCTCGTGGCCGCTCAGGTCGGGGGCGTAGTCCTGGTGGACGATGCCGGCGAAGACACCGGTGTCGCTGCCGCGCACGGAGTGCGGGTCGATGCCGGCCCGTTCCAGGGTCTCCCAGGACACTTCGAGCAGCTGGCGCTGCTGGGGGTCCATGGCGAGGGCCTCGCGGGGCGAGATGCCGAAGAACGCGGCGTCGAACTCGCCGGCGTCGTGCAGGAAGGCGCCCTCGCGGACGTACGTGGTGCCGGGGTTGTCCGGGTCGGGGTGGTAGAGCCCCTCCAGGTCCCAGCCGCGGTCCTCCGGGAACGTCGTGTAGACGTCGGTGCCGTCGGTCACCACCCGCCACAGGTCCTCGGGGGTGCGGATGCCCCCCGCGTACCGGCAGGCCATGGAGACGATGGCGATGGGCTCGGCAGCGACCGCCGCGAGTTTGCCGTTCTCCTGCTGCAGGCGCGCGTTCTCCTTGAGGGAGGCGCGCAGCGCGTTGACGATCTGGTCGTCCGGGCCCGACATATCCGTCCTCCGTGGTGCGTCCGCTGTCATGGGGTCAGCTCGTCCTGCCCAGAGCACGCTGCACGAGATCGGCAACGTCCATGGCGTCGATCAGGGTCTCGTCGTTCTCGGCCGGGGCCGCCGCGCCGGGCGCCCCGGACGCCGGGGCGTCCTCGGTGTCCACGAGGCCGAGCAGGGTGTCCAGGACGCCGGCGTCCCTGAACCGGGCGAGGGGGACGGTGGCGAGGGCTCGCCTGAGGTCGTCCTCCCGCCCGTCGAGCCCGTCGTCGGCGTCCCGCAGGAGCTCGGAGCGCAGGTAGCCGACGAGGGCGTCCGGCGTGGGGTAGTCGAAGATGAGGGTGGCGGGCAGCCGCAGGCCGGTCGCCACGTGCAGGCTGTTGCGCAGGTTGACGGCGGCGAGCGAGTCGAAGCCGACCTCCTGGAAGGCCTGGAGTGCCCCGATGCTCTCGGCGCCGCTGTGGCCGAGGACCGTGGCAGCGTGGCCGCACACCAGCCGGAGCAGGATGCGGTTCTGCTCGGCCTCGGGGACGTCGCGCAGGGAGTCCACGAGGCCGGCGGTGGTGTCGCCGTTCTGGGTGTCCGGCTGGGTGGCCCGCAGCGCGGCCTGCGCTTCGGGCAGGTCGGCGAAGAGCGGGCTGGGCCGCACCGAGGTGAACGCCGGGATGAAGGCGTCCCAGTCCATGTCGACCACCGTGACGGCCTTCTCCCGGGCCTGGACGGCCTGTTCGAAGGCGGTGAGGGCGATCGGCGGCGCCATCGGCAGCACACCGCGCCGGCGCAGCTGGGTGAGGGTGTCCTCGTCCATGCCGACGCCGATCTCGTCCAGGGCGCCCCAGGCGATCGCGGTCGCCGCGTGTCCGTGGCCGCGGCGCCACTCCACGAGGGCGTCGAGGACGGCGTTGGCCGCGCCGGACAGGCCCTGCCCGCCGCCGCCCCAGATGCCGGCGATGGAGGAGAACACCACGAACGCGTCGAGGGGGGTGCCGGCGAACCGTTCGGCGAGCCAGCGGGCGGTGTCGACCTTGGCGGTGAACACCTCGGTGAGTTCGGGTACGCCGGTGTCGTCCACGGAGCTGGCCAGGGCGATGTCGGCGGTGTGCACGACGGCGGTCAGCGGTGCGTCCGCCGGGGTGTCGGCGAGGAGTTTCTCGATCGCGGTCCGGTCGGTGTCGGCGCACGACTCGACGGTGGTGCCGGTGCCGAGCGCGGTCACGTCGGCGGTGAGGGAGGCGAGGGCGTCCCCGGGTGCGCCGGCCGTGGTGGTGACCAGGAGCCGGCGGGCGCCGGACCGGGCGAGCCACAGGGAGGCGTGCCGGCCGAGGCCCTCGGCGCCGCCGGTCACCAGGACGGTGCCGGCGGGCTGCCAGCCGGTGCCGTCGGCCGGGTCGGGGGCGGCCTTGCGCAGCAGCCTGCGGGTGTGCACACCGGACCGGCGCACGGCCAGCTGGTCGTCGTCACCGGGTTGTCCGAGCGCGCCGAGCAGGTGGCGGACGGCGCGGCTGTCGAGGGTGGCGGGCAGGTCGATCAGGCCGCCCCAGCGGTCGCCGCGCTCCAGGGCGGCGGCCCGGCCGATGCCCCAGACGGCGGCCTGGGCCGGTGCGGTGACGGTGTCCTGGATGCCGGCGCTGACGGCGCCGCGGGTCAGGCACCACAGCGGCTGCGCGGCCCCGGCGTCGCCCAGGGCCTGTACCAGCGCGAGGGTGGCCGCGGTCAGCGGGACGGGGTCCTGCGGGCCGTCCGGGCCGGCCTGGTCGAGTGCGAGCAGGGAGAGCACCCCGGTCACGTCGTGTTCGGCGAGGACGGCCGACAGGCGTTCGGCGAGCCGGGCGCGGCCGGCGTCGGCCGCCGCGACCTCCAGCAGGATCAGGTCGAGCCCCTGTGCGGTGAGTTCGCGCAGCAGCGCGGCCGGCGGCGAGTCCGCCGGACGCTCGGCCGGTACGACGGCCAGCCAGGTGCCGCCGGGGACGCCGGTGCCCTCCTGGTCGAGGGGGCGCCAGGTGACGTGGTAGCGCAGTTTCCCGGCCGCCGACCGCTCGCGCCGCCGGCCCCGCCAGTCGGCCAGCACGGGGACGACGGTGCGCAGCGCCTCGCGCTGTTCGGCCGCGGCCAGGTCGAGGAGGTGGGCCAGGGAGTCGGCGTCGGCCTGTTCGACGGCGGTCCAGAAGTCGGTGTCGGCGCCCTCGGCGGCGGGCTCGGCGTCCGTGCCGGTCTGTGCCTCCCGCAGCCAGTAGTGCCGGCGGTCGAAGGCGTACGTCGGCAGGTCCACCGGGGCGTGCTGTGCCTCGGCGGGCAGGACGCCCGTCCAGTCGACGGCCACGCCCCGGACGAACAGTTCGGCCATGGAGGCGAGCAGCCGCCGCGGTCCGCCCTCCTCGCGCCGCAGCGAACCGGCGGCGACGGCACGGAGCCGGACGCTGTCGTCAGCGGCCTGGTCGAAGATCTCGTTCACCGGCTGGAGGAGGACGGGGTGGGCGCTGGACTCGACGAACACCGTGTGGCCCGCGGCGAGCAGGGCGGCGACGGCCGGTCCGAAGCGGACCTGGCTGCGCAGGTTGCGGTACCAGTAGGCGCCGTCGAGGACGCCGGCCTCGCTCACCCAGTCGCCGGTGACCGTGGAGAAGAACGGCACCAGCGGAGCCCGGCCGCGGACGTCGGCGAACGCCTTCCCCAACGCCTGCTCGATCGCCTCGACATGACGGGTGTGGGAGGCGTAGTCCACCGCGACCCGGCGTACCCGTACCCCGTCGGCCTCCAGCGCGGCCAGCGCCTCGTCCAGCGCCTCCGCATCACCGGCGACCACCACGGAGGACGGCCCGTTGACGGCGGCCACCTCGACCCGGCCGCCCCAGCCGGTGATCCGCTCCGCCGCCTCCGCCTCGGAGAGTGCCACGGAGGCCATACCGCCCCGCCCGGCCAGCTCCCCGGCGATCACCTGGCTGCGCACGGCCACGATCCGCGCCGCGTCCTCCAACGACAGCGCACCGGCCACACACGCGGCCGCGATCTCACCCTGCGAATGCCCGACCACCGCATCCGGAACAACACCCACCGACGCCCATACGGCGGCCAGGGCGACGTTCACGGCGAAGCTCGCCGGCTGCACGACGTCCACCCGGTCCAGCAGATCGGCGTCACCGCGCAGGACGGCCCTCAAGTCCCAGTCCACGTAGGGCCGCAGGGCGCGGTCGCACTCCGCGATCCGCTCGGCGAACACCGGGGAGGTCTCCAGCAGCTCCCGGCCCATGCCGGGCCACTGCGAGCCCTGGCCGGGGAAGACGAGCACGGTCTTGCCGGGGCCGCCGGAGCCGGCGACGGTTCCGGTCACCAGCAGCGGGCTGCTCTCGCCCCGGGCCAGCGCGCCCAGCCCGGCCTGCGCCTCCTCGCGGGAACCGGCGACGACCACGGCCCGCTCGGACAGCAGCGCCCGCCGGGCGACGAGCGCGCCCGCGACCTCGGCCGGCGCGGCGTCCGTGGCGCCGGCGAACGCGGCCAGGCGCCCGGCCTGCGCGGCGAGGGCGGCCGTGGTACGGGCCGACACCACCAGCGGTACGACACCGGCGGGAACCGTCGGCCGGGCCACCGGTGCGGTGTCGGGCGCCTCCTCCAGGATGACGTGCGCGTTGGTGCCGCTGGCGCCGAACGAGGAGACGGCGGCCCGGCGGGGCCGGCCGGCCCGGGTCCACTCGCGGGCCTCGGTGAGCAGTTCGACCGCGCCCGCGGACCAGTCCGCCTGCGGGGTGGGCTCGGCGACGTTCAGGGTGGGCGGCAGGACGCCGTGCCGCATCGCCTCCACCATCTTGATCACCCCGGCGACTCCGGCGGCGGCCTGGGTGTGTCCGATGTTCGACTTCACCGAGCCCAGCCACAGCGGCTCCTCGCGGTCCTGGCCGTAGGTGGCCAGCAGGGCCTGGATCTCGATCGGGTCGCCGAGGACGGTGCCGGTGCCGTGGCCCTCGACCGCGTCCACGTCGGCGGGCCGCAGCCCGGCGGAGGCCAGCGCGCTCAGGATCACCCGCTGCTGCGAGGGGCCGTTGGGGGCGGTCAGGCCGTTGGAGGCGCCGTCCTGGTTGACCGCGCTGCCGCGCAGCACCGCCAGCACCCGGTGGCCGTTGCGCCGCGCCTCGGACAGCCGCTCCAGCAGGACCACACCCACGCCCTCGGCCCAGCCGGTGCCGTCGGCGGTGGAGGAGTACGCCTTGCAGCGGCCGTCGGCGGACAGGCCGCGCTGCCGGGAGAACTCCAGGAAGGCGTCCGGGGTGGCCATGACGGTGGCGCCGCCGGCCAGCGCGAGGGAGCACTCGCCGCCCCGCAGTGCCTGGGCCGCGAGGTGCATGGCGACCAGGGAGGAGGAGCAGGCGGTGTCCACGGTCACGGCCGGACCCTCGAAGCCGAAGACGTACGACACCCGGCCCGAGGCCACGCTGGCGGCCGTACCGGTCATGGTGTAGCCCTGCACGTCCTCGGGGACCTGGCGCAGCCGGGTCACGTAGTCGTGGTGGACGATGCCGGTGAACACGCCGACGTCCTGGCCGCGGGTGGACATCGGGTCGATGCCGGCCCGTTCCATGGCCTCCCAGGAGGTCTCCAGCAGCAGCCGCTGCTGCGGGTCCATGGCGAGGGCCTCGCGCGGCGAGATGCCGAACAGCTGGGCGTCGAACCGGGCGGCGTCGTGCAGGAAGCCGCCCGCCCGGGTGTAGCTGGTGCCGGGGTGGGCCGGGTCGGGGTGGTAGAGCCGGTCGATGTCCCAGTCGCGGTCGGTGGGGAACCCGGAGATGGCGTCGCGCCGGTCCATCACGAGCTGCCACAGGTCCTCGGGACTGTTGACGCCGCCGGGCAGCCTGCTGCTCATGGCGATGATGGCGATCGGCTCGTCGGGGTCCGCCGTGCCGCGCCGGACCAGGGCGGGCGTCGCGGGGCGGGTGCCGAGGAGTTCGCCGCGCAGGTGGTCGGCGAGGAGTGCCGGGGTGGGGTGGTCGAAGACCAGGCTGCTGGGCAGGCTGACGCCGGTGAAGTCGTGGAGCCGGTTGCGGAGTTTGACGGCGGTGAGCGAGTCGAAGCCGAGGTTCTTGAACGGCTGGGTCTCGTCGAAGCCGTCGGTGTCCCGGTGGCCGAGGACGGCCGCGGCGCTCTCCCGGACCAGGTCCAGCAGGATCCGGCGCTGTTCGGCGTCGGCGAGGCCGGTCAGCCGGGCCGCCAGTTCGTTGCCGTCGGCGGCCGGTTCCCGGCGGATGACGCGCCGGGCGGGGGTGGTCGCGAGGGGGGCGGAAGCGGGGGTGGTCGCGAGCGGGGCGGCTTCGGGGACGGAGTCCTCGCCGGCGGTGAACGCGACCGGGCCGAGCAGGGCCACGGGCCGGCCCTCGGGGTCGGCCAGCTCGACCAGGCGGCGGCCGTCGGCGGCCGGGGTGACGCGGACCCGCAGCTCGGTGGCGCCCACCGCGTACACCGCGAGGGTGGCGCACTCGGTCAGCGCGACGCCGTCCGAGGCGTCGGCCGCGATCCGCAGCGCGGCGTCGAGCAGCACCGGGTGCACGGTGAACTCCTGCGCCTGCTCGTCGAGTTCGGCGGGCAGGGCGAGGTCGGCGAGGATCCCGCCGCCGTCCTGCCGCCACAGTCCGCGCACCCCGTCCGGGGCACCGGCTTCGGCGGGCTCGTCCGGCCAGGTGCGCAGGTCGACGGCGTGGAGCGGGACGCCGGGGACCAGGGCGGCCCGGGCGTGCCGCAGCCACGGTTCGCCTTCCTGCCCGGCCGGCCGGCTGTGCACGGTGACGGCGCGTGTCCCCTCGGGGCCGGGCGCGTCGACGAAGACGCGGAGCTGGAGGTCGCCGTGCGCGGGGACGGCGAGGGGCGCGTCGACGGTGATCCGCTCCACGGTGCCGCCGCCGGCCTCGTCGCCGGCCCGGACCAGCAGCTCCAGCAGGACACCGGCCGGGAGGGTCCCCTCGGTGCCGGGGAGCAGGCCGGGGCCGCGACCGGACAGCCGGCCGGTGAGGACGACGCCGGTGCCGCCGTGCTCGCCGGGGACCTCCACGACACCGCCCAGCAGCGGGTGGCCCGCGGACCGGGCGCCGAGCGCCTCGGCGTCGGTGGCGGTGCCGCCGTCCACCCAGTACCGCTGGTGCTGGAAGGCGTAGGTGGGCAGTTCGGGGCCGACGGCCGGGCCGGGCCGGCCGAGGACGGCGGTCCAGTCGACCGGGACGCCCCGCACGTGCAGTTCGGCGAGCGCGGTGCGCACGGCGGTGTCCTCGGCGGTGTCCCGGCGCAGGGTGGTGACGCAGCCGCGGGTGTCCGGGCCGAGCGTGCCGAGGGCCATGGTGCTCAGGACGCCGCCGGGGCCGAGTTCGAGGTGGGTGACGGCGCCCTGGTCGCGCAGGGTGGTGACGGCGTCGGCGAACCGCACGGCGTGCCGGGCCTGGTCGGCCCAGTACTCGGGGGTGGCGAGCAGCCCCTCGCCGGCGAGCTCGCCGGTGAGCGTGGAGACGACCGGGATGGTGCCCGGCCGGTAGCGGAGCCGGGCGGCGACGGCGCGCAGCTCGTCGAGCATCGGCTCCATCAACGCGGAGTGGAAGGCGTGGCTGACGGACAGCCGGCGGGTCCGGTGGCCGTCCCGGGCGAGGCGCCCGGCGACGGCGGCGACGGCGTCCCCGGCGCCCGACAGGACCAGCGCCCGCGGGCCGTTGACCGCGGCGATCCCGACGACGCCCGGGGCCCCGGCGAGCAGCGGCGCCACCTCGTCCTCGGCCGCCTCCACGGCGGTCATCGCGCCGCCCTCGGGCAGGGCCTGCATCAGCCGGCCGCGGGCGGCCACCAGTTCACCGGCGTCCGCGAGGTCCAGGATGCCGGCGGCGTGCGCGGCGGCGATCTCGCCGACCGAGTGGCCGGCCAGCAGGCCGGGCCGTACGCCCCAGGAGACGAACAGCCGGAACAGCGCGGTCTCCAGGGCGAACAGCGCGGCCTGGGTGTAGAGGGTCTGGTCGAGCAGGGCGGCCGGTGCGGTGCCGGGCTCGGCGAACACCACGTCCCTCAGGGGGTGTTCGAGGCCGTCCAGGTGCCGCTCCACGGCGGCGCAGGCAGCGTCGAACGCGTCGCGGAACACCGGGTGGGCGGCGGCGAGTTCACGGCCCATGCCGGCCCACTGGCTGCCCTGCCCGGTGAAGAGGAAGGCGAGCTTGCCGTCGGCGGGGCCGCCGGTGACGGTGTCCGGTCCGGCGGTTCCCCCGGCGAGCGCGCGCAGGGCCTCGGTGAGCGGTTCCCGGCCGGCGGCCAGGACGACGGCGCGGTGGTCGAGGTGGGCGCGGGCGGTACCGAGCGCGTACGCGGTGGCGCCCAGCGGGGTGCCGGCGTGGGTACCCACCCAGTCCGCGAGCCGGGCGGCCTGTCCGCGCAGTCCGGCGGCGGTGCGGGCGGAGAGGGGGAAGAGCAGGAGGGTGCCGTCGTCGGCGGGGGCCGGCTCGGTGCCGTCCGTCCGTGCGGCCTCGGGGGCCTGCTCCAGGACCAGGTGGGCGTTGGTGCCGCCGATGCCGAAGGCGGAGACGCCGGCCCGGCGCGGGCGGCCGGTCCCGGGCCAGTCGCGTGCCTCGGTGAGCACCTCGACCGCGCCCGCCGACCAGTCGACGTGGGTGGAGGGCCGGTCGACGTGCAGGGTGCGGGGCAGCAGGCCGTGCCGCATCGCCATGACCATCTTGATGACACCGGCGACGCCGGCCGCCGCCTGGGTGTGCCCGAGGTTGGACTTCACCGAGCCGATCCACAACGGCTCTTCGCGGTCCTGGCCGTAGGTGGCGAGCAGGGCCTGCGCCTCGATGGGGTCGCCGAGGACGGTGCCCGTGCCGTGCGCCTCGACCGCGTCGACGTCCGCCGGTGCCAGGCCGGCGTTGGCGAGGGCCCTGCGGATGACGCGCTGCTGCGAGGGCCCGTTCGGGGCGGTGAGCCCGTTGGAGGCGCCGTCCTGGTTGACCGCGCTGCCCCGGATCACGGCGAGCACCTGGTGTCCCTGCCGTTCGGCCTCCGAGAGCCGTTCGACCAGCAGCACGCCCACGCCCTCGGACCAGCCGGTGCCGTCCGCGCCGTCCGCGAACGCCTTGCACCGGCCGTCGGGGGCCAGTCCGCGCTGCCGGGAGAACTCGACGAACGTCTCCACGTTGCCCATCACCATCACCCCGCCGGCGAGCGCCATGGAGCACTCCCCGTTGCGCAGCGCCTGCGCGGCCAGGTGCAGGGCGACCAGGGAGGAGGAGCAGGCGGTGTCGATGGTGACGGCCGGGCCCTCGAAGCCGAAGTGGTAGGCGACGCGGCCCGAGACGACGCTGCCGGAGCCGCCGGTGAGGCGGAAGCCCTCGGCGTCGGCCGCGTGGTGCATCCGTACGGTGTAGTCGTGGCTGTTGACGCCGACGAAGACCCCGATGTCCCGGCCGCCCAGACCGGTCGGGTCGATCGCGGCGCGTTCGAACGCCTCCCAGGACGTCTCCAGCAGCAGCCGCTGCTGCGGGTCCATGGCGAGGGCCTCGTTCGGGGAGATGCCGAAGAAGGCCGCGTCGAAACCGGGTGCGTCGTCGAGGAACGCGCCGTGCCGCACATAGGTCGTGCCGGCCTTGTCGGGATCGGTGTCGTAGAGCCGGTCGATGTCCCAGCCGCGGTCGCCGGGGAAGTCGGTGACGGCGTCGACCCCGTCGGCCACGACCCGCCACAGGTCCTCGGGGCTGTGCACCCCGGCGGGGAAACGGCAGGCCATCGCGACGATGGCGATCGGCTCGTCGGCCGCGGCGGGGCCCGGGGCGGGCGCGGCGGACGTGGGGGACGTGGGGGCGGTGTCACCGACGAGCCGGGCCCGCAGGTGCTCGGCGAGCGCGGCCGGCTTCGGGTAGTCGAAGACGACGGCCGAGGACAGCGTGAGACCGGTGGCGGTCGCCAGCCGGTTGCGCAGCTCCACCGCGGTCAGCGAGTCGAACCCGGCGTCCTTGAAGGCCCGGTCGGCGCGGACGGCGTCGGCCGTGCCGTGGCCGAGGACGTCGGCCGCGTTGCGCCGGACCAGGTCCAGCAGCAGCGCCGCCTGGGCCGCCGGGTCCATGGCGGTCACGCGGTCGCGCAGGCTGCCCTGGCCGGCGGTGCCGGCGGCGCGGGCCGGCGAGCGCGGCGCGGGCGCCAGGCCCCGCAGCAGCGGTGCCACGGGCGCGGTGCGGGCCGCCGCGCGCAGCGCGGGCAGGTCCAGTCTGGCGGCCACCAGGGCGGCGGGCAGTCCGCTGCCGGGGCGCAGGGCGAGGTCCAGCAGGGCGAGGCCCTCGGCCTCCGACAGCGCGGCCATGCCGAGCCGCCGGTTGCGGTGCAGGTCGGCGGCGCCCAGGTGCCGGGTCATCCCGCTGGCCCGCTCCCAGTAGCCCCAGGCCAGCGAGGTTCCGGGCAGTCCCTGGGCGCGGCGCCGCAGGGCCAGCGCGTCCAGGGCGGCGTTGGCGGCGGCGTAGTTGGCCTGGCCCGGGTTGCCGAAGACGTTCGCGGCGGAGGAGAACAGGACGAACGCGGCGAGGTCGTGGTCCCGGGTCAGCTCGTCCAGCAGCAGGGCCGCGTCCAGCTTGGGCCGCAGGACGGCGTCGACGCGGTCCGGGGTGAGCGCGGTGACCACGCCGTCGTCCAGGACACCGGCGGTGTGCAGGACGGCGGTCAGCGGATGCGCGCCGGGTACGGCGTCCAGGACGGCCGTCAGCTGGTCGCGGTCGGAGGTGTCGCAGGCGACGACCGTGACGGTGGCGCCCAGCGCGGTCAGTTCCTCGGTCAGCGGGGCCGCGCCGTCCGCCGCGGGGCCCCGCCGGCTGACCAGGAGCAGCCGGCGCACACCGTGGCCGGTGACCAGGTGCCGGGCGGTCAGTGCGCCGAGCGTGCCGGTGCCGCCGGTGATCAGCACGGTCCCGTCCGGATCGAGCGCCCGGCCCGGCCGTCCGTCACCGCTCTCCCCCGCCGGTACCCCGGCCCGGGTCAGCCGCGGCACCCGGGCGCCCGCGGCCCCGACCCGCACCACCGGTTCGCCGCAGGCGAGCAGGCCGGGCAGCGCGGCCCGGACCACCGCTTCGGCGTCCTGCCCCTCACCCGGGTCCGCGTACTCGACGAGCACGATCCGGCCGGGATGCTCGGACTGCGCGGACCGCAGCAGCCCCCGTACGGCGGCCGTGGCGAGGTCCGTGCCGTCCGCGCCGGCCGCCACCACCAACCGCGTGCCCTCCAGGGCGGGTTCGGCCAGCCACGCCTGGAGGACGGCGAGCGCGGCGGCCAGCGCGGTACGCGGCTCGGTCACCACGGGGTCCGCGGGGTCGAGGACGTACAGCAGTGCGTCCGCGTCCGCCGCGCCGGCGGTGACGTCCCGCGCGGTCCGCACGGTGACGACGGACGGCGTACCGTCACCCGCCGGCAGCGGCAGTTCCGTCCAGTCGACCCGGAACAGCGCGTCATGGGTGAGCGCCTCGGCGAGTCCGGCCCGCACCGGGTCGAACGGTGCGGACAGCACCGCGTCCACGGAGAGCACGGGCCGCCCCGCCGGGTCGGTCAGGAGGAGCCGGGTGCCCTCTCCCTCGGCTCCCGCCGAGCGCACGGTGACGGCGCTCGCGCCGGACGCGTGCAGACCGACCCCGCGCCAGGTGACGGCCAAGGTGCCGGCGGGCAGCGCCGTCCGCACGGCCGCGTCGAGCAGGGTGGGGTGTACGCCGTACCGGTCGGCGTCCCCGGCGGCCTCGCCGAGGTCCACCTCGATGCCGGGCCCCCCGGCCGGCCGGTCGTCCCCGGCCCCCGGCGAGGGCGCGAGCGTGCCGTACGCGTGCCGCGTCCAGTCGGCGTCCAGCGCGGAGTCGTCCGCTCGCGAGTACACCTCGACCGTACGCCGTCCGGCGCCGTCGGCCGCACCGACCACGGTCTGCACACTCCGGCCGCCGCGCACCGGCAGCACCACCGGCCGGTCGACGGTCAGCTCCGCCACGACCGGCACGCCGGCCTCGTCACCGAGCCGTACCGCCACTTCCACCAGAGCCGCGTTGGGTACCAGCACCGCGTCGTCCCCGACGAGATGCTCGGCCAGCCACGGCTGCGACCGCAGGGACCACCGCGAGGTCGTCATGAACCCCCCGGAGTCGGGCCGGCCGACGACCGCACCGAGCAGGGGGTGATCGGCCCGCGCCTGTCCGAGGGCGGCGGCGTCCGCCGCGGGGGCGGGCTCCAGCCAGTAGTGACGGCGGTCGAAGGCGTACGTCGGCAGGTCCAGGTGAACACCGGCGGTGCCCTCGGGCAGCACTCCGGTCCAGTCGACCGGCACGCCCTTGACGAACAGTTCGGCAACCGACGTCAACAGCCGCCGCAGGCCGCCCTCTTCGCGGCGCAGGGAGCCGGTGACGACCGCCTCCGTCCCCGCCTCGTCCACGATCTCGCTGACCGGCTG
>NZ_JOIU01000049.1 GCF_000720135.1 Streptomyces sp. NRRL S-1022 | reverse complement strand
CCTCTCTGGTCTCGTGGGCTCGGAGATGTGTATAAGAGACAGGCGGGTCGCCGGTCGGCGGTGAGTGGGCTGAGGGGCGGGAGTCGGAAGGGTGCCGGGTGCGTCGGGAGCGGGGCGGGGCGAAGTGAGGCGGGAGGGGGCGGAGCGGTGCGTTGTGCGCCGGCGCACGGGGCCGGGGCGGGGTCAGCGGTGGGGCGCACGGGGGGAGTTGTGGGGGTGGTGGGTGAAGTGGTCGTACCGGGGCGTTTGCGGTACCGGGGCCCCGGTTTGCAGCCGCAGCGGTTACGGTGCTGGCTGGAGAGCGGATCCACGGGGACCTCGGGTCCGGAGGTTCACGGGGTCCACAGGGTGACATGGGGGAGGCACGATGCCCGGAACCGTGCTGCTGCTCGCGGCCTCGCCGCTGGGCCGGGGGCGCCTGGTGGACGCGGCCGGAGTGCTGCCGGTGCTGGCCGCGGTCGCCCCCTCCGTGCTGTCCGGCACCGACACCGCGAACGTCATCGAACTCGCCGACCCGCTGGAACCTCAGGCCGTCCTCACCCGGCTGCGGGCCGCCGCGGCCTCCCCCGGCCCGCTCACCGTGTACGTCACCGGCCAGCTGCACCTGGACCGGCGCCAGCACCAGCCCCATCTGGCCCTGGCCCGCACCACACCGGCCACCCTGCGCTACACCGCGCTGCCCTGGCACTGGATCCGCGAGGAGCTGCGCCTGCGCTCCGCGACGGACACCGCGCTCGTCGTCGACCTGCACGCCGACGCCGAGGCCTGGCGGCACATCACCGAGCGCGGCCTCGACTCCGGCCGGAACACCGCGGTCTACGGCCGCGTCGCCCCGGCCACCGGGCGGCGGGGCCTGGCCGAGCCGGCGTACATGAAGACGGTCGCCACGCTCCTGCGCAGCGGCCACCGCCCCCCGCTGGGCGTCCTGCACGAGCAGGCGGTGGCCCGGGTCGCCGAGGAGGCGCGGGGCAGCCTGCTGCTGGCGGACGCGGGGGGTCATGTGCCGGGGGGTCCGGTCGGCGGCTTCGTCCGGGGCGCCGAGGCGACCGGCTTCCCGCCGGGGACCGTGACGGCGCCGACGGCCGCGGACGGGGGCCGGGCGGTGGTGGCCGGGGGCCCGGTGCGGCCGGCCGTCGCCGAAGGGATCGCGCCGGGGTCCTCGTACGGCGGGCCTTCCGCCGGGTCCGGTGACAGCGGGCCTCCGCCCGGTGCACAGGAGCCGCCCGCGGCCGTCATCGTCCCCGCGCAGGCGGACGCTCCGGCGCGGGTGCCGGGCGCACCCGTTCCGGGCTCCGGGGCCGGTGCGGCGGAGGCCGGGGGCGGCAGCCCGGTGCCCCTGCCGGGCGGGTCCGGGCCGGGGGCCGGTGGCTCGGGAGTCCGTCCGGGCGGATCCGTCCCGCATCCCTCCTCCGGCGGAGCCGGCGACACCGGCCCGGCCCTCCGTGCCCTCGACGCGCCCCTGGGCGACCCGCACGCCGGTATCAGCGCCGCCGTGCAGGGCGGGCGGCACGGGGAGGCCGAGGGGATCGCCGCCCGGCTGGAGGCGGAGGCCGTGCGGGTGCACGGGGCCGCGTCCGAGCAGGCGCTGCACTGGAGTGAGGTGCGGGCCGACCTGGCGATGCTCGCGGGGGACGCGGTGCGCAGTTGCCGGGCCTGGCTCGGGGTGGCGCAGACGCGGCTGGCCGCCGGGCAGGCGGGGGACGCGCCCGCGGTGGAGGCCGCCGTGGACCGGGCGCACCACCAGTGGACCCGCATCAAGGACACGGCGCGGGCCCGTGAACTCGGGCCCGCGCTCGCGGAGTTGCGGCTGAGGGTGCCCGGCCGCCGGCGCGGCGCGCTGGAGAACGTCCAGCGGCAGCTGCGCCAGCTCCAGGCCACTCCCTAGCGCCTACCTGGTGAAGGTGAGGTACTTCCAGGCGCCGTGCGTCGTGGAGTTCACGGTGTCACCGGAGGAGGCGTTGATGTACGACGAGCGGACCCGGAACCGCCAGCCGACGTCCTGGCTGTGGTTGCCGGTGATGCTGACCCGCGAGATCCCGTCGGAGCCCAGCTTGAAGTACGACGGGTCGCCCGGGTACCAGCGGCCCTGGTAGTACACCTCGAACTCGAACTTCTGCGCCCGGTCCGGGTACCACGGCATCTTGGTCGTGACCAGCGGGTTCTTGTTCTTGTGGAAGAAGTAGTACGTGTGGCCCCACGCCGACTTCGCCTTGTAGTGGTTGGACAGCGACGTGGAGATGCTGACCTTCGCCCCGACCGTGCTGGCCGCCGACGCCGGCTGGTAGCGCGAGTCGCCCGCGAACTTCGCGGTGACCTTGGTGTCCCGCTTCAGGTCCAGGGTGACCGACAGGTAGCCGTCGGAGTTGACCTTGCCGGACTTCACCCGCTTGTTCGGCTTGTCGGAGCCGAACGGGTCGGCCCAGATCTCCACCGTACGGTTGGAGTACGTCTTGCCGAGGTGCGCGGTGAACTTGACGTCCTTGCCGTACGCGTACACCTTGCCGTTGTTGTTGATCGACAGCGTCGCCTTGGCGCGGGACACCTCGACGGAGTCCGAGCCGGAGGCCGCCGCGTGGTCGGCGTCGCCCGCGTAGGCCACCGTGTACTTCACCTTGCCGCCGGACGGCGGGGTGTCGGTGAAGGAGAAGGTGCCGTCGGCCTTGGTGACCGCCGCGGCCAGCGGCTTGCCCTTCGGCGACTCCAGGTCGGTACGGGTCACCGTCAGCCTGGTGCCGGCGGGGACGGCCGCCTTGGAGGCGACCTTGCCCTTGACGGTGAGCTTCTTGGCGCGGGTGGCGGTGGCCGGCGCGTCCACGGTGACGGTGCTGACCGCCTTGGTCGGCGCGTTCAGCACGCGCAGGGAGAACGCGCCCTGGTTGTTGCTGGTCACCGCGAACAGGCGGGAGCCGTCGGGCGCCCAGGCCAGCCCGGCACGGGCCAGCAGGTCGGAGCCCGAGGAGGTGCCGGTGTTCGGGAAGTCGTACGTGCGGACCGGCTCGCCGGCGCCGGACCTGAAGATGTAGACGTCCGGGTCGTACGAGCCGTCGATGCCGGCCGCGAGCGTGCCGTCGGGAGCGATCGCCACCGAGTTGGGGTAGGCGTCCGTGACGTACTTGCCGTCCTCGTTGAGGTCGGAGGTCCGGAACACCTGCTGGTAGTACGGCGCGCCGCTGGCCACCACGACGTCCTTGCCGTCGGGCGTGACCTGGAGGTCGCCGAGGTTGTCACCGGCCTCACGGGTGCTCGCCACCTTCGTGGCGGTGCCCGACGAGACGTCGTACGAGGCCAGTTCGACCGGGCTCTGCCCGACCGCGCCCGCGACGAGCGTGTCCGAGCCGGGCGCGGCGTCCAGCACCGGCGCGGAGTACCAGTCGGCGTCCTGGCCGAGGGTGACCTTGTGGTCCTCGGCGGTCAGGTCGACCGATCCGATGTTGCCCGCGGCGGCGCCGCCGTAGCCGAACCACAGCTTGCCGCCCGCGAGGGCCACGCTGAGCGGCTTGTCGCCGACCTCGTACCGGGTCGTCTCGGTGTCGGTCTCGGTGTCGATGACGGCGACGGCGTCGAGGTCCTGCACGGCCGCGTAGAGCGTGCCGGAGTCGGCGGAGAGCTCCAGGCCCTGGACGCCGGACAGGCGGGTGTCGAGCTGCTTGACGACCTTGCCGGCGTAGTCGGTGACGACGATCTTCCCGTTCAGCGGGTCGCTGACGAAGACCTGCCGGTGGACGCCGTCCACCACGATGTCGCCGGTCTGCCGCACCGGCAGGGGCTGCGCGGAGTCGGCGAAGGCCGGGGCGGCGGCGAGGGCCGCGGAGCTGAAGAGGACCACCAGGGTGGTGGCGGCCGTGAGAGAGCGCTTGCGCACGCTGATTCGAACCCCCCGGAACGAAGGAAAGGCATGGGGAGCCGCAGGGCACGGCGAACGTGAGCCCCCTGTGCATGAGCCGTGTGTGCCTCGTGCGGCGAGTGTGCAAAGAGTAGGTCATGCCCCTGACAGTGGTGCCACCGGGTTTCGTGAATTCCGGGACAACCGCGGGATCTTGTCGTTACGCTCCGCAACAGATCGATCGCAGGGGGTGTCTCTCTTCATGGTCAACATCCGTCCGCTCGACCCCAGCGCCTCTCCGTTGGACTACTTCGGCTCGGAGTTGCGCAGAAAACGGGAGGAGGCGGGGCTCACGCAGAAGGAACTCGGCGCGATCGTCTTCTGCACGGGTTCGCTGATCGGCCAGATCGAGACCACGCTGAAGGTGCCGACGCGGGAGTTCGCCGAGCGGGTGGACGCGGCGCTGATGACGGACGGGTTCTTCTCGCGCTTGGTCGGGCTGGTGTTGCGGAGCCAGTTGCCTACGTGGTTTCAGGCGTACGCCGACATGGAAGCGAAGGCTACGTACATCTCTACGTACCAGTGCCAGGTCGTGTACGGGCTGCTGCAAACGGAGGCGTATGCGGCAGCCTTGCTGTGCGTGGACCGTCCGGACAAGGTCGAGGAGATGGTCGCCGCCCGCATGGAACGGCAGCGCATAATGCGGCGGGATGAACCGCCGGCGCTGTGGGTCGTCATGGACGAGTCGGTGCTGCACCAGATGGTCGGCGACCGGCACGTAATGCGTGATCAACTCGGCCACCTATTGAGCTTCCGGGGCGACCCGTGGGTGCACATCCAGGTGCTGCCACATTCCGCTGGCGCACACACCGGAATGATAGGTTCGTTCAATGTGCTGCGCTTCGACGACCACCCGGACCTCTTCTACAGCGAGAGCTACGACCAGGGGCACATGACCGCCAATCCGCGTGTAATCAGGGAGCGTTCGGTCGGTTACGCTCGCTTGCAGGCCACCGCCCTCTCGCCGGAGGACTCGGCCGACCTGATCGCGCGCGTGATGGAGGAACGCTATGCAGAGCAACCTGGATCCGGCCCTCGCTCAGTGGCGTAAGTCCTCGTACAGCGGCACCAATGGCGGCGATTGCGTAGAGGTCGCCGACCTTCAGGCGCTCGTTGCCGTCCGGGACTCAAAGCAGCCCGAGTTGGCGCACCTCGCTGTGGATCCGCGGGCCTGGGCCGCCTTCGTGCGGGCTCTGTAGGCCCTCCGTTCTCGCCGGGCCGGCGTTCGCCGCGAGGAGCAGGGCCGTCGCGGCGATCACCGCGGCCGTTACGGCCCTCCGTGCGGTGGGGCGTGCGTAGGGTGCGGATGGACGTCCGGGCACGGTCACCTCGCAACACAACAGCGGCCTGTTAAGCATGCTTAATCCGCCGTTTAACCTAGGGGCTGCCCGGGTCAACGGCAAGGGTCGTCGGGCGAGTTGGGGGGCACGCGAGGCATGGTGGAGCGGGACGACCCGGAGGTCATCGGGCGGCGGGTGCAGCGGTTACGGACCCAACGCGGACTGACCCAGCGGCAGCTGGCGGAACCGGCGTACACGCCCGCCTACATCTCCACCCTGGAGGCCGGCCGGGCCCGGGCCTCCGACGAGGCGTTGCGGCACATCGCGGACCGGCTCGGCGTCGCCTTCGAGGAGCTGGCCGCCGGCCGGCCCGCCCACCTCGCCACCGGTCTGCGGCTGCGGCTCACCGAGGCGCAGCGCGTCCTCGCCGACGGACGCGCCGAGGAGGCCGCCGCCCAGTACGGCGTGCTGCGGGCCGAGGCGGAGGCCCACGGACTCGGCCGTGAACAGGCCGCCGCACTGCTCGGACTCGGCGAGTGCGCCCTGCAGACCGGAGACCTGACCGAGGCGCGCGAGTACTTCGAGCAGGCCGAGGAGCGGCTGGCCGGCACGACCCTCCCGGCGCGCGTCCCCGCCGTCCGGGGGCGGGCCGTCGCCCACTACCTGGCCGGTGAACTCCGGTACGCGGTCTACCTCCTGGAGTCGACGCTCGACGAGCTGAACCGCGGCGGCCTGCACGACCCCGACGCGCTGCTGCTGCTCTACGCCAGCGTCATCGGGCCCTACATGGACATGGGGGCCCACGCCCGGGCCGCCCAGGCCGCCGAGTTCGCCCTCGCGCTCGCCCCGCGGGCCGGCGACCCCGCGCTGATCGCCCGGATGCACCGCTCGGTCGCCCGTACCCTGCTCGCCGAGGGCCGGGTCGCCGAGGCCGACGCCTCCCTGGCCAAGGCGGCCGAGCTGTACCGCCAGCTGAGCCTGCGCACCGAGCTGGCCAACTGCCACTGGATGCGCGGCTACGTCCACGCCCAGAACGGCGAACTGGAGCGGGCGGAGGTGGAGTTGCGGCTGGCGTACGCCATGCTGTCGGAGACCCGGGCCGCCCTGTACCGCAGCCAGGCCGCCGTCGAACTCGCCGACGTGCTGCACCGCCGGGGCAGCTCCGCCGAGGCCGCCGTGCTCCTCCAGGGCGTCCTCGGCGACTTCTCCTCCGAACGCGGTGCCGTGCACGCCGCCGCCGCGCACCGCCTGCTCGGCATCATCGCCGAGGACGCCCGGGACACCGAGGCCGCGGAGGAACACTACGTGCGCGCCCTCAGCCTGCTGGAACGCGCCGGCGCCGCCGGCGACCTCGCCGACCTGTGCCGCCTGCTGGGCGACCTGCTGCGCCGCACGGGCCGCGTCGAGGCCGCCCTGGACGCCTACCGCACCGGCCTGGGCCACCGCACCGCCCCCGGCACCACCACGCTGGGCCCGGCCCCGGCCCAGCCCCCGCTGTGACCCTCAGATCTGCGCCCGCCCCTGCTTGCGGATGTCGGCCAGGCGCAGCGCGCCGATCTGCACCGCGGTCTGCGTCGCGCCGTTCGGTACGTCGCCGAGCCCCGCGTTGGTGAGCGCGAAGGCGTCCTCGCCGACCCGGACGGCGGCCACGTCCATGGTCAGCAGGTACTGCTGGTCGTCCGGTGTCGTCGTGGCGAGGGTGACGCGCAGGCCCTGCCGGGCGTCCCCGACCTCCGGCAGCGGGGCGTCCACGACCTGGACGTCCTCCACGAGCCCCAGTTCCGTGGTGGCCGTGAACCGCGCGCACTGCGCCGGCAGGGTCCGCAGCCAGGCCAGCACGGCGTCGACGTCCGCCGGGCGGCGCGCGGCGATCTGGTAGCGGAGCTGGGCGTCGGTGTCGGCGTCGTCCAGGCCGACGGCGATCCGGGCCGGGGCGCCGAGGAGTTCGTCGCTGTACAGCGCGTCCAGCAGCCGCTGGCACTCCCCGGCCGCGGTGTGCGTCTTCAGCAGCCCGTCCCGCCAGGTGGCCGCGCCGCGCGTGGCCGTCCAGGGGGCACCCAGATCGGTCTCGTTGACCAGCGCGGCCTGCGCCTGCTCGTCACTGAGCGTGGAGCCGTCGGCCCGTGAGGACGCCTTCGCCGTCTGGCTCGGCCGGTCCACCGTGGGCAGCGGGTAGGGGGCGCTCTCCGGGTGCTTCAGGGCCAGCGCCGCGCAGCCGCCGGCGGCGAGCAGCCCGGTGGCCGTCAGGGAGAGGACGACGCCACGGGGCATGCGGTCGTACATCGCGCGTATCGCGGGGGTCATCGGTGCCTCCTGGGCTGCGTGCGGCCGACGGGGTGCCTGATCTCACGGCACCACCGCCCCGCGCGGCCCACCAGCGCTCCGCGCCGTACGGGTGAGGACCCGAGCGCGCCGGCTCGCCTGACCGAGGAAACCGCGCGGCCCGCGGGCCGGACCCGCACCCGGGAGCCGCCCCGCGCCCCCGCCGCCCACCGCTGCCGGGGACCCGCTCACGACGGCCCGGCCTGATCTATCGTCGGCACGACGGAAGGAGTCCGCCGTGACCGGTCAGCCCATTCCCGTGATCATCGACTGCGACACCGGGGTCGACGACGCCCTGGCCCTGCTGCTCGCCGTGCGCCACCCGGGACTCGACCTGCGGGCGGTGACCTGCGTGGCCGGGAACACCGACGTGGACGGGGTGGTCCGCAACACCCTCACCGTGCTGGAGCAGGCGGGCGCCCCCGGCATCCCGGTGGCGCGCGGCGCCGAGCGCCCGCTGCTGGAGCCCGCCCGCTCCGCCCCCGTGCACGGCGCCGACGGCATGGGCGACCTGGGGCTGCCCGCGCCGGCCCGGACCCCGGTGGACGTCGACGCCGTCACCCTGCTGCACCGCGAGATCCTCGCCTCCCCGCGTCCGGTCACCCTGATCCCGACCGCGCCGCTGACGAACATCGCCCTGCTGCTGCGCACCCACCCGGAGGTGACCCGGAACATCGAGCGGATCGTGTTCATGGGCGGCGCGGTGACCACCGGCAACGCCACCCCGGTCGCGGAGTTCAACGTCTGGCACGACCCGGAGGCCGCGGCGATCCTGCTCACCGCCGGGGTGCCGATCACCATGTACGGCCTGGACGTGTTCCGGCAGGTCGTCGTGGACAGCGCCGAGGTGCACCGGCTGCGCACCAGCGCCGAGCCCGGCACCCGCCTGGCCGGCGAGCTGCTCGCCCACCGGCCGGCCCACCAGGGCGAGCCCCCGGAGGCGGAGGAGGCGGGCGGCCTCGGCGACGCCGGCGCGGTGTGCGCGGTCGCCGACCCGGCGGGCCTCACCACCCGCCTGCTCCCGGTCGAGGTCTCCCTCGCCCCGGGCCCCGCCCGCGGCCAGACCGTCGTCGACCGCCGACCCCGCCTCGGCGAGTCCGAACTCCACGAGGGCGGCCGCGAACGCGCCCTGATCGACGTGGCCCTGGAGGTGGACGCGGCCCGCTACGTGAAGCTGTACCTGGAGACGGTCGCGCGCTAGGCCCGGCTACTCGGCGGCGGTGGCGGAGACCGTCCAGCGTTCCTCGACCCGGGCGACCTTCCAGTACGCCAGCGCCGCCGCCCACACCACCACGAACAGGCCGACGATGAGATAGCCGACGTTGTCCAGGTCGAGACCGGCGATCCAGCCGGTGACGTCGTCGTGCAGGCCGAACTTCTCGTGCAGGACGCCGACCAGCTCGATGGTGCCGATGAAGAAGGCCACGGCGATGGACAGGCCGGTGATGGCGAGGTTGTAGAAGACCTTGCGGACCGGGTTGGAGAACGCCCACTGGTAGGCGAAGTTCATGAACGTGCCGTCGAGCGTGTCGAACAGGCTCATCCCGGCGGCGAAGAGCAGGGGCAGGCAGAGGATCGCGTACCAGGGCAGCCCGGCCGCCGCGCCCGAGCCCGCCATCACCATCAGCGTGACCTCGGTGGCCGTGTCGAAGCCGAGGCCGAAGAGGAAGCCCAGCGGGTACATCTGCCCCGGGCGCGAGACGGACCTGGTCAGCCGCCCGAGCACGCGGTTCATGAAGCCCCGCGAGTCCAGGTGCTGCTCCAGCTCCTTCTCGTCGTACGCCCCCGCGCGCATCGCCCGGAACACCTTGAGGATGCCGGCCAGTGCCACCAGGTTCAGGGCGGCGATCAGATAGAGGAACGTCCCGGAGACCGTCGTACCGAGGAAGCCCAGCACCTGGTGGGTGGCGGACCCCTCGTTCATCACCCGGCCCGCCAGCGAGGTGCCGCCCGCGATGAGCAGGGCCAGCAGCACGACGACGCTGGAGTGCCCGAGCGCGAACCAGAACCCCACCGACACCGGCCGTTTGCCGTCGGCCATCAGCTTGCGGGTGGTGTTGTCGATCGCGGCGATGTGATCGGCGTCGAATGCGTGCCGCATGCCGAGGGTGTAGGCCGTGATGCCGAGACCCACCCCGAACACGTCGGTACCGACCTTGTAGTGGTGGGGGGCGACCAGGAGGTACAGGATGCCGAAGGCGACGACGTGCAGGGCGACGATCACCGCCATCAGCCCCACCGTCTTGACGGTGTCCTCACGCCGCCAGCGGAAAGACGCAGCATCGGCCATCGGGTTCACGCTCCAGCACCTCGTGGATCACTTCGTGACGTGCCGTGGCCGGTCTCCTGGCTGACGGGTGCACACGCCCGCCGTTCCTGCCTTCCCGGTCCTGCGACCAGTGGCCCGGCGCGAGCCGGACGGAACGGGGACTCCCCGATCACAGTGGCGAGGGCCGCGTCGACTTCCCATCGACTTCCCGAACACCACGGCCCGCCCACCGTAGGCGGGCACACGGTTTCCTGCATAGCCGGGTACCGGCGCAGGTAGGCAAGATCACAAATGCCGTGCGCCCTTCGCCGTCCGTCGCGTGGCGCCGTACCCGCGCGTTCCGTTTCCGGGCAATGTGGACGGATACAGGATCCGTACCGTCGACCGTCCCCTGGGAGCCCGTATGGCTGACCTCTCGCCGGACCTCTCGTCCAGGAACCCCGACTGGTGGCGGCAGGCCGTCATCTACCAGGTCTACCCGCGCAGTTTCGCCGACGCCGACGGTGACGGCCTCGGTGACCTGCGGGGCGTCACCGAGCGGCTGGACCACGTGGCCGCGCTCGGCGTGGACGCCCTGTGGCTGAGCCCCTTCTACCCCTCCGAACTCGCCGACGGCGGCTACGACGTCATCGACCCGCGCGGGGTCGACGACCGCCTCGGCACGCTGGACGACTTCGACGCCCTGGTCGCCGAGGCGCACCGGCTCGGGCTCAAGGTCGTCGTGGACGTCGTCCCCAACCACACCTCGCACCTGCACCCCTGGTTCCAGGAGGCGCTGCGCGCCGGACCCGGCTCGGCCGCCCGGGAACGCTACGTCTTCCGGCCCGGGCGCGGGGCGCACGGCGAACTGCCGCCCAGCGACTGGCAGTCGGTGTTCGGCGGCAGCGCCTGGCGGCGGGTGCCGGACGGGGAGTGGTACCTGCACCTCTTCGCCCCCGAGCAGCCCGACCTCGACTGGGCCAACGAGGAGGTCCGCGCCGACTTCCGCACCACGCTGCGGTTCTGGTCCGACCGGGGTGTCGACGGCTTCCGCGTCGACGTCGCCCACGGCCTGGCCAAGGACCTCACCGAGCCGCTGCGGGACGTCGGCGACATCGGCGCGACCGGCGAGGACGCGCTGCCCCGGGTGGTGCCGGGCAGCCACCCGTACTGGGACCGCGACGAGGTGCACGAGATCTACCGCGACTGGCGCAAGGTCTTCGACGCCTACAGCCCGCCCCGCATGGCCGTCGCCGAGGCCTGGGTGCCGGGCGCCCGCCGGGCCCTGTACGCCCGCCCGGACGAACTGGGCCAGGCGTTCAACTTCGAGTACCTGGAGGCGCGCTGGGACGCCGAGGAGCTGCGGGACGTCATCACCGCCTCGCTGGTCACCGCCCGCACCGCCGGTGCCTCCGCGACCTGGGTGCTGTCCAACCACGACGTCGTACGGCACGCCTCCCGGCTCATGCTGCCGCCCGGCACCGACCCGGCCGCCTGGCTGCTCTCCCACGGCACCGCACCCGCGGTCGACCCCGCGGCCGGACTGCGCCGGGCGCGGGCGGCGACCCTGCTGATGCTGGCGCTGCCCGGTTCGGCCTACCTCTACCAGGGCGAGGAACTCGGCCTGCCCGAGGTCGCCGACCTGCCCACCGAGGTGCTCCAGGACCCGATCTGGGAGCAGACCGGCCATGTCCGCAAGGGCCGCGACGGCTGCCGGGTGCCGTTGCCGTGGACGGCCACCGGGCCGTCGTACGGCTTCGGGCCCGGGGCCGGCTGGCTGCCGCAGCCGGCGTCGTTCGCGGCGTACGCCGTCGAGGAGCAGGCCGGCGCCGAGGGCTCCACGCTGGAGCTGTACCGCACGGCGCTGCGGCTGCGCCGCAAGCTGCTGGAGGGGGAGACGCTGGCCTGGACACCGGACGCGCCCGCCGGCGTCCTGGACTTCACCCGCACCGACGGCTGGCGCAGCGTCACCAACCTCGGCACCGACCCGGTGCCGCTGCCGCCGGGCGAGGTCCTGCTGGCCAGCACCCCCCTGCCGGCGGCCGGCACCCTCCCGCCGGACACCACCGTGTGGCTGGCCTAGGGCCGGGAGTCCGGAACGGTCGGAATCCGGAAGGCCGGAGTCCGGAAGGCCTCAGCCCCCCGTCGGAGCCGGGTTCGGGCTCGCCCCCGCGGCCGGGGTGCCGCCACCGCCGAGGAGGCCGCTGAGGTCCACCGGGCTGGCGGTGGCGGTCGCCGGCGGGGTGAGCACCACCTCCGGCTGGCCGGGCGGCGGGGCCGGCGGGGTCAGGTCCGAGTTGGGCAGCTTCGGCGGGGTGGTCTGCTGGAACAGCGTCTGGTCGAAGTCGACCAGGCCCGTCTTCTCCATCACGGTCATGTGGTCCAGCACCGTGTCGTTGGCCTGGTCGGCGAGGGCCCGCACCAGCGAGTTCTTGGTGGTGGAGCGGATCTTCGCGATCGCGTTGAAGATCGAGCCGTGCGTCATCCGCAGGATGTTGGCGAAGTCGGTGTCGAACTGCTTGCCGGTGTCCGACTTCAGCGTGCTCACGAAGCCAAGCTGCTGGGGGCTGGCCACGTTGGGCAGCGTGATGTTCAGCATCGGTGCGATCTTCCGGCAGGTGGTGTCCAGCGCCGCGTGCCCGTCGATCAGGTGCTGACTGGCCGTGATCACGGCCTTGGAGCCGCCCTTCTGCAGCCCGATCTGACCCACCGGGTACTCCCACAGGCCCGCCGCCCGCACCTTCACCACGAAGTCCCGGTCCTGCTCGGTGAGCGGCCCCCACTGGGTGTTGGCGATGACGCGGTCCTGGGCGGTGGAGACCTTGTCCAGTCCGAGCATGCCCGGGTAGGCGAGCGCGGTGAGGGTCAGGGCCATCGCACCGCCCACGAAGAGCGTTCCCGTCGCGTTCCGCGAAAAGCGCACCGTTCCTCCTGCAGGGGTTCCCGCCCGTGGGCGGTTCCGACGCACAGCAGTACGGATGCGGAGGCGATTCTGCTCGGTGCCGCCGGGTAAAGAATCACCGAAGCCTGTTGGCGAAAGGTTGATCGTTCCTGGACGCAAGGTTGACCCGTCCACGGGAGAAGGCAGACCGGCCGCGCCCCTAGATTCGCCGCATGCCCCCACAGCCCCCGCCCCGACCGCCGGCCGCGCTGCCCGTCCTGCCCTACCGCAAGCCCACCAAGGGCCGCGACTACTGGGTGCTGGACGACGTCCTGCCGGACATCGACGCGGTACGGCAGCGGTGCCTGGACAAGGACGACTGGGTGCAGGGGTATCCGTACACCTCGGAGACCTGGCCCGGACTGCGTGCCATGCCCGGCCTCGAACCCGGTGAGCTGGCCCGCATCGAGCGGCTGGTGAAGAAGGCGACCGGGGCGAAGGAGCTGTGGGTGCAGCAGGCGCCCGGTGGCGGCACCCTCAACCACAACTGCGTGCAGGTGGTCGGCGAGGGCGAGAGCGAACCCCGCCCGCACACCGACTCCCGCGCCCTGTGCCGGTACGCGGCCGTGCTCTACCTCAACCCGGACGTGCCCAAGGACTGCGGCACCAGTTTCCACCGCCAGTCCCTGCCCGGCGGCCGGCTCGGCGGCAACGTCGTCCAGGCCCCGCACACCAACCTCGTCGAGGCCCTCGGCACCCGCTACGTCACCCCGGACGCCTTCGAGGAGGACGTCCGCGTCCCGCACAAGTACAACCGTCTGCTGCTTTACCATGCCAACCTGGTGCACAGCGCCACCGCATACTCCGGCCGCACGCTGGCGGACAAGCGCATGACGGCCGTGTTCTTCTGGATGGCCTGACCTCCGCTTTTCCCCCCGGCGGCGGAACGGCGGACCGGACGCCGCCGTCCTCACCGGAGGAGACCGGGAAGAGCCCGGTCACCGGCAAGGGAGCGGCGATGGCACACGAGGACGGACCGGGCGCGCGGGAGGGGTGGGCCGCCGGGCAGGCGGCGCCGTACCGGGACGTCCGGGTGACGGGGCGGCTGGCCGCCGCCGGGCTGCTGCTCGCGGGCGCCGCCTGGGTGGTGCGCGGCGCGTGGGAGACACGGCTGGCACTCGCCGGCGAACCCGGCTCCGGGCCGCCGGACCAGGGCGAGGGGGTGCACCGGCCGCTCACCGCGCTGGAGGACTCGTACCACCTGGTCACGTCCGTCGGCGGGGTCGCCGTGCTGGTCTGCGCCCTGCTCTTCCTCTCCTGGGTGGTGCGGCTGCGGGACAACGCGCGCCTGCTGTCCGGCCGGCCGCCGAAGTACGCGGGCATCTGGGTGTACGCGGGCTGGATCGTCCCGGTCGTGAACCTGTGGTTCCCGCGCGGCATCGTCGCCGACGCGTTCCGCGGCTCCGCCCCGGGACGCCCGCTGCCCGCCTCCGTGAACGTGTGGTGGGGGCTCTGGCTGCTCGGGATGCTGAGCGGGGTGGGCATCGTCTACGAGGACTCCACCGACGAGATCATCGCCCGCGCCTACACCGAGGTGTGGCCGCTGCTGGCCAGCGACGCGGCGGTCGTCGGTGCCGCCGTCGCCGGCGCGTTCGCCGTGCGGGCGGTCACCGCCGCCCAGCTGGCGCGGATGCGGCAGGCCACCGGGCCGCGGTCGCCGCAGCCGGTGTGAGGCCCGGCCCCGCGCGGTACGGATGCCCGGCATGAACAGTGTCGCCATCGTGGGAGCCGGGCCGGGGCTCGGGGCCGCGGTCGCGCGCCGGTTCGGACGCGAGGGGTTCGGCGTCGGACTGGTCGCCCGGGACCGGGGCCGGCTGGACGCGATCGTCGAGGGGCTCGCGGCCGAGGGCGTCACCGCGCGCGGCTTCCCCGCCGACGTGCGCCGGCCGGAGGAGCTGACCGCCGCGCTGGACCGGCTCGCCGACGCCCTCGGGACCGTCGAGGTGCTCCAGTACAGCCCGGTGCCGCACCGCGACTTCATGCGGCCCGTGCTGGACACCGGGCACCGGGACCTGGTGGGGCCGATCGAGTTCTCCGTGTACGGGCCGGTGGCCGCCGTGCAGCAGGTGCTGCCGGGGATGCGGCGGCTCGGGCGCGGCACGGTCCTGTTCGTCAACGGCGGGACCGCGGCCGTACCGCACCCCGAGCGGGCCGGCACCTCGATCGCCTTCGCCGCGGAGAGCGCCTACGGCCACCTGCTGCACGACCGGCTGGCCGGGGAGGGCATCCACGTCGCGCAGCTGGTGATCCCGGGGGCCATCACCGCGGGGCACGCCCGCAAGGACCCCGACGTCCTCGCGCAGACCCTGTGGACCCTGCACCGGGAACGGCACGGCTTCCGCCACTACGCCGACGACCTCGACAGCTGACCGGCGGGGGCCGTCATCCTGCGGGGAGTGACTTTGTGGGCCAACATGGTGATATTGGGCGCAAAGCTCTCTTCAAAGGGGGCCTCGATGGCTGTGGAAATCCCTCCGCTCGTCAAACCGTCCCGCCTCAGAGGCAGGGGCGGGCTGCTGGGCGAGTGTCTGGCGGAGTTCCTCGGGACCTTCGTCCTCATCTCCTTCGGCTGCGGTGTGGTCGCGATGGCGGTCGCCGCACTGCCCGGCTCCGGCCGGGCCGCCACCCCCACCACGATCTTCCTCGCCGCCGGTGACTGGCTGCTCATCACCTGGGGCTGGGCGTTCGCCGTCGTCTTCGGCGTCTACGTGGCCGGCGGGGTCAGCGGCGCCCACCTCAACCCGGCGGTCACCCTCGCGATGGCCGTCCGCCGCGGATTCCCGTGGCTCAAGGTCCTGCCGTACTGGTTCGCCCAGGTCGTCGGCGCCCTCACCGGGGCGGCCCTGGTCTACCTCGTCTACCACGACGCGATCAACGCCTACGACAGCGCGGTGGCGGGGCCGAAGGTGAACGGGCACACGAACGCCACGTTCTCCATCTTCGCGACCTTCCCGGCCGCGTACTTCCAGGGCGGGATCTGGGGCCCGCTGATCGACCAGATCGTCGGCACCGCCTTCCTGCTCATGCTGATCGCCGCCGTCATCGATCTGCGCAACCAGGCCGTGAAGGCCAACCTGGGGCCGCTGATCGTGGGCTTCGCCGTCGCCGCCATCGGCATGTCCTACGGCGCCAACGCGGGCTACGCCATCAACCCCGCCCGCGACTTCGGCCCCCGCCTGTTCACCTACGCCGCCGGCTGGGACGGCCTGGCCTTCCCGGGCAGCGTGCCCGGCGTGTACAGCGCCTACTGGTGGATCCCGATCGTCGGTCCGCTGATCGGCGGTGCCGTCGGGATCCTGGTCTACGACCTCTTCATCGGCGACGTGCTGCTGGTGCGGGCCGAACTGGCCGAACTCCCCGAACCCGGCCGCGCCAGCCCGGTACGCACCAGCGACGAGGAGTAGCCGTCCGGTCCGCCGTCCCCAATCCCCCCGCATCCGGGGGGAATTGGGGGTGTGGCTGGGGGATGTCTGAGGGTCTCGGGGTGTAACCCCTAGGGGGCGGCCCGTAGATCCCCCTGGGGTGGTTCCTCTCGCGTTGTCCCGCGTCAGCGGACGTGCAAGTCTCCGTAAGCAGGTGATGACGCGGAGAGGCACGCGACAACCGAGGGGAGCTGGTCGGTGTGGACGGTACGCACTGGATGTACGTGCTGCTCGTGCTCGTGACGATGCCGCCCATGATCCCGAACTCGGCCCTGGTGGCCGGCGCGGGCGCCCTCGCCGCGGCCGGCAGCCTGAACCTGCCGCTCCTGATCGTGATCTTATTGGCGAGCACCGTCCTGGGTGACATGAGCATGTTTTGGACGGGGTGCCTCGCCCGCGGCCGTGCGCTGCGCTGGATGTCCCGCCGGCAGAAGCGCCGTTCGATGCTGGACTGGGCTGCCGAGCGGTTCCGGCGCTACGGCGTGCCCTCGGTCATCGCGATGCGCTTCGTGCCCAGCGGCCGTGGCCTCGGCGGGGTCACGGCCGGGATCGTGGACTTCCCGCTGCGCAGCTACCTCCTCGGCGCCCTGGCCGCCGAGGCCGTCTTCGTGTCCTGCACCCTGGGCCTCGGTTACCTGGGCGGACGGCTCGTCGACAACACCGTGATGGTGGTGTGCATGGGGCCCGCCGTCTCCGTCCTGACCGCGAGCACCGTCATGGGCGTCCGCTGGGCCTGGACGCGGTGGAACCCCCGTCCCGCGAGTGACCGCGGTGACTGACCTGACGCGGCCGGCAGCCGACATGAACGGTCCCGAGAGCACGGGTGCCGGCACCGCCGGTCCCGGCCACACCGGTCCGGACACCGCCGGTCCCGGTACCGGACCCGGTACGGCCGTGGGCGCCCTGCCCGCCGACCGGCTCGCCCGGATGCTGGGCACCCTGGCGAACCCGCACCGCCTGGGCGTCGTGGCCGCCCTCGCCCGGCGCCGCAACTACGTCAGCCGGCTGGCCCGCGAGCTCGGCATCAGCAGGGCCCTGCTCCAGGCCCACCTCAGGCGGCTGGAAGCGGCGGGGCTGGTCACCGGCCAGCTGGAGATGTCGAGCGACGGGAAGGCGATGAAGTTCTACGAGGTGACCCCCTTCGCGCTCCATCTGACACCGCAGAGCATCGCGGACGCGCTGTCACCCCTCACCACCCACGAACACGTCCCGGAGGACGGCGAGAAGGGAAGCCCGCAATGAGTTACCACGGCTGGCAGGAGGTCGTCGGCACCGTCGGCTTGGTCGGTGCGTTCGCTGCGGTCATCACCATCGTCATCTGGCACATGGCCACGACCTGGCGGGCCCGGGCCATCCTGGCCCGCGACCACCAGTACCGGACGCTCGCGGAGCAGGCCACCCGGTCGCACGACTCCGCGGTCCAGCAACTCGCCGGCATCGACGAACGCCTGGCCGACCTGCAGACCCGCATGCGGTCGGTCGAGCGGATCCTCAAGGAGGTCGAGTGACGGCGTAGCAGAGCCCGGGCCGTCGAGCGGCAACTCGGCGGCCCGGTGGAAGAGGCACTGTCTCGCGTCGAACGCGAGTCTCTCACCAGCCCCCCTTCACGGAAGGACCCTAGTTCATGCCGCCCAAGGGCAAGCGGTTACAGCCGCAGAACGGCACACTGATCGAACGCGTCGCCGGCTGGTCGATCCGGCACCGCGCACTGGCCATCGGGGGATGGCTCGCACTCGTGGTGCTGGCCGTCCTGTCCACGGCCCTGGTGTCCGGCGACAGCGCCGTCACCAAGGACCCCGGCGAATCCGGCGCGGCCCAGCAGGTCCTGAACGAACAGAAGGACTGGGAACCCGTCCTGGAGAACGTCCTCGTCCAGTCGCGCGACAAGGACGGGCCCGCATTCAAGAAGAACCCGGAATTGCAGCAGGCGGTCAGGGACCTGGTCGCCGAATTCGACAAGACGCCCGGCGCGGTGTCCCAGCTGCGCACCCCGCTGAATCCCCGGGGCGAACAGCAGATCTCGGCCGACGGACGGTCCGGTCTCGTCACCTTCTTCGTCGCCGGGCCCAACACGAAAATGGACGCCCATTTCGACGCGGTGGTCGACGCCGTGCACAAGGTGGCCGACCGGCACAAGGACATCCGTCTCGTACAGGCCGGTGACCAGAGCCTTTCCCGGGCCGTCGACGACGCGGTGAAGAAGGACTTCGCCAGCGCCGAGAGCACCTCCCTGCCGATCACCCTCGTCATCCTGCTCATCGTCTTCGGCGCGCTGGTCGCCGCGGCCGTCCCGCTGCTGCTCGCCGCCACCGCCGTGGCCGCCGCCTTCGGACTGATCGGCGTGCTCGGCCAGTGGGTGGCCGTCAACAGCGCGGTCTCCTCGATGATCCTGCTGATCGGGGTCGCCGTCAGCATCGACTACTCGCTGTTCTACCTGCGCCGGGAACGGGAGGAGCGGGCCGCCGGCCGCTCGGTCGCCGAGGCGCTGCGCATCACCGCCAAGACCTCCGGGCACGTGGTCGCCGTCTCCGGCATCACCGTCATGCTGTGCGTCAGCGGACTGCTGCTGAGCGGCCTCGACGTCTTCCGCGGGCTCACCCTCGGCACGGTCCTCGTCGTCGGCCTGGCGATGATCGGCTCCGTCACCGTCCTGCCCGCCCTGCTCGCCGCGCTCGGGCACCGGGTGGACAAGGGCCGTATCCCCTGGCTCGGCAAGCGGCGCACCACCGTGCTGGAGTCGCGGACCTGGCGCCGGCTGGCCCAGAAGGTCGTCAAGCGGCCCCTGGTGTGGGGCGGTGCCGCCGTCGTGGCCCTGGTGGTGATGGCGCTGCCGATGTTCTCCATGCACCTCCAGGACGCCGCCGTCGTCAACAGCCTGCCGCGCAGCGCGCCGACCGTGGACGCGGCGATCCGGATGCAGGACGCCTTCCCCGGCTCGCCCACCCCCGCCCGGATCGCGGTGTGGAACACCGGCGGCGGCTCACCGGACACGCCCGCCGTCCGCGCCGCCGTCGGCAAGCTGCACGACGAGATCGCCGCGAGCGACGGCCGGCTCTCCGGCCCGGTCTCCACGGTCCGTGTGGACGACGTGCTGGTGGTGCGGGTGCCGCTGGCCGGCTCCGGCACCGACGCGGACTCCAACCGGGCGCTGGAGACCCTGCGCGACACCGCGCTGCCCCGCACGCTCGGCAAGGTGGACGGCGTCGAGTACGCCACCGCCGGACGGACGGCGTTCGCGCACGACTTCGCCGACCAGCTGAGCGGCCGCACCTTCGCCGTCATCGCCTTCGTGCTCGTGCTGGCGTTCGTCCTGCTGCTGCTGGTGTTCCGCTCCCTGACCATCCCGCTGGTCTCCATCGCCCTCAACCTGCTGTCGATGGGCGCCTCGTACGGTGTGCTGACCTGGGTCTTCCAGTACGGGAACCTCAGCTCGGCGCTCGGCTTCACCTCGTACGGCGGCGTCGCGGAATGGCTGCCGCTGTTCATGTTCGTGGTGCTGTTCGGGCTCAGCATGGACTACCACATCTTCATCCTGAGCCGGATCAGGGAGCGCCGGCTGGCCGGCGCCGAGCCACGGGACGCGGTCGTCGGCGGTGTCGCCGCCAGCGCCGGCGTGGTGACCAGCGCGGCCGTCATCATGACCGCGGTGTTCACGATCTTCATCACCCTGTCCGCGATCGAGAACAAGATGATGGGCGTCGGCATGGCCGTGGCCATCCTCATCGACGCCACCCTGGTGCGCGGCATCCTGCTGCCGGCGGCCCTGGCCCTGCTGGGCAAGCGCGCCTGGGAGCTGCCGCGCGGGCTGCGCCGCCTGCCGGGCGGCACGTCCCGGCCCGCGCCCGCCGGCCCCGCCGGCACCGCGAGCCGCCCCACCGAGGGCGTGCACCGCACCTGAACCCGCCCCCGTCCCCCCTCTCCGGCCGGAGCCCGATCGTCCAGGGCTCCGGCCGGAGCCGTCTCCCCACCACCCCGCGGACCGCGCCGGCACTTCCGGCAAGCACACCGATAGCGCCGGTATAGACGGAGTATCGGGCGATATAGACGGAGTATCGGGCCCTGCAGAAGAGTGCTGTCGCGCACGACCCCGGAATTCTGAACGCACCACTTCCAGCGGAGGAATCGCGATGGCGGACGAGCGGGACGACGAACAGGTCTATTACGTCGTGGTCAACGACGAGGAGCAGTACTCGATCTGGTGGGCGGACCGCGAACTGCCCGCCGGATGGCGTGCCGAGGGAAAGCAGGGAAAGCGCTCGGAATGCCTGGAGTACATCGGCGAGGTCTGGACCGACATGCGGCCGCTCAGTCTGCGCCGCCGTATGGAGCAGGAAGCCGCGCACTGACGCACGCGGCAGCGTAATTCGGCACGACCACCGATTCCGGCGGGACCGGGATCGGTTCTTCGGTGAGCGGCAGCAGCAGGAGGACGGGATACGGATGAGCGGCGGACCCCACCAGCGGAACTCTGATGTCGACGCCCTCCAGGAGAGGCTTCTGCGAGCCCGGCTCGGCGGCCGTTCCCGGGCCCGCCGCTCCACGATCGCGCCCGCCGACCGCTCCGGCCCGCTGCCGCTGTCGTTCGGCCAGCAGCAGATGTGGTTCCTCAACCGGCTGGAACCGGGCAGCCGCGAGTTCCTGGTGCCGCTGGCCTTCCGGCTGCGCGGCGACCTCGACACGGACGCCCTGGCACGCGCGTGGAACGCGCTGCTCGCCCGGCACGAGGTGCTGCGCACCCGCTACACCCTGGCCGACGGGGATCCCGTGCAGGTCGTCGACGAGCCGCGGGACGTCCCGCTGCCCCTCCAGGAGGCGTCCGGCGCCTCGCCCGCGGACCGCGAGCGCACCGCCGCCGAGTCCGCCCGTGCCGCCGCCGTCACCCCGTTCGACCTGGAGCAGGACTGGCCGGTGCGGGCCGGGCTGGTCCGGCTCGCCGCCGACGACCACATCCTGTACGTCGTCTTCCACCACATCGCCTTCGACGCCTGGTCCACCAGCGTCCTCGGGTCCGAACTCGCCGCCCTGTACGGTGCGTTCACCGAAGGACGCGCTCCCGAACTGCCGGAACTGCCCGTGCAGTACGCCGACTTCGCCGCCTGGCAGCGCGCCGGTGAAGCCGCCGGCGAGCTGGACGCCCACCTGGACCACTGGCGCAAGGCGCTCGCCGACCTGACCCCCACCGATCTGCCGGCCGACCACCCGAGGCCGCCGTACCGCAGCCACGACGGCGCCGACGTGTCCTTCACCCTGCCCGAGGAGCTGTCGGCCGGGATCCGCGAGCTGGCCCTGCGGCACGACGCGACCCCGTTCGCCGTCCTCCTCGCCGCCTTCCAGGCCTTCGTCGCCCGCTACACCGGGCTGCGGGACATCCCCGTCGGCACCGTGGTCTCCGGCCGCACCCGCCCCGAACTGCAGCAGCTGATCGGCTACGGCATCAACAACCTGGTCATGCGGGGACGCTGGGACGGCGATCCCAGCTTCGCCCGGCTCGTCGACGCCGCCCGGGAGAGCCTCGTCGACGCCTACGAGCACCAGGCGGTGCCCTTCGCCCGGCTCGTCGCCGAACTCCAGCCCGAGCGGGACATGTCCCGCACCCCCCTGTACCAGGTGGCGCTGACCTTCCACGAGCGCGGCGGCGGGACGATGGGCCTGCCCGGCCTGGCCGTCGAGCCGTACCCGCTGACCGGCGGCATCGCCAAGTGCGACCTCGAACTCCAGGTGAACCAGGGCCCCGACGGCACCCTGAGCGGCCAGTTCGTCTACGCCACCGCCCTGTTCACGCCCGGCACCGTCGAGCGGATGACCCGCCATTTCGTCCGCCTGCTCCAGCAGGCCGTCGAGGACGAGTCGACACCGCTGTCCCGCATCGACCTCCTCGGCGCGGACGAGCGGGCCTTCCTCGTCTCCGGCCCGCACAACGCCGCCGCCTCGGCCCGCCCGGTGACCCACACCCTGCACGCCCTGTTCGAGGAGCAGGCGGCGCGGACTCCGGACGCGGTGGCGGTGATCGCGGGCGGGGTGTCGCTGTCGTACCGGGAGGTGGACGAACGCGCCAACCGGCTGGCCTGGCACCTGCGGTCGCTGGGTGTGGGGGCGGAATCGCTGGTCGGGGTGTGCCTGGAGCGCGGCCCCGATCTGGTGCCGGCGCTGATCGGCGTGCTCAAGGCGGGCGCGGCCTACGTCCCGCTCGACAGCGCCCACCCGGTCGAGCGGCTGCGCTACGCGCTGTCCGACGCCGGCGTGCGCATCGTCGTCACCGCCGGCGCCGAGGCGGAGCTCCTCGACGGCTTCGAGGGCGAGTTGGTGGTCCTGGACGCGCTGGAGTCGGAGCGGGTCGATGCCCTGCCCGGGGGAGATGTGGGGTGCTCTCGCGCATGGCGGGACGCTGGTCGTGGTGCCGCGTGAGGTGACGCGGTCGCCGGAGGAGTTCCTGGACCTGCTGGTGGAGCAGGGCGTGACGGTGCTGAGCCAGACGCCGTCGGCGTTCCGTTCGCTGGTGTCGGCGGCCGCCTCCGGTGACGAGCGGATCGGCCGGCTGTCGCTGCGTTCGGTGATCTTCGCCGGGGAGAAGCTGGAGTTCGGCGAGCTGCGGCCCTGGGTGCAGCGGCTCGGCCTGGACCGGCCGGCGCTGGTGAACATGTACGGCATCACCG
>NZ_JOIU01000048.1 GCF_000720135.1 Streptomyces sp. NRRL S-1022 | reverse complement strand
GCACGAGCAGGCGGGCCGGCAGGTGCCCCAGGGCGCTCCGGGGACCAGGCAACAGGCGCAGCCCCGGCAGCAGGCACTCCCTCCTCCGGCAACTCGCCGGAACCACCGCCCCCTCGCCCCGACCGCCCGCCGGACGCGGTACCGGCGGACCCTGCACCGGCGGGCGCGGCCGGCGGCGGTGGGGCGGCGGGCCGGGGAGGCCGGTCGGTGCGCGCCGCCCCGGCGGCCCCTCCCCCGGGCTCCGCCCAGCCGCTCTCCCGCCCGGGCGGCGCCCCGGCGCCCCGTCCCCCAGGCCCTGTCCCGGCACTCCCCCGCCCAGGTGCTGTCCCACGGCCCTCTCCCCCGGGCGGTGCCCCGGAGCCCGTGCCCCCGCGTTCCCTTCCCGGCCCGCGTTCGCGGTCGAGTCGGTCCAGGCGGGTGCGGAGTTCGGTGCAGCGGGCCGTGGCGCGGGCGTGGTCGTCGCGGGCCCAGGCGAGGTCGAGGCGGAGGGACTCGGCCTGCTGCCCGGACACCGGCGCGGACAGCAGGCGGGTCAGTTCGGCCTGGCGTTCCGCGGCGTAACGCTGCTCGCGGAGCAGGACGTCGAGCCGGTCGGCCAGCGCGTCCCGGGCGCCGGGACGGGCGTCGAACGCGGTGAGCGCGGCGGCGTGCAGCGCGCGGGCCCGTTCCCGCTCGGCCGCCGCGGCGGCGGGGCCGTACGCCACGCCGAGATCCCCCAGCAGCGCCTCCACCACGTCCCACGGCGGCACCTCGCGCCCGTCCAGGCAGGCCCGCATGCCGTCGGGGTCGCGCCGCCAGAACACCCCGCTCCAGCCGCCGTGCGGGTCCAGGCGCGCCAGTAAGGCGTCCAGGTAGCTCGCGAACTCCCGCTCGACACCGGGAAGTTGATGCACAGCCATCGCCCCGCTCCCACCGACCGCCGGCAACCGACGCCCGGTAGGCAACACCAGTTGTGTTACGGGACCGCTACGCGGAGTTTTCCGGCAGCGTGCGCAGCACCCATCCCAGGATCAGACGGGCACGAGGGCGCACCGGGTGACCAGGTCGTCCATCGACAGGCCGAGGACGCCGGCCAGCGCGGCCACGGTGAAGAACGCCGGCGTCGGCGCCCGCCCCGTCTCGATCTTGCGGAGCGTCTCGGCCGAGACGCCCGCCCGGGCGGCGACCTCGGCCATGCTCCGGCCACCGCGCGCCTCGCGCAGCAGCAGCCCGAGCCGCTCGCCGCGTTCGCGCTCTTCAGGGGTAAGGGGGGTGCGCACCATGCGGCCCATTCTAATACCGCCTCCGCACAGCACCCCATTCAAATACCGGTATAGTAATTGGCATGGTGGAACTGAAGACGGACACATCGATCGACGCGATGCACGCGGCGGGCCGGGTCGTCGGCCGCGCCCTGACGGCCGTACGGGAGGCCGCCCGCGTCGGCGTATCCCTGCTGGAGCTGGACGAGGTCGCCCGGGAGGTGCTGCGCGAGGCGGGCGCGTCCTCCCCGTTCCTGGGCTACCGCCCCTCCTTCGCCCCCACCCCCTTCCCGGCGGTGATCTGCGCCTCGGTGAACGACGCGATCGTGCACGGCATCCCCACCCCCTACCGGCTGCGCGACGGCGACCTGCTCTCCGTCGACTGCGGCGCGGTGCTGGACGGCTGGGCCGGCGACTCGGCGATCAGCTTCGTGGTGGGCCGCGCCCGCCCCGCGGACCTCCGGCTGGTAGAGACCGCCGAGCAGGCACTGGCGGCGGGCATCGAGGCCGCCGTGCCCGGCAACCGCATCGGCGACATCGCGCACGCCGTCGGCCGGGTCTGCCGTACGGCCGGCTACGGCGTCCCGCAGGGCTTCGGCGGCCACGGCGTGGGCCGCCGTATGCACGAGGAGCCCGAGGTCCCCAACGAGGGCCGCCCCGGCCGCGGCCTGCCGCTGCGCCCCGGCATGGTCCTCGCCATCGAGCCCATGCTGATCGCGAGCGGCAAGGACGGCTACCACGAGGCGGCCGACGGCTGGACCCTGTGCACGAACGACGGCTCCCGGGCCGCCCACGTCGAGCACACGGTCGCGATCACGGAGTCGGGCCCGAGGATCCTGACGGCACGCGTGCCGGTCTGAGCGGCGCGGACCGGGACGCGCCCGCGCCGGCCGGAGCGCGGGAGCCCGCCCCGTAGACGGACATGCCCGCCCCGGCGGATCGTGTCATCGTGGGCATGAGCAACCCTCCCCCGGGCTACCCGGCCGCTCCGCATGTCGTCTGCGAAGGAACCCACGCGATGACCAACGGCTACCCTCCTGACCCCTTCGGTGAATTCCTCGCCCGCTTCTTCGGCGGCACCGGCGGAGCCCCCGGGCCCCGCCACATCGACATCGGGCGCCTGCTCAGCCAGCCGGCCCGGGAGCTGGTCAGAGGAGCCGCCCTGTACGCCGCCGAGCACGGCAGCCGGGACCTGGACACCCAGCACCTGCTGCGCGCTGCCGTGTCGACCGAGCCCACCCGGAGCCTGCTCAGCCGGGCGGGCGCGGACCCGGACTCGCTCGCCCACGAGATCGACGACCGGGCGGGCCCGGTCCAGCACCCGCCGGGCGAGGCGCCGCCGCCGACCTCGCTGTCGCTGACCCCGGCGGTCAAGCGGGCCCTGCTGGACGCGCACGACATGGCGCGGGCGAGCGGCGCCGGGTACATCGGGCCCGAGCACGTGCTGAGCGCGCTGGCCGCGAACCCGGACTCGGCGGCCGGGCACATCCTGCACGCGGCCCGGTACTCGGGCGGCGCCCTGCCGCCCGAGACCCCGGAGAGCACCCAGACGCGTCCCGAGCGGCAACGGCAGCGGCCCACCGGCACCCCGACCCTGGACAAGTACGGCCGTGATCTGACCGAACTGGCCCGCCAGGGCGGGATCGACCCGGTGATCGGCCGGGACATGGAGATCGAGCAGACCATCGAGGTGCTCTCCCGGCGCGGCAAGAACAACCCGGTGCTCATCGGTGACGCGGGCGTCGGCAAGACGGCCATCGTGGAGGGCCTGGCCCAGCGGATCGCGGACGGGGACGTCCCGGACGTGCTGGCCGGGCGGCGGGTGGTCGCGCTGGACCTCACCGGGGTCGTGGCCGGCACCCGCTACCGGGGCGACTTCGAGGAGCGGCTGAACAACATCGTGGAGGAGATCCGCGCCCACTCCGACCGGCTGGTGGTGTTCATCGACGAACTGCACACCGTCGTCGGCGCGGGCACCGGCGGCGAGGGCGGCACGATGGACGCCGGGAACATCCTCAAGCCCGCCCTCGCCCGCGGCGAACTGCACATCGTGGGCGCGACCACGCTGGAGGAGTTCCGCCGGATCGAGAAGGACGCGGCGCTGGCCCGCCGCTTCCAGCCGGTCCTGGTGCCGGAGCCGACCGCCGAGGACACCATCGAGATCCTGCGCGGGCTGCGCGACCGGTACGAGGCCCACCACCAGGTCCGCTACACCGACGAGGCGCTGGTCGCCGCCGTCGAACTGTCCGACCGGTACATCACCGACCGGCGGCTGCCGGACAAGGCGATCGACCTGATCGACCAGGCGGGCGCGCGGGTCCGGCTCGGCGCCCGGACCAAGGGCACGGACGTGCGCGCGATGGAACGCGAGACCGAACAGCTGGTCCGGGACAAGGACCAGGCGGTCGCCGACGAGGACTACGAGCAGGCCAAGCAGCTGCGCGACCGGATCGCCGAGCTGAAGCAGCGGATCGCCGAGGCGAGCGGCGGCGACCGGGCCGACGAGGGTCAGGACCTGGCGGTGACGGCGGAGGCCATCGCCGAGGTGGTGTCCCGGCAGACCGGCATCCCGGTCAGCCGGCTCACCCAGGAGGAGAAGGAGCGGCTGCTCGGCCTGGAGCAGCACCTGCACCACCGGGTGGTCGGCCAGGAGGAGGCGGTCGCCGTGGTGTCCGAGGCGGTGCTGCGCTCCCGCGCCGGACTCGCCAGCCCCAACCGGCCGATCGGCAGCTTCCTCTTCCTCGGCCCGACCGGCGTCGGCAAGACCGAGCTGGCCCGGGCGCTGGCGGAGGCCCTGTTCGGCAGCGAGGACCGCATGGTGCGCCTCGACATGAGCGAGTACCAGGAGCGGCACACCGTCTCCCGGCTGGTCGGCGCCCCGCCCGGGTACGTCGGCCACGAGGAGGCGGGTCAGCTCACCGAGGTGGTGCGCCGGCACCCGTACTCGCTGCTCCTGCTGGACGAGGTGGAGAAGGCCCACCCGGATGTCTTCAACATCCTGCTCCAGGTGCTCGACGACGGCCGGCTGACCGACTCCCAGGGCCGGACCGTGGACTTCACCCACACGGTCATCGTGATGACCAGCAACCTGGGCTCCGAGGCGATCACCCGGCGCGGTGCCGGCATCGGGTTCGGGCCGGGCGGCGCGGACGCCGCCGAGGAGGCGCGGCGCGAGCAGATCCTGCGGCCGCTGCGCGAGCACTTCCGGCCGGAGTTCCTCAACCGGATCGACGAGATCGTGGTGTTCCGGCAGCTGACGGGCGACCAGCTGCGGCGGATCACCGATCTGCTGCTGGAGGGCACCCGGCGGCTGCTCGACGGGCAGGGCGTCTCGGTGGAGTTCACGGACGCGGCCGTCGACTGGCTGGCCGAGCGCGGCTACCAGCCGGAGTACGGCGCCCGGCCGCTGCGCCGCACCATCCAGCGGGAGGTCGACAACCAGCTGTCCCGGCTGCTGCTGAACGGCACGGTCACCGAGGGCAGCCGGGTGACGGTGGACGTGAAGGACGGCCGGCTGGACTTCGTCACCGGACAGGCCCGGCCGCCCGCGCCACAGTCCACCGGGGAAGCCGGGCCGCCCGCATCGGAGTCCACCGGAGAAGCCCGGCCGCCGACATCGGAATCCACCGGAGAAGACCGGCCACCCACCCCGGAACCCACCGGAGAAGACCGGCCACCCACCCCGGAATCCACCGGAGAAGCCCGGCCGCCCGCGCCGGAGTCCACCGGGGAAGCCCGGCCACCCGCGCCGGAGTTGTGAGCGCTACCGCTCCGGGTCCACCACCATCGCCGAGCCGCCGCCGCGCCGTACCTTCTCGGCGGCGGCCAGCCACTTCCCGCCGGGCAGCCGTTGCACACCGGTCGCCGCGCCGATCTCCGGGTTCTGCTTGAAGCCGTGCCCGATGGCCTCCAGCCGCCCCCGCAGGGCGCTGTCGTACAGCGCCGGTTCCAGCTCGGTCTGGGCGGCGTTGCGCTGGCTGGCGCGCGGTGCGGCGATCGCGTCGACCAGCGGCAGGTGCCGGTCCAGGAACCCGGTGAGCGTCTGCAGCACGGTGGTGATGATGGTGGCGCCGCCGGGCGAACCGAGCGCCACCACCGGCCTGCCGTGCCGGTCCAGGACGATCGTCGGGGAGATGGAGGAGCGCGGGCGCTTGCCCGGACCCGGCAGGTTCGGGTCGTGCACGGCCGGGTTGGCCGGGGCGAAGGAGAAGTCGGTCAGCTCGTTGTTGAGCAGGAAGCCCCGGCCGGGGACGGTGATGCCGCTGCCGCCGGTCTGCTCGATGGTGAGCGTGTAGGCGACGACGTTGCCCCACTTGTCGGCGACCGTGAGGTGGGTGGTGTTCTCACCCTCGTAGGTCGTCGGGGCCGCCGTGCCGCCCTGGCCGCAGGCCGCCGGGTGGCGCGGGTCGCCGGGCGCCAGCGGGCTGCCGAGCACCGCGTCGTCCTTGATCAGGCAGGCGCGCGAGTCGGCGAACCGCTGGGACAGCAGCTGCCGGGTGGGCACGTCCTCGAAGGCCGGGTCGCCGACCCAGCGCCCGCGGTCGGCGAAGGCGATCCGGCTGGCCTCGATGAAGTGGTGCAGGTACTGCACCTGGCTCGCCTTCGACAGGTCCGTGTGCTCCAGGATGTTGAGCGCCTCGCCGACGGTGGTGCCGCCGGAGGAGGAGGGTGCGATGGAGTACACGTCCAGGCCGCGGTACGACGTCCTGGTGGGCGCCTGGAGTTTGGCCCGGTAGACGGCGAGGTCCTTCTCGGCGAGCTTGCCGGGGCGGGCGTTCCAGCCGGAGGCGGGGTCCACGGGCGGCTTCTCGACGGTCCGGACGATGTCGTCGCCGATGTCCCCGCGGTAGAGCGCGCCGACGCCCTCGCGGCCCAGTTCCTCGTAGGTGCGGGCGAGTTCGGGGTTCTTGAACGTGGAACCGACGACGGGCAGCTTCCCGCCGGGCAGGAACAGCCCGGCGGTGTCCGGGAAGTAGCGGAACCGGGTCTCGTTGGACGCGGTCTGCGCGCGGAAGGTGTCGTCGACCGTGAAGCCGCCGCGGGCGAGCCGCTCGGCGGGCTTCAGCAGGGTGCCGAGCCTCTTGCTGCCCCACTCGTCCAGCGCCTTCTGCCAGGTGGCGGGGGTGCCCGGGGTGCCGACGCTCAGGCCGCTGCTGACGGCGTCGGCGAAGGCGAGCGGCTTGCCGTTCTCGGTGAACAGGTCCTCGCCGGCGCTCTGCGGCGCGGTCTCGCGGCCGTCGACGGTGTGCACGGTGCGGGTCTTCGCGTCGTAGTAGACGAAGTAGCCGCCCCCGCCGATGCCGGCGGAGTAGGGCTCGGTGACACCGAGCGCGGCGGCGGTGGCGACGGCCGCGTCCACCGCGTTGCCGCCGTGCCGGAGGACCTCGATGCCCGCGGCGGAGGCGTCCGCGTCGACGCTGGCGACCGCGCCGCCGTAGCCGACGGCCACGGGCACCTTCGCGGGCGCCGCGTTCGCCGTCGCGGGGGGTGGCGCCGCCGCCCCCACCGACACCACGGCGGCCGAGACCGCGAGGACAGCCAGCTTCCGCGTACCAGGGCGACCCATCCGTACCTCCCGTCGGGACAGTCCGCGCAGCGTAACCGGATTGCCGGTACTACGACAGTACGCCTGGGCCCCGTGGCCGTCGCCCGGGCCCGCTAGCATGCGCGGCCATGAACGACGACGTGCGCAACATCGTCCTGGGGGTCATAGCCGCGGGCGTCTCCGCCGCGCTGGGCTGGCTCGCCCGCACGTATCTGTGGCGGCGCGGACTGCGGCGCAAGCAGGCCTTCTTCGGGCTGCCGGACCACGCCGAGTCGCTGCTGGTGGTCAACCGGAACGCGGGCGGGCCGGAGCTGGCGGTGATGCGGAACGACGTGTTCGCCCTGCTGGAGCTGTCCGCCCTCATCAAGGACTGCAACGCGCACGCGCGCGTCGTGGCGCACGACGCCGCGCAGCAGGGGGTCGGCGAGCGCACGGAGTTCTGTGTGGGCGGTCCCGCCTCCAACCGCCGGATGGCGGCCCACCTCTCCTCCCTGCTGCCGGGCGTGCGGATGGACGCGGAGACCTCCGCCGGTCCGGACGCCGGTGCCCTGGCGATCGGCGCGGAGAAGTACCGCGTGGACCCGGGCCGCAGCGAGTACGTGCTGCTCGCCCGGCTCACCGCGGGCGGCCGGCCCGGCACCCGCCCGGTGTTCCTGTTCTGCGGTCAGCGCGCCATCACCAACCAGGCCGCGACCCGCTATCTCGCCCGCGAGCACGAGCGGTTGGCCCGCAGGTACGGCACCGGTTCCTTCGTGCTGCTGCTGAAGGTGGTCAACTCCGAGGCGTACGGCCCCGATGTGGTGGAGCTGGTGGCGGATGTGACGCGGACGGCGCGGACGCCCGCGCCGGAGCCCGCCGCCGGCGCGGGCGAAGCCGCGTGACACTTCAACAATCTTTACTGGTACGTAACTTACCGACGGGTTACTTGGGGTAAGGCCGCGAGGTTACCGTCGGGTCACTTTGCACGCACCCGAGTGAGGAGTGACCCATGGGACAACGTCGTACCGCGCTGCGCGCCTCCGCCGCCGCAGCCGTGTCGGCAGCGCTGATGGCGGGCACGGTCGTCGGTCTGGCACCGGCCGCCGCGGCGGCCCCGGACGTCCGGTTCGTCGACATCACCGGCGACGGCGGAACCGTGCTGAAGGCCAACGTCCTCACGCCCGGGGACGCCGACGGCAGCCGCAGCTACCCGCTCCTCGTGCTGCCCACCAGCTGGGGCCTGCCCCAGGTGGAGTACCTGGCCCAGGCCCAGCAGCTCGCCGACGCCGGCTACGTGGTGCTCACCTACAACGTGCGCGGCTTCTGGCAGTCCGGCGGCGAGATAGAAGTAGCCGGTCCGCCCGACGTGGCGGACGCCTCCAAGGTCATCGACTGGGCCTTGGCGCACACCCCGGCCGACCCGCAGCACATCGGCATGGCCGGGGTGTCGTACGGCGCCGGGATCAGCCTGCTCACCGCCGCCCACGACAAGCGCGTCAAGGCGGTGGCCGCGCTCAGCGGCTGGGCCGACCTGATCGACTCGATCTACTCGGGGCGCACCCAGCACCTCCAGGCGGCGGCCGTGCTGGACGGCGCGGCCACCCTCACCGGACGAGAGAGCCCCGAACTGCGCACGATCTTCAACAACCTGTACGCCTCGGACCTGTCGACGGAACAGCAGATGATCGACTGGGGGCGGAAACGTTCCGTCGCGACCTACGTCGACCAGCTGAACAGCAACGGCGCCGCCGTCATGCTGGCCAACGCCTGGGGGGACACGGTCTTCCCGGTGAACCAGTACGCCTCCTTCTACGAGAAGCTGACCGTCCCCAAGCGGCTCGAACTGCGCCCCGGCGACCACGCGACCGCCGAGCTGACCGGTCTGTTCGGGCTGCCCAACGACGTGTGGACGGACACCCGGCGCTGGTTCGACCATTACCTCCGGGGCGCCGACAACGGCGTCGACCGCGAGCAGCCGGTCCGGCTGAAGTCCCGTGGCGCGGGGGAGTACGAGGGCTACCCGGACTGGAAGTCGGTCACCGCGACCCGGCGGAAGATCGCCCTGGCGGGC
Organism: Streptomyces sp. NRRL S-1022; assembly: GCF_000720135.1. Classification (GTDB taxonomy): domain Bacteria; phylum Actinomycetota; class Actinomycetes; order Streptomycetales; family Streptomycetaceae; genus Streptomyces. Next base: position 16,365 of record NZ_JOIU01000048.1, on the reverse strand, counting down.
TCCACCACCATCCACGCCAATGTCGATTCCGGCGCGGACGGCGGGATCGTCTTCCTCTCCAGCATCCTGGACCAGGTCGCCCAACTGCCGCCCATCGCCTCGATGCCGCTGCTGCCGCGCCGCTGGGCGGCCGTGTGGCAGTCGGAGCGGTACGGCAGCGCTCAGCGGGTGCGCGGCACGGCGCACCTGCACACCACGCTCACGCCCACGAAGGAGAGCGGCACGCTCGTCGCCTACCTGTACGACGTGGGACCGCTCGGCCTGGGCAAGCTGGTCACGCACGCGCCGTACACCTGGCACGGGCGGACGCCCGGCGAGCCGTCCGCCGTCGACCTGGACCTGTTCTCCACGGCCTACGACGTCCCCGCCGGGCACCGCCTCGCGCTGGTGGTCGACACGGTCGACCCGCTCTACGCCGAGCACAACCCGTCCGGCGCGCAGCTGACCTTCTCCTCGCCCGTGGACGACCCGTCGTACGTGTCCGTCCCGCTCGGCGAGCAGTGATCTCCGGCTGCCGCCGGACGAGCCTGGCCCGTGTCAACTGCCGCCCCCCTCACGGTCGCGGGGCCGTGGGGGGTCCCCACCCGGCAGCAGCGCCGCTCACGCCGGGCACCCCGTCGGCGTACCAGGTAAGCAGCAGGTACATCCCGGTGCGGCTCGGCGAGGTCACCATCACCACGGGGATGAACGGCAAATCGTAGTCGAGATCGGAGGCGATGGGCTTCCCGGTACGGTGGAACTCCTCGTACCACGTGCTGCGCATGCCGGGCGCGGCGGCCGGCGGCGCGGCCTGGAAGGGCAGTTCGAGGGGGTGCCGGGGGAACCGTCGCCGCAGGCCGGGAAGTTGCGCGGGGCCGGGCGGGGGCCGTGCCGCCCCGCCGGACGGCAGCGGGGCCGGGCCGCGGCGGGCGTCGGAGGAGGCCGGGTCAGCTCTCGGCGATCTCCGCGTACAGCTGGGACAGCTCGGGGACCCCGCTCGCCGCCCACTCCTGCCCGGCCGGCACCACCTCCACCGCGCGGCCGGAGGCGAGCCGTACGACGGGTTCGCCGCCGGGCCCGAGCTGCCAGGCGGCGCCGGGTACGGTGCGCACCACCACCGTGCCCAGGTAGAGCCCGGCGTCGTGGCCCAGCCCGGGCAGGGTCTCGGGGTCGTCGCGCCAGCGCGGGGCCATCTGGTCCAGGGCCTCCAGCGAGGCCGGGGTGTCGTCGAGGCGGACGCCCGCCCGGGCCGCCTGCGAGCGCAGCAGCTCGCACTCGGACAGCAGCGCGGCGACCGTCTCGGGGTCGGCGGGCGGCCGCGCGTCACCGTTCTTCTCGTGCCGGGGGCCCAGGAACGGAAGGTGCATGGACCCAGCGTGGCATCACACGTCCAGGTCGACCACCACGGGCGCGTGGTCGGAGGCGCCCTTCCCCTTGCGCTCCTCACGGTCGACGTAGGCGTCCTTGACGGCCTTGACGAACGGCTCGTTGCCGTAGACCAGGTCGATGCGCATGCCGCGGTTCTTCGGGAAGCAGAGCTGGCGGTAGTCCCAGTACGTGAACGGGTGGTCGTACTTCAGGGGGCGCGGGACGACGTCGGCCAGGCCCGCCTGGCGCAGGGAGGCGAGGGCGGCGCGCTCGGCCGGGGTGACGTGGGTGGAGCCCTCGAAGGCGGCCGGGTCGAAGACGTCGTCGTCCGTCGGCGCCACGTTGTAGTCGCCCAGGACGGCGAACGGGCGGCTGCCCCGCGCGTCGCCCTGCACGGCGGCCTTCAGGGCCTCGAACCACTGGAGCTTGTACGCGTAGTGCGGGTGGCCCACCTCGCGGCCGTTCGGCACGTACACCGACCAGACACGGACCGGGCCGCAGGTCGCCGAGAGGGCGCGGGGCTCGGTCGCGCCGTCGTAGCCGGGGTCGCCGGGCAGTCCCTTGACGACGTCCTCCAGGCCGACGCGGGAGAGCACCGCCACGCCGTTCCACCGGCCGGTCGCGTGGACCGCCGCCTCGTAGCCCAGCTCGCGCAGCTGGCCGAACGGGAACTGCTCCTCGGCGATCTTGGCCTCTTGGAGGCAGAGCACGTCGGTGCCGCTGCTCTCCAGCCAGGCCAGCAGCCGGGGAAGGCGGGCGGTGATCGAGTTCACGTTCCAGGTGGCGATGCGCATGCCTCACAACCTACCCGGAGCCTGTGACAACGGGCTCAGAGCTGCGTCCACGCCCCCGGCGCGAGCCGCTGGTGGTCGGTGCCGCCCAGGCGGCCGACGTGGCCGTCGTAGATCGGCCGGGCGAGATCGGTGAGCAGGGCGTCGTGGACGTCGTAGGCGCGCCGCGGCCCGACCTCGCGGACGTAGTCGATGACCTCGGCGATCTTGCTCCAGGGTGCCATCACCGGCAGCAGCAGCGTCTCCACCGGCAGGCCGGGCACGGTGAAGGCGTCGCCGGGGTGGAAGACCTTGCCGCCGTCGACGAGGTAGCCGACGTTGGTGATGCGCGGGATGTCCGGGTGGATCACCGCGTGCAGCTCGCCGTGGACCTGGACGTCGAAGCCGGCCGCGGTGAAGGTGTCGCCGTGGCCGACGGTGTGCACACGGCCCGGGAAGGCCGCCGCGAGCCGGTCGGCGACGGACTTCAGCGTCCAGACACCGGCGGCCGGGTTGTTCTCCATGGCGGCCCGCAGGCGGGACTCGTCGAAATGGTCCGGGTGCTCGTGCGTGACCAGGATCGCGTCCGCGCCGAGCGCCGCGTCCTCCTCGCTGAACCCTCCCGGGTCGATGACGAGGGTCCGCCCCTCCTTCTCCAGGCGGACGCAGGCGTGGGACTTCTTGGTGAGCTTCATGACTCCCCATCCTGCCGCCTGCGGCCGCCCGGCGGGCGTCACCCGGCGGGTGTGGTCTCCTCCCGGATCACCTGCTGGGCCACCCGGAAGGCGCTGTTCGCGGCCGGTACCCCGCAGTAGACGGCCGCGTGCAGCAGCACTTCCCTGATCTCGTGCGGGGTGAGCCCGTTGCGCAGCGCCGCCCGGGTGTGGGAGGCCAGCTCCTCCAGGTGGCCGCCGGCGACCAGCGCGGTGAGCGTGATGCAGCTGCGGGTACGGCGGTCCAGGCCCGGCCGGTCCCAGATCTCACCCCAGGCGTAGCGGGTGACGAACTCCTGGAAGTCGCCGGAGAACTCGTCGGCCTGGGCCAGCGTCCGGTCCACGTGCGCGTCGCCGAGCACCTCGCGGCGGATCTTCAGCCCGGTCTGGTACCGGTCCGGCGGCCCCGCGGGCCGGTCCGGTACGGCCGCCGGGGCGATCTCGGCGACCGGCGCGGGCTGCGGCGGCGCGGCCGGGACCGCGGCGGCGGGGGCGGCCGGCAGCACGGTCTGCCCGGTGTCGAAGGGCTGCTGCCAGGCGGTGGAGAAGTGGTGGACGAGCAGGTCGGTGACGGCGGCGGGCTGCTCGACCGGGACCAGGTGGGAGGCGCCGGGGACGACCGCGAGCCGGGCGTCGGGGATGCCGGCGACGAGGGTACGGGCCTCGGCGGGGCCGGTGACCTGGTCGTCGGAGCCGACCAGCACCAGGGTCGGCACCCCGACCCGGCCCAGCTCGGGCCGTACGTCGAAGCCGGCGAGGGCCTCGCAGGCGGCGATGTAGCAGCCGGGGTCGGTGGTGCGGACCATCTGTACGGCCCACTCGGTGATCGCGGGCTGGGCGGCGGCGAACCCGCCGGTGAACCAGCGGTCTGGCGCGGTGCGGGCGATCGGGTCGAGCCCGTTGGTGCGCACGACCACCCCGCGCTGCCTGAACTCGTCCGCGGTGCCGAACCGGGGGGAGGCCGCGACCAGCGCGAGCGAGGCCATCCGCTCGGGGTGGCGCAGGGCCAGCTCGATGCCGATCGCGCCACCCAGCGCACAGCCCGCGTAGCCGAACCGCTGCACGCCGAGCGCGTCCAGCGTGGCCAGCAGCCGGGCGGTCAGCTCGGCGACCGAACCGGCCGGGCGGGCCGGGGCGCCGCCGTGCCCGGGCAGGTCGAAACGGAAGACCCGCCACTGCGCGGCCAGCTCCGGCACCTGGCGGTCCCACATGTGCCATGTGGTACCCAGTGAGGGACCCAAGATCAGGACCGGAGCGTCTTCTGGCCCGTCAAAGCGGTATTGCAGGGTGTTCGGGGGTGTCTCACTCACGCCCCAGACCCTCTCACGTCTCACGACTGCCCCTATAACGAGGGTTGCGACTGCACAGGTCTGACCAGGTGGAAGACCTCCCGGGCCGCGTAGCGCTTGAGGCTTCGGACTATCTCACGCCGGGTCTTGCCCTCCTTGCTGCGGCGTTCGTAGTAGTCCTGGGTACGCGGGTCGACGCGCAGGCGGGTCTGCACGATCCGGTGCAGGGCCGCGTTCGCTTGTCGGTCGCCGCCGCGGTTCGAAACTGGTGCCGCGACGGGTACGAGATCAAGCTCGTCGACATCCCCGCCTGGCGCCTTGCCGTCCTCGACCCCGTCCCCGTGCCCTCGCGGCTCACTCGGCCGCACACCGTGGTGCGGGCCATGCAGCACGAACGCCAGCCGCTGGGCCTGACCAAGCTCGTCCAAGGACGCGCTCTCCGGCTCGTCCAGGCACTGATCACCGCCGCCGAGGCCGACGGACACACCTGCTCGGCCGGGCAGACCGGCTTCGCACCCCCACCTCATCGCCGCCGCAGGGCAAATCCCCACTTCACCATCACCGCACAGGGCCAGACAGTGGGGTTTGTCGTCCTCCAGGAGCAGGACCGGGCCGAGCACGTCGCCACCGAGAAGGAACTCGCCGAGGCCAAGAAGCACTCCTGGGTCAGAATCCCCCGCTTCGACTACACCCCGTCCGAACGCCTCCGCATCATCCTCAGCGGCGGCCAGCCACACCGGGCGAGCGAATGGGCCGACGCTCCTGGCCGCGCCCTCGAAGAGCAGCTCGCCGAGATCGCACAGGAGGTCACGCTGCGCGGCCAAGCCGCCGAACGCAGACGTCAGGACGAGGTCGAAGCGGCACGCCAGAAGCGCATCCGCTGGGAAGCCGCCATGGAACAAGCCCGCATCCGGTACGCAGAGGCGTACCGCGTCAGGCACCTAGAAGCTCAGGAAGCGGCATGGCGCCACGCCACCCGACTGACCCAATACGTGAGCGCCGTACGCACGCGAGTCGAGGACATGCCTCCGGGCCAGGCCAGAACCGAAGCCGAGGAATGGATCAGCTGGGCAGCGGCCACCGTTGAACGCCTCGACCCATTGAACACACCGCCCCGGCTGCCCGACATTCCCAAGCCACAAGCCGACGACCTGAAACCCCTCCTCGGGCACTGGAGCCCTTACGGTCCCACCTACTGAACGCCCGCACCGCACATTGTGCGCCCACAACCGCAGTTCAGGGGCTCTTCGCGACCGGCGTCCTTCTCGGCCAACTCCCGCTCAGTCGCGACCGGGTGTGGCTGGTCGTGCGAGACGCGTGCCTGACGGATCGGCAGGTGGGCGACTCGTGGTGGAACGCTCCCTGTCAGCCGACCTGCTGCACCTTGAACGCGTCGCTCACCCGAACCGTCCCGGCTGCAAGGACGTCCAGGTAGACACCGAGCACGATGCCGGGATCCGCCGGGAGTTCGTGGACGGTCGAAGTACGCGTCAACTGGCCCGAAGACCGACCGCCAGCGTCAGTTCAAGGACCCGGTGTGGCGATGCGAGATCCGGAAACAGCTCCCGCAGCTGCGACATCCGGTACCGGACTGTCTGGGGATGGACGAACAACGCCGCCGCCACCTCATCCCGCCTGCCCTGGTGCAGGAGCCACGCCCGCAACGTCTCCTCCAGCCGCCGGGCGGTCGCCACAGGCAAGGTCCGCAACGGTGCGAGGGCTCGGGCACGCAGGTCTGCGAACGCGTCCACGTCGGCGCTCAGCACCAGCTCGGGCAGGTGGTCCTCGGTGTCGCGGATATCAGAGGAGAGGGAGCGCGCGCGTGCGGCTCGTGCGTACGAGGATGACGCACGAGTCCATGGCCGGGCCGGGCCGACCACGGCGGTGCGGTCGGTCAGCTGCCGCAAGAGATGTGATCGGTCGGAATCGGGGACGAGCAGCACACCGGTGGCGTCCGGCAGATCGTCGAGGACGAGGGTGCTCGGGTCGAGTGTGCGGTAGGCGGGCCGGGCCTGGGCGGCGGGCAGCAGGACCGCCGTCAGCGTAACCGGAGGCTGCCATCCGGCCCGTTGAGCAGAGGCCAGCAGCACGTCCGGGCTCGCGCCGGCGAGGAGGTCGCGGGCCAGGTGTTCCAGGTGGCGCTCGTGGGCCCTGCCGCGGGCGGCCAGTTCGTCGGCGTGGCCCGCGGCGCTCGCGGCGGAGAGCTCGTCAATGTAGGCGAAGGTCAGCTCGGCGAACTTGGCGACCTCGGCGGCGGGCAGACCTGCGGACACGGCGCCCGCTGCCAGGCATCGCCAGGCCACGCGGGCGCCGACGCGGTAGGCGCTGAGCAGGGCGTCCATCGAACGGCCGTCGCGCACCTCGCCGCGGCCCAGCTCGTAGGCCGCGTCACCGCCGTCGCCGCCCGTGGCGTTCCCGCTCGCGAGGTCCAGGTAGTGCCCCAGGGCGGTGCGAACGGCTCGGCGGATGGTGCCGCCCATGCTGCCCGAGAGAGCGTTGGCGTAGGGAGGGACCTCGTCGATGATCGCCTGGACGACCTCGTCGGCGGTGGTCTTCAGCGCCGCCCGAAGTGCGGTGACCGTCGTCTCATCCAGGGCCAGTTCGCTGGCCCTCTGGGTTACACGACTCACGTTTTTATTCCCTGCGAACAATTCCACCCACCAGATTCACGTCCTACGGTCAGGACTTTACGCCCTGAGACGCAGCAAGCTGGAGTCATGACGAGTACTGCCCTGCGCAGCAGGGCGTGGAAACTGCTGGAGATGGTCACGACGCCGCTGCTGCCGTCGGACTACCTCGACCTGGTCAGCCCGCTGCGTGCGGGCACTGACCTGCGTGGGCGCATCGAGGCCGTGTACCCCGAGACGGATGACGCCGCGACCATCGTGATCAGGCCGGGACGGGGCTGGCGCGGCCACACAGCCGGTCAGTACGTGCGGATCGGGGTCGACGTCGACGGGGTGCGCCTGTGGCGTGCCTACTCCATCACCTCGCCGACGAACCGCCAGGATGGCCGCGTCACGATCACCGTGAAGGCGATCCCGGACGGCAAGGTCAGCAACCACCTGGTCCGCAGGGCGAAATCGGGCACGTTGATCCAGCTCGACCAGGCGACCGGTGACTTCGTGCTGCCGCAGGCCAAGCCCGCCAAGGTGCTCTACCTGACGGCCGGCAGCGGCATCACGCCCGTGATGGGCATGCTGCGCGACATCGAGTTCGACGACGTCGTCATGGTCCACTGCGCGCCACGGCCGCAGGACGTGATCTTCCGAAACGAACTGCACGATCTGGTCGCGGACAAGAAGCTGCGGCTCATCGAGGTGCACACCGACACGGACGGCATGCTCGACATCGCCCGTCTCGACGAACTCGTGCCCGACTGGGCCGAGCGCGAGACCTGGGCTTGCGGGCCCGCGGGCCTGCTCGACGCCGCCGAAGAGCACTGGAGCGGGCACGGCGTCCAAGAGCGCCTGCACACCGAACGCTTCCGCCCCAGCATCGTCGTCGCCGGCGACGGCGGCGAGGTCACGTTCAGCGCCACCGGCAAGACCGTCGACTCGGACGGCGCCACGCCGTTGCTGGACATCGGCGAGGAGGCCGGCGTACTCATGCCCTCCGGGTGCCGTATGGGCATCTGCTTCGGCTGCGTCACGCCGCTCAAGGCGGGCGCCGTCCGCGACCTGCGCACCGGCGAGATCACCGAGGCCGAGCCGGGCGTCCTCATCCAAACCTGCGTGTCCGCCGCGGCGGGCCCCTGCGACATCGACCGGTAGGAGCACCTTGACCGCCATCGACCCCACCGCCCACCTGACCGCGGAGCAGATCGAGGAGCTCGGCCGCGAGCTGGACGCGATCCGCGACGAGGTGATTGCCGGCCGCGGCGAGAAGGACGCCGCCTACATCCGTAGGGTCATCTCGGCGCAGCGCAAGCTCGAACTGGTCAGCAGGGGCCTATTGCTGTTCTCGATCTTCCCGCCCGCGTGGCTGCTCGGCACCGCCGGTCTGTCCGTGGCGAAGATCATGGACAACATGGAGATCGGCCACAACATCCTGCACGGCCAGTGGGACTGGATGCGGGACCCGAAGATCCACTCCACCACCTGGGAGTGGGATCACGTCTCGCCGTCCGACCAGTGGAAGCACTCGCACAACGAGCTGCACCACACGTACACCAACGTGATCGGCAAGGACAACGACCTCGGCTACGGCATCATGCGCGTCGACGAGGACCAGGAGTGGCACCCGTTCCACCTCGGCCAGCCGCTGTGGAACTTCATCAACGCCTGCTTCTTCGAGTACGGCATCGCAGCGTACGACCTGGAGCTCGGCAAGAACCTGCACAAGCGCCGCCGCAAGAACCCGGAGTTCCGCGCGCGGGCCAAGGCCGTGGGCCGCAAGATCCGCAAGCAGGTGCTGAAGGACTACGTGATCCACCCGCTGCTGTCGGGCCCGTCGTTCCTCACCACGCTCGCCGCCACGTTCACCGCGAACCTGGTCCGCAACATCTGGTCCCACTCGGTGATCATGTGCGGGCACTTCCCCGAGGGCGTGCAGGTCTTCGAGCGCCGGTCGATCAAGGGCGAGACGCGCGGTCAGTGGTACCTGCGCCAGATGATGGGCTCGGCGAACATCAGCGGCAGCAGGGCCATGCACTTCATGACCGGCAACCTGTCGCACCAGATCGAGCACCACCTGTTCCCGGACCTGCCGAGCAACCGGTACGCCGAGGTCGCGGTGAAGGTGCGCGCGCTGTTCGAGAAATACGAGCTGGAGTACGTCACCGGACCGCTGCCCAAACAGGTGTTCTCCGCGTGGCGCAAGGTCTTCCGGCTCTCGCTGCCGAACAAGAAGCCCGAGGTCAAGACGCCGGACCGTGAGCAGGAGCTCGTCGCCGCCTGATTGTTACAAGCGCCTGGCTCACGAACCCGAGGTCAGGCGCCCTTGTCCGCAGGCTCCAGAATCGCCACGCACTCCACGTGATGCGTCATCGAAAACACGTCAGGAGGCACGGAGAAAGGTCAGAGCGCTCTTGCGGTGTTCGGGGCGGCCAGCGAGGTGCTGGAGCGTCACAACGCGGCCGGCTTCTCCGTGGGGCAAACCCGACAGGCCACCTGCACGAATGGCTGGTCTCAAACGCTCACGTTCGCGCGTGACACCCGGACGCAGGCCGTGCCTCGGACCGGCCCGACATGACGAGCAGCCACTATTCGGAGTCAGGGTGCATCTGCACCCACCGACCGTTGATGAACTTCATCTCCACACCGTAGAACGGCTGGGGCAGGGGGACCGGCCGCTTGCCGCGGTGTGGCGCTGTCGGCTGCTGGGGGCGGTCGGCGGGCTGCACCTTCGCGCCCCCGGCTTCATTTTCGCGTCGCGCTTCCGCAAAGCTTCGATCTTTTTGAGGAGTTCGGCGCGGCTGATGTCTTTCGGCGCCCGGGTGAGACCGGGCGGAGCCGCCGAACGGGTCGGCGAGCGGTCCGTGGCCGACTGGCAGGCGCGGTGCACCGGCTGTCCGTCCGCGGCGAAGACGAGCTTCTTCCTGGCCACCGGCAGGCGGCATACCGCACAGCGCTTGAGCGCGGGCTTGGGCCTGAACGTGTCGGGCACGATCCCCCCGATGGTGATGCCTTGGTGGGACAGCAGGATAGGCGCGCTGATGACAGCTCGGGGGAGTTTGAGCGAAATGTGAACGCTCCTTTCTTCGCGGAACGGTACGTTCGCGCCGGAAGTGCGAGACGTTGCCGTTGTCAGCCGGCTCAGCGGGAAGGGCCGAGGACCACCGGTCGTGGGACTGCGACGAGGGCGAACTCAGCGGGTCGGCGAACCGTCGTCTGTGCGGCCGCGCATACCTTCAGTAGGGGGTGAGGAAGGCAATGTTGCAGCTCGAAGACGTCGAAACCCTGGAAGGGCTTGGGCGGTCCCATCGAGGGGGATGATGGCCGCGCGGAAGTCGTCGCCGTCTCCGATCCGGCGGCAACGAACCGCCAGGGCGAGGCGCCGCGGCGCCTCGGTCGCGCGTTTTCAGGCTAGCCACATCCGTCTCCCAGCCTTCGGCCCGCGCCGTAGGCCACTTCGTTCGGATGCGGCACGGCGTCGGCCGGCCGATCAGGGCGTCCACCCGGTGCACGACGGATGCTCCCGCAACCCGGTCGAGCGGCCTCCCCGGTCCACGCAGAGGCCCTCAACGAACGCTGCCGTGTGTATGAGGTGATCTCACCGGGTGCCGCTGTCGAGACGGACGGTGCCGCTGCCGTCATCTCGGGTCACTCCGGGGGAAGGCGTCGCCGGTCGGCCAGCGTTCCGGCAGACCGAGTGCGGTGGGGACGGAGCGAATCGCGAGCTGGCGCTCGACCTGGATCCCAGCCAGTTGCGTCGTTGCCCAGGTAGGAAAGATGGGGGCAGGAAGCGAGGCAGGATCCGGGCTTTGCCAGAGAACGGGAGTGTTTTTCGTCCAGGTCCAGGGTGCTGGGTTGTTCACGACGAGCACGCCGCTGACACGGCTGTGGGCATGGTCGTAGGTGGCAGTCCAGTAGCCATCGGGCTTGCGGCTCAAGGTCGATCCGCTGTCGTAGGCGTACTCGACCGTGCTCCCGTACAGCGCTCTCTCGATGTCCTCATCTTCGGGGAAGTCGGCTGCATGGCCTAGCGCCACTATGAATGGCAGCTCCAGGTCACCATACTTCCCGCCCTTGTGTGTGACGGCGGGAAGCACTCGCTCCGATCCGTCCTCGACCGCCCATGCCGAGGGGTAGACGCCGATTGTCCTGCTGGATGGATTGCCACGCTTGCCTGGGCTGCGGGGGATCGCTTGAAACGTGAGGCACCAGCCAGCCTCATGCCAAGTGTGACTGGGAAGCGGCACCTTGCGCTCATGGTCGGCGATGACCTGGTCGGGGTCCAAGCTGTCGAGCCATCGCGTCAGCCCGGACTTCAGCCGGGACTGCTGCAGGGTTCGGTGCCACCTGACCTGGCTTTCCACGGCGAACCTGCCGGCAAAATGATGTACCCGCTCGTCCGCGAGCTGGCCGCCGCCGCTGCTCCCTTACCGGGTGCCGGTGGCGGTGACGTGCCGGGTGCTCGGGCTGGGCCGCCAGCCCTACTATCGGTGGCTGGACAAGCCGGTCACCGATGCCGAGATGGCCGAGGCGTACCGGGCCCACCCCCGACAACGGCTGGTCAGCGTGAGAGCCCCATCCCACGTGTGTCATTTTCGCTGCCGTACTGAGGGTGTCTTGACGTCCCGGTAGAGGGCAGGCGTACAGGAAGTTTTTGGCCCCTGCATGGAGACCAGTGATGACGACCTCTCGCGTGCCGCGGTCCTCGCTTGACGGCATACCTGACGGCCCCGCGATCGCCCGCCTGGAGCAGAGAACGCGCAGTTGGGGCACGCCGTCGATTCCCACGCGACGGTGGACCAGGCCATCGGTGTCCTCACCGCGAGCCACCAGCTCGCGCCGGTCGTCGGGTTCGAGGTACTGCGTGAGGTGTCCCAGCAAACCAATACCAAGCTGCACACGGTGGCCGAGACGGTGATCGCCTGGGCGCTGGGGCAGCCGCTGCCGGAACCGGTGGGGCAGGAGCTGTACGCGGCCGTGCAGCGGCGCTCACGCCGGCGGGACGCCCCAGGCGCGGAAGCCGGGTAGGAGCGGTGGCCGGGCGCGGCGCGGGTCAGGCGGTCAGGGCCTGGTCGACGGTGGGATGGCAGCCGATGACCTCGTCCAGGCCGACGATCTCAAGGAGCCGTAGCACCGATTCCTGGGCGCCGGCGATACGCACCCATCCCTGATCGTCACTCGCGGCCTGGTGGACGGCGACCAAGACGTTGATGCCGCTGGAGTCCATGAAGGTCACGCCGCTGAGGTCCACCACGGTCCGCAGGGGCGCCGCGCCGTCGTAGGACAGGAGGGCCTCGCTGAGCATGTCCTTGACGGCGTGGTCGATCTCGCCGTGCACGGTGACCACCCGGATGCCGTCGGTGGTGGTGCGGTCGACCGACAGCTGGCCGGGCCGGGCTGCTCCGTGAGTGTCTGTCACTTTTTCCTCGACTGCGCTCGCTGATGGGACTCAAGGCCCCGGTGCGATAACACGCCGGTAGCCTGCGTCGATGCTACGTCGAACACGCGTGCGGCCCGCTATGCGGTTCTCACGGGGCATGTGAGGCATAGTGCCGGGTACGCGCAGGACGTGTGAAGGGGGAACAAGGGTGGACCCGGCTGAATCAGTCCCCGAGGATGAGGGCAGCGTGATGCCGGACACCTCTCAGATACAGGACACCGTCGCCCTGGACGGTGACGGGCACGTGATCGCTGAGGCACGCCACCGGGCGGTGGACTTCCTCACCCGTGTCCAGGCGGAGCACGACCTGCCAGTGTCCGCTCGCGCTATGGACCTGACCCAACTTGTGGTCAGCGAGCTCGTCACCAACGCCCGCAAGTACGCCCCTGGCCCCGTGCTGATGGAACTGCGCATCATTGGCGCCGTCGTGGAAGTGGTCGTGTGGGACAGCGATCCCGTCCTGCCAGTGGCGCGGGCCGCCGATGCGGGCAGAGTCGGGCAGCACGGACTGGAGATCGTCATGGCCGTCGCCCAGGGCTTCGAGGCCCAGCGGGAGCCGGTCGGCAAACGCATCACCGCCCGCATAGCCCTACCCGACGACCCCGGCGGTGACATCACCGGACGCCGCCCCCAGTAACAGCCTGCGCTCCCATCGGCCTCACCGCCTTCCCTGACGATCTGCCGAAGCGGGGCGCTGCAGGGGTGAATTCGGCGGGGAGCGGTCGGGTGGGCACGGTGCCGGCGTGCGGGGTGGCGCCGCCGGCCAGCCGCGTCGCGAGCGACGCCGACTTCGCCCCGCATACGCAAACTGTCGGCGCCCAGTACGTGGGGCGGGCCGGCGCCTAGCTGCCCTTGCCGCCCCGTGGCAGGACCGCTTCGGCGAGCACCACCAAGCCACAGCCATCATGCGTTTCGGTGACGGTGTGTCCGAGCTGGATCAGCAGCCCTGCTACTGCGGTCTGCACGATCACTCTCATGCTGTCGTTGCTTGCTGCACGGCCTGCCTGGTCACGGGCCAGCGCGGTGAACCCGTCCGAGGCCGGCCAACTGACCAGCGCGCCCGCAGACACCTCGGTCACCCGCAGCCCCGGAATCCCACTGTCCGCGTCGCCCTGCAGCTGAAAGCCGGCCTGGACCAGGCAAGAGCTCACCTGGGACACAAGTTCAGCCGGGGCGCATGACACGCCGGTCGCCTGCCCACGAGAAGCACGATCATGCCACCGGCCTGCAGAGGCGCCTGTCCGGACGGTGGGCGGACGCGGTAAACCCCGGACGACGGCAACCGGCGGGTGAGCCACGGGTGGCCCGCACGCACGATCGCCCACGAACGCCGCCTGACGGAGGCGGGACGGCTCGCACCGATCTGGAATGCGCCCTGACCAGGCAAAATGGGCAGAATATGTGAGGTTGCGCAGGCTCGGGGAAGAAGGTGCGGCAACCGACAGGAGGTTGCTGTGAAGGGTGGAGACCTGGAACTGGGCGAGTTGCTGGCCGCTGCGGAGGCGGCCCCGCCCGGTGAGTCCGTCGACGTGGTGGCACACGACCTGCAGAAGCGGTTCGGTGCCGAGGCCGTGTCCTTCCTGTTCGTCGACCTCATCGGCCAGCGGCTGGTACGCCTCGCCGCGGCCGGCGATGAGCCCGCCGACCCTGGCGAGCCGATCGACCTGCAGGGCAGCGTCTACGACAGCGTTCTGCAGAGCCAGCGCCAGCATGTAGAGCCGGACGGCCAGGGCGGACGGCGTGTCATCACGCCGGTCACCAACCGCGGCGACTGCATCGGCCTCCTGGAGGTGACCCTGCAGTGCGCCGACGACACCGTGCTGCGACAGGTCCGCGACGCGGCCCACGCGCTTGCCTACATCATCGTCACGGACGGGCGCTTCACCGACCTGTACCACCAGGGCCGGCGCACCACCGAGACCAGCCTGGCCGCGGAGATCCAGCACCAGCTCCTGCCCTCGGCCCCCTGCTGCGAGGCGGCCCAGTTCACTCTGGCCGCCGGACTGGTCCCGGCCGACGACATCGGTGGCGACACCTACGACTACACGCTAGACCGCGACACCCTGCACCTGTCGATCACCGACGCCATGGGCCACGACACGAACTCCGCGCTGCTGGCCACCCTGCTGGTCGGCGCACTGCGGCGGGCACGTCGCAGCGGCTGTGACGCCCTCAAGCAGGCCCGCCACGCCCACGAGACTCTGCTGAGCCACAGCCGCGGCCTGGCCACCGGACTGCTGCTGTGCGTCGACCTCGAAACGGGCCTGTGCGAACTGGTCAACGCCGGCCACCCCCGGCCCCTGCTGCTGCGTGAGAACGCCGTCGAAGAGGTGGAACTCGCCGTCAACCTGCCCTTCGGTGTGGCGGCACCCGCCCCCTACCGCCTACAGGAACTGCACTTGCGTCCCGGGGACCGCCTGGTCCTGCTCACCGACGGAATGCAGGAGCGCGGTGCCGCGGCCGTCGACCTGGCCTCGGTCGTTCACGACACCCGCGCGCTGCACCCGCGAGAAGCCGTCCGGACCCTGACCGCCGCGGTGCTGGACGCCTGCCACGGCAACCTCAAGGACGACGCCACGGTCCTGATACTGGACTGGCACAGCAATCGCAGTCAGCCGGCCGAAACCAGACCCGACCCGCAGCGATGAGCTCTTCAGCACGCAGGAGTCACCCCGTGATGCCGGTCTCCGCCACGAGTGCCGCCAAGCTCCGCGAGGCCATGGCCCGGCTTCTGGCCGGCGAGCCCCTGCACACCGACGGCGCTCTGAGCCAGGAGAACCTCGCCCGAGAGGTCCAGGTCACACGATCGGCGCAAGTCCCCCCGAGTTCTTCCCGCGTCGGATGAATGGGCCCTGCGGCCCCGCCCTCGTTTTAGGCCCTCGCCAATGCACGATCTGGCCTACTTTCTGGAAGACGCGATGAACCGGCGCCACGAGTACCGAAGCCGTGGCCCACGCCACGGGCATCCGCACATCTCGCCCGTCAGCCCGATCGCTTCGGCGAGGTCCGCCAGCAGACGTGCACCAGCGTGCCCGATCACCCCGACCCGTCAGTGGATCCGGCAAGCAGCCGGCGAGAGGGAACGGACGCTTGGTCGAGTGGAATGCCGTTCAGGGGCTCTGTGGTGCCATAGCATCTGCCCCGCACCGCGCTTGGCGCGGGCCCCTCGCGCACCCGGGACAGCACCTTAGGGCCTGTCCGACGGGTCAGGCCCTGGTGTCTGTCCAACAGGGTTTCGGGCTTGCGCTTTCCGTTGCGGCAACTTCTACGGTCATGTGTGTGGCCGGAGAGACCGGCCCGGCGAGGGAGGCACCGGCATGGCCTGGTCGATCGCGGAGGTGGCGCGGATGTCCAAGGTGACATCGCGGACGCTGCGGCACTACGACGAGATCGGCCTGCTGCCGCCCGCATGGATCGGGAGCAACGGGCACCGCTACTACGAGGAGGCCGATCTGCTGCGGTTGCAGCAGATCCTGCTGATGCGGGAGCTGGACCTGGGGCTGCGCGAGATCCAGGCGGTCCTGGACAGCCAGCTCGACCAGGTGGCCGTGCTCCGTGAGCACCACCAACGGCTGCTCGCGGAACGGGACAGGCTGGAGACGTTGGCCCGTACGGTCGGCCGCACCATCGCCGAACTGGAAGAAGGTAGGGACAACGGGAAGATGACCGAGATCAACAAGCCGGAGAACCTGTTCGAGGGGTTCCAGGCCCCCTCCGAGGCCGAGGCCGAGGTACGGGAGCGGTGGCCGCAGGCGTGGGAGCAGTCCCGGCAGGCCGTCGAGGCGATGACCTCCGAGGACACGGAGCGCTGGCAACGTGAGGTGACGGCGCAGATGATCCGTATGGCGGAGTTCATGGTGGCCGGCACGCCGGTCTCCGACCCCGCGGTACAGGCCGAGGTGGACGCCAACTACCAGCAGATCTGCCGGTTCTGGACCCCGAACGCGGCCGCGTACAAGGGAGTGGGCCAGACCTATGTCGACGACCCGCAGATGCGGGCAAACTTCGACAAGATCGCCGAAGGTCTCGCCGTCTACCAGCGCGATGCGATGACCGTGTACGCCGATGCCCGGCTGAGCTGACCGCACGCGCCTAACAGCGGCTAACACAATGAGATGGATCGGTCCGGCAGTCGTTCGCAGGGCGCTGAACTCAGTTCGGCCTCAGCACCTGGCCTGGTCGTGCTGGGCG
>NZ_JOIU01000047.1 GCF_000720135.1 Streptomyces sp. NRRL S-1022 | reverse complement strand
GGCTGGGGGAGGGCGGGGTGGGCTTCACCGGGCGGAGCTGGCGGCCGTGAGGAGACGGGCGTGGCGCTCCTCCAGGGTGACCAGCAGCACCGACCAGGACGGGTCGCGGCGCAGCTCGGCCCGGAGCGCGTCGAGCAGCCGGCGGGCCACCGTCTCGACGGGCAGCCCGCCCCGCCCGGACCCCAGCAGCGGGAAGCAGATCGAGGACATCGGAAGAGAGAGGAACTCGCTCTCGTGGCGGGCCAGTTCGAAGCACGTGCGCACGACCTCGCCGAGCACGGAAGGGGACACGTGGTAGCGGTCGCCGTCCCCGACCGGGGCGGCGATCGCCGCGTGGTGGATGCGCCGTACCCCGTGGGCGGCCAGGGCGCCGGACGAGGTGGCGACGACCGTGCCCGGCCGCACGGGCATGCCCGTCCTGCCGTGCGTCCGCAGCCACACGCCCAGTTCCCGGGACAGGACGTCGTCCACGATCTCGCCGGAGGCGTCCCGCAGGGCCGCGGCCCGGCGCAGCGCCCCGGACACCGTGGGCCGGAAGGTCTTGGACATCTCCAGATACGTGTTCTCCGAGGAGACCAGGACGTCCACGTCCCGCACGTCCTCGATCGGGCAGACCCGGACGGTGATCCGGCCCGCCGGCGCCCCGGTGGCCGGCCGGGCACCCGGGCGCCGCGCCGGGACCCCGGCGACGGGCGGCGCCGCGGTCACCGCTGTCCCCGGCTCGCCCGCCGCACCGATCCGGTGGGCGACGGCCGTACCGGTGACCGCCTCCCGGGCGACGGCCGTACCGGTGACCGCTTCCCGGGCGACGGCCAGGACCGCGGCCGCCAGTTCGGCGACCACGTCGTGCTCCTGGCTCTTGCGGAACCGCTCGGTGGTCACGCCGTAGACCCCCGCCGCCGCCTTGCGCCGGTCGGTGCCGGGCACCCCGCGGCGCGCGGCGAAGATCCCGAAGGAGTGGGCGGCGGCACGGGCCAGCGGATCGCAGGAGTCGTCGTCCCGCACCGGGTGGCCGCCGGCCAGCCGCCGCACCGCCGCGCCCAGCAGTTCCTCGATGCCGGACTGTTCGTCGTCGGGCCCGGTGCACAGGCCGGCCGCGACGGCGGCCTCGCGCAGCGCGTCCCGGGTGCAGTGGCGCAACCCGGGCAGACCGCGCCGCCTCAGTTCCCTGAGTTCGGCGACGAGAGTTTCGTGCGAGGGCAGGGGGCACATGATGCGCATCGTAGCCCCGGCCGGGGATTCGCTGAAGATCCGGGAAACTTCCCTTCGCCCGAAGGGAATCGGGATATGTTCTTCGTCCCGCGGCCCGCGCACCGGGCCGGTTCCCTTCGCATTGTGGCCCCCCGGTTCACCCAGCGCGTTTCCCGGAAGGCCGGTTCATGACGACCACGCCGCCCACCCGATTCGTCGACTCCGCGGACGGGGGTTTCACGAATGCCAGACTCACCGAGACCCGCCCGGTCCGTGCCGAGGTGCCTCCCGAACTGGCCGACCGGTTCGTGCTCGTCGCCGTGCTCCGCGCGGCCCTGCAGCCCGCCGGGGCCGTCGTCCTGCGCGTCCACGACCTGACGGCACGTCACGGGGCGGCGGAGATACCCCTGGTCCTCAAGTGGTACCACCGGCTGCACGCCCCCGACCCGGCCGTGGAACAGGAGCTGCGCGAGCTCGCCGAGCCCCCGGCTCCCCCGGTGGAACGGCTCCTGGAGACCGGCACCGCCCACGGGCATCCCTGGCACCTGTACTGGTCGCACGGCGAGGAGACCCTGGACAAGTACCACGAGGACCACCCCGACGGCCTGCCCCCCGAAGCCGTCGAAGCCGTGGTGAGCCAGCTCTGCGACGCCGTCACCGCGCTGCACGAACGCGGCGTCGTCCACCGGGACATCACCCCCGACAACATCATGGTGCCCACGCGCCGCGGCGACCGGGCCGACCTCGTCCTCGTCGACTTCGGCGCCGCCGTCCACCGGCCCGACGAGGCCCTGGAGTCCCGTACCGACTGGCGCGGCAAGCCCCTCTACCTCGCCCCCGAGGCCGGATCGCGATGGCAGACCGTCTCCGAGGCCGGCGACTGGTGGTCGGTCGGCATGATCGCCGCCCAACTGGCCCTGGGCAGACACCCCGTGGAGTTCCGCCGGGACGAGGAGGTGCTCGCGGAGATCGCCACGCACGACCCCGACGTCGGCGGCATCGCGCACCGGCGCACCCGCCTGCTCTGCGAGGGCCTCCTCACCCGGGCCCCCGAACAGCGCTGGCAGGCGGCCGAGGTACGGGACTGGCTGGCCGGCCGGGACCCCGACGTCGCCCCGCGCACCGACGGGCCGGTCTTCCCCGACGACCCGGCCCGCCCCGCGATCCGCCCCTTCCCCTTCATGGGACAGGAGTTCACCGGGACCGAGCGGCTCGCCCTGCACCTGGACCGCAACCACGTGTCGGCGGCGCGCATGCTGGCCGACGACACGGACCGGGCCCGGCTGGTCGACTGGCTCGGCCAGTTCGAGACCGTCGGCGACCGCAGCCCCGGCGAACTGGCCCGGCTCGCCGGCCTGCGCGGGCAACTGGCACAGCCCCCGCCCGCCGGGGTGGTCGTGGAACTGCTGAACTGGCTCGGCCCCGCCCTGGACGTCACCTGGCACGGAGCCGCCCTGGACGCACAGAGCATGCGCCGGCTGTGCCAGGGCGCCCGGGACGGGCACGCCGACGCCGTCGCGCTGCTGCGGCACCTCGCGCATCATCCCGAGGTGCTGACCGGGCTCGCCCAGCGGCCCGGCGGCCACGGACTGGACGAGACGGACCGCGCCTGGCGGGTGCTGCGCGCCCGGTGGGCGCCCACCGTCCAGGAGCTGCGGCGCGACCGCCGGGACCGGGCCGCCCTCAGACACACCGTGGCGGTGGACGCCTGGCTGCTGCAGCTGGCCCGTGAACCGGACCGCACGCGGGACCGGCTCACCGCCCTGCTGCTGCGGCTGCGCGCCGGGTTCCCGGAACCCGTCCCCTGGTTCGACGCACTGCTCTCCGCCCGGGACGACGACCTGCGTCTGGTCGCCGCCCTGCTGCTCGGCGACCGGGCGATGCAGGACGCGCAGGAACTGCGCGGCCGCCGGGTCGCCGAGGAGCACGCGCGGCTGCTCGCCGCGGACCAGGACGGGCTCATGGCCGTCCTGCGCCGGCTGGACCGCCTGCCCACACTGGGCTGGGCGCTGCTCGGCGCCGTCGTCGTCACCGCGCCCTGGACCTTCGTCATCGGCCTCGCCGACGTGTTAGGCCGCGCCTCCCAGGACGCGGTCGTCACGGCCTGGCTGCTCGCGCTGCCCGCCGCCGCGTTCGTGACCGTGGTCGAGCTGTGGACCGCCGTGTACATCGGCCCGCCGTTCTATCACCCCGCACGGTCGCTCGCGGGCCTGCTGATCCGCAGCGCGGAGCGGCCCGGCCGGCTGGCCCGGACCCGGGCCGGCCGCTGGGCCGGGGCGGCGCTGCTCCTTCTCGCCGGTTTCCTCGGCATCTACGCGATCACCGTGGTGCCCTGGCTGTGGCCGCTCGCCTCCGCGGTCGCCGTCGCCGCCTGGAGCCTGCGCCGCGGCTGGGCCTGGCGGCGGCTGCGACGCGCACACCGGGCACGGCGGGCCCGCCGCCGCGGGCTGCCGTGGCGGGCCGACCCGCACGACCGGCGAGGACCCGTACGGCTGGCCCGCGACGCGTGGCACGGGCCGTGGCGGACGGCTCGCGAACGGGCCGGGCTGTGGTGGCGCCGGCTGCGGCAGGGGCCCCTGCGGCGGGTCGGGCTGTGGTGGCGCCGGCTGCGGCAAGGGCCTCTGCGCCGGGTCGGGGAGTGGTCGCGCCGGGTGCGGCGGGCGGTCCGCCGGCGGACCAGGAGGACGAACGACACGACAGGAGAACAGACATGAGCTCGGGTCTCGCCTTCCCCACGATCCAGACGATCGAACCCGCCGTGCACTTCGCACCGCCCCCGCCGCCCCTGGACCCGCAGGCGCTGCCGCACACCGGCATGCTCCACCTGCACGACGCCGCCGGACAGGCCTCCGCCCACTTCGCCGACGCGGCCGGGCACGCCGTCCACCAGGCCGCGGACGCCGCCCTCCAGGTACTCGGCTCGCTCAGCGGTGTCCTGCTCGCCGGACGGGCCGCCCTGATCGGCACCCGGCTCCTCGCCGCCGCGGCAGTACGGGCCGCGGAGGAACAGCGCTGTCTGGAACACCGGCAGCAGCTCGCGGCCACGGCCGCCGGACAGTGGGAGGCCGCCGCGTTCGCCGCCGTACGGTTCAACGCCCGCCGGCGCGCCCTGCTGGCCCGGGCGGCCCGGGCCACGGCGCACGGCGGCCCGCCCCCGCCGGCCCCCGACGTACCGCCGCCGCTGACGCCCGTCGGGGAACGGCTGGCCGAACTGCGCGGGGAACTGGCCCGTGCCGAGGAGGCACTGCGCCGGGCCGAGGAACGGCAGGCCGCGTGGGAGCAGCAACGGCTCGCCGCCCTGCTCCGGCTGGACGAGGAGCAGGACGACGACTGGCAGAGCGCTCTGCGCGAGAGCCGGCAGCGCGCGCTGCGGCGGTTCGCCGCCGAGCGCACCGCCGACGCCGAGGCACGCCAGCTGCCCCGGCAGACCGCCGCCCGGCGCGCCCCCGCGGCACTCGACCCCGAGGAGGTCCGCCGCACCGGGGCGGAGATCCTCGGCGACCTCGACCCGTACGCCGCCGGCGAGGCCGCCGAACTCGCCGCGCGCGCCGTCCGGGACGCCGTGCGCCGCGCCGCCGACGACCCCCGCCGGGCGCGCATCCACCTCACCGAGGCGCGCAAGTTCGTCCGGGACGCGGGCCGGCAGGCCCAGGAGACCAGGGAGGCCCAGGAACGGGCCGCGGCGCACTACGACTTCCTCCGCTACGAGACCCCGGAGGGCGCCGAGGACCTCGCCCCGGAACCGGAGGCCCTCGCGCTGCTCCGCCGCACCCTGGACGAGGGCGTCCCGCTGACCCCGGCCGAACAGGAACTGGTCGAACACCGGGTGGCCGAGCGGCTGCACGCCCTGGACGCGCTGTACGTCCGGCAGCAGTGCGCGGACGCCGTCGCGGAGCTGGCCAGGAGGTTCGGCGGCCGGGCCGGGGCGGGGCGGCCCGAGGGGCAGGAGATCCGCCTCGACTGGACACCCGAGGGCTGGGAACCGGGCCACTGGCTGCGGGCGACCATGATCGACGGCCGCCTGCGGGTGGCGACCATGTACCGGGGCGGGCCGGGGGACCGGAGCCCCGAGCAACGCGCCCTGGACGACGTCCGCTGTGCCGAGACCCGGGAGCGGCTGGCCGAGTTCGAGGAGATCACCGGCATGCTGGGCCTCGGCCTGGAGTTCAGCCTCGAACGCACCGAAGGGGCACTGCCGGGCGTGCTCGGGGAGGACGCCCTGGTACTCGACGACCTGCCGGAGGAGACCGACCGGACGGCCGGCACACACCGGACCCCTCGGCGCTACCGGACCGTCGACGGCGACGGACGCCACGGAACGGGGTGAGGGGGGCGCCATGGTTCCCGCCGGACCGCCGGACCGCCGGACTGCCGGACCGCCGGACTGCCGGACCGCCGGACTGCCGGACCGCCGAGCCGCCGGACTGCCGGGCCGTCGGGCCGTCGGCCGCCGGTACGGCGGGACCCGGCGTCGGCCGCCGGTACGGAACGCGGCTGTCCGCACCGCGACGCCACTGCCCGCAGCCGCAACTTCGCCGCGGGCCCGGAGTACGCGGCCGGAACCGGCGCACGCCACAGAACCGGCGCACGCCACGACACCGGCGCTCGTCGCATGACCGGCGCTCGCCCCCGACACCGGCCGCCCCGCACCGGCGGCCGCCGCCGGAATCACCGTCACAGCCATGGCCGGCGCGCGGCCCGCGGAACAGCGCGCACAGGGGAGGAACGATGGACCTGACCAAGGACGACCGGCTGCCGCCCTTCGTGGAGGAGCTGATCGGAACGCTCGGTGTGCACGCGCAGTACCTGCTGCACGGCAACATCCGCGACCTGCACCTGGTGCGCCGGCGCGGCCGGGACCGCTTTCACACGCTGCTCGACGTGCTGTGGAACCCGCTGCGGGAGAAGGGCTACGAGGCGCTGGTGCTGTGCGACCAGATCAGCGGCTTCCGCGTGGCGGCCGTCGGGGAGGGCGAGGCCCGGGCCGCCGTGGAGGAACTGCTCCAAGGACCACGCGAGTTCCCCGGGCAGACGGCGCCGCAACGCCAGGCGGTGCTGGAGCAGCTGCGGAACATCACCAACGGATGGGCACGGCAACGCGACGAGACGGTGCGCGACGGCCGCCGGCAACGGCCGCTGCGCGTGGCCCTGGTGATCGACCACGCCTCCCGCCTGCTCACCGACCCGTCCCGGCTGACCCCCGACGAACGGGACTTCTTCCTCGCCTGCCTCAAACTCGCCCACGAGGCCGAACCGTTGCCGCCCCGGACGGCCCCCGGTGTCGTACCGAAGGCACCGGGCCTGTTCAACCCGGTGATCTGGCTCGCCGAGGGAGAGCGGGACGTACCAGGGTGGCTGGTCTCCGGCAGCGAGCGGATCCGCGCGGTCGCCGTACCGGAGCCGGACGCCGACGAACGCGGCACGATGGCCCGCCTCCTGTACGAGCGGTACGAGCGGTACGCCGGACACGGCGCCCGCGACGGCTCCGCCACCGGCGCGGACGCCGGGGAGACGGAGCGGGCGGTCGGCGCCTTCGCCCGGGCGGCCTCCGGACTGAGCCTGCGGGCCATGGAGGAGAGCGTGAAGCTCGCCCGCTCCCGCGGCCTGCCGTTCGCCGGCATGCCGGACGCCGTACGCATCTACCGGCTGGGCGTGGAGAAGAACCCGTGGAGCCGCGGCGAGATCCGGGAGCGCATCCTCCTCGGCGAGCAGTCCATCCAGAACCGGGTACGAGGTCAGGAGGCGGCCGTCGCGATGACCCTGGACATCCTCAAGCGCGCCGCGCTGGGGCTCTCCGGGGCGCAGGCCACCAGCCCCGGACACCGGCCGCGCGGTGTGCTGTTCTTCGCCGGCCCGACCGGCACCGGCAAGACCGAACTGGCCAAGGCCGTGGCCTCCGCGCTCTTCGACAACGACCAGGCCTACCTCCGCTTCGACATGAGCGAGTTCTCCGCCGCGCACTCCGCGGACCGGCTCGTCGGCGCGCCCCCGGGTTACGTCGGGTACGAGGCGGGCGGCGAACTCACCTCCGCCGTACGGGAGAACCCGTTCCGCGTCATCCTCTTCGACGAGATCGAGAAGGCCGACAAGGGCATCCTCGACAAGTTCCTCCAGGTGCTGGAGGACGGCCGGCTCACCGACGGGCAGGGCGTCACCACCTACTTCAGCGAGTGCGTGCTCATCTTCACCTCCAACCTCGGCGTGCAGCGCACGGACCCGGCGACCGGGGAACGCGAGTGGATCGTCGAACCCGGCACGCCGTACAAGGAGCTGGAACGTACGGTCAGGGACAACGTCAAGAAGCACTTCGAGCAGGTCATCGGCCGGCCGGAGCTGATGAACCGGATCGGCGGCAACGTCGTCGTCTTCGACTTCATCTCCGACGAGGTCGCCGCGGAGATCTTCGCCCTCCAGGTCGGCAACATCCAGCGCCAGCTGGCCCACGGGCACCGACTCGACCTGCACATCGAGGACAAGGCCCGGCGCGAGCTGCTGGAACACTGCACCCGGGACAAGTGGAACGGCGGCCGGGGCATCGGCATGGTGCTGGAGACGCACCTCGTCAACCCGCTCGCCCGGGAACTGTTCGCCGCGCCCGAACTCGGCCCGGGCACCACGGTGGTGGTGACGGACGTCCGGGAGGCCGAGAGCGGCCGGGTGGACACGACGGTCGTCCTGAAGAAGGGAGACGCAGGTGGCGGCGGAGGTACACGACTGGGATGACGACGACTGGGACGACGGCCCCGCGGCGGACGACGACCCGACGCCCACCCATGTGACGGACGAGAACCCGGCGGCCGACGACCCGGCGGCTCACGACCCGGTGGCCGGCGATCCGGCGGGCGAGGCCCCGGCGGCCGGCGGGGCCACGGACACCGGCCGGCGTCACGACGGCCCGGGCGGCGATCCGCGCCCCGGCGACGGCGGTCCGCGCCCCGCCGACGACTGGGAGGAGGTCCCCGAGGTCGTCGCACCCGGGCCCGCACCCCACCGCCCGTCCCCGTCGCCCGTCGGCGTGCGCTGCCCCGACTGCGCCGCGGTCGTCCCCGCCGGTACGGCCGCGTGCCCCGCGTGCCTGGCCCCGGCCGGCGCGCCCGGGCGGCGGAGCGGCGCGGGCGGGCGACCGGAGCGGCTGCCCGGCGGGGTGCTGCGGCTGGTCTTCCGCGGCGGCGGCCGGCACCTCGACGTGCCGCGCGGCGCCGAACTCCGGCTGGGCCGCAGCAGCACCTGGGCGCCGCAGGCGTCGGCACTCCTGGCCGGTGAGGAGACGGTGTCGGGCCGGCACGCGACCGTCGCGCACACCGCGGACGGGGCGGCCTGGGTGACCGAGGTCGCGCAGGGTGCCACCAACGGCACCCGCGTCAACGACCGGGTGCTGGTGCCGGACCGGGCCGTCCGCCTGCGCAACGGCGACCGGGTCGACCTCGGCCCCCGGGTCGGCTTCGTGGTCCGCGGCATCGAGGACGAACCCGCCGGCCCGGCCGGCTGAGCACCGGCGTAGGGGGTCAGCCCTGCCCGCCGCCCAGGGCGGCCACCGCGGACTTGGCGGCCTTGATGGCCCCCTTGTTGATCTCGTCGGTGCCGGGGGCCTTCTTGGTCTCGAAGTCGCTGCCGTTGTAGGTGACGATGACGAGGGCGTTGGCGGCGCGGACCAGCACCACGCCCTCGCGCGTCTGCTGCTTGTCCTCCGTGGTGAGGTTCACGACGGAGTAGGCGCTGTCCCCGAGCCCCGGCACGGCCCCGCCGCCGCTCTTCTCGGCGACCCGCTGCTCGTACTCCTTCCTCGCCTCCTCCTCGGACCCGCCGATCTCGTAGGACACGTCGAGCCAGCGGTAGTCGTAGCCCTGGAGGGCGTTCCAGGAGCAGGTGCGGCGCAGGTCGGTGTCCGTCGACGGGATCTCCTTGCCGGCCGGCTTGACGCCCGGCACCAGGGACCTGACGGTGGCCGCGGGCACGGCCGCGCAGGGGGCGGGCGCGGTGGCGTACGTCCGCGCCGCCGTGCCGGGCGAGGGGGCGTCGGAGGCGGATCCCGCGGATCCGGTGGATCCGGCGGGCGCCTTCTGGGCCGTGTGGTGCCCGGCGGCGGCCGGCGGCGCGACCGGCCCGGACGTCAGCGCCCAGCCGGCGCAGGCGAGGACCGCGACCGGCGACAGACGCGCGGTGAGAGCGAGCGGCAGAGGAAGGGAACGCACGGCGCACTTCTCGTGGGGGAGGGGGTGCGGAGGGGTCCGCAGGGTGGACGGGGACGACAGTGTCACACGACTGCCTGTGGGGCGGAAGTGCCAACGCGTTGCGTGCCCGGCCGGTCACGGCATGCCGGTCACGGTGTGGTGCTTTGCCCGGTATCCGCCGTGCCCGCACGCGCCGTTCGGCCCTACGGCACCCGTGCCGTCCACGCGGGGGAGGAGAACTTGGTGCGCGCCAGTTCCCGTGCGCGGGCGAGTTCCCCGTCGGTCACCTGGCCCTGCGTCAGCCCGTAGCGCGCCCGGAACGACCCGATCATCCGGTCGATGACGGCCTCGCGCGGCAGCCCGGTCTGCCGGCGCAGCGGATCGACCCGCTTCTTCGCGCTCCCGGTGCCCTTGTCGGACAGCTTCTCCCGCCCGATCCGCAGCACTTCGACCATCTTGTCCGCGTCGATGTCGTACGACATGGTCACGTGGTGCAGCACGGCGCCCGGGCCGCCGTCCGGCCCGACGATCCGCTTCTGCGCCGCGCCCGCGATCTTGCCCTGGTCCGTGGCGATGTCGTTCAGCGGCTGGTACCAGGCCCGGATGCCCATGTCGCCGAGGGCGCCCAGCACCCAGTCGTCCAGGTAGGCGTAGCTGTCCTGGAACGACAGCCCCTGGACGAGCGACTCGGGCACCGACAGCGAGTAGGTGATGGTGTTGCCGGGCTCCACGAACATCGCGCCGCCGCCGGAGATCCGCCGCACCACCTCGATGCCGTGCCGTGCGGCGCCCTGCGGGTCCACCTCGTTGCGCAGGGACTGGAAGCTGCCGATGATCACCGCCGGGGCGCCCCACTCCCACACCCGCAGCGTCGGCGGCCGCCGGCCCGCGGCGACCTCGGCGGTCAGTACCTCGTCCAGTGCCATGTGCAGGGCCGGCGGCTGCGCGGCCTCGCGGATCAGCTGCCAGTCGTAGTCCGTCCAGTCCGTGGCCCGGGCCAGCGCCCGCCGCACCGCGATGCCGACGCCCTCCGCGGTCAGCCCGTACATCACCGTGCCCGCGGGCAGCGCCGCCTCGATCCGTGCGGCCAGGCCCGCCGCGCCGGTGTCGGCGGGGGCGCCTTCGAGGGCGCGGTTCACCGCGTCCAGCGCCTCGTCCGGTTCCAGGAAGAAGTCGCCCGCCACCCGCACGTGCCGCAGCACGCCGTCCTCGGCCTCGACGTCCACGACGACGAGCTTGCCGCCGGGCACCTTGTACTCACCGTGCACCGCCCGCACCTCCGTTCCTGCCGAACGGGACCAACGCCCGCCCCGGCCGGGGTGTTCCCGGGAGTTCCGGGCCGGCCACCCAGGGCCCCGGCCGGTGAAGGAATCAAACCTGCTTGAGCCTGTGTGCCACGTGCGCGCACTCCTCCAGCGGGGACAGGATTCCCAGCAGCGTCCGGAGGGCGGCGGCGATCTTCCGGCTCGGCCCGCGCAGCCGGCTGCTGGTCCGGCCGATGACCATGAGCATGGGCCCGAAGTCCTCGACGCCGCCGGCGGCCTCCCGCACCTCCCGCGCCTGTTCGATCACCTGGTCGAGCTGGGCGTCGACGAAGTGGGGCCACTCGGAGCGCGGAGTGCACCCGGCCCATTCCAGGAAGGCGCGCAGCGCGCCGATCGTCAGCTCCATCCGCGCGGCCAGGCGCCAGGCCGCGGCCTCCAGTTCGTCCGAGGGGCCCTCGATGGACTTGGCGAAACGGTTGACGGCGGCCAGCCGAGTGCTCATCGGGGCGCCCGGCATGGTGGCCCGCACCATGTCCTCGCTGAACAGCTCCCCCATCGCGCCCAGGTCCTGGAAGGCCGCCTCCACCATCGCCATGTCCTCGGCCATCGCCTCCATCTCCGTCTCGGCCGCGACCGCCAGCTCCAGCAGCCCCGGACCGTTCTCCTCCAGCGCGGCCGGGGCCCCGGCCTTCTCGGGTCCGTCCGCGCCGGGATCGTCGGCGGGGGCCGGTGCGGCGGCCAGGCCCAACTCCTCGGCGAGGGCCGTCCGCAGCAGGGCACGTGCTTCGGCCCGGCCGTCGGGCAGCGGCGGGAACTCGACGGCCGGGAGCGCGTCGAGGTCCGCCGGCACCGAACCGGCCTGACCCAGTCGGACCGTACGCCGGCCGGCGGCGTGCCGGACCCCGAGCCCGAGAACCACCGACGGATGGCCCCCGGTGAGGTCGGCGACGACCAGGTCCTCCTCGACGAGGTGCCGGACGAGCTGCTCGCTCAGCGGGCTGGGGTCGGCGAGCTGGTCGGCCCGGATCAGGGACAAGCCCAGTTCCTCGCAGACGGGCCGTGCGACCTCCTCGTGGAAGAGTGCCGCGGGGCCGAGGACGAGACAGGTGGGCATGACGGAGTACCTCCGTTGGGAAGGGCCGGAATCACATACGGCCCGGAAGGGAAGGGGGACGCGGGCGGGGCCTGCGAGCCCCGCCCGACGCGGTTCAGCCGAAGAGCGTCAAGGCCACCCCCTCGCCGAGGTCGTCGGCGTAGACGGGCCGCTCCTCGATGCCGAGCGAGGACAGCAGGTGGGCGGTGAGGACGCGGTGCCGGCGGCCGACCCGGACCGTCTCGCAGGGGAAGGCGCCGAGGGCGACCAGCCGGTAGGCCGTGGCCATGCACATGCCGTACGCCCTGGCCGCCGTACTCAGGTCGACGCTGACCGGCAGGTCCAGGACCTCCCGGAAGGTCAGGGGAGTCTGCGGGCGTCCGGTCATCCGCGGCTCCGGGGGCGCAGGGAGAGCGTGCCGACCCGTCGGCCCCGCTGGAACCGGCAGGCGCCGGCGATCTGTCCGGTCAGGCCCCACTCCCCGGCCAGGGCGCCGAGACGCAGCCCCTCCGTCCGTCCGGCCGGCACGGTGATCCGCAGGGTGGCCGCGAGGCCGTCGGGCCGGTCGATGCCGTCGAACTCCGCCTGCCACAGGGCTCCCCGGTCGCGCCGGGAGTCCACCGTGTTCTGGATGTCCTCGACGGTCCTCTCCGGCCGGGCCTGTCGGGCGGTGTTCCAGGCGCGGGTGCACGCCGAGCGCAGCAGCACGGAACCGGGGTCCGGGGTGTGCGGTTCGATCGACGGCAGCGCCTCCAGGTAGGCGGTGAGCATCTCCGCCTCGACGTCGTCCCGGTCGGCGCCGAAACGGTCGACGATGGCGAAGGCGTGGCGGCGCAGACCGGGCAACGCCAGCCACACCGCGGCTAGCCGCCAGCCGTTGCCGTCCGTGTCTTCGCGGGCCAGCGCGGCGATCTGGTGCCACAGCGCGTCACGCCGGGCGGCCGACGCCGAGCGGTCGTAGAGGAGGGGGCGTGCCTCGGCGGGGGTCAGGCCGGTGCCCGGGGCACCGGAGCCGTCGTCCAGCCGGAGCCCGGTCAGCGGCTCTCGGCTGGCCGGCTCCCGCTCCACGCGGGTGAAGAGGCCGGAGTATGGAGGTGACGTCATCGTTGCGCTCCTGGTCGCATGAGGTCGTTGATGCCTGGTCGGACGGTCATGGGGTGTCATGGGCGGCCGTCGGCCGGATCGGCGGCGGCCGGACCGGATCCCGCGCGCCACCGGGTCAGGGACCGCTCGGCGAGCGCCTTGCCGGGAGTGGTCCGGGCTGCCCGGTCGATCGACAGCAGCAGCCGCAGGACGCCGGGCCGGCGGCCGTCGACGAGCCGGGCGAACAACTCGTCCAGCCGCCGCTCCCGGTCGGGGGCGCCGGCCGCCTCGGCGCACCACATCAGCAGCGCGTCCCGCATGGCCGGATAGGCCGGGGCTTCGTCCAGGGCGGCGCCGACGAGGGCGACGACCTGGTCCGCACTTTCCCTCCCGGCGGACATTCGCTCACCGAACCAGTCGCGGTCCTCGGCGACGAGTGCGGGGACCACGAGGGCGGCCAGCAGCCCGGCCAGGTCATCGGTACGCACCCAGACGGCCAGCTCCCGCACGACCGCCTGCCTGGTCGCCGTCGTCCCGGCGGAGAACCGGAGCACGAGCGTCCCTGACACGCGCAGGGCCGTCGCCGCGGCGTCGCCCTCGGCACCGAGCACGTCCACGACCCGGCGCAACAGCCACATGGCGGTCTCGGCCGGCAGCCCGTCCGCGTCCGGCCGGCATGCGACCACCACCGTGGCGCGCAGCGCGGCTTCGGCCGAGTCGCTCCACTCCGCCAGCAGTGCCTGCGCCGCGGCGGCGGCCGGGTCCAGGCGTGCGGACGCGGCGAGAGCACGGCCCGCGACCTCGACGGCCGTCGGCGGCCCGCCGCGCACCAGGTCCGCGAGGAGTCCGAGGCTGCGCCCGGCGGTGCGTTCGGCCAGGGCGGCCAGCGCGCGTCCGGCGCGTTCCGCCTGCTCCTCGTCGCCGGCCGCGCCGAGCCAGACGTGCAGCAGCGGGAGCCACTCGGGCCGCTCCCGGCACACCGCGTCCCAGACGGCGCCGCCCACCGAGGGCCACAGGAAGGTGACGGCCGGCCTGCCGTCGCGGTCCCCCCGGACCGCACACACGGCGCCGATGCCGGCTAACGGTTCGGCCGCGGCCGGCGTGCCGGCGAGCCGGGCACCCGCAGGCCCCGGCAGGGCGAGCGCCGGCCGGCCCGGGTCACCGTCGTACGGCGGCGGCTCCGGCTCGGCCCCGGGGCCGCGACCGGCACCGACCAGGGCGAGCAGTTCCGTCGCCCGGCCGAGGACCGTGTTCCGGTCCAGTCCCTGGTGCACGCAGACCGAGAACAGGTGGGCCAGCAGCGTGGGATCGTCGTCCGCCGCCCCGACGAGCCGGGCGGCCTCGGCCGCGGCGAGTCCGGCCGTCAGCTCGGTGGCACTCGGCCGGCGGTCCGGTCCGGGACCGGCCAGGGCCTCGGCCACCCGAACCGCTCGGCCGGGCGGCAGCCCGGGCGGAAGCAGTGCGGCGAGGGCCTCCTGCCCTACCCGGCGCCGCCGGCGGGAGCGCTCCTGTGCATCCGGGCACAGTCTCGCGAAGTGGCGGGAGAAGACCTCCGCCGGGTCGGGCGACCGGTGCCGCAGCACCCGTACGTCAAGGCGGTCCTCAAGGGCGCGCGCCAGATCCGGCGTCTCCCGCAGGACGACGACCAGCCGGGCGCCGGCCTTCTCCATCTCCGCCTCCAGGCGCGAGACGTCCCAGGGCCGCAGGGCCAGCGGGTCGGCCAGGTTCATCATCAGGTAGCCGTGGACTCCGCGGGGCCGGGGCCGCCAGTGCGCCAGATCCACCGTCCCGTCGACCTGGACCAGCACGGGCTCGGCGCGGCTGTCGGCCAGCAGGTTCAGTGCCAGCGTCTGCCGGCCGGTGCCGGGTGCCCCGAGGACGAACAGGACACCGGAGGAGCCGAGCGCGTCGAGACCGGCGGTGTAGACGGGGGACCGGACGAAGCAGCGCCGGGCCGCCTGGAGGTCCTTCGCCCGGACCGGGCCCTGGCGCACCAGGGGGACGACGTCGGCGGGGGAGTCCGCCGTTGCGTACCGCTGACCGCCGTGCAGGGTGCCGGTGTTGATCGCCCCGTGCGGGGCGTAGACGACCAGACCCCTGTCGTGGAGGAGTTCCGGCGGAAGGGCTCCGACGGCGTCGTCCGGGCCGGCCTCAGTAGTCATGGCCGCCCTCCGGCTCGGGGCGGACGGACGAGTCCAGGCTGGTCAGGTGCTGGCCGCCGTGGACGGAGCCGGTGTTGATGATGCCCCGCTCGGCCCGGAGCACGGAGGTGAAGGCGCGGCGCCGGCCGGTCGCTGCGCGGGCCTTCTCCCGGCCCGCCTGCGCGGTGCCGGCCGCCGTGGCGGTCCGGCCGGGCGGCGGACCGGAGGGCGACGGCACGTACAGCCAGGCCCGCTGGGCGAACGCCTTGCCGTCCACGGTCGCCGGCACCTCGTGGAACCAGTCGCGGTGGCGTCCGGTGTATCCCGAGCCGACGGCGTCCTGGTAGCAGCGGTCGGAGAGGATGGCCGCCACATGCGTGATGTTCTCGTTGTGTTCGGCCAGTACGGCCCGGACCGGACGGGAGTCGAGCAACCGGTGGGTGTCGGTGCGCGCCGTTCCGTTGCCGCCGAAGGGGTCCGTGCTGTCGGGCAGCGGCCCGATGTGCAGCCCGACCCGCAGCCGCAGCGGGGCCGTGCCGAGAGCGTGGACGTTCAGTTCGGCGACGGTGTCCTGCAGGGTTTCCAGCCAGGGGTGGATCACCAGCGGCATCAACGCGGGGTCGAAGCCCAGGACGTAGCCGTCGCCGGTAGTGGCGGGAAACAGCCGGTCGGACCACAGCCGTGCCAGGCCGGCGCGTTCGAGCGAGATTCTCAGGACCTCGGGCACCGCCCGGCTGACCACTTCGTGATCGATGGCAGGGCGTTCGGTGAAGCCCTTCAGGTCCACGGCCAGAATCCCGCGGTACGGCGGAAGCGGACGACTGCGGGAGTAAGGGGCCGCGGAGGTCGCGGGCAGCCCGGAACGGTCGCTGTGCACTGTCTCTCCTCTGCGAAGGCCCGTCGGCAGCGGGGCTGCCGACGGGCAAGGGGCGCTGGTGAGTACGCCCTTCGAGCTTCGCCACTCGGGGAGAGAGCCAGTGCACGCTCAGTGCGCAGAAGCAGTGACGGCCGTCACTGCTTCTGCGGGGAGGGGGCTCGGCCGGTCAGACCGGGTACCGCCGCATGACGTCGTGCAGTCGGCGCTCGTCCACGACCTCGATGCAGGTCTTGTCGGCGCGCACACGGCTCGGGCCCAGGCGCCGCAGCGCGTCGCTGACGGAGTTGCGGCCCGCTCCGAGGTGCTGGGCGAGTTCGGTGCGGGTGAGGCGGAAGACGCGGTCGCCCGACATGGCCACCAGGCGAAGCAGTGCCCCCGCCAGCCGCTGGTCGAGGTCGCCCTCGCCGGCCTGGGTCTGCTCCCACAGGCGGTCGTTGGCCAGGCAGGCCAGCTTGCCCGGGAGGCCGTGCCGCTCCACGAAATGCCGGAAGGTGTGAGCGGGAAGAGAGGCAACTTCGCATATGCTAATGGCCTGCACGTCGGCGAGCCGGATCCTGTCGTTCTGTACCGCCATCTCGCCGAGCACCTCCCCGGGTCCGCGGAAGCTCAGCAGTCTCTCCCGTCCGTCGATGTCCCTGCGGACGACCTTCACCAGGCCACGGAGCAGTGCCAGTACGTGCGTCCCGGTGTCGCCCTGACGGAGGAGGACCGTTCCCGCCGGGTGGATGCGGCGGCGGCCGCTCGTCAGCTCGTCCCACGCCTCGACGGGGACGAGGTCGCGCAGTGTCCGGGTTGTGGAAGCACGAATTTCTTCGCTCATGCGACGAAACTAGACCGCGTCGGCGGCTCGCGGGACGCGATGATCGTTTCTGTTCGCCGGCTTTTCTCTCCTGCCGGATGGGGCCCGTCATGCGATCAAGAAACTCCCCAGCCGCTCCCTGGAGGGGGAGCGGCTGGGGAGTTTCCGACGGCGGACGGGCCGACGACGGCTTCGGCGTCGGCCGGTCAGGCGTGGCGGTGCGAGTGCCGGTTGCCGGTGATGACGCGGTAGAGGGCGAGGAGGATGAGGGAGCCGACGATCGCGGCGATCCACGTGGAGAGGTCGAAGAACCCGTCGATGGAGTCGACGTGGAAGATCACCTTGCCGAGCCAGCCGCCGAGCAGACCGCCGGCCACGCCGATGAGCATGGTGATGATGATGCCGCCCGGGTCCTTGCCCGGCATGATGGCCTTGGCGATGGCACCGGCGAGCAGGCCGATGATGATCCACGCGATGATGCCCATGAGTGTCTCCGTCTCTCGTCGCATAAAGACTGTGTTAGCTCCCGTCTGCACCGTCAGCGCTCGTACAAACGTCCTCTTTCCGAATCGGGGATTTCCGCGCGCTCCGCGCCGGCCGCTCTTTCGTGACATCACACGCTCCGACGAGCACTCCTGCTTAGTAATGGGTCAGGTGGGAAGTCGGAGGTGCACAGCCCGTCTCCGGTAACCGGCCGAGCGGGCCGATTCCCCGGGTGAGGCAGTCAGCATTCGCCCGTCACCTTAGGAGTGCCGTGACCGTTCGCATCGGAGTGGAAGAGGAGTTCCACATCGTCGAGGTGGAGACGGGCCTGCTCGCCCCCCGAGCCGACACCATGCTGGAAAAGCTCCCCCCAGGCGCCTTCACGACCGAGTTGCAGCAGGCGACCGTCGAGTCGAACAGCGGTGTGCACGAGACCCTGGCCGGTCTGTACGACGACGTGATCCGTGCCAGACGCCGGCTCGACGCCGCCGCGAGCGCCCACGGGCTGGCCGTGGTGGCCGCCGGCACCGTCCCACTGGCCCGCACGCAGGACACCCGCCCGACCGACGGGCGCCGCTACCGCCACATGGTCGACGAATACCGCATGATCGCCGACGAGCAGCTGATCTGCGGGACCCACGTCCACGTCGACGTGCCCGACCGCGACCTGGCCGTACGCCTCATGTGCGAGGTGTCCCCGTGGCTGCACGTCCTGCTGGCCCTGTCCGCCAGCTCCCCCTTCTGGCTGGGCGCCGACACCGGCTATGCCAGCTGGCGGACCATGGTGTGGCAGCGCTGGCCCACCGCGGGCCCGCCCGGGTGCTACGCCGACGCCGCCGACTACGACGCGGCCGTGCAGAGCCTGATCGACTCCGGTGTCATCAGCGACGCGGGCATGATCTACCACGACATCCGGCCGTCCGCCCACCAGAAGACTCTCGAACTGCGCATCTGCGACGCCTCCCCCCGGGCGGAGACGGTCGTCCTGATCGCCGGGCTCTACCGCGCCCTGGTGACCGAGGCGCGCGAGCGGCTGGAGACGACGGACGCGCCCCCCTGTCGGGGCCGGCACGAGTGGCTGCGCGCCGCCGCCTGGCGGGCCGCGCGGTCGGGCCTGGAAGGGGTCCTGATCGATCCCGGGACCGGGCGCGAGGCACCGGCGGCCGACGTCGTCCGGCGCCTGCTCGCCCGGGTACGCCCGGCGCTGGAGGCCGCCGGTGACTGGGACACGGTCCGGAACCTCGCCGAGCGAGCGCTCGCCACCGGCAGCGCCGCCCACCGCATGCGCCGCGCCGCCGAAGCCGACGACCTGCTCGCCTGCACCGATCTCGCGATCGCCGAGACCCGGGGCGACGACCAGCCGCGCCGGCGGGCCGCCGCCGCCCGGCACGTCGCCTCCCCCGCGCGCCCCGTCGCCCACCCCTCCGGGGCCGGCCGGGCCGGGATCGCCGGCCGCTGAGGCCCGCGGCACGACCCCGGGGCCCCGGCCCCGGCACCCCCCTGCAACCACGCTGCGCACCCGCTCCCGTCACGAAGGAGAAGAACCACCGTGTCCATCAGTTCCGGCCACATACCGGTGGGCGGCCCGCCGCACACCGCACCGCCGCGCACCTCGCGTGCCCCCTACGCGCGTCAGGGAGGTGGTTGCGGATGTGCGGCCTGAGCGGAGAGATGCGCTTCGACGGCACGCGGCCCGACCTTGTGGCCGTCGAACGCATGAACGACCGGCTCGCCGCCCGCGGACCCGACGGCGAGGGCGTCTGGTCACGGGACGCCGTCGCGCTGGGACACCGCCGCCTGAAGATCATCGACCTCTCCGAGCGCGGGGCGCAGCCGCTGACCGACACCGCGCAGGAGGTCACCGGTGTCTTCAACGGGTGCATCTACAACTACAAGGAGCTGCGCGCGGAACTGACGGCCCTCGGCCACCGGTTCCGCTCCACCTCCGACACCGAGGTCGTCCTCACCGCGTACCGGCAGTGGGGTACCGCCTGCGTCGACCACTTCCACGGCATGTTCGCCTTCGCCATCGTCGAGCACCGCACCGGGCGGCTGATCCTCGGCCGCGACCGGCTCGGCATCAAGCCCCTGTACCTGGCCGAGACCCCGGGGCGGCTGCGCTTCGCCTCCTCGCTGCCCGCCCTGCTCGCGGCCGGCGGCGTGGACACCTCGCTCGACCCGGTCGCCGTGCACCAGTACCTCAGCTGGCACGCGACCGTGGCCGCGCCCCGGACCGTGCTGGCGGGGGTGCGCAAGCTTCCCCCGGCCACCGTGCGGGTGGTCGAGCCGGACGGCACCTACCAGGAGCACCGCTACTGGCAGCCGTCGTACACGCGCCGCCCCGAGCACGCCGGCATGGGCGCCGCCGAGTGGCGGGACGCGGTGCTGGAGGCGCTGCGCACCGCGGTACGGCGGCGGATGGTCGCCGACGTGCCGGTCGGCGTCCTGCTGTCCGGGGGCCTGGACTCCAGCCTGATCGTGGCCCTGCTGGCCGACGAGGGGCAGCGGGACCTGGCGACGTTCAGCGTGGGCTTCGAGGCGGAGGGCGGTGCCGAGGGGGACGAGTTCCGTTACTCCGACCTGGTGGCCAGGGAGTTCGCCACCGACCACCAGCAGCTGGTGGTGCCCTCGCAGCGCGTGTCGACGGCCCTGGACGCGGCGGTCGCCGCGATGAGCGAGCCCATGATGAGCCACGACGTGGTCGCCTTCCACCTGCTGTCCGAGCAGGTGTCCAAGAGCGTCAAGGTCGTCCAGAGCGGGCAGGGCGCCGACGAGGTCTTCGCCGGCTACCACTGGTACCCGGAGCTGGCCGCCGCGGCCCGCGAGGACGAGCCCGACCGGTACGCCGAGGTGTACTTCGACCGGCCGCACGCCGACCTCGCCGCGATGCTGCAACCGGACATGCTGCCGCGGGAGGACGTCTCCGGCCGGTTCGTCCGCGAGCACATGGCGGCGCCGGGGGCGGAGACGGCGCTCGACGCCGCCCTGCGCCTCGACACCCATGTCATGCTGGTGGACGACCCGGTCAAGCGGGTCGACAACATGACGATGGACTGGGGCCTGGAGGCCCGTGTGCCGTTCCTCGACCACGAACTGGTCGAGCTGGCGGCCGCGTGCCCGCCGGAGCTGAAGCTGGCCGACGGCGGCAAGGGCGTCCTGAAGGAGGCCGGCCGCAAACTGCTGCCCCGCGACGTGGTCGACCGTCCCAAGGGCTACTTCCCGGTCCCGGCCATCACCCATATGGCCGGACCCGTCCTGGACAGGGTGCGCGCGGCGCTGGGCGCCCCCGAGGCCAAGCGACGCGGACTCTTCAAGGACTCCTACGTCGCCGGACTCCTGGCGGCCCCCGACCGACACCGCACCAAGCGCGGAGCGAACGCACTGTGGCAAGTGGCTTTGCTGGAGATATGGCTGCAGACGCACGGAATCTGACCGGGGAACCGCCCGCGGTACGGCCGCCCGGCACCGCCGGTGCCGGGTGGCCCACCACCGCCCACCCGGGGCGCGCCGCCCACCCGGCCGCGGACGGCCGTACCGCCGCCTTCGCCGCGCCCGCCCGGGTCCCGCTGCCCAACGCCTCCGGGCCGCGGGACGCGACGACACGGCTCATCGCGCACGGCTGCTGGTACCCCTCGGCCGACCCGGCCGGCACGCAGGTCGCCTTCATCTGCGACCGCGGCGGTGTGCCCCAGCTGTGGACGGGACCCGCCGACGGCGAGGCCGTACGCCTGCTCGACGACGGACCGGACCCCGTGACGGAGGTGTCCTGGTCGCCCGACGGCCGCTGGATCGCCTACACGACGGCCCCCGGCGGCGGCGAGCACACCCGGGTGCTGTGCGTCCGTCCCGACGGCAGCGACCGGCACGTCCTCGCCGGCGCCGAGCCGGGCACCTCGGCCCACCTGGGCTGCTGGGCGCACGACGGATCGGCGATCGCGGTCACCGTTGCGGTCCCCACCGCCGCCCCCGCCCCGGACGCCGCGGCGGAGGCCGGAGGCTTCGGCCCCGGACCGAACGACGGCCACCTGCCGGCCCCCTGGCAGGGCCGCACGGGCGGCACCGGGCTTCTCGGTCCGGCACCCCACACGGACCCCGGTCCCGCACTGCCCTCGCCCGTCCTCGCCGTGGGGACGACGCTGATCGGCGCACCGGGCGGTGCCACCGCCCCGGCGGCCGGGTTCGGCGACGGACTGTCCGCGTACCTCGTCGACCCGGACGGCGTCGCCGCGCCCGTCCTGCTCGCCGTGGAGAAGGACGCGGCGACGCTCCGCGTGTGCGACCTCAGCCGGGACGGCGCGCTCGCGCTGCTGCGCCGGGGACCCCGCGGCCGGCGCGAGGCGGTCGTGCTGCGCACCGCCGACCTCGTCACGACCTGTGTGATGCCGGTGGCCGACGGGGACCCGTGGATCGGCGGCTTCTCACCCCGCGCGGACACCCTCTGGCTGCGCAGCAACGCCTACCGGGAGTTCGCGGTCCTGCTCGCCGCCGCCCTCGACCCCGACGGGCGGCCGCGCGGCTGGTCGGCCGCCGCCGCGCGGGAGAACACCGACCTGGAGCTGCTGCGGTGCGCCCGCGACGGCAGCTTCGCCGTGCTCGCCTGGAACGTCCGGGGCATGAGCGAGCTGGAGGTACTGGACACGGAGGCGTCCGGCCGGCCCGGGGCGGACCCGGGCTCCACCCGGACGGTGTCCCTGCCCCACGAAGTGGTCACGCGCATCGCGGACGCCGGCCCCCGGCTGCTGCTGGCCCTGTCCGGGTCCCGCCGCCGCCCCGGCATCTGGTGGCTGCCCGACGGCGCGACCCCGGTGCGCACCCCCTGGTCGTCACGCGACGAGGACGCCGTTCCCCCGGGCCGCCCGCCCGTGCGACCGGTGCCGCTGCGGCCCACCGCCCGGGACGGGCTGGCGCTGAACGGCTGGTACTACCGCGCACCGGGCCGCGGCCCCGGCGAACCGGCACCCTGCGTCATCCACCTGCACGGCGGCCCCGAGGACCAGGAACGCCCCGTCCTGAACCCGCTCTACCACGAGATCCTCGGACGAGGCATCGACGTCTTCGCACCCGACGTCCGCGGGTCCTCCGGATACGGCCGGTCGTTCGTCGACGCCGACCTGGGGCGGGGACGGTTCGCCGCGATCGACGACGTGGCCGACTGCGCCGCCCACGCGGTGCTGGCCGGCCCGGCCGATCCGGCCCGGCTGGCGGTGATGGGCCGCTCGTACGGCGGCTACCTCACGTTCGCCTCGCTGGTCTGGCACCCCGACCTCTTCCGCACCGGGGTCGCGGTGTGCGGCATGTCGGACCTCGCGACGTTCTTCGACGGCACCGAACCCTGGATCGCCCAGTCGGCGGCCCACAAGTACGGCCACCCCGAACGCGACCGCGAACTGCTGCGGTCGCTGTCCCCGATGAGCCGCATCGACGCGCTGCGGGCACCGGTGCTCGCCGTGCACGGGGAGCACGACACCAACGTGCCGCCGGGGGAGTCGGAGCAGTTCGTCCGGGCCGCCCGCGAGCGCGGTGTGTCCGCCGAGATGCTCACCCTGCTCGACGAGGGACACGAGTTCCTGCGCGCCGACAACCGCCGGCTCTTCC
This sequence comes from Streptomyces sp. NRRL S-1022, assembly GCF_000720135.1. Classification (GTDB taxonomy): domain Bacteria; phylum Actinomycetota; class Actinomycetes; order Streptomycetales; family Streptomycetaceae; genus Streptomyces. The sequence goes on along the minus strand of NZ_JOIU01000047.1, from coordinate 6,733 downwards.
GCCGTGCCGCCGCCGACTGGCTGCAACGGCACCTGAGCGGCTGACCGTCCTGCCGGGGTACCCGCCGGAAACCGGGGTACCCCGGCACAGCCCCACCGTGCGAGGAGTGTGTGATGACCGGGGAAGGAACACCGGCCCGCGGACGCCGGGCCGGGCGGCTGCGCGAGACGGCCGCCGAGGTGTTCGGCTGGGAGGAACTGCGTCCCGAGCAGCTCACCGCCATGGAGTGGGTGCTGGAAGGGCGGGACTGCCTCGTCGTCATGCCGACCGGCTCGGGCAAGTCCGCCGTGTACCAGGTTCCCGGCCTGCTGCTGTCCGGGCCGGTCGTCGTCGTGTCACCGCTGCTGGCCCTGCAACGGGACCAGATCGCGGGGCTGCCCGGCGGCGACCGCGGCCCGGGCGCCGTCGCCGTCAACTCCGACCTGGGCGCGGCCGGGACCGAGGAGGCCTGGGCGGCGGTCCGCGAGGGCGCGGTGCGCTACGTCTACCTGTCCCCGGAGCAACTGGCCAAGGACGAGGTCGTCGAGCGGCTGACCGAGGCGCGCCCGGCCCTCGTCGTGGTGGACGAGGCCCAGTGCGTGTCCTCGTGGGGCCACGATTTCCGGCCCGACTACCTGCGCCTGGCGCAGGCGGTACGGCGGCTGGGCCGGCCGCCCGTGCTCGCGCTCACGGCGACCGCCGCGCCGCCGGTACGGCAGGACATCGTCGAACGGCTCGGCATGGACCGGCCGCGGCAGCTCGTCACCGGCTTCGACCGTCCGGGCATCAGACTGGAGGTGCGCCGCCACCTCGGCGACGACGAACGGCGGGCCCGCGTCCTGGAGGACGCCGCCGCCGCGCCCAAGCCCGGCATCGTCTACGCGGCGACGCGCAAGGACAGCGAGTCCTACGCCGCGGAGCTGGCCTCCCTCGGCCTCGCCGCCGGCGCCTACCACGCGGGGCTGCGGGCCGCCGAACGCCGGAGGGTCCACGAGGCGTTCCTCTCCGGCGACCTGGACGTCGTCGTGGCGACCTCGGCCTTCGGGATGGGCATCGACAAGGAGAACGTACGGTTCGTGCTGCACGCCTCGCTGCCGGGCTCCCTGGACGCCTACTACCAGGAGATCGGGCGCTGCGGCCGGGACGGGGAAGCCGCGCTCGCCGTCCTGCACTACCGTACCGAGGACACCGGGATGCAGGCGTACTTCAGCAGCCGCACGCCCCGCCCGCAGACCGTTGACGCGGTCGTACGGGCGGTCCACGCCCGCCGGGACGCCCCGGCGGACCTCGACGGACTGCGCCGCGACACCGACCTTTCGCGGGCCAGGGTCACCGCCGCCGTGAACCTGCTGGAGGAAGCGGACGCCGTGGTCACGGACGCCTCGGGCGCCGTCCGCCCGGTCCCGGGCACGGCACCGTCGCGCGCGGTGCGGCGAGCGGTGGACACCGCCGAGGCCCACAAGCGCATGGACCGCTCGCGCGTGGACATGGCCCGGGCGTACGCCGAGACGACCGGCTGCCGGCGGCGCTTCCTGCTGGGCTACTTCGGCGAGGAGTACGAGGCCCCCTGCGGCAACTGCGACGTGTGCGACGCGCAGGAGAGCGGCGACGGCCGAGCGGCGGGCGACGAGGACCGGCATCCGGACGCCGGGGCCTACCCGCCGGGAGCCGCGGTACGGCACGGCGAGTGGGGCCGCGGCACCGTGCTGAGCGAGGACGGCGACCGCATCACCGTCCTCTTCGACGAGGTCGGCTACCGCACGCTCGCCCTGGACGCCCTGGCCGCCCGGGACGATCTGCTCACCGTGGTGACGGGCCCGGACGAGAACCGGCCGGGGCCGCACGGGTGAGGACGGGCGAGGGCGGCGGGGCCGCACGGCCGGAGTCCGCGGCCGCCCGGTGGGCCTCCGGATCCGTTCACACCGGCGTGGGGTGGGCCAGGAGCGTGCGCACCGCTCGTGCCACCGACGGGAGCTGGGTGTCGAGGTAGAAGTGGCCACCGTCGAAGGTGAGGAGGTCACCCGGACGCGTGGAGTGGGCGAGCCAGCCGCGGGCGTCCTCGACCGGGACGACCGGGTCGGCGGTGCCGACCATGACGGTCAGCGGGATGTCGAGGGGCGGTCCCGGCAGCCAGCGGTAGCGTCCGAGGGCCCCGTAGTCGGCGCGGAGGGTGGGCAGCACCATCTCCAGCAGCTCCGGGTCGTCCAGGACCCGGCTGCCCGTGCCGCCCAGGCGGCGGATCTCGGCGATCAGCGCCGCGTCGCCCTCCAGACGGTCACCGGCCCGGGGCTCGGGGCCTGGGGCGCCCCGCCCGGACAGGATCAGACGCAGCGGCGTGGCCAGGCCGAACTCGGTCAGCACCCGGGCCGTCTCGTAGGCGACGACCGCGCCCATGCTGTGGCCGAAGAACGCATACGGACGCCGCGGGGCCCGGGCCAGTTCCTCGGCGACGGCCCGCGCCAGGTGGACGAGGGAGGGCACGGGCTCAAGCCGGCGGTCCTGACGCCCCGGGTACTGGACGGCCACCACGTCGATGTCGGGCGCCAGGGCCCGGGTCAGGCCGAGGTAGGCGCTGGCCGCGCCGCCCGCGTGCGGGAAGCAGACGAGCTGCAGCTCGCTGTCCTCGGACTTCGCGAACCGCCGCAACCAGCGGCTCTCCACTGCGGACATGTCGGTTCCAATCCAGCGGCTGCCGCGCCCCGGCCGGGCCGGCCGGGGCGGGACAGCCGCTTGTCGTAGCGAACGGCTGGGAGAGATGGGGCGGGGTCAGGCGGAGACGTACGCGTCCGCCCCCGCCGGCGGGAAGAAGCCGGCCTCCGTGAAGAAGGTGACGTACCGCCGGAACAGGTCGACCGTCATCTGCGGGCACTCGATCCCGGTGCCCTCCAGCGCCCGTTCGGCCAGGCTCGTGTCGACCGGCGGGTAGAAGGTCCCGTCGCCCTTCGCCAGCATCTCGAACGCCTCCAGCAGCGGAAGCATCACGTTGTCGGAGTCCGACTTCACCAGCGCGCTCCAGGAGTCCCAGTCCAGCTCGTCCAGGACGTGACCCCGGGCCCGCAGCTCGGTGACGAAATCGGCGAAGGTCATGTGGCTCTGGTTGTAGAGGTGGAAGGTGCCCGGGCCGGTACGGCCGGACAGCGACAGGGCGACCAGCGCGGAACTGACGTAGTCCACGGGCGTGAGCGGGACCGCCGCGTCCAGGCCGGCCGGGACGGCTCCGGCCTGGATCAGTCCGCGCAGGCTCAGCCAGACGAAGTCACGTGTCTGGCAGGCGCCGTTGACCCCGTCGCCCGAGACGACGTCCACGCGGTAGACGGACACCGGCAGACCCCGGTCGCGGGCGATGCCGATGACCTGCTCGGCGACCCACTTGCTGCGCAGGTAACCGCTGGGCAGCGCCTCGGCGGGCCCGGTGGGGTCGTCCACGCCCAGCGGCCGGCCCCCCGCACGGTCGCCCGCGAAGACCCCGATCGTGGACACGTAGTGCACCGGTACGGTGCGGTGCCGTGCCGCGAGCCGCAGGACCTCCTGCGTGCCGCCCACGTTGGCCGCCTTCAGCGTGCCGAACGGGTGCAGCCAGTGCACCTGGGCGCCGCCGTGGTAGACGACGTCGACGGTGCGGGCCAGGTCGTCGAACTCCTCCTCGCTCAGGCCGAACCGGGGTTCGGCGAGGTCACCGACGACCACCTTGATCCGGGCCGGGTCCACCTCGTCCCACACGCGGTAGTACTGCAGGTTCTCCCGCAGCCGCCGCAGGCCGTCGGCCGCGTCGCGCGCGCGGACGAGGCAGTGCAGGGTGCCCCGGGTGGACCGCGACAGGTCGCGCAGCAGGAACGCGCCGAGGAAGCCGGTGGCGCCGGTCAGGAAGACGTGCGCGGGGTCGTCCACCCGGTGGACGACCTCGGCGGCGGGCCGGATCGCCTCGTCCAGGCGGATCTCCGCCGCGTAGTCCTCTCCCTGGCGGGTGCCCGACGTGCCGCCGCCCGCACCGTCCGCCAGCGCGGTCCGCAGGAACTCCGCCAGCGCGCGGGGGGTGGGGTGGTCGAAGACCAGTGTGCCGGGCAGGCGCAGGTCCAGCTCCGAGGCGAGGTGATTACGCAGTTCCACCGCGGTGAGCGAGTCGAATCCGAGCCCGGTGAAGGCCTGTTCCACGTCGAGGGACGCCGGGTCGCCGTGACCGAGGACCGCCGCCATGGCGGCGAGCACCACCTCCAGGACGATGGCGAGCTGTTCGCGTTCGCCGGCCGTGGCCAGGCGGCGTGCCAGGTCGCCCGCCGTGCGCTCGGAGTTGTTGGCGGCGCGGCGCACCGGCCTGCGCACCAGGGACGCGAGCAGCGGCGGCACCTGCGCGGGACGCTCCCGCATCGCCGCGAGATCCAGCGGTGTGACGACGGCGGCGGGGAGGGACAGGGCGAGGGCGGCGTCCAGCAGCCGGGGACCCTGCTGCGGGGAGATGATGCCGAACCCGGCGCGGGTGATGCGGGCGATGTCGGCCTCGTCGAGGTCACCGGTGATGCCGGAGTCCTGCGCCCACAGCCCCCACGCCACCGAGGTGGCGGGCAGGCCCCGGGCGGCGCGCAGGGCGGCGAGGCCGTCCAGGAAGGAGTTGGCCGCCGCGTAGTTGGCCTGGCCGGCACCGCCGATGACGCCCGCGAGGGAGGAGAACAGGACGAAGGCGGACAGGTCCAGGTTCTCGGTCAGTTCGTGCAGGTGCCAGGCCGCGTCGGCCTTCGGCGCGAACACGGCGTCGAGGCGTTCCGGGGTGAGGTCGGTGACCAGTCCGTCGTCGATGACACCGGCCAGGTGCAGCACGCCGCTCAGCGGGTGTTCGGCGGGCACGGCGTCGAGGACGGCGGCCAGGGCGGACCGGTCGGTGATGTCGGCGCCGACCACGGTCGCCGTGGCACCCAGCGCGGACAGTTCCGCCCGCAGCTCCTCGACGCCCGGCGCGGCGGGGCCGCGGCGGCTGACCAGCAGCAGCTGCCGCACCCCGTGCTCGCGCGCCAGGTGGCGGGCGAACAGGGCGCCGAGGCTGCCGGTACCACCGGTGATCAGGACCGTGCCCTCCGGGTCCCAGGGGCGGGCACCGTCGTCCGCGGGGCGGGGGGCGCGCACCACGCTCGGCAGCAGGACGCGGCCGTCGCGGATCGCGGCCTGGGCGGCTCCGGAGGCGACCACCGCGGACAGCGGGCCCGCGAGGGCGTCCGGGTCGTCCGTGTCGGCGTCCACGAGGACGATCCGGTTCGGGGACTCCGACTGCGCCGAACGCAGCAGACCCCAGTCGGCCGACCCGGCCGGGTCGAGGAACGTCTCGTCACCGGTGGTCACACCGCCCCGGGTCACCACGACCAGCGGCACGGCGCCGGGCCGTTCGTCGGACAGCCACCGCTGGACGAGGCCGAGGGTGGCGTGGCTGTGCGCGTGCACGGCGGCCACGGCGTCCGCGCCCCGCGGGTCGACGGCGGGCCTGAACACCACGACCGCGTCGGCCTCGCCGCGTTCGGCCCGCCCGATCGCCTCGGCCAGGGTGAGGCGGCCGGCACCGTCACCGGTGACGGCGGTCGGACGGCCGGCGTCCTCGCCGACAACGGCGAGGGCCGGTGCGGTGAGCGGTGCGGGCAGCGGCGTGGGACGCCAGTGCACGCGGAACAGCGCGTCGGCGTCCCGGGCCGCGGTGTCGCGCACCCGGCCGGCGTCCACCGTGCGGCCGGTGACGGCCCGGGCGAAGGCCACGGGCTGGCCGGAGCGGTCGGCGAGACGCACGGCGACCGTGTCCTCGCCCGTCCGGACGAGATGGGCCCGCAGGGCGGTGGCCCCGGTGGCGTACAGCTGGAAACCGCGCCACTCGACGGCGAGTTCCTCCTCGTCCCGTTCCGCTCGCGGGGCGGCGAGCCCCCCGGCGTACAGGGCCGAACGCAGCAGCGCCGGGTGCAGGCCGAAGTCGGCGGCCTCGGCGTGCAGCGCCTCGTCGAGGACGACGTCGGCGAAGACCTCGTCGCCGAGCCGCCAGGCGGCGGTGACGCCCCGGGCCGTGTCCGTGTCCGAGAGGGCGAGCGCGGCGGCCTCGGGGGGCGGCCACTCGGCCGGCCCGAACGGCGCCTTCGCGGTGCCGTGGCCCAGCCGTCCCCGCGCGTACACCGTCCACGGCAGGTCGCCGCCGTCGGGGCGGGCGTGCAGGGTGAAGGCCCGCGTCAGGTCCGCGTCCGGCTCCTCGACGGACAGCTGGAGCTGGAGCGGGCCGTCCTGCGGCAGCGTCGGCGGCACGTCCAGGACCAGTGACTCCACGGCGCCGGTGCCGAGTTCGTCTCCGGCGCGCACGAGGGCGTCCACCAGCGCCTCCGAGGGCAGCGCGGCCGCTCCGAGCAGGGTGTGGCGGGTCAGCCACGGGTGGCTGCGCACCGAGACGCGGCCGGTGAACAACGCGCCCCGGCCGTCCGCGTGTTCCACCTGGGCGCCGAAGAGCGGGTGCCCGCCCGACCGGACACCGAGGCCGGCGGCGTCCACGGCACCGGCGACGGGCTTGATCCAGTAGCGCTCGTGCTGGAAGGCGTAGGTGGGCAGGGGCGACTCGGTGCGACGGGCGCCGGTACCGGCGAAGAAGGCCGCCCAGTCCACCGGGACGCCGTGCGTGTGCAGGGCACCGACGGCCTGGACGAGGCTGCGGGTTTCGTCGTGGTCGCGGCGCAGGAGGGGGATGGTGGTGGTGTCGTCGAGTGTGTCCTGGGTGAGGGCGGTGAGGACGGCGTCGGGGCCG
>NZ_JOIU01000046.1 GCF_000720135.1 Streptomyces sp. NRRL S-1022 | reverse complement strand
GATCGACTCCACACCGTCCCGCAGGTTCTCCCAGAACTCCGTCAGGTCCCGGGCACCCGGGAAGCGCCCCGCCATCCCGATGATCGCCACACCACCGCGACGGTCCATCAACGATCCTCCCTGACCTGGTCGACCAGCGCACCGAGCGTGCGTACGGTGGGGCCCTCGTAGACGATGGTCAACGGCACCGCCACGCCCAGGTCCCGGCGGAGCCGGTGCACGACCTGCAGCCCGAGCAGCGAACTCCCCCCGAGTTCGAAGAAGTTGTCGTGTGCCCCGACGCGGTCCACGCCCATGAGTTCCTGCCATATCTCGGCTATGCGGTGCTCCGACGCACCCGCCGGGGCCACGAACGGATTGCTGAGATCGGGGCGCGCGTAACGGCGGACCGCAGGCTCACCGGCGACGGGCGCGGACCACAGCGCGTGACGCCGGGACATGTCTCCGGTCGACACGACGACCTGCGGTTCCGGGACAGCGTCGAGCAGTACGTCCCAGACCTGCCTGCCTTCCTGCGGAGTGAGGGCCAGGTCCTTCACAGCTGCGCCGATCCGGGCACTGCCCCGGCCCTCGTCCGAGAAGAGCCATGCCTCCCAGTTCACGCTGGTCCAGGGGAGCTGAGGGCTGTGGTGACGTTGAGCGAAGGCGTCCAGAGCGGCGTTGGCGGCGGCGTAGGCGGCAAAACCCAGTCCTCCCAGCAACGATGCGACAGAGGAGCAGATGACCGCGAAGTCCAGCTTCTGGTCCGCGAGGATCTCGTGCAGGACCCGCATTCCGTGGACCTTCGGCGCGAAGTGCCAGGAGCTCTCCTCCGGTCCCAGGTCGGTGATGCTCCGGTGCGCGGCGGATCCCGTGCTGCCCGCGCAGTGCACCACACCGGACAGGCAGCCGAACCTCTGGACGATCTCGTCCTTCACCCTGACCATGGCGCTCGCATCGGCTACGTCGGCAGCCCGCACCATCACCTCGGAGCCGAGGTCCTCAAGGGCGCGTATCGCGCGGATCACCTCCCGCACCGCTGCGGGATGCTGCGAGTCGTCCCAGCTCGCCCGGGGCGGCAGGCCCGTTCTGCCGAGCAGGACGAGCCGGACCCGACACCGCTCGGCCAGGGCCCGTCCCACGAGAAGGCCGATCTTGCCCAGCCCTCCGGTGATCAGGTAAACCCCGTCCGGTCGGACCGGCGACGTGCCGCGGGAAGGAGGCGAGACCCGGGCGAAGTCCGGCTTCCACCGATGACGCCCGCGCAGGGCCAGTGTCCGCTCGGCCGCGGGCCGGGCCAGCTCGGCCAGCAACCGGCCCGCCAGCGTGTCCGGTTCCTCCCCCTCACCTGTACGCAGGTCGAGGTGAGCGCAGTCGACAGACGGATACTCCTGCGGCAGAACCCGGCACACACCCTGGACCACGGCCTTCGGAGGGCACAGCTCCTCGTCACCGATCACCGAGTACACCTCGCTCGACACCACGTCCCAGCGCTGGTGGGACGTCATCAACTCGGTGTCGGTGGCCTGTGCCCAGTGGATCAGACTGCCGAAGGCTCGGTCGAGCAGCGCCTCGGCGGCCTCGGGTTCCGCCGCACCGCGGGCGTCGTCGCCGACGCTCCAGCAGTGGACGATCCGGTCGGGCAGGCCGCCGTCCGCACGCAGGGCCGCGGCCAGCATGGCGAAATGAGCCGGCTGTCCGGGGTGCAGGACGTACTCGCGGTCGCCGCTGTCGCTCCACTCGGTGCCGGCGACCGCGCGGACCACGCTCGCGCCCAGTTCCTCGAGCCGGTGCGCCAACCGGCGGCCGACGCCCATGCCGTCCACGAAGACCAGCCAGCGCCGGGCGCCCAGATCCGCCATGTCTGGAGGCGGAGCCGCGGCCGCCCGTTGCCAGGACTGTGCGTAGAACCACTGGGGCAGGGAGCCGGCGCGCTGCTCCGCGGACGTCTCATGTAGCCGAGGGGTCCCGGGCGCGAGCCAGTAGGTGCGGCGCTCGAACGGGTAGGTGGGCAGGGGCACCCGGCGGCTCCCCGGAGCCGAGGGGAACACCTGCCGGTGCCCGGCGAGCCACAACCGCCCCGCCGCGTCGAGGAGCGTGGCCCGGTTGCTTCGTCCGGCAAGGGGCCGCGGCGTCGACGCGACGACGACACGGTCGGGGACCTGCCCGGCGGCAGGATGCTGCAGCACGTCGGCCGTATGCACGGGGGCAGGACCGATTTCGACCAGAACGATGTCCGGAACCGACCAGAGAGTCGCGATCCCGTCCGCGAAACGGACCGTGCCGCGCAGGTGCTGGGCCCAGTAGTCAGGGCTGGTGGCTTCCTGGTCGGTGATCCACGTTCCCGTCAGATTGGACACGAACGGCTTGGACGGAGGGTTGAGCCGTACCGAGCGGACGACGTCCCGATAGGGCTCCACGACCGGATCCATCATCGGGGAGTGAAAGGCGAACCGGCTCGTCAGAAGGCGCGATGCGAGCCCGGCCGCCTGGAGTTCCCGGCTGGCGCGTTCGATTCCCGTGATGGTGCCGGACAGCACACAGGTCCGAGGCCCGTTGACGGCGGCGAGACACACCTCATCGTCCGTGTACCGGGCGGCCTCCTCCTCGCTCAGTGGTACGGCCAGCATCGCGCCCTCGCCCTGCTTCTCGATGAGCCGAGCGCGTTCCACCACGAGCCGCAGCGCGTCCGGAAGGTCGAACACACCGGCGAGGCACGCGGCCACGTACTCGCCCAGGCTGTGGCCGATCATGGCAACCGGTTCGACCCCCCACTCCTGCCAGAGTTCGGCAAGGGCGTACTCCAGAGCGAACACCGCCGGGTAGCCGATGGAGGGCAGATCGAGCGTGTGATCGCTGCGGGCGGGCTGCAGCAGGAAGCTGCGGAAGTCGGGAACCGCTGTACCGGCCTCTGCATCCGGCGCGTCGGATCCCGTCAGGAGGAGGGGGCGGATGTCCTGGCCGAGCAGAGCGTGAAGATGGGTCGCGCAACGGTCGAGTACTTCCCGGAACACCGCCTCCCGGCTGTACAGGGCGCGTGCCATTCCCGGAAACTGCGATCCGAAACCGGCGCAGAGGAAACCTACGGGACGGCCGCTCACATCGGGGGCGGCCGTGGTCAGCAGACGACCGTCGTCCCGGGCGTCGATGGCTTCTAGGGCCTCGTCCCCGCTCCGGCACACAAGCATGCGCCTGAAGGGGAGGCTTTTCCGGCCGGCCCGGAGGGTGAAGGCCACGTCCGCCAAGTTCTGGTCGGGGTGGGTGCGCAGGTGATCAGCGAGTCGGTCGGTCGCCGCCTCCAGCGCTTCCATGCTCTTCGCGGACCACACGAGCAGTTGCTCGGCGCCTTCGTCGCAGGGGCGGAGGGCGGAACGCGGTGGTGGGGCTTCCTCCAGAACCACATGGGCGTTCGTGCCACCGAGGCCGAAGGAACTGACGCCCGCTCGACGGGGCCCCTCGTGTTCCGGCCAGTCGAGTAACTCCGTGTTGACGTAGAACGGGCTGCCCTCCAAGCCCAGTCGTGGGTTCGGCGTGTGGAAGTGGAGGCTGGGAGGTATCTGACCGTGCTCCACCGCGAGCACCGTCTTGATCAGTCCCGCGACGCCTGCGGCGGAGTCGAGGTGCCCGATGTTGGTCTTCACCGAGCCCACCGCGCAGTTGCCGGGGCCTACCCCCTGGAACGCCGAGGTGAGGGCCTTGAACTCGATGGGATCGCCGAGGATGGTGGCTGTCCCGTGAAGTTCGACGTAGCGGATGCTCTCGGCCGCGACGTCCGCGTCGGACAGGGCGGCGGCGATGGCCTCGGCCTGGGCCACCGGGTTCGGCGCGGTGAAGCCGGCCCGTTCGGCGCCGTCGTTGTTGACGGCGCCGCCTTTGATGACGGCGTGGATGTGATCGCCGTCCGCGATCGCGTCTCCGAGGCGTTTCAGAACGACCATCCCGACGCCGTCGCCCCCGACCGTGCCCTGGGCGCGTGCGTCGAAAGTACGGCAATAGCCGTCCGGGGAGAGGATGCCGTCAGGCCGGTGGATGTAGCCGTCGCGGCGTGAGTCGTCGATCGCGACCCCTCCGGCGAGCGCCATGTCGCACTGGTAGGCCAGCAGGGACTGGCAGGCCTCGACGACGGCGACGAGGGAAGTCGAACACGCCGACTGGACATTGACGCTGGGGCCCCGCAGGCCGAGTTTGTAGGAGACCCGGCTGCTGAGGAAGTCGGAGCGGTTCCCGATCACCACCTGCTTGTCGGCGCACAGTTCGGCGGCATCCGGCTGCGTGGCGATGTTGCGCAGCAAGTAGGTGTTGTTCCCGGCTCCTGCGAACACTCCGATGGAGCCGTCGTACCGCTCGGGGTCGTGCCCCGAACTCTCCATGGCCGCCCAGGCACACTCGAGGAGGACCCGGTGTTGCGGATCCATCAGCTCGGCCTCGCGCGCGGAGTACCCGAAGAACGCCGCGTCGAACTGCCGGGCGTCCTCCAACACATAGCCGTACGGGACGAAGTCGGGATTGCCCAGTGTGGCCGCGTCCACTCCGCGCTCGGCCAGTTGCGCCTCGTCGAACGAGGTGACGGAACACTTCCCGGACCGGAGGTTGTCCCAAAACTCTTCCAGGGAGTCCGCTCCGGGGAAGCGCCCCGCCATGCCGACGACCGCGATGTCCAGGCTGTCCTCGGAGGCGTCCACGGTGGTCTCCGTCAGGTCGTTACTCACGGCGACCTCGCTTCGTTCGCAGCTGTTGCTGGCGGCGCTTCAGGAGCGCCCTCTGTTGCCGGGTGCCGGCGGTGCCGTCCTCATGTGCGACCGGCGGCTCCTGACGCGAGAAGAAATCGGCCTGGGCGCGCACGGTGGTGTGCTGGAACAGGTCGAGCAGATCGATCTCCTTGCCCAGAGCCCGCTGCAACCGGTGCTGCAGTTCCACGAGCAGGAGCGAGTGACCGCCGAGGTCGAAGAAGTTCTGCTCCAGCCCCACGTCGGCGACATCGAGAACGCGCATCCACACCTGCGCGACCCGTCGCTCCGTGTCGTTTCCCGGGGCCAGTGCGCCGGCGGGAGGTGAGGGCTCGGGCACGGGCGGTGGCAGGGCCCGGCGGTCGACCTTGCCGTGGTCGGAGAGCGGTAACCGGGGCAGCGGCACAAGGGCGCGGGGCATCATGTGCGAAGGGAGCCGGCCCCGGATGTGCTGGTGTACGGCATCCGGGCGGAACTCCTCGAAGCGTTCCGGCTCGACGTAGGACACGATTCGCCGGTCTCCGGGGGTGTCCTCCCGGACGACGGTCACCGCGTGCCGGACCTCGGGGCAGCTCATCAGAGCCGCGTCGATCTCCCCGAGAGCCACGCGGAACCCGCGCACCTTGATCTGGTCGTCCCGGCGACCGATGAATTCCACGATGCCGCTGGGCAGGCGGCGCACGATGTCTCCGGTCCGGTAGAGACGGGCACCCGGTCGGTGACCGAGGTGGTCGGGGATGAAGGCCTCGTGTGTGAGGTCGTCCCTGCCGTGGTATCCGCGGGCGAGGCTGTCGCCCCCAATGAGGAGTTCGCCGGCCACTCCCACGGGCACGGGTTGGCCCGCCTCGTCGACGACGTACGCCTGGGTATTGGGCAGCGGTACGCCGATGGGCGCGGTGGTCCACTTGGCGTCCACATGGTCGGCCACCGCCAGCGTCAGCACTCCGACGGTCGTTTCCGTCGGCCCGTAGTGATTGAAGACCTGGCACTGGGGCGCCATCTGCTGGAGCTCGCGGAGCCACCTCCAGTCCGATGCCTCGCCGCCGACGACCAGGAGTCGCCGTGGCAGTACGGAGGTGAACCGGGGGGAGAGCTGCAAGGCTCGGAGGTGCGACGGAGCGATCTTCAGACAGTCGACCGGCCAGCGCTCGAACCAGTCGGCCAGTCCGGTCGCGTCCAGCGCGCGCTCCCGAGTGATCATGTGAACTTCTCCGCCCGTGCACAGCGGCGGCACCAGGGCGGTGACGCTGGAGTCGACGGTCAGGGGCTGCACCATCGCGAAACTCAGCGGTTCCCTGATATCGAACCGCTCGATGACGCCGTAGACGTAGTTCATGAGCTGCCGGTGCTCGATCACCACCCCCTTGGGACGCCCGGTAGACCCCGAGGTGTACAACAGGTAGGCGGCGTGGGAGGGGTGCCGGTGATCGCCCCGGGGATTTCCCGGGGGAAGGGCATCGAACGCGCTCCATGAACTGTCGATCTCGATCACCCGTGGTCCGTCGTGTCGGCGGACGGGCTGTTTGTCCTTGTGGGCGACCACGATCCGGACCGAGGCATCCTCCAGGATGGTGTCCCTGCGCGCCGGGGGGTCGTCCGGGTCGACCGGTACATAGGTGCCGCCGGCCTTCAGCACCGCGAGTACCGCCACGGCCAGCTGGGCACTTCGTTCCAGGACGAGCCCCACGGTCACCTCGGGGCCGACGCCCCGCTCCCGCAGCAAATGGGCCAGTTGGTTGGCCCGTGTGTTGAGTTCGCCGTAGCTGAGACAGGTGTCTTCGGCGCGGATCGCCACCGCGTGGGGCGAGCGTTCCGCCTGCTGCTCGAAGACCTGCGAGAAGGTCGTCTCCGGCACATCGACCACGACGCTGTTCAGTACGGCGACCGTGTTCACCTCCTCCGCGGTCAGGAAGGCCAAGGAACCCACCGGCCGGTCGGGGTCGCTGAGTACCGCGTCCGTGAGGCGAAGCAGATGGCCAACCGTCCGGTGGGCGGAGACGCTGTCGAAGAGGCCGGTCGCGAAGACCAGTTGACCACGCAACCGCTGACCGTCGTCCCACAGGTGGAGGCCGAGATCCTCAAGGGCGCAGTCGCTGTGGGCGGGCAGCACCTCACTCGTCAGCCCCGACGAGGCCGGTACAGGCGGCAGGGCCCTGTGGGAGAAGGCCGGCCAGACGGTGGCGGGCCCGGCCCGGCCCGGCGCGGGGGAGTCGGGGGCTGTCTCGGACTCCGCGGCGGCCCCGAGGACGGCGGAGACGGCACGCTGGTGCACCAAGCGGACCAGCTGACGGAAGGTCATGTCGGTGTCCACTGAGAAGCCGATGGGCAGAGCGCTCTCGAAGCACCCCACCGTCGCTGTCTGCTGCGCGGACCGCCCCGGTGTGGTCACCGTCACCACCGGGTCCGTCTGCCCGCTGTAGCGGTGGAGGAGCAGCACGAAGAGAGCCAGCGTCACGGAGGCCGGCCCGCCACCGCATCCCCGCGCCAGGTCGCGCAGGCCCGCTGTGGCGACGGGGGGCAGCGTGAAGGGCACCGAGTCCACGCGCAGATCCCGTGTGGTGGGACGCGGCCGGTCATACGGCAGCTGCGGCCGGAGCGCCACCGGTGCGGGGTGCGGCGACCAGGACGCCTCTTCGCCGCGCTCGTCGGCCGGCGACAACCGGGGAGCCCATGGGTCCCGCTCACCCGGGTCGGGCTCGTGCCGCAGGCTGGCGTGCAGGGCCAGTGCCTCCCGGAAAACGATTCCGGCCGAGGTCGTGTCGGCGATCAGCCGGTGGAAGACCAGCACCAATAGGTGCTCCCGGGCGGACCCGGAGATCAGACAGCCCCGGACCAGGGGGCCCTCTTCAAGGGAGAAGGGCGCGTTGATGACGCGTCTCGTCCACACGTCCATACGGCGCGTCACGTCGGCCGCGTCGTCCCGTGCCTCCAGGCGGTGCCACTCGAATGACAGCCCCGCGGGGCCACGGTCCGTGACCGACCTGCCGATGAGGCGCCGGTCAGCGACCGTGAACCTTGTGGCGAGTACCGGATGACGCGCCACGGCATCGTGCAGGGCGGCCTCGAGTCGTCCGTGATCCAGTTCGCCGGTCAGCCGCGCTACCACTGGCACGTGCAGCAAAGAGGTGTCCGGCGCCAGGTGTCCGAGCGCCCAGATGCGCTGCTGAGCCGGCGATAACACGTCGCCCGGCTGAGCTGGACCCGTTTGCGCGGAATCAGTCCGTCCTGGACGGGAGAACGTCATGGAGCTCCCTTGCGAGGGAATCACTTAAGAGCAGAATCAGTCGTGGCGCACACTGTGTTCCGTCACGGAACAAGAAGAACCGGGCCGGTGTGCAAATCGGCGAGGTCACCTTTTAAGGCTTGGCGACAGCTGCAGGTTCCACATGGCAAGGGGAATACGTCGAGATCTGTCCGTCATGACACGGCCCCCCTGCCGGTTCCCCTATCTTCCTCTGCATCCTGCACACAGAAGGTCTTTTTCTGCAAGACTGATCATGCCAGACTGGCCGCTACGCAGCAATGACTGGCCGCAGACCGGCGCTGGCTGGATTCACACGGACGGCCCAGATGTCCGAATAGCACCGCATTGATACTTCTGGGTGGATTGAACGGTTATTATTGTTAACGGGGCGGATGGCGAGGCGACGTGCGATTTTATCTCGAATGCATTGGATGTCGCTGGCGATGTGAGCCGGAGTTCAGGCATCGATGTCCCGAATGCTCCGCAGTGCTGGAGTGCAGGTTTGATCTGCGGAATGCGGTCCGGCGGGATCTCGATCAGCCGGAACATGCTTACTTCGATTTTCTTCCGGTCATGTCCCCCGATTTCATTGATCCGGTGACAAGCGTGCGCAGTCCTTGCCGGCCGGCGCCTGCGCTGGGGGCGAAACTCGGATTACGCCACTTGTGGCTGAAGGACGAATCGCGTCAGCCCACCGGAACTACGAAGGATCGGCTCGCCTCGGTGGTCCTTGCCGTATTCCGGCAGTTCGGTATCAAGGAATGGGTCACGTCGAGCACTGGTAACACCGCTACGGCACTCGCCGCCGCCGTGCGACGGGACCCGACGATGCGGGCACACTTCTTCTGCAGCGAGGACTTTGTTGCCGATCACCAGCTCGAGACGGACGATCGTATATCACTCCATGTGGTGAGGGGTGGTTATGCGGATGCCAGCCGCGTGGCGCGGAAATTCGCCGCCGAGCGAGAGATCGTCTGGGAGGGGGGATTTTTCAACTGGGCGCGCAGGGAGGGGCTCAAGATTGCCTATTTGGAAGCCTTCGACGAGATGAAGGAACAACCTGACGTCGTCGTGCAGGCTATCAGTAGCGGCATGGGAGTCATGGCCGCGCGTAAAGGAGCGGAAGAGTATCTCGCGACAGGGCGAATCGGGTCGGTGCCGCGTTTCCTGATGGTGCAGCAGGACACGTGTGCGCCGATGGCGGACGCTTGGCGGTCCGGCCGCGAGGAACTGACGGACGAGGACGTCATAGAGCGACCGAACGGCCTGGCTCGCGCAATTCTTCTCGGCGACGGCAGGGACAGCTACCCTTATATGCGCGACATCGCTCATGCGACGGGCGGCGGCATTGTGTCGGTGAGCCAGACAGAGATGACGGAAGCGCGGGAAATGCTTCGTGAACTCGAGGGCCTTGACGTGTGCCACTCCGCTGCCGCCACCATCGCCGCCCTGCGCAACGAAGTACAAGCGGATCGTATCGGCGCAGACGAAGTCGTACTGGCGAACCTCACCGGCCGAACCCGGCACTGACCACCCGATCGTCCGCATCTCTTGGGGGTGTCTCTTGATGCTGCATCATCTCAGCCCGGAACAGCAGGACAGCCGCCGCGCGTTCCGTGCGTTCGCAGAGCGCGTGCTCATGCCCCACGCCGCTCGCTTCGACGCCGAGGAGCTCCTTTCACGCGACAGTATCCTCTCGCTGGCCGAACACGGTTACATCGGCTCCATGATTTCGCCGGAATTCAAAGGCCGAGACTTTTCACCGGTGCAGTACGGGCTGCTTTCGGAGGAACTGGGAAGAGCCTGTCAGTCGATACGTAACTTCGTGGCTGTGCAGGACATGGTCGCCCATTCGATCGAGATGTGGGGCACTTCCGCGCAGAAGGAGCGGTGGCTTCCCGGCATTCTGTCGGGCGAGACCGTCGCAGCCTTCGCGCTCACTGAACCGGACTTCGGCAGCGATGCTGCCGCGGTGCGGACGACTGCCACTTCGGCCGGTGCGGACTTCTTGCTCACGGGCACCAAGAAATGGATCAGTTTCGCGCAGACAGCCCGCCTCTTCCTGGTGTTCGCCCAGCTTGCCGGCGAACACACAGCCTTCCTGGTGGAACGGGACGACCACAGACTCCAGGTGGAGCCCATAAAGGGTCTACTGGGCTTGCGGGGCTCGATGCTGGGGAGCATTCGCTTCGACGAGTGCCGTGTTCCCGCCGAGAGCATGGTGGGTGGGCCCGGATTCGGCCTCGCGTGGGTTGCTGCGAACGCACTTGATCTGGGGCGTTACAGCACCGCATGGGGCTCCGTCGGCCTGGCGCAGGCATGTCTCGAAGCCTGTTCCGGATACGCCGACGCGCGTCGGCAGTACGGCACGCAGATCAAGAACCACCAGTTGGTGCAGCAACTGCTTGCGGACATGGTCACCGACACGATGGCGGCTCGGCTGCTGTGCCATCACGCGGGAGTGAGCAAAGAGAAGTCCGACGTAGACGCCGTGCACCATACGCTCATGGCGAAGTACCGCGCGTCGACGGTGGCGGTGCGGGTTGCCTCGGACGCGGTACAGATCCATGGCGCCCAGGGCATCGGTGCTGATTCCCCGGCGCAGCGGCATTACCGTGATGCAAAGGTTCTGGAAATCATCGAAGGAACGACGCAGATCCAGCAGACGCTGATAGGCGGGTTCGCCTCGTCGGCGGCTCGGTGACGACGGCTAATTCAAGCGGCAACGAGTTGTGTGCGCCCGAGGTTCGCTGGATGCCTGTCCTTTCGACTGGTCAGGCGGTAAGTTGGTCGTCGGTCTCCGCGTGGGACACGCGAAGGAGGGGGAAAAACGGTGAACGCCGAGCGGACCGGACCGGTCACTTTCGGGCAATTATCAGTGCTGCGTTCCCTGGAATCCTATGGGTCCGTCGGTCAACGCGTGGCGAATCTGGTGAGCGTTTGGCCGGTGCCCGCCGGCGCGAGCGTGGGACATGTGGTCGATGCCTGGCAGCAACTCGTCGTCGCGCACGAATCGCTGCGCACCGGTTTCTCCACGGAAAGAGGGAGACCGGTCCAGACGGTTCATCCGGCAGGAGTGGTTTCCGTCCCCGTCCTCGAGGTGTCCGAAGACGCGCACGCGGCCACGAGGGAACTGGCTGCCGAGTGGGCTGCGGATCCGATCGACATCACGGCGGGGCAGCCGTGGCGTGCCTTCGCCGTGGTACACCGGGGAGCGCCGTTGTACCTGGTCGCCGTCATCCATCACATCGCGGCGGACAACGGCGCCCTGCGTGTTCTCCGGGAGCAGTTCCAGCGTCTTGTCGAGGGTGAGGTCCTCGGTCCCCAGGCGCAGCCGCTGGACCTGGCACTCGCCCAGCAGGAAGACGCGCACGCCGCGCGCGCGGTCGACCACTGGGCCGTGCGGTGGGGGCCGTTCCGGCCGGAGGACCGCCAGGAGGGCGATACGAGCACGCGTCGGCGCGCCACCCTCTACAGCGTGGAAGGGCTTCAGGCCGCACGGCGCATCGCCCAACGCTCCGGCGCCTCCGTGCAGGCGATCGTCCTCGCACTCGGGGCCCTCGCCCTGGCGCGGGTCAAAGAGCGTGACCAGATCACGTTCGGACTCATGACAGCGAACCGCCTCGACCGGCAGTGGTCGGAGCTGGTGAGTTCGCTCAACCAGTGTGTCCCGTTCACCGTGGACATCGACGACGAGTCGGCACCGGACTCGTTCCTGAACACCACCTACCGGGCGAGTATGGATGCCTACCTGCACGGTTGCTTCGACGTCGATGCGCTACGGAGCGAACTGACCGCGCGCGGCCGGCTCGAGACGGATCCCACCTACTTCTCCGCCCACTACAACTTCCTCGGCGCGGGCGACGGCGAGCCGCCGCAGGACGCACCCGTGCGTACGGGAGTTGCCTGGCGCACCTCCCACCAGCGCATCGGGCCGAACTTCCACCTGGCGGTCGCGATCGAGCGGGGACTCTTCATCGGGGTGGGAGCCAGCGTGGACTACCTCCCGGACGAACTCCCCGCGTTCCTCGCAGCCTCCATCGAGGGCGGGCTGATGACCCTCGCGGACAGCCCCCCGGAGTCGCTGGGGAAGCTGAGCCTCGAACCCCGCCGCGACCTGGGAAGACAGCCCCGACAGTCCTGACCCCGGCAGCGGGGTCAGGACCAGACCGTCGTACGGGGTGTCAGAAGTCGCAGCACACACAGCGCCTGTTCCGCTTCATCCCGGCTGTCCCCTTCCTTCTCGTCGTACGCCAAGCCATCGCTCCGAGGGGTCGGAGCCCGGAACATTATTCGACCGATCGATCGCCAGAGGAAGAGGAACGTTGCCGAAGACAGCGCCGGCCGAGGCGATGCGCTCCCCGTCTCCAGTCGGTTTCCGTGCGATAGCCGATCCGGCAGCGCATTCCATGACACCCGACATACGGGGACCGCTGCGCTACATCTGGTGGTTGATCACCAGTCAGCGCGTCAGAGTGCTGGGCGGCGCGCTGTTGGGCAGTTGCTGGATGGTGGGCCTCATGCTCCCGCCTTACCTGCTGTCGAGGGCGATCGACGACGGGTTGACCGCGGGTGACAGCACGGCACTCCTCGGCTGGACCGGCGCACTGGTGGGCGTGGGCGTGCTGAACGCATGGCTGGCCATCATGCGGCACCGCACCATGACGAGGGTCCGCATGGACGCGGCGTTCCGGTCGGTGCGGCTGGTGTCCGAGCAGGTGACCCGTCTGGGAGCCGTGCTCCCGCGGCGCCTGTCGTCGGGAGAGGTCTTCGCGATCGGCTTCGGCGACGTGGCTCGGGTCGCCAACGTCCTGACCATCACGGGGCCGGGCCTGGGCGCCGTCCTCGCCTACGTGGTCGTGGCTGTCCTGATGCTCGTCATCTCGCCCTTGCTGGCCTTGCTCGTCCTGCTCGGCGTCCCGGTGCTGGCGGTGGTCGTGGGTCCGCTGATGGGGCGTCTGCAGGGCGCGGAGTCGACGTATCGGGAACATGCCGGGCGTCTCGCCGCCCGATTGGTCGACATGATCGAGGGCCTGCGGGTCCTCAACGGCATTGGCGGCAAGGCGGTCCACGCCGAGCGCTTCCATCGTCACTCCCAGACACTGCGAGCAGAGGGGTACCGCGTCGGGGCCGTGACCAGTTGGATCCAGGCACTCGGTGTGGGGCTGCCGGCCGTGTTCCTCGCCGCGGTCACATGGGTGTCGGCGCGAATGGCCGCCGACAACACGATAACGCCGGGCGAACTTGTGTCGGTCTACGGCTACGCGGCCGTCCTCGTGGTCCCGGTGTCCTTTTTCATCGAGGGTGCCTACGACCTGAGTCACGGTGTGGTGGCAGGTCGTCGTCTCATCCGGTTCCTCGCGCTCTCACCGCACTCCGCCGACCCCGCCGCGGGTCTGGACGGCCCCGAGGGACCTGCCGCGCTGCACGACCCGGAATCGGGCGTCACGGTGGCCCCCGGGGAGTTCACCGCCCTGGTAAGCGCCCGCTCCGAGGACTCCGCAGCCATTGTCGACCGCCTTGGCTGCTTCACGGAGTCGAAGGCCACCTGGGGTGATGTCCCACTGGACCGGATCGCCCTGCTCCAGGTCCGCGAACGCATCCTGGTGGCCGACAACGAGGCCGCCTTGTTCCGCGACTCTTTGCTGGGCGTCATCAGCGGCCGGGCGGAGCGGGACCCCCAGGCCGTGCAACGGGCTGTCGAGGCCGCCGTCGCACAAGACATCGTGCGGGGCCTGCCCGACGGGCTGGAATCCGTCATCCAGGCCAACGGCCGCAATCTGTCCGGTGGCCAGCGGCAGCGAGTGCGTCTCGCGCGGGCGCTCCTGGCCGAACCGGAGACGCTGATGGCCGTGGAGCCGACGTCGGCGGTGGATGCGCACACCGAAGCAGCCATCGCGGAACGGCTCTACGCCCACCGGAAGGGCCGTACGACAGTGGTCACCACGACGTCGCCCCTGCTGCTCGCCAGGGCTGACAGGATTTGCTACGTCGTCGACGGCAAGACGGTCGGCACGGGTACGCACCGGCATCTCCTGGCCAGCCATCCCGGGTACCGGCGGCTTGTCTCCCGGGAGCTGGGTGACCTGCAGGACGATGCGCAGGACTTCCGGGCGGAGCCGTCCCCCGAGACGAAGGAGGGGACGGCCCGATGACCCGTACCCACGACACCCCGGAGAATGACAAGGCCCTGGTCGCCGGACGCGCCACGGCGCTGCGGGCAGCCTGCGACCTCATTCGGCAGGACCGGATGGCCTTCGTCGCCATGCTGCTGTTCAACGCGCTTGCCGTCGGGGCGGGACTGGTGGGGCCATGGGTGATCGGGGAGATCATCAACCGCGTGCAGAAGGGCACGACGGCCGAGACCGTGGACCGGCTGGCCTTGCTGCTGACCGTCACCGCGGTGGTCCAGTTCCTGCTCGTCCGCCTGGCCAGGTATGTCGGCTTCCGCTTCGGCGAACGGACTCTGGCCCGCGTGCGTGAGCAGTTCGTGGATCACGTCCTGGCGCTTCCCCTGTCCACCGTCGAGGAGGCGGGCACGGGTGACCTGGCGGTTCGCGGTACCACCGATGTCAACACGGTGGGCATGGCGCTGCGGGACGCCGGGCCGGACGTGTTCGTCGCCGCCGTCCAGGTGCCGCTCATCCTCGGAGCGGTCTTCCTGGTCAGCCCTCTGCTCGGAGTGTGCGGTGTAGTCGGGCTCGCCGGAATCGGCGTGGCCGTCCGCTGGTACCTGCGCCGGGCGCATACGGCCTACCTGGCCGAGGGGGAGGCGAATTCAGCGCTTGCCGAGCAGCTCGCCGCGGCTGCGGCCGGCGCCCGCACGATCGAGGCGTTCCGGCTGGAGGACCGTCACATCGCGCAGAGCCTCGAAGCTATCGAGACCTGTTACCGGACCCGCACCCGCACCCTGCACCTGCGCAGTGTCCTCTTTCCGGCCGTCGACATCTCGTACGTCATCCCTGTCGCCAGTGTCCTCTTGGTGGGCGGCGTGCTACACAACCACGGGCTGGTCAGCATCGGAGCACTGGTTGCCTCGGCGCTGTACTTCCGGCAGCTGTCGCAGCCGCTGGACACGCTGCTGCAATGGCTGGAGCTGCTGCAGAGCAGCGGGGCGTCGTTCGCCAGGGTGGAGGGGGTTCGTCCGGCGCCCGGCGCAAACGAGCCAGCCGGTACCGAGGGCGGCGTCGGGCAGCCGAC
This sequence comes from Streptomyces sp. NRRL S-1022, assembly GCF_000720135.1. Lineage (GTDB taxonomy): Bacteria > Actinomycetota > Actinomycetes > Streptomycetales > Streptomycetaceae > Streptomyces. Next base: position 16,531 of record NZ_JOIU01000046.1, on the reverse strand, counting down.
CGGTCACGGCATCGAGCTGGACCATGTGCACTTCTCCTACGACGGCGTCACCGACGTGGTGCAGGACGTGTCCCTGACCATACGCCCGGGTGAACGGCTGGTGGTGGTGGGGCCGTCCGGGGCGGGCAAGACCACGCTGAGCAGACTGATCGCCGGCACCGACAAACCGCACCGGGGGTCCGTGCTCGTCGGCGGAGTCCCCGTCGCCGCATTGCCGCCGGAGACACTGCGCCGTCAGATGGTCCTGGTCACCCAGGAGCACCACGTCTTCATCGGTACCGTGCGCGATAATCTCTCCATCGCGGCGCCCACGGCCACGGACGAGGAATTCATGGGGGCGTTGTCAGCCGTCGGCGCGGACTGGGCCGAGCGCCTGCCCCGCGGACTGGACACACGACTCGGCACCCAACGCAACCGCCTGAACGGGGCGCAGGCACAGCAACTAGGACTGGCACGGGTGCTGCTCGCCAACCCCCACACCTTGATCCTCGACGAAGCGACAGCTCTGCTCGACCCGCGAACGGCGCGCCGTGCCGAGCGCACCCTCGCCACCGTGCTGGAGGGACGGACGGTCATCGCCGTGGCACACCGTCTCCACACCGCCCATGACGCCGACCGGGTGGCCGTCCTCGAGGGCGGACGGCTCACCGAGCTGGGCAGTCATGACGATCTGGTCTCCGCGGGCGGGACCTACGCCGGCCTGTGGCGTTCCTGGCACGGAAGCCCGACATGAAGGACGCCCGCAGGCCAGACAAAACGACCAGGGAGGCGCCAATGACCGCAGACAAGCCGGCTTCGCAGCACGGCGGCGCGGAGGAGGACCGCCTTCGGCAACTGTACGCCGAGGTGCTCTCAGTGGATTCCGTCGGCATGGATGACAGCTTCTTCGCGCTGGAAGGCGACAGCATCGCTGTCCTGCGCCTCGTCAGCCGGGCCCGCCAGGAGGGTCTGGAGCTGGGGATCCAGGATGTCTTCGATGCCAGGACGGTACGTGCGCTCGCCGCGATCGTCAGGGAGAGGGCGGCCTCGGCCGGTGAGTCCCGGTACGCCCAGGTGGCGTCGGCCGACCCGGTCGACGGACTGGAGGCGCTGAGCGAGCAGGAACTCGATGACATCGCGGCGGAGATGAGGAGGTGACCGTGACCCATTCGGACATCGAGGATGTCCTGCCCGCCACGCCCCCTCAGGAAAGCCTGTACTTGGACTGGCTCTACCGCGGGGGCGAGGAAGGCTCGTACGTACTCCAGGCCACGATGGAGTTCCGCGGCCCCTTCGACGCCGACCGTATGCGTGCCGCCGTGGCGACTGTGCTGGCCCGCTATCCCGCGCTCCGCGCGGGGTTCCACATGCGTCCGGGAACGGGGCGGCTGGTGCAGGTGATCCTCAGGGAAGCGGAGATACCACTGGAGAGCGTGGACCTGCGCGACGAGGAGCCGTCCCGTCGACAGGACGAACTCCGCTCGATCCTCTCCGCGGAGCTGTGCCGGCAGACCGATCTCGCCAAGCCGCCGTTGATCCGAGGCCTGCTGATCAGCGTCACGCCGGAACGGCACGTGCTGGCCCTTACCTACCACCACATCCTGCTGGACGGGTGGTCGGGCTACCTGCTGCTGGAGCAGATCGTCGACGGGTATGACGGTACTCAGACCACTCGCGACCTACCCGGTTCCTATCGCGCATACGGGACATGGCTTGCCGGTCAGAGCCGGGAGCCGGCTGAGGCGGCTTGGCGTGCCTATCTCTCGGGGCTCCGTACGGGCACCCGTGTGGCGTTCGACGGGGCCGGCAACAGGGCGTCTGTGGCGCGTCGTCTGGAACGCCGGCTGGACCCCCGGACCACTGAGCGCTTGCGCGCCTGTGCCCGTGACCATGACCTGACGTTGAACACGGTGGTCCAAGCGGCGTGGGGACTCGTCATGAGCCACCTCTGCGACAGCAGCGACATCGTGATCGGCAAGACGGTGGCCGGCCGACCCGCCGACCTGCCCGGCAGTGATCGCATGATCGGAATGTTCGCGAACACGATCCCGGCGAGGATCCGCCTGGACGGCGCTGAGACGGTGGGGCAGCTGTGTCTGCGGATCCAGTCGGAACAGGCCCGTCTCGCGGACCACGAGTACCTCGGACTCTCCGCCATACAGGAGGCGTGCGGCCGGCGTTCCCTGTTCGACACCGGCTTCGTCTTTCAGAACGTCCCCGGTCTGGTCCGCCGGCCGCAGACGCGTGAGGACGGGCTGCACGTAACGTTCGGCGGACACAACACACCACACTTCCCCATGGTGCTGACCGCGTTCCTGGACGAGGACACACTGGTCACCCGGCTCGGCTACGCGGGAGGGATGTTCCCGGAATCCGCGATGGTGAAGGCGGCGGACGCCCTGCAGCTCCTGCTCGCTCGCATCGTCGACGCAACCGGTGTGCGCGTCGCCGAACTGGGGACCCTCTCGGTCGAGCCCCTGTCCCCTCCAGTGGACGAGCCCGCGAAGACCGGGCCGGGCGGCGCAGCGGAGGCCACGGCCGAGGAGCCGGCGGCCGAGGGAGTGGTCATGGGCACGCTCATGCGACTTCTCTCAGAGATCTTCGGCGTGGCGGAGAGCGACATCGACCCGCGCGACGACTTCTTCGAACTCGGTGGGGGATCCCTTCATGCGGCCCGGCTCGCCATCCGGCTTCAGCAGCTACTGGGCGCCGAGGTGTCCGTACGGCAGATCCTCGACCACCCGGTGATAGGAGACCTGGCGCGTGTCTGCGCCGAAACGGTCGCGGCGGAACCGAGCCGGAAACGCTAGGGGGTGTACTCCTTGAAGCCAGTCATCACCACCACCGACACCCTCGCGCCGATGTCCGAGCTGCAGCGCTACTGGTGGGGGCGGGAACGCCTGTTCCCGGACCCCGGACTGGTGATGTCGACACCGGTACGCGTGCGCGGAGCCCTCGACGTCGCGATCATGGAGGCCGCGGTCAGGAACGTGACTCTGCGACATGAGGCCGTACGCACCAACTTCGGCCGGGTCGACGGCGAGCCGGTCCAGATCATCCATCGACAGCCGCCCCGGCCCGTGGCGTGGCTCCGCGACATCAGCGGCATTCCTGAAGCGTCGAGGGACGATATCCTCCGCGATCTGGCGGACTCCGAGCAGCACCGCCGGTTCGACCTGGCACGCGATTCCCTCGTCCGACTCGGCATCGTGCGCTGCTCGCAGGACGACTTCGTCCTGCTGTTGACCGTCCATCACATCATTGCCGACGGCTGGTCTCTGGACGTCCTGTGGCGGGACCTGTCGGAGGAGTACGAGATGCTGTCGTGCGGCGACGTCGACCGCGTGCGCACTCCGCCGCCGCGGCTGCGCGACTGGGTTGCCCGGGAGCGGGCCGTGGCCCGGAGTCCGAAGGCCGCCTCCGAGACCGAGTACTGGAACCGCGTGCTGCGCGAGGTGCGTCCACTGCACGTCCCCCACGACCTGGTCGGGGGGAGCAGCCCCGCACGGCGCAGGCCGTGCACCCGCAGGTTCACCCTCCCGCAGAACCTCGGTCATGCATTGTGGCCGGCGGCTAAGAGGTACCGGGCGACCCCTCACATGATCACCATGGCTGCCTTCATGAAACTGCTGGCCCGGCGTGTCCAGCGTCCGGACGTCGCGGTGCTGACCCTGTTCAACCGCCGAGCCGCTTACGAGACGGCGGACCTGATCGGCTGCATCCTCAACTTCGCGGTCATCGGAGTCCGCGTGCCCACTGACGGCCGGCCAGAGTCACTCGTGCGTGACGTCCGTTCCACTCTCCTCGACGCCTACGAGAACCAGGACATCTGTGCCCAGACGCTATGGCGGCGAGCCCGGTTCTCGTCCGCGTCCGTGGACGTCATGTTCATCTTCGACCAGCACCCGTCGAGGCGGGAAGCGGTGCACTTCGGAGGAGTCCCACTTCAGCCGCTCATACAGGAGGAGGAGCGTGAGGGCGAGCGTGAGGGTGCCGCGGCGACCGCGATCAAGTTCCGCCTCGAACTGACTGGAAAGGAGCTGACGGGCGCGATCGGGTACGACGCCAACCTCTACAGCCGGGCGTTCGTCGATGCCTTCTTGGAGGAGTACGTAAACCTGCTCGCCGAGACGCTGATCCCGTGAGGGATCGGAGAGAAGGGGTGCCCGGAGTGAACCGCACAAGCGCTACGACTGACGGCGTGGGCGACACGTCCTTGCCGGTGCTCGCCGTGGCACCCGGCACGATCTCCGCGGAGGCCGACCACGCGCTGGTACGGCGCGGCACCGTGCACCGGTCGGCGCCACTGGTGTCCGACGTCCTGCACGCGCACGCCCGCGACAGTCGCGACCGAGTGGCTTTCAGGGAAGGCGAGCAGGGGACCACCTACGGACAACTACATGACGAGGTAGCCCGGTTGCGTTCATTCCTGCTGTTGCAGGGTTGCACACCGGGTGAGCGCGTCGCCGTGTCGGGGCCGCGAAGCCACAAGAGCGCCGTTGCCTTTCTCGCGCTCGAAAGCATCGGTGCCGTCTACATCCCGGTGGATGGCGCGTGGCCGCCGGAGCGGCTGGCAGAGGTGTTCACCCAGGCGCGGTGCACCTGCGTCCTGGTGCATCGCGGTAGTGCGGAGGCGGATGCGCACGAGTCTCCTTCCCCGGCGCTTGTCCGTGCTGCCGCAGACGCGGGTGCCGAACTGCTGCAGCTGGAAGAGGCGGAAGAGTGCGAGCCGTCCGCTCCGCCCTGCGAGCCGCCGACCGACCCCGGCGACCAGGCCCGGTATGTCATCTACACATCGGGCAGCACGGGCACGCCCAAAGGCGCCGTCGTCGACCATCGGGGAATGGCCAACCACCTGACGCACATGGTCGACTCGCTGAATCTCACCTCTGGGGACGTGGTGGCCTTCACCGCTCCGCCGACGTACGTCGTCTCGATATGGCAGATGTTGGCGGCGGTGACGGCAGGTGCCACAGTGGCCGTCATCGGGGGGTTCGACGTGGCGAATCCGCGTCGATTGCTCAAGGCCTTGAGTGAACATGAGGTCACTGTGGCGCAGATGGTGCCGACGATGATCTCCATGTTCGTCGGCGAACTCCGCAGGAGGCCCGACGGCGAGCGGCTGCCCAGGCTGCGCTGGTTGGTCTCGACGGGTGAGGAACTGCGCCCCCAGCTCGCCGCGGAGGTACTCGACACGCTGCCCCACGCGAGGTTGCTGAACGCCTATGGTATGAGCGAGTGTTCCGACGATGTCGCTCAGCATGTGGTCCGACGCACCGATGTGCGACGCCCCAGGCTGCCCGTTGGCCGGCCCATAGCCAATACGTTCCTGTACGTACTCGTGGAGCACGATGGGGTATGGCGTCCGGCACGCCCCGGCGAGGCGGGCCAGCTGTTCGTCGGAGGGGTACCCGTGGGAGCGGGCTATCTCGGCGGGGACGGCAGCCCCGCCTCGTTCTTCCGTAACGATCTCGGTCCCGGGCTTCCCAGCTCACGGCTTTACCGCACAGGCGACCTGGCATGCGTTGACGACGGCCTCGTGTACTATCTCGGTCGATCCGACCGGCAGATCAAGATCCGGGGACTGCGGATGGAGCTGGACGAGGTCGAACTCGTCCTCAGACGTCACCCGTCACTCGCTGGTTGCGCCGTGACCGCTGAGGCCGCAGGGGAGTCCCACCGGCTGAGGATCTACTACGTGGCAGCCGATGACGTGTCAGTCAGAGAACTGCAGGAACATCTTCGTGGAAGTCTGCCATGGGCCGTTTCCAGCAACTGGGTGAGGCTGCACGAGATACCCCTGACCAGTCATGGAAAGATCGACTACCGTTCTCTGCCGCGATCAGGGAAAGGGCCGGCCGGTTGACCGACTTCAGCGCCCCGCGCACGAGCGAATCGAGTGGAGTCATGAATCCGCCTTGGGATGAGCAGTTCGAGTCACTGATGCGACGCTCCTTGAGCCTGCTGGAGCCCGACGAGCCCTTGCTCGCCGATTTGTACACTCCGGATTACGGTTTGGATTCACTGGCCATGGTCGAATTGATGTTGGGCATCGAAGACGCGTATGGAATTTCATTCCCCGATGATCTTGTGGAGCCCGGAATCTTCACCACGCCCCAGGGGCTCTGGAACGTGGTGAGCGCGCTGTGCACGGCCGGAACCCCGTAGCAGTACGGGAAGCGTCCGCATGGCAGCCGAACAAGCGACAGCCGCTCAGGAGGCGGCGTTGGACCGAGGAGGCCCTGGCACCATGACCACCTGGACCGGAGGGGTCGTCGGCAGCACACGCATCACCTCTGCCGACGGAGTGCCGCTGCGGGTGAGTTCGGCCGGTACCCCTGGGCGCCCGGCCGTGCTGATCGCCTCCGCGTGCGGCATGCCGGCTGACCTGTGCGGCCCGTGGATGCGGTTCCTGGCGGATCGTCACCACGTGCTCACCTGGGAGACACGGGGCCTGTCCAGTGGCGGGCACTGCACGGCGGAGGCGGCCGAGGCCTTCGACTTGATGGGCCACCAGGTGGCGCATCAAGTCGAGGATCTGCTGGCTGTCCTGGACTATTTCGACGTGCCGCAGGCGCACGTGATGGGGCTGTGCGGCGGTGCCGTCGTGGCTTTGCGGGCTGCCGAAGCCCGGCCGGGCCGCGTGACCTCCCTGAGCCTGTGGCACGGTGACTACGCACTGGGCCCGGAGAGTCCGACAAGCGATCATCAGCGTAATCTGCAGGCGCTGCTGGACATAGCCTCGGAGAACAGAAAGAGCGCGGCGATGGTGCGGAGCGCTCTGGACCAGAGCAAGACAGCTGGTCTGCACCCGGATATCGCGGACCTGGTGCTTCGCCCCTACCGGGATGATGAGTCGATGTACCGGTATGCGAAACTGAATGGTGCCTTGATGGCGGAGGACATTCGTGACGCATTGCCCCGCATCATCGCGCCCACCCTCGTCGTCACCAGCGCGGATGATGAAACGACCCATCCGGCCGGGTCATACGCGGTCGCAGCGGCGTTGCCGCGCTCCGTTCTGCATATGGAGCCGCATGGGGATCATCTGTCGGTCTTTGAAGCCGGGGAAGCGCTCACTCGTGTAGCGGCAGGGTTCCTCAAGGAGGTGGGGCATTGCTGAGCCCATTCCATCGCCAACCGGTTGTCAACGATGTCGTGCGGCGGTGAAAGGTGACTCCGTCGACGGGGCTTGTCGCCTCGGAGGAGAACTCGCCGTAGGTGTGGGGCCCGGACTGCTGAACGAGCCGCCCGGGCCCTTTTGGCGCGTCAAGTCGCACGTTGTGCCGACTTACTTGGTGCAGAAGTAAATGCGGTTAAGGCGTCGGTCATGGGCCACGTCCACGCTCTCGACCGTGTTGGACAGACTGGAGAGGAGCTGCTCCAAAGGGCCCGGAGCGTAGCGGTTGAACCACACATACCCGCCGGATGACTCGCGGCGAACCAGAACCTCGGGCTCACGGGGGGGCTGGAAGAAACAGAGCACCACATGACGACGGGACACCCGAAACACCTCTCGGACGGCCGTCTCGTAGTAGGGAAGACATTCAAGAAGGTGGCGGCAGTTGACAACATCGAAAGAGGAGTCGGGAAGCGCGAGATCGGTGACGGTCATCTGGTGCCAGCGTGCCTCGGGGTACTTCTCGCGGCAGTCGTTGATGATGGATCGACCGATGTCGATGCCGGTGTAGTCCACCCGCAGTCCGGCCTTCTGGAACGCCTCATAGGTGACGCCTGACATGACGCCGCAGTCCAGTAAGGAGAACGATGTATCCGCATAGACAGCGGTGAGTCGTTCTGTCACCCAACGGTGGGACGGGTGCTCCTCTCGGCCGTCCTGCCGCATGTAGTCCACATCGGTGGTTTGCCGCCAAAGAGAGGACTGCGGGACGATCTCCATGTTATTCACCATTCCGCTGATCAAGGGAACTTGTCACGAGTTCGACTAGATCGTCCACGGCTTGGGCTTGAAACAGATCGACGAGGTCCAGGGGGATGTCAAACCGCTTCTCAAGGGCGGCCATCAGGCGTAATACCGCGACCGAATTCACGCGGAGGTCCACGAATGAATCATCGATCGACACCGAGGCAAGGCCGAAGCTTGTTGCTACTTCTTCGAGTACGCCGTCGATAACGCTCACGGCGGGCTCAGACATACCGTCTCCTTTGTGCTTCAAGGTCCTGACGTCGAACTAAGGGCAGTGACAAGACTGTGCGGACTCGGAGGGCGGCCGTCGCAAACCGGGCGTAGACCGACCAGCTCGCCCCGACATTCGACTGAGCGACTAGCAACACGCCATCGAAATCACCATATCACAAGCTGCTTTGAATGATCAGTTTCTTAGAACTCGTAACACGATCATGATCGGGCTTTCTTGGGGCGTCTCCAGCAGATGAGGCCGCAGGCCAGGGAGACGAGGGCGTCGTGCAGGTCGAGGAGTCGTTCCCAGCGGACGGCCAGGCGCTTGAAGTGGTGCATGAGCGAGAAGATCTGCTCGACGACATAGCGGAGCTTCGCCAGGCCCCGGATGTTGGGGGCGCCCTTGCGGGAGATCACTGGCAGGATCCGGAGCCTGCGCAGTTCACGGCGGTTGGGGTTGCTGTCGTAGCCCTTGTCGCCGAGCACGGTGTCCGGCCGGCGCCGCGGGCGGCCGGGCTTGCCAGCACGGGTGGGATGCCGTCGACCAGGGCCAGGGTCTGGGTGACGTCGTTGACGTTGGCCGCAGTGGTCATGACCTTGAACGGAGTGCCTCTGCCGTCGCAGATCAGGTGGTGCTTACTGCCCGTCTTCCCACGGTCGATCGGTGACGGGCCGGTTGCCTCGCCCCATTCGTGGCCACGCAATGGAGTTCCTGGTCTCCGGGGAGTTGAGGTCAAGTCACCTCTTCTTTGGACGAGTGCGATCACCGACTACGGGGTGGGGGAGTACCGCAGTGCCACGTTCGACCGACCCGGCGGCGGCAAGGTTCTGGAAAAGGCCGTCAGTCGGCCCTGGCAACCACGAAACGGCCAAAGAGGTCCTCGATGGGGGTATACCGTAACCGCCGCCCGTCGGCTGACCTCGGTCGCCGAAGGACGGGCGAGAACCGCCGGACCGACTGCGTCCACGACTCGACCGGCAATACCGCCTCGCCGAACTGGCTCCCGGCTGCCCGAGGTCGCGCAGGCTTTCCTCGGCCTGGGCCGCCGCAACCAACTGCTGACCGAGCGCCTGACCGGCACAGCCGACGGCCGCGACCCGGCGGGGGAGACACCACGCTCACCCCACGAGGAGATCCGGGAGTTCTTCTACGGCCGCCAGAACTACCTGCACGACATCGACCTCCCGGCCGAGCGGTTGGCCGAGAAGGTCGGCATCCGGCCCGACGAGGTCGTACAGGCCCTGACGAACCGGCTGGCCAAGACCCACGGCATCCACCTCTCGGCCGACACCGGCGACCACCTCCACGGCTACGACGAAACCACCCGCACCGGCATGTCCACCCTTCTGCGCGTCGGCCAGCGAGCCTTCCGGATGGCGACCCAGCTCGCTCTGCTCGAGTACAGCGAAGCACTGGACCGTCAGGCCGCCGAGGACTTCCAGCACGGCTCACCCGCCCACCGCCTAGCCCGCATCGGCATCGCCAACTACTTCGCCGCGGCCCTGATCCTGCCGTACCGCACCTTCCACGCGGCCGCCGAAGAGGTGCGCTACGACATCGAACGCCTCACCGACCGCTACGGCCTCGGCTACGAGACCGTCTGCCACCGCCTGAGCACCCTCCAAGGCCCCCGCCTGCGAGGCGTCCCCTTATCCTTCGTATGCGTCGACCGCGCCGGCAACATGTCCAAACGCCAGTCGGCCACCGCCTTCCACTTCTCCCGGGCCGGCGGCACCTGCCCGCTGCGGAACATCTACGAGGCGTTCGCCGCCCCAGGCCGCATCCACCTCCAGATCGCCGAGATGCCCGACGGCCAGCGCTACCTGTGGACTGCGCGAGCCGTCACCCGGCACCGCGGCGGCTGGGGTTAACCCGGCAAGACCTTCGCCATCGGCCTGGGCTGCGAGATCCGCCACGCCACCGTCTCGTCTACTCCGACGGCCTCGACCTGACCAACGCCTCCGCCGCCACTCCCATCGGCATGGGCTGCCGCTTCTGCGAACGCCTCGACTGCCCCCAGCGTGCCGCACCACCTCTAGGCGGTTTCGTTTGGATCAGCGGGAGGACCAGAGGAAGAAGCCCGCGATGTGGAGTCCGGCAAGGTAGATGGTCGTGGTCTTCTCGTAGCGGGTGGCGATGCCGCGCCACTGCTTCAGGCGGTTGATGCACCGCTCGACGGTGTTGCGCTGCTTGTACGCCTCCCGGTCGAAGGCCGGCGGTCTGCCACCGACCGGTCCGCGCCGCCGCCGGTTGGCCTGCTGGTCGGCCCGTTCAGGGATCACCGCCCGGATACCGCGTCTGCGTAGATGGTCGCGGATCTCGCGGGAGGAGTAGGCCTTGTTGGCCAGGACCAGGTCCGGCCTGGTGCGCGGACGACCGTGCTGTCGGGGAACGCGCAGGCGGGCCATCACCTCGGTGAAGGCAGGTGCGTCGCCGGCCTGGCCGACGGTGAGATGGAAGGCCAGGGGCCGGCAACGGCCGTCGGCCGCGAGGTGGATCTTTGTGGTCAGTCCGCCGCGGGAGCGGCCGATGGCGTGGTCGCCGGCTTCGCCGACCGGGGCCCCTTTTTGCGTCCCCCGGCCGCGTGCTGGTGCGCCCGCACGACCGTGGAGTCCACCGACACGGCCCAGTCCAGGTCCTCGTCCGCGTCGGCCTGGGCCACCAGGGCGGTGAACACCCGCTCCCAGGTGCCGTCCACCGCCCACATCCGCAGCCGGTTGTAGGCGCCTCGCCAGTTGCCGTACTTCTCCGAGAGGTGCACCCACTGTGTGCCGGTCTGGAACTTGTAGGCGATCGCGTCGATCACCTCACGATGGTCGCGCCAGCGGCCACCTGGCTTCGGTGTCCGGTCCGGAAGTAACGGCTCGATCCGCGCCCACTGGGCGTCAGTCAACGGCACAACCGGACCAACGACCGGCTGATCCAAACGAAACTGCCTAGTAGTGCTTCGTTAGGTTCTGGGTCTGGTCCTGCTGGTGGTGAGGGGTCGGCCGCAGGTGTGGCAGGTGCCGGTCCAGCACCTCAGCAGGTCCTGAAGAGTGTCCAGGACCTGGTAGAGGGTCAGGCCGGCACTTGGACTTTTGGGTCGAGGCGCCGCAGGGTGAGGAAGGCCTGGGCGGCGGTGACGAGGGTGACGTGGTGGTGCCAGCCGCGCCAGGTACGGCCCTCGAAGTGGTCCAGGCCCAGGCCGTGCTTGAGCTCGCGGTAGTCGTGCTCGATCCGCCAGCGCATCTTCGCCCACCGCACCAGATCGGCGATGGGGGTGGTGGCGGGCAGGTTGGTCATCCAGTAGCCGGTCGGCTCGTCGGCTTGTTCGGGCTGTTCGACCAGCAGCGTCCGCAGCGGCAGCACACCGTCCCACCGGTTGCGTCCGCCAGCTGCTCGTGAGCGGTGCGGGAGGCTTCCTTGCCCGAGGGCCGCACCTGGAGAACGGCGAAGTGCGAGCTCATCATGCCCTTGCTGCCTTGCCGCCAGGTGACTTCCTCGAACACGGCGGCCTCGGCAACCAGGCCGGGCAGCGAGCGGGGCGCCTGACGGTATCTGGGCAGGGTCGGCGGTCCCAGTCCGCCGTAAGCCGGCTGATACGGCTCGGCGTCGGCAGGCCGCGCGATCTCTTTCGGGTCGACGGCCATGACGTAGGACCAGCCGCGTTCCTCCAGCGCGAGGCGGAAGGAGACGCTGCGGCCATAGCCGGCGTCGGCCACGATCACCGGCACGGTCAGGCCCTGCGCGGCCAGCCGGTCCAGCAGCCCCAGAGCCAGGTGTGTCTTGGATACATGCCCGACCTCGTCGGGTATCCCGGCCCGGCGGCGCCGACCGTCGTCATGTATCCATTCCCCGGGCAGGAACAGCTCCCACTCCAGCGGGCACGAGGCCGTGTCGGTGGCCGCGTGGACGCTGACCGCGACCTGGCAGTTCGCCCGCTTGCCCAACGCTCCGCAGTACTGCCGGGCCACCCCGACCGACGCGGTGCCGCACTTCGATGGCCGAGCGCCCGCCGGACGGCAACATGCAGGACGCCGCCACGGGCCGAGCGGCTTGATGGATCTACTGGATGTCGCCGCGGTGCTGCTGGAGGCCGACGGCGTGAGGCGCTCGGGCAATACGCAGCGCCGCTCCTCCTGCACCCGGAGCACCAGGTTGCGGCGATCACGCTTTTCGCTCAGGTGATGGAGCCCAGCCGAGGCTGGGCTGGCGCCTTCCCCATCCGGCACAAGGACGGCAGCATCCGGATGGTCGAGTTCCGCAACATGCGGCTGACGGACAACGTCGGCGACCACCACGCTCTGAGGCTGGCGACCGACCGGTCCACGTTGCGGCAGGTGGAGCGCAAGGTGGCGCTGTCCACCCGGCTGGTCACCCAGGCGCCGATCGGTCTGGCGATCCTCGACACCGACCTACGATATGTGGAGATCAACCCTGTCCTGGCGGCGATGCACGCCCTACCTGAGGCTGACCACGTAGGACACCGATTCGCCGAGAGCCTGCCTGGTGCGCCCTTCCAGGCCGCAGAGGCAGAAATGCGTCAAGTTCTGGTGTCTGGAGTCCCCGCGGTGGACGAGCAACTGGTGGGCCGCACACGCGCCGACCCGGAAAGCGATCGGGCCTGGGCAGCGGCTGGAGGACCAGCACGGGAAGGCGCTGGTCATCGCCAATGTGGTGGTGGATGTCACCGACCGGTACGAGGCGGCCAGAAGGGCCGACCGGGCCCAGCAGTGCCTGCGCATGGTGACCAATGGCTCGGCCCGTATCGGCAGCCCCCGTCGGCGGGGGACCTTGCGGGCAGTCAGGCCGAGTTCGGCCATGAGCTTGGTGATGGTGTTCACCGACACCCGCCAGCCCTGCCGCACCAGCGAGATCCAGATCTTCGGGGCACCGTAGGTGCCGCCCGACTTGGCGAACTCCGCGTTCACCACCTCCATCAGCTGCTGACGACGGACCTCCTGGCTGGTGAGCCGCCGGTTGTGGTGCTTGTAGAACCACGACTCACTCACGCCCAACGCGCAGCAAGAGATGCGGTACGGGTGCCGTGGAACGTCCAGGAGATTCAGACGTTCATTCACGGTGTCCGGACAGAACGGCTCTACGCTGCCCTCTTGCTGTCCCTCATGGGTCTACGTCCGGCTGAAGTCTGCGGACTCCGATGGGAAGACGTGGACTTGGAGGCCGCCACGATCACCATAGCCAACACGCGGACGATGATGGGAAATCGGTACGTTGTGGAGAAGGACACCAAGTCCCTGGCTGGGGAACGGGATCTTCCTTCGCCGGCACCGGTGCTGGCTGCCCTCAAGTCGTTCAGGGCTCTCCAAGCCAAGGAGAAGCTCGTCCTCGGTGAGGCTTACTCGGACTCCGGATACGTCGTGGTGCACGAGACCGGGGAATCCTTCACGATCAAGCAGCTCCGCAGACGCGCTTACCGGCTCATGGAGATCCTTGAACTCCGCAGAGTGCGCCTCTACGACGCTCGCTCCTCCTGCCTCACATACCTCGCCAACAAAGGCGTGCTGGATCACATCCTTGCCCGGTGGTCCGGACACACGAACGTCAAGACCACCAAGAAGTGGTACGTGAAGCCGGACGTGGAGGACCTCCGCGGAGCCGCCACAACGTGGGACGGCCTGCACGGTGCTGCGACGGAGGGGCAAGCGTGACTCAGGCGGCCTGCCGATTGAGCGACCCGCCCAGCCGTATGGCAGTGAAATGGAGGTGACCCGGAGGCCGGCTGCTGGCTGTGGACCAGCGACGGCAACGGGGGAGGGGCGGCCAGGCTACGGCCAACGTCTCCCCTCCTGCGAGGCAAGGCAGAGCTTGCCCGCCGTGTGGCGTTCGGGCTGTTCGTCGGTGATCCCGGAAGGTTTTGAGGTGCGGCATGCCGATCCTTGGGGGACGGCACTACGCGCTTTGCTGCAAACCAGACCGTCTGGAAACCGTGCCGAGGGTAGGAAGCTGTGCGGCGCGGGGATTGGGAGGGTGCGGGAGCCGGGAGGACGCACTGTCCTCACGGTCAGGCGTGCACATCGAAGAACCCGTACGGAACACCCTGCAATACCGCTTCGACGGGCCAGAAGACGCTCCGGTCCTGATCCTGGGTCCCTCACTGGGCACCACCTGGCACAGGTTGTAGAGACCGTCTTCGGGCGTCCACGTCAGTCCAGGGCGGGTGCGCAATGGCAGGTCAGGGCATCGCGGTCCGGGGGAGTCGGCGTAGTTGGTGACAGACGTGTGACAGCGCCTGTGAGAGAGGCGTTCGACGGCAAGCCCCTGCAGACGCGGCCGGCGGGGGCTTCCGAGCGGGTGCGCTGCAGCTCCGGCGGTGGCACCGTGGCTCTCGGGTTCTCCTCCACCGAGCACTCGACGAGAGGGCGCAGTGATGACACGCGTCTTACGGTAGATACAGCCCGGAGCCCTCCGCGACCAGTAGTCGTGGCCTTCGCCTGCGCAAAGTCGAACGCCTCTGGACGTGTCTGAGGCGATACCTGGCCCCGCCGACAGGCGAGTCCGAGCTCGGCGTCTCCAGTGAACAGGCTGCACCCTGCCAGCGAGTCGGTGTGGCTGGGTTCCACCCCAGCAGGAGGAAAGGGCTGTCGGCCGTGACGCTCACATGTAGGGCGGGCCATGCGGCTGTCCGTCAAGGCCGGTCACGAGTGGCCGAAGAGTCAACTCGGTTCGGGGACGAGGACGTGGCGGAGTGCCCAGTCGGGGCCCGTGCCGCCGAACAGAGCGGTCATCGTGGTCGGCATGCGTGGTGCTCCCTTGACGTGTGGAGTCAGTCAGTGGCTCGAGGTGCGCTTGGCTCGGTACTGCTCGTCGGCGACGTGCTCCAGCCAGGTGGTCTCGGGCCGTTCGCCGCCAAGTGCGGGGGCTTCCCACAGCGCCAGGTGCTGCATGAAGCGCACCGGTTGCCTCGGCCGGCACGGTGAGCCTGCTCGTCTTTGACAGCGGGGGCTTTGCACGGAAAGGCGCATGGAGGTTACACCTGCCCGGCCTGGACCAGCACGCCGACCAGTTCGTGAAGACTTCTCCAGGTGCGCCCGTACTCCAGCGGCACTCGAACTCACGATCCAGATCCAGACCGGGTGAGCAGTGGCCATGTCGTTCGATCATGAGCAATCGGGCCCGCTCCGAGCGCCGGCGAAAGTCGATTGGGCCGATTCCGATCGGTGCCGTACAGTTCACCGTACCGACGCGGGGTGGAGCAGCTCGGTAGCTCGCTGGGCTCATAACCCAGAGGTCGCAGGTTCAAATCCTGTCCCCGCTACTCAAACGTGAAGGCCCGGTATCCACCGGGCCTTCACTGCGTGTGTGCCGGGTCGGACCTGGCTCTCGGCGAACAGGGCACCGCGGTCGCAGAAGGCGTCAACGCACTGGGCTGCACCGACGCCGTACGCCGCCTCAGCCACCGTGCTCACGGAATCGCGGATCTGCCGCGAGGAGGCAATCCGCTTACACGACGCAGCCTGCCGTCCTGCCGGCAGGTGCATCGACGGATAAGACCACGCCAACCATGGACAGACAGCAGGGTGATGGGCACCTGGCTGGCTTTCGGTCGTCCCGATCAGTGCTGCGATCCCAGTGCCTGGCCGCCTCGCGCCGATGCGGTGCCCGAGCTCAGTAGCGGAGGACGGCAAGGGTGCCGTCAATAGTTGGTGAGGCGGAAGGAAGAGCCGACGGCCTGGATGCGGTGTCGGACGGTCACGAGCACGGTGATGCCCAGAAGGAGTGCGCCTCGTGTCGGCGGGCATCTCACTCACAGCTGTGCTTCGCCGTCGGGGGGCGGGAACGGCCGGGCCGGCGGTGTCGTCGTCCATCCCGGTGCCGAAGGCGGCGAGGGGGGCTGCAGCGCACTCACCCAGCACGTGCCGGCACTGTCGAACTCCCGCAGGATGACTTTCGCGGGATCTGCCGGTCACTCGGCAGACACAGATCCGGGACCGGGAACGGCAGCCGCTGCGTGGTCATCCCCACAGTCTCGAAGCTGCATTTCCTGGGCGGCAGCGGCTTTGCTCCAGCCGTCGCGCAGCGTGCCGGTTGGCAACTCTTCCTGAGACGTTGAACTCCGAGTGAATCAATATCTGTTCCCGAGGGATCAGATTTTGCGGGGCCGTGCGGTGGGAGTTTTTGCCGCGAAGAGCAGAGTGGAATTATCCACCGCACACGGGCCGCTCCGGCGTGCTACTGTCTATCTCAGTTGCAGTTGTGGTTCCCGAAACTTCAAGTGCCTCCGCCAGGCTTCTGCCGGTCGGGAGCGCTTTTGTATTTCCGGTCATTTCCGGGCGGGGCAATCATCGCGGCGACACGGTGTCCGTGCAGTGCGGACGCCGATGCACTGCCCCAAAGGAGATATGACATGGCTGCTGGTACCGTGAAGTGGTTCAACGCGGAAAAGGGCTTCGGCTTCATCGAGCAGG
>NZ_JOIU01000045.1 GCF_000720135.1 Streptomyces sp. NRRL S-1022 | reverse complement strand
AGATCGTCAGCCCCCGCCCCGGGGAGCAGAAGTTCGACGTCCAGGACTTCCTCAACAGCCGCGGCACGCTCTACGTGATGGGCCGGGACATGCGGTACGGCTCCGTCGCCCCGCTATTCTCTGCGCTGGTGGGCGAAATCTACGATGCCGCCTACGTCCGGGCGGACAACTCCCCCGGCGGACGACTGGACCCGTACCTGCGGATGGTCCTAGACGAGGCGGCCGTGATCTGTCCCCTGCCGCTTCACCTGTGGTCGGCGGATGCCGGCGGCCGCAACATCCAGCTGCTGATCTCCGTCCAGTCCCCGTCCCAGCTGCGCGACCGATGGGGAACGAACGGCGCGCAGACCATCATGAACAACAGCACGCGCGTGGTCCTGGGCGGCCTGTCGCTGCCACAGGATCTGGAAGAACTCTCCCTGCTGTGCGGGGAGAAAGACGAGGAGATCGCCTCCCCGAACCGCACGGACGACGACAAGCAGTCGCGCAGCATCTCCGTTCGGCGGGCCCGGGTCATGCCCCAGGACGCCATCCGGCAGATGGCTGAAGGCACCGGCCTGATCTTCTACCGGCACCTGCCGCCCATCCGGTACCGCTTCACGCCGGTCTGGCAGCGTGCCGACGTCAGGGCGCTCGCCAAGCATGACAAGGCCCGGCTGGAACTGGAGGCCAAGCTGAACAGGAAGGGCCCCCGCTACCTCGCCAAGGCAGCCAAGGCCAGGGGCAAGCTGAACGAGGATCTGAAGAAGCTGGGCATCCGGCCGGAGCAGCCGGTGCTGCCTCCGCAGATGCCCTCGACGGCCCCGATCGTCCATGAGCAGCCCGTGCAGGCTCCGGGCGTGCCTTCCCAGCCGGGGTACGGCTACCCGGCCGCTGACGCTGACCGGAGGTACACCGCATGAGCGAGCGCAGCCGTGGGGCCGCCGAGCCGTCGCGCGACGTGCTGGCACTCTGGGAACGCAGTCGGGATCTGGGCAAGCGCCTCGACGGGGTGTCCGAACGGCTGGAGGCCCTGGAAGGCTTCGGCCTCCCGGACACGGTGGCGGACCTGGCGCTGACCGTGAAGAAGCTGACGGAGAAGCCGGAGGCGCAGAAGTTCCCCGTCTGGGACTGGTCGACGTTCAACTCGCAGCAGCAGGCACAGGCGTGGGAGATCCTGCTGGAATGGACGATGGGCACTTTCCGGGTGCGGTATCCGCGGTCCTTTGCGGAGATGCTGGGCTACCACAAGATGCCGGTGTCCTGCTGGCACCTGCACCCGGACATGGTGGAAGCCCTCACCGGCCTGATGGCCGCCTGGAACTGGGCCTTCCGTGACCCGGAATCGGGGCCGCTGCGGGTAGCCGAGTGGCTGGGCCGGTGGCTGCCGGACGCGGTGCGGCAGGGCCGGTTCATCCTCGACGGCTGCAACGTGCGCCCGGAACCGCCCGACCAGTACGGCAGGACCAACCCGTACAACGGCCACAAGGACCCGCTGGAGAACAAGAAGGTGGAAACTCCCCCAGACCTGCAGCAGTACATCCACATGCTGAAGACGGGCGAAGTTCCAGCCTGAGCCCGGCAATGACAGAGGCCCGGACCGATGGGGTCCGGGCCTCTTCGCGTGCGCACGTCAGGCGGCCGCCGGCACGGGCCGTGCCTTCCCGACGAACAGCGCCCAGCGGACCGCCTCCCGAACGCCCAGGGCATAGTCCCGGTCGACGTCGGGCCAGTCGTTGCCCTCCAGGCGGTCGATCGCGTGCGTCTTCTCCAGGCCTACCTGCCGGACGGTGTACGGGTAATCGTGGACTTCGCCGCTGATCGGCGCGTTCTGCAGCTCCCCCAGCAGCCAGGCGGTCACCGCCCACACTCCCTGGGCGAACCAAGCGGGCCGGCTCACGTCGTATTCGTCCTCGTCCTCGTCCAGCTGCACGAGTGCCTGCTCGCCGACGTGGAACTGCCGGGCGGCGTCGTCTCGCAGCGCTTCCAGCTCCTCCCGTGTCCGGCGGACTCCTCCTGGAAGCCCTGGCGTGCTCGGGGCCGGCGTCGGGATGCGGGTGGGCCCGTACTCGTGGCCAGGCCAGGACGGAGTGGCTCCAGGCGCGATCGTCGGACGCTCGGGGACGGGGAGGACGTCCGACACGGGCGGGTGGAGTCGGCGTGGGTGCCACTGCGACTCGCTGCTGCTGGCCATGTGCACGACGGTAGCCGCGGGGACTGACACCGGGCCAGGGGTCGTGTCTCTCCGGCGGTTCGCCGTAGGTCGGCTCACCACACTTGGTTCATGGGGACTAGCACGTCGGCGTCGTGGACTCAGGACCTTCCGCCTCAGATTGCGGTCTGTTCGAATCCTGGTGCCTCCCGAAGTGGTGAACATCTGATGTCCGTTCTCGTGGACAGAGCCAAGGGACCTGTATCGCGCGATACAGGTCCCTGTCATGTCAGGAGCCGTCGCCAAAGACGTCGGCGCTGATCGCCGCCCTCACGGCCTCGCGGGTGAGGGCGGAGGCGGCACCGCCGATCGCGGCCAAGACGCCCTTCTTCACGAACTCGCGGCGGGGATCCCGTTGGGGCGCCGGCACTTGGGTCGGCTGCTGGTCGGGCTGCTCGGTGCTCACTGATCCTCCAGGTCTCGAAAGTCTTCCCGGCCCCGACAGATCGGGGCAGTCGTGAGGGTGAGGGAGCCGCGGGTTAGTCCCGCAAGGTCGTGCTCCTGCCTCATGGGTCAACACCCAGCCCGGGGCGATGAAGAAGTCACTGCCCCAGGCGCAAGAGCAGAGGAACAGTCCGCCAGACGGCATTCAATGAATCGGCGGGCAACTCTTCCCTCGAAGTCCTCAAGAGAGTCGAGAGCCCGGTAGATGACCCGGTTGCGTCATCGGGCACAACCGGGTCAGCCCCACAAGAGCCCTGCATCTCCCCAAATGGTTATGGGGGAAGTGGGCCTGGATGTTTGGGTGGCTGTCAGAGGTTCCTTACAGCCACCGGACGTGCACCGTCCGCCTACAGCCCGACCTCGTGCCCCTTGGGGTCGATCTCCGGGACCTCGATCTGCTGTTCCGGCTGCTGCACCACCACGGGCTCGTCCCGGCGGGCGCGTTCGGCTTCCTCCATCTGCCGGGTCTGCTCGCGGTCGGCCAGGATCTCCGTCGCCCTGGCTGCGGTCTGGACGGCCTGCTGCAGCTCCTCCCGGGTGAGCGGTTGGCCCTCGGCGTGGGCCCGCTCGTGGGCCTCGCGCAGCCGCTCCTGCTCGCCGGCCTCCGGCCGTTCCAGCTCCGGTGCCAGCGTCGGTTCCTGCACGTCCTCTTGCAGTTCCAGGGCCTCCGGCGCCGCCTGGGGTTCCGGCGCGCGGAGTTCCAGCTGCCGCTGTGCCTCCTGCGCCTGGGCCCGAACGTCCTCTGTGTGGTCGTGCCAGGCCTGCCGTGCCTGATGGACCTCTTCCAGGGCCTCGCGGTCCTCTTCCAGCTGGGCGGCCAGGGCGTCGTAGCCCTCGACGGCGGCCTGCAGCTCCTCGGCCCGTGCCGGCTCCTCCGCCTCGCGGGCCTCGATCAGCTTCTGTACCGCCTCGCGCTGCAGCTCGGTCACGGACTCGCTGACCAGACGCAGCTGGTCAGCGACGTGCGGCGGTGCCCACTCGGTCTCGCGCTCGTACTGCTCGACCATGCGCCGCAGTGTGGCGTCGGTGGCGCCCACCAGCTCGATCCGGCCCTCCGGCTCGCCCAGGGCCCGGTATGCCCGGTCCCAGTCCTGGCGGACGTCGACCGCACCGCGGCCCGGCCGCTGGCCAATCGGGTCGCGCTCGTGGTCGTGCTCGTGAGCCTCGCGGTACGCGGCCACGGTGCCAGCGCGCTCGATCCAGCGCTCCCGCCACTCGGGGGCGTCCGGCACCGGGCCCAGCTGCTGCGCCCACTGCGGCAGCTCCCCGGCCTCGGCCTGTTCCAGCAACTGGCGGCCCAGTTCCAGGCGCTTCTCCTCGGCCAGTTCCGCCACGGCGCGGGCGTACTCGCCCTTGCGGCCCTCGATGTCGGCGACGCGGTTCCGCCAGTCGGTGCGCTCCTCGGCGGCCGCCCGGTGCTCCTCCGCGATGCGGTGGCGCTCCTGGCCCTCCTGCTGCCCGTGCAGCACTTCGGCGCCCAGCTGCATGGCCATCACCTGGTCCAGGGCGGCCTGCTGCTGCGCCTGCTCGGCGGCGGCCGCCTCGGCCGCGCGCTGGGTCCCCGCCGGGTCGATGACCTGGGCCTGAATGACCGCCTGCTGCGCGGCCAGGGCGTCCTCCTGGCTGCCGTTCCAGGCCAGGATGGGCGCCTGCTGCATGACCTCGGCCTGCCGCAGGGCCTCCGCCTGCGCCTCGTCGCTCACCTCGTGGCCGACGTGGGCCACGGGCGCGGTGGCCAGCTGCCCCATGAGGTCGTTGACCGTGGCTTCCTGCCGCTCGACGGCCTCGCGCACGCGCTGCTCGTCCGCGCGGACCTGACGCCGCTCGGCGGCCTCCAGCTCACGCTCCGCCCGCCAGTGCAGCACCTTCCCCAGATCCTTGGCATCCTCCAGTCGTCCCTGGGCCACCGTCCGCATGATGCCCTCGGCGTCGTACCCGGCCGCCTCGGCGGCCCGGCCCAGACGGATCAGGGACCCGAACGCCTCGCTGCTGGCCAGCTCGCTGTACCGCTCAGCGCCCAGCTCCTCATACAGCACGCGGCCCAGCTTCGTGGTGGCGTGCTCGGTCGCCAGGTCTTCCAGCTCGAACGTGTGCTTGGCCAGGGACTGCGCCCACGCTTCCTCGTCGCGCTGCACCTGGGTGGCCGACTTCTCGACGCTGCTGTTCTCCAGCGTCTGCTTGTAAAGGGCCATCGGGTCCGGCCGCTGCTCGGCGGGCACGCCTGGCATGTCCGTGGACATGTAGGCGGTGTTCCGTTCGCGGCCGCGGGTCATGGCGACGTAGAAGGCTTCCCTGGAACCGGTGCCGTCCCAGTAGCTGTGTGCTGTTCCAACCGTGCGGCCCTGGGTGGAATGGATGGTGCCCGCATACGCCAGGTCGACGTGCTCCTGCACGTACTCGGGCGGAAGCTGGAGTGTGTCCCCGTCGTCGTAGGCGACGGTCACCGCGCCATCCTCGGCGATGCCCAGCACCTTCACCACGTCCCGGTTCGTGGCGAACCGCTCGCCGGACGCGGTGGTCATCCGCCGGCTGTTCTTGCGGAGCTGGATCATGTCGCCCTTGCCGACGGTCAGCCCGCGGTCCGGCAGCTCGATGCCCTCGGCCTCGACCTGGCCAAGCCGCACAAGGTCTTGCCGTGCACGGGCGGCCAGCTCGTCCGCCTGCTCCTTCGTCGGGGCGATCAGCACCGCGTCCCTACCGGCCACGTGGTCGGCCAGCCAGAACTGGTACGAGGCTTCCAGCATCTCCTCACGGGTTCCAGCCCGGAGACGTCCACGGGCGTCGTACTCCGCGAGCACGGCCGCGTCGCCCTGGCGCAGCCGCAAAGACGCCCGCTTCTCCCACTCGGACTTGAACCGCATCACCTGGTCCAGGCGGTGCACGTTCGGCAGCTCGTCCGTGAGCTGGGAGAAGATGCCGCCGGAACCGACACTGTCCAGCTGGGCGTTGTCGCCCACGTACAGCACCTTGGCGCCGGCGCGGGCGGCCACGCGGCGGATCTCGTCCAGCTGGCCCGTCTCCGCCATGGATGCCTCGTCCACGAGGATCAGCTGACCGGACTGCAGTTGGAACGCTGCCCGCTCGTCTTCGGCCACGGGTGCACCGGATTCCAGGCGACGGTGAACGTCCAAGAACTTGGCGATGTTCTGCGCGTTCCGCACGCCCTCCTCGGACAGCACACGGGCCGCGCGCTGGCTGACGGTCAGGCCGATCACGGGGCCGCACTGCTGCGTCCAAGTGTCGTGGATCGCACCCGCCAGACGGCTCTTTCCAGTACCTGCGGGGGCGGCCACAACCTCCATGCGCCGGCCGGACGCGAGGATGGAGCGGAACGCCTTCTCCTGGCCCTCGTTCAGCCCGGCCTCGGCCACGGCCGCCTCGATCGCCTCGCGGGAGACAGCGGGGGCGCCCAGCTCTGTCGCCTGCTCGATTACCCGTCCTTCGCGCTCCAGGTGGGCCTTCGTGGCGTACCGGACGGCACCGTGGCGGGCGTACACGCTCAGCCCGTCATCACGGGTCAACTCGGGGGGAAGCGGAACCAGGTTGCGGGCGGTCAGCCGCACCACCTCGGTGTCCGCGCCCGACTGCAACGCCGCGTCCACCAGCTCGTTGACGAGGGCGCGCACCTGGCTGCGTTCCAACCCGCCGAGACAGTCCGGAAGCGCCTTGGTGATCTCCACGATCAGGTCACCGCGACGCCACGCGCTCTTGGAATCCTGGGCGTTCTCGACGGCGGTCCGCACCACCTTCGCGGGGTCGAATTCCAGCCCCGATTCCAGGTCGACGGCGCGCTGTTCCAACTCCGCCGATGCGCGTTCCACCTGAGCTGGAATGTCCGCCAGGGACTCACGTGTGTCGGCCACCATGTCCGCCTCCCACTGCTCCAGCAGCTGCTCGCGCGGGACGGCGGCGGTCTTGCCCTTGCGCTCCGCCAGGTTCACCCACTGCGCCATCCGGGCCAGCTCGTGGGCGCCCGGCGGGCGGCCCTCGCGGTCCTCGTACGCGCGGGCCAGCTCGGCGGTGCCCTTGGTGATGGTCCGCCGGCGGGAGCTGTACTTGTCGCGCTTCTCCTCGCTGATGCCGACGATTTCGCGGGCCATGCCGTCCGGGCGCATGGCGGCGCGGATACCCAGCTTGCGGTACAGCGCTTCGTCCCACGCCTTCTCGGCGATGTGCCCGGCAGCCTTGGTGTGCCGGTAAATCTCCTGCCCGTCGATGGTCAGCCACTTGGAGCGGACCTCGCCCGTCACCTGGTCGACTTCCTCGACCTGCACGCGGTTCCAGATGGCGTTGTGGACGTGCAGCTGCGGGTCGTTGTCCCGGCTCGTGTGCTGGCGGAAGCTTGCGATCGTCCACCGGTGGGCGTCGACCTGGCGGCCGGTCGGGGCGCCCTCGGCGTCCTTGGCGCCATGGCGTCCGTCGCGGGCGTACCCGGCCTCTTCCTGCAGGAATTCCAGCCCGGCCTGGACGCCTTCCATCACGGCCTCCCATACCGCGTCCGCCTTGGCGGCCGCCGCGGCCGCGCCCTCCAGGTCGCCGGCCTCGCGGAGCCGCTGGGCCTCGATCTGGAACCCGGCGTGCAGCAGGCTGTACGACTTCGGCACGCTGAACGTGACGTCGTAGTACGAGCGGCTGGAGGGGGCGTTCTGGCGCACCTTCAGCTCCGCCTCACGGCGCTGCTCAGGAGTGGCGTCCGGGCCCAGCTTCTCCAGCGCGGCCGCCACCTTCTCCTCCGTCGACTTCGCGTAGTCGTACGGCTTCCGGCCGACCCGGGCAGCGTCGTAGACGGCCGCCACCTCCGCCTTCCACTCGTCCGAACCCGGCTCGGCGATGATTGCGGAGAGTGACGCGCGAACCCGCGCGTGGAACTGAGGGTGCGTGAACTTCGAGTACATGTCTGACATCAGCTCGTGATCAACTTCGCCGGTCAGACCAAGATCCTTAGCACCGTCCCCGAGCCACATCCCGGCGGGCTCCCCCGCCTGCTCGATCGACTTCAAGTAGTAGTGCTCGCCACCCTTACCGACCTGATTGATCAGGTACCCGGGGTCAGATCCCGGGCTCACGGTGGCAGTCATGCAGATCACTGTAAGTGGCCATCGGATGGTAATGCAAGGGTGTGTTAGAGAGATGCTTGTACCTTGAGAGTGACGGATCGTTAGGTGGTCTGGGTCCTTGGGTGGCTGTCGTGGGTCCGATGACCTGCTAGGTGCTGGTGGTCTGGGTCGTTGCTGGGGTGCTACCTGTCCGATGGACCTGGGCGGGTTGGCTGGCCTTCCTTGGGACGCTGGACGGGCGGGTGTTGACGACTGCGGGCGGCTGCCCGCTACCCTGTGCCGACGACGACAGAGGCCCGACCCGCAGCGCGTGGGCGGGCCTCGACTGTTACCAGGCGTGGTTTTCGGCGGCGGGTGCGGCGCCTGGTCCGGCTCGGCCGGACGCCTCCAGGTCTAGCGTGCACACGCTTCACGCGGCCCGGCAACCGGGCCCCTGCCCGGCCGCTACGGGATACCGGGGTCACCGCCGGGAGCGTCCTCCGGCGGTGCGAGGCAGACCCCTCAACCTGGGCCCGGTGCGTCCGTTCGGCCTAGCGTGCACACGCTTCGTTCACCAGAGGGTGTCCTGGCGGTCGCCGGAGGGGTGCCCGGCCGCGAGCGCGGCCGCGATGGCGGCGGCCTCCTCGCCGGGGGCGGCCGCCAGGATGGCGTCCCGGACGGCGACGGCCCGGCCCGCCGCGCCCCGCACGTCCGCGAGCGGGTGACCGGTCAGCCCGCGACGGGCCTGGAAGTCCAGGATGTTCTGCAGGCGGTCACCGATCAGCCAGTGCGTCGGGTTCTGACAGCTGGCCTCGTCGCACTTGTGCCGGACGATGGCGCCCGCCTGCAGGGCGGCCGCGCCCTGGTGGATGGCGAAGCCCAGCACGTGGGCGGAGACCACGCGGGAGGTGCCCGCCGGGCGGCTGCCCGCCCGGAGCTTGCCGTGTCCGGAGTCGCTGATGGCCCCCAGCCACCAGTGGCATGACGTCGGGCCGGGGCCGCGGTACACCTTGGCCTCGTACCGTTCCACGGTCGCCGGGTCGGCGGCCAGGGCCTGCCACGGAACCGCCGTGGTCGGCTCGGCAGTCACGGCGTCACCCGCGCCGCGACGGGCTCGGCCGGCGCGGGCTCCTCGCCCAGCTGCAGCACCAGTTCCAGCGTCGATTCCGGCTTTGGCTCCCGGGGCTGGAACTCCTGCCTGCACCGCCCACACAGCACCGGAGCCTCTTCCAGGAAAGCCGGGGTGACCTGCATCCGGCGGGGCGTCTCACAGCCGCACTCGACGGCCAGGCGCTTCCCGGCCCGGCCTCGACCGCCGCGGGGGCCCGGGTTGTTCTCGTCCTGCTCCTGGTCCTCGCCGGGCTCGGTCTCGTCGCCCTTGGACTCCTCGATGTGCGCGAGCGCGGCCGCGTCCAGCTTCCGGATCTGGGCCGCGTACCGGTTCACCGTGGCGGCCGTGATCAGGGCCTCCGAGAACCCGATCACCTTCGCGGCCCGCTTCGGCGGCTCCAGCCCCAGCTCCTGCGCCAGGGCCGCGTACCGGCGGTTGTGCCAGCGGCCCGCACATGAGGTGTCCTGGATGCCCCGGACCGCCGCGAGCGCGTGCGCTGCCTCGTGCAGCATCGTCTCCACGACCACCTCGCCTCCCTTAGCGATGGCCTCGCCGGACACGAACAGCTCCGCTCGGCGGCCGGCAGCTGTTGCGTCCTGCCAGCGGTCCGCCGCGTGGTGGCCCAGCGTCAGGCGCTTGGTGCTGCGTCGCTTCTGCCCGGTTCCAGTCACGATCACGACGTCTGGAACGTCGGGGTGGTGCTTCTGGATCGCGCCCCAGACCGATTCCAGGGCGGTGATGATCCGAGTCCCCTCCTGAGTCGTCATGCTGCAAATCGTAGCGTGCACACGCTATTTCGGGGGAGGGGTCGGCGGGGGCTGGAACGGCGACGGCCGCCGCTGGAACCCCGATTCCAGCGGCGGCCGTGGACGGCTCGTGGTCAGTCGTCGTACGCGTCGGGTTCGGGGCAAGCCCTTCGGCCACTTCCGTGGCCGAACCGTGGCGTGACTGGCGAGTCGCGGGAGGAAGCGGGTATCTCTACCGCACGACGGGACGTGGTGGTGATGGGGAGTTGACCCTGGTGGATCTGTGGTGGAGGCATCCTCCCGTGCCTGGGTCCCGGCGCTCCCAACGGCAGCGGGCAGTCTCCGAACTGCGCGCCCAGGGCCGGTACGGGCCCGAACTCCGCGACGTGCTCCCCGGCTTCGTCGGCCTCGTCCTGGCCGTGCTCGCGCCCGTCCTGCTGCTCGTCTGGTTCTACCGCGCGCTCGGCGTCGGCGGCCTGGTGCTAGGCGTCGTGCTGCTCGCGGCGGCCGCCGCGGTGGGCGTGCGCTGGCGCCGGGCGGTGGTCCGCCGGCGCGGCGGGCACTACACCGCGGCGGAGCTGACCCGGCTCGATGACCAGGGCCTGGCGGTGGCGGCCGCGCGGATGCTGCGGCGCGACGGCTGGCGCGTGGTCGACCTGACCGCCCGCGAGGGGCGGCCGCGCCTGTACGCCCGGGACCGCCGGGGCCGTGAACTCGACGTCGCGTTCCGCCCGGTGGCGAGCTCGGCCGCCACGGACGAGGACGAGGGCGTGCCCGCCCCCCTGCGGGAGGCCGGCCGACCCGGGATCGACCGCCTGATCCGGGTCGTGGTCCACCTCGGCGGCTTCAGCCGCACGGACGTGCTCTGGGCCTCCCGCCAGGGCGGCGTCCAGCTCCTCGACGGCCGCCAGCTACAGCGTTGGGCGGCTGGAGAGTCACTGGACGACCTCGGTCTTCCGGCACGGTCGGGGTAACAGTCCGCTCCGACTGTTACCCCTGCTGACCTGCGAAGGTTCCGGAAACCCACCAGGAAACGAGGGGCTGCCGCAGACCTCCTCCTCGCACTTGTGCGGTCGTGACGGCGGGAGTACGGAGGAGTGGCTCGGCTCCGACCGGCTCAACCGGCATCCAAGCCGGTACCGCTCCCCCCCCCAACCGCCAGCATGTTCTTCCGAGCAACGTGCGTTCTGGCAGGCCACCTTGTCGAGCACGGTGCTGTGCAGGGCCGCCTGCCGGTCGACCTGTGGCCTCGGTCACATCACGAGTCTGCTTCAACTCGCCGCGGGCCGGTGGTCCTTCGGTGGGGTTGCCGGGGCCTTCTCACGACGAGAAGGCCTGACTGTGTATCTACACAATGGGGCCTTGAGCTGCGGTTTCCTAAACCAGGGGTCCGGGCTTCTAGGGTAGAGAATTCATGACCCCGCTTAGGCATTACTGGGCAATGCATTCGACGGTACGGTGGAAGGCGGCCTTAAAGGCCTCCAACTGTTCGGAGGCTACCGCCCGTTGATGGTATTGTTCCCAGCATTACACCTCCTCGGCTGCCCGGGTGGCATCCAGCTGGTTCCACCGGCGAGAGGAGGTGAGGTGTGACCACTGGAACGGGCCCCGAAGGGGGCAACGATCCGGTGGGGGCGAAGCTGCTTCGCTGGGCCACGGACGTGGCTCGGCTCGTAGGAGCCGTCCTTCAGGCCGTGTACTACGGCCGGAAGGACTGGTGACCTGCGGCTGAAGAAGCCGATGGGCCCTCCCCCGGCACTGCAGACCAAGGGTGGGCCCATCGATCGTCCTACACCATGCTGAACCGTGAGGCCCCACGTACTTGCTGCCAGGCGAGGAGTGGGGCCTCACGCATGTGGACGTTGACGCAACGACACTTGGTCGCGCTGGTGACAGACTACCATGGAGTAAATCAATTTCGCCCGGCTGGTATCTGTTTGGATTCCCGGGCACGATCTCCAAATGTGTCAGCTCACCCCGATTCATTTTCCACGTTGCTGGAATCATCGTGACGGATTCCAAAGCGTCTGCCGCGTTCTTGTTTCGTAGTTCGCGAAGTTGTCCAGCGTTGGAATCCACAGTGCACTTCGTGAATCTGTCCAGCGCTGAACTCCACGTACAGTCCCGCGTTGCGTCCCCGTTCGTGGGGGACGGCACTCCGCCGGCGTCGGCAGCGGGAGCTGGCGACGCCCTGAGCCAGAGCGGCGGTCAAGGCTGAAGGGTTGCCTCAGCCGCAGGTCGTGCCTCCGGTCAACAAGGGGGTTGACCGGGGCAACCCGGGGCGCGAGACAGGGTGAGACACCCTGAATGGCTGTGAGACACCCGTGAGACAGGGGTGAGACACCGCGAGAGAGGCCTGCACCACGTGTGAGACACCGGTGAGCCAGGGGCAAGAGACTGTGAACCCAGCGGCTTCTCGTGGACTGCTGTATACGCGCGGTAGACGGGCTGTAGACCGGACCTGGAACGCCTGGACCTGCGACACAACGCCGTGAGTGCGGGCTGGGACAGCGTGAGGCCCCCGGCTGAGACAGTGGTGAGAGCCGGATGGAACAGCTCTGTCCACCCGTGTCCACCGCGCTGGTCTACTCCTTTCCACCGTGAACCGCTTGAACCGTGAACCAGTGGACAGCGTGAACCGTGAACCACCGTGAACCGGTGAACCCCGTGAACAGTGAACCGGGTCGCGGCGCGCTGGTCGCCGGCGGCGCACGGCAGGCAAGAGGTCCGACGGCTCAGAGGCAAGCCGGTCAAGTTGACTCTTGGGACAGGCAATTGCCCGGCGCCTGCAAGCGTTGCCGGCGCGGAGCAGTCACCCTGCATGTCGTGGGCATGTCAACGTGCGAGGAACGGGCATACAGGTATTTGACCTGCGCGTTTTCATGGTTCGCGGCTTTTTCATTGCCGATCCAGCGGGCTTCGAAATGGCAGCCCCAGGTCGCCCATACAGCCTACTTGGAGCAGGCTTGGGGGTGACTTGGAGCTTTTGATCTGCCGTCACCTCGGGACCACATTTGACGGCACGGGAGGTGCCATGTCCTGGCGTGCTGTTTAACAGCACGAGGCCACACGGTGCGCGGACGGGGTAGACGATCGGTGGCTTGTCGGCCGGGTTCGCAAGCATCCGGTGGACGGTCTCAGGGTGCCAGCCGTCCTCGTCCCGGAGCTGAGGGGCCGCGAGCGCGGCCGGCCCGCTTCACCTTCAACTCGCTCGCCGGGTCACCACGGCGGCGGCGCGCTGAGCGGAGCGCCCACGACGGTCCCGGTCCGTCGACTCCGGGCACGGGTGCCTCTTCTGCAGGCGGCTGGTCATCCGCCCGCACCAGGCTGGCGGCCTTCCTCGCGCAGCCGGGCGGCGCGGGCGCGGGCGTCTGCGGCCTGTTCGGCGGCTTCGGGCCGCCCGTCCTCGGCGGCGATGCGCTCCAGCAGTGCGGCCTTGCGCTCGTAGACCGCGGCACGTTCGGCGGGGCTGGCGCCGTGCGCGGTCAGGTGCTGGATGGCAGCCAGGACCTGGTTCATCTCCTCCACCGTGGTCAGTGGCGGCAGGTGTCCGGTCACCGGGTGCTCCGTACCTCGCGCGGAGGGCACGTGCTCACGCGCCCAGGCGTCCAGCCGGGCCCCCGTGGCGGTGGGCTCCAGCGCGGCTTCGTGCAGGACCGGGGCGGGATATGGGCTGGCGGCGGTGCCGGGTTCGTAGGGCTGTACCAGGGAGAACTGCCACTCATCGACGGCGTCCTTGTAGCGCTCGTGGGCGGACTGGCGGGTGATGCCGCCAAGCCGCTGGCCGATCTCCTCCCAGCTGGTGCCCTTCTGCCGTTCGTGGATGACCGCCCACCGCAGCACTTGCTGCGCGAGTTCGACCAGGGTCTGGGCTTCCTCGACCAGCTCGCCAGGATGGGCGTACGTGTCATCGGTGGGAACGCCGGCGGCGGCGCGCTCTGCGAGATCGCGCTGCTCGAAGGAAAGGACGAGGCGGCTCAGAGCCCGGCGGCTGTAGGCGTATCGGTCGGTAGAGACGTCGTGTGTCGCGTCATCGCTCATAGTGTCAGGTTACGCCTGACAAACAGTGGTCGTCAGGTAATTCTTGACATGGCATATGCCGATCTGGGGCATGCGGCGGGTTCGCCGGACCGGTCACCACGGCGGTGGCGCGGTGAGCGGAGCGCCCACGACGGGCCCGGCCACATCGCGGCAGCAGCTGCTCCCCCTCGGCCACGGCCGGCGGTGCGGTCTCCTCATGCGCCCGCATCCGCGACGGCGGGAGTACGGCGCCCGGCCCGACTCCGGCGGAGTCGACGGCGAGCCGGTCCCGGGCCACCCATCCCCCTCCCGTAGCCAGCCTTTCCTCCGGCACAACCGATCCGCCGCAGACGGCAGCGCTCGCGCCACGTAAACCGCCCACCGTGGCCGAGAGGCTGTGGCGTCAAGCCGTCATACTCGCGAGTAGTGCTCGATTCTGTGACGGCTGCACGTCACGCCTGGTGTCTCGCGCGACGGGCTGCGCGTCGGCGCCACGCTCTCGACCGGCAGCGACCGGAGCAGTACGGGCATCACATGACGACGGCTGGATACCGGGGCGGCGCGGGCGCGAGCGCGGGACGGATGGGAGAGGCCGCGCGGGCGGCGGAACGGGCGGCACAGCATCGGCGGGCCAAGGTGGTGCTGCCGCTCCTCGCGGCGGCCGCCGCGGTGGTCGGCTGGGCCGTGGCCACCGTGGGGAACTGGCAGCTCGGCCTGGTCGCCGCGCTCGTCGTCGCGGGACTCGGCGTCCGGCGGTTATACCGGCGGGCCCACAACAGCTGGGCGGTGGGCGCCGCTGGAGAGGCCCGGACGGCGCGGCTCCTGGCCCCGCTCGTCCGCCGGGGCCACGCCGTGGTGCTCCACGATCGGGCCATCCCTGGGAGCCGCGCGAACCTGGACCACCTGGTCTTCACGGCCGCCGGCGCGGCGTACGTCGACACGAAGAACTGGACGTCGGACAAGTCCCGGCTGGCCGTGCAGGGCGGGACCCTGCGGTACGGCCGGTACGACCAGACTCGCGCCCTGCAGACGGTGGTCTGGGAGGCCGAACAGGCGGCCCGCGCGCTCGGCGTCCCGGTCCGCCCGGTGGTCGCCGTGCATGGGGCGAAGGTCCCGGCGCCGCGCGGCCGGCTCGAACTGCAGGGCGTGACCGTGGTGGAAGCGAAGCGACTGCGGGGCCTGCTCCGGAGCCTTCCGCCCCAGCCTGGGTGGGACTCGGCCCGGATGGCGGCGGTCGGGCAGCTGGCGGAACGGACGCTGCCCCCGGCTTCCTGACGAGGAACTACAGAAGGGCCCGGCCGATTGGCCGGGCCCTTCGCCGTCCCCACGCTGGGCTGCTGGTGCAGGATCGACGGCCAGGCGGAATCATCCGGGCACCATTCGGACCTGTCCGGGCGGCGTGCCATCTGAGCTGGGGATTTCCCGGGCTGGGGTGCGAATTTTCGCGAGAGTTGCGGGGCTAACCCTCGCGTACCTGAAGGTGCGGTCCTGACGCGGACGGGCCGCGTCTCACCCTGCCTTGGAGTTCAACATGAACGGTCTCGACACCCGCACCGCCGTACTGCTGCTCGCGGGCGCCGGCGGCACGTACATCGCCTTCCTGCACCCCGCGGTCGGGGTCGCGCTTCTCGTAGGCCTGGCGGTGGTCGGCCTGCTCCACACCCTGCTGCGGTGAACTTGTTCAACAACCGATCGGTTCTTGGACAGGGGCGGCGGGACGTCGACACGCCCGGCCGGAAGCGACTTCTAGTGTCCAACAAGGGTGTTCAACAACTCAGGGCGTCCAGGAACCCTCTGGGGCCCTTTTCTGTACGGTGCCGTGTCATGACGACTACCGCTGAGTGGGCGGACGCTGACAGCCCGCTGGAAGCCTTCCCCGACAACCCCTCCGGGGCCCGGGTCGGGTACGCGCGCGTGTCTACCAAGGGGCAGCTGCTCGATCGGCAGATCGCGGCTCTGGAGGCGGCGCACTGCGCACGGGTCTTCGCCGACAAGAAGTCGGGGAAGAACGCGGAGCGCGAGGAACTGTGGAAGTGCCTGGACTACCTCCGGCCCGGAGACACCCTGGTGGTGCCCTCCCTCGACCGGTTGGGCCGCTCGATCCAAGACCTGATCGCGATCGTCTCCGGCTTGCGGAAGCGCGGGATCGGCTTCCAGTCGCTGCACGAATCGCTCGACACCACCACGCCCGGCGGCCGCCTCGTCTTCCACGTCTTCGCGGCCCTGGCAGAGTTCATCCGCGAACTGATCGTGCAGGGCACCCACGAGGGCCTGGCGGCGGCCCGCGCGCGGGGGGAGCGGATCGGTCGGCCGCCCGCCATGACGGAGGAACAAGTTCGTCACGCTCGCGCGCTGCTGACCGATCCGGAGAACAGCATCACGTCGATTGCGAAGCTGTTGGGCGTCTCGCGGACCACGATCTACAAGTACGTGCCGGAGCTAAGGGGTGGCCGGAATTCACTAGTGTCGTCTGCTCCCCCCACAACTCTGCCCGCACCGCGCTGACCGCCACCGCTGTAGCTGCGTGTCTAAGTCCACGACCATCGTCCGCCGAGCGGACGATGGTCGTATGCTCGCCTCCCTTCTCCCCGGACTCCGGGAACTTCGTACTCCATTGGCTATCGGATATCTCTACGGCCTCGGGTTCTATCTGCTTCTAGGGGACAAGCTCCCAACCAAGACCGAAGCGGGGCAGCACCTAAAACCGTTCTACGACCTAGCGCACTGGTTAGGGAAGCCGACGCTCCTGGCGGCTGGCGCCTTCCTTGCCTACCTTTTGGGAGCTGTGCTGGAAGTTACCGCGACAACATTCAGCCGCTTGCTGCGGGCTGGTCTGTCGAATATCGACCGTGGAATCCTTGCGCCACTGCGGCGGCAGTCAAGGCTCTTGGACTCATACTTGCCGAGCCTGAAGGTAACAGCAGGAAAGGGACGTCTCATCAGCCTCGGCGCTTCGGGTGAGTTGAGCGAGACGGCTTTTAGGCGGATCTCGGAGTACAGCGAATACAAGGTCTTCCCCAGCAGGATCTCAGACCCGTCCGAGGCTAGGCCTTACGTCGGAGAAGCTGTGGCGCGTCTACTCGGGGATCTGCCACAGTTGCCCACACGGCTATACACCGCTAGCAAGGACATGTATGGCGACTACGACCGCCTGGTAGCCGAAGCCGATCTGAGGGTGAACGTAGGGCTAGCTGGAACTTTCCTGAGTTGTGTGATGGTTGCTCAAGTGCATTTGCTGTGGCTACTGTTGGTGATCCCCATGGCTGTCCTCGCGTACCGAGGTGTCAATAGCATTCGCAAGGCCAATGACATCCTGGTCCAAGCAGTCGTTAGCGATCTTGTGAAGCCGCCCAGCTTCGAGGAATACATCAATGAAATCGGCGCTCGCACCGGCGATTCGCCCGACCCCAGGTATCTGTAGTTGCGGGCCATCACGTCCCCGTTCACAAGCAGGCGGGTCCGTCACTGTTAGCGGCATAACTGTGACACTGAACGAACCGTCGGGGCGTCAGGAACCGGGAGGCGGGGAGCTTATCCAGGATCTATGGCCCGGCCGGGGACGCGTACGGCTCGCGGCGGATGCGGCGGGGGAGGCAGCAGGAGTCCGCCGGGCGGCCCGGCGGGGAGGGGAGGCCACGGCGTGGCGGACATGACCACCTACGGGTAGCGGCCGGGCGCCGCGCGCCCGGCCATGTCGACGTGGCCTCCCGGCCAGGACGGTCGTTGGTCCGGGCATGACGCTGTATGAACTGCCGCGGCCTGCCTGCGACGTGGACTCGCCGAGGGAGCCGTGGCCCGGAGAGGGCGCGGCCCTCGCGCAGGTGGCGACCACCGGTCGGCGGGCGGCGGACTGGCTGCGGTCCCTGGGCGGCGCCATCGCTGACGGGGAACTCGCCACGATGTGCGCGGTCATGGACAGTGCGATGCGCATCGCCGGATCCCCGAGCGGAGAGTGAGGGACCCAGCCGGCTGCCACCGCATCCGGTCGATGGGCCGGGTCATCCTGCTGAGCCGCCGCGACTGCCGGGGCCGAGCGTCCGCCGCGGTGCCGGGGCCGTCGCTGCGGGCATGACGGAGATGGACGGCGCCATCGTCGCCCTCTTGGTCGGCGCCGACTCCGGGAGCGGTCCTCCCCCAGTGATTGGCGTCACCGCCCTCGACGGTGGCTTCGCCGGCCCCTCTCTCAGTGGTCTCCCTGCCGCACAACGCTAGTTGCTTTCCAAACACTCATTCGGGTGAAAACGTGCGAAAGACTTGCCGGGATCCGCGGTCATCGGCGCCACCTCGGCACCATGGCTGGTGCGGGGAGCCTGGCCGGAGTCGGCTTGGTAGCCAGGCGGGATCGACATCCCGCTGGCCCGCGCGCCCTGGCCAAGTTGGCGCGGCACATGCCGCCTAGGCCCACGGTTTCACGGCAGCACTGAGCTAATTCTTGTACAGGCGGGGACTCCAAGGAGTCGTTCGGAAGCAGCCGGTCCAGCCTGCATGCCGCCAGCCCACGGCATCCGCTTTAGCACCTTTCCGCTGGCCAGCCCCCGCGACACGCGCGGTCACCCGATACCTGAGTGCCTGTTTCTGAACCCCGTATCAGCAGGTCAAGAGCCACAGGACCGAAATAGGCGCTTTGCGCAAACGTTCGGGGAACGGTCACGGTGACCGTTCCCCGAACGGCAACTGCCGGGGATGGTGTGACGCGAGCGATAGAACGCTACGAACGCCGTGGCGCTGACGGTCATCAGCGTCGCCGGGAGTCCACCAGGTGGCCGCGACCTTGATCGATCTCAAGGTGATGACGGTGACCTTGGCCTACCGCCACCTGGCACCAGGCTACCGAGCCCGCGCCTTCGGGGGTTCAGAAACAGGCACTCAGGTAAGCCACTACATGTGGTGGTTGGATGGCTACAGCAGCCCAGAAGTTGTGGTCCCCCGGGTCCGACTCAGACCCGAACTGGCCTATGCTTGGGGCTACTTCGCCGCGCAGGCCCCTCACCTGCTTCGTTCCTCCCGGAACGGAGGCCCTTCCCCAAGGGCCACTTGGGGCTTCAGCAAGGGGAGGCATGGTGGACCAGCACGAGCATTGCGCCTGCTACGAGAACGCTCTGGCCTTACGTCAGATGTTCTTGGACTGGGCGCCCGTGATCGTCACGGCCATCACCGTACTGCGGTCTTTCTGGTCGTGACCAGGAAGCCGGATCGCCCCGCCGCAAGGTCTGTGCTCAGCAGTGAGCCCGGCCGATGTGTGGACGGCCGGGCCCGGTGACTGCAGTACTCGCCGCAGGGGGTCTGTCGCCGGTTGCCGCCGGCTTCGGACCCCCTCGTGGCGTCGCAGGACGTGCATCCTGGTCAGCCAGCTCATGGTGCGGTGAGTCCCCTGCATCGTACGGGAAGCGGCGCCCGCTCTATAACCCGGGTGAGGCATCAGGTGGTGCGAGGCGGCAGCTTCTCGTCGGCGTGGCCGCCGGCGCCGAGCGTGCGCCGCGGTGTCGGCGTCGTCGCCGAGTGGGCGCCGAGTACGCCCCGGGCGCGCAGCTCGTCCAGGTCGGGCAGGCGGACGCCGGGCAGGGCGTCGAGCAGGTCGGCCTCGGTGGCACGGATGGAGGGGGACGCCTGGGGGCCGGCGCCCAGAGTGCGGCGGACTGTCACATGATCATCGTACGGTCGAGGGCGCCCGTTAGTCCGGTGCACGCACGATGCCAGCTTGCCTTTCAGGCTCACAGGGTCCCCTCTCCCGATGGCTCCGTACACGTTACTGCCCCGGCCGGCCCCCGGCGGGCCCCAGCCGTCAGCTGTGGCGTCGGGCGCGCTTCTCGGCGCGGGCCCTGGCCAGGGCCGCCCGGTAGGTCTCCTCGTCTCTCGACCGCGTCAGGGGCATGTCGAGACGGCGCCGGTCCTCCATCTGCGCCTCGTGCAGGGCCTCCGGCTCGCGGGATGCCCAGCGGCGCGGCTGCTCCTGCTGCGGGCGCGGGGCATACCGGTCCAGTCCCCAGCGGCCGGACAGTTCGGCTCGCTCGGCTTCCCGCCGCAGCTCGGCCTCCGCCGCGATCCGCGCGGCCTCGCGGCGGCGCTCCTGCTCGCGCAGCTCGGCCTGGCGGTCGTGCAGGTCCGCCGGGGTGGCGGGGGTGGCCATGATGCGGGTCCGCTCGGCAACGGCGGTCTGGACGTGGTCCCACCTCGTGACGTGGTCGGCCTGGGCGACGGGGCGCCGGCGGCCGCCGTAGCGGTGGGCGTTGCGCCGGTCGTTGATCAGGCGCCACAGCCTCCACGCGGCCAGGCGGCCCACGTCGTCCACCCCGGTCACACTGCTGGACAACAGCTCGACCAACTC
Source organism: Streptomyces sp. NRRL S-1022 (assembly GCF_000720135.1). Lineage (GTDB taxonomy): Bacteria > Actinomycetota > Actinomycetes > Streptomycetales > Streptomycetaceae > Streptomyces. The sequence continues at coordinate 15,125 of NZ_JOIU01000045.1, read as the reverse complement.
GTACTCGGTGGCCCGGCGCAGTGCGATCCGAACCGTGCGCTGCAGGTCGGTCCACGCGGAAGCCGCCTGCCAGCGTCCAAGCTCGTCCCAGTGCCCGGAGGGCAAAAGAACCTTGCCGTGGCCCAGCTGGGCCCGCCAGGCGTGCCAGGCGCGGCGCAAGACCCTGTCTGCGACGGCGTGAGGGTCGTCACCGGACAGGAACGCAGGCTGCTTTCCAGGCGCCGCCGAAGGCGTCGTTTTTGCTTGTCCCATCTCGTTTGACCAGCTCAACCCCCTACTACCGGTAGAAAGAACACCAGATAGTGGTGAAACTTCCCTCGCGTTAAGAGGGGACGTTTTGCCATTGGTCATCAGGCGGTGAGTCAGGGCCTCGGCGCGGTCGCGGTCGGCCACGGCCCAGCACCGCAGATCCTGCGGCCCGGCCCCCTTGCCCAGGGCCTTGGCGGAGCGGCGGATGGCCTCGGCTGCTGCGGCCGCCGGGGAGCCGGCCGCATGCTCCCAGCGCGGGGCGGCGTCCAGCTCGGCGGCGCCCTCCTCGTCCACAGCGACGACTTCGGGTTCGCCGGACAGCACCGCGGCATCGGCGGCATCGGTCAGGTGGCCGTACCGGACGTCCTCGTAGGGGTCCTCGACCTCGGGGAGGTCCCAGACCTTCAGCTGCTGGGCCAGGTCGTCCGGGAGGTCGCGCGGGATGGCGTCGACCCGGAGGACGAGGGCGTAGACCGCCCGCCGGCCGGGGGCCGGAGCCACGACCCGGGCGGCGAACCCATAGCGGTACAGGCCCTTAAGGTCGTCCCAGAACCGGTCCTCTCCTACGCCGAACTGCCAGGCGTAGCGGGCGGCCAGGGTCATACCTCCGTCCGTGCGGCCGGTGCCCCACTGACCGACCACTCGACCGGTCGCGGGGTCCAGCTCCTGCTGGGAGAGGAACCGGGCCAAGCGGTACTTCATGTCGGGCAGCAAGCCACGCCCGTACGCCAGCTCCGCTACCCGGTACCACATGGTCAGGGTGATCTTGGGAAACCGAAGTACAGCAGCGTGATCTCGAATCAACGAATGCGGGCTGGCCTGCACCGACGCCGATGAGATGGACACACCGGAGCCAGGGCGCACTGGGCCAACACCGCAGCCATGAGCTACGATGCGAATGCCTTTCAGCGATGCGTTGAGGGCACACGAGGACCCGGTGGCGGCTTGGTAACCCGGCACCTGGTTCGCGGCTAACAGCAGAAGATGGGGATCTCAGGCCCGCTGGCGTGCGAACTCAGCTGAGATCCCTCCGCACGTCGTAAGTGCCCTGGCTGGTAAGGCCGGGGCCTTTTGACGTCCGGATGTTGTCGTCATCCGGCCTTAGGCAGCTCCTGTGGGTTCGCGGCGGCGTTCTTCGCGGCTTCGCGCGCCTTGCGACGCGACTCGCGCTTGTGCAGCTCCATGAGGGCTTCTCGGAGGACTTCAGCGCCGGAAACGCCCATGTCTCTGACCAGCTCCTCGTACAGCCCGCGTACGTAGTCGCCTGGCTTCAGCACAACGCTCGCGCGCACGGTTTCGTTGGGCGGGAGGTGTCCCGTCCCGTGCCTGTGCGGTTGCTTGCGTCCACGTACTGCCACGGGGGGATCTTAGCGGGGAAGTGGTCTGTGTGGATCACACTTTCAACCGTGTCTTGGAAGTTTTCCCAGGTGTGCGGAGCCCAGTTGTCGAGCATCCACGCCATGCAGACGTACCGAATCCTTGGGGCGTCAAGGGAGCAGGGCTGTCGGCAGTTTCGCCAGGCGTCGCTGCACGTCTTCGCGAGCGCCACTCGATCCAGTGACATGGGTTCGCAGGGTCAACAACTCGGTACCCAACTCACGCGCTCGCTCCGGGTTGGTGACGCGGTGCCAGGCGTAGTGGGCGCGGTCGACGGCGGCGACGACATCGGGGTGCGTCTCGGGCTGGTCGGCGGTCAGTCGCATCACAGCAGCACGTAGCCACAACTCACATGCCCAGTCTGGCGCGTCCTGTTCCAGGGCGATGACGGCGCGGACCTCGATCCAGTGGGCCACCTCTGGAGAGTGCGGGCCGTGCCGGCGGAGGGCTGATTGCTCCCACGCGGTTGCGATGGCGGCGGCCTCCGCATGGCGCCCGGTTTGGATTGCTTGACTGATAGCGCGGTGTGGGTCATCCTCGGCGGCCGATGAGGGTGGAGCGGCTGGCTGCGTTGGCCGAGGCCCTGGTTCGGAGACGTCGACCGTGGGTGACGGCTGCGTCGGGTCTAGCGGCGCGGGGCCCAGCCACAGGATGCCAGTAGGCTCGACCTTGGCGGCGCGGACGGCCAGGTGGTGGAGGTCGTCGGTGGCCGGTCTCGTCGGCGTGGTGCGCAGGATGTGCGCGAGCGCATGTGTGTACGAGGGTCTGGGCCGGTGACGGCGGTCTTGCAGCTGCACAGCACCGTGCAGCGCGTAGGGCCCGTCCAGAGTCTGCTTTCGCTGGACTAGGGCCTGCCAGACGTCGGTGCCGGCGGCCAGATCGACCATCACCGAGGTGCTGTCCGGCGGTCGGTGCTGCAGCTCGGCGGTGAGCCAGTGCCATGGGAGCGCGGTGTACCGGACGGTGCGAGCCGTGGTGCGGGCCAGAGCCAGGTGGAGGCGGTGCTGGCGGTGGTCGACGGCCAGGTGTCCGACGACGTAGACGAGTAACTGGCCCTGGACTGCAGCCGCGGTGCGGATGGTCGTCAGCACGGTATGGGGGTCGTAGGGGTTGGCCAGTTGCACAGAGTTGGCATACGAGGCACCCACCAGCCGTGCTGGCGCGATCGCGGACAGCTGGGGCAGCGTCGCCGGCGGCGAGCGGATGGCGCACGGGCGGCTCGGCAGCTACCAGTAGTGCGTGTCCCGGGTGTTCGGTCGGTGCTGCCGTGCTGGTTGCCATGGTCAGCACCGTAACTGGCTAGTGCGGGTGTCGCGCGAGCCTTTCGCCGTAGGTCGGCCCGTCGGCGCCCGTGCTCCTCTCTCTGGCACCGGCCGCAAGGTACGGCATTGGAGTGCAGGCCACTCCCTGGGGTCCTAAAACACCTCCGGATGGATGTCCCAGCGGCCCAGTCGGTGTCGACAGCGCCGCAGGGTGGAGAGGTGACAGGTGGATCGAGGTGGCGACATCAAGGTCGGCAGGCACGCGGTCACTACGCCCCGGAGCTGTGGCGTGTGTGGATCGTGGCCCCGCTCGCCGTGCTCGCAGCCATCGGCGCCGGCTGCCTCATCTATCAGTTCGTCGTCGCCCCTCGGGTGACTGGCACCGCGGACGCTCTCAAAACCACGATCGCCATCCTCACCCTGGTCGGCGCCATCCTGGCCGGGGTCTACGCCTACCGCAAACAGCGTCTCGCCGAGGGCGACGCCCACCGTGCCGATGCAGGCCAACTGGCCGACCGTTACACCACGGCCGCCAGCCAGCTTGGCGACGACAAACCCGCCGTGCGTCTCGCCGGCGTCTACGCTCTCGCCCGGCTCGCCGACGACTGGGAAGAACAGCGTCAGGTGTGCATCGACGTCCTGTGTGCCTACCTGCGCATGCCCTACCAAACCGACCCGACCTCACCAGAGCATAGAGAGGCGGAACGCCAAGTCCGCCTCACCCTCATCCGTGTCATCCGAGACCACCTGCAGGACCCGGGAACCCACACATCCTGGTCCAGCTGCAACTTTGACTTCACTGGCGCCACCTTCGATGGCGGTGACCTGTCCGGCAGCAAGTTCTGCGGCGCGGTGAACTTCCGCTGGGCGAGGTTCTCCGGCTTCGTCTTCGACTTCGGCGACGCGAAGTTCTTCGGCGGCACCGTGGACTTCCGCGGGTCAAAGTTCCGCGACGGCTTCGTGAGCTTCCGCCGGGCAAAGTTCTCCGGCAGCACCGTGGACTTCCACTACGCGGAGGTCTCCGGCAGCACCGTGGACTTCAGCAACGCGGAGTTCTCCAACGGTCAGGTGGTCTTCGCCGGGGCAGAGTTCTCCGGCGGAACCGTGGACTTCCGTTGGGCGAGGTTCTCCGGTGGCAAGGTGGACTTCCGTAACGCGGAGTTCTCCGGTGGCACGGTGGACTTCCGTAACGCGGAGTTCTCCGGTGGCACGGTGAACTTCCGCTGGGCGAGGTTCTCCGGTGGCAAGGTGGACTTCCGTAACGCGGAGTTCTCCGGTGGCACGGTCGACATGACTTCGGTCGGGTCATGGAAGAAGCCGCCTACTCTCAACCGTATCTGGCTGGACAGTCCACCTGAGGGGTTGTTGCTCCCCTGCCCGCCCGCTCCCTGATCTTCAACTTCGCCCGTCCCGTCCGAGGGTGCCGGGGTAGGAGGCGAGCCCCCGCGACTCCTGATCCGTTGTCAGTGGCGACTGTCATCATGGCTGGTTGCAGCAATGGTCCTACGAGGGGGAGGCTCCATGCCTTGGGTACGGCCGTACGTGCGCTCTGACGGGACACCGGTTCGCGGGCATTCGCGGCGGGCTCCGGGCGCGAGACGAGAAATGACGATCTTCGCTCTGTTCGCGTTAGCCGTGGTCGGGTTCGGCAACGGTCACGCGTCGGCGGACGGGGCGGGCGACAAGAGGGGGCCGGGCCCGCGGTCGACGGTCCACTACCCGATCAAGTTCGACACGACCCCGACGTGGAAGCGGAGACCGCAGCCAACGCCCACGGTGTCGTATCCGATCAAGTTCCCGTCCCAGCGGGGGACCCGGTGACGCGGCGGTCGCCGGCGCGGCGGCGCACGAGGCGGCCCGGTCGTCGGCGAAAGGACTCCGATCTGATCGGTTTCCTCCTGGCGGCGGCCGTGGCGCTCGCGGTGGTGGTGACGGTGGTCCACTGGCTGCTGGCCCATTGGTGGGTGATCGCCCTGCTCCTGGTCCTCGCTGGCCTCGCGGGCGGCGGCTGGCTCTACAGCCTTCGGCAACAGGCCCGGTGGGAGGCGGTGCGGGCGCAGGGGCTGCGCTACGGGCTGCCGCAGCTGGACGCACTGCACCACTCCCGGTTCGAAGACGCGATACGGGATCTGATGCGCCGGGACGGCTGCCGGGATGCTCAGAGGGTCGGCGGCGGTGGGGACCTGGGCGCCGATGTGAAGGCGACCGATCCGTACGGGCGGCGCTGGGTGATCCAGTGCAAGCACCGCCGCAACGGGGTCCGGGGCTCGGCGGTGGGCACCCCGGACCTGCAGGTGCTCAACGGCACGGCCCGGCAGGTGCATGGTGCGGATGTGGCGGTCATCGTGACGAACGGGCGGGTGACCGCGCCGGCGGTGACGTTCGCCAAGCAGCAACGGCTGCACGTGGTCGACCGCCAGACGCTGGGCGTGTGGGCGGCGGGCTCGCGCCCGCTGTGGGAGCTGCTGCGGGCCGTACCGCCCCCGCGTCGCTCAACGCCGTTGAGCTGAGAAAGGCCTCGTTAAGGGGAACCCGGCAATTTTGCCGGGTTCCCCTTAATCATGGGCTCGGTCCTCCACTACCTCGGCGTCGATGACGTCATCGGCCGGGACGGTGGCCTTGGCGAGGATGCGGCCCACCTTGCGGAGGCGCTTCTGCAGGTGCTCGGCGTCGACGGCGGAGCGTCGCAGGGTGGCACTCTCATCCATCAGGGCATTGTCGACGCGCTCCAGGGCCCTCTCTACGGCGGTCACGGCCTCCGCGAGGGGATCGGCAGCTTCCTTCGTCTTTGGGGCTGTCAATGCAGCGTCTGGGGCTTTCGCGGGCGCGGGGATCGACGGCCGGGGGGCGTGGATCTCGCGCCATCGGACTTCGACCGCCTGACGGCGGTTCTCGGGGTCTTTCTCGGCGGCAGCGGGTTCCAGGGCCTTGGCGACTCGGGCCGTGATCTGGTGAGCGGCCAGGCGTACCTGGGCTGCCTCGAACGCGGAGCGGAGCATCACGTAGGCGTGGGCGGCCTGCTCGTCGGAGGTGCTGTCGGCGTAGTCGAGCATGGCCCGGACATGGGACGCCGGGGCGGGCTTGCCCAGGGCGTCCTGTACGGCCTTGGCCAGCCGCCACTCCTCCTGCAGCCGGCGTGCGTCTCGCTCGGTCATGCCGTCGTGCTCAGCGGCCAGGTACTGGGGCCACGTCCGGGACCCGTCACCGCGGTACAGACGTCGCCGGCGCACGATCTCCAGAGCGCGGCCCAGCATCCACTGGGCGGAGCGGGCGTTGTCGATGGCACGGTGGCACTCGGCCAGCTGCTCCAGCTCATCGGGGCGGAGCGGTCCGCTCGCCTCCTCGGGGGTCACGTCCCGCTCAGGAAGGGTGGCGCCCCAGTGCGCGAGGGTGAACGGCTGGTCCCGCAGCTTCGACGGGCTCGTGTCCTGAGTGGTGTCCAGGGCGGTGCCGGTGGAGGCGGCGGTAGCGGTCGAGCCGTTCGTCGGGGTCTGGGTGGCGGCTGTCGCGGCGGCCCCCGCCCGCAGGTCACGCCTACGCGTCACGCTTGATCAGTCCCCTCGTCTCCATCTCGGTGACCAGCTCACCGAAGGGGCCGTGCGCGGCGCGCTCGACGGGGAACGCTGTCGCCTGCTTGATCTCGTCCCGAACCGGGATCATCACGGTGAACAGGTTCCAGCCCTCTTCGCGCATCATGTCGCGGATGTCCTTCGCCGACCGGACCCCGGTCCGAACCCGGTTGAACAGCACCCACAGCGGCGGGGCCTGGCGTCCGGGGCGTGCGAACGCCGAGCGGGCCACGATGTCCGTGATGGGGGTGGAGGTGCGCGGCTGGGTGACCCGCTGCCAGTCGGCCATGGATGGCTCCATGTGCAGGATGGCAAGGTCTGCGACCTTCAACACAGAGTCGGCAATGTGCGGGTGGTTCTCGGTGTGGCCGACGTCCACGATGTCGATCCCGCCCTTCAGCGATTCGACATCGGTTGCGAAGGTGGCCGTGGCGTTCTTCTCGACGGGGAAGGGGAAACCGCCGGCGGCCTCCGACCACTGCGTGAGGTGCTGGGATTCGTCGGCGTCCCACGCGCGGACGGTGTAACCGACCTCGTGCAGAGCGTGGGCCATGAAGCCCGTATCCGTGGTCTTGCCCATGGATCGTGGGCTGATGTTCGCGATGAGCACGGCGGGGCTTCTTTCTCCCTCGGTCTGGCGGTGGCCCGCATGATGCTGCCATGCCGAGAAATGCGTAGGGACCCCCACCGCCGTGGGGGTCCCTGAAATGCCTGCGCTCAGTTCAGCTCGGCGACGTTCGCGGCCCGGAGAAGTGCCTGCACGTCCAGCTCCTCGCCGGGCTGGATCGCGCGCTGCTGACGGGCGTGGGCGGCGGCCACGATCGCCTCGACCTTCGCCTGCTCCTGGCGGTACTCCCACTGGGCCTGGGCGACGGCGCCGGCGGTCTCGATCGCCTTCACCCGGGCCTGGTTGGCGCCCTTGGTCTCCTCCATGGCCAGCTCGTGGGCCTGGGCGCGGGCCTCGCTGCGATCCTTGCGCCAGAGCGGGGCGCACACCGCGTACACCGCGGCGGTGGACAGGGCCCACAGCAGGGCAGCCAGCTGCCAGTCCGGTGTCCAGGCGGTCACCCCGGAGACGGCCAGCACGGCGGCCGCCGAGAAGCTCATGCGAACGGTTCCGTTGTCGCCGTGCGGCTTGGCGGCCGCGATGCATCCGGCGCATCCCGCGAGCGCGGCCAGGGTGCCCGTGACCCAAAGGGGGCGGGTAGAGCCGTCCGGGATCTGCCCGTTCCAGCTCCACGCGAGCGCGGACATGGTGGTGGTCGCCAGGCCCGGCGCGAGGCGCCCGAAGTGGGTCCAGAGCCAGCGGCCGACGGACTGCCGGGGCGGCAGCTGCGGGGCCGGGCGGAATGTCCCCGGGATCTGGCGGTGGGCCTGCTCGATGAGGTAGAGCGCCGGATCGAACGGCGCGGGGCTCTGCTGCTCGGTCACAGCGTCATCTCCTGATCTCGGGTGACTTCCTGCTGGTGGTGCTGTTCGCTGGCGCGGTACCGGTCGTCCCGCTGCCGCCGCTCGGCCTCCTCGCTGTTCTGCCGCTCGCGGGCGGCGGGGCCGTTCTCGCCGTACACGGTGACCTCGCCGGGGTTGGCGGTGCCGTTCGTCGGGGGGTCGATGGCGGCTATCTCCTTGCCGCGGTAGAGCACGCTCCCGGACGGGGTGATCTCGAATCCGTGCTCCCCCCGGCCCGGGTTGTCCCGCACGATCCGCTGACCGTCGATGGACACGCCCTGGTGGTCCAGCGTCACCTCGTGGCCGTGCCGCTCGACGGTGAGCCGGGACTTGCCCGCCATGTAGTTCTTGCGGTCCCACTTCCAGGGGTTGAACTCCTCTTCCTGGCTCACGCGCTCACCCCCTGATCTGCCAGTTCAGCCAGGACGCGGGCGTGGCATGGCTGCCCCTCGGCGCACCAGCAACCGAGCCGCCGGCCGCGCAGCTTCGACAGCTCGCGGGCCACCAGTTGGGGCCGCTCGGCGAGCCAGGCGCGGTACCGCTCGACCACCTCGGCGGCGTCGCCGTGCTTGCCCACCCGGTAGGGGTTGGCGAGCACGTGACCGTGCAGGCGCCACCCGCCCTGGAAGTTGGGGCGGCCGACGTACACGACGTCCGCGTACTCGGGGTCGTCCTGGTGGCCGTGGAGGTCCACCACCGTGGTGGTGGCGGCCGCCGGGGGGCAGTCGCCAATTGGCGACTGGGGGCCCAGGGCCGGGGCCGCCTGGGTGGCGGGCTCCGGCTCGGTGTCGAACATGGTCAGCTGGTATCCGCCGTTCATCTGGCGGGGATCGCGGCGGCGGGTCACCATGCCGTCTCCAGCGGCTCGCCGGTGACTGCCTCCACGAGGGCGGACACGATGACCTCGGCCACGGGCGGGGTGACGGCGTTGCCGTACTTCCTCACCCTGTCACGCTTGGACCCGGTGACGATGTACTCGTCCGGGAAGGCCATCGCGGCGCCGATCTCGTGCGGCTCCAACATGCGGAACCTGACGTCGCCCAGGTCGACGCTTTCGCGGACTTCCGCGAGAGACCAGCGGTCGCGGGTCGTCACGGTGCCCACGGGGTCCTCGACGGTGCGGGCGGTGCCGTTGCCGTAGTACGGGATCAGCAGTCGCTGACCGGTGACGAGGCCGTGGTGGTTCCCGCTAGCGCTGACGGTGTTCAGTGGCTCGTCCACGCCGTACGTGATCTTCTTCGACCCTCCGCCCCGAAGGCTGATCTGGAACGGCGGGATGGCCAGGCCGGTCTCGTTGCGGGCGGTCTGGGTCCGCATCGGCTGCTCGGCGCTGGTGGCCACCTTCCCGTCCCTGCCCTCGGTCGGCACGAGAAGCGGCGGCACGGCCAAGGCGTCCGTCTCACGGGTGGTCCGGGTCGGCATCGGCTCCTCGACCGACACCGGCTCGGTCCGCCAGGTCCCGCCGGCGGGCACGGTGAACGGGGTGGCGAACCGCTGGATGCCCCGCAGGATGCGTTCCATGGTGGCCTCGGCCAGCGGCTCGTCCCGGTCGGCGATGCGGCGGGCCTCAATCGACCAGTCGATAACGGCGGCCGCGGGCATCACCTCGGGCTCCACGATCGAGCCCCGACACTTCACGTTCGGGCACCGGTACCAGTACTGGCCGTTGCGCCCGTACGCACCCATGTCGACGCCCTGCCGCTTGAACACCTGCAGCGCGGTCACCGTGGTGTCGCACACCTTGCAGTACGCCCGGGGCCGCAGCCACTTGTTCCAGTCCGGCGTCCGTCCCAGGGACTTCAGCCAGTAGGCGACGAACAGGCGGTTCCGTGACTGCGGGGCCCGCCGGCTGCGAGGCGCCTTGACGTGCATGGAGTTGATCGCGATCACGCGGACCTCGTACAGGCCATCGCACCGGACCTCGCGCAGCCAGCGGGTCCACTGGTCCCACTTCCTGCACTCCACGACGTTCTCCACGACCCCGCACAGCACGGGCTTGCCGCGTCGGATCATCGCCTGCAGGTAGCGGGGGACCTCTTCCATGAGCGCGCGGGCCCGCTTGGTCTCCGGGTCCGGCTCTTCCTCCCAGAACAGGACACCCTGGGTGCTGGAGTCGAAATCCCGGCGCTTGCCCCGCGCGTTGCTCCATGGCGGGCAGCTCGGGGAGGCCCAGAAGATGTCCGCCCGAGGGAACTTGGCGATGTCGGCGCGGGCCACGTCGCCCTCGTAGTGGTCGGCGTTGGGGAAGTTCCTGGCGTGGTCCTCCACGGCGTCCTTCTTGTGATTCGCCGCGAAGATCAGTTCCGTGCCGGGCACCTCGGTGGCGCCCTTGCTGGAGCCGCCGACTCCGGCGAACTCGTCGTAGAGGGTCAGCGTCATGCGATCACCGCCCAGACGGATCGGCCCATCCCGTACAGGACGAGGGCGATCAGCACGGCGGTGGTCACCACGGTGCGCGTGGCCTTCAGGACGGGCCAGAAGCCGATGGGCGCCTTGGCCAGGGCGAGGGCCAGGACGGCGGCCAGCACGGCGGTGCCGTACGTGGTGACGGCGGTCAGCAGGGCCTCGATCGCGTTCCGCCCGATCTCCACGGAGGTGGCCATGACCAGCACGGAGAGGACGAGGGCGGCGGCAGCAATCAGGCGTTCACGGGCGATGCTCACCGGCCCACCTCCTGGCTGTCCTGGGTGGTGTCCTGGTGGCGGCGGTGCTGGCGGCGGCCGCCGCTGCCCTTGGCCTGGTACATGGCCTGGTCGGCGTGGCCCAGGGCCTCGGACAGGGTGAGTCCGTCGGTGGGGACGGCTCCGATGGACGCGCCGACCTGGAGCTGCACGCCCTGCCAGTCGATGGGGGCGGTCAGGAGTTCGTGCAGCTGCTCGATGCCGTCCTCGAAGTTGTCGGCGGTCATCACCAGGGCGAACTCGTCGCCTCCGAGACGGCCGGCGGTGCCGTCCGAGGCTCCGGCCCACAGGTGGAGACGGTGCCCGGTGGCCTTGAGTACGGCGTCCCCGGCGGCGTGGCCGAACGTGTCGTTGACGGCCTTGAAGTCGTCCAGGTCGATGACAGCTACGGCGGCGCCACCTCGCAGGATGCGCCGGATAGCGGCCTTCTCCCACCCTTCACGGGTGAGGAGCTGGGTCAAGGGGCAATGCCGGGCAGCGGCCAGGCGGCGGCGGAACAGCAGACCGTGGGTCGTCCAGCCGACCGCTAACGGGGCAGCGGCTACGAGGGGTTCGATCAAAGACATGGGTGTGCCTCTCCAACAAGGCGAGCAAGGGGGAGGCAAGCCGCCCGGTTGAGCGGAACCCGGCAAAATTGCCGGGTTCCGCTCAACCACAGGGGAACGGCCTGCAGGAGGCCCTATCGGGCGGGGTGCGGCCGCGCGGGCTGCTGCTGCGGCTGGCGTCCGTCGCGCTCGTGCGGCTGCGGACGAACCGGCAGGGGCGGGCGGGTGTCGCTCATCGAGCGCCCCCGATCCCGCTCACGGCCTGACCGTGGCGCTGCAGTTCGGCCTCCGCCTGCTGGCGGGTCTGCTCGGCGCGCTGGGCTGCGGCTGCGGCCTCGGCGGCCGCCCGCGCCTGCTCCTCCTGCGTCATGCGCCCACCGCCAGCACCGCGTGCGGCTTCGGGGAGCCGGTGGGGATGCGCGCCGGGAGGTCGTCGCCGGTGCCGGTGCTGACGCACTGGCAGGTGACGGCCTCCAGCCGGCCGCCTCGGCGGACCATGACCTGCTGGAAGTCAGCGCAGTTACCGCACGCGGGCTTCGGCTGCTCGAACGCCGGGCCCCACTTGCCCACGGCGACCAGCCGGCGGCCGCCGTTGATGGAGAGGTCGACCGTCGCCAGGGGGGTGCTGGTGACGGCAAAGGAGATGACAGACTTGCTCACGGAGATCCCTTCCACTCAGGGGTGTCCCAAGCCCGGGAAGCGGTCGCTCGCTCGCCCGGGTGGAGAGGGTCGGGGCTGCAACCCCGGCCCTCTCGTCTTGCTGATTCCAAGGTAGCGAATTTTTCCTAGGTTACAAGGTTCCTAAGAATAAATCTTGCTAGGAAACTAGGAAGCTGGTTACATAGGCGGGGTGAGATCATCTCTCCACCTGCACCAGCTCCGGAGAGGTGGCGGACCGATGACAGATGAACCCCCAAAGCCCAAGCGCCAGCGGGGGCGACCGAAGAAGGAGGACACGGGCAAGATGCGTCCGCTCAACGTTGAGGTTCCCGAAGACCTCCAACTGCACCGACGCGGAACCCTCTGCAAGCTCGACACCGGCATGAGCCTGAAGGACCAGGTCGCGCAGGCGTATGACGAGTGGCTGACCCGCAAGGGCTACGCGAAGGCGACGCCGGAGGACAGCTAAAAGAGCGAGCCCCGGCGGTGAGGAAGCACCACCGAGGCCCAGACGACGCTGAGATTGGAGTCAGATGCGTCAGGACCAGGGTACGGGTCAGACCCCCAGGTCAGCCCCGATCCCGACCAAAGAACCGCCGACACTGACCCGGGTTCACCGGGTGCTGATCGGGGTCGTCTGCACAGGCGCCTTGATCATCGCGGGTATCGGCTTCGCCGGCTCGTACGCGGCCGTGCGCGAACTCGCGCTGAAGAAGGGGTTCGGCAACTTCGCGTACGCGTTCCCTGTGGGCATCGACGCGGGCATTGTCGTGTTGCTGGCGCTCGATCTGCTGCTGACCTGGATCAGGATTCCGTTCCCGCTGCTCCGTCAGACGGCGTGGCTTCTGACGGCCGCCACGATCGCCTTCAACGGTGCGGCCGCCTGGCCCGACCCGCTCGGCGTCGGGATGCACGCGGTGATCCCGGTCCTGTTCGTCGTCGCGGTCGAGGCGGCCCGGCACGCTATCGGCCGGATCGCGGATATCACGGCGGACAAGCACATGGAGGGCGTGCGCATCGCGCGCTGGCTCCTTTCCCCGGTCCCCACCTTCAAGTTGTGGCGTCGGATGAAGCTGTGGGAGCTGCGCTCCTACGAGCAGGTCATCAAGCTGGAACAGGAACGGCTCGTGTATCAGGCGCGTCTGCGGCAGCGGTTCGGCCGTGCCTGGCGGCGCAAGGCTCCGGTGGAGGCCCTGATGCCGCTGCGGCTGGCCCGGTACGGTGTCCCGCTCCGGGAGACGGTGCCGGCGGGCCTGGAGGCTGCCGGAATCCCGGTGCCTGCGGAGCTGCAGCGCCTCGACGTCCGCGAGGAACTGCCCAAGGTGTCCGTGCCGGAGCTGGAGCCGGTGCAGGGAGGCGTCGACAAGACCGAGCATCACGGCCCGGCCGAGGCGCTGGACGCTGCGGTGGAGCAGACGGCCGGCCCCTCAGAGCCGGAGCCTGAGCAGTCGGTTCCCGGCACGGACGAGGTGCACGGGTGGACTGACCTGGAGGCGGAGTTCAGCGGCGGGTATGCCCCATACGGCGCGGGCAGTCAGGCGGGTGCCTCGGTGCCCGTGGCGGCCCGAGACAACGGACGGCCGCATGTGGTGCAGGCCCGGATCGACAGCCTCGAGTGGGCCGACGTCGACCCGCAGCTGCCGCTGACGGGCGGGGCGGTGGGCCAGTCGCCAATTGGCGACAGCCAGGGCGTGCCCTTCGTGCCGGGCCCGGCGACGTCGCCTGAGCTGCCCGTGTACGAGGTGGAGGACGGGGCCCTGGACGAAGACGAGGTGGCGGCCTCGGAGAAGGCGACGGTTCCGGAGGGTTTGGCAGGCAAGGAACTGCTGGAGTACCTCTACCTGCAGCTTCCTCTCGAACAGCGGGCTCCCCACCAGTCGGCCAGTGCCCTGGCTCGCCAGTGGCACGCGGCTGCTGGCCTGACGGAAGGCAGTGCCCGGAAGTACCTGGGCGACGTCATCAGGAAGCACAGCTGAGAAATGCCGGGGCTGAATGTCAGCCCTGGCTCGTACGGTGATCTGTGAGGTCACCGGATCAAATGGGCGCCCCCGGGAGGCGCTGGTACCGCCGGCCCGGGGACTTCGCGACAAGAGGAGAAGCTCGTGTCACGCAAGGAAGAGAGTACGTCCCCCAACAGCACAGACCTTCCCGGCGCCGTGCGGCCGCACTGGATGCATCGGATCATCGACACGCACAAGCCCGCCGGCCTCATCGTCGGCAAGCCTCGGCGGGGCATGGGCCCCGCGTCCCTGGCGGCGGGTCTCCCCGCCGTGGCGGTGACGGTGGCTAACGACCCCAATGACGACGTGCCCGGCCTCCTCGAAACGCTCGGTACCGTGGCCACGCACTGGCCCCTCGGCGGCATCCCCGGCTTCGCCGTGACAGCGGCGGGCGGCTGCGTCGTCGGCTACCTGGCGCTGAAGCAGAAGTGGGACCTGGGCAAGTCCGGCCCCACGGCCAGGCCGAAGGATGCGGAAAAGGTCGGGTTCGCCGAACCCAAGGAACTGCGGAAGTGGCTGTCTGAGTCGGGGCTGCGCAAGCGGGCCGACGTCCTGCGCCCGTCCCTCGCCGGGGTCAAGGGACGCTCGATCAGTCCGCATGACCTCGGCTACCACCTGGGGACGGACCTCCTCTACAAGCGGGGGCTGTTCATCGCCTGCGAGGACCTGCTGCTGATGTACGCCCCGCCCCGCTCCGGCAAGTCCGCCCAGCTCGGCAACGCGGTCATCGACGCGGCCGGCGCCGTGGTGGCCACCTCGACCCGCGGTGACCTGTACGAGCACACCCACAAGCTGCGCCGCGCTCACGGTCGGCCGCTCTGGGTCTTCAATGCCGGGGTCTCCGGGGTTCCCAACACGCTGCGCTGGAACCTGGTGGAGGGCTGCGAGATCCCTTCGGTGGCCATCCGGCGCGCGGGCTACATCCTGGCGGCCTCGGCCTCCGGGGAGGACATGGAGAATGCCTCCTTCTGGGAGGGTCACAGCTTCACGGTGCTGTCCTCGTACCTGATGGCGGCCGCGCTCAAAGGCAGTGACCTGATGACGGTCCGCAGGTGGGTGACCAACAGCCTCGACCGCGAGCCGCTGGACATCCTGGAAGGGCACTACGACCGCGTTCCGGCAGGCTGGGCCCAACTCCTGGGCCAGATGCTGAACGCCCCGGAGAAGACGAGGGACAGCGTGTACCTGACGCTGGTCCGCAGCTTCCAGTTCATGTCCCACCCGGAGGTCATCGAGATCGTCAGCCCCCGCCCCGGGGAGCAGAAGTTCGACGTCCAGGACTTCCTCAACAGCCGCGGCACGCTCTACGTGATGGGCCGGGACATGCGGTACG
>NZ_JOIU01000044.1 GCF_000720135.1 Streptomyces sp. NRRL S-1022 | reverse complement strand
ATCGCTGCACGAGACGCGTTCCCCACCACACAACCATGATCGACGATCGAGAACTCGACGCCTCCCCGCCTACCGTGCACGAGCTCGTAAGGGTTGTCCCGTAACTGCTGGTCACGGTGCGGAAACTGCGTGGCTGATGAGTACGCGGTGCCGGTATCGTCCGCTCTCCCGACCAGCCGCACCAGCGGCCTACGTTCAGAGAGCGATGCAGATGACCAGCCAGCAAGCAACGACGACCCTGTGGCGCCCCACAGGCCCCAAGGAGCTGGATCTGGTGCGGGAGCTGAACTGGCGTGCATGGCCGCCCCGGCTGCCCGAGCAGCCGATCTTCTACCCGGTCCTCAACGAGGACTACGCGGGCAGGATCGCGCGGGACTGGAACGTGAAGCACGATGGCGCTGGCTTCGTCACTCGCTTTGAGGTCGAGTCGGAGTTCTTGAGCCGGTATCCCATCCAGCAGGCCGGTGGGCAGACGATCCTTGAGCTCTGGGTTCCGGCCGAGGAGCTGAACGACTTTAACGCCCACATCGTCGGTGAGATCCAGGTGGTCCACGAGTTCCGCTGATGCAGGGACGCCTGCTGGCGAGGCACACTGCGGTGCGATGATCCCGGCGTGGCTGGTGTGATCACGGTGTCGGAGCCGTCCTGGATAGCCCCGTTCACCGGGCTGAGCCCGCGTGCCTTCGGGAAGCTGGTGACCATGCTGCGGCGCGAAGGTGCGGACGCGGTCCGCAAGGGTCGGCCATGGGGCCTGCCCCTGGAGGACCGGGCACTGCTTGTCGCGGCGTACTGGCGCACAAACCTGACGGTGCGCCAGCTCGCTCCGCTGTTCGGGGTGCCCAAGTCGGCAGCAGACCGCATCATCGACCACCTCGGGCCGCTGCTCGCGCTCCAGTCCCGCAAGCGGTTCGCCAAGGACGCCGTGCTCATCGTGGACGGCACCCTGGTGCCCACTCGCGATCACACCATCGCCGAGAAGTCGAAGAACTACCGGTACTCCACCAACCACCACCCCGCGCCCGCAGGGATGGAGTGCCCGCTCTTGCGACCGGCATCCCCTGCAACCTTGCGTCGTCAGCTTGCGGAGAGGCTGGGTGCCCTGGCGCGGTCGGAGCTGATCGTATTTGAGCTGCAGCTTCCTCTACCGGTATCGACTCGTGGTGGCTAAACTTGCCACCATGTCTGTCACCACGATGACCTTGCGGATCCCGGATGATCTTGCGCCTTCGATCAAGGCGGCCGCTTCGGAGGCCGGCCTGAGTGTGAACGCGTACGTGGTGCGTGCCGCACGGCGTGCGGCGACCCTGGACGCCGGGCGGCAGCTGGCTGCTCTCGGCCTCGGTGATGATCTGGCGGGCGAGGGCGACACCCTGTGAGGCGCGGTGAGATCTGGACGTTGCCGGACGGCCGCAGCGTTTTGATCATCAGTCTGACCGGTCTGGAAGAGTCTTACGGGGCTGTGCTGGTGATCGTGTTGCATGAGAGCGGCCGCTTCCCGGACACGGCCATGTCGGTGGTGATCGACTCCCCGATCCCGTGTACCGCCGTCGCGGTCAACATCGTCCAGATGCGGACCAGCCGCTTCGACGGTGCCAAGCTCCTCGGACCGGTCGACACTGCGGTCATGGCCCGCGTTGACCAGGCCCTGCGCGCCGTCCAGGACCTCTGAAGCACTCCCTGCCCAGCACAGCTCGTGTCGCTGCGCCTGCGGCACGGCTTCCCGTGCCGGGAGCGGGCAGCAGACGCCTCCAGCACCTGCGCCGCCGAGCCCTGGCCGCACAAGGGCCTGATGAACGGCGCCGATCGGGGGTTCCGGCACCGCACTGTCCCGGCTGCACCGGCAGCATGCTGGCCTCGGCGAACCACTCCAGCACCGCGAGCCGACGATCCTGCCCCTGCCGAAGATACCGCGCCAGCACCGCCGCGCTCTGCGCCACCCCGATCGACCGCGTTTACCACCGGCCCCCGGCCACGCCCCAGGCGGCGGTATGGTTCTGGCGTCCTACCCCATGGCAAAGTGATCATGTTGGACTGTCTGCGGTGGGGGAAGACGTGAATCGGCATCTCAGGTGGGCGGTGATTGCGAGTGTGGCCACGGTGATGCTGGTCAGCTGCGGAGGCAGCGGCGAGAGTACGAGTCCATCGACGCACGATCGCGGACAGGCAGCCGCTCCATAGGGCCATATCGGCTGAAAATGCCTAAGGCGGTACTGAAGGGGAACTTCACGGAGTCGGACCACTCCAAGCCCGATCCGAACATCGCGTCGATGCTTTCCGGCCAGATTGAGAACGGCATCTCTGCGTTCGCCGCCTATCAGGCCGCCGACCGTAAATCGGAGACTTCGGGGCCCGTTCTGTCGGTGACCGGGGTGTATGGAACCGTGCTCAGCCCGGTCATGGCCCGCGACGAGCTTTTGAAGATCGTTGACAGCCGGAGTATCGGCACGGAGGTTCGCTCTGCCGTGATCATCGGCCCGCGTACGATCACCCCTCAGGGCTCCTCAGAGCCAGTCTCTTGCCGGATCGTTCGCAAGACGGATGAGTTCGGAATGACCTGGGAACCGGACTGCTCCTGGGCGGATAGCTCGGCCGTTGTTGTCATTACTCAGAGTGTGGACTCCAGGAGGCCTCCTGCCGCATTCGACCTCGAGGCCTTCATGGTCAAGACAGCGACCATCCGTAACGAGGTCCGCGCCCCCATGGCGCCGTAACCGCAGAATTGCGCCCACGAGGCGCACCCGCGGCGTACATCTAGGGATCGGACCCGGCGGTTCAGTTGACCAGGCCGTCTTGCGGTGGCTCGCATGGACGACGCGACACCGGCTGCGGCCCACCCGGCGAGGGGTCAGGCAGGAGGGATGGATTCGGGGCCTTAGGTCGGGGCGACGCGACCTCGTGGGTGAAACCGGAAGGCCGCCGAGCCGGGAAACGCATCGACGCCATCATGCGTTCCAAAGGCCTGGTGGTGGAAGTACGCTAGTTGTACGGTATTCCGTGTCCGAGTTGTTCGACGCGGTCGGCGCGCTGGTCGCGTCCCGCTCGCTGCTGCCGCCGACGGTGGAGCGCAAGCGGCTGCGGGTCGCGCACGGCTTGACGCTGACGAAGTCGTCGGCGCCAGCCGCGTCCCCGACCTCACAGGGCAATACAGCTAGAAGTGCTCGACCTTCTCGCCGTCCGGGACCTGGTAGCAGCCGGAGGCGAGTATCAGGCTGAGTTTGGGCGGGTTCCTCCTCTTCATTTGAGTGATGTGGACGCCGGCCTTCTGCTCGTCGTTGTCGGCGATCAGGATGAGGTTCTTGTTGGCGCTGCTGTCGGGGCCGTACTCGTGCAGAGTGGCGACCGTCGGCCGGTTGTCCCTGCAGCCAGGGTCGACGAATGTCATTCCCGGCGCCGTGTCGTTGACTCCGTGGGGCGGCGATCTGTGCCGAAACGGTTGTTGCGGAGCAAGTAGAACGGACACCGGCATGGGCGCGCCCGATGGCATAGATCTGGGGAGTTACCCGTCCCCTGTGTGGGGGCCCGGAGAAGAGGGTCTGTGTGCGCGGTGCTCCGAGAAGTGCAAGAGGTACGGCGGCGGTGCGAACCCGCTGTGCCGCAACTGCTTCGCCGTCGTCGCCGCGAAGTGGGGGCCGAGTGTCCGGCAGAGGGGCGTCCACGCCTGACCGAGCGTCAACGAACAGCGCCCCTGGCTGTCTCGGGGGGCAGCGGCAGGGGCGCCGTTCGGAGTACGTTCTGAGTGTCTAGGTCAGAACGGAGCACCAGTATGCCCCTGCAGAGCGACGAGCACATCGGCACGCGCGTCCGGATCGCCCGTAATGCGGCCGGTATGACCCAGGTTCAGCTGGCCGACTTCCTGGGGCGCACGGAAGCGTGGGTCCAGAACGTCGAGAGCGGCCGTCAGCCGCTTGACCGATATTCCGTCATCACCGCGATCGCCGACCAGTGCGACGTTGATGTTGTCTGGCTCCTCGGCCAGCCCTACCGTCTGCAGCGCAGCGGCGCATCCCTCGCGCACGCCCACGTCCCGGCCCTGCGCACCGGTATGCGCCGGGCCGGCCTGATCCTGTCCGGCCACCCGGGCTTGGCCCCGCAGGGCGCCCCCGTCGACCTGACGACGCTGAGGCGCCGGTCGGTGGAGGCCAATGAAGCCCGGCAGGCGGCGAACCTGCCCGAGGTCGCGCGGATACTGCCTGCGATGGTCGAGGACCTGAACACGGCCCTGCTGGTCGCCGACGGGCCGAGCCGGGAGGAGTCCCTGCGGCTCCTGGTCGATGCCGCCCGCACCGCCCGGATGTGCCTGAACCAGCTCGGCTACCCGGACTTGGCGTGGGTGGCCGCCGAGGTCGCGGCCGGCGCCGCGACGCAGCTGGACGATCCCATGGTCAAGGCGGCCGTGGCCTGGGACCGGTGCGGAGCCCTGCTGCACCAGGCGAGCCTGAACGAGACCGTGGCCGTGGTCGATGCTGCACTGCGGGACCTGGAGCCGTACGCGAGCGCCCGGCACGCTGACGACAAGGCGGTGTCGCTGCACGGTGCCCTCCACCTCCGGGCGGCGATCGCGCACGCGCGCGGAAACCGGAAAGCCGACGCGTGGGCGCGGATCGACGCCGCGCTGGAGGATTCCAACCGCCTCGGCCCGGCCTGGTACGACGTCGAGCAGCAGACAGTGTTCGGCCGGGGCACCGTCGCGGTGCACGCGGCGGAGGCTGGCGTGGAGGTCGACCAGCCCGACACCGGCCTCAAGCGGGTGCCCGGCGCCGACATCAACGAGGTCCCTTCCAAGGAGCGGCGCACCCACTTCGCGATCGACAAGGCCCGCGCGATGCACCGCATGGGCCGCCATGCCTCCGCCGTGGTGAAGCTGCGCGAGGCTGCCGCCCAGGCGCCTTACTACGTCTACGCCGACCCCATGTCGAGGGCCCTGGTCTCCGACCTGGCCCGGGTCGGCGTGCCGTCGCAGGCATCCGTGCTGTCGGGGCTGATACGGAACATGGAACTCGTCGGCTGACAGGAGTGAACTCCCGTGGCGCGAGCGCCCCCTAGAAAAACTAGGGGGCGCTGCCGTGCGTGCACGCAATCCTGGTGAGGTCACTGACCGCAACGAAGTGATCACCAGGGGGTATCGGCGATGGTGCCGATCAACACGGGTGACCCGGACGCCGCCGCGGGCGCGTATCTGGCGCTGGAGTGGCGCTTACGTCTCGGGCACCGCTACCGGCCCCGACAGGGCTGTACGTGCGGCAGGACGGACTGCGCCGCGCCAGGTGCGCATCCCGCGCTGCACCCGTCCCCCGTGATGACGAAGGAATACCTGGCCGGTGCTCTGGAGACCGCACCAGGTGCCTCGCTCATCGCCACGACCACGACCTTCGACGCCGTCGTGCTGCCGCGTGACATCGGCATGCACGCCATGATCCTGCTGGACCGCGAGGTCAGCGTGCCGTGCCTGCTGCAGAACGACGACACGACCCTGCTCCTGGTCCTCCCCGCCACCGGCCGCTACTGCCTCGTCCACCCGGACGTGAGCGTGCGTACGGGGGAAGACGGCTGGATCGCGTTGCCGCCGAGCAGGGGAGTGCGCTGGGACACCCCGCCGTGGATCGAGGTGACCGGCGTCCCCCGACCGCTGACCCATGGCGAAGACGTCGGCCGGATCCTGCGCCAGGCTTTCAGCTACGTCGGCGGGACGATGGCGGTGACGGCATGACGGACTGCTTGCTGAGCCCGCCGGCCGATGCGGTCGCCGCGGACGTCGACCTGGACCGCGCGCGCAAGGTGCGCGACGAGGTCGTGCAGCTCACGAAGGATCTGCCGGCCCATGTGCCGCCGCGGGCACAGCTGGAACCGGCCGTCGCCGAGCTGCGGGTGTACGTCGAGGATCTGGTGTGCGACGTCGGGGCGCTCATCGCGACGGAAGAGGACCCGGCTGAGCGGCAGACCGCACAGTGGCTCCTCGGCCGCGACCGGCAGCTCCTCGAAGCCACCCCGGCGGCCACGGACCTTGCAGCCGCCGTGCACGCACAGGACATGGCGCTGTGCTGCCGGGCGCTCGCTGGCCTCTACGAGCGGCAGACGAAGGGGGCTGACCGTGCGCCCGAGGACTGACAGTCAGCCCAGACGCCTGCTGTCCACGCGAGGCCACGTCCTGACGGATGAAGACGGCCCGAAACTGTCGACGTGCCTGCCTCGCAAGGCCGCGTCGGTGCCGATGTGCCGGCAGCTCGTCCGCCAGACATTGACGGACTGGAAGCTGCCGGAGCTGACGAACTCAGCCGAACTGGTCGTCGCAGAGCTGGCCGCCAACGCCGTCCGGCATGCCCGCCACGACGTGTTCCGGCTGACCGTCCAGCCGATTGCCGACGGCGGCGTACGGGTGGCGGTGATCGACAAGAGCCGCGTGATGCCCACGCTGCACTGCGCCGGCGAGGATGACGTCACTGGCCGGGGCCTGGCACTCGTCAACGCCGTCGCGAAGCAGTGGGGCACCGATCGCCTCTTCTTCGGCAAACGGGTCTGGGCCGACCTCACGCTGGACACCTGCGTGGCTGAGCACCGCCGGTACAGCACGCGGACAGCCCAGCTCATCTACGTGCTCATCGTCGTGACGCTCGCCGCCTGGCTCGGCGTCCTGATCTCCGCAGGACAGCGGTGAGCGTCGCATGGGTGACCGGCCTGTGCTGGCGCTGCGACAGCAGCGACATACCGGTGATCTGGGTCGGGCCTGCTCAGTGGTGCGGCCAGTACGCCCCCATCTACCTCTGCGCCGACTGCCTCGCCTTGGCGGAGGCCCGCATCCGCCAGCACTTCCTCGAGCGCCAGCCGGACCCCGAGGCCGTCACCGACAGCCGGTTCCCCGTCTCAGCCGTCGTCACCCCAGAAGGCAACGCCATGCAGCCACGACCGGACAAGGCGGTGCAGCCCGTCTCCAGCGTCTTCATCAGCTTCACCGCCTTGGGTGTCCGCGCCCAGGCCGATGGCCGGACCGGACGGGAGGCGTGGCGGATCATCCGCCAGCGGTACCCCCGGCTGGCGCTCGTGGCTGGCGCCTACACCGTCCTGCTGGCCGGCATCGCCGCCGCGGCAGTCACCCGACTGCTGTAACCACCCCTGACCACCCGCCCTGGGCCGGCAGTGGCAGCTGACCGGCTCCCCATGCCCGGACCTGCATCCCGCTGCATGGTCCCCGGCCCGGGGTGGGCCACCGCGTCCCGGCTGACCCTCCGTGGGGGAGCGACGGCACCGGGACACCGGCCCCGGCCGCCGACACGGCGGCCGGGACCGCCCTCTGGACTCCGCGTCGGCTGGTCGCCCCTGAACAGCCGCCGGGCAGCACCCGGGAGGCATCCGCCTCGCCGGGAGGACCGAATGAAAGGAACCCGAAATGGTGTCGAAGGCTCAGGACGCCGCGCAGGCCACGGAGCAGGTCGCCGACGGCGCGGACGTGGAGGCGCTGGTGGACATCGCTGCGGTCGTCCGCAGTGAGGACGTGGAGCAGGAGGAGTGCTACACGTTCTGACCCGGCTCGACGGTGGGCGCCCGGCCACACGGTTGTGGCCGGGCGCCCGCCCCATCTGTGCACCCACCTTTGGAGACCAAGTGATTCACGTCTTCACCGGGCCCACGCTGAGCCCGGATGACCCCGCCCTCCAGGGCCAGGGCCTGCGGGTCCGGCCCCCCATCGGGCACGGAGACCTGTTCGACCCGGAGATCAGGGCCGGGGACACGGTCGTCATCATCGACGGCGTTTACCACCAGGCGCCGGCCGTGCGGCACAAGGAGATCGTTTGGACGCTGGGCCGGGGTGTCCGCGTCATCGGCGCGGCGAGCATCGGTGCTCTGCGCGCGGCGGAGCTGGGCGAGTGCGGCATGCTCGGCGTCGGTTCCGTGTGGCACGGCTACGCGACCGGCGTCTTGGACGGCGACGACGAGGTGGCCGTGGCCCAGTCCACCGAGGGCGATCTACGCGCCTGCACGTGGCCGCTGGTCCGCGTCCGCCAGGTCGCCGGCCTGGCCGCTGCCTCGGGCGTGGTGGACGCCGAGGAAGTGGTCCGAGTCTTCGGCGCCCTGGTCGGCGTGTACTACGCGCACCGGTCCTGGGACGCGGTGCGGCTCATCAGCCAGCGGGAGGCCCCCGCGTTCGCGGAGTGGCTGGTCGAGGCGCTGGCCGGTGACCCGCACTTCGGGGACGTGAAGCGGGCGGACGCCCTGGAGGCCGTGGCCCTGGCGCAGGACCTGGCAGGGACACCGGTGGAGCCCGTGGAGGGCCTGCACTGGGGCACGCGCTGCTTCCGGCAGTGGGCCAACCGGTTCGCTGCCCAGGACACCGACCAGGGCTGCCTGGCGACCCTGGAGCGCGTGACGTTCCAGCAGGTGTTTGACCCGGCGTTCAAAGAAGTGTGGTGGGAGCACCTGGGCGGCCGTGAGGCGCAGGAGTTGCCTCGGGCGGTGGCGTGCGCGGTGATCCACCCCCGCACGGACCTCACCGACGAGACCACAGCGGCGCGGCTCCTCGCGCGGGAGACGGCTGCGGACCGCGCCGACGTCGCCCGGTACGCCGCCGTCAACGCCGAGGCCCAGCAGGCATGCCGCGGGTTCTTCCCGGAGGCCATCAAGGAGGACGTGGTGCGGCGCATGCTGACCGTGGTGTGGGGGACCAGCCCGGACGGGCTGGACGAGGAGGCGTGGCAGCGTGGCCTCCAGGGCGCCAGGGAGGCCGTAGACGCGGCCCGCCCGCTCGTGCTGGGGTTCCTCCGGGACCAGGAGGCGGCCCGATGAGGAGCCACTGCCTGATCGGCACCGTCCGCACCCGCACGCCCGAGGACACGTGGGCCGCGCTGAAACCGGAGATCGGCCGTCTGGGCATCAGCCGCGTCGCCCGGCTGACTGGCCTCGACTATCTCGACATCCCGGTATGGACGGCCGTCCGGCCCGCCGCCCACACGCTGGTCACGTCCCAGGACAAGGGCGCCAGCGACACTCTGGCCAAGATCTCGGCCGTCCTGGAGGCCGCGGAACTGTGGCACGCGGAGCAGCCGGTGCGCCTCGACGCCCAGGGCACGCACCGGGAGCTCCGGCCGCCCTACCCGATGGCGGCGCTCCCGGTGAAGGTGAACCACCCGCGCCTGGCGGACGTGGTGCAGGACTGGACTACCGGCCGCGGCCTGGCCACCCAGCGCGACATCCTGGTGCCCGCGGACCTTTTCCGCCGCCAGGTCCACCACGGCGGTCCGGCCCGGCCGGAGCTCTACGCCGTCACCAGCAACGGCCTGGCATGCGGGAACACGAGGCAGGAGGCGACGCTGCACGCCCTGCTGGAGTGCGTGGAGCGGGACGTACTCCACCGTGATCACACGGCCGGCGGCCGGTACCGCAGCGGTGTACGACGCCATGCACGCCTCCCGTACGGGGACCACGATCGTGGGCGACCTGTACGGGCAGGCCATTGGCGACCTGTATCCCGCGGAGCTGGACGCCTCCAGCTCCGCGGACTGGGCGCTGCTCGGCACCATGGTGGCCAACCTGCGCATGCAGCCCGGGCAGCGCCTGGTGGACGTCGGCTGCGGCACGGGCGGCGTGGGCCTGTGGCTGGCCCGGGCGCTGGCCGCCTGCGTGACCGGAGTGGATGTGTCCTCGACCGCGCTCGGCCTGGCGGCCGGCCGGACCCGGCATTTCGGGCTGCCGCCGGAGCGGGCGGAGTTCCGTCTGGGCTCCCTGGGCGCCACCGGGCTGCCCGCCCGGTACGCGGACGGCCTGGTGTGCGTGGACGCCTTGGGACATGAGAAGGACCGGCGCAAGGCGCTGGAGGAGATCCGCCGCGTGCTCAAGCCGGGCGCGCGGGCGGTCCTCACGTCCGGCCGGTCCCGGATGGCGCCGGCCCTGCCGCCGTGGAGCGAGCAGGCGCAGGGCACCGGGCTGGTCCTGGACGCCGAGGAGGAGCGGCCCCACGAGCCGGGCGTGTGGCAGCGCGTCTACCGATCGTGGGTGGAGCATGAGGCGGAGCTGCGGGAGCAGCTCGGCCACGCCCAGGCAGACAGCATGCTGACGGAGGCGAGGACGCGCGGGCCCGCGCTCCGGGACCGCGTGGCCGTCGCCGTTACATTGAGGCGCCCCAAGGAGTGAACAGGAGATGCACCGCATGACTCGTCGTGTTGCCGTCTACGGAGCTGGGTCCTGGGGGACAGCGTTTTCCCTCGTCCTGGCCGACGCTGGGTGCGAGGTCGAGCTGTGGGGGCGCCGGGCTGCGCTGGTCGATGCGATCAACGAAACCCGTGCCAATCCGGACTACCTGCCGCAGACCAAGCTGCCGGAGACCGTCCGGGCCACGACCGACCCGGCCGAGGCGGCGCACGACGCCGACATCGCCGTCCTCGCTGTCTCCGCCCAGAGTGCCCGCGCGCTGCTGGAAGGTTGGGTGGGGCTGTGGGGGAGTCAGACGCTGTTCGTGTCGCTGATGAAGGGCGTGGAGCTGGGCACCCGCAAGCTAATGAGCGAGGTCATCGCAGAGACGACCGGAGCGAGTGCCGACCGGATTGCCGTGGTGTCCGGTCCTAACCTGGCCGCCGAGATCGTCGCCCGGCAGCCGGCCGCGAGCGTCGTCGCCTGCGTCGACGAGAGCACGGCTGCGGTCGTTCAGACGGCCTGTCGCACGCCGTACTTCCGGCCATACACGAACACCGACGTCATCGGCTGCGAGCTGGGCGGCGCCATCAAGAACGTCATCGCTCTGGCCGTCGGAGTCACGGACGGCATGAGGCTCGGCGACAACGCCAAGGCCGCCTTGGTCACCCGTGGGCTCGCCGAGGCGACCCGGCTCGGAGTCGCCATGGGCGCGGATCCCCTCACCTTTGCCGGGCTGGCGGGTATGGGCGACTTGGTCGCCACGTGCTCGTCCGCTCTCTCCCGGAATCACACCTTCGGCGCCCACCTGGGGAAGGGCCTGAGTGTCGAGGAGGCGCGGGCCGCCACTACCCAGACTGCGGAAGGCGTCGTCTCCTGCAAGGCCGTCCAGAGCCTGGCCGAGCGGTACGACGTGGAGATGCCGATCACGCGGGCCGTGGTCGACATCATCCACGGCGGCCGGGAGGCAGTGCGGACCGTACAGGAGCTGATGGGCCGAGCCCCCAAGTCCGAAGCCGCGTCTCTGCGGGCAGCGGTCGCAGAGCAGAACAGCCGCGAGC
Organism: Streptomyces sp. NRRL S-1022; assembly: GCF_000720135.1. Classification (GTDB taxonomy): domain Bacteria; phylum Actinomycetota; class Actinomycetes; order Streptomycetales; family Streptomycetaceae; genus Streptomyces. The sequence goes on along the minus strand of NZ_JOIU01000044.1, from coordinate 32,214 downwards.
ACTGACTGTGCTGACGGCAGAGGTCTCCGGTCTTGTTCCCCACGCGGCCGGAGACCCGCGCATGTGGAAGCTGAGCCTGGCTGGGAAACGCGGCCGAGCTATGCGCCTTCCTAGCTCCGGGTCCCGGCGTAGCAGGGTGCTGAACTAGCTTAAAAGGGGCGGTTGTTCGGTCTGTCGATCCACTTCCGTGTCACTCATACGGGTGGCTCACGGGGGTTGGGTGCATTCATCTAGTCACTGTGGTCACTACAGGGTTAAATGACAGTCTCGTTTCCGATTTCGGTCGTGACAACGAACCAAGCTGCCGTGCCCTCCGACCAGATGAATCTTGCTTGTCAGACGGCCCCGCGAACGTCCCAGTCCCTCGTCGGGCCGATGCTGAGGAGGGACGGCCCGCCGCCCTGGGATGTGCGGGGGAGTCGTGCGTGCGCCAGCCGCGTGCTGATGGGCCCGGCAGGAGGTGGAATCGATGCCGACCATGCTCCAGTCGATCCGGTCTTCGGCATCGGCGTGCGCCAGGAGCGAGCGCAGGATTTTGTCCCAAGTGCCGTCTGCCGACCAGCGTCGATGACGTTCGTAGACGGTCTTCCACGGCCCGTATGGCGAGGGCACATCACGCCAGGGCACGCCTGTGCGCAGGCGGAAGAGGATTCCGTTGATCACTGTGCGGTCCACCGTCCGCCCGGCCGTGCGTCGCCGGGCATCAGTGGCGCGAGCCGTGCCCACTCGGCATACGTCAAATCGCCCCGCCCGACCTCGGGCACCGTGCCCCCGTTCCCCGAGATCGGATCGGACGGTTACGCGGTAATCCGCCGGGCGGACACCTCGATCTCGATCTTCATGCGGGGGTCGGCGAGGCCGCACATGAGCATGGTGGCGGCTGGCCGGACATCGCTGAAGGCACGACGCAGCGTCGGCCAGCAGGGCTCGAAGTCGGCCCGGTCGGGCAGCAGATAGCGCACCCGTACTACGTCGGCGAAGGTGCACTTCGCCTCGGCCAGGGCAGCCTCGATGTTGCGCAGGCACTGCTCGGCCTGCTCCACCACGTCCTTGGAGATCGTCATGGTGGTGTAGTCGAATCCCGTTGTCCCGGACACATGAACCCAGTCGCCGTCGATCACCGCGCGGGCATAGCCGATCTGTTCCTCGAACGTCGAGCCGCTGAGGATGGAACGTCGCTCTGTCATGCGCCGAACGCTAAGTGAGCAGAACTGATACGTCTAATACGCCTTTCGGCGCAGAGTGATATCTCTAAGCGTATGGAGCGTCCTGAACTTCCCCTGCCACAGCTGCACGCCTTCGTCGTGCTCGCCGAGGAACTCCATTTCGGCCGCGCCGCTGCTCGCTTGGGTATTGCCCAACCACCGCTGAGCCAGCAGATCCGCCGCCTGGAGGACAAGGTCGGATACGCACTGTTCAGTCGCGAACCCGGGCACATCGGCCTCACCGCCGCAGGCCGAGAACTCCTCCCCGCCGCCCGGCTCGCCCTCACTCACCTCGCACAGGGTCTGACCGCAGCCCGAGAAGTCGGCAGCGGCAAGGCTGGCCACCTGCGGATCGGCTTCGCTGCCTCCCTCGCTCTCACCGTCCTCCCCAGCTTGCTGCGAACCTTCCGGGAACGGTTTCCCGCCGTGAATCTGGACATCCAGGAGATGACCACCACGCCGCAACTGGCCGCCCTGCGCGAACGGACGATCGACATCGGCCTGTTGCGAGAGCCGCCTGCCCATGACGCGGAACTCGGGTTCCAGACCGTGCTGACCGAACCTTTCGTGGCCGTCCTGCCCGCCTCACATCCCCTCGCAGCCCAACGAGCCGTCCAGGTCGATCAGTTGGCGGACTGCCCCTTCGTGCTCCTGCCGCGTGCCGTCGGCCCGCCGCTGTACGACCAGATCGCCGATCTGTGCATCGCTGCGGGCTTCACCCCCCAAGTGACCCAATACGCTGTGGAATGGCAGACCGTCTGCGCCTTGGTGGGAACCGGCCTTGGCGTGTCACTGGCCCCGGAGAGCATCCGCCGGATCCGCCTCAAAGGCGTCGCCTTCCGCAGGATCGAGCCCGACACCGTGCACACACGAGTCGCCGTCGCGTGGCGGAAGAACGACCCAAACCCTCTGGTCCCCGGCATCTTGGCCGCACTTAACCAAGATCCGCCGGACAGGACAGCCACCCGGACCTCGCCGAGCTGAACGTCCAACTGGACGGCTTCTACGGGTGACCGGGCGGACACGCAGCGAGGCCCCCACCGGACGCCCGGCGGGGACCTCGCTCACGGCGGGAGGCCCGTGACCGGTGTGCACAGACGGGCGTCTTTCTAACGTCAGGTGGCCAGGGCACCGGTGGGGGCCGCGAACTCCCGGACGCCCTCGATCCGGGTCGGCCCGTACAGCAGCCCGGCCGTCAGCGCCCGCAGCGAAGGCCGGCGAACCTCCTGCGGCGCCTCCCGCTCGACCTGACGCAGCGCGGCGAACGTCTGGCTGCCGTCGCCGAGAGCGTTCCACGTGCGGGCGACGTCGGTCCACGCCCGCGCTCGCCGCTTCGCCGTCGGCATCCGGGCCAGGTTCAGCCGGGCCGCCACCGTCACCGCCTCGTCCGGCGTGCTCAGCGCGTTGAGGACACCGATCTGGTAGACGTCGACCTGCGTCCGCGTCGCTTCCACCGTGAACAGGCCCGGCACCGCCGGATGCCGCTCCGTCTCCTGCTCGGCCTCCTCCAACAGAGCCAGGGCCGTCGACCGGTCCCGGCCCGTCGCCGCCGAGTAGGCACCGGTCAGCAGCAGCGTCGTCCGCACCGCGCCGGTGCGATCGCGGGAGGCGTTCAGGTCCGCGGCCTCCTTGGTGCACCGCGGCAGTGGAGCGGCCCGAGCGGCGCATGGCGATCGCCAGCTGCCGCGAGGCCTCGCCGACGGCCACCGGGATGCCGCTGCAGCGCGCAGCCGCCAGCGCACGGTCGGCGGCCACCCAAGCCGCATCGGAGTGCTGCTTCGTCGCCAGCTCGGCCGCGACACGACCGGGCGAGCGCAAGGTCCGCCTCCTCACGGGCCCGGCCCGTCGAGGCGTCCCGCGTCGCGGTCGCCGCCGCGATCAGGCCCGGCAGCGTCTGCCCGAGCCGCGTGTACTGGGTAGCGCAGTAGTCCCGACGGGCGGCGGAGATCAGCCCGACCAGCCGGGGCAGCGGCATCGGCTCCGCCTGCGGCAGCCGGAGCAGGGCCACTTCCAGATCCACAGGCTCAGCAGCGGCGGCAGGACGGGCGCCGACGACGGCAGTCGCTCCCGCTGCCACCACTCCCGTCAGCAGCTCCCTACGACGCACCTCGTCCTCCTCCACCGACCGGCAACCTCCGGCCACCGTAGCGACATTGGTCATGCCGGGTACGGCCAACGCACGCAGCTGCTCGGGTGTGATTCGCAGAAACGCCGCGAAAGATCCGGGCGGTGATCCCGCAGCCGGCGGACAAGGCCGCGAATCGCAAGCGGCGTGGCCGACTCGGTGGCCGTCCGCCGGCCTTCGACCGCAGCGGAACACCGTCGAGCGGTGCATCAATAATCTCAAGCAGTGGTGCGGCCTGGCCACTCGCTACGACAAGACCGCCACCACCTACCTCGCCGGACTCCATCTCGCCGCCATCTTCGTCTGGTCGGCCAGGTGATCCGAAGGAAACGGCCTAACCCGAGCAGCAACGACCCTGACGCTGCCCTGTCCCGGCCGTGTGGCCGAGACGCAAGGGGCCAGGCAACGCCCGAGCTCTACAGCCGGGTGAACCCGTGTGCCTCAGCTCGGGGCGCACCTCATCCCGAGGGGGAACCGTATGTCCATGCTCGCTCTGCAAGTCGTCCTGCTGCTGGTCCTGGTCGGCGTGCGGATCGTCACAGTGCTGGGCTACGCCGTCTATCGGCGCCCGGTACTCACCGCCCCGCTGACCGTGGCGACCAGCACCGCCGGCCGGTGATCAGGGACACCGACCGGCGGCTGGTCCGCGGCTGGTCCGTCGCCGGCCGCAGCCGTGAACCGGCCAACCTGCGGGTGGGGCTGGCACCCAGCGGGGTTCTGGTCAGGGGGCTTGTCCCGGGGCCCTGATTACCGATTCCTTCTTTCCGTTTCTGCGGAATGCAGTTCGAGTCCGATCGGAATAGTTGGCTTTCCGTGTGGAGGGGGTGCGGTGAGGGGCTCCTGCCGGTAACAGGAGCCCCCCGTTCCGCCCGGTGTTGCGCTGCCGCGCCCAGAGAGGGAGAGGGACGGCGATTTTCGAGGGCGGGGTTCCGCTTGTTCAGCTCATCATCGGGTGGGCCGCCATGCAAGATCTTCGCGTGTTCGGGATGGGTTCGGAACCGTTCGGAACGACGAATGACCAGGTCAGGAGCGTGTGGGCTGGTGTGGTGGTGTCGTGCAGGTGCGTGCTGCGGCTGGCATGCAGCCGACCGGTCCGGGCGTGAGCGGATGATCCGCCGGACGGTTCCAAACGTCGCCCTTTCGGAGTGGAAAAGGATTCCGAAATCGAGCGGTGATTGTTCAGGATGATTCCGGTTGAGCTGAAGGGTTTTCCCCCGGTGCGACCAAGGCAGAGACAACAATCATGTCAGTACGCATCAACCGGTCCCGACACCGCCGGCAGGCGGTGCCCGTGGACCACGCGCAGTGCGGCGCGAGCCTGACGCCGCTGCAGCGGATCACCGTCTTCACGGTCATCCTGCTGGTGGTGATCATCCTCGTTTGCAGCGGGCAGCCCGCCTGCGACGTCATCGGGCTGCTCGCGGCGGCCGGAGCCGCCGCCACGCAGATCGGCCCCTGGCTGAGCGGACAGCGCCCGGCCCTCGGCTCTGCCGGAGGTGCGTGATGAAACTGCCGGGAGGCTGGCCGGGCACGCGGGGCAAGCAGGGCAAGGGGCCCGACCCGCTGCGGGTGCGCAACCAGAAGCAGTTCCGCGACGCGCTGAACCAGCTGCGCGGGGGCAAGAGCTACAAGGCCATCGCGACGGCCAGTAAGGGGGACCTGCCGAGCACCACGATCTACACGGTTCTGACGAAGGACGCGCTGCCCGCCCAGGACTTCGTGGTGAAGTACCTGCCGGCCTGCGGGCTGAGCGAGGCGGACCAGACGGTGTGGCTGCGGTGCTGGGAGACGTTGAGCAACCAGCCCGTGCCGCCGGCCGGACACGGCAGGCGCTGGGAGGGCTTGCTGGGCGGCGGCCGCAGGTGGCTGCGCACTGGCCTGGCAGCCGGTGCCGCGCTCCTTCTCGCCGCCGCGATCGTGGCCTGGCAGGTGCACAAGGGGAACCTGGACCGCTTCAAAAGCCAGCACTGCGGCACGTCCAGCCCGGACCTGGTGACCGGCAAGGACCGCGAGTGCACGGGCGTCACCGACGGCAGCGACGGCTCGGCCGTCTTCGGCGACGACCTCAAGCCCGTCATGGAGGCCATCGCCGCGGAGAACAGCGACGTCACCGACGGCGGCGACTACGTGACGTTCGCCTTTCTCACACCCTTGAGCTCGACGGACGCCAACGCGCTGACCGTGGGCCAGTACGTGGCCGAACTCGAAGGCGCCTACACGGCCGTGGAGGAAGAGAACAAAAAGGACAGCAGGCCGAAGATCAGGCTGCTGGTGGCGTCGATGGGCAGCTCCGAGCTGGCCTGGAAGACGGCCGTCGACAAGCTGAAGGCCCGCAAGGACGCAGAGCACCTGGTCGCAGTGGCCGGACTGGGACTGTCCCAGCAGGAAACGGTCGACGCCACCCGCGAGCTGAGCAAGGCCGGTCTGCCCATGGTCGGGGACCTGATCACCGCGGACGGCTTCGACGCCACCGGCGCCGTCGACGGCAAAGGACCGATCAACGGACTGGCCCGGGTCGCCCTGTCCAACACCGACCAGCTCACCGCGATCAGCAAAACACTCGGATCCGGCCGGCGCACCGCCGCACTGATCAGCACCAAAGTGACCCCCAACGGCACCCGCGATCCTCTACACCGAGTCCCTCCAGCACGGCTTTCGGACCATCGCCGGCCTGAAGAAGCACCTGGACCCCAACTCCGACTTCGCCTTCGACCCGCGCGGCGGGCCCGGCGCCATCCTGCCCACCATCAGCCAGAACTTCTGCAACACGAGCAAGACCATCGACACCGTCTACTACGCCGCCCGCGTCAAGTACCTGCCGCAATTCCTCGACGCGCTGGCCCAGCGCAGCTGCCACGCCCAGCCCATCACCGTCGTCACCGGATCGGACGCGGCAGCCCTCGACCCCAAGACCGAGGCACTCCACAACGCTGACGCACCGATCACCGTGCTGTACGCGTCCTTCCCCGACGCGCCACGTTTCCGCGGCCCCGACAACCCCGACCGCGGTCTGTACAACGCGTTCGTGAAGGACTTCGTGGCCCCCCACCACGACCAGCAGTTCCCGGCGCAGCTCCTCACCAGCAGCTACTGGGCCATCGTCGCCCACGACGCCGTCCTCACCGCAGCAACGGCCCTGCACAACGCCGCCGCCCACGGCGACGGCCCGACCAACCTGCCCAACCGCTACGCCGTTAGGAACGAGCTGTACGCCCTGCGCAACGACGCCGTCGCTGGCGCAAGCGGCCACTTCGGCATCGACGCCAACGGCAACCGCACCCGCACCGTCACCACCGTCCACCGCCTCGGCCAGCCCCTGCCCAAGACCACCGGCCACACCGACTGACCACGCACCCCGAACCGGCAGTGGGGGGCAGACCCGTATCGGGCCTGCCCCCAGCGACCTTCTCCGCCCCTGACCGGGCGATGCCTCCCGTGAAAAGGGGCAGCCGCGAACTCCCCGGCCGCGACGCGGTTGACCTCCACAGCCGTCTCGAACCCCCCAGCAGTGCCGTCCGGCGATGGGAGCGTCATCGTTGGGCAGCGCCAGCACCCGGTGCGGCGCCGACCGGCTCCTCCTGCCCATGGAAGCACCGCGCGACAGACCGAAAGACGTGCACCTTTCGCGAGATTCCGCGCCGCTTGCCCCGGCGGCCACAACGGTCACCTATCTGTGCCGCCTGGAGCTGCTTTTCAGTCGCCAGGCCGATGCCGGGAGACAGCCGATATCACTGGCCGCACGCTGCTGACCAGTGCATCTGCCTATATGTTCAGGTCGCATTCAGGTTCGGCGCTGCTTCGGGCAACTCCCGTACCGGAAGCGCCAAAACTCTGGCAAAGGGGTCTGGGGCGAGCGCCGGGCACCGTGTCATCGTGCCTGCCATGTCGACTGATCACCTCACTCACAACAGGCCCGCGGGCCACGTCCGTCACGCGGTGAGCAAGGTGCCGGAGGTGACCGTCTACTTCTGGATCATCAAGGTGCTGACCACCGGGATGGGCGAGACGGCCTCCGACTTCCTGGCCCACCTCCTCGGCCCGATCCCCGCCGTTGGCCTCGGCGGCATCGCCCTGGTGGCCGCTCTGGCGGTGCAGTTCGCCGTCCGCCGGTACGTGGCCTGGGTCTACTGGACGGCGATCGTCATGGTCAGTGTGTTCGGCACGATGGCCGCCGACGTCCTGCACGTCGGCCTCGGCGTGCCGTACACGCTCTCGACCCCGTTGTTCATGGCCGCGCTGGCCGCCGTCTTCGCCCTCTGGTACCGCAGCGAGCGCACCCTGTCCATCCACAGCATCCACACCCGGCGCCGCGAGACGTTCTACTGGGCCGCCGTATTGGCCACGTTCGCGCTGGGCACCGCCGCGGGCGACCTCACCGCCACGATCGGCCTCGGCTACCTGGGCTCCGCCATCCTGTACGCCGCCGCGATCGCCGTCCCGGCCGCCGCCCACCGGTGGGGGAGCCTGAACGCGGTGGCCGCGTTCTGGGCCGCGTACGTCATCACCCGCCCGCTCGGCGCCTCTGTCGCCGACTGGATGGCCGTCGGCCACGGCAGGGGCGGACTCGACCTGGGCCTGGGGCCGGTCACGCTGTCCTGGACGGTGGCGATCCTCGGCTTCGTCGGCTACCTGGCCGTCTCCCGAAAGGACGTCCAGCGCGACATCACGCCGTGATGCTCCGTTAGCGTCGACTGCGGCGCGGTTACCCGGCAGGCAGGCTGACCACGAACCGTGCCCCGGGGGTGTGCCCGGGGTCGTACGTCACCTCGCCGCCGGCGGAGCGGGCCAGGCGTCGCGCCAGCGGCAGTCCCAGGCCCGCTCCGCTGTGTCCGTCGCCGGGATCCGCGCGCCGGCCGGGCTCGAAGAGCTGCCCGGCGAACAGGGGCGGTACGCCGGGGCCGTCGTCGATGACGTCGATGCGTACGCCGTCGGGTGCGCGGTAGGCGCGGACGGCGACCTTGGAGCGGGCGTAGCGGCAGGCGTTGGCCAGGAGCGGGCTGACGATGCGTTCGAGGAGGGTGGGTGGGACTCCGGCCTCCAGAGGCGGGCCGTCAACGGCGACCGTCAAGTGAGATGGGGTGTCGAGGACTTCGGTGAGGCGTCGCAGCTTGGGGAGGACCTCGGCGGTGCCGGGAGCGGTGAGTGTGCCGCCGCGGGCGTCGTCGAGGAGGGTGTCGCAGATGGTGCGCATGGACTGGGCGGCTTCCGCGATGACCTTGTGGGTGGCATGGGTCTGGTCGGCGGTGCGGGGGCGGGTCCGCCACCAGTCGAGTTCGGCGATGATCCGGCTCAGGGGTGTGCGCAGCTCGTGCGAGAGTTCCCCGGTGAGCTGCCGCTCGTGAGACAGGAGGGTGCGGATGCGGTCCAGTATGGCGTCCAGCGACGTACCGAGGCGCGCGAGTTCGGCCGGGTGCCGCGTATGGCCGAAGCGTTCTTCGGAGGCGACGGCGCTCCACTGGGTGGCCTGGTCGGTCATCGTGCGGACCGGGCGCAGCGCGCGGCCCACCGCCAGCCGGGTCAGGGCGTAGGTGCAGGCGAGCATCATGACGCCCAGCGCGAGCGATCCCAGGAGCAGGGTGTCGGCCGAACTCCGGTAAGGGGAGAGGTCGAGCGCGGTGACGACTAGGGCTTTGCTCTTGTCCGCGGACACCGGCTGCGAGCACAGCCGGAGAGGGCCGTCCACATCGGCGGTGACGCACCGCCGCCCGCCGCGCCCGGCGAGGGCGTCGGCGACGCGGGTGAGGCGGCCGGCGTTCGGGGGCTCTTCCAGCAGGCGTCCGCCGGCGTAGATCCATACGTTGGTGTCGAGGAGGGCGTCGTTGGAGGTCTCCAGGACGCGCACGCTCGTGCCGGTGGTGTCGATGGTCGTCGCGACGGCGGCGGCGCGGGTGCGCAGCTCGTCGTCCGCCTGGTGCTGGAGGCGGTGCTGGGCCATGGCGTTGAAGGCGACGGTGAGGACCAGCATCAGCAGCGCGGCCGTGGTGAGGGCCACGAGGGAGAGCCGGCCGCGCAGCGTGCGGGGGGCCAGACGGTGGAGGAAGGCGGTCACAGCGGGCTGCAGCCGGTGGCGGGTGCCACTCATGACAGCCGGTGGCCGATCCCGCGGGCCGTGCCGATCGTTCGGTCGCTGCCCGCCTCGCGCAGCTTGCGTCGCAGGCGGGTCAGGTACTGGTCGAGGGTGTTGTCGTGCACCTGGGCGCCCTCCGGCCACGCCGCCCGGACCAGCTCGCGGCGGCGCACGATGCCGCCGGAGGCCGCCATGAGCGCCGCCAGGAGACGGAACTCGGTCGGTGTCAGGTCGACTCGGGTGCCTCGAACGCTGACGACGTGCCGCACTGCGTCCAGTGCCAGGTCTCCCGCTGTGGCGGCAGGCGGCGGCGCGGTCCGTTTCAGCGCTGCCCGCAAGCGGGCGGCGAGCTCGGCGAAATGGAACGGCTTGGGCAGGTAGTCGTCGCCTCTGGCCGAGAACCCGGACAGCCGGTCGCTCAGCCGGTGGTGGGCGGTCAGGAAGATGACGGGGGAGAGGAATCCGTTCGCGCGCATGGCCGTGCATAGGTCCCGTCCGTCGGCGTCGGGCAGCCCGATGTCAAGCACGGTGGCGGAGATGTCGGCGGTGGCCAGGCGCAGGGCGGTGGCGCCGTCCGGTGCGGGCACGGGGTCGAAGTCCTCGTCGCGCAGTCCGCGCACCAGCACGTCACGCAGGGCGTGATCGTCCTCGACGACCAGGATCGTCCGGCGCATGGTCCTCCATTTGCTCTCGTGCCACGTGCACCTGTTTCGGTGCCGCGTGCGTTCGGCCCCTTGCTGTGCTGCCCGTCGGTTCTGCCGTCCCGCGTGCCGAGTCCGTGTCCGTGTCCGTCGTGCCGGGGGTCCATCGGTCGGGAAGCCAGCGGGCCACGACGCTCAGATACAGGCCAACCCACCCGAGGGCGAACAGCCAGCCGCCGACGACGTCGGTGAACCAGTGCACTCCGAGGTAGACGCGGGTCAGGCCGACCGACGCGCCCCAGCCGCCGACGATCAGGGTGAGCGGGGTCGTGCCGCGCGGGCCGCGCACGCGTACGGCGATGATCAACAGTCCCGCGGTGAAGGCCGCCGTGGTGGTGTGACCGGACGGGAACGACCATCCCGAGGCATGCGTCGCCCAGTCCGTCAGGGGTGGTCGCGGCCGGGTGACGAGTGCCATCACCGCGTACCGCAGCGCCTGGCCCGCGCCGAGGCAGCCCAGACAGAGCGCGACGGCGAGCGCGCGCTGCCGTGAGGTGCGCCCCGCGATGAGCGCGGCCAGCACCGCCAGCGCGTACGGGACCACACCGGTCCCGGTGTCGGTCAGCCCGCGGGCGAGCGCCACTGCCACGTCGGGTCGGTGGCCGACGGACCACGAGAGCAAGTCGGCGTCCGCGAGCAGCGGTATGCCGTCGTGGCCCCCCACGACCATGGTCAGCACGCCGAACGCCGTCCACGCTCCGAACCCGCAGCTGCCGGACAGTTCGGCGACCTCGCCGCGCTTCACGACACCACCAGCAGCGGACGCAGACGGGTGGCCGCGAGCCGCAGGGCCGCGGGCTCCGCACGCCTGCGCAGTGCCCACATGGCGAGCAGGGCGGTCACGGCGCCCACCACCACCCCTGCCAGCACGTCGTGGGGGTAGTGCGCGCCCACCCAGACACGCGAGACGGCCATCGCGCAGGCGGCTACCACGGCGACCGCGCCGAGTCGGCGGGAGACGAACAGCAGGGCGACGGCCGCTGCGGCGGCGATGGCCGCGTGGTTGCTGGGGAAGGACCAGTCGCCGGGCGCCGGACACGCCTCCAGCGTGGTCACCCGCAGGCTCTGGCAGGGCCGGTCCTCGCGCACCAGCAGCTTCAGCACCGCGTCCACAGCGAAGGCCACCACCACGACGAACGGCACGGCGAGCGCCGTCACGGACGCGGTGGCGCTCACACGCCGGGCGTGCCACCAGCCGACGGCCATGAGCACCGCGAACAGGACGAGCCCGTACGTCGACCAGGCCGACACCGTGTCGTCCAGCCAGACGGGGGAGCGCCGGGCGAGGTTCACCACGGCGGTGTAGGCCGAGCCGTCGACCGACGAGCCGTCAAGGGCGATGATCATCCGCGTGCCTCCTTCGCCTTCGCGTCCCGGCGCGAGCGGTACACCTCGGAGACGACCGGAATCAGCGACAGGCCCACGATCACCGCGACCATCGGCAGCAGATAGCGGTCCACGTTCGGCACGGAGGAGCCCAGCGCGTAGCCCGCCAGGGTGAGCCCCAGGCTCCACACCAGCCCGCCGGTCACCTGCCAGAGGGTGAACGTGCGCACCGGCACCCGCAGGGCGCCCGCCATCGGGTTCAGGACCGTGCGTACCACCGGAACGAAGCGGGCCAGGACGATCGCCTTCGCGTACCCGTAGCGGTCCAGCAGCTCCTCCGCGCGTCTCGCCCCCTCGTGCAGGCGGGCCGAGCGGCTTCGGGCGAGCAGGGCGCCGCCCGCTCGACGGCCCAGGAGGTATCCGCACTGTGAGCCGGCCAGCGCTCCCACCGCTGCGGCGACCAGGAGCGAGGCGAGTGACAGCTTCAGGCCGCTCCCGGCGGTGCCGGTGCACAGCAGACCGGCCGTGAACAGCAGAGAATCGCCCGGGAGGAAGAAGCCGATCAGCAGTCCGGTCTCGGCGAACAGCACCACGCCCACGCCCAGCACGCCGAACGCGGACAGCAGCGACCGCGCGTCGAGCACATTGACGGCGAGCTGCGACGATAGGCATATGGCTGTGGTCATCGTCGGGGCCCCTTCATCGTTCTTCCTCCGGACTGTCGGATGCGGCGGAACGGTGGCGCGGCGGCATCCGGCGACTGACTACAATGTTGTAGACGGTCTACTGAACTCTAGACGATGGCGGAGTGAGGAACGTTCCCATGACCGACGCGAGGGGCGAGAGGCGGCCGGCAGGCGAGCTCGAGGCCGCCGTCATGGCCGCGCTGTGGGCCGCCGGGGCCCCGCTCACGCCAGGGCGGGTGCAGGCCGAGCTCGGCTCCGGCCTGGCCCGGACGACGGTGGCGACGATACTGACCCGTCTGCACGAGAAGGGCGTCGTCGACCGGGAGCGGCAGGGCCGCGGCTACGCCTACTTCCCCGTCCAGGACGCGCCCGGCCTGACAGCCCGGCGCATGCACACCGAACTCGACCGGGACGCCGACCGGGAGACGGTCCTGGCCCGCTTCGTGGCCCAGCTCAGTCCCGGTGACGAGCAGCACCTGCGCCGGCTCCTGGAGGGCGACGAGCGATGACCGCACTGCTGCTCCTCCCGCTGATCCTGCCCTTCCTCGCGCCGACGCTGGCCCGCCGAACCCTCGACCGACTGGCCCCCGCCACCGCGCTGTGGGTCCTCACCGCCTCGACCCTGGCGCTGGCGGGAGCCTGCGTCGCCGCTCTCGGCGCCCTCGTCCTGACCGGACTGCTCAAACTCCCCGCCTTCGCCGCCCTCGGCGAACTCGTCCACCCCCTGCGGACCCCCTCGGACTACTTCGTCCTCCCCGCCGCCATGGCGGCCACCGGGATGCTCACCCTCAGCGTCTGGACTCTCGCACGCTCGGCCTTTCGCCAGACCCGCGCCTTCCAAACCGCCCGCACGCAGGCCGACCGCCGCCCCGCCGCAGGTGACCTGTGCGTGATCGAATCGCCCGATCCGGACGCGTACGCTCTGCCCGGCCGGCCCCACCGCATCGTCGTCACCACCGCCATGCTGCGCAGTCTGGGACCTGCCGAGCGTGAGGCCCTCTTCGCCCATGAGCGCGCCCACAACCGGGCCGGGCACCACTACTTCTTGGCCGCCGCCGAACTCGCCGCCCACTGCCACCCCGCCCTGCGCACCACCCGCGCCACCATCCGGTTCGCCGCCGAGCGGGCCGCTGACGAGGCCGCCGCCGAGGTCACCGGAGACCGGCGCCTGATCGCCACGGCCATCGCCCGCGCCGCCCTCGCCGGAAACGCCTCCCCCTCCACCCGACCGGACTTCGCACCCGCGGCGACGGCCGGACCGGTGCCGCAACGCGTCGCGGCGCTTCTCGCACCCACCCGGACGCGCCCGCGCACCACCCGCCGCACCGCGTTCCTCCTCGTGGTCTGCACGGTCCTGTCCGTCGCCGCCGGAGCGGCGGGCGTCGTCGACTTCCACCACGAGGTCGAGGTCGCCCAGGGCGAGCAGGCTCCCTGACCGGTTCGACCCCGGCGGCCCACCGCCGGATGGGCAACCGGCCCGCCGCCTGATCATTCTCAGGCGAGGGCCGGCTCCAGCAGCCGGAGCAGGTCGCCGGTTGCGTCGGCGGCGCCCAGCGCGGTGAGGGCGCCGAGCGCCAGAACGGCAGCCGCCAGCGGCCACAGGCGCGGAGTGGGGTGGCCTGGAGGGCGGCGATACGGCGGGAGACCGCGCGGTCAGTGAAGCCGAGCCCCTGCGGCGGCTCCCGGCGGCCGGCCGCGAGCGCGGCCCGAGCGAGGGCGCGGGCGGTGGCGCGGGCGGTGGACGCGCGGTTCCCGATCGTCGCGGCCGCCTGGCGTACCTCCTTGCCAGCGGCGCCGCCGTATTGCTGCCCACCCCGGGTGGTCTGGGCTCGCTGGACGCGCGCTCGTGCTGATGCTCACCGCGGCCGGGGTGCCGGTAGCCGCGGCCCTGTCGGCGGTCTTCGGCTGCCGGCTGCTGACGGCCTGGCTGCCGCTGTTCCCCGGCCTGCTGGTGCTGGGGCTGCACCGCAGGTAGGCGCGTAGTACCGCGGTACTACACGACCGCCGCAGTTCAGCCTCCCGGTACCACGGGATCCGGGTGATTCGGCGCCTAGCTTTGCCGGTGAGGCGTCCGGAGTGACGGACGCCGGAGCCCGACAGGAGAACGCGAATGATCGACGCACGGCGGTTGACCAAGAGGTACGGCGAGAAGACGGCCGTCGACGGGCTGGACTTCGTGGTGAAGCCCGGCACGGTGACCGGCTTCCTGGGGCCCAACGGCGCGGGCAAGTCCACGACCATGCGCATGATCGTCGGCCTCGACGCCCCGACCAGCGGCTCCGTCACCGTGAACGGCCACCGCTACGCCCGCCACCAGGCGCCGCTGCAGGAAGTCGGCGCCCTCCTGGAGGCGAAGTCGATCCACCCCGGCCGCTCGGCGTACAACCACCTCAGAGCGCTTGCGCTCACCCACGGCATTCCCGGCAGCCGGGTCGACGAGGTCATCGGCCTTGCCGGACTCGACAGCGTGGCGGAGAAGCGGGCCGGCGCCTTCTCCCTCGGGATGGGCCAGCGGCTGGGCATCGCGGCGGCGCTGCTGGGCGATCCGCAGACGGTCATGCTCGATGAGCCGGTCAACGGGCTGGACCCGGAAGGGGTGCTCTGGATCCGCAACCTCCTGAAAGGGCTCGCCGACGAGGGTCGGACGGTGTTCGTGTCCTCCCATCTGATGAGCGAGATGGCCCTGGTGGCGGACCACCTGATCATCGTGGGGCGCGGGCGGCTGCTGGCCGACACGACCGTGGCAGACCTGATCCGGGAGGCCGGCGGGGACACGGTGAAGGTTGTCACCCAGGACCCGGCCCGGCTGCGAGACGTACTCGCCGGGCCGGACGTCGATGTCACCGGCCGGATCGGTTCCGAGGAGCTGCAGGTGACTGGGCTGACCGCCCGCGAGATCGGGCTGAGGGCCGCCGAACACGGGATCGCGCTGTTCGAGCTGAGCGCGCGGAGCGTGTCGCTGGAGGAGGCGTTCATGGACCTGACCAGGGATGCCGTGGAGTACCACGGCTCCACGACCGCGATCGAGACGCTTGGGAGGCCCGCATGAGCACCCTCACCGCAACCGCAGAGGAACCCAGGACCACTCCCGCCCGCCCCGCCTACCGGGTGACCGGACGGCGCGTGCTCGCCTCCGAGTGGGCCAAGCTGTGGTCCCTGCGCTCGACCTGGATCACCCTGGGCCTCGGCCTGCTGTTCCTGGTGGCCTTCGGCCTGATTTCCGCGAGTCGCTACAAGTCGGGGATCGACTCCGGCCACATGGACCGGGACTTCGCCGATTCGACGGCCGTCAGCCTGTCCCTCTTCGGTACGAACTTCGCCCAGCTCGCCTTGGGCGTGCTCGGCGTGCTGGTCACGGCGGGCGAGTACTCGACCGGAATGATCCGTTCCACCCTCGCGGCGGTCCCCCGCCGGCTGCCCGTGCTGTGGTCCAAGGCGGCTGTGTTCGGGCTGGTCGCACTGGTCGTGGGGACGGTGGGTGGGTTCGTCGCCTTCCTGTTCGGCAGTGGAATCGTCTCGGGCACTCCCGCGGCGATGAGCCTTTCGCACGCTGGTGTAATACGGAGTCTGCTGGGCGCCGGGCTCTACCTCGGCCTGGTCGGGGTGATCGGCGCCGCCCTGGGCGCACTGCTGCGGTCGGTGGCCGGGGGGATCTCGGTGCTGGTCGCCGCCCTGATGCTGATCCCAGGGCTGATCTCCTTGCTGCCGAGTTCCTGGCAGGACGACATCAGCCCCTACCTGCCGTCCAACGCGGGTGAGTCGATGTTCGCGCTGACCCACGACTCGACGTCCCTGTCGCCGGGCGCCGGGCTGCTGGTCTTCCTGTGCTGGACGGCGCTTGCGCTGGGCGGCGCGGCGTACCGGCTCGCGCGCACCGACGTCTGACGCCCGCACCATGGACAGGTGACGTCCGTGACCACCGATGACATCAGCGGGATGGGACCGCTGGTCGCCCGGCTGTCCCGGGGCGGCCAGCGGTTGCGGCAGGCCGACCGGACACACCCCTGGGTGCTGGACACAGTGGTCGTGGCTCTGGTCTTCCTGATGTTCTGTCTGCCCGACCTGCTGCGCGGCGGTGTGGACGACGGCGACGGCCCGCGCCGCTTCCGGCTCGCCTTCACCGAGTTGCCCGTCGCGGGAATCCTGGCACTGCAGGCAGGACTGGTACTGCCCCTGCTGTGGCGGCGACGCAAGCCCATGGCGGCCTTCGGTGTCATCGCCGCGGTGTTCGTCCTCCAATGGTCCCTGGGCGCGGCGCTGCGCGCTGACGTCGCGCTCTTCGTCGCCATGTACAGCCTGGCCCTGCACGGGCGGCTGCGGCAGCTGCCGTGGGCCGGTGCGGTCATGGCGGGAGCCATGCTGCTGGTCGCGGTCCGCGCGTCCTCGGCCGTGTCCGTCTGGGACGCGCTGTTCTTCCTGCTGAGCACGGCGACGGCGGCCCTCGCGCTCGGCCTCATGGTGCGAATCCGCCGGGCCCAGCTCGCCGGACTCCGGGAGCGGGCCGCCCGGCTGGAAATCGAGCGCGACCAGCGCAGCAGGCTGGCCACGGCCACTGAACGCACCCGGGTGGCGCGCGAGATGCACGACATCGTCGGCCACAACCTGTCCGTGATCATCACGCTCGCCGACGCCGGCGCCTACGCCACCGACATCGCACCCGAACGGGGCAAAGAGGCCCTGCAGCTCATCGGCGACACCGGCCGGCAGGCCCTGGGCGAGCTGCGGCGCGTGCTCGGTGTACTGCGCGAGGCTGGGGACGGTTCGTCGGGTGGGCCCGAGCTCAGCCCGCAGCCCGGCATCGCGGACATCGGCGCGCTGTGCGCCACGGTCCGCGCCGCCGGACTGGAGGTCGTCTACCGGACCTCCGGCGACGTCGAGGCTCTGGACGGCGGGGTCCAGCTGACGGTGTACCGCATCGTCCAGGAAGCCCTCACCAACACCATGAAGCACGCCGCCGACGACGCCCGGGTGCACCTGGCGGTCGCCGTGACGGACACCCGGCTGACCATCCGGGTCCAGGACACCGGCCCGGCCGCACAGCCGGGACCGCCGAACGAGGAAGGGCACGGCCTGGTGGGCATGCGAGAAAGAGCCGCTCTGTATGGAGGCACCGTCGGCGCGGGACCGACGGACGGCGGAGGATGGAGCGTCGAAGCCGTCCTCGACCTCACGCCCCGGGGCAGTGACCGATGACCACCGTCCTCATCGTGGACGACCAGCCGCTGCAACGCTACGGGTTCCACCTGCTCCTGGACTCCGTCCCCGAGACCGACGTCGTCGGGGAGGCCGCCCACGGCGCGGAGGCCGTCCGCAAGACCGCCGAACTGCGCCCGGACGTCGTCCTGATGGACGTCCGCATGCCCGGCATGGACGGCATCGAGGCCACCCGCCGCATCGTCGCCGCCGGCGGCCGCTCCCGCGTCCTCGTGCTCACGACGTTCGACCTCGACGAGTACGTCCACGCCGCGATCCGGGCAGGGGCCAGCGGTTTCCTCCTCAAGGACGCGCGCCCCGAGGAGCTCCTCGCGGGGATCCGCGCCGTCGCCTCCGGCGACGCCGTGATCGCGCCCGCCCTCACCCGCCGCCTCCTGGACGAGTTCGCCCAGTACGTCCCCGCCCACCGGGGTGACGCCGCCGAGGACCCGAGGCTCGTCTCCCTCACCGACCGCGAACGGGAGATCCTCATCGCCGTAGGCAAGGGCTGGACCAATGGCGAGATCGCCGCCCGGTTCGTGCTCTCCGAGTCCACCGTCAAGACCCACGTCGGCCGCGTCCTGGCCAAGATCGGAGCCCGCGACCGGATCCAGGCCGTGATCTTCGCCTACGACCACGGCCTCGCCCGGCCCAACGCGGACTGAACCCGATGAGCAGGCCGCCGGGAAGACCGGCGGCCTGCTCGCTGCTGCCGCGCGCGGCGTCCGTCAGAGTTCCAGGCGGTAGCCGTGCCCGCGCAAGGTGCTGATGCGGGGCAGGCTGCCGGGGTGGACCGAGGCGTCCCCGTCGGTGGCACCGGGTTGTGCGAAGGCGACGTCACCCGGCAGACCGCAGTGGAGCAGCACCCGGATTTTGCCGGCTATCTCGCCGTGATCATGACGCTGTTTACGCCCCGACGCCCGCGCGGCGCCGCCCGGGAGTCTCGGAGAGTTCGTAGATCATGGGCAGGACGTTGCCAGCGGTTGCCTGAGCGCATCCTGCCTGCCGCGCGGCTTCCCGGCCCGCCGGGTCCGGCCTGATCAACATGGGGCCATGCACACCCGCGCCGCGTCCTGGCTGCGGCACCGGCTCGGCCGCGCTGTCGTCCTGTCCTACGCCCTCGCCCTGGCCCTGCCCGCCCCCGGTCTGTGGCTGCGCCGCCCCCATCCCTTGCCGCCGTCGCATCTGACAGTGCACGCCGCGCCGCTCCTGCTGTCCCTGGTGCTGTTCTCGGCCGGGCTCCAGGTCCCCGTCCGCGCGCTGGGTGCCCTGCTGCGGCGTCCGAAGGCACTGCTCGCCGGCCTCGTGCTGCACCTGGCGATCCCGCTGGCGGTCGTGCCGTTCGTCGCCTTTCTCCTGCGGCGCACCCCGGACACCGATGGCGGCAGCGGACTGCTCACCGCGATGATCCTCGTCGTGGTGATGCCCGTCGCCGCCGGGGCGACCGTGTGGACCGATAAGGGCGAGGGAGATCAGCCGACGATGGTGGGCCTCGTCCTGGCCTCCACCATCCTCAGCCCGCTGACCGCCCCCGTGTTGCTGGCGACGCTGTCGCCGCTGGTCAGCGGCGGTTACGCGCACACCCTCGCCGCGACCGGCCGGCTGGCCCAGGGTGGATTCGCCCTCGCTGCCGTGGTCCTTCCCTGCGCGGCGGGCCTGCTGGGTGCAATCGTCCTGCCCGCGCGGTGGCTGGGCCGTCTAGTCACGACGGTGGCGCCGTCGGCCATGGCCGGTTCGCTGGTCCTGACCTACGTCAACGCCAGCGGCGCCCTCGGATCCGTGCTCACCCGGCCACGCCCGCTGCTGTTCGCCGCTGCCCTGGCCGTGGCCGCCCTGGTCTGCCTGCTCTCCTTCGTCCTCGGCCAGGTCGCCGCCCACCTCCTGCGGCTGGAGGCGGTTACCGCCTCGTCGTTGACGCTCGCCTGCGGCATGAACAACAGCAGCGCGAGCGCCGTACTGCTCACCGCGTCCCTGCCCGACAAACCGCACCTGCTGTTGCCGGGCCTCGCCTACGGGCTGCTGCAGAAGACCGCCGCGAACCGGATCGTCACCCGGCTGTGACCGGCTCCCACCGCAGCAGGCACCTGAACCCTCCTCAGCCGTCGCCCTCGGAGCCGAACTCCTCGCGGCGTACGGGGACGAGCAGGGTGAAGGCGGCCGGATGGCGACCGGTCAGGGAGAGTCTGCCGCCCAGAGACCCGGCCAGATCGCGGGCGAGGGACAGGCCGATGCCGGAGCCCCCCCGCGCCGGTGCGGCTGCGGTCGAACAGCCGGGACGCCTCGCCGTCCACCGCGCCCTCGTCACTCACATCGAAGGCGACGGCCTCCCCGCGGTGAGCGCGTCGGCCTTGACCGTCCAGTGCGGTCCCATGCGCTCGATGGCAACGAAAACGGCACGCTGTTGCTTGGCCGCCTGGTACGCGATGTTGAAGGTTTCCTGCTCCGTCGCGTCCGGGATCAGATCAGCGGGGCAGGGTGCCGGCAGGGGCTGCATGAGACGCATCGTTCCAGAGCAGGTGGCCCGTCGTAACACCGACACTGGGGGCGTTGGGCCCTGGTGCACCGGTGTGGCGCAGTTGGTGACCGGTCCTGTACAGGTCCCTTGAACCGGCCACCAGTTCAAGGCCCCGACCCTCCTCAGAAGCGGTGGCTGTGGAGGTCGCCCAGCAAGGTGCTGAGTTGCTTCTCCTGTTCGGCGGCCGGCGCCGGCCGAATGTTGCCGTGGTCGATGGCGTACGCCTTGAGGACCTCATCCATCTGGCGGTCGAGCAGAGTCCACGTGGTGTTGTTGACCGCCTGCAGCGAGGTGGTGTCGGCGTCCCAGTCGTCGCGCATCTTCTGCACGGTGGCGTGGGAGGCCGCCGCCGTCCCGGCCCGGTCCTGAGCGATCGCCGTCTGGGCGAGCTTCTCGTACTTCGCCACTGCCGCGGTCGTCTGCTTGCCGGTCATGGCGGCCTTCGGGCAGGCCGGCATCGTCTCGCTCTGGCCGGTCGGGTCGCAGGTGACATGGGGCTGGTTGTGAGCCCAGATCATCAGCGCGACGGTGCCAGCGGTGATCACTGCCAAGCCTCCGAGCGCGATTCGCTCCTTGCGGGCGTTGGTGGCCGGCGGCTCGTGCGTCGTCTCGGAAGTCTCGGCGACGTCCCTGCGACTGATCGTCAGGTAAACGACCGTGGCCAGGATGGCGCCGAGGAAGACCAGGCTGGTGGTGAAGGTACCCAGGCCAAGTCCCACCGGCTCGCCGGGGTTGGCCGCCGCCTTCTGGGAGGCGAGCCAGTCACCGATGTTGGCGCCGAGCGGCCGGGTGAGGATGTAGGCCAGCCAGAACGAGAGAACCGGGTTGGCGCCGAACCTCCACAGCGCGGTGATCGACGCGATGAGGCCCAGCGGCAGGAACACCGACTGCGCGGGCGTCCAGTTGGTCAGCTCCAGCGTCCAGTCACCCAGGGCGGTACCCAGTGCGAACGTCACCAGGACTGTCAGCCAGTAGAACGCCTCACGCGGGAAGGTCGTGATGCTGTGGATCGACAGCGTCCGCTCGCGCAGCCACCAGACCCCGAAAACGACGGCCAGCAGGACCGAGAACACCGTCGAGCTTAGCCACAGCGGGACCTGCTGCTTGTCGGTGAGCATGTCGGTGTACAGCGTGCCGGTGACACTGACCACCACCACGGTGAGCCAGTACGGGAACGGGACGTAGCGCTTCGTGCGGAACTGGATCGCCAGCACGATCGCGAAGACCGCGGTGAACAACAGCATGGTGTTGGTCAGGCCGAAGCCCAGCGTCTCGTTGATGTAGTCGGCGAAACTCTCGCCGACGGTCGTGCAGAGGATCTTGATGATCCAGAACCAGACCGTGACCTCGGGCACCTTGTTCAACAGGCGGCTGCCCGCGACATGACGAGCAGTCGCGGTAGTCGTCGAAGTTGTCATGCAATCCTCACATGGACGATGGCAGCGCGGAGGGGGCACCCTCACGTCTGCGGAACGGTAACTGTCTACAATCTTGTAGACAAGCGAGGACTTTCATGTGTGCCTGTCATGACCGGGGGCACACCTCGCTACGCTCTTACGCGATGTGAGGAGCGCTGGACGGCACGTCGACCGATTCCCTCGGACGGCCTGCCCTCCTGACGCACAGAGATCGTTCTGCCACTCCCCATCCAGTACCGGCGACCTGGTGCAAGCCCCCTTCGGCCGGTTGTTCGCCGGATTGCCTCCGGTCCCCTTGCCGGGTGCCGAGCTCTGGAACGACCAGCCTCTCGGGTGTCTCCTGGGTCATACCGGACGACTGTGCCAGCGGGAACCTGAACACATCCTGACTGTGACCCGTTGGTCACTCGCGTCGTTGATCGTTGCCGGTCACAGTTACAGGACGCTCCTCGCAACGGTGCCCAGGCCGAGGCCGCCGTCGTCGGTGGGCTGGGACAAGTACGACGCAGGGAGAACGCGCGCGGTGCGGGCTGAAAGCGCTGGTCACAGCCAGGTGTGCCCCGCAGGCCAGGTGTTGCACGGCATCCCCATGCTGGTCCACGCGCGCGGCTCCCACGGCGGGGCGCTCTACATGTGGGGAAGGGCTCATAAACCGAGGCAGCTATGCGTGTAACAGCGACTGAGTGGCCGACGACTGCCGTGAAAGCCCAGGTCAGGTCAGGATCCCTACCCAGAGAGCGAGGTAAGCAGGCCTGTTGCGGAGACCTTGAGCCCCTCCGGACGGGGAGGGGGCTCCTGTCAGATCACCACAACATGTGGTGCTTGAGGTCCACGAAAAAGTGCATCCCTCACTGGGCAGCGAGCGACTCCGCGTAGCCGGCGTGGTGACGACGGCGGCAGACAGCGCACCAGGAGAACGTCGTCCTGGTTGTGCTCCTCGGCTTCGTGCCGGCGTCGGGCGGCGGCTTCCCCACGGCGGAGCGCGAGGGCGGCGAACATGGGCGTACGCACTCGCCCGGGTGATCTTTCGGCCGCATGCCGTGACGGCCGCCGCGAACTGAGGTTTGGCGGGGCGTGAAGCGACTGATCCTCGTGGCCGTGGCCGTGGCCGTGGCCGTGGCCGTTGTCCTGTCCGGCACGGTCGTGGCCGTCCCGCAGGCCTCGGCCAGCCCCCTTGAGCAGCCCCCGACCACCTTGGCGCGGGCGGACTTCAGCGAGTGTGGCTATGAGGTCATCGACACCGTGCGGCTGCGGACCGGGCCCGGGACCCGCTACACCGCCCTCGGCCTGCTGCACCGAGGTGATGCGGTATATGCCTCTCAGACCCGGGGCGGCTGGTACCGCGTCCGCCTGGCCTACGACTCCGGCAGCGTCCGGCACCCGCAAGTCGTCAGGGCTGCGCGAGGGCACCACGGGATGGGTGGTCAAGCGAGCGCTGAGGCCGAGCGTGTGCACACAGTTCGACTGACTCAGACGCCGGGTCGGACCGGCGGTGTCCCTCCCTGCACTCGAACCCCAGACGTTGGGGCATGACTCGGCTGAAGCGGTCCCGGCCCGGCAGGCTCCGGCGAGACTCTGGTGAGACACATCCGAACCGCGCCCTACGGAGCCCTCGATGAGCGGAACAGCCGGCCCCCGGCCGACACCGCCCGGCAGCAGCTGGACCCCGCGGCCGCCGACGCGGTCCGCGCGTACGCCGCCCGCACCCGGGCCACCGCTGCTGGCCCCGCTCGCCCGCGTAGACGAGGTAGACCGCGACCTGGGCGTTCTCGATCCGTCTGGCCGTGCCGGTGTACTGGCGCTGGACCCCGACGGTGCGGGTGCCCTTCTTCACGTCGCCGCTCTCGTCGACGACCAGCACCGCAGCCTCCTCACGGAGGTGCTCGACGACGTACTCGCGCACGTTGCCACGGATGGCATCGGCGTCCCAGACCGCCCGGCACAGCAGGTGTTGCATGCCGTGCGGGCTGGCCTCCTGAAGACCCACGGACAGAAGCAGGCGATCACGGTCATGAACCGTGACGCCTACATCAAGGTCAACCCCGGCCAAGAACACGCCCTGGAGCCGGACACCACCCACGTCGTCGTCGACGGCAGCAGCCGCCTCGCCGCCGCACGCGAAGCCGGACTGGCCACCATTAAGGTCATGGTCAGCGACGACCTGGGCTCCACCGCGGAAGAACTTCTCGAATCCGCCCTCGTCGCCAACATCCACCGGCAAGACCTCGACGAGATCGACGAAGCCCGCGCCCTGCAGCGGCTGCTCGCCATCCACGGCAGTCAACGAGCCCTCGCCAAGCGCCTTCACCGGTCGCAAGGCTGGGTGTCCCAGCGCCTGGCCCAGCGCCGTGCCTTCGCCGTGGCGGTCGCCGAGCTCACGGGCGATGCCAGCAGCCTGAGTGGGGGCGTCGATAGCCTCCTCGAACTGCCGCACCTCCCGCAGGGCGAGGCCAGGCAAAGCCCGGCCCTGGACGCGCAGGTGCGTGCAGGGCCGGGGCCGCAGCCGACGTCGCATCGCGGGCCGGCGGCCGGGAGATGCCAAAAGGAGGGCGGGGAGGTCAGAACGGCGTATCTCCGGGGTAGTCGCCCGCCCACGGTGGGGTCGCCGAGCCCTGCGCGGTCAGTGGGTGAGGCCTTGGTCTGAGACCCGACTGAGGCTTCTCCGGGCCGCTGTAGGTGTGTCCACAGCAGTTCGGTGACAGATGGGAGATCGGCACTCGGGCAGTACGGGTCTACGGCCTGATTGTGACGGGGCCGTGGTCCGAGAGGTTGGTGAGATTCATCTGACCGAGCGTGGTGGCGGGGGTAGAGCTCGCTGGCATCACGATGTTGCTCAGGGTGATCCCGGTGATGGGGGCACCGGGCTGGCCGTTGATGCGCCCGGCCGTGGTGCCGGCGTTCCGGACCTTCACGTCCGAGATTGTGACACCCGTGACCGGTCCGACGCCTTGCGTGTTTCCAGTCATTAGCGCCAGCCACGTCCGGTTGCCGTCGTTGGCGAAGTCCAGCCGCTCGATGTCGATGTCGTCGAAGCGGATGTTCGTAGCGCTCGACGCTCCGTACTTGTGGTGGACGCCGATGCCGACAGCGGCGTCGTAGACGACGACGTGCTTGAACGTGACGTCGTCCTGGGGCTGGATCACGCCTTGGCCCACCTTGACTCCGTAGCAGTAGGTCCAGGAGACCAGGTCATCGAAGGTGACGTGCTTCAACGGACGTGCCGTGCCGGGGACGGCTTTGTAGATGTCGGCGACATCGCCCCAAGTCTTGGTGCTGAACGGGTCGTCGAGACCGATGCCGATCGCGTGGGTTACGGTGACGTTCGTGGACTCGGTGACGTCGATCCCGTCGTTCTCGCCCATGTCGAACCTGTTGAAAAACTTGACGTTGCGGAACGTCAGGTTCGAGGAGCGCAGCGGGATGACCGCCCAGCTGCTCGACTCCCGGAACGTGATGCCGTCGACCGTGAATCCGTCGGTGTAGATAGGCATGAGGAGGTTCACGCCGAGGTTGCTGGGCTTGAGCGAAGCCGCTCCGTTGCCGTCGATGATCCCCCGGCCGTAGATCTTGATGTTCGACGACGAATAGCGGGTGGATATGAACCAGGTGAGGTCACGTCCCTGGGAGTTCTTGTGGCCGCCCACCACGTAGTGGTCGGCCTCTCCGGTGTAGCGGAGCACCGCGCCGGGGGCCAGGTAGAGGGCGAGGTTGCTCCGCAGGTATATGTTGCCCAGCGTGTAGACACCGGCAGGCACGTAGACGATACCCTGCCGCCCGTTCTCGGTGCCCCACGCGGCGGCGTCGTTCAGTGCGGTCTGGAAGGCCGTCGTGGTGTAGGCGCCGGTGTTCGGCTGCACGTTGTACGGGGCGCTTCGCACATTGAAGATCCCGGTGCCGCTAGGCGAGGGACGGCCGGACTCCGCCGGGTCGGCTGCGATAACCAGGTTGGGGCGGCCGTCCAGCTTGACGATCAGGTAGTCGTCATGTTGCACGGTGAAGGTCAGGGTCGGGCCAGTGACCGACCCGCTGATGTTCAGCTTTTGCGGGCTGATGCTGTAAGAGCCGATGTCGGTATTACTGGTCTTGGTCACCGCCATGGTGGCGGTACCGCTTCCCAGAGCGAACTGGGCGATGTCGTAACCCTGGTACTTGGTGACGGGCACAGGCGTTCCGTTGACGGTGAGCGTGTAGTCCGTCGACGGCGGGTAGACCGACGCGACTGGGTATGCACCGACGCTCGCTGATGCGGCTTGCACGGGATGCGGGATTCCTGCAAGGGCCGCGACGGCCAGCAGGAGAGCGGTCAGTCCGAACGCCAGGGTGCGCGCGGCACGACGCTCGGCTCCGCCGGGCGCCGTGAACGGTGATCTCATTCCAATTCCTTCGGGCTGGTGCAGTCGCCTGCGATGGCGGGCGATCGGGTGAGCTGGTCGGGTAGGTCGGTCCGGTTGGCCGGGCAGTGTCCGGCTCTTATGCACGGGTCAGGCCGAGTATCGGCCGCTTTCGCGACCCAGCGGGTCTCAGACGCCGTGGCCAGCAGTGCCGGATACACCGCATGAACGGGTTCCGGTCCAGTAAACGGGCTGTCAGCTTCTGGTCCACACCTGGTTGGCGCTGCCGTTGCAGGTCCACAGCTGCAGCTGGGTGCCGTTGGCCGTGTCGGCGCCGACCGCGTCCAGGCAGGTGCCGGATTTGAGGTTAACGATCGTGCCGTCGGATCGGACCCGCCACTTCTGTCCGTAGGTGTCGTTGCAGTCGTAGATCTGTATCGCGGTGCCGTTGGCGTTGGCTCCGCCCGCTGCGTCCAGGCAGCGGTTGGCGAAGACGGTGAGTTCACCGGTCAGGGTGGAGAACCAGGTCTGGTTGGTGCCGCCATTGCAGTCCCACAGCACCGGGCGGGTGCCGTCCGACTGGTTGCCGCCGGGGAGGTCCAGGCAGCGGCCGGACCCTTTCCCCCTGTAGGCGCCGGCAGTATTGGCCCGGTACCAGGTCTGGTTGGGGTTACCGTTGCAGGTCCAGATCTGCAGCGGGGTGCCGGTGGTGGTGCCGCCCTCGGCGGCGTCCAGGCACTTGCCCGAGTGGGGGTTCACCACCGTGCCGTCGTTGCCTACGGTCCAACGCTGGCCCGCGGAGTTGTTGCAGTCGTAGATCTGCACCGCCGTACCGTCGGCCGTGGCTCCGCCCTTGACGTCAAGGCACTTCGCACTGCCGTAGACCGTCAACTGCTCCGTCGTGGAGGCGGTCCAGGTTTGGTTGGCCTGGCCCTGGCAGTCCCACAGAGCCACCTGCGTGCCGTTGGTTCGGCTCGCCCCCGGCACGTCCACGCATAGACCGGACTGGCTTCCCCTCAGCGCGCCGGCCTGGCCCGTGGGGGAGCAGGTAGACATGCCGGACGTGTAGGGGCACAGCGCTGTTACGAAGCCGCCGTTGGCAGCCATTGCCACTGACAGGGTGTCGGCTTTGGTGACGACGCGGGTTTCGTGGGTGAGGCCTCCGGCGCCGTCGCGAACGGTCTCGGCCAGCCACTGCCCCGAGCTGAGGAAGGACAGGGGTGTCTGATAGGTCTTGGCGGACACGGCGGAGATGCCACCGACATACCAGTGGCCGCCGGCTCGACGGGCCAGGTACGCCTCTTTGCCGGGGCTGCCGCCGAGCAGGCGTGTCTCGTCCCAGGCGGCGGGGAGCTGGTCGAGGACACGCAGCGCCTCGGGGTGTGCCTCGTAGCTCTCGGGGCTGTCGGCGAGGTGCTGCCAGCCCGACTCGAACACGACGGAGGTGGCCAGTTCGTGGGCATCGGTGGTGTCACGGGTGGTCATGCTGAACACCACGGGCGTGAAGTCCATGCTGGAGATCACATTTCGGGTGTAGGGCAGGATGGTGTCGAAGGCGGCTCGGTTGCGGACCTGTTCCGAGCCGTACACCGCCTCGGCAGTGGCCACCTGCGGCCACGTGCGCTGCATTCCGCGCGGCATGGCGGTGCCGTGAAAGTTGACCACGAGCTTCAGGTTCGCGGTCTGAGTGAGTAGGGCGTCGTACCACTGCAGGGTCGGCTGGGAGTACTCGTCGATGAAATCGATTTTCACCCCGGCAACTCCCCAGTTCCTCACCTGCGGCAGCCACTGGTCGCGCTGCGCTGCGGTGCGCAGGTCCGAGGAGTTGAACCACAGGATGACTTGCACGCCTCTGGCCTTGGCGTAGGACACGATGTTCGGCACCCAGGACGATGACCAGCCTTCGTCTATGAGGACGTAACCCCAGCCGTGACGCTGGGCGAAGTCGATGTACTGCTTCTGCCGGGCCTCGCTGGACGGGCTGCTGTGTTCGCTCAGCCAGGACCAGGCCACGGTGCCGGGCTTGATCCAGGAGGTGTCGGAGACCTTTGAGGGCGCGGCCAAGTCGTCCGTGATCGTGGACTGGGTGACGCTCGCCAGGTCGCCGACTGCTGCGGTGCGCCACGGCGTCGAGAGTGGCAGCGTGGTGGTGATTCCGCCCTCCAGGTGAGCGGTGTAGGTGGCGGAGCCGGACGTGTGGGACAGGTAGGAGGCCGCGTACCGGCCGTCAAGGTCCGTTTCGGCCACGAGCGCATATGCGTTGCCGATCCGGAACAGCGCGGGCAGGTGGTAGGTGTTGGTGGGAGCGCCACCGGCGGTGGTGGCGAACCACTGGCCTTGGTCCTCGCGGTCGGGCGGCACGAGCCATGCGTTGGCCGAGGACGGGACCGTCCAGGACGACGCCTCACCGGTCACGGTCACCGATCCGCTGCCCGGCAGTACGTAGCGGTAGGCCACGCCGGTGTCTGAGGCACGGACCACGACGTTGAGCCGGGCACCGCCGGTACCCGAGAAGGACAGGGTCGTCTCGGTGTAGGCAGTCTGCCGATTGCGCTGTTTACCCGTGGTCATCGTGTACGACTCGGTGACCGTCCGGTCATTGCGCTGCAAGAACGTCAGGTTTCTCGTCAGGTCGGCGGCACTGGTGCGGATCCCGATCGGGGATGGTGACAGGACGGTCTGGTCATGGCTCGTCGCGGCGAAGGTGAGCGTGCCGTCGTCGTGCAGCGTGATCTGCGCTGCCGTCGGGGAGCCTGCGGACGGGCCGGTGACGGTCCAGCCGGTGGCCGCAGCGGCTGTGTGCGCCGGCAGGACTACGACAGCAAGGGGCAACAGCAGTGCCAACAGACAGCGCTGAAGCAGGCGTCCGGGTGGAGTGATGGGCATGGGCGTCCTTCATAGGGTGGAGGGGTGGTGACGACAGGCCGTGTGGCGATCGTCGGATGACGGGGATCCGGGGTGTGCCTGCCCCGTATCTCCGCCTGGGAGGGGTGGACCACTGTTGGTCAAGGCGCCGTTGCAGCCCCGCCCGTCGGTCGGTGTGTCGTTCGGCAGTGCCACAGGGCGATGCCACATTGGGAGTCCGCCGGGCCGTACGGGTGTGAGGGGGGTACGGCCCGGAGGGGGCGAGGGGTGGCTAGCACGGCCGGCGGATCTGGTGGCGTCGCAGGTGCAGGTTTCGATCTCTCCAGCGCCGCGTTATTGGCTGTCCCGTGCCCGGCCGCATTCAGGCACTTGTGCCGGATCCGACGTCGACCACGCTGTTTGTGAGGGCACCCGCCACTAAGAATCTGCGGCTGCTGAGCGGCTGGATGGTGGCGTAGCGGCAGGGAGTTGCCCCGGCGTGATCGATTGCACGGATCCCGTGGACCGTCCGGCCACCTTGTTCACGATGCTCGTGGTCGTTGCCGTCCGGACCGGCGGCACACCGGCCGAGAGAAGGCCGGCTAGAAGAGCTATGAGCCACAGCGGCAGGAGATCACCCAAGCTTCGTTGCACAGCGTCGTCCGGGGGGCTGCCTATCTGGGCGAAGACGTCCGGTGGGCCGGGGGGCGTTCTTCGAGGGCCACGTTCACGCTCTCAGCGTGCTGGGTGGGGCGCCGACCGGCAAGGTGCGCTATGACAACCTGCGGGCCGCGGTGGCCCGGGTGCTGGGCCTGTCACGGGCTCGTGTGGAGAACGAGCGGTGGACCGCGTTTCGTTCGCACTACGGAAACGAAAGCATGTACTGCATCCCGGGACTCGAAGGCGCCCACGAAAAGGGCGGGGTGGAAGGCCAGATCGGCTGGTTCCGCCGAAACCACCTGGTCCCCGTCCCGGAAGTCGGCTCCCTCGCCGAGCTCAACGCCATGATCGAGCGGTGGGACGTCGAGGACGATGCCCACCGCATCAGGTCACGGCCGAGGACGATCGGCGAGTACTTCGCCGTGGAGCGGCCGCTGTTACGGCCGCTGCCGGACGAGCCGTTCGAGACCGGCAGGCTGTTCAGCTTGCGGGTGGACCGATATGCGCAGGTCAGCGTACGCACGAACCGCTACTCGGTGCCGGTGGGGCTGATCGGCCGCACCGTTCGGGTGATGCTGCACGCCTCCGAGGTCGTCGTCTACGACGGCCGCAGAGAAGTCGCCCGGCACGAACGGCTGATCGCCAAGGGCCAGGCCCACCTGGAGCTGGACCACTACCTGGAGGCCCTGGTCCGCAAGCCCGGTGCCTTCCCCGGCGCGACCGCGCTGGAACAGGCCTGCTCCGCAGGCAAGTTCACCCCCGTCCACGACGCCTGGTGGGCGCCGGCCTGCAAGGCCCATGGCGACCGGGACGGCACCCGGGCCCTCATTGAAGTCATGCTGCTCGGCCGCCATCTCCATCACGAGTACCTGGTGACCGGGCTCGCCGCGGCCCTGCGGGCCGGCGCCCTGACCGCGGACGCCGTCGCGCTGGAAGCCCGCTGAGCGGCCGAGGCTGACGAAGTACCGCCCGTCGCCGATCCAAAGCCGGACCGGGCGACCGTGACGTTTCTGACCGAACGGCGGCTGGCCCACCTGCCGCCCGACAACCGGCCGCTGCCCTCGGTCGCGGCCTACGACCAGCTGCTGCGACCGCGGCAGCGGCCGGACCGTTCCGCCGTCGAGGGAGATTCACCATGACGACGTTCAAACGCCACCGCGGAATGACCGAGCAGGCCGCCGATGCTGCCGTCGATCAGGCATGCCGCATGCTCCGGCTGCCCACCATCCGAGCCCAGTTCCCAGAACTCGCCGAAGCCGCAGCCCGCGACCAGATGTCGTATCGCGGCTTCCTCGCCGAGCTGCTGATGGCCGAGTGCGACGACCGGGCCCGGCGCCGTTCGGAACGACGGATCAAGGCCGCCGGCTTTCCTCGTGAGAAATCGCTGCGGGCCTTCGATTTCGAGGCGAACCCCAACGTCGACCCGGCGGTCATCCACACCCTGGCGACCTGCGAGTGGGTCAAGAAGGGCCTGCCGCTCTGCCTGATCGGCGACTCAGGCACCGGCAAGTCCCACCTGCTGATCGCGCTGGGCACCGAGGCGGCGATGGCCGGCTACCGGGTCCGCTACACGCTCGCCACCAAACTCGTCAACGAACTGGTCGAGGCCGCGGACGAGAAGCAGCTGACCAAGACCATCGCCCGCTACGGCCGGGTCGATCTTCTCTGTATTGATGAGCTGGGCTATATGGAGCTGGACCGCAGGGGCGCTGAGTTGCTGTTTCAGGTCCTGACGGAGCGTGAGGAGAAGAAAAGCGTCGCCATCGCCTCGAACGAGAGTTTCAGCGGCTGGACCAAGACCTTCACCGACCCCCGCCTCTGCGCGGCCATCGTCGACCGCCTCACCTTCGGCGGCAACCTCATCCAGACCGGCACTGAATCCTACCGCCTCGCCCTCACCCAAGCCCGAGCCGCCGCCCAGGACTCGGCCGGCAAGTGACGTGCCCGCCATTGGCCACGCCCGGTCAGCTCGCCCGGCACCGAGCTTCGGTAACCAGGCTGATCGCGTTGCCCGGTCCGACGTACGGTGACGAACCGTTGGAGGCGACAGGGTCTCAGGTATGCCGAGACCAGAAGACGACGAACGCGACGTAGGCGATGGCGGCGGTGGCCACGAACCAGAAGTACGGATCGCCGCTTCGTCCGGATGCCAGGTCACCGATGAAGGCGCTGAGATTCCCCACGGTAAGCACCACGCCCGTGCCGGCCCAGGCTCGCCCTGCGATCCTTGCGAAGCGCTCGTCAGGTTCCTTCTCGGTGAGGCCCTGGTAGGTTTCGCTCCGGCGTCCCAGCAGCATTAAGGCGAGACTGCAGACCGCCAGGATCCCGAACGTCACCAGGCCGAGAGCGAGGCGGCCTCCGAAAGTCGCGGCCACGAGGCAGGCGCCTCCGAGGACGAGGAAGAAGCCGGGGACGGACCGCCTGGCTGTGTTATTGGTCATCTGCTGGGCCCTCATTGGCATGAAACATCTCCTCAACGCTGACCTCGAAGAACTTGGCCATGGACAGGGCGAGCGGCAGGGAAGGTGTGTACCGCTCGGTTTCGATGGCGTTGATCGTCTGCCGGGAGACCCCGAGGGCCGTGCCCAGTTGGCCCTGAGAGAGCCCTCGTGACGACCGCAGTTCCCTGACGCTATTTCTCACATGTAAAGCTTACTTGTCACCTCTGGGTAGTTGTCAAGCTCGCTTTACAGGAAGAGCGAGGCTCGCACGGCCCCTGGGCACCGTGTCCACCGTGCTGATGGCCAGTCCGGTATGGAACGGAGAGTGCATCCCTGACCACTCCTTGGACGGCCACAACCCCGCCCGCGAGCGCGGCTCCAGCTCCGAGGCGGTGTCACTTCTCACCGACATTTCGCGACGCTGTGATCGACAAACGCTGTCCGAATTCGTCGACAAGCGGTGTCAGGTCTCGCCTACAGAGCCAGGTGGCTTCGTAGGTGAAAACGGACACCGTCTGTATCCGAGTTTGGACACCACTTGTCGATCACAGAGCCCGAAAATGTCGGTGAGAAGTAACACCACTGCGAAGTGGACGCGGCCGACTTACAGGGGCTAACACAATGAGGTGGATCGCCGCTGACTGCCGTGTCTGCAGTAGAAGTCGAGCGTTCAACCTGAGTGTGGAGAGCTCGCCGTGGGTC
>NZ_JOIU01000043.1 GCF_000720135.1 Streptomyces sp. NRRL S-1022 | reverse complement strand
ACGCGCCCAACCCGCCCGCCGAGCCCACCGGCTCTGCTCGGTCCGCCTGGCCTGCCCGACCGACGCGCCCAACCCGCCCGCCGAGCCCACCGGCTCTGCTCGGTCCGCCTGGCCTGCCCGACCGACGCGCCCAACCCGCCCACCGAGCCCACCGGCTCTGCTCGGTCCGCCTAACCCGCCCGACCGACGCGCCCAACCCGCCCACCGAGCCCACCGGCTCTGCTAGGCCCGCCTGGTCCGCCCGACCGGCGCGCCCAACCCGCCCACCGAGCCCACCGGCTCTGCTCGGTCCGCCTAACCCGCCCGACCGACGCGCCCGGCCCCTCCGCCGCCTGCGTCACTCCATCCGGCCCGCTCATCCCACTGGCCCGCTCATCCCACTGGCCCGCTCACCCCGCCGGCCCGCTCACCCCACCGGCCCGGTCACCCCGCCGCCCCCGTCACTCCGCCCGCCGAGCCCGGCCGGTCCGCCCCATCCGCGCGGGCGCCCGGGCCCGCTTCGCCCGCGGCCCCCTCGCGCCGCCCGCTCACCCCATCGCCCCCGTCATCCCGCCCGCCAGTACCCCAGCGCCTGCACCCGGTGTTTCGGGAGGCCCAGGTCTTTGCGGACGTGGGTGGCGAGGGTGCGGGTGGTGGTCGTGTCGCAGGCGATCCAGACGTACGGGTGCGGGGTGTCGGCGAGGACGGCGGGCAGTTCGGCGCGGACGCGTTCCACCAGGTGGGCGCCCGCGTCCCGGCGCGGCACCGCCCGGAACTCGGGCCGGCCGGCCCCGGTCCGGCGGGGCAGCCCCGCGGGTTCGCCCTCGAACCAGACGGTCGCCGGCGCCGAGGCGAGGGCGCCGAGCAGCGAGTTGATCGCGGGCAGCGAGGCCGGGTCGCCGATGACGGCGAGGTGCGAGGGCGCGGGGTCGGGGTGCTGGAACCCGGTGCCCTGGACGGTCGCCTCGACGGTGTCGCCGGGTCGCGCGGACCGCGCCCAGTCGGAGGCCGTACCCGCGTGCAGCGCGAACTCCAGGGCGAACGTGCCGGTGGCCGGGTCGGGGTCGACCAGGGTGTAGGCGCGCTGGTGCGGCCGGCCGTCGGCGGAGAACCACAGCCGTACCCACATGGTGGGGTGGACGCCGGCCGCGGCGAGCAGTCCGCCGTCGCTCATCCGGAGCCGCCGGTACCGCGGGGTCACGTCCTGCGCGTCGAGCACCGTCAGCACGAAGTCCCTGGCGCGCAGCAGTTTCAGCACCGCGCCCTCCCAGCCCCGTCCCTGCCCCATGACCCCTCCACGGTTCGCGTACGATTCCACCGTAAAAACTTAGGCAAGGCTAACCTAAAGAACAGGGGGTTTCCCGGGTGGCCACCGAGACGTACCGCGACGCCTGGGGCATCCCCCACCTGCGCGCGTCCAGCCCCCGCGCACTCGCCCGGGCCCAGGGCCGGGTCACCGCCCACGACCGGGCCTGGCAGCTGGAGGTCGAGCGACACCGCGCCCAGGGCACCTCCGCGTCCTTCCTCGGCACCGGGGCCCTCTCCTGGGACGTCTTCGCCCGCCGGGCCCGGCTGGCGGACACCGCCCGCCGCTGCTTCGCCGCGCTGGAACGCCGGGACCCCGAGACGGCCGACTGGGTGCGGGCGTACGTCGACGGCGTCAACGAGGGCCTGCCCGCCGGTGCCCGCCGCGCACCCGAGTTCGCCCGCACCGGCCTGGCCGCCGGCCGCTGGGAGCCCTGGACGCCGCTCGGTGTCTGGCTCGCCACGCACATCCTGTTCGCCGGCTTCCCCGCCAAGCTCTGGCGCGAGCAGGCGGTACGGCACCTCGGCCCCGACGCCGTCGGCCTGTTCGCCACGGACGGCCCCGGTACGGCGGGCAGCAACGGCTGGCTGGTCACCGGCGACCGCACCGCCACCGGTCACGCCCTCATCGCCGGCGACCCCCACCGCTTCATCGAGGACCCCGGGGTCTACCAGCAGATCCGCCTGGCCTGCCCGGAGTTCGACGTCGTCGGCCTGGCCGTGCCCGGCGTCCCCGGCATCGCCCACTTCGGCCACACCGGCACGGCCGCCTGGGCCATCACCAACGCCATGGCCGACTACCAGGACCTCTACCGCGAGCGCCTGCGCCGCACCGGCGCGGGCGTCGAGGCCCTCTCCCCGGACGGCACCTGGCAGCGAGCCGCCCGCCACACCGAGACGGTCCGCGTCGCAGGCCGGCCCCCCGTCGGGATCGAGCTGCTGGAGACACCCCGGGGCCCGGTGATCGCGGGTGGCCCGGAGGGCCTGGACACCGGCGACGAGAGCCACCCGGACGGAGCCGGGGCGCTGGCCCTGCGCTATCCGCCCCGCGTCACGGAGGACCTCGGCTTCAGCGCCCTCCTCCCCCTCCTCCGTTCCCGCACCGTCGCCGACATCGACCGCGCCCTGGACGCCTGGACGGAGCCCGTCAACGTCGTCCAGGCCGCCGACACCGCCGGAGGCACCCTGCACCGCGTCGCCGGCCGCGTCCCCGTCCGCGCCGAGGCCAACCGCCTCCACCCGGTGCCCGCCTGGGAACCCGGCCACGCGTGGCACGGCACGCACGAGACGCCGTACGCCCGCCCGGCCACCGAGGACGGCATCGCGGTGATGGCC
Source organism: Streptomyces sp. NRRL S-1022 (assembly GCF_000720135.1). Classification (GTDB taxonomy): domain Bacteria; phylum Actinomycetota; class Actinomycetes; order Streptomycetales; family Streptomycetaceae; genus Streptomyces. The sequence continues at coordinate 76,167 of NZ_JOIU01000043.1, read as the reverse complement.
AACGCCCGCGGCCTCGCCACCCCCCTCGGCGTCGAGTTCGCCCCGCCCCACCGCGCCGCCCGCATCCGGGCCCTGCTCGACGCGGGCCGCGCCTGGACCGCCGACGGCATGCCGGCGATCCACACCGACACCCACCTCGGCTCCGCCGGCCCCCTCCTGGACCACCTCGCCGCGCTCACCGGCCTGACTCCCGCCGCCGCGGCCCTGCGTGACCGCCTGCTCGCCTGGGACCGCCGGATGGACGCGGACAGCACCGACGCGGCGGCGTACGCGGCGGTGCGCGGAGCGGTCGTACGCCGGCTCGCCGCCCACCCGGTCTTCGCCCCGCTCACCGCACCCCCGGCCTACCCGGACGTGCTCCTGCCGTGGCTGGCCCTCGTCCCGCGCATCGGCCACGCCCTCGAACACCTGCTGGCTGCCGAGGACTTGTACGGCATCGACCGCGCGGCAGCCGTCCGCACCGCCCTGGAGGAGGCCGCCGCCGCCCCGACCGCCGTCCCCTGGTCCGCCACCCACCGCCTGGCCCCCTGGCGGGCGCTGCCGGCCGGGCCGTACACCGCGGCGGACGAGCCCGGCCTGGCCGGCGACCACGACTGCGTGCTCTGCACCTCCGCCGTGCCGGGCCTCACCGACCGTGCCGGCCGCGGCCCGGCCGCCCGCTACGTCTGGGACCTCGCCGACCGGGACAACAGCCGCTGGGTGGTCCCCTTCGGCGCCGACGGCGTACCCGGCGCCTGCCACCACCGCGACCAGCTCCCCCTGTGGCTGGAGGGCGAACTGGCCCCGGTGGTCACCGACTGGACCCGGCTCACCCCCGAACCGACCGAACCGGTAGCACCGTCGGACGCGTCGCCTCCGGCCACCACCGAACCCACCGAGGAATCCGATGACTGACCTGCACGTCCAGCACCTCGACGGTTACGGCACCGTCCGCATCCGCCCTCTGGACCCGGAGGGCGACGCGGAGCTGGTCCACGCCTGGGTGAGCGACGAACGCGCCGCGTTCTGGGGCATGAACGGCCTCACCCGCGCCCAGGTCGCCGAGATCTACGCCCACATGGCCACCCTCGGCACCCACCACGCCCACCTCGTCACCAAGGACGGCGAACCGGCCGCCCTCCTCCAGACGTACGAGCCCTCCGCGGACCGGGTCGGCGAGTGCTACGACGTCCGCCCCGGCGACCTCGGCGTCCACCTCCTGCTCGCCCCCGCCGGCCCCGACGGCCCGCGCCCCGGCTGGACCTCGGCCCTGCTGACGGCCATCACGACGTACGCGCTGCTGGTCCTGGACCGCCACCGGATCGTGATCGACCCGGACGTGCGCAACGCCAAGGCGATCGCCCGCTTCGAACGCCAGGGCTTCCGCCGCGGCTCCGTCGTCGTCCTGCCCGAGGTCGACCTGCCCGACGTGTACCTCCCGGAGAAGCACGCGCAACTGGCCTTCCTCGACCGCTGACCGTCCCGGCCCGCACCTGGACGGGCGCGCGGGTGGCCGCGGGCGGCTCGTGGACGTTCTTCGGCTGCACCATGGCGCCGGGGTTCACCTACGGCGACTACGACCACGGCAACGCGGCCGATCTCACGGCGCGTCACCCGGCCGAGGCCGCCCGGATCACGGACCTGTGCCGCCCGTGACCCCGTCGGCCGGCCGGACCGCCTTGAGCACACCGGCGGTTTGCCGCGTACCTGTACGGAGGCAGTGGGCACGGGTGCGCGTGTGCCGGTACGGAGGCACGGGCGCGTGTGGGGACGGAGGCTGACGACGGTGCTGCGCGAGGGAGACCGGCGACCGGGACGACGGCAGGCGCAGCGGGGACCGCGCGGGCCGAGGCCCGCACCCCGCACCCGCCCGCGCCTCCGCCCCGCCCACCGTCACCCCCTTCTCCAGCCCCGTCTCCGCCCTCTTCTCTTCCTGCCCGTCCTCCTGTTCGGCCTGCTCCTCGGCACCGCGGCCCCCGCCTCCGCCCACGCCGTCCTGCGCTCCACGGACCCCGGCGACGGATCCGTCCTGCGCACCGCCCCCCGCCACGTCACCCTCACCTTCACCGAGTCCGTCGGCCTGCTGGCCGACTCCTTCCGGATCTACGACCCCGGCAACCACCGCATCCGCACCGGCCCCGCCGAGCACGCCCCGGACCGCTCCGACACGGCCCGCGTCAGCCTCCCCGCGCGCCTCGCCACCGGCACGTACACGGTCGCCTGGCGGGTGGTGTCGGCCGACAGCCACCCGGTGTCCGGCGCCCTCACCTTCTCGGTCGGGAAACGTACGGCGGCACCGGCGGCCCTTCCCACTGACCGAGCGGAGAACCGGGCGACCACGGCGCTGCACACCATCGCGCGCTACCTCGCCTACCTCTCCCTGGCCCTGCTCCTGGGCACGGCCGCGTTCGTGGCGTACTGCCGCCCGCCGGCCACCGACCACCTGCGCACCCCCGTCCTGGCCGCCGCGGCCGCCCTCCTGGTCTCCAGCGCCGCCCTGTACCTCCTGCGGACGCCCTACGAGGAGGCCGCCGCCCCGACGGCCGGCTTCTCCCTCTCCGCCCTCACCCACACGGCGACGACCCGCCCCGGCCGGCTGCTCCTGCTCCGCCTGGCGCTGCTGCTCCTGGCGGCGGTGGCCGCGGCGGTCCTGCGCAGGCACCGCGCGCGGCTCCCGCGCCGGGCCGTCCTCGCCGCGGCCGCCGTCCTCGCCACGGCGCTGTCCCTGACCTGGTCGGCGTCCGACCACGCGTCGGCGGGCATCCAGGTCCCGGTCGCGATCGTCTCGTCCACCCTGCACCTGCTGGCCATGGGGGCCTGGCTGGGCGGTCTGGCCGCCCTCCTGTGGACCCTGCGGCACTCCCCGGAGCCGGCCGGTCTGCCCGCCTCGGTCCCGGCCCGCTTCTCCCGCCTGGCGTTCGCCTCGGTGACGGCCCTGGTCGTGACCGGCGTCTACCAGTCCTGGCGGGGTCTGGGCTCCTGGCAGGCGCTGACGGACACGGCGTACGGCCGTACCCTGCTGGCCAAGCTGGCCGCGGTCACGGCCCTGCTCCTGGCGGCGGCCTGCTCCCGCACCTGGACCGCCCGCCTGGTCCGGGCCGCCGCGGCCGCCCCCGCCCGGGTCCCCGAACCGGCCACCGGCCCCCCGCTGCCCGAGCTCCCCCCGGCACCGCCCGTGAACCCCGCCCCCGCCCTGGCCCTGCTGCGCCGCTCGGTCCTGCTGGAGGCGACGGCCGGCCTGCTGGTCCTGGCCCTGACCACCCTCCTGACCGGCACTGTTCCCGGCCGCGCGGCGACGGAGTCGGCCCAGGCGGCCCCCGCGCCGGTGGCGGGCATCCCGACGGCCTCCGTCACCACGATCCCCTTCGACATCGGGGCCGCCGGCGGCCGGGGCAGGATCCAGATCACCCTGGACCCCGGCCGCGTCGGCACCAACTCCGTGCAGGCCGTGATCTTCGGCCCCGACGGCGGCCTCTCCGCTGTCCCCGAGCTCCGTCTCACCCTCACGCTCCCCGCCCAGCGGGTCGGCCCCCTGGACACCAAGGTCACCGACCTCGGCGGCTACTGGTCCGCACCCTCGTTCACCCTGCCCCTGCCCGGCACATGGACGGTGAAGGCCACGATCCGGGTGTCCGACCTGGACCAGGTGACGGTGTCGGCGCCGGTGCGGGTGACGCGCTGACTTCAGACGGCGTGCAGGAACAGCTGCGGCGACCAGCCGGTGCAGCTGGGCCCCTCGTCGATCGAGTGGGCGCACGCCCTGACCTTGAAGTTCCAGTCACCGCGCGCGGGCCCGCCCACCGTCGCGACCCGGTGTTCGCCCATGGTCATCTTCCAGGTGAACCAGCCGAGCTGGGACGGGTACGTGTAGCGGATCTCGTAGTAGGCGTAGCGGGGGCTGGAGTAGCCGCCGAAGTACACCTTGAGGGTGTCGGCGCAGCCGTCGAAGCGGGCACCGGCGTACGGGGTGTTCGCGAAACGGTACCGCTGCGGCACACCGCCGATGCCGGTCCCGCCGCCCGGCGGGACCGCGTCACGGAGCGTGCACGGGGACGCCGGGGCGGACGCCGGTCCCTGCACCTGCCCGGCCGCGGTCGCCACGCCGTCCACCGAGGCGAGGGGAACCAGCAGCAGCGCCGCAACAGCCACAGTGGTTAACGAGCGCCTCATGACTCTCACCTCCAGCGCGGAATTCCCTCTGTCACCACGGTGCACTCAGGTCCCGTAAGTCGCATCCGGTGGCCTTCGGGGAGCCGCTGGAGCCCAGGTCCCGGGGGGCCTGCGGGACCGGGGTCCTGGTGAGCCGGGTCGGCCGGATCGCTAGCCGCAGGCGCATCCGGCCGCTGCCGGGGCCTCCTCGGTGGCCCGGCCGGTGCAGCATCCGTCGCCGGTGGCGCTGGGGCCGGTGCCCGTGCCGAGAGTGCCGGCGTCGGCCTTCACGACGTACACCTCCCACGGCTCCTTGCCGGGCCCGTGGACCCACACCTTGTCCTGGAGCGCGTAGCAGCAGGACGTGTCGTTCTCCTCGAAGGTGGCCAGGCCGGCGTCCTTGAGCCGGGTGGTGGCGGCGTCGACCTGTTCGGTGGACTCGACCTCGACGCCGAGGTGGTCCAGGCGGGTCTCCTCGCCGGGCCCGCCCTCGATCAGCACGAGCTTGAGCGGGGGCTCGGTGAGGGCGAAGTTCGCGTAGCCCTCGCGCCGCTTGGCCGGTTCGGTGCCGAACAGCTTCGAGTAGAAGGTGATCGACGCTTCCAGGTCACTGACACGCAGGGCGAGCTGAGCGCGAGACATGACGGGCTCCCATCCGGTTGCATTGATGTCTGTCGATGCAAGATTGCGCGCTGCATCGAAGACTGTCAACATAGAAGCATGTCGAATCAAGAGCTGGTGTTGCTCGGCCAGAGCGATAACGCCGGAGCGTGCTGCCCTGGGCTGCTGACCGCTCCCCTGGACGAGGACCAGGCCGTGGAGCTGGCGAAGGTGTTCAAGGCGCTGGGCGATCCCGTGCGGCTGCGCCTGCTGTCGATGATCGCCTCCCGGGCGGGCGGCGAGGTCTGCGTCTGTGACCTGACCCCGGCCTTCGACCTGTCCCAGCCGACGATCTCGCACCACCTGAAGCTGCTGCGCCAGGCGGGCCTGATCGACTCCGAGCGGCGCGGCACCTGGGTCTACTACCGGCTCGTCCCGGAGATGACCGACCGGCTCGCCGGCATCCTGACCCGTCCGGCCGGTGAGCCGCTGCCCGGGCGCACGACGCGGGCCGGAGCCGCCTCGTGAGCACCGCCGCACCCGAGGGGAAGGTGGCCGGACGCCTGTCCTTCGTCGACCGCTACCTGGCCGTCTGGATCCTCGCGGCCATGGCCCTGGGCCTCGGATTGGGCCGCCTGGTCCCCGGCCTGGGGGACGCGCTGGCCGAGGTGACCGTGACCGGAGTGTCCCTGCCGATCGCCCTGGGCCTGCTGGTGATGATGTACCCGGTGCTCGCCAAGGTGCGTTACGACCGCCTCGACACCGTCACCCGCGACCGCCGCCTGCTGCTGCCGTCCCTGCTGCTCAACTGGGTGGTCGGTCCGGCGCTCATGTTCGCCCTGGCGTGGCTGTTCCTGCCCGACCTGCCCGCCTACCGCACCGGCCTGATCATCGTGGGCCTGGCCCGCTGCATCGCCATGGTGATCATCTGGAACGACCTCGCCTGCGGCCACCGCGAAGCCGCGGCCGTCCTGGTCGCCCTGAACTCCGTCTTCCAGGTGATCGCGTTCTCGGCGCTGGGCTGGTTCTACCTCTCCGTCCTGCCCGGCCGGCTCGGCCTGGAGCAGACCGGGCTGGACGTGTCCGTGTGGGAGATCGCCCGCAGCGTGCTCATCTTCCTCGGCGTCCCGCTCGCGGCCGGCTACCTCACCCGCCGCATCGGCGAGAAGGCGAAGGGCCGGACCTGGTACGAAGCCAGGCTCATCCCGCGCATCGGCCCCTTCGCCCTGTACGGGCTGCTCTTCACGATCGTCGTCCTCTTCGCCCTGCAGGGCGACGCCATCACCGCACGGCCCCTCGACGTCGCCCGCATCGCCCTGCCGCTGCTGGTGTACTTCGCCGTCATGTGGGCCGGATCCATGGCCCTGGGCCGAGCGGTCGGCCTCGACCACGCGCGGGCCACGACGCTGGCCTTCACCGCCGCGGGGAACAACTTCGAACTGGCCATCGCCGTCGCCATCGCCACCTTCGGAGCCACCTCCGGCCAGGCCCTCGCCGGTGTCGTCGGCCCCCTCATCGAAGTGCCCGTCCTCATCGGCCTGGTGTACGTCGCCTTGTACGCCCGCCGCTACTTCACCGCCCCCGCCGTCCCGGCGCCCCAGGAGGAAGCCACCCATGCCTGACACCGCCACGCCGTCCGTGCTCTTCGTCTGCGTCCACAACGCCGGACGCTCCCAGATGGCCGCCGCCTTCCTCACCCACCTCGCGGGCGACCGCGTCCAGGTCCGCTCCGCCGGCTCCGCCCCCGCCGACACCGTGAACCCGGCCGTCGTGGAAGCCATGGCGGAGGTGGGCATCGACATCGCGGCCGAGGTGCCCAAGGTGCTCACGGTGGAGGCGGTCCAGGCGTCCGACGTCGTCGTCACGATGGGCTGCGGCGACACCTGCCCCGTCTTCCCCGGCAAGCGCTACCTCGACTGGCGGCTCCCCGACCCGGCCGGGCAGGGCGTCGAAGCGGTTCGCCCGATCCGCGACGACATCGAGAAGCGCATCCGCGGCCTTGTCGACGAGATCGCCCCGGCGAACTGACCCCGGGCACGTCCGGCAGGGGCGGCACGGACGCGCGCCCGCTCCCCGCGTGTGACGGGAGTCACCCTCCGGAAAGTCGCTCGGCAGGCCGGAGACGCGCTTCGGGTGCCGCCCGGTCCCGAAGAAAAACCGGACTGAGACGGAAACCGGGACGGAGAACGGAGAACGCCGAAGGGCCCCACTGCGAGCAGTGGGGCCCTTCGACATCGTGCCCGGTGAGGCACTGGCGGAGGATACGAGATTCGAACTCGTGAGGGGTTGCCCCCAACACGCTTTCCAAGCGTGCGCCCTAGGCCTCTAGGCGAATCCTCCGCCGGAAACATTACATGACCGAGGGGAGTGCTCGCGAACCCGTTCCCGCAGGCCCGCAACCGGTGCAGCCCGCGGCCCGCGATCGGGTACGCTGGGCGCAGCCCCTCACGCGGCGCTATCTGACTGAACTCCCCCAGGGCCGGAAGGCAGCAAGGGTAGGTCGGCTCTGGCGGGTGCGTGAGGGGCGCTTGCGTTCCCGGGGCGGGCCGGGCCGGGTGGCGGGGGCCGGAGCCGGTGGGGCCGCGGGCGGAGCCCGTTGTCGGTGGGCGCCATTAACCTCGTAGGCGTGTCGTCTCTCGCGCTGTACCGCCGCTATCGCCCGGAGACCTTTGCCGAGGTCATCGGGCAGGAGCATGTCACCGACCCGCTGCAGCAGGCGCTGCGGAACAACCGGGTCAATCACGCGTACCTGTTCAGCGGTCCGCGTGGCTGCGGCAAGACGACCAGCGCACGCATCCTGGCCCGCTGCCTGAACTGTGAGCAGGGCCCCACCCCGACCCCCTGCGGCGAGTGCCAGTCCTGCCGGGACCTGGCGAGGAACGGGCCGGGTTCGATCGACGTCATCGAGATCGACGCGGCTTCCCACGGTGGTGTGGACGACGCCCGTGAGCTGCGCGAGAAGGCCTTCTTCGGCCCCGCGGGCAGCCGGTACAAGATCTACATCATCGACGAGGCCCACATGGTCACGCCGGCCGGCTTCAACGCGCTGCTCAAGGTGGTCGAGGAGCCGCCCGAGCACCTGAAGTTCATCTTCGCGACCACCGAGCCCGAGAAGGTCATCGGGACCATCCGGTCGCGCACCCACCACTATCCGTTCCGGCTCGTGCCGCCCGGCACGCTCAGGGACTACCTCGGCGAGGTGTGCCGGCAGGAGGACATCCCGGTCGACGACGGCGTGCTGCCGCTCGTCGTGCGCGCCGGCGCCGGATCCGTGCGTGACTCCATGTCCGTCATGGACCAGCTCCTCGCCGGCGCCGGACCGGAGGGTGTGACGTATGCCATGGCCACCTCCCTGCTGGGGTACACCGACGGCTCTCTCCTCGACTCCGTGGTCGAGGCCTTCGCCACCGGTGACGGGGCCGCCGCCTTCGAGGTCGTCGACCGCGTCATCGAGGGCGGCAACGATCCGCGGCGGTTCGTCGCCGACCTGCTGGAGCGGCTGCGGGACCTGGTCATCCTGGCCGCCGTCCCGGACGCCCTGGACAAGGGGCTCATCGACGCCCCGGCCGACGTGCTGGAGCGGATGCAGGCGCAGGCCGAGACCTTCGGCGCCGCCGAGCTGAGCCGCGCCGCCGACCTGGTCAACGAGGGCCTGACCGAGATGCGCGGCGCCAGCTCCCCGCGCCTGCAGCTGGAACTGATCTGCGCCCGCGTGATGCTCCCCGCCGCCTACGGCGATCAGCGGTCCGTCATGGCCCGCCTCGACCGCCTGGAGCGCGGCATCGGCTTCTCCGCCGGTGCCGGCGCCCCGGCCATGGGGTACGTCCCGGGCCCGGAGGCCCACGGCGGCACCCTCCCGGCGGCCGCCGCTGCCGGTGGGGCGCCCGTGCCGCCCGGTGGCGGCCCCGCGGCGGCACGGGCCGCCGTCCGGGGCACGGGCGCTCCGGACGGTCCGGCCGGCCCCGGTGGTCAGGACGGGCCCGGTGGCCCCGCCGCCCCGGCCGAGCCGGCCCCGGCGGTGCAGCCCGCGCCCGCGGCCTCCGCCGCTCCCGCGCCTACGGCCCCCGCACCTGCCCCCGCCCCCGCGCCAACGGCCCCCGCGTCGGCCGCCGCCCCCACCGCGCAGCCCGCCGCCCCGGCTCCCACTCCCGGCGCCTGGCCCACCGCCGCCCCCGCCGGGGGCGGACGGCGCCCCGGCGGCTGGCCCACGGCCGCTCCGGCGGGCGGCCGGCCGGGCCCGGCCCAGGGACCCGACCGTGCGGCCCCGGCCCAGCCGCCGCAGCCCGCCCCCACGGCCCCCGCCGCCCAGCCCGCGGCCCCCGTTCCCGCCCCCGCCGGCGGTCTCGACCCCCGCGCGCTCTGGCCGAACATCCTGGAGGCCGTCAAGAACCGCCGCCGCTTCACCTGGATCCTGCTCAGCCAGAACGCCCAGGTGACCGGCTTCGACGGCACCACCCTCCAGCTCGGCTTCGTCAATGCCGGCGCCCGCGACAACTTCTCCGGCAGCGGCAGCGAGGACGTGCTGCGGCAGGCGCTGGCCGAGCAGTTCAACGTGCAGTGGAAGATCGAGGCGGTGGTCGACCCGTCCGGTGGCGGCTCCGCCCCGCCCGCGGGCGGCTCACCCGGCTACGGCGGAGGCGGCGGCTACGGCGGCGCGCCCACCGCCGCGCACGGCGGCACCCAGGGCGGCGGCCACGGCAGCGCTCCCGGCGGCGGCTACGGCTCCCCGGCCGCCCCCCGCCCCGCACCCGCCCAGCCGTCGTCCCAGGCCCCCACCGCCCCGAGCGGTGCGGCGGCGTCCGCTCCCGGACCCCGGCCGGCCGCCGCGCCCGAGCCGCCGCCGGTCGCCCCCGAGGACGACATCCCCGAGGACGACGACCCGGACCTGGACGAGTCGGCACTCTCCGGCCACGAGCTGATCGTGCGTGAGCTGGGAGCCACGGTCGTCGAGGAGTTCTCCAACGAGTGAGGGCCTGAGGGCCTCTTTGGAGGAAGCTCCGAGAAACCCGTCTCCCGACCTTCGGCGACCTTGCCATTAGGCTGACCCCGTGAAGGTCCTCGTCATCGGCAGCGGCGCCCGCGAACACGCCCTGTGCCGCTCCCTGTCCCTCGACCCCGACGTCACCGCGCTGTACTGCGCCCCCGGCAACGCCGGCATCGCCGAGGTCGCCGAGCTGCACCAGGTCGACGCGCTCGACGGTGCCGCGGTGGCCGGGCTGGCCACCCGCCTCGGCGCCGAGCTGGTCGTCGTCGGCCCGGAGGCCCCGCTGGTCGCCGGCGTCGCCGACGCCGTCCGCGCGGCGGGCATCCCGGTCTTCGGCCCCTCGGGGGAGGCCGCCCGACTGGAGGGTTCCAAGGCCTTCGCCAAGGACGTCATGGCGGCGGCCGGCGTGCCGACCGCCCGTTCCTACGTCTGCACCACCGCCGAGGAGGCCGCCGCGGCCCTCGACGCCTTCGGTGCCCCCTACGTCGTCAAGGACGACGGTCTGGCCGCGGGCAAGGGCGTCGTCGTCACCAGTGACCTGGAGGCGGCCAAGGCGCACGCCGCCGCCTGCGAGCGGGTGGTCGTCGAGGAGTTCCTCGACGGCCCGGAGGTCTCCCTCTTCGCCGTCACCGACGGCCAGAGCGTCGTACCGCTCCAGCCCGCCCAGGACTTCAAGCGCGCCCTGGACGGCGACGAGGGCCCCAACACCGGCGGCATGGGCGCGTACTCGCCGCTGCCGTGGGCGGACCCGAAGCTGGTCGACGAGGTGCTGCAGACCGTGCTGCAGCCCACGGTGGACGAGATGCGCCGCCGGGGCACGCCGTTCTCCGGGCTGCTCTACGCCGGTCTCGCGATCACCTCGCGCGGGGTCAGGGTCATCGAGTTCAACGCCCGTTTCGGCGACCCCGAGACCCAGGTCGTGCTGGCCCGGCTGAAGACCCCGCTGGCCGGTGTCCTGCTGGCCGCCGCCACCGGCGGCCTCGCCCACCTGCCCCCGCTGCGCTGGAGCGAGGACGCGGCCGTCACCGTCGTCGTCGCCTCGCACAACTACCCCGGCACCCCGCGCACCGGCGACCCGATCACCGGCCTGGACGAGGTGGCCGCCGAGGACGCCCCGCACGCCTACGTGCTGCACGCCGGCACCCGGCAGGAGGGCGGCGCCGTCGTCAGCGCGGGCGGACGCGTGCTGTCCGTCACGGCCACCGGCACGGACCTGACCGAGGCGCGCGAGCGGGCGTACCGGGCGGTAGGCCGGATCCGGCTCGACGGCTCGCAGCACCGCACCGACATCGCGGCGAAGGCGGCGGGGGCCGCGGGCGCCTGAGCCCCGCCGCCTGACCTGCTCGTACGACTCCCAGGCCCCGGATCCACGATCCGGGGCCTGATCTTTGCTGTCTGTCACCCAGCTCTGACCAAAGCCATTCCATCGAGTGAGCAATCGCCCATACGGCTGACGGGGGCCGGGGCCCCAACTAGGGTGCCGCGCAGTGTTCCGGCACTTGGCCCACCGGCATTGCGATGTCGGTGGCGGGTGCCACAGTGGGGGAGTGAGCAAGACCAGGGCAGCACGCGATCGGCAGGGAGGGGGCGAGGTCGGCACGTGACCGGAATCGGTGTGGAGGCGGGCGCGCAGGCCGCGCGCTCCCGGGCCCTCGCCGTCCTGCGGGTCCGGGGCCGGGCGCTGGCCGTGGCCCTGCTGCCCGCGGGCGCCGCGGTGATCCTGCTGACCGGCGCCTCCACCGGCCGTCTCCTCGGCCCGGGCTGGGACGCCGCCCGGTGGATCGTCGGCGTGCTCGCGGTGCTGGTGCTGCTGGCCGCGGCCGCTGTCGGCGTGGTCGTGGCCCGGGCCCGCCCCGCCATGAGCCCCACGGTGCCGATCGCGGAGGACTCCGCCCCGGACCTGTACCGGATGGTGCGCGACCTCGCCGACCGCCTGGACGTGCCGGCGCCCTCGGCCATAGCGCTCACCCCGGACTGCGACAGCTGGCTGGAGGACCGGGCCCATTCGGCCCACGGCCCGCCCCCGCGTCCGGCGCCCGACGAGATAGCGGGCCCGGGCCGCCGCCGCGCCCCGGTCGCGCCGGTCCTCGTCATCGGCTCCCCGTTCCTGTGGTGGATGCGCGTGGGCGAGCTGCGCGCGGTCCTCGCCCCGGTCATCGCGGGTACGGGCCCCTCGGCCCACCCGGACATAGCGGCCGCCCGCCGCTTCGTGCGCGGCCTGGACGCGGCCGTGGCCGTCGCCTCGACCCCGGGCCGCTGTCCGCCGGTGCGCGGACTGTGCGCGGCCCTCGGCTGGGTGGCCCGGCTGCTGCTGCGCGGCTGCCGGGAGCATGCGACGCAGATGGAGCGCGGGGTCGCCGCCGCGGCGGCGGAGCGCGCCCAGGCGGTGGACTACGGGCTGCGGATCGTCGCCCAGGAGCAGGTCGGGCTGGCCTACGCGGGCTGGGACCGGCTGCTGACCAGGGTGGCGCTGCCCGCCTGGCGCATGGGCCGCTGGCCGTCCCGGCTGGACGCGGGCGTGGTCGCGGCGCTCACCGAGCTGTCCCGCCGCGACCGGCTCGCCGAGGGCTTCACCTCCCGGCTAGGCGAGCGCCCCGCCTGCGATCTGCTGGAGGAGCCCGGCACGGTGGACGAGGCCACCTCGCTGCTCGCCGCGCGGCTCTTCCACGGCGGCCCCGCCGAGACCGGACCCGGCTGGGCGCCGGTGGACTGGCAGGCGTATCCGGAGGAGGTCGTCGACCGCACCTGGCGCACCGACGCGGCCCGCCTCCACCGGGTCCTGGACAGTCTGGGCGTCCGTCCCTCCCACACCCCGGCCGGTCCCACCCTGGCCCGGGTCCTGGACCACCTGGCCGAAGAAGACCCCCGGCCCGCCCGCCACGCCGCCGCCGACGACGCCGGCGCCGAGCAGTTTCCCCAGGGGTCGCCCACACCCGAGGACGAGACCCGCACGGGCGGTGCGAACGGGTTCCCGGACGCCGAGGACGAGGCCGAGGGGGAGGACTTCCCGCAGGCGACGCGCAGCGCCGCCCTCGCCGCGGGCCTCAGCGCCGAACTGGCCCGCGAGGGCACGCCGCTCTCCGGCCAGGCCCCCGACAGCCCGCGCTGGGACGACTGCGACGGCATCCTGCCCCCCTTCCCGCTGCAACCCCAGCGCACCGCACGCGAACTCCTCGCCGACCACGTCACGGCGCTGGTGTGCTGCGCGGCCGTGGACACCGCCGGCGCGGCCCCCGCCCTGGACTGGCTGGACGGCCCGTCCCTGCTGCTGGGCGGCGAGCGGGCCGCCGACCTGGCGCCGAGGGTCCGCAGCCTGATCGAGGAGGGGGACCCGGGGCCGCTGCGCGACTGGCTGGCCGCGTCCGGCATACGCCCGGAGAAGCCCGTGAGACTCGTCTGAGCGGGAGACCCCAGGCGCCCCCGGAAGTCCCCGCTTCCCCCGTCGTAACGGAAAGACGACTTCCACTTCAGGTCAATTCGCAACGACTAGTGACCGGGCCCGTGCGTTATGTGATGTGCTGGGACCGACCACGCCTTTGGCAAGCGCAAGCGACATACGACAGCACGACCGAGCACAGTGTGCATCACCGAGACAGGCACGGGGGGCATGAGGGAGGGGAGCGACCATGGCCACGGACCACATCCGCCGCTGGGAGTCCGGAGCACTCGCGCACGCCGTCACGGACCCCTTCGGCCTGGGCCCCGTGCCCTGGCTGCGCGGCAGTGAGACGTACTTCGACGACACCGGCCACGTCGTGCCGTGGTACGTCGACGCCAGCCCGCAGCAGCTCACCGGCAGTGGCCGGGCACGCGTCCCGGCGCCCCGCGCGGCCGGAGCCGGCCCCCGCTCGGCCGACGACGTGCACCGCCAGGTCAAGGGCTTCACGTCCACCGGCGCGGTCGCGCCCGGCGAGGCGATCGACTTCCACATCACGGTCGACCCGCCGCAGGAGTTCAGCGTCGACATCTACCGCATCGGCCACTACGGCGGTGACGGCGCCGCCAAGATCACCACGAGTCCCCGGCTCTCCGGGATCGTCCAGCCCCGGCCGCTGACCGCCGACCGCACGGTCTCCTGCCACCACTGGTGGCTGTCCTGGCGCCTCCAGGTGCCCTCCTACTGGAGCATCGGCGCCTATGTGGCCGTCCTCACCACGGCCGACGGCTACCGCTCCCACGTGCCCTTCGCGGTACGCGACGACCACCCGGCCGACCTGCTCCTGCTGCTGCCGGACATCACCTGGCAGGCCTACAACCTGTACCCGGAGGACGGCCACACGGGCGCCAGCCTCTACCACGCCTGGGACGAGGAGGGCCGGCTGCTCGGCGAGGCCGACGCGGCCACCACGGTCTCCTTCGACCGCCCCTACGCGGGCGCGGGCCTGCCCCTGCACGTCGGCCACGCCTACGACTTCATCCGCTGGGCCGAGCGCTACGGCTACGACATCGCCTACGCCGAGGCCCGCGACCTGCACGCCGGCCGCATCGACCCCACCCGCTACCGGGGCCTGGTCTTCCCGGGCCACGACGAGTACTGGTCGGTGCCGATGCGCCGGGCCGTCGAGGACGCCCGCGACCGGGGCACCTCGCTGGTCTTCCTCTCCGCCAACACCATGTACTGGCAGGTGGAGCTGGCCCCGTCCGCGTCCGGTGTCCCGGACCGGCTGCTGACCTGCCGCAAGCGCAAGGGCCCGGGCCGGCCGGTGCTGTGGCGGGAGATCGACCGGCCCGAGCAGCAACTGGTCGGCATCCAGTACGCGGGCCGGGTGCCCGAGCCGCACCCGCTGATCGTCCGCAACGGCGGCCACTGGCTGTGGGAGACGACCGGCGCGCACGAGGGCGACGAGATCGCGGGCCTGGTCGCCGGTGAGGCGGACCGCTACTTCCCGCGCATCCCGCTGCCCGAGCACGACGAGCGCATCCTGCTCGCCCACTCCCCGTACGCCGACAACGACGGCGTCCTGCGCCACCAGGAGACGTCCCTGTACCGGGCTCCCTCCGGTGCCTGGGTGTTCGCCTCCGGCACCTTCGCCTGGTCCCCGGCCCTGGACCGCCCCGGCCATGTGGACGCCCGTATCCAGCGGGCCACGGCGAACCTGCTGGACCGCATCTGCAAACGCGACTGACCCCCGGGCGCGCCCTATCACCCCCATACGGGAGAATCGAGGCACTTGGTCATAACCACGGGGAGGAACCGTGTCCGGATTCGTAGAAAAGCCCGAGCCGATCGAGGTTCCGGGCCTGGTGCACCTGCACACCGGGAAGGTGCGCGAGCTGTACCGGAACGAGGCGGGCGACCTCGTGATGGTCGCCAGCGACCGCATGTCCGCCTATGACTGGGTGCTGCCCACGGAGATCCCCGACAAGGGCCGGGTGCTCACCCAGCTCTCCCTGTGGTGGTTCGACCAGCTCCGCGACCTCGCCGACAACCACGTCATCAGCACCGAGCTGCCCGAGGGCGCCCCGGCCGACTGGGCGGGCCGCACGCTGATCTGCAAGTCGCTGAAGATGGTCCCGGTGGAGTGCGTGGCCCGCGGCTACCTCACCGGCTCCGGCCTGCTGGAGTACGACGAGTCCCGTACGGTCTGCGGCCTCGCTCTCCCCGAGGGCCTCGTCGACGGCTCCGAACTCCCGGCCCCGATCTTCACCCCGGCCACCAAGGCCGAGGTCGGCGAGCACGACGAGAACGTCTCCTACGAGGAGGTGGCCCGCCAGGTCGGCGCGGAGACCGCCGCCCAGCTGCGCCAGGCCACGCTCGCGGTGTACTCCCGCGCCCGGGACATCGCCCGGGACCGGGGGATCATCCTGGCCGACACCAAGTTCGAGTTCGGCTTCGACGGCGACGCCCTCGTCCTCGCCGACGAGGTCCTCACCCCGGACTCCTCCCGCTTCTGGCCCGCCGACCAGTGGCAGCCGGGCCGCGCCCAGCCGTCGTACGACAAGCAGTACGTCCGTAACTGGCTGACCTCGCCGGCCTCCGGCTGGGACCGCAAGAGCGAGCAGCCCCCGCCGGCGCTGCCGGATCCAGTGGACCGGGGTCTCATCCCGAGCGGACGACGAGGCTCGAACTCGCGACCTCAACCTTGGCAAGGTTGCGCTCTACCAACTGAGCTACGTCCGCAGTGCGCCGTTGCGCGAGAGCAACTATACCCAACCTCGCGCACGTGCGAGACGCACCGCCGCATGACGGTTCTCGACGCCCAGCTTCGAGACGGCCGAGGAGAGGTAGTTGCGCACGGTCCCCGGCGACAGCGCGGCCCGCTCGGCGATCTCCGCGACCGGCGCTCCGTCGGCGGCCAGCTCCAGCACCTCGGCCTCCCGCGCGGTCAGCGGCGAGTCCCCGGCGGAGATCGCGTCGGCGGCCAACTCGGGATCGACGTAACGGTTTCCGGCGTGCACCGTGCGGATGATCTCGGCAAGCCGCCGGGCGCTGACGGTCTTCGGGACGAACCCGCGCACACCGGCGGCGAGCGCCCGCTTCAGATGCCCGGGCCGGCCGTGCCCGGTGACGATCAGCACCTGGCAGCCCGGCAGTTCGGTGCGCAGGGTTGTGGCGACCCTCACACCGTCGGCGCCCGGCATCTGCAGATCGAGCACGGCCACGTCGGGCCGGTGCGCCCGGGCCATGGCCAGCGCCTCGGGCCCGCTCGCCGCCTCCGCGACGACCAGCAGGTCGTCCTCCAGGGACAGCAGCGCGGCCAGCGCACCCCGGATCAGATGCTCGTCGTCGGCGAGCAGCAGCCGTACCGGAGCGCTCACGAGGTGACTCCTTCCACAGTTCTCAGGGGTATGTCCGCCACCAGCCGGAACCGGTCCCGGCCCGCGCCCACGATGCCCGCCTCCAGGGTTCCGTCCACGGCGGCGAGCCGCTCCCGCAGCCCGGCGAGCCCGGAGCCGCCGCCACCGCCGGGCGCCGCGAGCCCGTCGTTCTCCACCGTCAGCACCACATGCCCCGCACGCACCGCGAGTTCCACCTCGCACCGGCCCGCGTCCCCGTGCCGCAGCACGTTGGTGGTCGCCTCGCGCACCACCCAGCCGAGCGCGGACTGCACCTCGGCCGGCAGCCCGCCGGTCTCCGCACGCACCTCGCAGTCGATTCCCGCGGCCGTCAACACACCGTGAGCACCGGCGAGTTCGGCCCCGAGGTCGGCCTCCCGGTATCCGCGCACGACGGCCCGCACCTCGCGCTGCGACTCCTGTGCGATGCGCTGCACCTCGATCATCTGCTCCACGGCCTCCGGCCGTCCCCGCCGGGCCAGTTGCACCGCCAGCTCGCTCTTCAGCGAGATCACCGACAGGTTCCGGCCCAGCACGTCGTGCAGGTCCCGCCCGAACCGCAGCCGCTCCTCGGCGACGGCGAGCCGGGCCTCCGCCTCACGGGCCCGCTCGGCCTCCCACAGCACGGCCAGGGTCCAGGCACCGCAGCGGAAGGCGAGCAGCGAGAACACCGCCTGGAAGGCGACCATCACACCGGTCACGAGGATCCCGGGGCCGTCGCGGTCGGCGAGCCCGACGGCCCCCATGAGCAGCACCGCGAGCAGGGCCGTCCCGCGCAGGAACACCCGTACCGGGACGGTGAGTCCGCAGAGCACGCCGAACGGCAGCAGGGCGGTGCCGATCCCCAGCCGGACCGCCACCGGGTCGGCCGCGTCCAGCGCGGCGAGCGCCACGAGCAGCGCGAGCGCCAGCCCCAGCAGCACGGCCGGGAGGCCGTACGCCCCGGCCGGCAGCCGGGCGCGCCCCAGGTAGTGGTCGAGCGCGGGCCGGGTCAGCCGGTGGGAGACCGCGCACTGCAGGGTCACCACCAGGAGGACCAGGCTGCCGAGGACGAGGGCCACGGGCCGGTGGCCGAGCCCGCCGACCAGGGGGAGCAGCAGCCAGCCGAGCGAGAACAACCAGGTCGTGACGTACCAGGTGGCGACCGTGTACAGCTCGACCCGTTCGGCCTTGCTCCGCTCGCGCCAGTGCCGCTGCTGCCACCGTCGTATCCGCCCCACCACGCCCGCCCCCCGTTCCTCAGCGCCGGGGTTCCCAGCGGAACCACCGTCGTACAGCAAACACCGCCACCACGGTCCAGGCCAGCGTGGCCGCGAGGGCGCCGAACACCTCGTACGCGCTCGTGTGGCCGGTCCAGCCCGCCCGGACGAGCCGGACCGCGGGGGACAGCGGGAGCAGCTCGCAGACGGAGGCGAGCTTTTCCGGCATGACCTCGGTGGGGATCATGATCCCCGAGCCCGTCATCGACACGAACACCAGCGGCAGCGCGGTGACCTGGCCGCTCTCCACGGTCCGGGTGACGGACGCGGTGAGCGCGGCGAGCGCGGCGCTCAGCACCAGCCCGGCCGCCAGCCCCAGCAGGGTCAGGTACGGCGCCCGGGGCGCCCCGGCGTGCAGCAGCACCGCGCACCCGGCGCCCAGCACCAGGGCCTGCGCGAGGCCGAGGATCATGGCGGGCAGGGCGGTGCCGGTGAGGATCTCGGTGTCGGTGAGTTCACCGGTGCGCAGCCGTTTGAGGACGAGTTCCTCCCGGCGGGCGACGTAGGCGTTGACGAGCGAGGAGTAGACGGCGAACAGGAAGGCGAAGCCGACCGCGGCCGTGAACATGGACGCGCCGACGCTGATGCCCTGCTTCGCCAGGTCGACCCCGTCGAGGGCCGGGCGCACGCTGAACGGCAGCGCGAGCGGCGCCAGGAGCGCGGTGAACACGATCCCGCGGTTGCGGGCGAGGAGGGCCAGTTCGGCCCGGGCCAGCGCCCGCAGCCGCCGTACGGAGGGCGTGCCGGTGCGTGGGGCGAGGGTGCTCATGCCGCCGCCTCCTCTTCCCGGGCGATCCCGAGGAAGGCTTCCTCCAGCGAGGCCGAGCGCACGTCCAGCGCGCGCAGTTCGACGCCGGCCCGCTCGGCCCAGGCGAGCACCGCGGTGGCGGTCCGCTGGAGTTCGCGGGTGTGCAGCCGCACCACCCGGCCGTCGCTCTCGTGCCCGCAGACGCCGAGTCCGGCCAGGGGCGGCAGATCGCCGGGGAAGTAGCCGTCGGGCAGTTCGAAGGACATCCGGGCGGGGCGGCCGGCGGTGACCTCGGCCGGCGTTCCGGAGGCGGCGATCCGGCCCCGGTGCAGGATGGCGAGACGGTCGGCGAGGTCCTCGGCCTCCTCCAGGTAGTGCGTGGTGAGCAGCACGGTGGTGCCCCCGTCACGCAGGGCGCGGACCAGTTCCCAGGTGTCCCGGCGGCCCTCCGCGTCGAGCCCGGTCGTCGGTTCGTCGAGGAACAGCACCTCGGGGTCGCCGAGCAGCGCGAGCGCCAGGTCCAGCCGTCTGCGCTCCCCGCCGGACAGCTGCTTGACCCGCACCCCGGTGCTGCCCGCCAGTCCCACCCGTGCCAGCACCTCGGCCTCCGGCCGGGCGCGGCTGGTGCAGCCGGCCCACAGCCGGGCGGTCTCCGCGACGGTCAGCTCGGCGGGGAAGCCGCCCTCCTGGAGCATCACGCCGGTGCGCGGCCGTACGGCGGCCCGTTCGCGGTGGGGGTCGTGGCCGAGCACCCGCACCCGGCCGCCGGCCGGTGCCGCGAGCCCTTCCAGCAGCTCGACCGTCGAGGTCTTCCCGGCGCCGTTGGTGCCGAGCACGGCGAAGATCTCTCCACGTGCCACGGAGAAGGTGATTCCGCGTACGGCCTCGAACCCGCCCCCGTAGACCCGTCTGAGGTCGGTGACCTCCAGTGGACCGGGGTCTCATCCCGAGCGGACGACGAGGCTCGAACTCGCGACCTCAACCTTGGCAAGGTTGCGCTCTACCAACTGAGCTACGTCCGCACTGCTCCCGATCGGCTCCCACCGATCGGTGCGAACACCAGCCTACCTGATCCACAACAGTGGTCGTGTCGGCGGTGCAGAGCGGGTGACAGGAATTGCACACTGCGCCTTCCCCCTGGAAGGGGGATGTTCTGCTACTGAACTACACCCGCACGGTCCTCGGGATCCGGCCTTCCGGCCTCGCCCCTCGGCGTGTCCCAGACATTAGCTGATCAGCAGGGGGGTAGCGCAAGTCGGCTCCCCATAAGACCCGGTATGCCCCAAGTGCACGGTCCTCAGGGCCCCCTGACGGGCCCTGAGGACTCGCCCCTTCGCGGGCTCACTGCGCGGCGGTGAACGCCTCGTAGACCTTCTTCGGGATGCGTCCACGGGCCGGGACGTCCATCTTGTTGGCCTGGGCCCAGGCGCGGACGGCCGCCGGGTCGGGGGCGACCTCCGTCTGCTTGTACGCCTTGCCGGAACGCGACCGCTTGCGGCCGGCCTCGACGTAGGGCGCGAGCGCCTTGCGCAGTTTCCCGGCGTTGGTTTCGTTCAGGTCGATCTCGTACGACTTGCCGTCGAGTCCGAAGGCGATCGTCTCCGCCGCTTCCGAGCCGTCGATGTCGTCAAAGAGAGTGACCACGACCTTTTGCGCCACGAATATCGGTCCCTTCGTGCGGAACGTCGTTACAGCTCAAGGCCGCCGACGTGCCGAGTATCGGCTATTGCCAATTCATTTGTACAGTGCCCGGCAATGCAAAGTGAAGTCCGACTAAATCCGTCCGCGTGTCCGGGCGGCAATAGGTGCGTCGGACGGACTGTGGAACTTTCCCAGAAGTTTTCACGGGCAGGCGGCTTCGACACCCGATCGTGATGCGCCTCACGTACTTTCCTCCAACTCTACCCGCGTAGAAATTTTGTGCGGGTAGTCTGAAGGAACCTGCTCAGCACCACACACCGGGAGTGCCAGTGGCACGCGTCGTAGTCGACGTCATGCTCAAGCCGGAGATTCTCGACCCCCAGGGCCAGGCGGTCCAGCGTGCGCTGCCGCGCCTGGGATTCGAAGGGATCTCGGACGTACGTCAGGGAAAGCGTTTCGAACTGGAAGTTGACGGGCCGGTCGACGAGGCCGCGCTCGCCCGGATCCGCGATCTTGCGGAATCCTTCCTCGCCAACACCGTGATCGAGGACTTCACCGTCCGGGTCGATGAAGTCGCGGAGGCGGCGAAGTGACCGCTCGTATTGGCGTCGTCACTTTCCCGGGCAGCCTCGACGACCGGGACACCCAGCGCGCGATCCGTCTCGCGGGCGCCGAGCCGGTCGCCCTGTGGCACAAGGACAAGGACCTCAAGCAGGTCGACGCCGTGGTGCTGCCCGGCGGTTTCTCCTACGGCGACTATCTGCGGGCGGGCGCCATCTCCCGCTTCTCGCCGGTGATGGAGACGGTCATCGAGCAGGCGAAGGCCGGCCTGCCGGTCCTCGGTATCTGCAACGGCTTCCAGGTCCTCACCGAGGCCCACCTCCTCCCGGGCGGGATGCTCGGCAACGACCACCTCCACTTCATCTGCCGCGACCAGAAGCTGCGGGTGGAGAACGCGGGCACGTCCTGGACCGGCGACTACCGCCAGGGCCAGGAGATCCACATCCCGCTGAAGAACATGGACGGCCGGTACGTCGCCGACGCGTACACGCTGGACAAGCTGGAGGCGGAGGGCCGCGTCGTCTTCCGCTACCTGGACTACAACCCGAACGGCTCGCTCAACGACATCGCCGGCATCACCAACGAGGCGGGCAACGTCGTCGGCCTCATGCCGCACCCCGAGCACGCCGTCGAGCCGCTGGTCGGTACGGGCCGTACCGACGGGCTCCCGTTCTTCACCTCGATCCTCAAGAAGCTGGTGGGCGCATGAGCCGGACGCCTCTGGACACGGTCGAGCACGCGGCCGCGACCCCCGACGTCGAGCTGCCCTGGGCCGAACTGGGCCTGAAGAAGGACGAGTACGAGCGGGTGGTGGAGATCCTCGGCCGCCGCCCCACCGGCGCCGAACTCGCCATGTACTCGGTCATGTGGTCCGAGCACTGCTCGTACAAGTCCTCCAAGGTGCACCTGCGCCAGTTCGGCGAGAAGGCGCCCGAGAGCGACGCCCTGCTCGTCGGCATCGGCGAGAACGCCGGTGTGGTCGACGTCGGCCAGGGCTACGCGGTCACCTTCAAGGTCGAGTCGCACAACCACCCGTCGTACGTCGAGCCCTACCAGGGCGCGGCCACGGGTGTCGGCGGCATCGTCCGCGACATCATCGCGATGGGCGCCCGCCCGGTCGCCGTGGTCGACCCGCTGCGCTTCGGCGCCGCCGACCACCCCGACACCAAGCGCGTCCTGCCGGGCGTGGTCGCCGGCATCGGCGGCTACGGCAACTGCCTGGGCCTGCCCAACATCGGCGGCGAGGTCGTCTTCGACTCCTGCTACCAGGGCAATCCGCTGGTCAACGCCGGTGCCATCGGTGTGATGCGGCACGAGGACATCCACCTCGCCAAGGCCTCCGGCGCGGGCAACAAGGTCATCCTGTACGGCGCCCGGACCGGCGGCGACGGCATCGGCGGCGCGTCGATCCTCGCCTCCGAGACCTTCGACGACGCCAAGCCGTCGAAGCGCCCGGCCGTCCAGGTCGGCGACCCCTTCCAGGAGAAGCTGCTCATCGAGTGCACCCTGGAGGCGTTCAAGGAGAAGCTCGTCGTCGGCATCCAGGACCTCGGCGCGGCCGGTCTGTCCTGCGCCACGTCCGAGCTGGCCTCCAACGGCTCCGGCGGCATGCGCGTCACCCTGGACGACGTCCCGCTGCGCGACTCCACGCTCTCGCCCGAGGAGATCCTCATGAGCGAGTCGCAGGAGCGCATGTGCGCGGTCGTGGAGCCGGAGAAGGTCGGCCGCTTCCTGGAGATCTGCGAGAAGTGGGACGTCATCGCCACCGTCATCGGTGAGGTGACCGACGGCGACCGTCTGGAGATCTACTGGCACGGCGAGAAGATCGTCGACGTCAACCCGCGCACGGTCGCGCACGAGGGCCCGGTCTACGAGCGCCCGTACGCCCGCCCCGAGTGGCAGGACGCCCTCCAGGCCGACGACGCCGGCAAGCTGCCCCGCCCCGAGAGCGCCGAGGAGCTGAAGGCCCAGGTCCTGAAGCTGGTCGGGTCCCCGAACCAGGCGTCGAAGAAGTGGATCACGTCCCAGTACGACCACTTCGTGCAGGGCAACACCGTCCTCGCCCAGCCGGAGGACTCCGGCATGATCCGCGTGGACGAGGAGACCGGTCTCGGCGTCGCCATCGCCACCGACGGCAACGGCCGCTACGCCAAGCTGGACCCGTACACGGGCGCCCAGCTGGCCCTGGCCGAGGCCTACCGGAACGTGGCGACCACCGGTGCCAAGCCGCTCGCCGTCTCCGACTGCCTGAACTTCGGCTCGCCCGAGGACCCGGCGGTGATGTGGCAGTTCGCCGAGGCCGTGCGCGGTCTGGCGGACGGCTGCCGGCAGCTGGGCACCCCGGTGACCGGCGGCAACGTCTCGCTCTACAACCAGACCGGCGAGGTGGCGATCCACCCGACCCCGGTCGTCGCGGTCCTCGGCGTGATCGACGACGTCGCCCGCCGCACCCCGGTCGCCTTCCAGGAGGAGGGCCAGCTGATCTACCTCCTCGGCGACACCCGCGAGGAGTTCGGCGGCTCGGCCTGGTCCCAGGTGGTCCACGACCACCTCGGCGGTCTGCCCCCGGCGGTGGACCTGGAGCGGGAGCGGCTGCTGGCCGAGATCCTGATCTCCGCCTCCCGCGACGGCATGATCGACTCCGCGCACGACCTGTCCGACGGCGGTCTCGTGCAGGCGGTCGTGGAGTCGGCGCTGCTCGGCGGCAAGGGCGCCCGTCTGGTCGTACCCGACGGCCTGGACGCCTTCACCTTCCTGTTCTCCGAGTCGGCCGGCCGCGCCATCGTCGCCGTGCCGCGCTCGGAGGAGGTCCGCTTCAACGACATGTGCGGTGCGCGGGGCCTGCCGGTCACCCGCATCGGTGTCGTCGACGGCGACGCGGTCGAGGTCCAGGGCGAGTTCACCCTCTCCCTCGCCGAGCTGCGCACGGCCCACGAGGAGACGATCCCGGCGCTGCTGGCGTAAGCGGCGCACCGGCACCCGGCCCCGCCCGCTCCGGCAGGCGGGGCCGGGTCGTGCGCACCGGGCCCGGCACCTCAAGTGGGGGACAGCGGCGTACTGTTGGCGGCCATGGAGGTGATCCGACTCTCATGCCACCGGCCAAGAAACGTGCCCGCAGCTACGACCCGGCCAAGACCCGGACCGCGGTCCTGACCCAGCTCGCGAACGTCCGGGAGGCCGTCCGCGGCCTCGGCCCCGAGCAGCTCGACCTGCCCACACGGCTGGGCGAGTGGACCGTGCGGGACCTGATCACGCACATCGGTATGGCGGTCACCGCCGTCCACCGGGCCGTGGAGAAGCCACTTCCGCCGAAGCAGACCGTGACGGTGGCCGAGTGGCCGTTCTCCACCGCGTCGAACGCCGCCGCCATCGACGACTTCACGCGGGGCCTGACCGCCCGCCACCCGGACCCCGGCGCCTACCTCGACGACGTCGACCGCAGCCTGCGCGCCCTGCTGGACGAGCACCCCGGCAGCCGGCTGCTTCAGACCAGCGCCGGCGCGCTGCCGCTGGCCGACTACCTGGTGACCCGCACCGTCGAACTGGTGGTCCACACCGACGACCTGAACGCCGCCGTCCCGGGCCTGGACGTGCCGTACGACCGGCAGACGCTGGCCGCCGCCACCCGGGTGCTCGCCGACGCCCTCGCGCTGAAGGCGCCCGGCGGCTCCACCGAGGTGCGCGTGCCGCCGTACGCCGTCGTGCAGTGCGTCGAGGGGCCCCGGCACACCCGCGGCACCCCGCCCAACGTCGTGGAGACCGACCCGCTGACCTGGATCCGGCTCGCCACCGGCCGCGTGAGCTGGCAGGACGCGCTGGCCGGGGCGAAGGTCAGCGCGAGCGGGGAACGGGCCGACCTCGGGGGGCTGCTGCCCGTCATGGCCTAGCCCCCGCGACACCGGCGGGAACCGGTCGTACCGGGCGCCCGTCGAATCCGTATGAACCGGTACAAGCAGCGCGTGACCCTGGTGGTGGCCGCCGTGCTTCTCCCGTGCGCGGTGGCCTGCGGCGGCGGGAAGGGGGACAGTGGGGCGGTGAGCGTCCAGCAGCCGGTGACCGGGATCGACTGGCGGGTCGACAGCATCACCGTCGGCGGCACGAACCGGGCCGCGCCCGCCCCCGCCCGCCTGCGCATCGACGAGAACGGCAAGGCGGCCGGCAACCTGGGCTGCAACCACTTCAGCGCCCGGGCCACCGTGCACGGCGACCGGATCACCATCGGCGACCTGCGCACGACCCGGATGGCCTGCGGCGAGGAGCGGATGGCGTTCGAGCGGGCCCTCGCCCGCACCCTCACCACCGGCACGCTCACCGCCGAGCGCCACGCGGCGAAACTGACGCTCACCGACGGCGACGGCGACCGCGTCCACCTCAGCAGCAGCGCCTCCGAATGATGTGCGACACCTCACTCAGGCATATGGCGAAGAGGTCCGCGGCCGGTCCGAACGACGCGCAGGCACACCTCGCCGACCGGTGACGAATCGCTGTGACCAGCAAAAACGTAGAAACCGCCAAGGTGATCGAGACCGGCCGTGCCGTTACGGCGCGTATCCCCAATTCGGACCAGTGGTCGATCTCGCCTACACTCGGTGGCGTGCCACGTGGTGACGGTCGACTCAATCACGATCTGCTTCCCGGCGAGAAGGGCCCCCAGGACGCTTGCGGCGTCTTCGGCGTCTGGGCTCCGGGTGAAGAGGTCGCAAAGCTCACGTACTTCGGGCTCTACGCCCTCCAGCACCGGGGTCAGGAATCCGCGGGAATCGCGGTCAGCAACGGCTCCCAGATTCTCGTCTTCAAGGACATGGGCCTGGTCTCCCAGGTCTTCGACGAAACCTCGCTCGGTTCGCTCCAGGGTCACATCGCGGTCGGACACGCCCGCTACTCGACCACCGGTGCCTCCGTGTGGGAGAACGCCCAGCCGACGTTCCGCGCCACCGCGCACGGTTCGATCGCGCTCGGCCACAACGGCAACCTGGTCAACACGGCGCAGCTCGCCGAGATGGTCGCCGAACTGCCGAACGACAAGAACAGCCGCTCCGCCCGGGTCGCGGCCACCAACGACACCGACCTGCTGACGGCCCTGCTGGCCGCCCAGGTCGACGAGGACGGCAAGCCGCTCACCATCGAGGAGGCGGCCCACCAGGTCCTCCCGAAGGTGCGGGGCGCCTTCTCGCTCGTCTTCATGGACGAGCACACCCTCTACACCGCCCGCGACCCGCAGGGCATCCGCCCGCTGGTCCTCGGCCGCCTGGAGCGCGGCTGGGTGGTCGCCTCCGAGTCCGCCGCCCTCGACATCGTGGGCGCCAGCTACGTCCGCGAGATAGAGCCGGGCGAGTTCGTCGCCATCGACGAGAACGGCCTGCGCAGCTCCCGATTCGCGGATGCGAAGCCCAAGGGCTGTGTCTTCGAGTACGTGTACCTGGCCCGCCCGGACACCGACATCGCCGGCCGGAACGTCTACCTCTCCCGCGTGGAGATGGGCCGCCGGCTGGCCAAGGAGGCCCCGGCGGAGGCCGACCTGGTCATAGCGACCCCGGAGTCCGGCACCCCGGCCGCCATCGGCTACGCGGAGGCCTCCGGCATCCCCTTCGGTGCCGGCCTGGTCAAGAACGCCTACGTGGGCCGTACGTTCATCCAGCCCTCGCAGACCATCCGCCAGCTGGGCATCCGCCTGAAGCTGAACCCGCTGAAGGAAGTCATCAAGGGCAAGCGTCTGGTCGTCGTCGACGACTCGATCGTGCGCGGCAACACCCAGCGGGCCCTGGTCCGCATGCTGCGCGAGGCCGGCGCCGCCGAGGTCCACATCCGGATCTCCTCCCCGCCCGTGAAGTGGCCCTGCTTCTTCGGCATCGACTTCGCCACCCGCGCGGAGCTGATCGCCAACGGCATGACCATCGAGGAGATCGGCACCAGCCTCGGCGCCGACTCGCTCGCCTACATCTCCATCGACGGCATGATCGAGGCGACCACGATCGCCAAGCCGAACCTGTGCCGCGCCTGCTTCGACGGCGAGTACCCGATGGAGCTGCCGGACCCCGAGCTGCTCGGCAAGCAGCTCCTGGAGACCGAGCTGGCGGCCGGTCCCGCGGCCACGGCCGCCTCCGACGCGATCCGTCGCCCGTAACACCCTGCAGTACGACACGAAAGCTCTCACAGTCATGTCTGAGAACACTGGTGCCAGCTACGCAGCGGCGGGCGTCGACATCGAGGCGGGCGACCGCGCCGTCGAGCTCATGAAGGAGTGGGTGAAGAAGACCCGGCGTCCCGAGGTCCTCGGCGGCCTCGGCGGCTTCGCCGGACTCTTCGACGCCTCCGCCCTCAAGCGCTACGAGCGCCCGCTGCTCGCCTCCGCCACGGACGGCGTCGGCACGAAGGTCGACGTCGCGCGCCGCATGGGCGTCTACGACACCATCGGCCACGACCTGGTCGCCATGGTCATGGACGACATCGTGGTGTGCGGCGCCGAGCCGCTGTTCATGACCGACTACATCTGCGTCGGCAAGGTGCACCCCGAGCGGGTCGCGGCCATCGTCAAGGGCATCGCGGAAGGCTGTGTGCTGGCCGGCTGCGCCCTGGTGGGCGGTGAGACGGCCGAGCACCCGGGCCTGCTGGGCGAGGACGACTTCGACGTCGCCGGCGCCGGTACGGGCGTCGTGGAGGCCGACCGGCTGCTGGGCGCGGATCGCATCCGTACGGGTGACGCCGTGATCGCCATGGCGTCCTCCGGGCTTCACTCGAACGGGTACTCCCTGGTCCGTCACGTCCTCCTGGACCGTGCCGGGCTGGCCCTGGAGACCGAGGTCGCGGAGCTGGGCCGGACCCTCGGCGAGGAGCTGCTGGAGCCCACCAGGATCTACTCGCTGGACTGCCTCGCGCTGACCCGCACCGCCGAGGTGCACGCCTTCAGCCACGTCACCGGCGGCGGCCTGGCCGCCAACCTGGCCCGGGTGATCCCGGACGGTCTGCACGCCGTGGTGGACCGCTCCACCTGGACCCCGGGCGCGATCTTCGACCTGGTCGGGAAGACCGGGAACGTCGAGCGCCTGGAGCTGGAGAAGACCCTCAACATGGGCGTCGGCATGATCGCCATCGTCCCGGAGGAGTCGGCCGAGGTGGCCCTCGCGACCCTGGCCGACCGGGGCGTCGACGCCTGGGTCGCCGGTGAGATCACCGAGCGGGGCGAGAAGACGACCGGCGCGGAGCTGGTGGGAGACTACGCGGCCTGACCGTGCGGACAGCACAGAATCCGGTCGGTGGCTGTGCCACCGACCGGATTCGTGCTCAGTGCAAGGTCAAGCGCCTCGACGGTGCTGTGCGGGACCCTCGTCCTCGTCGTCGTCCTCATAGAGGTCGGCGTAACGGGAGTACAGGTCGTCGTCGTCATGCTCATCGTCCTCGAAGCGGTCGCCGTTCGGCGACTGGTTCGATGTCGATGCGCCCAGCTCCTCGGCCAGGCGTGAGAGGTCAGTCCCGCCGCTGTTGTACTTCAGCTGGCGGGCGACCTTCGTCTGCTTGGCCTTGGCCCGGCCGCGCCCCATGGCTCGACCCCCTCAACGACGGGGCTCGACGGCCCCAGAGTCTGACACGCGTTCATGATCTGGAACGGACTCTCCATGGAGAGGCCGGTCCGTAGGGCTTCCACGGTACCTGAGCCCGCGCCCATACGGTACGTCGCCCGCAGCACGCGCGTCTGCCCAGGACCTTCGAGGCGCCCCGTCCTTGCTGGTCAGTGGCGATTTTAACCACTTATCGGGGAACGACCCGCCGGGGGAAGTGAGAGTTCTCTCTAAGTTCCCGCCGACGGGTACCGCTCGTGTGTGCGAACGGGCTAGCGCGCGACGCGGTCCGCCCGGGCGTCGGCCATCCGCTGCTCGGCGATCCGGTCCGCCGCCGCGGCCGGCGGGATCCCGTCTTCCTTCGCACGTGCGAATATGGCCAGCGTGGTGTCGAAGATCTTCGCCGCCTTCGCCTTGCACCGGTCGAAGTCGAACCCGTGCAACTCGTCGGCCACCTGGATGACCCCGCCGGCGTTCACCACGTAGTCCGGCGCGTAGAGGATCCCGCGGTCGGCCAGGTCCTTCTCCACACCGGGGTGGGCCAGCTGGTTGTTGGCCGCACCGCAGACCACCCGGGCGGTGAGCACCGGGACGGAGTCGTCGTTCAGGGCGCCGCCGAGCGCGCACGGGGCGTAGATGTCCAGCCCCTCGACCCGGATCAGCTCCTCGGTGTCGGCGACGGCCGTCACGCCCGCGGGGTACTGGTCGAGGATCCGCTGGACGGCGTCCGCGCGCACGTCCGTGATCACGACCTCGGCGCCCTCGTCGCGCAGGTGCCTCACCAGGTGGTGGCCGACCTTGCCGACGCCGGCGATGCCGACCTTCCGGCCGCGCAGCGAGGGGTCGCCCCACAGGTGCTGGGCGGAGGCGCGCATGCCCTGGTAGACGCCGAAGGCGGTGAGCACCGAGGAGTCGCCGGCGCCGCCGTTCTCGGGGGAGCGGCCGGTGGTCCAGCGGCACTCGCGGGCCACGACGTCCATGTCGGCGACGTAGGTGCCGACGTCGCACGCGGTCACGTAGCGACCGCCGAGCGAGGCGACCATGCGGCCGTAGGCGAGGAGCAGCTCCTCGGTCTTGGTGCGCTCCGGGTCGCCGATGATCACGGCCTTACCGCCGCCGTGGCCGAGGCCGGCCATGGCGTTCTTGTACGACATTCCGCGCGCGAGGTTGAGGGCGTCGGCGACGGCCTCGGCCTCGGTGGCGTACGGGTAGAAGCGCGTGCCGCCGAGCGCGGGGCCCAGGGCGGTGGAGTGGATGGCGATCACGGCCTTGAGGCCGCTGGCCTGGTCCTGGCAGAGCACGACCTGCTCATGGCCGCCCTGGTCCGAGTGGAACAGGGTGTGCAGGACATCAGCAGGCGCGCCGGTTACGTCGGTCACTGTGGTGACTCCTGTGTACATATCGGCGAGTGGGGTCGGTCCCCGTACGGGTGGCGGGGAGCCGTGGCATGAGCGTAGAGCCTCGGCTCCTTCACCATCCGCGCAGTGTTCAGGATCACCCTCGCGGGCCCTCCGTGCACGTATGACCGTGGCACGATTTGCAGTGGTTTCGAGCCGGGCCCGTTGGGGAGGGAGCAGGCGTGCCGAAGGTGTCCTCCGTGGTCGTCCCCTATGCCGCGTACCTGCGCGTGTACGAGCCGCTGGGCGCCTTCCCGGAGCCGGAGCGCAGCCACTGGGCGCGCTACGCCCGCCGCTCCGACCGCCCCTCCTACCAGGACGAACTGCGCCGGTCCCTGGCGGACCTGCTGCCCGTCCCGCCGATCGCGGTGCCGGTGCACGAGAGCGGGGACGCCTTCGTGCTGGAGGTCGACGGGGCGGTCTGCGTGTGCCCCTGGCGGACCCGGCTGCGCGGCTGGCAGGCCCTGGGCGGGCTGGCCGAGGAGCTGCCGCCGCCGGTGCTGGACGCGGTGCTGCCGCCGGTGGTGCGCCACCAGGCCGCGCAGGACTACGAGCGCTGGCTCGCCCGGAACCCCGACGCCCGCCCGTGGATCCGGACGGCGACCTGGCAGGTGCCGCTGAACTGGTTCGTGCTGGTCTCGGACGAGGAGCGGCGGTACGACAAGGGCACCGCGGAGGTGCCGCCGGTGCTGCGCTACCGCACGCCGATGGTGCAGGCCCGGCGCCGGGTGGCACGGGGGCTGCGCACACTGCGGGACACCGTCGAGGAGGGCCCGCTGGTCGACGGTCTGCTGGACGTCGGGCGCTGGCTTGAGGAGTTCCACCCCCGCTCGCTGGTGGAGCTGGACTACGGCGGCCTGGTGCACGTGCTGCCGGCGGGCGAGCTGGAGGACGACCACTCGGCGGCGGACGTGGCGGCCGGCATCGAGGCGCTGCGCCGGGGGGACGGGACGGCCGCCGGGGAGGCGTACGGGCGGCTGGTCGAGCGGTGGCGGGCGGTCCGGGATCGGCGCTCGGCGAACTGAGTGACGTACGTCACGGTCAAATCGGCGCCGGACGACGTACGTTCTACTCGCTTAGACCACCTGACGGGATGTTGGTCCCGATCTGGACTTTTGTCCCAAGGGTGATGGATGGCACTTACCCGGCCCTTGCGCCTCTTGCCATCCCTCGTGCCAAAATAGGACAAGGAGTCCGGGGAGGGCTCCGTCCGTCCAACTGTGCTCCAACATGGGCGGATTCTCAGCATTGCACGCTTTGGGGGGTCTGGTGACTCCTGATCGCCCTGTGACTGATCGTCACAGTGGCGTGACTGTCCGCTATGGCATGGTCCATCGGCTTCCGTCGCTGATGAACACCTGGGAGGGCAATTCCATCGGTTTGGCCGACGCGGCTGGACAGATGGTGTAGTTGTAGTGCCGAGGACAAGCCGTTCGTCCTATAACCGACTCGACTCGCGTCCGCCATTTCGGGCAACGCGGGTCAAGGTGCAGAATTTAGAGGAAAGAACCGAGAAGGTTCGGTTCTCCCGAGGAGGCCGCTCATGACCGCTCGCACCCCTGATGCCGAGCCGCTGCTGACCCCGGCTGAGGTCGCCACCATGTTCCGTGTCGACCCCAAGACGGTCACGCGGTGGGCGAAGGCCGGCAAGCTCACGTCCATCCGCACGCTCGGCGGGCACCGCCGCTACCGCGAGGCCGAGGTCCGCGCTCTGCTCGCGGGCATCCCGCAGCAGCGCAGCGAGGCCTGAACAACTCCATAACCGGGCAAGACGGTCGGTCCCCCAACCGGCCGAGGCGCCCGAACCCCTAGCTCCAAGCGACGCGGGACCTGCCCCAACAGGGCCCTCGCCCAAGCCGAAGAGAACGTCGTAGGCAGCGACACAGGGTGCGTCGTCGATCGCGCTGGACTCCGCCGGGTCCAGCGCGATCTTTTTTGTGCGCCTCCCTGTAGGAGTCTGGGGAGGCCTGTCGGAACGTCTGGGGACCGGCTCGGGGGCCGGTGCAATTGCACATATTAAATTGACCCTTTGTAGGACGAGGGTAAGTGCCGCACTTTCAAAAACTCATGCGGTGACTCCCGTCACACGCCTGGGCGCTTGTTGCCCGTGGCCCGCGTGGGTTAGAGGAGCGGCGGGCGAGGGCGCGGGGCCCAGACTCCCATGCCCGTACGGCGGTTGACCCCGCGGAGGGTCACGCGTCCCGGGAGGCCGCCTCCTCGACGGCCTCCTGCTCGTCCTCCTGGCCGCGCGGACCGGCGTCCATCGCCAGCCGCAGCAGGCGGTGGCAGATGGGGCAGTGGCGCATCAGGTGCCGGTAGGACGAGGCGGCCGACAGATGGGCCCTCAGGAGCGCCCGCGTCTCGTGCCTGACCGACGCCGCCATACGCCACCTCCAGGGGCCGCACAGGAGGAACGGGCCCTGCTCCCTGGGTACCGAGGGAATGTGACGCCGTCAAGGCCGCGCGCCGCACGGAGAGGCGGCCTGGGACCCCGCCGGCCCGGAACGGCGGATGGGGCCGTTGTGGACCGGAACGACAAGAAGGACCCCTTCCGGGGGCGTGCGTAAGGCCCGCCATCCGGGGGTGACCGGGGGTGGCGGGCCTCTCTCGATGCGGTCCTGACGGGGTTTGCGGTGTTGCTTGCGGCTCCGCCGCGGGCGCGGCCTCCGGTCGGCGGGCGGGGGGGCATGCGAAAGGCCCGCCATCCGGGGATGACGGGCCTCTCTCGACGCGGTCCTGACGGGATTTGAACCCGCGGCCTCCACCTTGACAGGGTGGCGAGCACTCCAAACTGCTCCACAGGACCTGGTGTCGCGGCGCTTGCTGCTGCGTTGCGCTGCGAGAAGGACTGTACAGGAGGGCGAGGGTCCTGGTCGAACTCACCCCCCGTGCTCGGGCGGTTACGGAACGGCCGCGTCGATCGCCTTCACGATCCGCTTGTCCGAGACCGGGTACGCCGTGCCCAGCGCGTGGGCGAAGTAGCTCACCCGCAGCTCCTCGATCATCCAGCGGATCTCCAGCACCGAGGCGGGGACCGGCCGCCCCTTCGGCAGCTGTTCCAGGAGCCAGGCGTACTCGTCCTGCATCTCGTGGACCTTCTCCATGCGGGTGGTGTCCCGCTGGACGTTCGTCGGCATCTGCTGCAGGCGCCGGTCCGCGGCCACCAGGTAGCGCATCAGGTCCGGCAGCCGCCGTATGCCCGCCCACGTCACGAAACCGGGCTTCACGAGGGCGTCCAGCTGCTTGCGGACGTCCGTGAGGTTCGCCAGCAGCACCGGGCTGCGCACGGCCTTCAGCCGGCGCTCACAGGCCTGCCAGGCGGCCAGCACCTGCTGCACCTGGGCGACCGTACGCACCGTGGTGTCCACGATCTCCGCGCGCACCTTGTCGTACAGCTTCCGGTACGACTCCTCGTCCCACACCGGCCCCCCGAAGTCCCCGATCAGCTTGTCCGCCGCGGCCATCGCGCAGTCGTCGAACAGGGCCTGGACCGAGCCGTGCGGATTGGCGGAGAGCGCCAGTTTCTGGGCGTTCGTCAGCTTGTCGGACGCGAACTTCGCCGGGTTCACCGGGATGTTGCGCAGGATCAGCCGGCGGGTGCCCTTCCACATGGCCTCGGCCTGTTCCGCCTCGGTGTCGAAGAGGCGGACCGAGACCGTGTCGCCGTCGTCCACGAGGGCCGGGTACGCCTTCACCGGCTGTCCGGCCCGGCGGGTCTCGAACACCCGGGTGAGGGTGCCGATCGTCCAGTCCGTCAGGCCCTTGCGCTCCAGGGACTGCCCGCCCTCGCGGGACGCGGTCGCCGCCGCGGCCTGGGACAGGGCCTGGCGTGCCTTGGGCTTCAGGCGCAGCTTCAGCGCCTCCAGGTCCTTGTCCTCGGCCAGCTGGCGGCGCCGCTCGTCGACGATCCGGAAGGTGATCTTCAGG
This sequence comes from Streptomyces sp. NRRL S-1022, assembly GCF_000720135.1. Classification (GTDB taxonomy): domain Bacteria; phylum Actinomycetota; class Actinomycetes; order Streptomycetales; family Streptomycetaceae; genus Streptomyces. Next base: position 42,589 of record NZ_JOIU01000043.1, on the reverse strand, counting down.
TGGTCGGGGAGCTTCGTCCAGTCGAAGTCCTCCGCCTCGAACGGGACACCGACCATCCGCTTCAGCTCGCGCGCCATCGTGACCGTCAGCGGCTCCTGGAGGGGCACCGCCTTCTCCAGGAACGCCTTCGCGTAGTTCGGCGCCGGTACGTAGTGGCGGCGGATCGGTTTGGGCAGCGAGCGGATCAGCTCCGTCACCACCTCCTCGCGCAGGCCCGGGATCTGCCAGTCGAAGCCCTCGTCCGTGACCTGGTTGAGGACCTGGAGCGGGATGTGGACCGTCACGCCGTCGGCGTCCGCGCCGGGCTCGAACTGGTAGGTCACCCGGAACTTGAGCTGCCCCTGCCGCCAGGTGTCTGGGTAGTCGGCCTTGGTGACCGTCTCCGCGGACTCCCGGATGAGCATCTCCCGCTCGAAGTCCAGGAAGTCCGGCTGCTCGTGGCGCTTGTGCTTCCACCAGGAGTCGAAGTGGGCGCCGGAGACGACGTGCTCGGGCACCCGCTGGTCGTAGAAGTCGAAGAGCGTGTCGTCGTCGACCACGATGTCCCGGCGCCGGGCGCGGTGCTCCAGCTCCTCGACCTCGCTCAGCAGTCTGCGGTTGTCGGCGAAGAACTTGTGGTGCGTGCGCCAGTCGCCCTCCACCAGCGCGTTGCGGATGAACAGTTCGCGGGAGACCTCGGGGTCGATCCGGCCGTAGTTCACCTTGCGCTGGGCGACGATCGGGACGCCGTACAGCGTGACCTTCTCGTACGCCATCACGGCCGCCTGGTCCTTCTCCCAGTGCGGTTCGCTGTACGTCCGCTTGAGCAGGTGCCCGGCGAGCGGCTCGACCCACTCCGGCTCGATCCTGGCGTTGACCCGGGCCCAGAGCCGGCTGGTCTCCACCAGCTCGGCCGACATCACGAACTTCGGCTGCTTCCGGAACAGCGCCGAGCCCGGGAAGATCGCGAACTTGGCGTTCCGGGCGCCCAGGTACTCGTTCTTGTTGCCGTCCTTCACGTCCTTCATCCCGATGTGGGAGAGGAGGCCGGCGAGGAGTGAGACGTGGATGCGGTCGGCCGGGGCATCCTCCTCGGCGAGGTGGATGCCCATCTGCTTGGCGACCGTGCGCAGCTGGGTGTAGATGTCCTGCCATTCGCGAATGCGCAGGAAGTTCAGGTACTCCTGCTTGCACATCCGGCGGAAGGACGACGAGCCCCGCTCCTTCTGCTGCTCGCGGACGTACCGCCACAGGTTCAGGTAGGCGAGGAAGTCGCTGGTCTCGTCCTTGAAGCGGGCGTGCTGCTGGTCGGCCTGGGCCTGCTTGTCGGCGGGGCGCTCGCGCGGGTCCTGGATGGACAGCGCGGCGGCGATGACCATCACCTCGCGGACGCAGCCGTTGCCGTCGGCCTCCAGGACCATCCGGGCCAGGCGCGGGTCGACCGGCAGCTGGGCCAGCTTCCGGCCGGTGTCCGTCAGCCGCTTGCGCGGGTCCTTCTGCGCCGGGTCCAGCGCGCCCAGCTCCTGGAGCAGCTGCACGCCGTCGCGGATGTTGCGGTGGTCCGGCGGGTCGATGAAGGGGAACTTCTCGATGTCGCCGAGGCCGGCCGCGGTCATCTGCAGGATGACGGAGGCCAGGTTCGTCCGCAGGATCTCCGCGTCCGTGAACTCCGGGCGGGCGAGGAAGTCCTCCTCGGAGTACAGGCGGATGCAGATGCCGTCGGACGTACGGCCGCAGCGGCCCTTGCGCTGGTTGGCGCTGGCCTGCGAGACCGGCTCGATGGGCAGCCGCTGGACCTTGGTGCGGTGGCTGTAGCGGCTGATCCGGGCGAAGCCGGGGTCGATGACGTACTTGATGCCCGGGACGGTGAGCGAGGTCTCGGCGACGTTGGTCGCCAGAACGATCCTGCGTCCGGTGTGCTGCTGGAACACCCGGTGCTGCTCGGCGTGGGAGAGCCGGGCGTACAGCGGCAGCACCTCGGTGGACCTGTACCTCTTCTTCTCCAGCGCGTCCGCGGTGTCCCGGATCTCCCGCTCCCCGGAGAGGAAGACCAGGATGTCGCCCGGGCCCTCGGCCATCAGCTCCTCGACGGCCTCGGTGATGGCGGTGATCTGGTCGCGGTCGGCGTCGTCCGACTCCTCCTCCAGCAGGGGGCGGTAGCGGACCTCCACCGGGTAGGTCCGACCGCTCACCTCGATGATCGGGGCGTCGCCGAAGTGCCGGGAGAAGCGCTCGGGGTCGATGGTCGCCGAGGTGATGACGACCTTCAGGTCCGGGCGCTTGGGCAGCAGCCGGGCGAGGTAGCCCAGCAGGAAGTCGATGTTCAGGGACCGCTCGTGGGCCTCGTCGATGATGATCGTGTCGTAGGCGCGCAGTTCGCGGTCGGTCTGGATCTCGGCGAGCAGGATGCCGTCCGTCATCAGCTTGATGAAGGTGGCGTCCGGGTTCACCTGGTCGGTGAAGCGGACCTTCCAGCCGACGGACTCGCCGAGGGGCGTGCGCAGCTCCTCCGCGACCCGCTCGGCGACGGTCCGGGCGGCGATCCGGCGGGGCTGGGTGTGCCCGATCATGCCGCGCACGCCCCGGCCCAGCTCCAGGCAGATCTTGGGGATCTGCGTGGTCTTTCCGGAACCGGTCTCACCGGCCACGATGACGACCTGGTGATCGCGGATGGCCTCCGCGATCACGTCCTTCTTCTGGCTGACCGGCAGCTGCTCGGGGTAGGTGACGGCCGGCACGCGGGAGCGGCGCTCGGCCATCCGGGCCGCGGCCTTGTCGATCTCGCCGTCGATCTCGGCGAGGACGGCGGCACGGGCCTCCGGCTTACGGATCTTGCGCGCGCCCTCCAGCCGCCGCCCGAGCCGGTGCGCGTCGCGCAGCGACAGCTCGGTCAGACGGGGGGCGAGGGTGCCGAGGACGGGGGCGGGATGCGTAGACATACGGGATCCAGGATCTCACCTCGGCGGAAAATCACGCGAACGATTTCAACCGGGGCGGGATGTCACGGCATGACCTAGCGTGGGCCGCATGCCCGATTCGCCTCGCGGAGAGCACGGCCGTCCCCGGTCCCACGCGGACCGCTGGAGGGCGTTCCGGGAGTCCCCCTTCCTGCCCGCCACCGTCCTCGTCCTCATCCTCGCCGCCGCGGCGGGTCTCTTCGCCGGGTCGTACACGTACGCCATGGCCAACCCGACCCCGCACAGCATCCCCACGGCGGTGACCGGCGACCACGACCGGCCCGCCGCCCGGCGCTTCCTCGACGGCATGGAAGAGGCGCTGCACGCCTCCCTGAAGCTGCGCCCGTACGACAGCCGCCGGGACGCGGTGCGGGCGGTGGACGAGCAGAGGGTGTTCGCGGTGGTCGACGCGCCCGCAGGCGGCCGGACGATCACCCTGGACGTGTCCGGGGCGTCCGGCGCGGCGGTCGCCCAGGTGCTCGCCGAGACGGCGGTGAAGGTCGGCAGGGCCACCGGCACCCCCGTGACGGTCCGCGACCTCAAGCCGCTCCAGCGGGGCGATCCGAGGGGCCTGGCGATCTTCTACATCTCGCTCGCCGCGGTGATCGTCGGTTTCGTCGGCGCCATCCAGCTGAGCGTGCACGCGAGGGACCTGAACCCGCTGGAGCGGATCGCGTTCACCGTCGCCTACGCGCTGCTCGGCGGCTTCGTGATCGCAGCGGTGGTGGACTGGCTGCTGGGCGCGCTGAAGCTGCCGTTCGCGGAGTCCTGGCTGATCCTGGCCCTGACGATGTTCACCTCGGGCATGGTGTTCACGATGTTCAACACCCTGCTCGGGCGCTGGGCCATGCTGCCGACCTGGGGTCTGATGGTGCTGCTGGGCAATCCGTCGTCCGGCGGGGCCGTCTCCTGGCCCCTGCTGCCGTCGCCACTCGGCACGATCGGGCGCTGGCTGCCGCCCGGCGGCTCGGTGAACGCCCAGCACACCGCGGTGTACTTCCGCGGCCACCAGCACGCCTTCCCGTTCCTGGTGCTGGCGGGCTGGACGGTCGTCTCCTGCGCGGTGTTCCTGATCTGGCGGCACCGCCACCCCGGCGGCCGGCCGACCGGGGAGGCGCCCGCGTCCTAGGGGGTGCGCTGCGCGGGCGGGGCGGGCGGGGTCTGGGGGACGGGCTCGGGGTGTCTGCGGGCCGGGCCGTCGCCCAGGGCGATCGACCTCGCGGTGTTGGAGACGGCCTTGATGCCCAGGTAGGCGGTGGTCGTGCTGCTGACGGCGGTGAACGCGGCGGTGAGGACGCCGACGACGACCGCCTTGTCCCCGTCGAGCCGCCACACGCCGACGACCGCGACCGCGGCGACCGCCAGATTGCTGACGACGACCGCGAGCAGCCCGTACCGGGCCCGGTCCTTCTCCAATTCGGTGTCCCGGATGGCTCCGGCCTCGTCCCGGCTCATGTCTCCCCCCGCCCCCGCGCACCACGCGCGGCCCGCCTGAACGTAGCGCCGGCCGGGCGTGGTGCCAAGGCGTCACCGCACGTCGACGTAGTCCTCCGCGCCGTCGCCCACGAAGTGCCTGCTGTCGGGGTACAGGAAGACGGGCACCCAGGTGCCGTCCTGCCGGGCCGTGAAGCCCTTGCTGAAGGATCCGGTGCTCTTCGTGGTGACCGTGGCCATCAGGTACCAGCTCTTCGCACCCTTGGGCCGGAAGAGGATCTGCACCTTCCTGGCGCCGTACGCCTTCCACGTGCCGGAGCCGACCGCGCGCTCCTGGAGCACGCCCTTGACGGTGATGGTCCTGCCCTTGGTCACCGGCTCCGGGGACGCGCCCGCGTCCTTGATCCGCGTGAGCGCGCGGTTGCGGCGCAGGCTGCTGCTGGTGGCGCCCTTGATGTCCTTGGTGCCGGAACCGGCGTAGCGCAGGCGCCAGTAGCCGTCCGTGTAGCCGGGGATCCTGTCGGCGGTGAACTGGGAGCCGAAGCCGGCCTTCACGGTCTTCTTCGTGCTCCAGCCGGTCTTGCCGTCCGGCGAGTACTGGATGTCCACGGCGGCCTGGTCGTTCACGTCACGGCCGGTCAGTTCGAGCGTGCCGGTGACCTTCAGCTGCGCGTACTTGTCCAGCGACGCGGTGAAGCCGGTGAACTTCGTCGTCGCGGTGACCGCCACGGTGACGTCCGCCGTGCTGTGCTGCGCGAACGGCGTGTACGACGTGAAGGCGATCTCGTAGACGCTCTTGGATCCGTAGGGCGTCCGGACGAAGGAGAAGCGGCCGTTCGCGTCGGTCGTCGCGCCGACCGGGCTGCAGGTGCTGCACTCCTTGTAGTCCATCTCCAGCGGGATGCCGGACAGCGGCTTCCAGTCGGCACCGCTCTGGTACTGGAGCGTGCCGGTGACAGCGACCTTCTGGCCGGTGGTGACGTGGAAGCCGCTCTGGTCCAGGACCATCCGGGTGGGCGCGGCCTTCGGCCAGACCTGGACCGGAGCGGCGGCGGCGAAGCCCAGGCCGCCGTCGTAGTCGGCGGAGATCCAGCCGGCCTGCTCCAGCCGGTGCGGGACGGCGAAGTGCCCGGCCTCGTCCGTGACGGTGGTCGTCCGCGCGCCGCCCCCGTCGAACGAGAGGTTCACGGTGGCCCCGGACAGCGGCGTGGTCTCCCGGGTGCCGGGGTCGCGGACGACCATGTCGCCGGCGGCCGTGACCGTCTGGTGCTCGATGTCCGGCTCGCCGGGCGTGACGGCGAAACCGCTGAACACGGGCTGCTTCGCGTAGTGCAGCGTGCCCGCGTTCTGCTCGACGGTGGTCTCGCCGGAGCCGTCGGTGGCCTCCACGTCGACCGTGTAGTCGCCGAGGGCGTCCAGGTGGATCGGCTGGGACGCCCAGACGGCGTCCCACGAGCTGGACTCGTACCGCTTGGTGAAGTCGGTGATCGTGGCCACCGGCGCGTCGGCCGCGCTGCTGCCGGCCGGACGGAGCCTCGCGACGAGCCTGCTGACCTCGCCGCTGAAGTTGAGGCGTACGTCGAGGACCGACCAGTCGGCCTGGTCGCTGTAGGCGTCCCGGACGGTCGGGCCCGCGGCGTGGGCGGTGCCGGGGAGGGCGAGCGTGGCGATCAGGACGGCCCCGGCCGTCACCAGCCCTCTGGAGATCTGTCTCAAGTACCCCCCTCAGGGTCCCTGTAGGGCGAGCCGCGCTCCCCGAGGGAGCGGGTTCTCGCCAAATGTGGCCTGATCGTACTGGCCACCTTCGCGGGCTAGCCGAGGAGGGCGGCGATGTCCTGCGGTGACCAGTGGTCCGTGGCGCCGGGGCAGGCGGCGACATAGGAGGCGACCGCGTCCAGGTCCCACGCGCCGGCGGAGAGCAGGCCAGCGGCCAGGAAGCGGACGTAGGCGGCGGAAGGCGGGATCCACGGCACGTCGTGCATCCCCCACGGCGCCGTGAAGGTCAGGACCGGCATGCCGTCCACCTGGCCGGCGCAGACGAGCGTCTCGTAGCGGCCCTCGCCCAGCACCGCGCGCCCCCGGCTGAGGACGTCCGCCAGGTCGAGGTCCGCACCCGGCGTCCGGTACATCTCCTGCGCGGCGATGTCGGCGAACTGGCCGGCGGTCACCAGGTGCGCCCTGGCCAGCACCCGTCCGTTCCCGGCCGGGTCGTAGAAGGCGCGCCCGCCTCCCCACACCGGTGACCTGGTGGCGAAGTACATCGCACCGGTCAGCTCCACGGGGATCGACCGGGCCGGCATGGCGGGGTCGCGGCACCCCGGGTACGCCACGGCCCCGCCGGGCGGGCACCCGCCCCGGAGGTAGGCGGCCAGCCGGTCCAGGTGCGTGTTGGAGCCGTAGGACGTGTACCAGACACGCTCGGGATACCAGTCGAGCGGCAGAGTCGGATCGATGCTGGGTAGGGCCTTCACCTGGCGGTACTCCGTCGGTGTCCCGGGGGCATGGCTCGTGCGGCGGGTATGAAAGAGGCCCTCTCCACGATCGTGGAGAGGGCCTCTGCCCTGGTGAGGGCGGCTGTGGCTGGGGCCGGGGTCGAACCGGCGACCTTCCGCTTTTCAGGCGGACGCTCGTACCAACTGAGCTACCCAGCCACGGTGTTTCACGTGAAACACCAGCGGTCCTGACGGGATTTGAACCCGCGGCCTCCACCTTGACAGGGTGGCGAGCACTCCAAACTGCTCCACAGGACCAAGCGTGTGTGCAACAGTGTCGCACACGGTATTGCGTGCCCCCAACGGGATTCGAACCCGTGCTACCGCCTTGAAAGGGCGGCGTCCTAGGCCGCTAGACGATGAGGGCTATCGGCCCGCCTGGGCGCTTTTCAGCGCGTCGGGGACGTGAGAAGCATATGGGATGGCGGCGGGTATCGCCAAAACGGTTTACGGCGAGGTGGCGGAGGCGGCCGGCGAGGGGGCGTGCGAGGCGCTCGTGGCCCCCGGCGAGGGGGAGCGTGAGGCGCCCGGGCCGCCCGGCTGGTTCTCGTCCGCCAGATGGCGGCTGACCTCGGCCGTGGTCAGCCCCAGACCCCCCAGCCTGATCGCGTCCCAAGCCTGCAGCCGGTGGCTGTCCCGGTCGAAGTAGAGGATCGAGGCCTCGATCGGGGCGGGGTACGTGCGCTCCACGGCACGCAGCCCGCTGCCGCCGGTCGACCCCTCCATGCGCAGCCGGGTGCCGTAGGGCAGCAGCTCCGTCCCTTCGTGGTGCAGGTGCCCGCACAGCACCAGCGGCACCTCGCCGTCGGTCTCCCGCGCGGCGGTCGGCTCGTGCGCGACCGCCACGTCCACCGGGGAGCCGGCCGTCCGCTGGTCGTGCAGGGAACTGGCCAGCCGGGCGCCCGCCAGCTGCTCGGACGCCTCGCCGCCGGGCACCGCCGAGCGGTCGGGGGTGAACTGCGGATCGCCGATGCCCGCGAACCGCAGGCCCGCCACCGTCCGGGCCCGGCCGTCGTCCAGGACGTGCACGTTCTTCATGCGCTCCAGGTAGCGCTGGGTGGTCCGCGAGTCATGGTTGCCGCGCACCCAGACGTACGGCAGGCCCAGGTCCCGGACCGGGTCCAGGAAGCCGTTCTCCGCCGCCGTGCCGTGGTCCATCGTGTCGCCGGAGTCGACGATCACGTTCACCTGGTACTGCTTCACCAGTGAGCCGATGATCTTCCAGGCGGCCGGGTTGAGGTGGATGTCCGACACGTGCAGGACCCGGATGGTGGAGGGGTCCGGCCGGTACGCCGGGAGCGTGGACGTGACGTCGTAGAGCTTCGTCACGTTCGTCACCAGGCGCGCCAACTCCTTCTGGTACACGTCGAATTCCGTGACGATGCTGCGGGCGTTGCCCACCACGGACGGCGCCGAGCTGAGCAGCCCGGAGAACCTCGGCTCCAGGACCGACTTCGGGTTCCAGGTGGCGTACGCCGACGCGCCCGAGGCGGCCAGCAGGGCCAGGGCCAGCCCGCCGGCGGCCAGCGCCCGGCGCGGGCGGCGGTAGACGGCGAGGCCCAGGGCGGTGGCCCCGGAGACCACGGCGACGCACGAGCGCACGGCCAGGTCCAGCGTGCCGTGCTCCACGTCCCGGACGACCTCGTCCTGCAGACCGGAGATCCGCTCCGGGTGGTCCACCAGCGCCTGCGAGCGCAGCGGGTCGAGCTGGTCGACGTTCACGTCCAGCCGGACGGGGGCCGCGTGGCTGTCCAGGGTGAGCGCGCCCAGCGGCGACACGTTGATCTTCGTTCCGCCGCTCAGGGAGGGGCGCAGTGCCATCGTCGTGTCCATCGGGCCGACCGGGGCCCGGACGTTGCCGACGATCAGCAGCCCCAGCCAGGCGCCGGCCAGGACGACCGCGGTGAGGCCGAGGGCGCGCAGCCAGGGCCGGGGGCGGGCGGCGAGTTCGAGGGTGGGCAGCGGGCGGGTGCGGTGCGAGATCCGGTCGGGCATGGTGCTCAGGGCTGCGAGGGGGGCGCGGGCCATTGGTGCCGTATGCCCGGACGCCACGGTGGATATGCGGCACCGTTACCGGACAATGGCCCTGTGCTGGAGATGACGCGCGAGGAGTTCGAGGAACTGGTCGCCGAGGCGCTCGACCGGATCCCGCCGGAGCTGACACGGCTGATGGACAACGTCGCGGTGTTCGTCGAGGACGAACCGCCCGCCGACGATCCCGAGCTGCTCGGGCTCTACGAGGGCACCCCGCTGACCGACCGGGGCGAGTGGTACGCGGGTGTGCTGCCGGACCGGATCACCGTCTACCGGGGGCCGACGCTGCGGATGTGCGAGAGCCGCGAGGACGTGGTCGCCGAGACCGAGGTGACCGTCGTGCACGAGATCGCCCACCACTTCGGTATCGACGACGCCCGGCTGCACGCTCTCGGATACGGGTGACCCGGGGCGGGGGCGATGCGGGCGGCTCGCGTGTCCTCTTGTGGGCGGCGGGAGTTGGGGAGGTTGACTTCTTTCCTTGTCCCCGGAGGTGGCCGCCGTGCGCCCCTTGTACGTACCCGTCCGTCTCGCCGCCGCGGTCCTGGCCGTCACCGCCGCCGCCGGCTGCGTGAACGTGGGCGACGACGCGGGCCGGGCCCGGCCCTCCCACCCGGCGGGCCGGCGCGGCGGCGAGGCCCCCGACGGCGTCCCGGTGGCCGGTGTGGGCGGCCTCGCCCGTGAGGGGGGCGGCGCGGGGGACGGCAAGCACGGGCACGGCGGGAAGGCGAAGAAGGGCAAGCCGGCCTCGGCGTCGGCCACCCCGTCGGCCGCGGGCAGCGTCTCGCACGCGCCGGCCGAGCCGGGCCGGACCGTCCAGCCCGGGGACCCGGAGCCGACCGGGGACCAGCCGACGCCTCCCGTGACCTCCGCCCCGCCCGAGCCGCCGGCCACCACTCCGCCGCCGCCCGTCACGGAGCCGCCGTCGGCCGAGCCGTCCTCGTCGGCGCACGAGGAGACCGGGCCGCAGCTGGTGCAGCGGGAGCCGGCGCCCCGGGCGGGGGTGCCGGCGTAGGGCGTGACCAGCGTCTCCATGGACCGGTTTGCCTTCAGGGGTGGGAGGTGCGTATGGTGGTAGATCGTTTGATCCCATTTGCCCGGCGCCATCGCAGAGAGCGCCGTGTGGCGCGTACTCTCCTTTGCCGTGGCGGACCGCATTGAGGCGGTCGTGAGCGAAACACGGAGTTGACGGGCGCGTGCCGAAGAGACTCCGGAAGGTTTCCCATTCGCATGTCCGTGTCCAGTACTGACCAGATCGTCGTGTCCGAGAACGACAACGAGTTCGAGAACGAATTCGTCGACGTGACGACCGAGGTCACCGAGGCCCCCGAGGCCACTGACACCACCCCCCAGTCCCCCCAGATCACCTTCGCCGACCTCGGCCTCCCCGAGGGCATCGTGCGCAAGCTCGCGCAGAACGGCGTGACGACCCCCTTCCCGATCCAGGCCGCGACCATCCCGGACGCCCTGGCCGGCAAGGACATCCTCGGCCGTGGCCGCACCGGCTCCGGCAAGACCCTCTCCTTCGGCCTGCCGACCCTGGCCCAGCTGGCCGGCGGCCGGACGCAGAAGCACAAGCCCCGCGCGGTCATCCTCACCCCGACCCGCGAGCTGGCCATGCAGGTCGCCGACGCCCTCCAGCCGTACGGCGACGTCCTCGGCCTGAAGATGAAGGTCGTCTGCGGCGGCACCTCCATGGGCAACCAGATCTACGCCCTGGAGCGCGGCGTCGACATCCTCGTCGCCACCCCCGGCCGGCTGCGCGACATCATCAACCGCGGCGCCTGCTCCCTTGAGGACGTGCAGATCACCGTCCTGGACGAGGCCGACCAGATGTCCGACCTGGGCTTCCTGCCCGAGGTCACCGAGCTGCTCGACCAGGTGCCGGCCGGCGGCCAGCGCATGCTCTTCTCCGCCACGATGGAGAACGAGATCAAGACCCTGGTCGACCGCTACCTGAACGCGCCCGTCCTGCACGAGGTGGACGCGGCCCAGGGCGCGGTGACGACCATGTCGCACCACATCCTCATCGTGAAGCCCAAGGACAAGGCGCCGGTCACCGCCGCGATCGCCTCCCGCAAGGGCCGCACGATCATCTTCGTCCGCACCCAGCTGGGCGCCGACCGCGTCGCCGAGCAGCTGCGCGAGGCCGGCGTGAAGTCCGACGCGCTGCACGGCGGCATGACCCAGGGCGCGCGCACCCGCACCCTGGCCGACTTCAAGGACGGTTACGTCAACGTCCTGGTCGCCACCGACGTCGCCGCGCGCGGCATCCACGTCGACGGCATCGACCTGGTCCTGAACGTGGACCCGGCCGGCGACCACAAGGACTACCTGCACCGCGCCGGCCGTACCGCCCGTGCGGGCCGGACCGGCACGGTCGTCTCGCTGTCCCTGCCGCACCAGCGGCGCCAGATCTTCCGCCTGATGGAGGACGCCGGCGTCGACGCGGCCCGCCACATCATCCAGGGCGGTGCCGCCTTCGACCCGGAGGTCGCCGAGATCACCGGCGCCCGCTCGATGACCGAGGTCCAGGCCGAGTCCGCCGGCAATGCCGCCCAGCAGGCCGAGCGCGAGGTCGCCCAGCTCACCAAGCAGCTGGAGCGCGCGCAGCGCCGCGCGACCGAGCTGCGCGAGGAGGCCGACCGGCTGGTCGCCCGGGTCGCCCGCGAGCGCGGCGACGACCCGGAGGCCGCGGTGGCCGAGGCTCAGGCGACGGCGGCGGAGCAGCTCGCCGTGGCCGAGGAGCCCGTGGAGCGCGAGACCGAGCGCGAGGAGCGTCCGGCGGCTTCGGCGCCGTACGAGCGCCGGGAGCGTCGTGGTTTCGAGCGCCGTGACGACCGCCGTGACGACCGGGGCGGCCGTGGCTTCGAGCGCCGTGACGACCGCGGCGAGCGGGGCGAGCGCCGTCCGTTCGACCGTGACCGTGGTTTCGAGCGCCGTGACGACCGCCGGGACGACCGGGGCGGCCGTGGTTTCGAGCGTCGTGACGACCGCCGGGACGACCGCGGTGGCCGTGGTTTCGAGCGCCGTGACGACCGCCGGGACGACCGCGGTGGCCGTGGTTTCGAGCGCCGTGACGACCGTCGCGACGACCGGGGCGGCCGTGGTTTCGAGCGCCGTGACGACCGTGGCGAGCGGGGTGACCGGGGCGAGCGCCGTCCGTTCGACCGTGACCGCGCCCCCCGTGGCTTCGAGCGCCGTGACGACCGGGGCGGCTTCCGCCGGGACGAGCGCGGCGGCCACCGGGGCAGCGACCGCCCGTTCAACCGCGACCGCCGCGACGACCGCCCGGGCTTCCGCTCCGGCGGCCACGAGCGCCCCTACGGCCGCCGTGACGACCACCGTGGCAACGGCTCCTTCGGCCGCCGCGAGGACAAGCCGCGCTGGAAGCGCAACGGCTGACGCCTGGTGAGGCAGTGAGCCAGTGAGGCAAGGGCCCGTACGACACCGTTCGTACGGGCCCTTCCGCATGCCCGGGGCCGGTATCCGGTCACACGGGTGGCGCATGTCACGTCCCGGGACAGGGAATTGCTGGGGGCATGACAGATGACCCGAGAGCGGCCGGACCGTCGGACGAGGAACGGCTGGCCCAGCTCGGTTACACCCAGGTCCTCGCCCGCCGAATGTCGGCGTTCTCGAACTACGCCGTCTCCTTCACGATCATCTCGGTGCTGTCCGGCTGTCTGACCCTCTACCTCTTCGGCATGACCACGGGCGGCCCCGCCGTGATCACCTGGGGCTGGGTCGCGGTCGGCCTGATGACCCTGTTCGTGGGCCTGTCGATGGCCGAGATCTGCTCGGCCTACCCGACCTCGGCCGGCCTGTACTTCTGGGCCCACCGCCTGGCGCCCCCGCGTTCTGCGGCGGCCTGGGCGTGGTTCACCGGCTGGTTCAACGTGCTGGGCCAGGTGGCGGTGACCGCGGGCATCGACTTCGGCGCGGCCTCCTTCCTGGGCGCCTGGCTGAACCTCCAGTTCGGCTTCGAGGTGACCCCGGGCCGCACGGTGGCCCTGTTCGCGGCGATCCTCGTCCTGCACGGCCTGCTGAACACCTTCGGCGTGCGGATCGTCGCGTTCCTGAACAGCGTGAGCGTGTGGTGGCACGTCCTCGGGGTCGCGGTGATCGTCGCCGCGCTCGCCCTGGTGCCCGACCACCACCAGTCGACGTCCTTCGTCTTCACGCACTTCGTCGACAGGACCGGCTGGGGCAACGGGCCGTACGTGGTGCTGCTGGGGCTGCTGATGGCCCAGTACACCTTCACGGGTTACGACGCCTCCGCCCACATGACGGAGGAGACCCGCGACGCGGCCACCGCGGGCCCGAAGGGCATCGTCCGCTCCATCTGGACCTCCTGGATCGCCGGCTTCGTCCTGCTCCTCGGCTTCACCTTCGCCATCCAGTCGTACGACAGGGAACTCGCGTCCCCCACCGGCGCCCCGCCCGCCCAGATCCTCATGGACGCCCTCGGCGCCACGGCCGGCAAGCTCCTGCTGCTGGTGGTGATCGGCGCCCAGCTCTTCTGCGGCATGGCCTCCGTGACCGCCAACAGCCGCATGATCTACGCCTTCTCCCGGGACGGCGCGCTGCCCTTCTCCCGCGTCTGGCACACGGTCAGCCCCCGCACCCGCACCCCCGTGGCGGCGGTCTGGCTGGCCGCACTGGGCGCGCTGGCCCTGGGCCTGCCGTACCTGATCAACACGACGGCCTACGCGGCGGTGACGTCGATCGCGGTCATCGGCCTGTACATCGCGTACGTCATCCCGACCTACCTGCGTGTCCGCAAGGGCAGCGCGTTCACCCCCGGCCCCTGGCACCTGGGCCGGTGGTCGGGTGCCGTCGGGATCGTCTCGGTGACCTGGGTCGTGCTGATCACGGTCCTCTTCATGCTGCCCCAGGTCTCCCCGGTCACCTGGAAGACCTTCAACTACGCCCCGGTGGCCGTCCTGGTCGTCCTCGGCTTCGCCGCGACCTGGTGGCTGGCCTCGGCCCGCCACTGGTTCCTCGCCCGGCGCCCCGCCCCGGCCCCCATCCCGGCCGAAAAGTAACCATCCCCCCGATCCCGTCACCCCCGACGCGGCCGTGTCACCGATACCCGATCGGCGACACGGCCCTGTCCGGCTATGCTCGGACAGGCACCATCGCACGGGCCGTTAGCTCAATTGGCAGAGCAGGGGACTTTTAATCCCTTGGTTGTGGGTTCGAGTCCCACACGGCCTACCGCAAGACCCCAGGTCAGCGCTTGTCCGGCCTGGGGTCGTCCGTTGTCACGAGCCGCTCCACCGCCGCCGTCACCAGGGCGTCCCGTTCCGGTCCGGTGAGGACCTCGGGCAGGGTGAGCTGTTCGACGATGAGCCAGTTCAGGGCCAGGTAGAGGAGTTTGACGGCCGTGGCGTCGCCGGGCAGGCCGCTGGACTCGTGGTAGGCGACGTTGGCGGCGAGGTCGGCGCGGACGCGCTCGGTGAGGATCGCGCGCAGTGCCGGCCGGCGGGTGGCCTCCAGGCGGAGTTCCAGCAGGGCGAGGTAGCCGGTGCGGAAGGAGGCGACGCGGCCGACGAGTTCGCGCATCAGCCCGGCGTAGGTGTCCCGGTCCCGGTCGGCGGTCCGGTGCCGTTCGAGGGTCGCCTCGTCGGGCTGGAGCCGCTCGTAGACGCGGGCGCCGGCCTGGGTCAGCAGGTCGTCGCGGCTGCCGAAGTAGTTGGACGCGGTGCCGGTGGGCACGGCGGCCTCGGCGTCCACCGCCCGGAACGTCAGCCCCCGCGCGCCCTCCCGGGCCAGCACCTCGATCGCCGCGTCGACGAGTGCCGCGCGCCGCTGGTCGTTGCGTCTCACCATGGGTCTCGGCTCCGGATGCGCTGGGATCGGGTCGTCACTCCGGGCAGAGTACTACGGGTGCAGTGGTGCGAGGGGTGCCGGTGCGGGCCGGGGGGCCTGGTACGCCCGGGGCGCCCGGTACCTCCGCAGGAAGGCACTCACCCCGCCCCTGAGCAGCCGGCCCACCGCCAGACCTGAGCGGTGCCGGGCCGCCGGGGCCGGGGCTCAACCCGCCGTCAGTTCCGCCAGGGGCAGCGTGTGCTGGGTCTGGAGGACCTTCGCGCGGAGGTAGCGGACGTTGTGGGCCGTGGGGAAGACTCCGGTCGGTACCCGGTCCCGGACGGTGAGGCCCAGCGAGCGCAACTGCCCGGCCTTGTCGGGGTTGTTGGACAGCAGGTCCAGCTCGGTGACGTCGAGGGCGGTGAGCATCTGCGCGGCGGCCGTGTAGTCGCGGGCGTCCTCCGGGAGGCCGAGGGCGGCGTTCGCCTCGTAGGTGTCGAGGCCCTGGTCCTGGAGGGCGTACGCGTCGAGCTTGTTGTAGAGGCCGATGCCCCGGCCCTCCTGGCGGAGGTAGAGCAGCACGCCGCCGCGGGCCGCGATGCGCTCGACGGCCTCCCGCAGCTGCGGGCCGCAGTCGCAGCGGGCCGAGCCGAAGACGTCACCGGTCAGGCACTCGGAGTGCAGCCGCACCAGCGGGACCGGGCCGGGGTCGCCGAGGACGAGGGCGAGGTGCTCCCGGCCGTCGGTGAGGCCGTGGAAGGTGACGAGTTCCGCGTCGGCGCCGTAGCCGTCGGCGAAGCGCAGCGGTACCCGGACGCGGGCGCGCGGGGTGGCGGCGGGGATGTCGGGCATGCGGGTCCCTCCGGGCAGGTGCTTCAGATTTGAAGCAGTGTTTCGCAGGGACCCTACATCTGCTTAAAAGTTAAAGCAATCTGCTACGGCGAGCAGGGCGAGCGGCGCCGCCAGGGGAGGTCCCCCGCACCGGACCCCGCGTCCGCGTCCTGCAGTCCGCGCGCGATGCCCGTACAGATCTCCTCCAGCTGCGCCACCTGCTCCGGCGTGAGCCGGTCGAACAGCGCGGCCCGCACCGTCTCGACGTGCCCGGGCGCCGTACGCTCCAGTACGGCCATCCCCTCGTCCGTCAGCACCGCGAACGAGCCGCGCTTGTCCTGGCTGGAGTTCTCCCGGCGCACCAGGCCGTCCCGTTCCAGCCGGGTCACCGCGTACGTCAGCCGGCTGCGGGTGATCTTCAGTGTCTCGGCCAGGTCGGTCATGCGCAGCCGCCGCCCGGGGGTCTCGGAGAGGTTGGCCAGCACCGTGTAGAACAGGTGCGGCATGCCGCCCTCCTGCTGGAGCTGCCGGTCGATCGCGTCCTCCAGGAGGCGGGAGGCGGCGATGTAGGCGCGCCAGGCGCGCTGTTCCTCCGGGGTGAGCCAGCGGGTCGTCATGCCGCCAGTGTAGGTTTGTTTCAAACTTGAACCAAGTCGAACAGCGCCCTACATGCCCTGCCAGCCCCCCGCCCCCGGAAAAGAGTGCGCGCCGATGCCCCTGCCGTACGTGCTGCTGTCCGCCGCCGTCTCCCTCGACGGCTACCTGGACGACACCGGCCCCGAGCGGCTGCTGCTGTCCAGCCCGGCCGACTTCGACCGGGTCGACGCGGTACGGGCCTCCGTCGACGCCATCCTCGTCGGCGCCGGCACGATCCGCGCCGACAACCCCCGCCTGCTGGTCAACTCGGCCGAGCGGCGCGCGGCCCGCACGGCGGCGGGCGAGCCGGAGTACCCGCTGAAGGTCACCGTCACCGCCACCGGCGACCTCGACCCGGCCGCCCATTTCTGGCACACCGGCGGCGAGAAGCTCGTCTACACCACCGACCGCGGCGCCGAACGGGCCGCCCGCCTCCTCGGGCGCACCGCCGACGTCGTCCCGCTCGGCCCCGCCCTGGACTGGCGCGCCCTGCTGGAGCACCTGCACGACGTGCGCGGGGTCGGCCGGCTGATGGTCGAGGGCGGCGGCACCGTCCACACCCAGCTCCTCCAGCAGGAACTGGCCGACGAGCTCCAGCTGGTCCTCGCCCCGCTCTTCGTCGGCGATCCCGCGGCGCCCCGCCTCTTCGGCCCGGGGGCCTATCAGCCGGGCCGGCTGCGCCTGCTCGACACCGGCCGGATCGAGGACGTCGTGCTCATGCGGTACGTGCCGACGGCCCCCGGCACCGGCCCGCTGCCCACCGCCGCGGACCGCCACTGGCTGCGCACCGCCTGCGAGCTGGCCGCGCAGTGCCCGCCCTCGGAGACGGCGTTCAGCGTCGGGGCGGTGGTGGTGGCCGCCGACGGGACGGAGCTGGCACGCGGGTACTCGCGGGAGGGGGCCGATCCGGTGGTGCACGCGGAGGAGGCGGCGCTCGCGAAGACCGGTCCGGCCGATCCCCGGCTCGCGGGCGCCACGGTGTACAGCAGTCTGGAGCCGTGCGCCCGGCGGGCGTCCCGGCCGGCGCCCTGCGCGGAGCTGATCCTGCGGGCGGGGGTGCGCAGGGTCGTCACCGCATGGCGTGAACCTGACACGTTCGTCCACGCGGCCGACGGGACGGGGGTCCTGGTCGCCGGGGGTGCGCGGGTCGTGGTGCTGCCCGAGCTGGAGGAGCTCGCCAAGGCGCCGAACACTCACTTGTCGTGAGCGCCGGCCCGCCCGTCAGGGGGTCCCTGGCGGGCGGGCGCCGGAAACACTCAGGGCCCGGAATCCACTGGATTCCGGGCCCTGAGTCTTCAGTAGCGGGGACAGGATTTGAACCTGCGACCTCTGGGTTATGAGCCCAGCGAGCTACCGAGCTGCTCCACCCCGCGTCGTTGTGACTCCAGTGTACGCCATGCGCGGGACCACTCGCACACCCCTTTCGGTCCACCGGGCTCGCCCGCTCTCCCGGGGCCCGGAAACCTGGAGGTACGTCGGACATGTGGGAGACACGCGGTGCGCCCAGGGATGGTGGAGGAGAGCCCGTACGCCAGGGCGGGCGGCCGGCCTCCCGGTGATCCCGTGCCCGGCCCGGGACCGGACGCCGGACCCGCGCCGGCGCGGGTCCCCCGCCGCCCGGGGCCGCGCGGCCCGGCCCGTGCGCTGCCCGTGCTGCTCGTCGTCTGCGGGGTGCTGTACGGCCTGCTCACCCCGGAGGACTTCACCCCCGTCCCTTTCTTCACCGCCGCCCCGCTGGCCGCCGCGCCCCTGTCCGCGCTGCGCACCACCGCGCTCACCGGCCTCGCGGCCCTGGCCGCCGCCTACGCCGTGCACACCGACGCCGGTGCCCACCCGACCGTGGGCACCGTCACCGACGTGGCCACCGTGGCCACGGTCGCCCTGCTGGCGGCCGCCATCAACCGGGTGGTCCGGCGCGGCGACCGGCAGCTCGCCTCCGCCCGGGAGATCGCCGAGGCCGCCCAGCGGGCCGTCCTGCCCGAGCCCGCCGCGCGGATCGGCGGCTTCGAGATCGCCGCCTGCTACGAGGCGGCCCAGCGGGACGCGTTCATCGGCGGCGACCTGTACGCGGTGCAGGACAGCCCGCACGGCGTCCGGCTGGTCGTCGGGGACGTGCGCGGCAAGGGCATGGGCGCGGTGGCCGCCGTCGCCGTGGTGATCGGCGCGTTCCGGGAGGCGGCCGAGCAGGAGGCCACGCTGGAACAGGTGGCCGAACGGCTGGAGCGGGCGCTGGCCCGTGAGGGCACCCGGCGCGACGGGATCGACGCGTTCGAGGGGTTCACCACCGCGGTACTCGCCGAACTCCCGCACGGCGCCGGGCCCGTACGGATCGTCAACCGCGGCCATCCGCCGCCGCTGCTGCTGCACGCCGACGGCACCCTGCGCACCCTGGCCCCCGCCGAGCCCGCGCTGCCGCTGGGCATGGGCGACCTGGGCCGGTGGCCGGACCGGGCCACCGAGGTCTGCTTCCCGGGCGGCGCCACCCTGCTCTTCCACACCGACGGCCTCTCGGAGGCCCGGGACGCGCACGGCCGCTTCTACGACCCCGGGCGGCGGCTCGCCGGGCACACCTTCCCCGGCCCGGCCGCGCTGCTCGGCCGGCTCGCCGCGGAGGTCCGCCGGCACTGCGGCGGCGGCATGACCGACGACATGGCGCTGCTCGCCGTACGACGGCCATGACGGCCATGACGGGCAGGACGGTCGTCACCGACGGTGACCGGGTGAGCGCCCTGCGCGTAACATCTGAGTCACCATCAAAACCTGAAGTGGCTGCTGAACTTTTCCAAGGTTCGGTCAACTCGCCCGGTTTGGCGCGGTAGCAGGCGATAAATGCGCCGGTGAGGACGGGAACGATCAAGCCGAACAGCTTGGAAAGTGACTGGCAGGTCTATTAACGTTCGATAACGCAGCGCGGTCGTCCCAGCCGTCACCAGAGGCGGCTCCGTGCGCACGCGCCGAATCCCGCGAGGGAACCGGGGAACCACCACCTTGGGGTGAATCACGCGAATGCCGTCGTGCACTCATGGAGTCCACGACCGGTATACGCGCGTAGGAGACCTTCCTGCTCCGAACCCGTCAGCTAACCCGGTAGGCGGAGGAAGGAAAGGAGTACGCCCGCGTGGCGTCCAACCGGCCTGCCCCAGAAGCCCCGTTCATACCGGCCCAGCGTGAGACCGAGACCTTCGGTTACGGCTCCTACCGCGCCGAGGAGGGCACCTGGGAGGAGTGGAACCCGACCGAGGAGTCCGTCGCCCCGGTCCGTGGCCGGCACCGCGTCGCCAAGCAGCGCGGCGGCTTCGCGCGCAGCTCCACCGTCCTCGGCGTCGGCGTCATGGCCGCGGTCGGCGCGGGCGGCATGGCCAGCGCCAACACCGGCAAGCCGCCGGTCTCCATCTCCCTTCCCGACCTGCCCTCCGTCGGCTCCCTCTTCCACGAGGGCTCCGGGGACACCCCGGCCGCCGAGGCCACCACCACGCTCAGCAGTGTCGGCGTGGCCACCGCCGACGCCGAGGACGGCACCGACGCGGGCGAGGCCCTGCGCAACCGGATCATGGCCCAGGCCGAGCAGCAGCAGGGCCAGGCCGACAGCAAGGCCACCGCCGTCGCGCTCGCCGCCGCCGAGAAGCAGGCCGCCGACGCCGCCGCCCAGGCCGAGAAGGAGGCCGCCGCCAAGGCCGCCGCGGCCAAGGAGAAGGCGAAGGCCGACGCGGAGAAGAAGGCCGAGGAGGCGCGGCTGGCCCGGCTGGCCAAGCAGTACACGCTGCCGACCTCCTCCTACACGATCACCTCGACCTTCGGCCAGGCCGGTTCGATGTGGTCCTCCGGCTACCACACCGGTCTGGACTTCGCCGCCCCCACCGGCACCCTGATCAAGGCCGTCCACAGCGGCACGATCACCGAGGCGGGCTGGGCCGGCTCCTACGGCTACCGGACGATCCTCACCCTGGACGACGGCACCGAGCTGTGGTTCTGCCACCAGTCCTCGATCAACGTCAAGGCCGGCCAGAAGGTCTCCACCGGCGAGGTCATCGGCCGCGTCGGCGCCACCGGCAACGTCACCGGCCCGCACCTGCACCTGGAGGTCCACCCCGGCGGCCAGCCCACCGGGATCGACCCCATGGCGTGGCTGCGCGGCAAGGGCCTCACCCCCTGACGTCCCGTCCCGCACGGGACACTTTGCGGGAAATTGACGCCGGTAGCGGGATGCGATCTTCCGCTTCCGGCGTTGACCTGTCGTATGACGTCACTTCGTAAACTGGGTTCTTCCGATCTTGAGGTCTTCCCGCTCTCCCTGGGCGGCAACGTCTTCGGCTGGACCGCGGACGAACAGACCTCCTTCGCCGTCCTCGACGCCTACACGGCGGCCGGCGGCAACTTCATCGACACCGCCGACGCCTACTCCGCCTGGGTCGAGGGCAACAAGGGCGGCGAGTCCGAGACGATCATCGGCAAGTGGGTCAAGGCCCGCGGCAACCGCTCCGACGTCGTCATCGCCACCAAGGTCAGCCAGCACCCGGAGTACCAGGGGCTGTCCGCCGCCAACATCAAGGCCGCGGCCGACGCCTCCCTGCGCCGCCTGGACACCGACTACATCGACCTCTACTACACCCACTTCGACCAGCCCGAGGTGCCGGTCGAGGAGATCATCGGCGCGCTGGACGAGCTGGTGAAGGCCGGCAAGGTCCGGCAGATCGCCGCCTCCAACATCACCCCCGAGCGCCTGAGCGCCTCCCTGGAGTTCTCCGACCGCGAGGGCCTCGCCCGCTACGTCGCCCTCCAGCCGCACTACAACCTGGTCTCCCGGGACACCTACGAGGGCCCGCTGCAGGACCTCGCCGCCCGTGAGGGCCTGGCCGCCGTCCCGTACTTCTCCCTCGCCTCCGGCTTCCTCACCGGCAAGTACCGGCCCGGCACGACCGTCGACAGCGCCCGCGCCGGCGGCGCCGAGAAGTACGCCGGCACCGAGCGCGGCCGGCGGGTCCTGGCGGCCCTGGACGAGATCGCCGCCGCCCACGAGGCCCCGGTGGCCACCGTCGCCCTGGCCTGGCTCGCCGCCCAGCCGACGATCACCGCGCCCATCGCCTCGGCCCGGACGGTGGAACAGCTGCCGGCGCTGCTGGGCGTGGCCGAGCTGACGCTGACGGACGCCGAGGCGGCCCGGCTGACGGAGGCCTCCGCCTAGGACCGCCCCTGTGGATCACGCGGTGCCGCGGGTCCCGGCACGCCCGTCCGCGGCACCGCGCCCCGCCCGGGCCGGCGCGGTCCAGAAGACACCCGTCAGGTCCGGTACGGGTTGTACGCGGCGTACGGCACCACCGGATACCCGTAGGGCGCCGCCCCCCAGCGCACCGGCACCGGTACGGAGGCCCGGCTCGCGTACTCCAGGGCCGGCCGGGCCACCTGCCTGCGCCGCCACAGCTCGTCCAGCAGCTCCCGCTCCCGTACGACGAAGTCGGGGCCTGCCTTCCCCGCCCGGCCCCGGTGCCGCAGGAGGGCCAGCGAGGTGGCGTACGCCTCGTACCGGGCGACCTCCCGCGCCGCCGGGCGCCCGTGGTGGTGCCGGGCGTAGTCCCGGGCCATCCGCCGCGCCCGCATCGACCCCAGCGCGAACGGCTCGGCCGGCCCCAGCCACCCGGCCAGCACGTACGCCGGCAGCTCCGCCCGCACCGTGCGCAGCTCCCGCTGCCGGGTCCAGACCGCCAGCCAGGTCAGCAGCGCGAACGCGGGCACCATGAAGGCGCCGTAGACGGCGAAGAAGCCGTACTCGCCGAAGGTGGAGGAGCCGTTCCAGAAGGCGTGCATGCCCATGGCGAGCAGCAGGCCGCAGACCGGCAGCAGGACCCGCCGCACATGCTGCCGCTCGGCGGACAGCGCGGCGATGCCGAAGCCGATGCCGGTGAGCACGGTGAACAGGGGGTGCGCGAACGGGGACATCACGATGCGCACGAAGAAGGTGGCGGCGGTGACGGAGGCGATGCCGCGGTCGCCGGTGAGCTGGTCGGTCCCGAAGGCCGTACCGAGGTAGAGGATGTTCTCGGTGAACGCGAAGCCGGTGGCGGTGACCCCCGCGATCACCACTCCGTCCACTATGCCGGTGAAGTCGCGCCGGCGGAACAGGAAGACCAGCAGCACGGCGGCGGCCTTCGCGGACTCCTCGACGACCGGGGCTATCACCGTGGCGCCGAGCGTGTCGGCGCCGGCCGGGTCGGCGGTGGAAGTGGCTATCCACTTCGTCGCGAAGCTGTTGGCCACGATGGCTATCAGTGCCGCGGCGCAGGCTCCCCAGGCGAAGGAGAACACCAGGTTGCGCCAGGGGCCGGGCTGCACCCGGTCCAGCCAGCGGAACGCGGCTATCAGCCAGGGCACGGGCAGCACGGCCAGGCCGAGCCCGACGAGGAAGCCCTCCGTGCCGGTCTGCCGCCGCACCAGGGCGAGGATGACCAGGCCGGACAGGGCCAGCAGGGAACTCAGTGCCCCGTACCGCACCCACCTGCGTTGCCACCAGTGCGGGTGGCGGAGCACACCGTCGCCGGGGCGCGGCGGATACGTCGGAAACGGAGGACTGGTGGCCACGGCATCGACCCTAACGGTGGCGGGGCGAGGGGCTGGAGCGGATCAACGGTCCTGCACGGCGGCGCTGTGCGGGACACGCCGGAACAGCAGGTCTCTCACCACATGTCCCTTGTCCAGTCCCTGTCCCTCGAAACGGGTCAGCGGCCGGAAGCCGGGGCGCGGCGCGAAGCCGCCGTCCGCCTGGGTGTTCTCGAATCCGGGGTGCGCGGTGAGCACCTCCAGCATCTGCTCGGCGTACGGCTCCCAGTCGGTCGCGCAGTGCACGATCGCGCCGGGCCGCAGCCGGGTCGCGGCGAGCGTCAGGAACTCGGGCTGGATGAGCCGCCGCTTGTGGTGCCGCTTCTTGGGCCACGGGTCGGGGAAGTAGACGCGCAGTCCGTCCAGCGCGTCCGGGCGGAGCATCTCCCGCAGCAGGATGATCGCGTCGCCGTTGCCCACCCGGACGTTGGACAGCCCGCCCTGGTCGGCGAGGTTCAGCAGGTTCCCCTGGCCCGGGGTGTGCACGTCGACGGCCAGGATGTTGGTGTCCGGGTCGCCCGCGGCCATCCGCGCGGTGGCCTCGCCCATCCCGAAGCCGATCTCCAGGACCACCGGGTGGTCGTTCCCGAACAGCTCGCCGAGGTCGATCACCCGCTGCCCGTCGATGTCCAGCCCCCACGTGGGCCACAGCCGCTGCAGCGCGTCGGCCTGCCCGGCCGTCACCCGGCTCCGCCGCGGCTGGAAGCTGCGGATCCGCCGCTCGAAGTGCGACCCGGCCGGGTCCGCCTTGGGCCCGTCGGGAAAGCGCGGCTCCCCCTTGGCCCGGGTGTGCCGGACGGGGACACCGGGGGCGTGGGGTGCCGAGGGCGGGGCGTCGGGGGTGTTCAGGGAGTCAGACACAGTACGACCGATTTTACGGCGCCCCGCGCGGGTGCCCGCTCAGCCGGCCGCGGCGAGCATCTCCAGCGCCCGGCGCCCGATCTCCCGCCCGATCGGCAGGGACGCCGTCGCCGCCGGGGACGGGGCGTTGAGCACGTGCACCGCCCGTGCCCCCTCCCGGATCAGGAAGTCGTCCACCAGCGTCCCGTCCCGCAGCACCGCCTGCGCCCGCACCCCGGCGGGGGCCTTCACCAGGTCCCCGGCCTCCGCCGCGGGCAGCAGTCTGCGCACGGCCTCCAGGAACGCGCCCTTGGACACCGACCGGTGCAGCTCGCCCGCGCCGTACCGCCAGTGCCGCCGGGCGATCGCCCACGATCCCGGCCACGCCACCGTCCCGGCCAGCTCCCGGGGGCGGACGACCCCCCAGCCGTACCCCTCCCGGGCCAGCGCCGGCACCGCGTTCGGGCCGATGTGGACGCCTCCGTCGAACCCGCGCGTCAGGTGCACCCCGAGGAACGGGAACGCCGGGTCCGGCACCGGGTACACCAGTCCCCGCACCAGCTCCGGCCGCGCCAGCTCGTAGTACTCCCCGCGGAACGGCACGATCCGCACCCCGGGGTCGTCGCCGGTCAGCCGGGCCACCTCGTCGCAGTACAGCCCGGCGCAGTTGACCAGCACGCGCGCGCGTACGACGTCCCCGCTCGCGGTGAGCACGGCCACGCCCCGCTCCGGGCGCCGGTCCACCCGCACGACCTCGGAGCCGTACCGGATCTCCGCCCCGGAGGCCCGCGCCAGCTGCCGGGCGACGCCCACGAAGTCGCACACCCCGGTCGTACCGACGTGTATGGCGGCGAGGCCCCGCACCTCCGGCTCGTACTCGGTGATCTGGGCCGGCCCCAGCTCCCGCACCGGGATGCCGTTCTCGCGGCCCCGCTGCACGAGCGCGTGCAGCCGGGGCAGCTCCTCGCGCTCGGTGGCGACGATCAGCTTGCCGGTGACGGCGTGCGCGATGCCGTACTCGGCGCAGAACTTCACCATCTCGGCGGCGCCCCGCACCGCGTACCGCGCCTTGAGGGAACCCGGGCGGTAGTAGATCCCGCTGTGGATGACCCCGCTGTTGCGGCCCGTCTGGTGCCGGGCCGGGCCGGGCTCCTTCTCCAGCACGGTCACGCGCGTACCCGGCGCGGTCCGCGTGATCGCGTACGCGGTCGACAGCCCGACGATCCCCCCACCGACCACGAGCACATCACAGTCGTACGCCCCGGCCCGCACCTGCACCACCTCCGCCTCCGATAGTGCACTGCGCCACTGACAGTCCCTTCAAACACCGGGGTGCGGCAGCACCGCCCGGGGGCGCGGGGCCGTGTCTCCGTGCGGCCGCACCGCCTGGGCGCGACAGGCCACGGACCACCCGCGGTCGCCCGGTCACCTCGGATCGGCAGGCGCCGAAGCGGCGCAGCCCTACGCCGGAGCCATCAGCAGCGGCCGTGCCCGCTCCCGCAGCTCCACCACCTGCGGCTCGTCCCCGTAGGGCTCCAGCCGGTGCAGCAGGTCCTTCACGTACTCGGTGGTGCGCGCCGAGGAGATCCGCCCGGCCACCTCCACCGCCCGCACCCCCTGCTCGCACGCCGCGTCGAGATTGCCGGACTCCAGCTCGGCCACCGCGGACACGACCAGCCGCAGCCCGTGCGACCGCACGAACTCCTCCGTCGGCTTCGACAGGGCCTGCTCGGTGAACCGCCGGACCTGCCGGGGCGCCTTCAGGTCCCGGTAGCACTCCGCGGCGTCCGCGGCGAACCGGTCGTACCCGTAGAAACCGAGCCACGACGGATCGTGGTCCCCGGGACGGGACCGCTCCAGCCAGCTCTCGGCCGCCTTCAGCGCCGTGCCCGCCGCCTGCGCGTCGCCCGCACGCGCGTGGGCCCGCGCCTCGACCAGCCGGAAGAAGCTCATGGTGCGGGCGGTCGCCAGCCCCCGGTTGCGCTCCAGCGCGGCCTGGGCGAGGTCCACGCCCTCGTCCCCGAAGCCCCGGTACGTCGCCTGGAGCGACATCGAGGCCAGCACATAGCCCCCCAGCGGGACGTCCGCCGCCGCGCGCGCGAGCCGCAGCGCCTGGATGTAGTACCGCTGCGCGGCCTCCTGCTGCCCGGTGTCGAAGGCCATCCACCCCGCGAGCCGGGTCAATTCCGCGGAGGCGCCGAACAGGGCGCGGCCGACCTCGTCGGAGTAGGAGCCGAGCAGCAGCGGTGCCGCCTCCACCCGCAGGCACTCCGGCACCATCGACGAACGCCAGTCCCCGCCGCCGTACTTGGAGTCCCACCGCCGCGCGTCCTCGGCGGCCTCGCGCAGCTTCTGCACGTCGCTGTGGCCGACTTTGATCGGTGCGCCCGAGCCCTCCCCGGAACCCGCCTCCCGCGCGACCGAGCTGTCGGCGGGGGTTATCAGCCAGCGTGAGGCGGGCGTTGCGTATGCGCTCACTGCGAACGACCCGGCCAGGGACTGCCAGATGCCGCCGGAGCCGGCGCGGCGGCCGGCGAGGTCGAGGCGGTACAGCTCGGTCGCCGACTTGACCGCCTGCCCCACGTCCCGGGGGAAGGCGAGGCCGACTTCGGGCGCGGGATCCGCGTCCGCCAGGCCGATCTCGTGCAGCGGCACCGGCCGGCCCAGCTTCTGGCCGATGGCGGCGGCGATGAGGTGCGGCGCCGCACCCTGCGGCACCATGCCCTTCGACACCCAGCGCGCCACCGACGTCTTGTCGTAGCGAAGCGTCAACCCGCGCTGGGCGCCGAGGTCGTTGACGCGACGCGCGAGACCCGCGTTGCTGATTCCCGCGAGGGCGAGAACGGCGCCGAGTTTCTCGTTCGGCCCGCGTTGCTCCCTGGACATGCGCCACCCCTCGACACAGACGGCTGCCGTACTGGCATAACCACGCGGCATTCGTAAACCCAGCGTAGTTCGCCGCATCCCAAGCGTTAAGGGGCATTGTTCCGGTTGGCGGGATTGTGGTCGGTACGCAGGAGCGGCCCCCTACGCACCGTGCACGGACTGTCGCCGCGTGCCCCCGCGCGTGTGGCCGTGCGCCCGTCCGTGCGCTCTTCTCCGGCCACCGGGGGAGCGGTTCCATGGCTCCTGCGTGGGTCGGCCCGCTGTACTGGATCCAGTGGGCTGGGGGACACCGCCACCTTCATCCCCGCGGGTGGCGGACCGGTCCGGGAGGCGATGCCCGCCTCCCGGACCGTGCGCGCTTTCGCGTGGCCGGGTGCTCCGCGAGCCTGTACGGAGCGTGCTCATCTCAGGTGCCTCTCCAGTTATTTGGCCGAAAATCGACCCCGGCTCGTTGCGGTGAATTGCCGCTCCGACCATGCAACTTGACGGCGCTAAGGGCGGTTTGGGGGAGCGCATTGGGGGCGCATTCGCGCCGTGCCGCTCGGCCCCCGTCCGGACCGATCCCTTCCGCAGGGGTCGTGCGACCCTCAACTTCCCTGGCCCGCGCGGTGAACTTCCCTCGATCGAAGGCGGTGCCGCCGCCCCTCCTCGGCGCGCCCTTCATGGCAGCATGGGGAACCGGTTCGTACGGTGCACTGGTTGTCCACAGCCTGTGGAGGCGTCGATGCGGTGGTTGGTGGGGTGGAGCAGCACCGCCGCGGGCGCCGCCGGTATCGGCACCGCGGGGGCCGTCGGCCACGACGGCGAGACCGTGCATCCGGTCGGCTCCCACCTCCTGTGGGGCGACCCCGATCCGCTGTGGGCCGTGGGCGACTGGCGCCCGGACGAGGTGCGCGTGGTGCACGCCGACGCCCAGCACCGCATCGCCGTCCTCGGCATCTGCGGCGCCACCGACGAGGAGCTGCGGCGCGGCCTGTTCACCGCGCGCGGGGGCGCGCTGCGCCACCTGACCACCTGGCCCGGCAGTTACACCGCCGTCGTCCAGGCCGGCCGCCGCATCACCGTCTGCGGCGATCTCGCGGGCGCCCGGCCGGTGTTCTACACCCCGTGGGCCGGCGGCACGGCCTACGCCACCGCCGCGCTGCCCCTCGCCGACCTCGTCGAGGCCAACCTCGACTTCACCCACCTCGCCGCCCTGCTGGCCGCCCCGGACGTACCGGCCGCACTGCGCGACACCACCCCGTACGACGGCGTACGGCGGATCCCGCCGGGGCATGCGCTGGTGCTGCGCGCCGGGGCACGGGAGATCGCCGGGTACGAGCCGGTCGCCTCCCTCGCCGTCGCCGCACCCCCGGCCGACGCCGACCACGCCGTGGACGCCGTACGCGACGCCCTCGTGGAGGCGGTCCGCACCCGGCTGGCGGCACCCCGGCACGTGCCCGACCTGGACCCCGGACCGGTGCCCGGCATGGGTCCGGCCGAGCGGCGCGCCGCGCGCGGGATGCCGGTCCCCGGCATCGGCGCCGACCTGTCCGGCGGGCCCGCCTCCGGCACCCTCGCGCTGCTGGCCGCGGGGCTGCCCGGCAGACCCGGCACGCTCCTCGGCCACGGCACCACGGGAGCGGGCGAACGCCTCCTCGCCGTCACGTTCAACGATCTGGCCGTGACCGGCCGCGAGGCCGAACTCCAACGCGCCGGGGTGCTGGCCGCCGATCCCCGGCTGCACCACGTGGTGGTCACCGGCGGCGAGGAGACCCTGCCGTACGCCGACCTCGACGGCCCCCTGACCGACGAACCCGGCCCCTCCCTGGTCGTGGCGGCCCGGCACCGCGCGCGGCTCGCCGCCGGCAGCGCCGACCACTTCACCGGCCACGGTGCCCGCCAGGTCCTGGACGCCCACCCCGCCCGCCTCGCCGACCTCCTGGTCGACCGCCGGCGACGCCACCTGGTCCGGCCGGTCGCCGCGCTCGCCCGTGCCGACGGCTCGGTCCTGGTGCCCGCGCGCGTGTACGGCGCGGCCCGGCGGCTGGCCCGCACCCCCTACCGGGCGGGCCTGGAGGTGCTGGCCGAGCGGCTGATGCGGCGCCGCTTCGACGAACCCAAGGGGGCGGTCGACGCGTCCCTCGCCGCGCTGGCCTGGGCCAGACCCGGGCCCGCCGCCCGGTGGCTGACGGGAGAGGCGCTGGCTGAAGTATCGGTTCTGCTCCAGGCGGCGGCCGACCGCTCCGGCACCGGCGCGCTGCGCCCCGGCGACTACCGCGCGCGTGCGGCACTCGCCCGGCATGCCGCCGACCTGCGCGTGCTGGAACAGGCCGCGGAGATCCGCTCCCAGCGCCTGCACGCGCCGTTCCTCGACAACCAGGTGGTCCGCGCCTGCCGCGACCTCCCGGAGGCCCTGCGCGTCCGGCCCGGCGCCCGCGCCGCGATCCTGCGCACGGTCCTGGAGGGCGCCGGCGTCACCGACCTCCCGGCCGGCTGGGGCACGCCCTCCCACGCCTCGACGACGGCCGCCGCGCGCGCGGGGCTGCGAGCCGCGGCCGACCCCCTCATGGACCTCTTCGCCACCCCCCTGCTCGCCGACGCCGGCCTGGTCGAGGCCCGCGTCGTCCGCAAGGCCGTGCGCTCCGCCGCGGCCGGCGAGCCGCTCCCCCTGGACGGCCTGGCCGACCTCATCTCCCTCGAACTCTGGCTCCGCCGCCTCCTCTCCCGGCGGGGCACCTGCTGGACGGGCACGCCCACCCGCTCCCGCGCGGTCCCCTCGGGGATCCAGCCGAGGAGGAGCGCGCTGACACCGGGGGCGTGAACGGTGGCCGGGCCCGTCCGGTGCCCGCCCGTCGTGGGGGGCTGGTGGCGCAGTTCCCCGCGCCCCTGGGGGAGCCGTAGCGCCGCCGGGTCCCCGGGGCCGGTGCGGGCGGGCGGAACGCACCCACCGGCCGGCCACGGCGCCCTGCACACGCCCGGAGCCGAAACCCCCGTGCCCCGGTGCGCACACCCCGCCACAATGGCCGGGTGCGGTACAGAATCCTGGGCGTAACCCAAGCAGCGGACGGCCAGGGCACCCCCCTGCTCATCGGCGGCCCACGGCTGCGCACGCTCCTCACCGCCCTGGCCCTCCGCCCCGGCCGCACCGCCACCCCCGGCACCCTCATCGACGAGATCTGGGCGGACGACCCGCCCCAGGACGCCCCCGCCGCCCTCCAGGCCCTCGTCGGCCGTCTCCGCCGCACCCTCGGCAGACACACCATCGCCTCCACCCCGGGCGGCTACCGCCTCGAAGCGACCGAGGACGACGTCGACCTCCACGTCTTCACCCGCCTCACCCGCACCGGCACCCGGGCCCTCGCCGCCGGCGACCCGGCCGCCGCCCACCGCACCCTCACCGAGGCCCTCGCCCTCTGGTACGGCCCGGCCCTCGCCGACCTCCCCGACCGCACCGCCGCCAACCGCCCCGACGCCCTGCGCCTGGAGGCGGCCCGCGCCCGCGCCGCCGCCGCGCTCGCCCTGGGCCGCGCCCGGGAGGCCGTACCGGAGCTGCGTGAACTGACCGCCGCGCACCCGTACGACGAGCCGCTGCACGTCCTCCTCATCCGCGCCCTGCGCGACACGGGCCGCCCGGCCGACGCCCTCGCCGCCTACGAGTCCGCCCGCCGCACCCTCGCCGACACCCTCGGCACCGACCCCGGCCCGGAACTCCGGGACCTGCACGCGTCGTTGCTGAAGCAGGAGCACCCGGAACCGGCGGTCGGCCCGGCCCGGCCCCGGCCCAGGACCCCGGCCCGGCCCCCCGAGCGCACCGGCAATCTCCGGCCCCGGCTGACGTCCTTCGTCGGGCGGGAACCGGAGCTCGAAGCCATTCGTTCGGATGTGCACAGGGCCCGCCTGGTCACCCTCACCGGGCCGGGCGGCTCCGGGAAGACCCGGCTCGCCGAGGAGGCCGCCGCCACGCTCCCCTCGGCCTGGCTGGTCGAACTGGCCCCGCTCGACCATCCGGAGGCGGTGCCCGGCGCCGTGGTCAGCGCGCTCGGTCTGCGCGAGACCGTGCTGCTGACGGGCGACCTGGCGGCCCCGCAGGCCGACCCCACGGCCCTGCTGATCGAGTACTGCGCCCCGCGCAGCCAACTCCTGATCCTTGACAACTGCGAGCACGTCATCGGCGCGGCGGCCGCCCTCGCCGAGACCCTCCTCACCCGCTGCCCCGGACTCACGATCCTCGCGACCAGCCGTGAACCCCTGGGCGTCCCCGGCGAGTCGGTGCGCCCGGTCGAGCCCCTCACCCCGGAGCAGGCGCACCGCCTCTTCACCGAGCGCGCGAAGGCCGTCCGTCCCGACGCCGACGCGGTGCTCGCCGACACCGGGGCCGTGGCGGAGATCTGCCGCCGCCTGGACGGGCTGCCGCTGGCCATCGAGCTGGCCGCGGCCCGGCTCAGGCTGCTGACCCCGCGGCAGATCGCCGACCGCCTGGACGACCGCTTCCGCCTGCTCACCTCCGGGAGCCGCACGGTCCTGCCCCGCCAGCAGACCCTGCGCGCGGTCGTCGACTGGTCCTGGGAACTGCTGGACGAGCGGGAGCGGACGGTCCTGCGCGAGGTGTCGGTGTTCGCCGGCGGCTGGGACCTCGGGGCGGCCGAGGCCGTGTGCACCGGCCCGGTGGCGGAGCTGATCGGCGCGCTGGTCGACAAGTCCCTCGTGGTCGCCGCCCCGCACGACCCGGACGGCACCGGCTCCGGCACCGGTATGCGCTACCGCATGCTGGAGACCGTCCACGAGTACGCCACCGAGCGGGCGGCCGAGGTCCCCGGCCTGCGCGCGGCGGCCGAGCGGCGCCATCGCGCGTGGGTGCGGGCGCTGGTGGAGGAGGCCGAGCCGCAGCTGCGCTCGGGCGCCCAGCTCCCGTGGTTCTCCCGCCTGGAGACCGAGCTTGACAACGTCCGCGCCGCCCTGGACCGCGCGGTGCACGCGGGCGAGGAGGCCGAGGCGGGCGCCGTCGTCCTGGCCGTCGGCTGGTTCTGGTGGCTGCGCAACCACCGCCAGGAGGCGGTCGCCTGGGTGCGGCTGGTGCTCCGCCTGGGTGTCGCCCTGGACGCCCTGCCCCCGGGCGCGCCGGCCGGCGAGGCGGTGGCACGGGCGGAGACCGCCGACCCGGTCGGCGCCCTCCTCGCCGCCCCGGACGGCGAGGCCCGGCACCCGCTGCACGAGCTGCGGATGGACCTGCGCATGCTCGACCTGTTCCTGACCTCCGAGACGGGCACGGAGAACCTCGCCGCCGACGAGCGCGCCCGGGAGTACCTCGCACGCGTGCGGGCCCACTACGAGCGTGGCGGTCCCCGGGCCGCCCGGCTCCCGGGCATCGTCTGGCCGCTGACCGCCTACTACCTGGGCGGCCCGGCCGACATCCGCCCGCACCTGACGACGTCCGTCGACAACGCCCGCCGCCACGGCGGCGACTGGGAGATCGCGGTCGCCCTGATGTACCGCGCCCACGTGACCGTCGACTCACCGGGCAACCTGCGCGGCGTGGACGAGGACCTGGCCGAGCTGCGGACGCTCGGCCGGCGCGTCGGCGACCGCTGGATGCGGGCCCAGGTGTGCAGCGCGGCCGGCGAGGCGGCCATGGCGCGCGGCAGGTACGACGTGGCGCGCGGCGAGTACGAGGAGGCCCTGCGGCTCGCCTACGAGGCGGGTGCGTACGCCGAGTCGCCGTTCCTGCTCGCCCGGCTCGCCGAGATCTCCTACCGCTCCGGCGACCGGGAGACGGCGCTGGCCGCCCTGACCGAGGCGGGCACGGCCGCCGACCGGTACGCGGTGCCGGAGGCGCGGGCCTTCGTACTGCTGCTGCGCGCCCACATCGCCCTGCACGACGGGGAGCCGGCCCGCGCGCGCGAGCTGTACGAGGCGGTCCGCGTGGTGGTGCGGGACGGCACCCCGCCCCCGCAGTTCACCGCGTCCCAGCGGGTGGTCGAGGCGTTGCTCGCGGCCGACGAGGCGGGCCCGGCGCGCGGGCTGCCGGTCCTGGCGGACGCCCTGCGGCAGGCCGTGGCCGACCGGTGCGCCGAGTCGATCACGGCCGGCCTGGTGGACGTGGCCGCCGGTCTGCGGGCCCGGCTCGGCGATCTGCCGGGCGCCCTGCGGCTGTTCGCCGCCGCCGACCACTGGCGCGACGGGCTCAGCCGGCCCGAGCCGGAGCGCAGCCAGGCCGCCCGGGTGCACGCCGGTGCCCATGCGGCCCTGACGCCCGAGCGCTACGCCGCCGAGCGCGCCCGGGGCGCGTCCCTCGGCGTGGCGGACGTCCTGCGGGAACTGGACACCGCGGCCGTGGCCGTCGGGGAGGACCCGGGTCCGGCTACCGGCAGGTGAACCGGGACTCGGCCCAGTCCGCCAGTGCCGCCTCGTCGACGGCGTTGCCGTACGGCTCCACGACGAGCCGTACGGTGCTGCGCCCGGTGAGGTCCACATGGACCGGGACGGCCCGGTCGCGGCCCTCGACCAGGCCCGACTGCCACAGCCGGACCCCGTCGGCGTAGACGGAGAAGTAGACGGAGAAGGAGACCTTGCCGAGGCCGAGCGTCATGTCGTCGACGCCGACCAGTGCGTCGTAGGCGGTGCACTGCCGGTTGAGGGCGATGGTGACGGAGGACTCGCCGTGCACGGTGACCCCGCGCGCGTACCGCTCGCCGCCGATCGACATGCCGTACCGCGGCCACACCCAGCTGCTTCCGGCCAGGACGATCTCGGGGCGGGTGCCGTCGCCGGTGACGTCGAAGCCCAGCTCGCCCAGCTCGTAGACGGCGGGCGCGGATGACGGGGTCGGCGTGGGCGTCGGGCTGGGCCTCGGCTTCGGCGCGGGTTCCGGGGTGCGGGGCGGTGTGGGCGCCGGGGGCGGGGTGGGTGTGGGTGTCGGGGCCGGCTGCGGGGCGACGACCACCGGCCGGGGCGGGCGCGCGGGCCGGGGTACGGGCAGAGGGGCGGACCGGTGGGCCGGCGAGGCGGGCGCGGGCGTCCGGGGCCGTACGAGCGGCGGCTGCACGGCGGGCGGCCGGACGACCGGCGTGGACGGTGCCGGCTGGGCGGCCTCCTGCGCCGGACGGCTGTCGTTCACCAGGGCCAGCGCGACCGCGGTGGCGGCCACCGCGACCACACCGGCCGCGATGCCGGCCTTCACCGGCGCGCCGAGCCCCTCGGAGGCCGCGGCCCCGCCCGCGCCGGACGCGCCGCCGGACGCGCCGCCGGACGAGCCGGCGGCCGCGGCGGCACCCGCCGCCCCGGCACCGGCGCTGCCGGCCACGATCCCGAGCGCCTTGGCGTACCCGGCGGCGCCGAACCAGCCGAGGACCGCGACCGGTACGACACCGGGGATGCCGCTCGCGACCTCCTCGATCTGGGCCGCCGCCAGCCGGCAGCGCGCGCACTCCGCCAGGTGCTTGCGCAGACCCCGCTCGGCCCGGATGCGCAGCTTGCGGCGGGCATAGGTGCCCAGCTGGTCGGCGTAGCGGGCGCACTCCTCGTCCCGGGCGAGGGCGGCGCTGACATGGGCCTGGAGGTAGGCCTGCCGCAGCCCCTCGCGCGCGCGGCTGGCGAGCACGCGGGTGCCGTTGGCGTCCAGCCCGAACAGGACGGCCACCTCGCTCGGGGACTCGTCCTCCACCTCGGTGTGCCACAGCACGGCCTGCCAGCGTTCGGGCAGCGAACGGAAGGCCCGCATGGCCAGGGACTGCTCGGCCTCGTGCAGGGCGCGGACGTCGGCGCCGAGACCGGCGGTGCCGTCCTCGGCCGCCGGGACCCGGGCGGCCTGCTGGGCGAAGAGGGCGAAGTCGTCGACGAGCTGCTCGCGCCGGGCGGACCTGGTCCAGTGCGCGGCGACGCGCCGCACGGAGGTCAGCAGATAGGCCCGTACGGCGTGTTCGGGACCGGCGCCGCCGCGCACCGCCTGCAGCATCCGGGCGAAGACCTCGGCGGTGAGGTCGTCGGCGGTGTGCCCGTCCCGGCAGCAGGTGCGCGCGTACCGCCGTACCGCGTCGGCGTGCCGCCGGTACAGCTCCTCGTAGGCGGAGTCGTCACCGGCCCGCATCCGCTCGATCAGCTCGCCGTCGGCGGACGGCACCACCCGGGGCGGCGGCAGCACGCTCCCCCCGCGCTGCGCCGGCACGCTCGTCTCACCGGAGCCACCGGAGCCACCGCTGCCGCCGGGCCCGCCGGAGGAAGCCGGACGCCCGCCCTGTTTCGGTACGTGGGCTGAGGCCGGCCCCGAAATCCCCGCGTCCCCGTCGTCCTCGCGTGACCCGCCCCACCCGTCAACGCCCATCGCCGACAGCCCCCGACACCGGCCCAGCCCAACCCGTCACCGGCTCAGAGTGCCACAAGGCCCTCCCCCCGGCCCCCTTCCCGCCCACCCCATCCACTCGTCCGAGCGGACTTCCCCCGCGGCGGGACCGCCCCGCGAAAACACCCGCACCACCCGAGCCGCGACAGCGGCCCGGGTGGTGCGGGTGGGAGAACGAGCCGTGGATCCGACGGCGGAGCCGAGGGACGGCCGGAGCGCCCTATGCCGGCCGGGACCGCAGTCCCTCCAGCAGGATGTCCAGCAGCCTCGCCGACGCCGCGGCCTGCTGTGCCGCGTCCGGGAGCGACGGCGCCGCCGTGGCGATCACGAGCAGCACGTCGGCCACGGACACGTCCGCCCGCAGCTCACCCGCCGTCCGCGCCCGCTCCACCAACTGCCCGACCACGTCGAGCAGCGCCCCGGCCCCCGAGTCGTCGGCCACCACCGCGGCCTCCTCCGCCACGAGCCGCAGCTCGGCACCCCCCGGCTGCACCCGCTGCTGAGGCACCCGGACCTCCTCGGCGACCGCGGCCGACTCGCCCGACCCGACCCTCAGCACGTGCGGCGGCAGCAACCGCCCGGCCCCCGACGCCACAGACGTCCGCAGGAACCGCGACAGCGCCGACCACGGCTCGTCCTCCTGACCGAGCGCCGTCCGCGCCTGCTCGGTCAGCCGCGCCGTCTCCTCCTCGGCGATCCGCCGGACCAGCACGTCCTTGCTGGGGAAGCGCCGGTACACCGTGCCGACCCCTACCCGCGCGCGCCGTGCCACGTCCTCCATCGGCGCGCCGTACCCCAGCTCGCCGAACACCTCACGCGCCGCACGCAGCACGTGCTCCAGATTGCGCTGTGCGTCCACCCGCAACGGGGTCGTCCGCGCCACGTCCGCGCGTCCGTTGCCCCCCGCCGCGGTCATCGCCTTCCCGCCGGGCGCGACGGCGGCTGCGGATGCCCAATGGGTTTCCTGAACATGCATGTGTTTCCCCCGGTAATGACGTCTCCCCCCGGAGACTCTCCCCGCCACTGAACGCGGAGTGCGCGGAACCGGCATCGGTCCCGACCGGACCCGCCCGTCGCGGACCCGTTCGACCACATTCCCTACACTCCGTCGACACACGAACATAGTTGAGAGACAGTCAATTCAGAAGGGGCAGGTTCCGCACAGTGCGCCCCCCGATCGGAGTACGGGGCAGGTACGTCCCCATTCCGGCCCTTCGCCCCCTGTAGCCCGCCCCTGCTGACCTGCCCCCTTTCGTCCCGCACCGCCACCCCGGCCGGCCCCGCGCGGACCCGGCCGCCGGTCACACAATTTGCCGGGGCTGTGGACAAACTCCAGCGCCGGGTGCGTCATGGGATGGTGAAGGAACGTGCGCGCATTCTGGTTGTCGGCGGCGGCTACGTCGGGATGTACACGGCCCTGCGCCTCCAGCGGAAGCTGAAGGCCGAACTCAGACGGGGCGAGGCCGAGATCACGGTCGTCACCCCGGACCCCTACATGACGTACCAGCCGTTCCTCCCCGAGGCCGCCGCCGGCTCGATCTCCCCGCGCCACGTCGTCGTACCGCTGCGCCGCGTCCTGGACCACTGCCACGTCGTCATCGGCGAGGTGACCTCCATCGACCACGGCGTACGCACCGCCGCCGTCACCACGCTCGCCACCGCCGAGGAGGGCACCGCCGAACTGCTCGACTACGACGAACTCGTGCTCGCCCCCGGCTCGGTCGCCCGCACCCTGCCCATCCCCGGCCTCGCCGAGTACGGCATCGGCTTCAAGACCGTCGAGGAGGCCATCGGCCTGCGCAACCACGTCATCGAACAGATGGACATCGCCTCCTCCACCCGCGACCCCGCGATCCGCGACGCCGCCCTCACCTTCGTCTTCGTCGGCGGCGGCTACGCGGGCGTCGAGGCCCTCGGCGAACTGGAGGACATGGCCCGCTACACCGCGCGGTACTACCACAACCTCCGCCCCGAGGACATGAAGTGGATCCTCGTGGAGGCCACCGGCCGCATCCTCCCCGAGGTCGGCCCCGAGATGGGCCGCTACACCGTCACCCAGCTGCGCCGCCGCAACATCCAGGTGCTGCTGGACACCCGTCTGGAGTCCTGCGCCGACCGCGTCGCCGTACTGAGCGACGGCCAGCGCTTCCCGACCCGTACGGTCGTGTGGACGGCCGGCGTCAAACCGCACCCGCTGATCGCCGCCACCGGCCTGCCGCGCACCGACCGCGGCCGGCTCCGCTGCACCGCCCAGCTCACCGTCGAGGGCACCGAACACGCCTGGGCCGCGGGCGACGCCGCCGCCGTACCCGACGTCACGGCCGCCGAACCCGGCACCGAGACCGCCCCCAACGCCCAGCACGCGGTCCGCCAGGCCAGGGTCCTCGGCGACAACATCGTCCACTCCCTGCGCGGCGAACCCCTGGAGACGTACGCGCACAAGTACGTCGGCTCGGTCGCCTCCCTGGGCCTGCACAAGGGCGTCGCCCAGGTCTACGGGCGCCGGCTGAAGGGCTACCCTGCCTGGTTCATGCACCGCGTGTACCACCTCAGCCGGGTGCCCACCTTCAACCGCAAGGCCCGGGTGCTCGCCGAATGGACCCTCGCCGGGCTCTTCAAACGCGAGATCGTCTCGCTCGGTTCACTCGAACACCCACGGGCGGAGTTCGAACTCGCGGCCGGGGGAAAGCCTCCTCACAGCCCCACCGACGACCCGAAGGGGTCGTCCTGACCCGACTCAGGAACTCCACGGCTCGCGCCGGCGTCTGACGGTTGTCGCCCGCCGCGGCCCACACCCTGCCAGACTGCCCTACGACGTCGGACGGGCCACCCGCCCTAGCACCCACGAGGCTTTCCCCAAGTGAACTTCACGCGCTGGAGCGCCCGGCTCCCCGGAACGCAGCGCCGCGCCGCCGCGCGGACCGAGTCGGCGGCCACCCCGGACCGGCGGGGGGAAGGCTCCGTGCCCGCGGCCCGCGCCGAACTGCCCGCCGACGGCACACCCCCGGTGCCCGCCGTCGACGAACTGCCCGCGCGGGACGTCCTGGACCGCGTCCCGGCCCTCGTCGCCCTCGTCCACGGCCCCCACCACCGCCTCTCCTACGTCAACGACGCCTACACGGCGGCCTTCGGCGCCCGCCGCACCTGCGCCCCCGCCCGCGAGGCCCTGCCCGAACTCGCCGAGCTCGGCCTGCTCCCGCTGCTCGACCAGGTGCTGCGCAGCGGCAAGCCCCGCACCCTGAAGTCCCGCAAGGCCGTCGACGGCCGCTCGTACACCTTCACCTGCACCCCCGTCGCCGAGGACGGCGACCGCGACGCCGGCGTCCTCGTCTTCGCCACGGACGTCACCGACCACGCCGAGGCCGCCGAACGCCTGCGCGCCAGCGAGCGCCGCCAGCGGGAGACCGCCGTCACCCTCCAGCGCTCCCTGCTCCCGCAGGAACTCGAACAGCCCGACGACCTGCGCATCGCCGCCACCTACCAGCCCGGCGGCACCGAGGCCGCGGTCGGCGGCGACTGGTACGACGTGATCACCCTCGGCGGCGGCCGCACCGCCCTCGTCATCGGCGACGTCATGGGCCGCGGGGTGCGCGCCGCCGCCGTCATGGGCCAGCTGCGCACCGCCGTCCGCGCCTACGCCCGCCTCGACCTGCCCCCGCACGAGGTGCTCCAGCTCCTCGACGGCCTCGCCGCCGAGATCGACGCCAACCAGATCGCCACCTGCGTCTACGCCGTCCACGACCCCAACGAGGGCCGCCTGGTCTACGCGTCCGCCGGCCACCTGCCGATCCTGGTCCGGGACGAGAACGGCACGGTCTCCCGCGCCGACGAACCCACCGGCCCGCCGCTCGGCACCGGCGGCTGGATCCACGCCTCCGGCTCGATCGCCCTCGGCCCCGGCTCCACCGCCGTCCTCTACACCGACGGCCTGGTCGAACGCCGCGACGAGGACCTGGACGAGGGCATCGCCGCGCTCGAGGGCGCCCTCGCCGGCGCCACCGGCACCCCACAGGTCGTCTGCGACCGCCTGGTCCGCTCGGCCGGCGTCACCGCGGACCACGACGACGACGTGGCCGTCCTCGTCCTCCAGCACCCGGCGCGTACGGGCCCCGACGGCGACCTCTTCCGCAACGCCGCCCTCGAACTCCTCGGCGGCGTCGAAGCGGCCCCCCGCGCGCGGGCCTTCGCCTCCGGCGTCCTCACCAGCTGGCGCTTCCCCGCCGAACTGCACGACCTCGGCGTCCTCGCCGCCAGCGAACTCGTCGCCAACAGCCTCCAGCACGGCACCCCGCCGATGCGGCTCCGGCTCCGCCGTACCGACCGCCGCCTCA
Source organism: Streptomyces sp. NRRL S-1022 (assembly GCF_000720135.1). GTDB lineage: Bacteria > Actinomycetota > Actinomycetes > Streptomycetales > Streptomycetaceae > Streptomyces. Next base: position 3,447 of record NZ_JOIU01000043.1, on the reverse strand, counting down.
TCGTCGAGGTCACCGACGGCGACGACCACCTGCCCAGACGGCGCCGCGCCGAACCCGGCGACGAGTCGGGCCGGGGCATCGCGATCGTGGCGACGATCGCCTCCCACTGGGGCTGCCGCCGCACCCCCGGCGGCGGCAAGGCGGTCTGGTGCGAGTTCGTCCTGCCGAAGGCAAAACACTGACCCGCAGCCGTCCCGGGCAGCGCGGCACGTAGGCGACACGCGCGCCCGGTGTTAGAAGCTGACCATGACAGACGGATCCGGCGCCCGGAACGGCGCGATCGAGGGGCCCGAGGGCTACGACACCTGCTCCGCCCCGATCATGGCGCCGTTCGTCGGCGAGCTGCTGGACGCCGTGGACCTGCGCCCCGGGGCCACCGTCCTGGACCTCGCCTGCGGCACGGGCTTCGCCGCCCGCGCGGCGGCCGCCCTGGTCGGACCCACCGGCCGGGTCCACGGCGCCGACAGCGACGCCGGGATGATCCGGGTGGCCCGGGACCTGCACCCCCGGCTCTACCCCGACATCGAGTTCACGGTGGCCTCAGCGGACCACCTGCCGTACGACACCGCCACCTTCGACGCCGTCGTCTGCCAGCAGGGCGCCCAGTTCTTCCCCCGCCTCGACGCGGGCCTCGCCGAGGCCGCCCGCGTCACCCGCCCGGAGGGCCGCTTCGCGGCGACCGTCTGGGCCCCGGTCGACCGCCAGCCCTACTTCCTCGCCGAGCAGCGAGCCCTCCACGAGTACGGCGGTCCCGACGCGCTCCGTCACTTCGTGCGGGCCTTCGTCGTCACCGCCGAGCAGCTCACCACCGGCCTGCGCGCGGCCGGCTTCACCGGCACCGCCCACCGGGAGATCACCTTCGGCATCACCCTGCCCCCGCTGGACGGCTACGCCCGCACCCACCTGACCGCCCTGTGGGGCGGCCTGATCAGACAGGCCGGCGGCGAGGACGCCCTGAACCGGGCCGCCGCCCTGGTCCGCGAGCAACTGGCCGGGCACCTCGCGGACGACGGCACGGCAACGCTGCCGTTCACGGCGCTCCTGGTCACGGCGACCCGCCCGGGCACCCCGCGGGTGCGCGGGGACCTCTAGCGCGGCTCCACCAGCGGAGCGCCATGCTCCGCGGACGCGCCGCCCCGCCGGACCACCCGGGTCCCGCGCGCCAGCCACGGCCGGTCCTGCACGGCGGTGAGCTGCCGGCCCAGCCGCAGCGCCAGAACGGTGATCCCCAGCGAGAACAGCAGGAAGGTCACGATGTACGGCCCGTGCAGCGCGGCCCCGAGCGGTCCGCCCACCGCCGGCCCCACGGCCAGCGCCAGCTGCTTGACCAGTGCGAACGCCGAGTTGTACTGCCCGGCCATGCCCTCCGGCGCCAGATCGGCGACCAGCGGGGCGACCGTCGGCGACAGCATCGCCTCACCGAGCCCGAACAGCGCGTACGTCGACACGAACGCGGCCGTCGCCATCTCCCGGCTGCCGTGGCCCAGCCCCGCGTACCCCGCGGCCAGCCAGGCCACCGACCAGATCAGCCCGACCACGGCGATGACCCGGGACCGGCGCCGCCGCTCCACGAGCTTCAGCACGGCGAACTGGGCGACCACGATCACCAGCGTGTTCGCGGCCAGCGCCGTCCCCAGCGCGGACGTGGAGATGCCGGCCGCCTCGACGCCGTAGGCGCTCAGCCCCGACTCGAACTGCCCGTAGCAGGCGAAGAAGAGCACGAAGCCCAGCACGCACAGCTGCACCATCGCCCGGTTTCCGAGCAGCTGCTTCCAGCTGCCCTTCGCCGACCCCTCGGGAGCATCCTCCATGCGCGGCGAGTGCGGCATCCGCACGGTCGCCAGCACGCCGACGAGCAGCAGGAACATCGCCGCCTCGATCGCGAACAGCAGCGTGAAGGAGGACACGCGCGTGGTGTCGACGAGGTGACCGCCTATGAGCCCGCCGACGCCCAGACCCAGGTTCTGCAGGAAGAACTGCATCGCGAACGCACGCGAGCGCGTGTCCGCCGAGGAGCAGTCCACGATCATCGTCGCCAGCGCCGGCTGCATCACGGCCTGACCGGCGCCGAGCGCCGCCGCGGACAGCAGCACGGACGCGGCACCACCCGCCAGGCCGAGGCTGAGCGCACCGAGGGCGGCGGTCACCAGGGCGGCGAGCAGGACCGGCAGCGGGCCGCGCCGCACGATCGCCCGGCCGGCGAACGGCAGCACGATCAGCGCGGCCACGGCGAAGACGGCGAGCACGAGTCCCGCCGTCATGGCTCCCAGACCCCTGACCTGCGCCACATAGACGTACAGGTAGGGGACGGTGAAGCCGAGCCCGAACGCGCTGAGTGCGTTGCCCACGTGGATCCGGCGCATCGCTGCGCCCATCGCCCTGGTCACGTTCACCTCTCTCACTAGTTAGACCTGAAGACTTCGAAGCTAAAGAGTACACAGTGAAGGACTTCAAGGCAAAGGCGTATCGTGCGATACTGCGGCCATGGCCGACACTCCCGGCGTCCCCGAGCCGACGCTCGAAGAACAGATCGCCGCCTACCAGCGCGAGTTCCAGGACCTCGACCCCCAGGTCGAGAAGATCGTGTCGGCCCTGTCCCGGCTCAACCGCCGCATGAACGTCGCCTACGGCCGCCAGACCGCCGCCCTCGGCATCAGCAACGCCGAGTGGGAGGTCCTCAAGGCGCTGGTCCTCTCCGGCGCCCCGTACCGGCTGGGCCCCAGCGACCTGGCCAAGCGGCTCGGCCTCACGCCGGCCGCGATGACCCACCGGATCGACCGCATGGTCGCCGAGGGACTGGTCACCCGTGAGCGCGACGAGTCCAACCGCGTCCGGGTGATCGTGGAGCTGACCCCCGAGGGCCGCGAGAAGTGGCTGGAGGCCATGCGCCTGGCCACGGTCTTCGAGGAGGACCTGCTCCAGGACCTCACCTCCGTCGAGCGCACGGTGCTCGGCGAGGTCCTGACCCGGCTACTGCGCCGGGTCGAGCACGCCCAGCCGGACGCCGGCGGCCGGCTCAGCGACCTCGATTAAAGATCTTGACAGCGCGGTTGACACCGCCTTGCCCGATCCGTAGAGTTCTTCGGGTTGCCACGGAGCCGTAACGGTTCTTCGGCAGCACCTCAGCCGCTGCGAGCGGCAACCCTCACACCTTCAGCACGATCCTCCCTCCGGGTTGATTTCGGCGTGCCCGAATTCAATTCGAATAGGGACTCGGCGGCCCGATTGGGAATCGCCGGGCGGATCCGCTAAGGTTTGAGACGTCGGAACGGCCCAACAGCCGGGAAGACAAACCCCGCTGACCGGGGATCAGACGCCGAAAGGATCTGATAGAGTCGGAACCGCCGGAAAGGGAAACGCGAGAGCGAGAACCTGGAAAGCACCGAGGAAATCGGATCGAGAAAAGATCTGATAGAGTCGGAAACGCAAGACCGAAGGGAAGCGCCC
>NZ_JOIU01000042.1 GCF_000720135.1 Streptomyces sp. NRRL S-1022 | reverse complement strand
GCCCGGAGCAAGCGAACACCCGCGCTGCGCGCGGGTGTTGCGCTCCCGCTCCGCGGGAGCGCTGGCGGGTGGCTACGCCACCCGCACAACCGTGGTGCTTCGCACCACGGTTGACGGTCCGTTCGCTGCGCTACCTGACAGCGGGACTCCGTCCCGCTGTCAGGCTTTCGCTTCGCTCCGCCTGGCCGGCGGGTCCGCTGCGCTCCCCCGCCTGACGGTCCTTCCGGCTGCGCCTCCAGGACCATGGGCCCGCTCGCGCGGGCCTGGCTGGCTGCGAGGGGGTGGTCGGTTCAGCTCTGCCCGCGTTGCTTTGGTGGTGTCCAGGGCTTCAGGGATGGTGGTGGCCCCTCCAAGGTGTTGCGGAATTTTTCCTTCAGGCTTTTCGGTGGTGCTTCCTTGTCTTCCTGCGAGTGCATGAGCCGGGCCGTGGTCACCCGTATATGACACTCACGGTGCCGCTGCCTCAGGAGCACCACCCACGCACCGTCTTGAGCGAGGAACGCATGCCGGGCTGGCTCATCTCCCGGCCGCGCATGCCGGGCCAGCACCCCCGGCATGTAATTCAGGGCCGCATCCTCGGCCGCCGCCACCGCGTCCGCCTCGTCCTGGCCGATGCGGTAGGTACCCACCAGCATCCACCGGTGCAGCCTGAGTTCCACACCGTCAGGGCGCTCCGTCGTCCGGGTGTCCTCCTCGATGAGGACGTACCACTCGGCAGTCACAGCCGGCACCCACCTGTCTTTCCGGGGCCCGCGGGCCAATCTTGTTCGATGCGGGCACAGACAGCAGAAGGCCCCCGCGCTGGAAACTATCATGCTGCATGCTGTCTTTCTCTTGCTGTGCTTCATTTTTAGTCCGCGATAGACTCTGGACTGGTGAGGCACCACCAGCGGAGGTGTCCGAGGCCGTGATCATCGTCAGCTATCGGGCCTGCACCCCGCGGCGGTCCGTGGCCTTGCACAACCGCATGAGGTCAATGCCCAGCTTCAGCAGGGAACTTGACGAGATCGCGTCGTGCTCCGACAGACAGCAGAAAGCCGGTCGATGGCAGTGAAAGAACTCCGCCCCCACCAGCGAGAAGCCGTAGACGCGGTACTTCGTGGCCTAGAATTGCCTGCAAGATCCACTGTGTCCGAGCGGGGGCTGCGGACGCAGGTGGTCATGGCGACCGGATCGGGTAAGACCCTCGTCGCCGTGCGCAGCGCCGAGGAGCTCCGGGCAGGACGCGTACTCATCCTCGTTCCCTCCCTCGATCTGCTCGCCCAGACCCAGGCCGCGTGGCGCGAGGGAGGCCGGACGGGCCCGATGATCGGGGTGTCCTCCCTGCGGGGTGAGGAAGCGTCCTTCCCCAACACCACGGACGTGCAGGAGCTCGTCGACTGGGTGCGGCCGCTCGACAAGGTCACCGTGTTCGCCACCTACGCCTCCCTCGGGCTCGGCACCCTGGAGCGGGCCCACAAGGCCGGCCTTCCGGGCTGGGACCTCATCGTGGTCGATGAGGCACACCGGACCTCGGGCCGGATCGGCAAGCCGTGGGCGGTCGTCCACGACAACACCCGCATCCCCGCCCTGCGCCGCCTCTACATGACGGCCACGCCCCGCCTGTGGCAGCTGGACGAGGATGCCGAGGGCGCGCCTGGCGAGCTGGTGGCGAGCATGGAAGACGCCCCGGACAGCCCGTTCGGGGCGCGCTGCTACACGCTGACGCTGTCCGAGGCCATCGACCGGGGAATCTGCGCGCCCTACCAGGTGGTGTGCGTAGACATCACCGACACTCAACTCCAAGCCGCCCAGCTCCTGGGCCAGGACGCACGATCCGAGCAGGTGCGCGGGGCCCGACTCGCCGCGCTCCAGACCGCGCTGGTGAAGGCCTCAGCCGAGGAGGGTTTCAAAAGGACGCTGGTCTTTCACCATCAGGTGAAGGAGGCCGAGGCGTTCGCGGCCGGCCTCCCCCAGGTCGCCGACCGGCTGCATGCGGCCGACGCTGAGTTGTACCCGCGCACCGTGTGGGCGAACTGGCTGTGCGGCGACCACAAGCCAGGCCACCGGCGTCGAGTGCTCGGCGAGTTCGAGGCAGGGATCGCCAGGGACGGCACGGTCGTGGAGAAGAGCTTCCTGGGCTCGGTGCGAGTGCTCGGCGAGGGCGTCGACACCAGGAACTGTGACTCCGTCTACTTCGCCGACGTCCGCGGCTCCATGCCCGACCTCGTCCAGGCCGTGGGCCGGGCACTGCGGATGCAGCCCGGTGAGGGGAAGGTCGCCTCGCTGGTGGTGCCGGTCCTGCTCGGGCCCGGGGAGACGGTCGAGAACATGCTCACCTCGCGGGCCTTCGGCGGCCTGGCCCAGCTGCTGGAAGCGCTCAGGGCACACGACGCCCGCGTCGTGGAAGCTCTGGCCCAGCCCCAGGCGCCAAGCCGTGTCAGGGGCGTACAGACCCGCAGCGGGCAGGGTGAGGAGGGAGCAGACAGCGACCGAAGCGACCGGCTCTCGGTACCGGCCCGGGAACTACTGAAGTTCTCCACCCCCCGGGACCCGGCGCAGCTGGCCGCGTTCATCAACCTGCGCGTCCTCGACCCCGAACACGCCCACTGGCGACGCGGCATCGAGGCCGCCGCCATCTACCACCGGCTGCACGGCGACCTGCGCGTGCCCTTCACCTACCGCGTCCCCACCGCGGGCAGCGACGACCAGGAGCAAGAGGCGAAGAACGGCGAGGGGTGGCCGGCCACGCTCGCCGCGTTCCCGCTGGGGCAATGGGTGGCCGACGCTCGAAGGATCTACGCCCGGGGCACCATGGGCCCCGACCGTGTGGCGCAGCTGGAACGGTTGGGCATGGTCTGGTCGCACTACGACGTCGCATGGGAGGAAGGCCTGGCCGCCGCCCGTGGGTGGGCAGCCGAAGCGGGCCACCTCCTGGCACCGACAGACGCCACCTACCAGGGCTACCGGGTAGGGCTATTTCTCAAGAACGCGCGGGCCGCCGCCCGGAAAGCTGTCTACATCGAGCAGCGGCGCGCCGAAGGCCTGCCGGTCGGCTCGGCGGCCGGCGCCCTTTCACAGGAGCGGCGCGAGCAACTGGACGACATCGACCCCGCCTGGTGCCCCACCTGGCCCGTGGAATGGCAGCGCGCCTTCCACCTCCTCCGGCAGCACCTACAGGGCGGCGGCCAGCTGCCCACGTCGCCGGGCGTGGTCGTGCACCAGGGCGAGGACCTGGGGCGGTGGGTACGAGCACAGCAGCTCGGCTGGGACAACCTCACCGGTGTGCAGCAGTGGATGCTAGAGCACGTCATCGGCATCCAACCCGCAGGCGACCATGAAAAGCCCAAGCCGCGGCGCAGCCAAGCCGACAAATGGGCGCTGAACTACGCGGCCGCCCAGCAGTTCTTCGAGCGTGAGGGGCATCTTCGCGTACCCCGCAAACACACCGAGACCATCGTCATCGGCGTCCGCGACTGCGGCGAGGGCAGCGGCACCGGCCAGGACCAGGAGGAACACCTTGTGCGACTAGGGGCATGGGTCAGCAACCAGCGGAGCAGGGCCGGGGCGCTCTCGCCAGAGCGGGTGGAACAGCTCTCCGCCATCGGCATGCGATGGACCTGACAGTCGCCAGGGGCCTGACAGTCGCCAGGGGCCGACCGCCCAAGCGCAGCTACGGTGACCGCAGAGTAGCCGATAAAGCGTACATTTAGCGTACGCAGCGCGTACGGATGCCATTCCAGGGGCGGGCCGGTGCGCGTTGGTGACTCCCGCCTGATGTCCGCCTTGGTTCGCCGAGCAGCCATCCCCGCACCCAACGCGAGCGGGGAGTCGAGGCCGTCTGCTTCGCCGACACCCGCGGCTCGCAGGTGGAGATCGGGGTGGCCAGGACATCGTGCCGGTGTTCTGGAGCCGGGTGAGGACCCGACGGACATGGTCGCCAGCGCCTCGTTCCGCCCCCTTGTAAACGGTCCGGGGTGACAGTGAGGGCCAGGAGGACGACACGCAGGCCGCTGCCGAAGCGGCGCCTGCTGCACTTCTCCACCCGAGGCCAGGATGGTGTGGCGCCAGGGACACGATGATCGACGCCCTGGCTGCCCATGAGTTCGCCGGGCGCCTTCGCCAGGTACTGCAGCACGTCGTACCCGTGCGTACGGGCGGTTGCTCCCGGTGCTGATCGCCGGGGACGTGCTCGCGGCGCCCTGGGTGAGGGCGAGGACGGACACAACGGCCTGCAATGGGAACGTGAAAAGTGCGGAACTCTGCACTGACACCGGTGCCCGGGGGTGCCGCGTGCAGCCCCAACATCCGGCGGTTGCACCACCGATGTTGCGGTTACCGGCCGGTTCTCCTGCGCGGCAGGTCAGGCATGGCGTTGTGTGGAGTACGTGATCATCGACAGCAGCCAGGAGGCCGCCTCGTCCGCGGTCCCCGGGGCCGGGTGCAGCATCCTCGAGCCGCACAGTACGGGTGATGCTGTTCGACGCGAAGAAGCTGCGGCTGTAGATGCCAGCCTGATCGATGTGCGCTTCCGGGACCCTCTGGGGTGCTCGCGTCAGGTCCCGTGGCTTGAGGCTGCGCAGGACGTCCCCGTCGAGGAGAGTCCTGCGGTACGGCCTTTCCCTGTCCGGCCCGGGCGGCGCGTTGCTCCGGGCTGGTGGTGGTCGTCGACGACCGGGCGGCTGGTGGCGTACGGGTCCGGTGTCATGCGGACTCAGCTGATGCTGCTGGACCGGGATCCGGCGGTGGTGGCGCTGGCCTGCCGGCCGGTGGAACTGGTGTGGCGTGAGAAAGCAGGGTTGTCGCGGGGGCGTGCGGTGGCGAGTTGCTGGAGGGAGGCGCCGGTGAACAGTGCGGCGGCGAGGGCTGCGGCCAGGCGGGGGTGTGCGGTCGCCGTGTGCAGCCGTTGGGCGACGCGCTGGGCGGTGGGCGCGGTGAGAGGAACGGGCGGTGGGCGGTGCCGCCAGGCGATCGGGGGCGGCGTGCACGGGTCGGTGCAGGGGCGGGGGCTGTCGTAGGAGACGATGCGGTCAAGTACCGGCAGGGTGAGCCACCGGCTGGCCGGCGCGGCGGGCTCATCTGCGGGCGGGGGTTCGGCGACAGGCGTGCCGTAGTAGTGGCGGCGGGCAGCCTCGAAGTCCGCGGTGACGATGTAGTCGGTCGTCCGCAGGGCCTGGTGCACAGCGGCGGGAAGGTGAGGGCGATGGCAGACCAGGGTCAGGTGGATACCGGTGCGGGCCTGTAGCTGCAGCAGGCGCATCGTGCGGCGGGCGGTGAGCCGGTGGGCGCGCAGGACGGTCAGCCGGGTCACGGGCAGGGCGGTCATCCAGGCCGTGGCGGCTTCCCAGGCGGGCTGACGGCCGCCGGGAAAGCGGCCCGGGAGCAGGGGCGGCTTGCCCAGGGCGACGAGAAGGTCGTGGGCGAGGCCGGCCACGCTGGTGGTGCCCGGGCCGGGGTGCAGGGTGATCCGGCCGGACAGCGGATGGTGGGCGGCCAGAGCGGTGTGCGTGTGCAGCGTGTCGTCGTGGCGGTCGAGAACCACGATGACGGACGGCAGCGGCGGGGCAGGAGGCATGGGCGGGGTGGTCAGGCGAGGCGGCTGAAGGCCCAGCGCAGCAGCTCCTGGTCGACGCGCGGGCGGCCGGTGCGTGCCAGGGCGGTACGGGCGTGGGCGGTCAGCTGGGCCCAGGCGCGGAAGTTGCCGTGCGCGGCGTGGCTGTCGGCGAACGTGAGGTCCTCGGGGTCGGCGTCAGCCCAGAGTGGGTGGAACAGCGGGATCACCTCGAGGACCTCGTCGGGTGTGAGGCGGGTGAACTGCTGCCAGATGAAGACACGGGAGGACAGCATCGGTTCACGGCGCAGCACGGTGTGACAGCCCGCGCCACCGACGAAAATGATCGCGAGCTGGGTGGAAGGCTCGTCCCACAGGTAGCGGAAGTACTCGAACGCCTCACCGTTCAGCCACTGGGCCTCGTCAACAAGGAACGTGCGAGGGCGTTCGGCCAGAGCCGTCTTCAGCAGACGGTCGAACTCGCTGGGGTGGCGCGGTGGCTCGCCGGCCAGGTCGAGCGCGGTGAACAGCTCATAGCGCACCGCGCGGGCCGTGGGCCGGGCCCGGAAAGTGATCTTTCGGACGTCCTCGCCGGGTTCCAGTGCGCGCAGGCAGGTGTTGACGGCGAGGGTCTTGCCGAAGCCGGCACCGCCGTGGATGCACATCATCGCGCGGGCAGCGACCGTGTCGCTGATGTTCTCCCGGGCGGTGAGCAGGGCGCGGGTGGTGACCACGGAGGCATCGGGCAGGTCGACGTACTGGTAGGTGGCCGCGGTCACGAGGCGTCTGCGTCTTCATCGGTGGTGGGAGGTGCGGCCCGCCCGCCCGGGCCGTCGGGGGCGCAAGCGCCGTCACGGCCGTACGGGGACCGGACGGGCGGGCCTGGCGTGGTCAGCGCGGCCAGGGAAGCCGGGGTGCGCCAGTCGGCCGGGGGCGCGGCGTGCGGGATGAGGTCTGGCATCGCGAGCTGCGCGAGGTCCAAGTCAGCCCTCTGGGTGAGTTCGGCATCAGCCTGCGCACCCGTCAGCGCGCCGAGCCGCCGAGGCGCCTCGGGCTGGTTCACGGCGGCGTAGCGCTCGCGCTGGGCAGCTTCGAGATCCTTCTTCAGGCGGCGGCTGCGAGCGGCCCGCGCCCGCCGTACCGCGCTGACCTGTTCCTCAGTGGCCTGGTCGGCCAGGTCCGCGGGACCGAGGTAGCGGCCGGTGGCAGCGTGGTAGACCTCGATGCGGTGGTCGTGGTGGGGCATGAAACGGACCCGCACCTGGATCCCAGCCTGCCCGGTCATCCAGGGCCCCACGTAGTCGCGTTTCCTGAAGCGGATGCCGCGGGTGGTCAGCGTGCGGGTACCGGCGTCCTCCAGGGTGAACGTCCACAGATCCGCGGCCGGCACGTCCCGCAGCGGGGTGGGATCGTCCTGCCACGCTTGAAGCGGCGTCCTGCCCCCAAGCGGCGCCGGGCGGTGCTCGGTGTTCCACCACAGCGTCCAGGCCAGCAGCCGGGCGGTGAAGTCTTCGAAGGTGAGCAGCACTTCGTCCTTCGGACGGGAGCAGCGTCTGCCGGGGCGCGGCTGGCGGGCGTAGCCGGGCAACGCAGCCAGGAACATGGCCTCCACCGCCCGGTTCAGGCCCTCCACGGTGCCCTTGAGGTGGGGGGTGTAGGCGGGCAGGTCCTCCACCGTCACGTCCAACAGATCGAACGCGGCGGTCACCGTCCTAGACAGGAAGTCCTTACCGCGGTCCACCCGTACCTTCTCGGGCACGCCGCCGAACGGGCCGTAGGGGTCCTCACGCAGGACCGCCGAGCGCAGCGCAGCGAGTACCGACTCCCGCGACGGATCCCCCGGCGTGACCGCGACGCCGGTGATCGCGTTCGTCGCGCAGTCGGTGAACCAGGTGATCCACGGCCTGCGGGCCTTGCCATCGACATCGACATCGACCAGCACCGGAACCTGCATGTGGTCGGTCTCCCACACCTGGTTACGCCAGGAGCGTGGCCGGGCCAGGAACACATCATGCTTACGAGCCGCCCGCTCCCCTCCCGCAAGCCCTGCCCGCTCCCCCGGCGTCAGATCACGGCGCATCGCCCGGTGCAGCGTCGGAATCGACGGAGGCGGATCCCCCTCGCCCCTGGCCGCGCGAGCGATCAGCTCACGATGCACCGCCGCGACGTTGCCCTTCCACAAGGCCAGCAGGCGGCGCACTTCGGGGGTGACGGAGAAGCGGTCTTTGCTCTGGGCCCGCGCCCCGGGCTCCGCGGCCGCGGACTCGTCACGCTCGGCAGCGGCAAGCCACCGCCACACCGTGCGCTCGGTCACTTCCAACGAATGGGCCATCAGCCGTACGTGTCGGGTCGTCAGTTTCTGTTCCTGCCGCAGGGCGAGCAGCCTGCGCACGGCAGTGCCGCGCAGCGCCGACAGGGAGGAAGAAGGCAGGCCTCCCCGCACACCTCTGTCCTCCCCGTGGATGCCGGAGCGGGAAGCGCCCTCTGTCGGCCCGGCGGCGCCGGTCACAACGGCCCCATGAGCCGTGCGCAGGCCCGCTCCAGCATCCGGCGGTCCACTACCGCCCGGCTCTTGCCATAGGTCTCGGCGGTAAGGTGCGAGGTCAGCTTCGCCCAGGTCCGGAAGTTGCCGTGTCCCACATGCTCGTCCACCCACGCGACATCGGCCTCGGTCACGTCCTCCCACAGCGGGTGGAAGGCAGTCATCACGGTGGCCACCTCCCGCTGACTGAGGCGCGGCACCAGCTCCCAGGTCAGCACCCGAGAGGCCAATGCGGGCACGCGGCGCAGCGCCCGCTCGCTGCCCGCACCAGCGAGCACGAGGGCCGTGTCCGTGTCCGGGTGGTCCCACAGCCCGCGCAGAAACTCTAGCGCCGGCCCCGGAAGACGCTGTGCCTCGTCCAGTACCAGCACACGAGGCTGCCGTAGCGCGTTCACCAGCATCAGGTCGGCCTCCCCCGCCCCGCGCGGCAGACGCCTGCCCAGCTCAAGAGCGTCCGCGAGCACCCGGCGCAACTCGGGAACCGTCGGATGCACACCAACGTGAACCCGACGGACCGGGGCAGGATGCGGCAGCTGGGACAAGGCGTACTGCAACGCGACGGTCTTGCCCTGGCCGGCGTCGCCGTACAAACACACCACCGCCCCCACCGCGGCCGCGTGCGCGACCGTCCGCAGCACCGACCGCACAGCAGGCGTGTGCACCACCTGCGCGCCCGGCACCAGGACCGGAACCTGCGCCAGGTGCTTCTGCTCCCGCAGAAACACCTGCCCACCTGCACCTTGACCGGCCACGACGTTCAAGCCCAGCTCGCTGAGCGGATCGGGCCTGCTCGGCCCGGCCACCACAGGCTCCCGCTCGACCAGCAAAGCCCGCCCCGCCCGACGGTCCCTGCGGATCACCCGGTGCAGTGTCGACGCCGACGGCACCGAGGCCCCGCCGCCAGCCGCGGCCAGCCGGCGCCTCAGCTCAGCGACATTCCCTCCCACGTCGCCCAGCAGCGCCCACACCTCGTCCGACACCGCATACCCCTGCCGGACCGGCGCCTCCACCTGCCCAGTCGTCTTGGCCTGCTCCAGCCAGCGCCACACCGTACGCTCCGAGACACCCACCGTCTCAGCGACCGCACGCACATGCCTCGTGGCCAGTTCCCCCGCCTGCTGCCGCTCCAGCAGACGACGCACCACCAACCCCCTGGGCAGCACAGCCCCACGACCGGCCCTTACCTCTTGATCCACCCCACGATCACACCGACCGGGCCAACCTCAGCGCATAAGAACTCTCGAACCTGAGACAGCTTCAGCTCCCATGCGATAAAGCCCCACGACAGCGATCCCACCCATCAATCTCTCACCTCATGACAGCGGCCCACCCACCCACAAACAGCCACTGACCAGCCCCGTAACACCCACCCCTGGACCAGCGCGACCGACTCTCACCACCACCGACACCAAAACGAGAAATCGCATCCGGCCGGACGGCGGGTGGTGGGCGGCCAGGGCTGTGTGCGTGTGGATGACGTCGTCGCCCGGGTCGATGACCACGGTGACGGACGGCGGTGGCACGGCGCGCGGCATGGCGGCGTGGTGGTCAGGCGAGGCGGCTGAAGGTCCAGCGCAGCAGCTCCTGATCCACGCGGGGGCGGCCGGTGCGGCACGACGCCAGGCGCGGCGCTTCCACACGGCACTGGCCGAACTCGTCCGCCGCCACGACCGTGCCCTCACCCAGGTGCGCATCACCGGGGAGTACGACGCCGTCACCGCCTCGCTGCGCGCGGGCGTACTCACCCTCGTGGCCGGCGTCGGCCGCAGGTCCTGTCCGTCACAAGTGATCAGATCCGGTTCCGCCCAGCCTGACACCCCACCGGGGCTCGGCTAGGTCGCCCAGGACCCGAGGCCGTGGCTGGGCTCCGCAGTCCTGTCTGCGGTTTCAAGCCGCGGGCGGGATGACCTGGTCCTGACGGCTTGCCGCCCGCTGGCTGTGGTGAAGCCGGGCGAGGTCTCAGCCCACGGTGACGGTCATTTTGCCCAGCGCACTGCCCGCTTCCATGACCCGGTGGGCTTCGACGATCTCATGGAAACGGAAGACCTGTGCCGGCCTTGCCGGGTAGGTCCCTGCCTCGACCTTGGCGTAGATCGCTTCCAGGGGAACGTCGGCGAGCGGGAACTCGGGGCTGCCGAGGACGAAAGCGCTGCCGAAGAAGCTGAGTTGCACTCCGGTGGGCAGGTCGACGATGGGATCGAAGTCGCGCACCGGCTCGAAGCCCCCGAGGAAGCCGAGTTGGCAGACTCGTCCGCGGAGGCGGACCGTGGCCAGGGAGTCGCGCAGGACGTTGTTGCCGACAAGATCGAACACCGCGTCGATCGGGGTCGTGCCCTTGTCGACCTGTGCGGCCAGGTGGCCGTCGTCGATGAGGACGTCCTCGGCGCCGAGTTCCTTCAGGAGCGGTGCGTGGGCCGGATTCCGGGTGGTCGCGAGCACCCTCGCACCGTGGTCGACGGCGAGGTTGACCGCGGCCTGGCCGAGGGAAGAGGTTGCCCCGCGCACCAGGACCCGCTCGCCGGGCCTAAGGTCCAGGTTGCCGAACAGCCCGTACCACGCCGTCGCATAGACCTCGGGAACGGCCGCCAACTCTGCCCATCCCAGTGAGGAGTTCACCACGGCCACGTTGGTGGCCGGTACCGTGACCAGTTCGGCATAGCTGCCGTTGCGGGTGCGGCCCATGCCACCGAGGATCGCCACGACCGGGGTTCCGGGGGCGAGTCGCCCGGAAGGATCAGCCTCGACCACGCCGGCGCACTCGATGCCGGGGACGGCCGCGACCTCGCCCCAGGCACCCGCGCGCATGTATGCCTCCGCATGGTTGAGGCCGAATGCCCTGACCCGGATCAACACCTCCCCCTGCGCCGGCACGGGGTCGGGCAGGTCGGTGATGTGCAGGACCTCGGGAGCGCCGTAGGTGGAGATGACGATGGCCTTCATGAGCGGATCCATTCTTGAGTAGTGGTTCAACTATTGGTCGGAAAAAAGAGCCACCGCATGCGGTGGCCCCACAGGTCGAGCGTCAGACGAGTACGGCGAAAGCGTTGTCGACGATGGCGCGCAGCACCGTCGCGTCGGGGTTCGCCTTCCCCACGACCATCAGCCCCTGGCACGTCGCGACCAGCACCTTGGCGCTACCGGCCGGGTCCACCGAGGCGCGCACCTCGTCCGCGTCGCGGGCGTTGCGCAGGGCCGTGGTCATGCACTGCTCGAGGCGGGCGAGGTGTCCGCGGACGACGGCGGCGGCCTCGTCGTCCTCGGCGGCGTTCTCGATCGCCGTGTTCACCAGCAGGCATCCCTGTCGGCCTTCCGGGCTGAGCAGGTCGTGCACGAGGCCGTCGAAGTACCCGCGGAGCGCGGCCAGTGAGGCGCCGGGCGCAGCCAGCTCACCCAGCTTCTGGGGAACGATCAGCTTGGAGTACCGCTCCAGCGACTTCAGGAACAGGGTGTGCTTGCCGCCGGGGAACGCGCTGTAGAGGCTGCCGGGCTTCACCCCTGTCGCCTTGACGAGATCGTCGACAGAGGTGGCCCGGTAACCCCGCCACCAGAAGCGAAGCATGGCCTGGTCCACCACGGCATCGGGCTCGAACTCTCGGGGTCTGGGCATGACACGAAGATACATGAGCGACCGTTCAAGAACAAGCGCGGGCGTGTCACCCTCCACCGAGCGTTCTTTCGGGCCGTGGGCCCGACTGCGACCAAGGCCTTCGAAGAGGCACCCACCCCGCCGCAGCCACCGGATTCGGGCCCTACGGCGCACACGAGGAAGCCGACAAGTGGTGAACACCCGCCCCCACCCCGCAGCGCACCAACCGCCCAACGCACCCGCCGACGCGGGCAGCGGCAACACGGCCGAAGGTTCCTGGCCCCTGACCACCTGGCAGCGTTTCGCCACCACCGACCCGCCTGCACCGCCCCAGCCCGACGACCCGCCCCGCAACCGCGAGGAACGCCGCGCCTACCACTCCGCGTTCGTCACCATCCGCACCCCCGCCATCAGCGCCCTCGCCACCCAGGTCCGCACCCTGATGATCCTCGACCACCACCAGCACACCACCGCGTCGCGGGGCGTTCGGGGGTGCCGGTGGTGGTGATGGTCAGGAACATGTGGCCAGGCCTCATGGAAGGGGATGAACTGCGGATGGGTTGAACCGGGATCCGTTACTGTGCGCCAACGTACAGCGAACATCCCCTGCGTACCCTGGCATTTTCGCCACCCAAGCGGAGCCGACCTCCCCTCTTCGCGCGGGCCTGTGTCGGCCGTGGGGAACCCTGTGACAAGATCCGCTGGCATGTCGTCTGCCATGCCTTCGTCGCCCACGGGCCCCTCAAGAACCGGTCCCCGTCTCCTGGTCGCCTTGCTCGCGCTGCTCGCGACTGCAGGCTCCACCGTGGCCGAGGCCGGCACGCCGTCCGGCCCGGCGCCCGGCGCCGCGGTGAGAGCGGCCGAAGTCGCGACGCCCGACCGCCCCAGCTACGACGTGAAGCTGCGCGCCGATGCCGACGGCTCCCACTGGGCGGGCCGGCAGACGGTGTCCTTCCGCAACGCCTCCAGCCGGCCCCTGCGTGAGGTGTACATACGCCTGTGGGGCAATGGCGAGGACGGCTGCGGGACATCCGGAAGACCGTCCCCCCTCCGCGTCTCCCACGTGAGCGGCGGCACTCCGGGCCGCCCCGGCGTGAAGTGCACGGCACTGCGCATCACTCTGCCGAGGCCGCTCGCACGCGGTGAGCGGACGGCCGTCTCCTTCGACGTGGCCCTCACCGTGCCCGCACGCAACAACCGCTTCGGCCGCGAAGGCGCGTTCCGCTTCCTGGGCAACGCGCTGCCGGTCCTCGCCGTGCGCGACGCAAGGGGGTGGCACCTCGATCCGTATGTGTCGTACGGCGAGCTTCTACACCCTGGCGAGCGACTTCCGGGTGCGCCTCGACCACCCGTCCGCCCTCAAGGTCCCGGCGACCGGCAGCACGTGGACCCGCCCCGGCGGTACCGGACGTACGGTCACCCACAGCGTCGCCAAGCGGGTGCGGGACTTCGCATGGGCGGCGGGCCCGTTCCGCACCGCGACCCAGACCTCGCCCGACGGCGTGCGCGTGAAGTCGTATTGGTCGCCGAACACGCCCGCCGCCGGTGTCCGCCTCAACCGCAAGGACGGCGTCGCCGCCATCGACCGGTTCGGCAGGGAGTTCGGCCGCTACCCGTACGGCGAGATAGACCTCGTGATGACCCCCGGGTTCGCCGGCGGCATGGAGTACCCCGGCCTGGTCATCCTCGGCACCGATGAGGAGGGCGGCGCCACCGTCCATGAGATCGCCCACCAGTGGTGGTACGGCGTCGTGGGCAACGACCAGTACAACTCACCCTGGCTGGACGAGAGTTTCGCTCAGTACGCCAACGCGCGCTACTACCGCTGGGACGGGTTCGAGTGCTCGCCGGACGACTCCTGGCCGAGCGCCACCGCCGCGCTCACCAACTCGATGGCCTACTGGTCTACACACCGTGGCGAGTACTTCCAGGTCGTGTACGGGATCGGCCCCTGCGTCCTGGCCGACCTGGAGCACGTCCTCGGGGCCGGCACCATGGCGCGCCTGATCAAGAAGTACGCCCACGACCACTGGTACGGCGTCTCCACCACCGCCGGCTTCAAGAAGGCCGCACAGTCGATGACGCACAGGGACCTCGGCCCCTTCTGGCGGAAGCACCGCATCCGCTGAAGTCACACTCCGCTCGCGGGTGACGGGCATACCCCGTCGGCGCCACGAAGACGGTGACCGACGGGGTACGCGGGCAGGGCGGCGTCGTTCCCGCGGTGCATCCGCGTTGATGGAGCCTCAGGAGCTGCGGCAGGACTGCGGGGTGGTCGGCGGGGGCTGACGCGGAGGCAGGCACGACTTTTGGTGAGCGGCCCAGGCGGGCCAATGTCTCCTCCCAGTGCTTCCCCGAGTGCGGTCGTCATCAGGGCCGTTGTGTCATGCAGCGGGACGTGAATCGAATTTCCCGCGACCGTCTTGCACTCACAGCCAGCCGGCGAGCGGCTCGGCCCTCTGCTGGTGGTCGACGAGCCCACGCCGGAGACGGACCGCCTCGTCGACCTCGTGCTCGGCGCCTGCCCGCCCGAGCGCTAGTGCACGACGAGCACGAGGGCTGATCCCTGGTCCCGCCAGTACGGCACGGACGAAGTACGTGCGAATCCTCTCGTCCACAAAGCCACCTGCCTTTGACCCCGACGTCTGCCCCGGCCGATGGTGGATAACCAATGGTTCGTCCCATCGCTTGAACGATGTGCATGTCATCGCGGGCACGAGGTGGCATCAAGGCAGCTGTCACGACTGGCGGTCTCGGAAGGCGCGTCGTACGGCTTCCAGCACGGTGTCCTCCCCGAAGTCCAGGGCCGCCGCCCACGCGACGAAGTCCCGTGTCGCCTCGGTGAGTTCGGGTGCCTCACCGCGGTGGGTGCCGGGTGGGGGCGGGGCCACCCGGGTGCCCGCGCCGCGTCGGGTGCGGATGAGGCAGGCCGTCTCCAGTTCCCGGTAGGCGCGGGCCACGGTGCCCGCCGCGAGGCCGAGGTCCGCGGCGAGTTGCCGCACCGTCGGCAGGCGCTCGCCCTCGGCCAGTCGGCCGCTGTTGATCAGGTCGGCGAGCTGTGCGCGGATCTGCTCGTAGGGCGGGACGGCGCTGGTGGTGTCGACGCGGACGGCGGCGCCGCTCACCGGCTCTCTCCCCCTTCCGCCCGGCTTCGCCCGGTCGCGCGGGGCGAGCAGACGGTCAGGAGTGTCCCTCCCGCGGTCACCAGGGAGACCAGCGCCAGCGGCAGCAGGACGGCGGTGGCGGCGGTGCCGGGCGTGCCGTCGCACGTCATGGCGGCCAGGGTGCCGCACGCCGTCACGGTCACGCCCACGAGGGAGCCGGAGACGACGAAGCCCCAGGCGGCCACGACGGCCAGTGAGCGGTCGCGGCGGGAGCGGTCGTCGCCGGGGCGGGTGGCGATGCGCCGCAGGGACCAGCCGCAGACGGCGGTGGCGGCGGTGAGCGAGCCCAGCACGGGCAGGCCGTAGAAGAAGCCCGGCCAGGGGCTGTGCCTCTCGGTCGTGCCGTGGCAGGTGAGGGTGAGGGCGCGGCCCGCCCGTCCGAGGTCGTCCGGCGTGGCCAGGGCGCCGGCGAGGACCAGCAGGAGGACCAGGGCGAGGGCGAGGACGAGCAGCAGCGCGGTCATGCGGGGCGGGACGTAGGCGCGGATGCGGCGCGGTGCGAGGCCGGCGGTGCGGACGGCGCCGCGGGAGGGCGCGGTCAGCAGGTCGGCCACCAGGACGCCGCCGACGGCGCACAGGCCGGCCGCCGGG
This sequence comes from Streptomyces sp. NRRL S-1022, assembly GCF_000720135.1. GTDB lineage: Bacteria > Actinomycetota > Actinomycetes > Streptomycetales > Streptomycetaceae > Streptomyces. Next base: position 32,053 of record NZ_JOIU01000042.1, on the reverse strand, counting down.
ATGGCGTAGAGCACGCCGGCGCCGTGGTCGAGCGGGGCCAGCAGGGCGGCGGCCAGGGCGCCTGCGGCCAGGCCCGTCCAGCGGGCGAAGCGGTCGACCGGGCCGCGGGAGGCGGCCGGTGCGGTGGCCGGGTCGAGATCGGTCATGGACTACCCCCGTGGAAACGATGACGATGACGTGCCCCACCACTTGTATCAAGCGGTGAGTACAAGATGTCCGACCCGGCCCCTTTGTGTCAACCACTTGATACAAGGGGGTCGGGGAATCGGCCGGGGGCAGGGGCGCATCCGTCGGTCGGGGGCAAAGGGGGCCACCCGTCGGGGTCGTCCACGCTCGCCAGTGCCTGCTCCCACGAAGGTGCGGGGTGGCGGCTTGGCGGGTGGAGGTGTCGGGGGCGAAGACCGCGGTGAGGGCGAGGGTGACGAGTACGGCGGTGAGGAAGGACAGGAGGTTCGTCAGGTGGCCGGCGTGGTGGAGGGCGAGGGTGATGAGGGTGGTGAGCAGTCCGGTGGTGAGGGTGGCGGCGGTTCTGGTTCGGGTGTTGGTTCGGTGCTCTGGAGTTCATGGTCGGGCTGGCTCCTTGGAGTGGCTCGGGTACCGGGGTGGTGTCGAAGGCCAGTGAGCCAGATGCGGTATTCCGCAGAAAATGTCACTTCCCGGGGTTGTAATGGAAGGCATGGCACGAGGAGCGCCGAGCCCGACTGACCAGCAGGTGATCCGTGAACTCAGCGGCCGCGAAGTGGTGGTGACGGCCAGCCAGTCGGAGGGCTGGCGGCGGGCCGGGCTGCTGCCGCGGCACCGGCGCCGGGGGCTCGGACGGGGCCGGGGGTCGGTGGTGGACACCGTGGACCCGGTAGCGGTCGAGAGCGCGGCGGCGCTCGCGCGGCACCTTCGGCAAGGGCGGGATAGGCGGCCGGCCGAGCTGGAGTGGTTCGCCGAGGCCGGCCTACCGGTGCGCCCCGGAGCGGCCCCGGGGCCGGAGCCCCCGATCGGGGCCGTCCGGGAGGCCCTTGTGCGGGTGCTGGAGCGGTCGGTGTCGCAGCGCCTGGTGGCGTTCGCGCGCAGCGTGGCCGGGACCGGCGAGGAGGGGCAGGACGCGCTGCACGAGGTCGCCGGCCGGCTCATGAAGCCCTACCACGGGGCGGCGAACCGGACGGAAGGGTCTTGGCGGTGCTGAAGGCGAAGACCAGCATGGCCGCCGGCCGAGGAAGCGGATGGGGAACGGATCGGCGACACCTCGGTCCTCGCGGAGCAGGTCGGCTTTCGCGCCGAGATGGGTCGGTGGCCACATTGCTGCGAACTACCTTGCGCGCAGCACTCTGAGGGAACCGGCGCGCGTCTCACTCCACGCCACGCGGCACCGTACTTCGTCGAGACGGACGCCCCCCCCGGCACAGCGCTGTGCGTCACGACGGCGACCCGGTTCCGGCAGGTGCAGCGGCAGCAGCTCTGACTTCACATCCGGAAGATCGTCCCCCAGGCGGGACTCCCCGGCGAGTGTGACATCACCCAGTACAAAGCCCCTGGCCAGTAGGGCGATGACGTAGTCGTGACCTATGGTTTCACCGCATCGGCAAACGACGAGGCGGCCATGCAGGGTACTTGCTTTGATGATGAAACCGAACTCCTCACCAGTGAAGGGTGGAAACCTTTCCCCGAGGTCCGCGGCGACGAGCAAGTCCTCACTCTCAACGGCGACACCGCCGAGTGGGGATCGATCACCAAGGTGATCCGCGCCCCCTTCGATGGGGAGTTGAACCTCCACGACGGGGATCGGGTGAACTTCTGCATCACCCATACTCATCGGCTGCTTGCTTCGCCGATGCACTACCGCAAGCCTGACCAGACCCTGTGCCGCTACTGCGACCGGTCCGTAGGTGCTAAGGGCATCGCACGCCACGAAGGAACCCACCAACGCCGCGGCGACGAGATGATCCGCCCCGAGCGGCAACCCGCCGGCGAACCGGTACGTCGTTGGCACCTAGCCCAATACCAAGCCCTCCCCCAAGAGTTCTTCATCCGCCGCACCAACACCTGGCGCGGCCACAGCCCGGACACCGTCACCTTCGACGCTCCCGCGCCCGCCCGGAATCAGAAACCCCACCACCAAGTCGCGCGTACCTTCGCCTTCAAAGACTGGGCAGCCTTCCTCGGCTGGTTCGTCGCCGAGGGGTGGACCACCGGAGACGGCCGAAACAACCGCATAGGCATCGCGCAGAACCCCGGTGATAAGTACGAGGAGATAGCCGCACTCCTGGACCGCATGGGCCTGCCCTACAGTCGGCACGCCAAGAGCCTCATCTTCTTCTCTGCGCCGATAGCCGCCTGGCTCCGCGAACACTGCGGCGTCGGTTCCGAGAACAAGCGCATTCCCCACAGCATCCGCGAAGCCACCCCCCGAGATGATCGAGGCCTTCCTCGACGCCTTCGGCAAGGGCGACGGCGCGCAGCACACTCACGCCGACAGCCGCCGCTACACCACCTCCAGCCGCCAGCTCGCCGACGACCTGCATGAAGTACTGTGCAAGCTCGGCCGCGCCCGAAAGCTGCGCATCATGCACGCAGAGGGCAGCGAAGGCACTGGCCCGCAGGGCAGGATCTTCCAGCGACGCCGTGCCACCTGGATGATCAATGAGGCCGGACGCCCCGCGGACAGCAACGTCCACAAGAAGAACGTCGTCAAACACCGGTACACCGGCACCGTCTACTGCGCGTTCACCCCGCACGAGACCATCATGGTTCGCCGCAAGGGCTGCCCCATGTGGAGCGGCAACAGCTCCAATCTGCTCCTGGCCGCCGACGAGGCTGGCGCCGATGCTGGCCATTGGCATCCCTCGCCTGCCGAACTCACTGACACATGGCCGCTGCTTAGCGCCGACGCATTCGGCGGCGAGCTCCCCCGCGCCCAGGACACTCCCTAGCACCGTTACAGCGGGCGTTCTCCCCGCATCTGCGGCAGTCGCGGCAGTCTCACGCAACCTTTAGGACCGCAGGTCAATCAGCTCGTGCGCGTCCTGACCCGTCGCAATCAACTTGCAGCGCCGCAGGTCAACGGAGTGCAGTCGCTGCAACAACGGTGAGACCTCACACCCGGAACGGATCGAGCAGCTCTCCAAGATCGGCATGCGTTGGACGTAACCCAGCTCTGCGGAGGTCCGCTCCCGGTGGCGTCGCACCGCGTCAGTCCTAGCGACGACGCGTTCTGATGCAGGCCGCCCCCGATCCTGCTGGGGCCGGCGGCCGGCTGTGTCGTGCCGTTCGCCCGATCCGCACACTCAGGGGCGGGTCCCGTACGTGATACGTACGCTTTCACGGGCGCTGTGGGTACGCGGCAGATCTCACTGCCCAAGCCATCGGCGCCATCACCCATCTGCGTACCAGGGCTCGTAGCCTGCATCATCCGGTGCTGTCCCGAGGATGCAGAAACTGGCAGGCAGGGGCGGGCGATGCGTGCCGGCTGATCGCTTGGGGAGGCGGACGTGGGACAGATCGAGCAGGGGCTGCAGCGTGCATTACGCACCCGGCCCATTCCCTCAAGCAAAAGCACCGAGGCCCGGCCCGCCTGCGGTTGCTACTGGTGGCGCACCAGGGTTCTACCAGGAGGGTGGCCACGGCGCTGGGGGTGTCGCAGCGCACTGTGCAGCTTCGTCCTGCCACGCCAAGCGGCGCCGGGCGGTGCTCGGTGTTCCACGAGAGCGTCCAGGCCAGAAGCTGGGAAGTGAAGTCCTCGAAGCTCAGCAGCACTTCGTCCTTTGGGGCCGGGAAGGGCGTTTGCCGGGGCGCGGCTGGCGGCCGTAGCCGGGCAGCGCGGCCAGGAACCTCACGCCCAGGACGGTGGCCCCACGGCCTCGAAACCGCCACCGACCAGCAACAACACCCCAGACCTCACTGTCTCTCACCCCACTGTCCCAAAACATGGCTGCGGCGAGCGTACTCTCGCTGTCGCTGTGGGGCAGGCCGATCAGTGATCCGATGGGCTGGTGCAATTCCTTGACCGCCAGCGACAGGATTTTGGGTGTTGGCAGCTGGCCTTTCGAGGGCGGGAGCTGCGCGGCGAGTACCGCGCGTGCGGTGCTGTCGCCAGTCGCGGGCTGGCGTCGCGTCGACCGGGGGCAGCGCGGTCAGGAACTTTCCCGCCCGGCGGCGCATGGTGGCCTGGGAGATGCCGTGGACTGCCAGGCTGTCGGCCAGGGTCTCTTCGGTGTCAGGGTGCCAGTAGTTGTCGATCAAACGGCACCATCATCGAGACCGGCACCGACTCCTACCGCCCCGCCAGCACCCGAGCCCGAACCGAACAAGCCGTAGCTGGCTGACCCCCTGAAACCGCTGGACTGCTGGTCAGGGCACCTGCCAGGCTCCGTCTCGTGGAAATTCTCGATGTCCTGACCAGTATGGCGAAGACAGGTCGACTGGGCCCGGTATTCAGCGGAGCCGACTGGAACGATGTGACCGCAGCACTCGGTGAGCCGTGGGACATCGGAACAATGAGCCGGAACAGAAAGTGGCCGCGGCTCTTCGCCTACGGAGACCTTGAGCTGAGTGTCTGCCGCTGCCGCAAGGTTTCCCTCATCTGCATCCAGACCTGGCGTGACGTCGTCGAACTCCCTCCGTCGGTTGGCGGTGGGCCGGGCACGCTCCCGGCACGGCTCAAGCACCCGGACGTCGTGTCCGCCTTGGACACAGCCGGCTGTTCCTGGGAGCCCTATGCACCGTTGACCTTTGGCGACCAGTGCTCGCTCGTGGCGATCGCGTCAGGAGCGAACTTCACCTTCGAGATCCCCGAGGGCGAGGAACCCGTGCTGAACGTCATGGCCCTGCCCGGCGACGGACACGACTGCTCCGCACGGACCGCAGACCAAGATCACTGACGCGAAGCGCCATCAAAACTCGTGACGACTCATCGCCCCAGAGATCGCTAACCGCCGCTCAAACTGGTCGACAAACGCTGTCACTGAAGGTGAACGAAGCCAGCGCCTTCAACTACCTCCGGGCCGTCCAGGCCGACGACGTCGGCGCCGCCCGCGAGCTCGCCGACGTCGAACCGCGGATGCCCGAGCTGCTCGTCGACGCAGCGACGCGGATCGTCGTCCCGGTCACCGCGCTGCCCGGCCCGGACGCGGGCGAGCCGTACGCGGACACCTTCGCCATGGAAGGACTCGGACGCGTCTTCGTGACCTCGCTGCAGACCTGGGCGCAGGCCGGACCGCACGCGACGGAGGGCATCGCCCGCGCGGTCATCGCGGGTGTGCGCATGATCCGTGGGCGGAAAAGCCGGTCCGGGGCAGGATGCGGACCCCATGTTGGTCCTCACCGAGGCGTGCGAGCGTCCGGGACTGATCGTTCTTAGACATCGTTTCTTATGGTGTGATCGTTCGTTGAGCCGCGCATGACGGATCTGGTTGAGCGGTTGGTGCCGGACGCCTTGTGGGTGCTGTTCAGACGGGTGGTGCCGCCGACGGAGGTGATACGTCCGCAGGGCGGTGGCCGGCGTCGGACGGGTGACCGTGAGGCTCTGGCAGCGATCATATTCGTGGCGACGTCGGGTTGCACCTGGCGGCAGCTGCCGCCGGTGTTCGGCCCTGCCTGGCCCACGGTCTACCGCCGGTTCGCCCAGTGGAGCCGGGACCGGGTCTGGGCGAAGCTCTACCGTGTGATCCTTGACGAACTCGGAGCACGGGGTGAGCTGGACTGGTCGCGGTGCGCGATCGACTCGGTCAGTCTGCGGGCGGCAAGAGGGGGCCACTGACCGGACCGAATCCGACCGACCGCGGCAAGCTGGGATCGAAGATCCACCTGATTACCGACCGGAACGGACTGTCTCTGTCCCTGGGCATCTCCGGTGCGAACATGCACGACAGTCAGGGCTTGGAGCCGCTCGTGTGCGGCATCCCACCCATCCGCTCCCGCCGCGGGCCCCGGCGCCGTAAGCCGGCGAAACTGCACGCGGACAAGGGCTACGACTACGACCACCTGCGCCGATGGCTCCGCGCGCGGGGAATTCGCCAACGCATCGCCCGCAAGGGTATCGAGTCCGCACAGCGGTTGGGCCGACATCGCTGGGCGGTCGAGAGAACCGTGTCCTGGCTGGCCGGCTGCCGTCGCCTCCATCGCCGCTACGAGCGCAAGGCCGAGCACTTCCTTGCCTTCGTCGGCATAGCCGCAAGCCTCATCGCCTACCGCCGGCTGGCGGCTCTCCTCATGGCCTGAACCGGTTCTGCTGCACGTCGAAACAGACCAGCCCCATGGACTCCGCCACGGTTGCCGCGTAGGCCGATGCCTCCTCGGCCATGCTCCACCGCATGGGGAAGTAGATCAACGGGCCACGGGCCTCGCCGATCAACGGCCCGGTTGACCAGGGCGAGGTGTCCTCCTCGTCCTCTGTGAGGTCACACCACCGCTCAAGCAGCGCGGCAACGTAGGCCGCTATGCGTTCGGAAGGACGCTCTTCCACCTCGCCGTCGATGTAGCGGGCGTACATGTCGTTGAAGACCCGGGCGGCGGTCTTGTCATCCGCCGGCCTCTCGCCCTCCCAGACAGCCAGGTCGTAACTCATGCCCGGAGATTCTCACACCGCACTGACACCCACCTGCCCGTCACCGGCACAACCCTGAGCCAAAGGAAACAAGCACTTAAGCCGCTCGATCTCCCCCGCGGGGCTGCCGTCCGGCAGACACGACTGCGGAGGGAGTCGCTGCGCATTATGGGAGGACATAGCCAGTCCTACACGACTAGGTCAGGCCTGTCGTTCTCCCTGCCCGTTCCAGTCTTCCCGTAGACCCACCACCGCTCAGTCCGTGAAGGTCACACGCGACCACCGGCCTCGACTCAAACGGGCGGTGCCACGGCTCATCTCCGAACCGCAGCACCTCGCGGCCGGTCCCGCAGAAGCGGCCGCTTGCCCACGAAGTTCCCAAAAGCCTGTAAGCAACGCCCACGCGTCCAGCGCTTCCCGCAACTGCCTCGCAGCGGCACTCGGCACATCGTGCGGGCGTTCCCAACCGCAGTGACCTGCGTCCACGCCGCTTAAGCGGCAGCGGCGCCGGCTGTATCGGCAGGAGCGGCGACCAGCAGGTCATAAGCGCCGGTCAGGCGCAGTACCTGGGCGGGCTGGTCCTGCAGGCCCACGACGACCACAGGCAGGTGTTGACAGCGAGGGTCTTGCCGAAGCCGGCGCCGCCATGGATACACATCATCGCGCGGGCAGCGACGGTGTCACCAATGTTCTCGCGGGCGGTGAGCAGGGCGCGGGCGGTGACCACGGAGGCGTCGGGCAGGTCGACGTACTGGTAGGTGGCCGCGGTCACGAGGCGTCTCCGTCTTCATCAGTGTCTGCGGCCCGTGCGGACGGGCCGTCGCGGCCGTCCGGGGCGGAGGTGCCGTCAGGGCCGTACGGGTACCGGATGGGCGGGCCTGGCGTGGTCAGCGCGGCCACGGAAGCCGGGGTGCGCCAGTCGGCCGGGGGCGCGACGGGCGGGATGAGGTCCGGCAGCGCCAGCTGCGCGAAGTCGGAGTCGGTAGTCTGGGCGAGTTCGGCCTCGGCCTGCGCACCGGTCAGCGCGCCGAGCCGCCGAGCCGCCGGGGTGCTTCGGGCTGGTTCGCAGCGGCGTAGCGCTCGCGCTGGGAAGCTTCGAGGTCCTTCTTCAGACGGCGTGCGCGGGCGGCCCGTGCCCGCCGTACCGCGCTGAGCTGCTCTTCGGTTGCTTGATCGGCCAGGTCCGCGGGGCCGAGGTAGCGGCCGGTGGCCGCGTGGTAGACCTCGATGCGATGGTCGTGGTGGGGCATGAAACGGATACGGACCTGCATCCCGGTTTGGCCGGTCATCCACGCGCCCACATAGTCGCGTCTGGGGAAGCGGACGCCGCGGGTGGTCAGTGTGCGGGTGCCGGCATCCTCCAAGGTGAACGTCCACAAATCCGCCGCGGCCACGTCCCGCAGCGGGGTGGGATCGTCCTGCCACGCCTCAAGCGGAGTCCTGCCCCCAAGCGGCGCCGGGCGGTGCTCGGTGTTCCACGAGAGCGTCCAGGCCAGAAGCTGGGAAGTGAAGTCCTCGAAGCTCAGCAGCACTTCGTCCTTTGGCCGGGAAGGGCGTTTGCCGGGGCGCGGCTGGGGTTACGCCAGCCCCGCGGCCGGGCCAGAAACACATCGTGCTTGCGCGCCGCCCGCTCCCCTCCCGCAAGCCCCGCCCGCTCCCCCGGCGTCAGATCACGGCGGATCGCCCGGTGCAGCGTCGGAATCGACGGAGGCGGCTGCCCCTCGCCCCTGGCCGCGCGAGCAGTCAGCTCACGATGCACCGCCGCGACGTTCCTCTTCCACAACCCCAGCAGAGCCCGGACCTCCCGGGATACACGGCCCGCTCCCCCGGTGCCCGGGCCGCAGCCTCGTCCCGCTCGGCGGCCGCCAGCCACCGCCACACCGCACGCTCCCGCACCCTCAGCACGTCCGCCGCCGACCTCACCTGCCCAGTGGTGAGCTTCCCCTCCCGCCGCAGAGCCAGCAGACGACGCACCGCCGGCCCCCGCAACGCAGGCCGGACGCAGCTCTCCCTGATCCACACCCCCAAGCACACCAACACCCACCGGCCAGCGGATCAGAACTCACGAAACTGAGAAAGCGTCACCCTCATGCAATAACGCCCCAGGACAGCGATGCCCCACGGTTCCCTCACGCCCAGGACGGTGGCCCCACCCCTCGCAACCGCCACCGACCAGCAACAACACCCCCAAACCCCACTTCTCTCACCCCACCGCCCCAGAACCGAGAGATCGCATCTGCGCCATCGAATTGTGGCTTTTCACGTTAATTGGCGGGTGCGGTGGGTGGTTTCTGCAGGTCGTCGTGATCCAGTTGGTGAGTCTTGTTCATGTTGGATGGCGGCTTGTGATCTGTGTCAGCCCGAGTTGCGGCGAGGTCCTTCTGCCGTGGTCCTTCAGGCGGTGACGGAGGCGCGTTCGCGGGCGGCGCGGACTGCGGCGGTGAGACTGGTGAGGTCGTAGGCGCCGTGGTGTCTGCGGCCATTGATGAAGAAGGTGGGGGTTCCGGCCACGCTGCTGAGGTCGGCTGAATCAACGTGCTCGGCGATGCGGACTGCACCGGTGTGGGCGCGCATGTCTCGTTCGAAGCGCTCGGTGTCCAGGCCGACGGCAGCCGCGTGGGCGTGCAGGTCCTCGATGCGGAGGGCTTCTTGATGGCTGAGCAGCAGGTCGTGCATGTCCCAGAAGCGGCCCTGCCGTGCTGCTGCTTCGGAGGCCTCGGCAGCGAGTTGAGCATGGATGTGCACGTCGGTGAGGGGGAGGTGGCGCCACACATAGCGCACGTCTCCGAAGTCGGCGAGGAGTTCACGAACGACGGGCTCGGCCTGCCCGCAGTAGGGACATTCGTAGTCGCCGTACTCCACGACGGTCACGGGGGCCTGGTGCGGCCCCCGGATGTGATCGCGGTCGGGGTCGACGGGCACGGCCAGGTCGACGATCGTCTCCGCCTTCCCGAACAGGACCCGGAGCCGCAGGGGAGGCGGCAGAAGGTCGATCGCCGCGGTGACGAGCCGGGCTGTCAGGAAGGAGCAGACCAGTGTGGCGAGGATGCCGAGCTTGGCCTCGGCGAGGCGTGCACCGTGGAAGGCGAGGGTCGCGATGAGCAGGGAAACGGTGAACCCGATCCCGCACAGTGCGCCGCCAGCGGTTGCCGCTCCCCAGCCGACCGGGAGGCGCAGCCGCCCGCGAGAGGCGAGCGTGGCAAGTGCACAGGCTCCGACGATGCCCAGTGGCTTGCCCACGACGTAGGCGATGAGGATGCCCAGGGTGACGGGCGAGGTGAAGGCTCGTGCCAGTTGGCCTCCGGTGATCTCGATGCCGGAGTTGGCCAGGGCGAACAGCGGGACCACCGTGTAGCTGGTCCAAGGGTGGTAGATCCGTTGCAGGCGGTCGTTGGGGGAGATAGTCGAGGCGATGCCGGCGCGGACGGACCGCTCCAGTTCCGGTGTGGGCTGCTCGCGGAACAGCCGGAACAGGCCGCTCGCGTGTTCCAGGTCGGCGCGCGAGGCAGGGTAGGCGTAGGTGAGCAGCCCCAGGGCGAGACCGATCACGACCGGGTCCACGCCCGACTCAAGCAGGGCGACCCAGGCGACGACGCCCAGCAGCGCGTACACGCTGCCGTGGCGCACGCCGAGCCGTCCGAGCAGGACGAGTGCGAGAGCGCCGATGGCGACGATGAGTGGGGGCACGGTGATGCGGCCGCTGTAGACGGAGGCGATGACGCCGAGGGCGAGAAGGTCATCGACCACGCTCAGCAAGAGGATGAAGACCCGCAGTCCGGGCGGCATGCCGCGGCCCACGACGGCCAGCACGCCCAGGGCGAACGCGGTGTCGGTGGACATGGCCGCACCCCAGCCCTGCTCGCTGCCGTGGCCGGCGTTGATGGCGAGGTAGAGCGCGATGGGCACGAGCATGCCGCTGAGCCCCGCGACGAGGGGCAGCGCGAGCCGCTTGCGCTCGCGTAGTTCCCCCATGTCGAACTCACGGCGGGCCTCGAGACCGACGACGAAGAAGAAGAGCGTCATCAGGCCGCTGACCCACGCGCGCAGGCCGAGGGAGATTCCGTACGTTCCGAAGCGGACAGACAGGCGGGTGTCCCAGACCGACGTGTATACCGAGGGTGCCGCGTTGGCCCAGACGAGTGCGGCATACGCCGCGGCGACCAGGGCGGCGGCGCCGCCGGTCTCGGTGCGCAAGAAAGCGCGCAACGGGGAACGCGATCCGCTGCCGCGCACCGTCTGGCCTGTATAAGCGTCTGACGGGCCAGATTCTCATTCCAGGCGTGGCTACGGGCCTGCGGACGAAGAGCCGGTGTGTCGGCTGGCGCGTGTAGCAGTCAGGCAGGCTCTCATCCCTGGCCGCGGCAACGGCCGGGTTCGCCGGGGCATCACCGGCTCGGCCCAGGCACTGGACGGGCGGCCCGGCGTACCCCGCGCGCAGCACTCGTCCGGTGCATTCGCCACGAGGTGCCGACTGGAACGAGGGAAGATCGCTCGCGGTGGTCACCCAGTCGACCACCGTGCAGGAGCAAGCGTCGCCTGATCGAAGTCCGGCCCGGCCAGAAAAGTCACTTATGGCCGTCCTCGGTAGAGGGTCTGACCGCCGGGTACAGATCGGGCAGGCAGGGAGGTTGTCTGGGCGCAAGGACGCGACGCCCACCGGACGCGTCCACGGACCAAGGAGTAGACCGTGACGCCCGGAACCCCTGCCTATTTCACTGCCTTCCCCGACCTGGCGATGAGCCGGACCCCCTCCGGGGTGCTCACCCTGCGGTTCCATACCGATCAGGGCCCCGCGACCTTCACCGGCCGGCTGCACACCGACTTCCCCCGCGCGCTGTACGAAATCGGTGAGGACCGGGAGAACCGGGTGCTGGTGCTCACCGGTACCGGGGACCGCTTCATGACCGACATCGACGGCGCGAGCCTGGGTGACATCACCAAGCCCGCCCAGTGGGACCGCACCCTCAGTGAGGGCCGCCGCGTCATGCAGCGGCTGGCCGACCTGGAGATGCCGATCGTCGCCGCCGTGAACGGCCCGGCCTCGGTACACAGCGAGTACGCCCTGCTCGCCGACATCGTCGTGGCCGCCGACACCACCGTCTTCAGCGATTTCCCGCACCTGACCTTCGGGATCGTTCCCGGCGACGGCATCCACATCGTCTGGGAGGAGGCGGTGGGTCTGAACCGCGCCCGCCATCTCGCCCTCACCCAGGGCTCCTTCACCGCCGAACAGGCCGAACGCTGGGGCGCGGTGGCCGAGGTGCTGCCTTTGGGTAAAGTTCTTCCCCGCGCCCAGGAGCTGGCCGAGGCCCTGGCCGCCAGGCCGCAGCTGCTGACTCGCTACCTGGCTGTCACCCTGCGTCAGCGCATCAGCCGCCGGATCGCGGAAGGCACCCAGCTCGGCATGGCCCTGGAGGGTCTGACCGCGGCCGATCTCGCCCACCAGGGCTGAGAGGCCGGCCATGACGACGGGAGCGACCATGCAGCACACGACTCCCTTGGAACACTGGCTGGCGGCACTGCACGCCAGCTCGGACCGGCTCAACACCGCTGTCGGGAACCTGTCCGACGAGGACCTGTCCCGACCGTCCTTCGCCGACGGATGGAGCATCGCCCAGGTCCTGTCCCACCTGGGCAGCGCTGCCGAGATCTGCACCACCCTGGTGGAACGCGGCCTTGAGGGCGACACGAGGGGCCCGCAGCGCGAAGACCTCCTGCCCGTGTGGGAACGCTGGGACGCCCTGCCCGGGCCGGCCCAGCGTGCCGCCTGGCAGGAAGCCGACGCGTGCCATCTGCACCTGCTGGACGGGCTCACCACCGACCAACGCGAAAGTCTTCGTGTGCCGTACTTCAGGGGACTGCTCGGCCTCGCCGACTACACCGGATACCGGCTCTCCGAACAGTCCGTGCATGCCTGGGACGTCACGGTGGCCCTGGATCCGACCTCGACGATTCCCGCACAGGAGGTGGAACTCCTGTGGCCGCGCCTCGACCTGGTGGCCACCCGCTTCCGGGACGCGGAAAGCCTGTCCCGGCTCGGCCCCCGCCAGTTCGCGGTGGAACTCACCGACCCGCAGCGCATGTTGCTGCTCGATCTGGACACTGAACTGCACATCTACCCGTGCGAGCCCGCCGAACCGGCCGGAACCGTGTCGGGCACCGCCGAGGCGGTGCTGCGGCTGGTCTACGGCCGCAACAGGCCACAAGACGGTGTCACGGTTACCGGCACCGCCACGCTCGACGATCTCCGATCGCTGTTCCCCGGCTACTGAACCCACCCGCACAGCCCCGCCAAGGCGCCGCCGGGAAGCAGATCCCCGGCGGCGCCGTCCGGCGCGAAGCCATGCGGCCCGCACACGCCTCGAGGAGACCCGAAGCCGTGATTTCCAGAGGAGTGCTGATCTCCGGCGCTTCACGAGGCATCGGCCGCGCGCTGGCTGACCGCCTGGATGCCGCCGGCCACCGCCCCGTCGGGCTGGTCCGCTCGGCCCCACCGGAGTTCCCCGGCGAGTTCTACACCGTCGACCTCGCCGACCGCGCCGCCACCGCGCACACCCTCGACGCCGTCCTGCGCGGTGGGGCCGTCGATACCGTGGTCAACAACGTCGGAATCGTCCGCCCCTCCCCACTGCCCGCCGTCGACCTGGACGACCTGCAGGCCGTCTGCGACCTGACGGTCCGCACCGCCGTACAGCTGACCCAGGCAGTGCCGCCCGGCATGACCGCGCAACGCTGGGGACGCATCGTCAACGTCACCAGCCTGGTCACCGTCGGCCTGCCCGAGCGCGCCTCGTACGGCGCCCGCCAAGGCCGCACTGGACTTCTGCCCGCGTGCCTGGGCGGGCGAGCTCGCCGATGCGGGGATCGCCGTCAATTCGGTTGCTCCCGGGCCGACCGAGCGAGCTGTTCCGTGAGAACAACCCGCCCGGATCGCCCGGTGAGGCTCGCTACCTCGCCGGTGTCCCGGCCGGTCGGCTGGCCCAGCCCTGGGAACTCGCCGCCGCCGTCTTCTTCCTGCTCTCCGAGGACGCCGGGTTCATCACCGGCCAGACCCTGCGCGTCGACGGCGGCGCGTGCGTGGGATGACTGATCCGACGGCAAAGCGCTCCGTGTCCTGGTCGTCCAGGACACGGAGCGCTTTGCCTCGGATCAGTTGACGCTCTGTCCGCCGTCCACCATGACCGACTGTCCGGTGACGAAGGAGGCCCGGTCGGACAGGAGGAAGAGAACCACCTGGGCGACCTCGTGCGCCTCGCCGACGCGGCCGAGGGGGATGTTCTCTCCGTGTGGGTGGTACTCGGAGCCGTCCTCCTTCTTCGTGATGCCGCCCTCGGTCAGCGGTGTGCGGATGACGGTCGGATTCACGGTGTTGACCCGGATCGCGTCGGGCCCGAGCTCCACCGCCGCCGCGCGGGCGAGTGCGGCGACGCCGCCCTTGCTGGCGCTGTAGATGGAGATGCCCGGGGTGCCGAGTTCGGCGAACACCGATCCGTTGACGACGATCGCCCCGCCCTCGCCCTGGCGCTTCATCTGATCGGCCTCGGCCTGCAGATAGAAGAACGTGCCCTTCAGATTGCCGTCCATCAGGTGGTCCCAAGCCTTCTCGTCCAGCTCGGTCAACGGGCCGACCGCGGCGGTGCCGGCGTTGTTGAAGGCCACGTCGAGGCGGCCGAAGTAGTCGACGACCTGCTGCACCACTGCGCGCGCGCCGCCGAAGTCCGTGGAATCAGCCTTGACGAACAGCGCCTCGCCACCGTCCCTCGTGATCTCATCGACCACGTCCCGGCCTGCATCCTCCCGGCGCCCGGTGATCGCCACCTTCGCCCCCTCCTGTGCGAACAGGCGCGCGCTGACCCGGCCGATCCCGGACGTTCCCCCGGTAATCAGAGCAACCTTGCCGTCCAACATTCCCATGGTTCTGTTCCACTCCGTCTAGGAATTCGCTACTTGCCAGATGTGGACCCGGCTTCGACACCGCTGCCGACTTTTCCGGCCAGGTGCCAGGCCCGGTATTGGGTGCCGAGCGGTTACAGCGTTCGCTTCTCCGGAGGGATTCCATGAAGGCCATAGGCTCTCGCGATAACCGGTATAAGCTCGCCGTCTGCCGTCTGGAGAATCCGTCGGCAGATATTCCATTCGGCTGACTGCACGACAGCCCCAGCGTTCCCGGCCGGTGCCCTGGCGCCCGGAGCGGTTGCGGGGCCCCGTTGCTGGTGATGCTGTGGATGTGCGGCGGCCGTACCCGCTGCGCCGTTCTGAGCGGGCGGTGCGTTCCCGAGGGCGTGGCGTGATTCCCGACGCAGCGGCCGTGATCCTGTCCGTACGCCGATCACGTATGTCGTCATCAACGGAAGGAATCGGCCATGACGTCTGCATCCATGCGGGGGAAGGTCGCGCTCGTGACCGGGGCGACCAGCGGCATCGGCGCTGCCACAGCGCAGGCGCTGGCCGAGCGCGGGGCGCACGTGCTGGTGGCCGGCCGTGATCCCGCCCGCGGCGAGAGCGTGGTCGGCGCGATCCGGGAGCACGGTGGGAAGGCGGACTTCGTGAGTGCCGATCTGCGCGACGCTCAGGCGGTGCGACGGCTGGCGCACGACGCCCTGGGGCTGGGCGCCGGCCGGGTCGACGTCCTGGTCAACAACGCGGGCATCTACCCCTTTGGCCCGACCAAGGACACGGAGGAAACCCTCTTCGACGCGGTGTACGCACTCAACGTCAAGGTCCCGTTCTACCTCGTGGCCGAACTCGCCCCGGCCATGGCAGACCGGGGCGGCGGAGCGATCGTCAACGTCAGCACCATCGCGGCCGCGCTCGGTTTCTCGGGCATGGCGTTGTACGGGTCGAGCAAGGCAGCTGTGAACCTCCTGACGAAGGCATGGGCAGCTGAGTACGGCCCACAGGGAGTGCGGGTCAACGCCGTACAGGTCGGTCCCACCCGGACCGAAACCACGGCTCAGGCCGAGGAGGACCTGCAGAGCCTGGCCGCTCAGGCGCCCGCTGGACGGCCGGCGTCCGCTGCGGAGGTCGCGGCGGCGATCGTGTACCTCGCTGACGATGGGGCGAGCAGCTTTGTACAGGGGGCGGTCCTGCCCGTCGACGGCGGGCGCACCGCCGTCTGAGCTCAACGCGTCGCTCAGCCGCCTCGCCGCTGCGGAGATCAGTCGGTGGTGGGCTGCTCGAACGCGGCGATCAGGCGTCCCAGATCCTGCCGCCTCGAATCCGCCGGCCACACCGCCCACGTCCGGCGGATGAGAGGGTGCCCGGCCAGCGGCTGCCACGCCACGCCCTCGGGAATGGGCTGCGACCAGTCCGGCGGAGCCAGCGCGAAGGCCCGCCCGGCGCTGACGGCTGCCAGTTTCACCTCGGCGATCAGCCGCTGTCCCTCCGGCGCCTGAGTACCAAGGTCGAGGCCGTGGGTGCGCAGGATCGCCGTCAGCTCGTCATACCAGGCAGGGCTGTCCGAGCGTGGAAAAGCCACCCATTCCAGCCGGGCCAGCGCGTCCAGCGCGATCCCCTCCGGCCCGGACAGCTCCGCCGCCTGGTCCGCGGCCAGCAAGACGCCCAGCCGTTCCCTGTTGACCAGCATCGCGTCGAACTCCTGCCCGGTGGGGCGCTCGCGCAGCAGTCCCAGGTCCAGTTCGCCAGCGTGCAGCGCGGCCAGCTGCCCGGACGTGGACAAATGCTGGGCCTGCACCCGGGTGTCGGGGCAGGCCTCGGCCAGCTCCGTGAGCGCGGGACTCAGCAGCCGCGACGGGAACTCCAGCGGAATGCCGATCCGCAGCACACCGCCGCCCCCACCGGTGTACCGGGCCATCATCCGCAATGCCTGATCACGCCGGGCCAGCAGCGCACGCGCCTCCCCGAGCAGGGCCACGCCCGCATCCGTGGGCCGCACACCAGTGCTGCTGCGCACCAGCAGCTTCAGCCGCAGCTCCCGCTCCAGACCACCGACCGTCTGGGACAGCGCCGGCTGGCTGACGTGCAACCGCCGGGCCGCGGCCGAGAAGCCGCCCTCCTCGACCACTGCCACAAAGGCATGCAACTCCCGCAACTCCATGCCCCCATCGCACCACGTCGAAAAGGCCGGATCCACGACCGGCCACAGCCTTGGCTTATGGCCTCCATAACGTCCGGTGCCGGAGGCTACGGCCGCTGTCATACCGATCGCGTGAAGGGCAGGCTGCCGCGACGTGCGCCGCGGTGGAGGCAGGAGCCGCGCAATGCGCCGAGAGGCGTCACAAGGCCGCAGCGGGCTTCAGATCCAACCGCCGCGCCACGGCCTCACGGGCCTTGACGTCGCTTACCGGTCGGTGGGGCCCAGGGCCATGAAGCCGCCGTCCACGGGGAGGGTGACGCCGGTGATGTAGGCGGCGCGGGGCGAGGCGAGGAAGACGACGGCTTCGGCGATCTCGCGTGCCGCGCCAAGGCGTCCCAGTGGCACCTTCGCCCCCAGCGCCTCGAAGTCCTCCTGGCCGACCATGTTGGCCACGTTGTCGGTGTTCGTGTGGCCAGGGGCTACGGCGTTGAAGCGCACTCCACGCCTGCCGAACTCGACGGCCCAGGCGCGGGTGAAGGAGTCCACGGCCGCCTTCGAGGCGCCGTAGACGGATGTGCCGGCCATGCCGGTCAGACCGGCGACCGTGGTGACGCTGACGACGCTGCCGGAACCCTTGGCCGCCATCTTCGCGGCCAGTGCCTGGGTGAGGAAGTACGTGCCGCGTACGTTGGTGTCGAGCAGGGTCTCGAAGGTGTCCAGGCCCTGTTCGAGGGTGGGGGCGAAGGGGTAGGCGCCGGCATTGTTGACCAGGATGTCCACCTCACCGGCCTCGTCGGCCAGGTGCCGGACCGAATCCAGATCGCTCAGGTCTGCGGCGATGAACCTGGCCTGGCCGCCCGCGGTCTCGATGGCCGCGACGGTCTGAGCGCCCTTGTCGGCATTGCGGCCGGAGACAATGACGAACGCGCCGTCCTCGGCCAGCAGGAGAGCCGTCTCACGACCGATGCCGGACGTGCTGCCGGTGACGAGAGCGGTCTGATTCTCGAACTGCATGAGAAGCACCTTTCCGCAGGACCGGGACGGCCCCGCAGTCACTGGGTACGAAATATTTGTTGCCAACTCTCAAGCGCCTTCCGGTTTCCGGCAAGCCGACCTCAGAGCCGTTCAGCATTCCAATGACTGACCTCATCAGGGAATTCCTGACCGCGATCGTCCCTACTTTTGGCTGTCATAAACCAAACCTTCATTCGTGTCGAAGTCTCTGCCCACTTAGCGTCCGGCGCAGTGACGGGTTGAACGGGAGCGCGGGTGGTCCGCGTTCTATAGCCCCAAGCTCGCGCCTTCTGGAGATGCGGCTCGACCACAGATGGATCCGAGGGCCCCGTTTTTCCTTCAGAGTCCGCTCGCCGTCAGAGCGCCGCATGGGCACCGGCGGCCGGGGCCGCGGTCAGAAGGTGTGCTTATGACCGCTCTTCGTGAGGCGTATGGCAGCGGGGGAGGAAATGCGCACACCTCGCGGTTACATGATCCGTACGCCACACGGATGCACTTCCGACTTGTGCGGGCGGCGAGTTGGGCCGCCCATCGGCGAACCGTTCCAGCCCGGGAAACCCCGGACGTCCCAGCCCATGGAGGGCCCCATGTCACGGCTTCCTCAGATCCAGCCCGCGGAGGCGACCGGCGCCGCCGCCGAAGCTCTCGCCCAGGTTCGCAAGACCCTCGGCTCCGTCCCGAACATGGTCAAGGCCATGGCTAACAGTCCCGCACTGGTCAAAGGCTGGCTGGCCCTGTCCAGTGCACTTAGCGAGGGCGTGATCCCTGCCCCCGTCCGTGAACGGCTGGCGATCGCCACCGCCCAGTACAACAACTGCGAGTACTGCCTGTCCGCCCACACCTACATAGGGGCGCACGTCGCTAAGGTCGACACCGAGGAGCTGGAGCGGGCCCGCGATGCCGAGTCCTCCGACCCGCACACCGCCGCACTGCTTGCCCTATCCGTCGCCGTCGCCCGCGACCGCGGCAGCATCGACGAGAGGCAGCTGAAAGTGGCTCGGGCCGCCGGTGTCACCGACGCCGAGATTGCCGAGGTTGTGGGAAATCTGGCGTTGAACATCCTCACCAACTACTTCAACCTCGTCGCCGACACCGATAACGAATGGCCGGTCGTCACCCCGCCCACTCACAACTGATCACCCACGGCCCCTGGCCTGGTCCGACTTCCAGGCCCGACGGGAGGGTGAAGAACAGGCTCGACCGACGTCCTACAGCTCGGGAGCAGCTCCAAGCGTGATGCGAGGAAACAAATGAACGAACCGCGCGAAGGCCAGGGAGCCACCACCTACGACGTGGTCGTCTGGGCGCCGATTCGGTCGGCCAGAACCTCGCGAGCAGCTTGGGATCATCGTGGCGATCGTGGCCGCATGCGTCGGAGTGACCCTGAGATCGCGCCTCGAGGCGCCGCATCGGCATCCTGAGACCGCGCCTTCACCCCTCAGGCCACCTCCGCCCTTCCTCACCGAGAATCGCCAGGATTCCTGTGTCCCCGTACTCCGACGTCATCAGCCCTCGCCGGCTCCGCCCCAGGCTCTGCCTCGTCCGGTGTCGGCAATCCGGTACCCGGCTCGGTCGTGGCAAACGAATCTCGGTCGTGGGCCTCCGTGCCGCCGCCGACGTTTGTGCCGGTGGCAGGCCGGTTCGACTGGCCCGACACCACGGACTGGGCGAGCGGTTGGCTGGTCAGCATCAAAGCGCCACAGAAGACCACTACCGCGCCCAGCACCTCCGGGATGACCCACCATCCGCTCACGCACGTGCTCCGCGTAGAGCGTGACGCCCAGGGACAGGCTCACCAGTGCATCTCCCAGGGTCAGGGCCAGCTGCGAGGCGGTGATGGGACCCGACTGCATGGCGTTCTCCAGCAGGAACAGCGAGCACACACCTGTTACGGCGAAACCGTAGGTCTGCCAGGCCAGGAAGAATCCTTCAACGCCACCGACCTGCCAGGCCTGGGTGGCATCCTTGATCAGGGCTGCCGTGAGCGCATACCGATCGCGGACGCCGCCGCGAACCCTGCGGCCCGTGGACCACCTGCCGGCCGACGCAGCGCCGCCCCGACCAGGGTGGCAATCGCGGCGGAGCAACAGATCAAGACCAGCACCCACGGGCCCAGAGACGGCTGGCCGGTGCCGGGGGTCGGCGCAGCTGCGGCGAGTGCCACGCCCAGCCCGGCGACGATGAACACCACCCCTGCCCAGCACCGGCGGGACAGTCGACGGCCCAGTACCAGGCCACCGATCAGCAGGGCAAAGGGCAGTTCGAGCACGAAGAGTGGCTGGACCACCGACAGAGCGCCCAACGACAACGCCACTGCCTGGAAGACGGCTGCGCCTACGACCCCCGCCATGCCGCCGAGCCAGGCCCGGCCGGTGCAGCAGCGCAACCGCGAGCCGCACAAGTGGTCCGAGACCGGGACGGTGCGTGCCGCACGCCGCTGCAGCACCGTCGCCAACGCGTTGCTGGCGGCCGCCAGCAAGGCGAACACGATCGAGAGTCCGCTATCCACCGAGCGCCTCCCTCTTTACCGGCGAACATCCCGGACCGCCGGTGTGCCAACCTCCACCCACTGCGGTCCGATCCGGTTGCATAAGCCTCAGATGCCTCGTACGGCAGACCCGCCCGGGTGACTGTCACAGTCTGCGGAAGTAGTCCAAGCAACCGACTTCATCTGATCCAGGAGCCACTGGAGAGAGTCGAAAAGCCGACGTATGGCGGCGTATCTCTGACAGGGGAAACCCTGTTGCGTGGCCGCACGTGCGACGTTACCTGACATCAGAGAGGCCAACACATGGCCGGCCTTCGCATCCCGCAACTCTGGTTCGGTAACGTCCGGTGGCGAGCCCGATGGCGGTCGCGTTCCCCGCGTGTGCCGCCTCGATGTCACAGGAAGTGTCCCCGACGACGTACACCTCGGCGCGTGGCAGCTCCCGTCGGTGCAGCCGGACAGGCCTGGCTATCGCCAGCCATGCGACTTCTACCCGGTCCGGGGAATCGGAGCCCTAGGCGCTGAAGACGAAGTACCGGCCAAGATTGCCAGGTTCGATGTTGATCCTGGCCGCCCCTTCGATCGTGCCGGACACCAGACCTAGCGTGACCCGGCCTCGGCCATCCGTTGCAAGGTTTCCCCGACCACCATCCAGGACGCGATATTCCTTCAAGACCCGATGTTCTCCGGCAGACACCACAGGTACGCGGTGTACAACCGGCCCATCTCGTCAAAGCGCGGCTCGCGGCCCAGCACGACGAACGTTTCCCGTCCGAGCTGCGGATCGATCGCCCCGGCGGACCAGTGTTCTCCGAGGTCAGCTGCCACTCCGTACGACTGGCCGAATGCCCAGGTCCAGCCGGTGGTCACTCTGCGCCGGGGTGTCGGTGTCCTCGGTTCGGGGGCCACCGCGCCGGACGGAACGGGCCGGGGGCGACCTTGTCAGTAGATCGGGCATTGCCCCACGCTGCCATCCCGATCTTCTCCCGCCCCTGACCGCGGCCCGACCATCTCACCGGTCGGCACACCGACAACTATATGCGCACATATAAATACACTGGGTTACGATCACACCGTGGCAGAGGCGATCTATGACGTGATTGTGATCGGGACCAGCCAGGGTGGCCGGTTCCTCCCCCTCGATCTGGCGAAGGCGGGCAAGAAGGTGGCGCTCGTCGAGCGCGACCATCTCGGCGGCGTCTGCGTGAACACCGGATGCACCCCGACCAAGACGATGGTCGCCAGCGCGCGCATCGCCCACCAGGCACGGCGCGGCGCGGAGTACGGCGTACGGACCGGTCCGGTGTCGGTCGACCTCGCCGCCGTGCGGGATCGCAAACGGGCGATGGTCGCGGGCGCACGGGAGAACTACGCGAGCCGCCTGGCGACGGAAGGGCTCGACGTGATCGAAGGCGAGGGCCGTTTCACCGGGCCGAAGACCGTCGAGGTCGCCCTGAGGGACGGCGGGACACAGGAGATCGGCGCGCCGGTGATCGTCATCGACACGGGCACCAGGCCCAAGCCCCTGACGATCAGCGGAGCACAGAACGTCCCGGTCCTGGACTCGACGTCGATCATGGAGCTGGGCACGCTCCCTGAGCATCTGATCATCCTCGGCGGAGGCTACATCGGCCTGGAGTTCGGGCAGATGTTCCGACGGTTCGGCAGCGAGGTCACCATCGTCCAGACCGGCCCGCGCCTGGTGATGCGGGAGGACGACGACATCTCCGACGAGGTCGCCGCCATCCTGCGCGATGACGGGATCACGGTCCTGACTTCGGCGACGCCGGAAAAGGTGGAGGAAGCAGACGGCGGGCGGGTGCGGCTGACCGTTCACACGCCGGACGGCAAGCGGCAGATCGAGGGCTCCCACCTACTGGCGGCCATCGGCCGCGTCCCCAACACAGAGTCGCTCACCCCGGCGGCGGCCGACATCCGGCTGAGTGACAACGGCTTCATCGAGGTCAATGAGCACCTGGAAACCTCCGTCCCCGGCGTCTACGCCATGGGGGACGTCAAGGGCGGACCTGCCTTCACCCACCTGTCCTACGACGATTACCGGATCCTGCACGCCAACCTGCTCAACGGAGAGAAGGCGAGCACTCGGGACCGGATCGTCCCGTACACCGTGTTCATCGACCCGCAGCTCGGCCGCGTCGGCATGACCGAGCGGCAAGCCAGGGAGCAGAACCGCTCGGTCCGCGTCGCCAAGCTGCCCATGAGCGCCGTCGTCAGGGCCCTTGAGACAGGGGAGACGCGCGGCTTCATGAAGGCCGTCATCGACGCGCGTACCCAGCAGATCCTCGGCGCCACCGTGCTCGGCGTGGAAGGCGGTGAGATCATGACGATCATCCAGGTCGCCATGCTAGGCAAGCTCCCGTACACCGCCATGGCGGATGCGATCTTCACACACCCGTTGCTGGCGGAGGGCCTCAACGGCCTCTTCACGACGCTCGACGCCTAGGCAGTTTCGTTTGGATGAGCAGGTCGTTGTCCGGGTGCGCCGTTGACTGATGTGCAGTGGGCGGATCGAGCCGTACCTGTGGTTCGCGTTCCAGTGCGCCACCCACACAGTGGTCGCCGCAACACCTCAGGAGGCGCTGAAGCGCGTTGTCGACCTCTTCCCGGAGCTGGAGTCCCCCATAGAAGAGGCGTTCTGGCGGGCCTACTTGCAGACCACCCCGCCAGAGCTGGACGGCCTGAAGGCTCAACAGCCCGAGGCCGAGGCGAAGGCGAAGGCCCTGTTGGAGGGCCTGGGCGGCGCCGCGCACAGCCCGCGGGCAGCCGCGTAGTGGCGGGGATCGCTGTCGTCCTGGACCACACGACCACAGGAGCGTTGTACGACCCAAAGGACCCGTTCAACGAGACGGTCGCCGCGTTCTACGTCCAGGCCTCCGGCGGACTCGGTGACCTGTACGCGCCGGTGCTCTCCTTGGCCGGCGACACCGAACGGCCCGGGCTGCTCGGCTACATCAAGGGACTGCGGTTCATCCGGATCGAGGCCTTCGACACCGACGCCGCGGTCACCGCCACCGAACTCCTGCGGTTCGGGCACTCCTTCGCCGCCGTCCACGCCATCCATGCCGCCCGCCCCTCCGCCGCCCACCCCTGCGGCCGGTACCTGCTCACCCTGACGCCCAAGGCGTACGCGGGCACCGGCGTCCAAGCCGTCCACCCCGACCAGTAACCCGCGACCTCACAGCCACGAGGACCCGGCGCTGCTCTTACTTGCGGGAGTAGGCAGAGGGCGTGGTGCGGTTGCCGGCGACGATGCCGACGACGACGGCACGGTCTGTTGTGGCCCCGCGGGGCCGGTGGGTGGTGGTCCAGGCGACCTCATTGACGCGCAGGTTGCCTTGTGTGCTGTCCTTTGGGGTGAGGTCCAGGACGAGGAGTTGTCCGAACGGGGCGTTGGTGTTGCTGTATTCGGCGGCTTGGGTGAGGTAGCGGCTCTCGAGGTACTGGGAGTCGTTGTCGGTGGCGTCCTGTTTGATCTCGGTGAGGTAGCGCAGGGAGCCGAAGTGCGCCATGACGTCGGCGCGGCCCATGCCCACGTCGACGGGTTCGACGAAGACGACGTTGTGCAGGGGTCCTTTCTGGAGCCACTGCTGGAAGTCGCGTTGCAGGTCGGCTTCGACGGGCTTGCGGTCTCCCTCAGGTTTGCGCCGGTAGTCGAAGGGGGCCGGCTCGCCCTTCTTGGTGGAGCCGACCAGGTTGGTGCGGGTGAGGTCCGCTCGACTCTTGAGGAAGAGGAGAGTCTGCTCGACCAGCACGGAGAAAGTCTGACGGACTTCCCCGGTGAACGAGGGATGGGCAGACAGCTCGGTCACGAGCCGGTCGAGTGTGGGCACGATGAGCGGGTCGGTGGCTTTGAGCCGGGCGACGTCACTGTCGTGAGCGAGGCCCTCCAGTAGGAGGAGCCGCTGGTCATCGAGTGTGCCGGCGATACTCAGGGCTTGGTCTCGAAGCTGGAGGAGCAGGGTGGGTGCCAGGCGTTGCAGGCGGCCAAGGGCTGCTCCGCCGGGGTCATCGTCATCGCTGCCATCGTCGGTGGCGTTGGAGGAGGCGGCAGGGCTCGTCTCGCGCTGGACTGCCGTTTCGATCGCGGTGAGCAGGGCGCTGGCGGTTGCGGTATCGAAGCCGCGGGCGGCGTGCTGGTCTGTTTCCTGGGCGGCGCGGCGCAGTTGTGCCAGGAAAGCTTGCTGGCGCAGGAAGCCGTCTTCGATCGCGGGCTGGACCAGCAGGGCCAGGCCCTGGCCGGTGTCGGCTCCCAGGGGGCAGACCGTGCGTGCGGCGCTGTAGGCGGCGAGGACCGTGTCCAGGGCTTGCCAGGCGTCCATCCAGGCGTCGTCTTGGAGGGCGGTGGCCGCGGCGCGTAGTTGGAGGACGAGGTGGTGCCAGGCGATTTCTGCTGAGCGGCGCGGCTGGAGCCATTCGGGGTGGTGGGAGCGGTGAAGCCAGGCCTGGCGCTGGTCCAAGGTGTCGGTGATCTGGTCGGCGGCGTGGTTGATGGCTGCTGCGTCTGCCCGGCCGAAGGCGAGGATGGCGTCGCAGACTGCTGCGTAGGTGAGGGCGTCGTGGCGTGCTTCCTCGGCCTGGGCGGCGGTCTCGAACTGCTGGCGGGCCTGGACGAGGTGGGTGGTGACGGTGCCGATGTCTGGGGAGGCCAAGGCGCGGCGCAGCAGGTCGCAGCCGAGTTCGAACATCGCGTCCACGTCGGTGGCTTCGTCGTGGGTGAGCTGCTGCAGCAGGGTGCGTACCGTATCGGCGATGGTGTCTTCGTCTGCCCAGCGGTCGAGTGTGAGGCCGAGGAGTCGGGGCAGGCGTTCGAGGAAGTCTTCGGGGCCGTCGGTCGGCACGTCCTCGAGCGTCTGCCACAGCTTGAAGGGGGTGACCGCTTCCGCAACGGCGAGGCGTACGGCGCCTTCGAGGCGCGCGGCGGCCAGGAGCGGTGCGGCCTCGATGCGGTCCGGCAGTCCGTCCAGCAGGGCTGCAGTCAGGGGCTTGCCCAGCGCCTTGGCGGCCGCGGGACTGCAGAGCAGGGCGTCCATGGATGCGGTGAGGTGCAGGACGCTGTGCTGTGCGGCGAGTCCGGTGGGGAAGACGGTGGCCGCGGGCTGCCATTGGGTGTCGCTGCGGTTGTAGGCGTCGGCGACGGCTTCGGCGAGGTAGGGGGCGAAGGGACCGGCGGCCACGTCGCCGGCCTGGCTGGCGACGGTGTCGGGGGCGAGGCCGAGGGCAGGGAAGGTGATGGGCTGGCCGTCTGCGGCCAGATCGGTCAGCCGGTCGGCGAGTTGCGGCACGGCAGCCGTCCTTTCCTGGGTGCTGTGGGGTGCGGCATCACCAGAGGGAAGCGCCGGGCTCGGCCTGCCGGATGCTGTCGGCGGGCAGGGCTGCGCGGGCCAGGTCGAAGTCCGCGGTGGTGATGACTACCTGCAGGTCGCTCTCGGCTGCGACGGTGGCCAGTTCCTTGAAGAGCTTATGGGCGTCGGCGGACTGCATCTCCTCGGACTTGGGGCTGTCGATCAGCAGCAGGCCGGGGTGGGTAGATACGCCGTTTGCCCGGCCGACCCGGAGCAGGGCGATGGCGACGGCGATGCGCAGCCGCAGGCGTGCGCCGGCGGTCTGGTCCTTGAACCATTCCTGCTTGCTGCCGACGGGGAAGATCTTCAGGCGGGCGCCGCGGTCGATGGACACCGACTTGAGGGAGGGGACGCCGAACAGGGTCGCCAGGTCGGCGGTCTCTTCGTTGACCTCTTTGAACAGCGCTTCGGCGGCCGTCTTGCTGTCCTTCTCCAGCAGGTCGGCGGCGGCCGCCAGGACCTTGATGGCCTTGGCCTCGGTTTCGTCGGGGGCCGGTTCCTCGGGCTCGCGGAAGACGCTGAGTGCGCCTTCCAGCCGCAGCACGTTCTCCTGTGCGGCAAGGCGCGCAGGGAGGTCGGCGGCGGACTGGGCACGCCGCAGCTGCTGCTGCGCGCCTTCCAGCCGGCGTGTCAGGCCATCGACGGTGGTCTCGGCCTGCTCCAGGGCCTGCTTGGCTGCCTCTTCGGCGGCCGTGCTCGTTTCCAGCCGCTGCTGTGCCTCGGCGGTGATCTCCTGCGGGTCCTCGTCGTCTCCGGTCACCTCGCGCGCGCACACCGCGCAGGTGTGGGCGTGCCGCTCCTGCTGGCGGCGCGCGTCGTCGATCTGCTGGTCGCAGCGCGGGCAGCTGGTCGGGTTCAGACCGTGGAAGAGCAGGCGGGCGGTGGCGCTTTCGGTGACGTCGTTGAGAAGCTTGGTGGCCTGCTGGCGTTCGGTGCGCGCCTGACGGAAGACACGCAAGGCCTCGTCCCACGTGTCCTGCGCGTCGGCCAGCGCCCGGGCGAGCTGGACCGCGTCGTTGGCCAGGTCGGTCAGGGAGGCGTCCGCGCCGTCCCCGGGCAGCAGAGCCGCCAGTGCGTCGCGGGCCTGGGCGAGTTCGGTTTCCAGGCGTTCGCGTTCGGATGCGCGTTCCGCTGCTTCGGCGGCCGCCACCGCGCGGCGTGCCTTGCCCTCGGCGAGGCGCACGTCGTGCACGGTCTTGACGCGGGTGAGGGCGGCGGCCGCGGGCAGGTCCAGGAAGACCTGCAGCAGACGGCCCGGCAGTCCGTTGGAGGTGACCTCGCCCAGCAGCGCCTTATCGCCGCCAGCAGGCAGGGATCCCGAAGTCCGCCGGGGCACAGATGCGTTACCTGGTCCGCCAGCACCAGCGCAGCACCCGGCGGGTGGCCGAGCTGCTCGGCATCAGCCAGCGCACCGTCGAACGGTACGTGAAGAACCAGATCAAAAAGCCCCGCCCGGAGCTTGCCGACCGGCTGGAGCGTGAAGTTCGCGTGCGCTGGCAGCCGCAGATCAGGGCCAAGGCCAAGCAGACCGCGGCCAGCACCGGCGGCATCATGATCGACGTCCAGGCCCGTTTCGGTTACACCGCCGCCCCCGGCAGCACCGACGATGCCCGTGTACGCCACCTCACCCTCGCCCTGCCCCCACAGCACGCCGCCCGCCTCTCTGAGGCCCAGGAGGGCGGCGCCACCGAGGACCAGCTCCGCCAGATCGCCGCCGAGGCCCTGGGCGAGGTCTACTTCCGCGACAGCGGCCGCCGCGCCCAGGGCCTCGAAGTGGAACTCACCGACCTGATCGACCTGGAATTCGAGCTGTAGCCGAACCGGCCTCACAACAGACAGGAAGCAGGAAACGGCGGTGGCAGCAAGGGCGTTACGGACCGTGAAACTGGCCGGATAGCTGATCCGCGTCGCTGACGCGGACGCCAACCAACCGCTGGAACACCTCGACCTGCGAGGTGGTGGCCGCGCAGCGGCGGCGGGCGGGTGTGGCGGGCGTGCCGGGGCGGAGAGCGGTGAGGTGTTCGCCCTGGCGCACGCGGCCGTGGCCCGGTGGTGGGATGAGGCCCTGCACTGGCAGGAGGAGGAGGAGGAGATCTGGCCGCACCGTCTGCACCGGCTGGCGGGCGGCAACGCGGGCAAGGATCTGGAGCGGTGGCGGATCGTGGGCCGGGATGCGGCGATCTTCCCGGAGGTGGTGACGGTGGCGCAGGCTGCTGGAGCCGATGACGGCCAAGCTGGCCTGGCAGGCAAGCGCGGGGACGCGGCCTCAGGCGCGGGGCGCTGATGTGTTGCCCGCCGCCGCGAGGCCGGGCCGCCGGGATGGGGCGGTCCGTGGCGGCTGAGGCGGGAGCAGCAGCCGCCACGATGGCCGGCCAGCTGCGCGTCATGGCGGCCGAGCAGCAGTCGGGCGGCTCGGGCACCCGGTGGCGGGCCGCGGTGGACGCCGAACACCGCTCCCGATCGAGCAGTTGATCAGCGAGGCCCGGGAGCAGCTGGTGCAGTCACACGAGTCAGCTACGCCACATCACTGCAGGAAGCTGTCGATGGGTGCCGCGTGGTATTCCGTCGCGCCCGCGGTGGTGATGCCGCCGGCTGAACCGGGCAGCCGCAGAGCGTCGGCACCGCTCACGTACAGGTCGGCCGTTCCGTCACCGTCGGTGTCGCGCAGCCGTACCAGGCCACCGAACTGGTCGTCGGCCATCAAGGCACCCGGTACGCCTGGGGTGTTGCGGGCGAACCACTGTGAGCCGGCACCGGTCAGGCCTCCCGCCCGCCCCTTGAAGATGTGCACGCCGCCCGCGTACTCGTGGTCATCGATCTCCTCACCCGGCACGCCGACCGCGAGATCCGCGTAGCCGTCGCCGTTGACGTCACCCGCCGAAATGGATGAGCCGAATTCGTCCCGATTCTCGGGAGATCCGGTGACGCCACTGGTCGACTGGGTGAGGCGGGTGCTCCGGGACGGGCCGGCGGACGAGCCGTACCAGACGCTGACTCGGCCTTTGTGCTTCGAGTACAGGGGTGTGCCGACGGCGATGTCGCCGTAGCCGTCCTTGTTGAAGTCGGCGATGACACCGTCGCCGCCGCGTTCGGAGCTGCCGCCGTTGCCGGATTCCGACTCCAGGCGGAGGCTTTTGCCTGGGGTGAGTGACCTCGCGCCTCCCTTGATGAACCAGACGTCGGACGCGATGTATTCGCGGCTGACCACGTCACCGATGATCGCGAGGTCGGTTTTCTTGTCGCCGTTGACCTTGCCGGAGATCAGCGCGGTGGCGTAGAAGGACGACGTCTTGTCGAGTTTGGTCACGGTACCGGTGGTACCGGTGCGCTTGAAGGGGCCGCGGTAGACGTAGGTCATGGACTCGTTGATGACGGCCAGGTCCTGCTTGCCGTCCCCGTTGAAGTCGCCGGTCGCCAGGTCCTTGCCCATGTAGTTGTTGCGACCTGGGTTCTTGTTCGGCAGGGCCGTACCCGTGGACAGGCCGGAGGGGGACCCCCACAGGATCGTCACGGCGCCCTGAAAATGGTTCTCGCCGGTCGCTGCCACCGCGAGGTCGCCGTAACCGTCGCCGTCGAAATCCGCGGCGGCGCGCACCTCGCCGAACATGTCGTCGGCCTCGTCGGATCCGGGCACGCCGGGGCTCGCTTGAGTGATGCGCTGCTGCTTGGGGCCGGGCCCGGTGGCAGTGCCGAAGACCACGGTGACGCCGCCGCCTCCTCTTGCGCTGAAGCTCGAGTACGCGTAGTCGCGGTACCCGTCGCCGTTGAAGTCGTCGCCGTGCCGCGCGGGCGCGGCGCTCGCTGCCGCGGTGGGCAGAGCGAGGGGGATGAGGCCCGCTACCACGAAGGTGGCGAGCGTAGCCGTTGTGCGGACGGGCATGAGTGTCGGGCTCCTTGTGATCGCGCAGGCAGGGGGCTCAATCGGCAGGCGCACGGGGTGCGTGGCCGCTGGTTCTCGGGGCCCCACGTCGTTCACTGAAAGTCTCCCGAGTGACGCGTGGGGTCCACCGACAGGAGACCACTGGTGGGGTCGGAAGGTTGCACGTTGACGCAGAAGAACCTTCGTGAATGCTCGTTCAGGAGGGCCGGTTGGCTGCGGCACGCGAGAACGGGGTTGGACTCAACTTCCGTGGCCCGTGCGCGCTCAGCGCAGCCGTCTCGGAGCACTGGCCGGCGCGCACGATCGTGTCCCGGAGAGCGCAGGACTCCCGGATCACCCATCGGCGGTGCAAGCTAGCGCGCAGAGATGAAACGCATGAGCAGTGCCTGTGCCATGACGTGACCGTAGTATTCAGCGAGCTGCAGGGGAGTCTGCCCGTCGTCAGCGGGCAGTTGAGGATCTGCGCCGTATGCCAGCAGAACGGCTGTGGCCGCCGTGTTCCACGGGTATCCCGTCTGCAGGTGACTGTCGCCCTCGACATCGAGGGCGTGGGTGAGCAAGGTGTGCCCGAAACACCTTTCGTTAGGATCCGTCCCGGACGCAAGAAGAACGGTGAGCGCCTCGTAGTCGCTGGTCTCCACGGCCTTGTGCGCAGGCGTCCACTGTGGGTCGTCAGACGTGTCAGTGTCGGTCATCTGAGGAAGACTACGAGTCGGCTTTGGCGCTTCCACCACAGGCCTTGGGCCCAACTCCGATCAGACATACGCCGAGTCGTAGCGCGGCGGGAGCACACCGCCCAGAGAGCAGGCCAAGGAGCTGGGGGATCCCGAGCCCGTGCATGCGTGATCCGGGTCAGCCCTTTACCCGCCTGGCATCCGCCCGTACACGGACGGCCTGCTCGGCTGAACTCACGTGGTTCTCCCCCCTATCATCCCGCTGCTCTCGTTAGGTTCTCCACGACAGCGGATCGCACTGCTCAGGGGACTGCCGTGGACATCGCCGAGGCCCAGAGGCTCGCGTGGGAGAACAAACTCAGCAAGGGATTCAACATCACCGATGTGCCGATGGAGTTCGGGCTCCTGACGGCGGAGGTCGGCGAAGCTTTCACAGCCTGGCGCAAGCAGCTCCCCGACCGGGGCGAAGAGCTGGCCGATGTGTTCCTCTACCTGGTGGGGCTTGCCCAGATGCAGGGCGTGGACCTGGATGAGGAAGTCACGCGCAAGATCGAGAAGAATGCGCGTCGCACCTACGCCCCGGGGGCCAACGGCACCCTCCTGCGGACCGGGGAGGAATAGGCCGGGCGGTTCCCTGTGCCGGTCGGCGTTCGCGCCGGTTCGGGTCAGGCGGTCAGCACCGCATCCCGGCCGTCAGGAACCGAGCTCTGGTCGGGTCGGCATGTCAGCGCACCAGGTGGTGAGCAGCAGCGGCGCTGGTGGCCAGGGCTCGGTGTGCGCCGCACTGCACACCTGTGCCCGCGGTGCAGGCATCTGCCCTGGCTGCGCAGGTGGGCGCCTGATCATGATGGGGCACCGGCCCGGGTGGGGGGCATGACGGTAGGCGTGGCATGAGGAGAACATGTGGGAGCAGGGGCGTTACGGATTGTGCCGCCGGCCGGGGAGCTGACCTGTCCCTGATCCATCGGGCGGCGGCGCGTTACAGCCTGCCGGCCGCGGGCGTGCTGCGGCTGTGGACGTGCCGCAACTCTCCCGTGCGGCATGAGGGCGGGGGTGTGCGCGCCGATGCGGAGGTCGTCCTCAACGATGCCGGGCGGGGTGTGCTCGCCGAGCTGTGCGGGATGGGGCCGGAAGTGCTGGCGCGGGCGCTGCCGGGGTTCACCGTGGACGATCCGAAGATCAGCACCGGCCGGGAGGCCGTCGTGGCGCAGGCGCGGTGGCGGGCGGCGGGCGCGGTGGTGGGGCCGGCTGTGTTCGGGTGCCGGTTGTGCACCGCGCGGCGCACCGGGCAGGCGGTGCGGGCGGTGCGGTGCGGATTCTCCACGACGGTCACATGCTGGGCGGGCAGTTGCAGCGACAGCGGGCCACGCAGGAGATCAGCGAATGCCCGCAGATTATTCGTCACGGCTGGCAACTGCTCCAGATGCTCATAGCGGCCCGTGCCCACCAGGACCGCCCGCGAGGCCCCCGGATCAGGCAGCACGCTCACTGACCGACACCCTCATCAGCATCGGCCGCCTCCAGCGCCCGGACCGCCCGTTCGATCTCCTCCTCGGAACAGTCGGTGAGAACGACGGTCGTATCCCCCCGGCAGACCTCCACCCGCGGCCGCTTCGGCCGAGACTGCCGCCACGCCACCAACGCCAGCACGAACGACGCCGCACTCCACCCATTGCCCGTCACCAGCTGCAGCACATCAAGGCCGGTGCCCATCTCCCCCGGCCCAGGCACACCACCCCCTACCTCGATCGCGGCCGACCGGCGCACCTTAGGATCCGCACGCAACCAACCCTGCAGCGACCGCAACTCCCCCGCAGCCGAATCAATCCGCACCTCTAACCGCACCCTCGCCCTCCCCGAACCGTGCACCCAACCCGACGACAACGCACAACCGATCAAGAAAACCACTACAGGGCACACCCCCCACTGACCAGGCATGACATCCCTGACCAGGCAAAACGCCAGATCCCTTACAGGGGCTAACACAATGAGGTGGATCGCCGCTGACTGCCGTGTCTGCAGTAGAAGTCGAGCGTTCAACCTGAGTGTGGAGAGCTCGCCGTGGG
>NZ_JOIU01000041.1 GCF_000720135.1 Streptomyces sp. NRRL S-1022 | reverse complement strand
CACCTGACCGAGGTGCTGCGCGCCGCCGCCGACCACCCGGGCACGGCCCTGATCGAGATCTACCAGAACTGCAACATCTTCAACGACGGCGCCTTCGACACCCTCAAGGACCCCGCGACTCGCGACGGCGCCCTGCTCCGTCTGGAACAGGGCCGCCCCTACCGGCTCACGCCGGACGGCGAGGAGATCGTCCACGACGCGCACCACCCGGACCCCACCCGCGCCTTCGCCCTCTCCCGCCTGCACCACCCGACCCCCATCGGCGTGTTCCGGGACGTCGAACGGCCGGTCTACGACACCCTCATGGCCGACCAGCTCGACGCCGCCGTCGAACAGCACGGCAAGGGCGACCTGGCGGCCCTGCTCGCCGGCGGGGACACCTGGACCGTGTAGGCGCCGAGGAGGCGGACGGGGCGAGGGGGGACACCGGGGACACCGGGTCCCCCCTCGCCCTGTTCACACGGCCGGCGCCTCAGGGGGCGCGCCGGTCACCTCGATCTCGGCGACGTCGTCGTAGAACGAGACGTACCCCTTGATCTCGGGGACCACGTCGATCGGATCGACGTAGGACCACGCCACGTCCGGGTGGCCCTGCGCCGTTCCGCCGGCCCCCTCGTCCCCGCGGAACGACCAGTACGAGGCCTCACCCTTGTAGGGACAGGTGGTGCGGGTGTCCGAGGGTTCGAAGAGCGTCAGCTCCACGTCCTCCGGGGGCAGGTAGTAGCGCACCGGCAGTCCGGTCTCGTAGACCAGCACGGGCCGGTCCGACGAGCAGACCGGACGGCCGTCGATGCGTACCCGCACCGTCTGCGTACCGCGGACGGCCACCACACGGTGGCCGGGCTGTGCCGTGGGCACGGTCATGGAATCCTCCAGTCTCAGCAGGCGTCGGTGACGGCCTGGTAGGCGGTGTCGGACAGCTGGATCGAGGTGCTCCGGACGTTCTCCTCCAGGTGCGCGACGGAGGCGGTGCCCGGAATCGGGAGCAGGGCCGGCGAGTGGCGCAGCAGCCAGGCGAGGGCGAGCTGCGCCGGGGTGGCGTCGTGGTCCTCGAGTACCGCTTCCAGCGGGCTGCCGGGTCCGGCCAGCTGCCCCATGGCGAGGGGGAACCAGGGGATGAAGACGAGGCCGTGCTGCTCGGCGTAGCGCAGCACGTCCTCCGACTTGCGTTCCGCGACGTTGTAGAGGTTCTGCACCGAGACGATCGGGGTGACCGCCCTGGCCTTCTCCAGCTCCTCCACCGTCACCTCGGACAGCCCGATGTACCGCACCTTGCCCTCGTTGCGGAGTTCGGCCAGCTCGCCGACCTGGTCCTCCAGCGGCACCGCGGGGTCGATGCGGTGCAACTGGAGCAGGTCGATGGTCTCCAGACCGAGGTGACGCAGGTTCAGTTCGGTCTGCTGGCGCAGGTACTCGGGCCGTCCCACCGGGCGCCAGTCGTCGGGGCCGGGGCGGGTGAGACCGACCTTGGTGGCGATGACCAGGTCGTCGGCGTAGGGGTGCAGCGCCTCCCTGATGATCCGGTCGCTGCTGAACGGGCCGTAGGCGTCGGCCGTGTCGATGAAGTTCACGCCCAGCTCCACGGCGCGGCGGACCACGCGGACCGCCTCGTCGGGGTCGGCCGGCTCGCCCCAGAAGCCCGGGCCGGTGAGTCGCATGGCCCCGTATCCCAGCCGGTTGACGGTCAGGTCGTCCCCCAGCCTGAGGGTGCCGCCTGCGGCGGCGGGGGCGGTGGTCAGACCAGTGCTCATCGGCGTAAGCCCTTCGGCAGGACTGTCGTGGACAGTCGGGGGGATTGGTGAGCGATCGCTCTCTGAACAGCGTTCACTGACTACACTGGGCGTGTCAATTGAATGCCGTAAAAAACCAGAGTCGACCATTTATGTTTCTACGCTGCTAAGATGCCGACCATGGGACAGGTGACTCAGAGCCGGAGGATGCGTCTTCGCGAGGCCACGACGGCGGAAATCAAAGCCACAGCCCTCAAGCACATGGCCTCCAGTGGGACAGCCGCGATCTCACTGCGTGCCATCGCCCGCGAGATGGGGATGACCGCCGGTGCGATCTACAGCTACTTCGACACCCGGGACAACCTCGTCAGCGTGCTGATCGCGGACGTCTACAGCGACCTCGCCTCCGTCCTGGAGGCCGCCATCGCACAGTGCCCCAAGGACGACGCGGCGGCGCAGGTGATGGCGTTCGGCCAGGCCTACCGCAACTGGGCCGTCACCAACCCGGAGGAGTTCCGGCTGGTGTACGGCGACGCGGTGCCCGACTACCAGCCGCCGGAGGGCGGAGTGGCGGCGGAGGCGGAGCACCGCTCCTGCGCGGTGCTCACCGGGATCGTCGCCGCCGCCTGGCCCAAGGCCCAGCACCTGTACATCGGCAGTGACCACACCTGGTCCGACTTCGCGCCCGAGTTCGCCGAGCTGATCCGCGAGTCGTTCCCCGATCTGCCGCCGGCGGCGGTGGCCCTCTCGCTGCGGGTCTGGGGCCGCATGCACGGCCTGGTCTCCCTGGAGGTCTACGGCCACCTGAACCCCCAGGTGCGCGACCCGGGGAAGCTGTACCACACCGAACTGATCGACCTGTCCCGGTCGTTGGGACACGTCGCGGTCGGCGACCCGCAGGGCGCCGTCACGGGCTGACACGCCGGACGGCCGGGGCCGCGTCGCCCGCGCGACGCGCCCCCGGCCGTCCCGTGCGTGGTCAGGCCTCGCCGCGGAGCCGGGGCAGCCCTTCGGCCAGCCAGCGGGTGCTGATCCCGGCGTAGTCGGGTTCGGTGACCATGTCGAGGCGTCGCCAGTGGTCGGCGAGACGGTGCCGGGCCGAGGTGCAGTACACGTCCGCGAGCCGCTGGCCGTCCCGCTCGCCGCCGTCGCCGGGCCGCTCGGTCCCGGCCCTGGCGAGGACCGCGTACATCGCGAACAGCTCCGCCGCCACACGGCCGAGCAGGATGACCGTGTGCTCCTGCTCGAACAGGTCCTCCAGCCGGGGACGGCTGCCGGCCAGTGCGCGGCAGACCTCGTGGAACCGCAGCACCTGCTCCCGCACCGCCGCCAGATGAGCGGCGTTCACCCCGGACAGGCGGCCCTCGTCCGTGTGCTCCGCACCGAGCCCGTCGGCGAGCCCGGAGGCGTCCTCGGCGCTCGTGGCGAACCAGGTCAGCAGGCGCCGGGCGGCCTGGGCGTCCAGCTGGAAGTCCACGTTCCCGGCGATGCGCAGTCCGCGGGCGTCCCTGAGCCGGCGCTCCAGCGGCACGGGGACCGCGCCGCGCCGCAGCTTGCTCGGCAGCGTCTCGATGCCCTCCGCGCCGTACAGCGAGACCGTCCGGTCCACGATCCGCCAGCAGGTGCGCACCGCCAGGTTCTTGGCCGTCAGCCGCTCGAACCAGCGCTCCTGCGGACCCGAGCCGACGAGCCCCCACTGGACGACGCTCTCCATGGCGTACACCTCCGCCAGGGTCTCGCCGAGCATTCGCTGGATCTCGTCGTACTCGCTCAGCGCCCGGCCGTTGATCCTGCGCCGGGTCACGAACTCGCCCGACCAGCGCCGGCACAGCTTGGCGATGGCCAGGGCCGGAGCCGCGGTGAAGTACAGCTGGCCGATGAGGACCGCCGAGGCCATCAGGTCGGGGAACCGCGGGTCCTCCGGCTCGCTCCGCACCACGTACTCGGCCGGCACCTCCACACCGTCCAGGCGCAGTGCCCCGTTGGGCAGGCCCCGGCTCCCGGTGAACTCGACGCGCGAGGTCACCTCGAAGCCGGCGGCGGCCGTGTCCACGAAGCAGATGCACAGCCTGCGCCCGTCCGCGGTGTGCTCGGTCGCCGCGACCGGCAGCAGGTCCGCCACCGGACCGTGGCCCGTGAACACCTTCTCACCGCTCAGGACGTAGACCGACCCGTCGGCGGACCGGGTCGCCGTCGTGCCGGGCCAGGCGTTGTTCTGGCCGGCGGGCTCGGTCAGCCCGAAACCCGAGACCGCTCCGTCGGCGAGCCGCTCGGCGACGAACTCCCGCAACGGACCCGGCGGCAGCGCGGGAAACAGCGCGGGTGCGCCGACGCCCGCCTGGATCGCCAGCATCTGGCCCGCGGGCATGCAGTGGCCGGCGGCGTGCTCGACGGCACGGAAGGCGTTGTACGCCGACAGGTCCAGGCCGCCGATCTCCGGGCCCAGGCACAGCTTCAGGTAGCCGCTCTTGCGCAGGTCGTCGAGGAAGCCCTCCGGCAGCGTGCCGGTGAGGTCCACCTCGTCGGGGTCCAACCGGTCGCGCAGGAACGCCGTCAGCTCCGCCACCACCGCATCGCCCGCCGACCGGTCCGGTGCGCTCTGCACCGGGTACCGGAACAGGTCCCGGCCGAGCCGGCCCGCGTACAGGGCGTCGACGAAGCTCAGGGCCGCGGTGGTCACGCGTCCTCCGCGGGGACCAGCTCCACGGGGACGTCGAGCAGCACGGTGTGCTTGTTGTTGGGCGCCCACGTCTCCGGCGCCGTCAGCCGGATCTCCTCGACCCGGTCGAGCAGGGCCTCCAGCGCCAGCCGGATCTCCAGCCGGCCGAAGGCGTCGCCGAGGCAGTAGTGCACGCCGTGACCGAAGGAGAGGTGCGGATTGGGGTCGCGCCGGATGTCGAAGCGGTCCGGGTCCGGGAACACCGTCTCGTCGCGATTGGCGGACGGCCACCACAGCGTCACCTTCTCGCCGGCCCGCAGGCGCCGTCCGTGCAGTTCCACGTCCCGGGTGAGGGTGCGCCGGTTGTAGGGATTCGCCGGAAGCCAGCGCAGGACTTCCTCGACCGCCGTGGGCAGCAGCGACCGGTCCTTCCGCAGTTCCCGCCACTGATCGGGATTCCGGGCGAAAGCCAGCAGGCCGCCGGCGATGGTGTTGCGGGGCTGTTCGAAACCGCTGACCAGCATCACGCTCGCATTGGCCTCCCGCTCCATTTCCGTGAGCGGCGGCTGACCGGAGTCCGAGGGCAGTTCTCCGTTCGCGAGCACCGTGCCGAGATCGTCGGCCGGGTGCGCGCGTTTCGTTTCGAGCAGCGTGCTGAAGTAACCGCGCAGGTTCGCGTAGACGGCCCGCGACTCGTCGTCCACCTTTCCGGTCCTGCGGTGGGTGAATCCGAGTACCGTGTGCACCCATTCGGTGAGCTTCTGCCAGTCCTCGCGCGGCACGCCGAGCAGCAGCGCCACCGAACGCAGCGAGAAGGGCTCCGAGAAGTCGTCGACGAGGTTGCCGGCACCCCGCCCGACCAGGTCGTCGGCGAGGGCGGCGGCGACGGACCGCAGTTCCGGCTCCAGCGCGGACACCGCCCGGCCCAGGGCCGGACCGAGCAGATGCTTGAAGACGTCGTGCCGGGGGTTGTCCATCATGGCGAGCACGGTGCCCGTGAGGCCGCCGCCGAACGGCAGGTCCTCCAGGTGTGAGCCGCCCCCGGCCCGGCCGCCGCCGCCCTGCGAGGAGAAGACCGGGTCCACCGACGCGGACGCGATGTCGGCATGGCGGGTCAGCACCCAGAAACCCTCGCCGTCCGGCAGTGTGCCGGCGGGGTGGTACAGCGCCGGTGCCTCACGACGGAGCCTGGCGAACAGCTCGTACGGAATTCCCTCGGCAAATCTCGACTGATCCGTCAGGTCGAACCCGCCCAGGACCTCCGGATAGTCCGTGGCCGTTCCCGTGCGGCTTTCCTTTTCCATTCGGAACCTCATGTCAGCTAGCACCAAATGCGATATCCTGTGAATTTATCGGCGAATCTATCGACGCCACACCCCTACTGCCAACCCCAGATTTCACCCCCGCACCCCCTAGCCTCCCTGCTGCATGAGAGGGGTTGGCCCTAGGGGGTGCGGGTCGGTAATTTCCAGATCCCAGGAACACGACTCTCAGAAGTGGGATGTGGATATGGGCGACGCGGCGACGGCCAAAATTCCCGATGTCATCACGTACGACCCGGAAGTCGCCCGGCAGGCGCTTCCCTTCGATCCGTTCGACCCTGATTTCCATGCCGATCCGTTCCCGTACTACCGGAAGATCCGGGAGCAGTCCGGCCCGGCCTTCCGTACCGAGGGCGGGATCGTGGCCGTGTTCGGCTACGAGGAGGCGGCGGCGGTCATGAAGGACCCCCGGTTCGGCTGGGGGGTCAACCCGATGGTGGCCGACCAGTTCGTGGAGAACCCCGCGAGCGGCGAGTCCGGCCGCATCCTCATGTTCATGGACCCGCCGGACCACACCCGCATCCGCGGCCTGGTCTCGAAGGCGTTCACGCCGAAGATGATGAACCTGCTGCGCCCGAAGGCCGCGCGGTACGCCCGGGAGCTGCTGGCCAAGGCGGTCGAGGAGAGCCCCGACGGCCGGGTGGACCTGCAGGAGGTGCTGTCCCGCCCGCTGCCGGCCAAGGTCCTCAGCGACATGATGGACATCCCCGAGCACTACCACCCGCTCTTCTTCGCCAACACGATGGAGAGCGGCCGGGGTCTCGACCCGGGCTTCACGCTCACCGAGGAGCAGAAGACCGGCCGCAACGCCGCCCGTGACGTCTTCATCAACGCGGGCATCGAACTGGTCGCCGCCCGGCGTGCCGCGCCGGGTGACGACCTGATCAGCGAACTGACCAGGGCCGAGCAGGAGGGCGACCGGCTGTCCGAGTGGGAGCTGGCCATGCTCCTGATGAACCTGCTGGCGGCGGGCTTCGGCGCGACGGCCGCCCTGATCGGCAACCAGGTGTACAACCTGCTGGCCCATCCGGAGCAGGCGGAGTGGCTGCGCTCGCACCCGGACCACGTGCCCTCCGCGGTCGAGGAACTGCTGCGCTACGACAGCACCCTGGCCATGGTGACGCGGACGGCCCTGGAGGACGCCGACGTGGCCGGCATCCCGGTGCGGACCGGCGAGTACGTCGTCGTGATGATGGCCGCCGCCAACCGTGACCCGGCCGCCTTCGACGACCCGGAGCGGCTGGACGTCAGCCGCGCCCAGAGCCGCAACCTCGGTTTCGGGCACGGCATCCACTTCTGCGTCGCGGCCCCGGTCGCCCGCATGATCGCGCAGGAGGCGCTGGCAGCCCTCCTTGAGTACGACGTGCGCCTCGGCGACGAGCCGGTCGAGCGGTGGCCCGGCATCTCCCTCCGGGTGATCGGCAAGCTGCCGGTCGTCATCACCCCGGCCGCCTCCGCCTGACCCCTTCCCCAAGTGCTCGGCCCCGGACCGCACTTGCGGTCCGGGGCCGAGCACGTGTGCGCTTGACACTCAACGGCGTGTCAGTAATATCTCCAGTGCTAACTCTGAACACCGCTCAGCAATCGAACGACAGACAGCGAACGGCCTGCCGTTCTCGTTCGTGCATGCGCTCAGTCACCGCTCCCCGTTTCTCCGGCCGCCCCGTGGCCGGGACGATCCTTTGCAGAAGGGCTCACATCCAGTGGAACGTTCCGTAAGTTCGCATCAGCGGTCGGGCTTGAGGCTCGCGCTCCTGGCGTTGGCCCAGTTCATCATCGCCGTCGACTACAACATCGTTTTCGTGGCGCTGCCGGACATCGGGAAGGCCCTGGACTTCTCGCAGCAGACCCTGCAGTGGGTCGTCAGCTCCTACGCGGTCGCCTTCGGCGGCTTCCTGCTCTTCGGCGGCCGCGCCGCCGACCGGCTGGGCGCC
Source organism: Streptomyces sp. NRRL S-1022 (assembly GCF_000720135.1). GTDB lineage: Bacteria > Actinomycetota > Actinomycetes > Streptomycetales > Streptomycetaceae > Streptomyces. Next base: position 102,286 of record NZ_JOIU01000041.1, on the reverse strand, counting down.
CGTCGCGTCTTCGTCACCGCGCTCATCCTCTTCGGCGCCTCCGCCCTGGTCGGCGGCCTCGCCGGTTCGGCGGAGGTGCTGGTCGCGGCCCGCGCCGTGCAGGGTCTGGGCGGTGCGCTGCTCTTCCCGTCGACCCTCACCCTGATCGTCACCAGCTTCGACGAGGGACCGGCCCGCAACCGGGCGCTCGCGGTCTGGGGCGCCACCGGCAGCGGCGGTCTCGCCGCGGGGGCGCTGCTCGGCGGTGTGCTCACGCAGAGCCTCGGCTGGGAGTGGGTCTTCTTCTTCATGGTGCCGCTTGCCGCCATCGCGCTGCTCGGCGTGCCCAGCCTGCTCGCCCCCGACGCCCCGCGCACCGGCCCCCGCCAGGGCTTCGACATCCCCGGCGCGCTGGTGGTCACCGTCGGTGCCACGCTCGTGGTCTTCGGTCTGGTCAGTGGCCCCGAGTCCGGCTGGACCGCCCCCCGCGTGCTCGGCTCGCTGATCGTCGGTCTGCTGCTGATCGCCTCCTTCTTCGGCATCGAGGCCAAGAGCAAGGCCCCGCTGGCGCCGCTGCGGATGTTCCGCAACCGCAGCCTCATCACCTCGATGATGGTGGCGTTCCTGCACATGAGCGCCCTGAGCGGTGGCTACTACCTGTTCACCACCTACATCCAGAACATCCTCGACTACAACGCCCTGGAGGCCGGCCTGGCCTTCCTGCCGCTGGGCGTGCTGGCGATGGTGGCCGGCGGCAAGATCGCCGCCTCCATGCTGAACAAGACGGGTCTGCGCGGGACGCTCTCGCTCGGCATGCTCATCTACGGCATCGGCATGGGCGCCATGGCGCTCGGCATGGTCACCGGCGGCAGCTACTGGGCGGTGCTGCCCGGAGTCGCCATCTACGGCTTCGGCGGCGGTCTCGCCTTCACCTCGATCTTCGCCACCGCGGGTGCCGGTGTCGACCCGGCCGAGCAGGGCGTGGCCTCGGCGCTCGCCTCCACCGCCCAGCAGATCGGTGCCGCCGTCGGTCTGGCCGTCATCCTGGTCATCGCCAACTCCGGCCTGGACCTGTCCGCCGGTGCGCCGACCCCGAGTGACGCCGACGTCGTCGACGGTCTCCGCGCGGCCGGCTGGGTCACCGCGGCGGCCGCGCTGCTCGGTGCCCTGGCCGCGCTGAACCTGAAGAAGGCTCCCGCCCAGCAGTCCGCCGCCCCGGCTGCGGACGAGGTCGAGGCGCCCGTCTCCCGCTGACGCGGAGACCTCCGCACGAGGTGCCGTCCCGGACACCTCGTCACCGACTCGGGACCCGTGGCCGGCCATTCCCCCGTACCGGCTACGGGTCCCGACCCATTCCCGCTCCCGCCCCACGGAAGGGCTACAGGCCCACGGAAGGGCCGCCCGCCGCCGGAGGGACTGTGTGCCGCCGAAGCGGCCGTGTGCCGCCGAAGGGACGCGCGCGACCGGAGGGGCTGCGTGCCACGTAAGTGCCGCGCACCACGGAACGGCCGCGCACCAGGAATGGGCCGTGCGCCACCGGAAGGGCTGGGCGCCACGAAGGAGGTGTTGACCGGACTACGGAGCGACGCGCCGGGCCACGGCGCGTCGCCCGGTTGGTCTAGTCGGTAGATGTTGCGCATCCGAAGGAGCAAGGAGCGCAGCAAAGTTGGACGAGTTCTCGCGTGATGTCCGATCGATTCGCCTGCCACGGTGGGGGTACGTGGCCGCGAACTCGGGTGTGGTTCCGTGGCTGGTCTTCGCTGAGGAGGGGCGGGCTGTCGAGCCGGTACGCCGGTATCTGATCGATTTCGTCGCCCGGTACAACCGGCCCGGCAACGTCCGCAGCTACGCTTTCGACCTGCTGCGGTGGTGGCGCTGGCTGCGCGTGGTGGATGTTCCGTGGAACCAGGCCACTCCTGCAGAAGGTCGGGATTTTGCACTGTGGCTGGGGGCGACGGTCAAAGTCCCCAACGCTGCGCGGACGGTGTCCAGCGCGACGGCGGGCACCATCAAGCCGATCACCAAGAAGCCCTACCTGGACGATCGCTACAAGCCGCGCACCATCCGGCACAGCAACGCGGTGATCCGCAGCTTCTACACCTTCTGGATCGAGACCGGCGAAGGCCCGCTGATCAACCCGGTGCCGCTGGCGCGCTCCGAGCGTCGCCGTCCCCACGCCCACCGCAACCCGCTCCATCCGTATCGGGGCGAGGGCCGGCTCCGATACAACCCGAAAGTCCCACGCCGCCGGCCCCGGCAGATGTCGGACGAACGGTGGAACGAGTTGTTCGCCGCGCTGCGCTCCAACCGGGACCGGGCGATCGTCGCGCTCGCCATCAGCAACGGCGCCCGCGCCTCGGAACTCCTGGGCATGAAGGGGGACTTCCTCGACCGGCGCCGGGCGGATCGACCGCAGGAGGAGTACCGCGAGCCCACCGAGCAGGAGTGGCACGACTTCCAGCAGCACTTCGAACTCCGCAAGGTGTCACTGGGCACCTGCGGGCGACCTTACGGAACCCCCTGCAAGCACGAGCACGCCCCGTTGACTGAACGAAGCACGTTGATTCTTGCGCCAGAGTGGGCCGTCACCGTCGTATGAGCGCGTTGACCTGACCTCCGGGCTGCTGATGTTTGTCTGCGGCGATGTCATCCGTCCCGACCTGGCCTGGATGCTCACCCGCTCCCACAAGCACCTGGCCCCGGTCATGGCCGAGGTCCGCGACCCCGAAGGGTTCGCACGGCTGGTACAGCTGGCAGAGTCCGGGCCGGCCAGCGCCCGAGGTGAGGCCACCATCGCGGCGACTCGGATCGCGATGCTCCTGGCCTGCAAGGGCGGGTCGACCGCTGACATCACCGTCGGCGACTGCGTGGAGCTGGTCGACACCCTGCGCCGGGTCCATGTCCGCGGGGGTCAGCGCAAAGTGGACTTCTACCTTCGGCTGCGAGCCTTGGGTGTCTTCCCTGAGGACGCCCCGGCCACGATCCGGGCGTTCGGGCTTGCCGCCGGCCGGCTGAGCATCGAAGAACTGGTGGATCGCTATCCGATCCAGTGCCGCCCGGTCCGCGACCTGATCGTGGACTACCTGCGCGAACGGCAACCGTCGTTGGACTACACCAGCCTGGACGCGGTGTCGCGGACGCTGGCTGGGCTGTTCTGGACCCGGATCGAAGCGCTCTCTCCGGGCATTGACTCCCTGCGGCTGCCACCGGCACTGTCCCGGGCTTGGAAGACGGACATCGCCACCAAGAAGCGCACCACGATCGGTCCGGACGGCACCGCCGTCGAGATCGCCAGCCCCCGGCTGAACGCCAAGGACGAGCTCATCCGCGTCCGCGCCTTCTATCTGGACATCGCCCATTGGGCTGCGGAAGAGCCGGCCCGCTGGGCGCCGTGGGTGGTGCCCTGCCCGATCAGCGACGAGGAGATCAGCAAGGCCAAGGACCGCAAACACCGTAAGGCCCGGATGGACCAGCGCACCCGCGAACGGCTTCCCGTCCTGCCGGTGCTGACCGACACCGCCGACCGCAGGCGCCGCGCCGCAGCCGAATTACTGGCTGCCGCCGAGTACACCCGGCCCGGGGATCTGATCCCTGACACCGCCGGGGCCTTGCGCAGAGCCGTCGCGCCGAAGGCCGCTGGGCACCTGATCTGGGCCGAGGAGACCTCGACCGGGCGGCGGCGGAACCTCACCTACGAGGAGAGCGAAGCCTTCTGGGCCTTCGCCGCGATCGAGGTCCTGCGCCTGACCGGCATCCGCAACGAGGAGCTCCTGGAGCTGACCCACCACAGCATCACCGAATACCGGCTCCCCAGCACCGGCGAAGTCGTGCCCCTGCTGCAGGTCGCCCCGTCCAAGACCGACAGCGAACGGCTCCTGCTGGTCAGCCCGGAACTGGCGGACATCCTTTCCACCATCATCCGCCGCCTGCGAGGAAGAAGCCGTGCGATCCCGCTGGTGACCTCCTACGACGTCCACGAGCGGGTCTGGAACCCGCCGATGCCGCTGCTGTTCCAGCGCGATATCGGCACCGAACACCGCGCTTTCACCCCGACCGCCCTCCGCAAGCTTCTGATCAACGCGCTGACCGCCACGGGTCTGACCGATCCCGGCGGGGAACTGCTCGTCTTCTCCCCGCACGACCTCCGCAGGATCTTCGTGACCGAAGCCATCACGAACGGCCTGCCACCACACATCGCCCAAGTGATCTGCGGGCACAAAAGTCTCGACACGACGATGGGCTACAAGGCGATCTACCCGGCCGAGACCATCGAGGCCCATCGCGCCTTCATCGCCCGCCGCAGGGCCACCCGGCCCAGCGAAGAGTATCGGACCCCCACCGAGGAGGAATGGGACGCCTTCCTCGCGCACTTCGAGAAGCGCAAGGTCTCCATCGGCACCTGTGGTCGCGCCTTCTCAAGCCCTTGTGTCCATGAACACGCTTGCGTTCGTTGCTCGCTCCTCCGACCGGACCCCGCCCAGCGCGGCCGATTGGAGGAGATCCGCGACAACCTCCTCGCCCGCGTCGCCGAGGCCGAGCGCGAGGGCTGGCTCGGCGAGGTCGAAGGACTCAAAGTCAGCCTCGCCGGAGCCGAGGATAAGCTCGCCCAGATCGACAGGCAGTTCCAGAAGGCCACCATCATCCTCGGCATGCCTACGACCAGGAGCGGGGACGTTGAGTAGCGACGCACATCGAGAAGAATCAGGCCACGATCTGAGCACGTGGACGCTCGGCCAGCTCCAGACGTTCATCCATGACGCCCGCGGCCAGCAACTTGAGACAGCACGCGTCGCCGCGCAGGGACAGGCCTACAACTCCAGCCATCCCCAGGAAGCCCGTCGCCAGTGGGCGAAGCTGTCGCTGCTCGCGAACCGACGCATGCTCGACCACGCCGAGGGACACCCTGCGCGCGTGGCTCAGCAGGACTTCATGCTCCGGATGTGGGTGATCGACCGGCTGGGCCCCGACGACACGGACCCCGACTGGAGTCCCGAGGCGCTGGCGTCCGACACGCGCGACGCACTGTCCTTCACGCCCCCGCAGGCCGCAGCTCTCGCCGAGGGCTGGCGCGACCTTCCCACCGGGCAGATCCGCGAGCTGCGGCGACACAAGAACCTGACGGCCCATCTGGAAAGCCTGGTCGGCTACCTGGCGCCCGGCCCGGTGCGGGAACGACTCGTGACCTGGACCGCAACCCGACCGCTCCTGCCCTGACCAGCCCTCCAGCAATCAAATTCGCTCCAACTGAGTTCCCAAGGTGAGGTTTCAGCAGAGGCGGTCGAAGATCAGAACGGAACCGACAGACCGGAGTCGCGCAGGCGGGCCAGAGCAACGGACATGCACTGCTGAACAGTCCTCCCATCGGCTCGCATCCCATGCGCCAACGGGCCACCGCTGGCAGCGAACGTCCACGCCGGCGCGTTGTCAGCCAGTCTCTCGGCGTCCATCCTGATCATGGCATTCACACCCTGCTCGCCCAGCCACTCCAAGATCAGAAGCGTCACGTGCTCGACGCCGCGCTCCTCATCGATCTTCGGCCAACGACCTCGGTTCCCAGTCATCACGCCGACTCTATCGAGGCCCCGGAGGTGGTCCAGGGGTCCAACCACCAAGTTCAGAGAAGCCTGCATCCGCTGCCCCGTTCTCCAGATGGATCCCCGCCAGAGGCCACGCCTCATCGAGATCACCCGGAACCTCCGCGAGCGCATCACCGAGGCCCGCGCCAACGGCTGGCTCGGCGAGGTCGATGGACTCCAGGTCAGCTTCGACGCTGCGATGACCAAGCTCAACAGCCTCAAGCGATCTCCAACCGATGGCCGGCCGCAGTTGGTCGACCTTGGCATGCCGGTCTTCACCGACCATGCGCCCTCACCCCGGCAGGGACCGGGAGGGCGCGGATAACCGGCCCTGATCCTCTCAGTGGGCGAGTTCGGCCTGGCGAAGGCTGCGGAACACCGCCGGGGTCGCCCACCCGCGCAACGTGGCGTGAATCGCCGATCGGAATGCGACCTCGGCCGTGGCGGCGTCGAGAGCCCCGGCCAGTTCGAGAGTCACCAGCCCGTGCAGGGTGGCCCAGATGGACAAGGCGATCGACGTTGCCTCGCCGACGAGGACGGACGCCGCCAACGCGCGATCGATCGCCGCGAGGAGCGGACGGATCGGGTCACTGGCACCGACCTCCCCCGACGGGTCGAAGGACTGCACACCACCGAACAGCACCGTGTACAGGTGGCTGTGTCCGCGGCCCCAACGACGGTAGGCGACGGCCAGCGCGTAGAGGTCGGCGAGAGGGTCCGCGGAGGTCTGCGCCGCCGACAGGTCCTGGAACAGGCCTGCGACGGCTCTGTCGCGCACCGCACCGATCAGCCCGTCCTTACCGCCGAACAACGAATACACCGCCGTCGTCGACGCCTCGGCAGCAGCGGCCACGGCGCGGACCGTGAGCGACTCCCGCGGACGGGTGGCAAGCATCTCGGTCGCGCACTCCACAAGCCGCTCTTTGACGGCCTCGTCGTTTGTTCTCGGCCTACCCACGGCCAGCAGCCTACCTCTGTTTGATAACGTCGTTTTGAAACGGTGTTCTGAAACTATTGGAGGTCCGCTATGCCTACGTTCGCCATACGTCTTGTCCGTTTCACCGGACGCTTACTGCTGGCCCTGGCCGCCGTCGCGATGCTGGTCGTCGTCTTTCTCGCACTGATCGCCCTCACAGACGGGGCAGGCTCGGGGCTCGCCGCATGGTTGACGACTCTTGGAGTCGGAGCTGTCCTCGCGCTGTGGCGGGGTCGGCACCGCACCTGGCCGGCGCGGCTCGTGCCGTTCCTGCCGGTGGTCGTCGCGGCGGCGTTGACAGCGACGGTCTGCATCCCGACCGTGCCGACGGCCCGGCGGTACCCGCCCGCCCTGCCCTTCGTGGCCACGCAGCACTGGAGCCTGGCCACAGGCAGCCGGGTAGCGGTGTACCACTACCCGGCCGCGAACCCCAGCACCCGGCACCCCATCCCGCTCGTGTACCTCAACGGTGGACCGGTCCGTGGCATCTCGGTGCTCGACCACCGGTTCCTGCAACTCCTGGCACGCCAGGGCTACGACGTCTACGCCTACGAACAGGCAGGTGGCGGACGAAGCGACCTGCTCCCCATGGGCCAGTACACGATCTCCAGGTCGGTCCGCGACCTCGCCGCCTTCATCGACCACCTGGACAAGGGCAAGGTCGACATCCTGGGATTCTCCTCAGGCGGGGCCGTGCTCACCCGAGCCCTGGCTGACCCGAGCGTCGCCGCACGCTTGCACCGGGCGATCATCGCCGAGCCCGGCCCCATGGACGGCCCTACCGCGCACATCGCCGGGCACAAGGGCCGAAAATCCGCGCGCGGCCTCGCGCCGGCTCTGACCGGGCCGCGATCGACGCACGTTCCCCGGTACGCCGTGGCCTTCGGCCTCATGCGGCTCGGACTCCTCAGCCCCGACACCGGACTGATCGGACAGGCCGAAGGCGTCAACGCCTTCACCGCCGCAGATCTCGGCAGCGACACCGCATCCGCATACTGCGCGCGTGACGCGCACCGCATCCCCGCCGAGGACACCGCACAGACCTTCTCCTTCAGCCCCGCCGCCAGCCTCCGCATCCAGCAGACGGTCAAGGACTCACCCTCCATCGCACCGCAACTGAGGCGCTCCCGGACCCCCGCGATGCTGATGATCGCCGAGTGCTCCTCCCAGGTCCGTCAATGGGAGACCACCGTTCTTGCCAATGCCCCCGCCATCCAGCGCACGCAGTACATGCCCGGAGTCGGACACCACATGTGGAACAGCCTCGACGACAACAACGACCGGGCCGTCGCCGTCATCACCGCGTTCCTTCAGGGCAAGCGAGCACCCCTGCCGAACTACCCGACCCGCGACGAGATCCCTGCCTTCCTGCGCGACCACAAATGAAGACGGTTCAGCCGTAACCGGCAACGGCGGGCGAAACCTAGAAGCTGCCCCCGGCCCTGCGGCAGGTACAGCCAAGGGCGATCTCTTAGTCCGGAAAAGGGCCGTGTCTCACGAAAGGGCCGCTCCCGCCTGCCACGCAGGTGGGAGCGGCCCTTTCGGTCGTCGTGCCGGGACGTCAGCCGCGTACGGCCAGCGACAGCGCGAAGCGCCCGGCGCTGTCGGTCCACCACCGCCGCATGTCCAGGCCGACGGCGGCGAGTTCCCCGCCGACCCCCTCCTGCCGGAACTTGGCCGAGATCTCGGTGCGGATGTCGTCACCGGCCTCGAAGTGCAGCACGAGATCGAGCGACGGGATCTTGGCCGTCAGCGCCCGGTTGGCCCTCAGCCGCATCTCGATCCACTCGTTCTCCGCGTCCCATAGCGCCACGTGGTCGAACGCGGAGGCGTCGAAGTCGGCGCCCAGCTCCCGGTTGAGGACACCGAGGACGTTCTTGTTGAACTCCGCCGTGACGCCGGCCGCGTCGTCGTACGCCGGGACGAGCACCCCCGGGTCCTTGACCAGGTCGGTGCCCAGCAGGAAGGCGTCACCGGGGGAGAGCATGCCGGCGACGGCGCGGAGGAACTCGGCCCGCTCCGCCGGGAGGAGATTGCCGATGGTGCTGCCGAGGAACGCCACCAGGCGCGGCCCCGGGGCGGGGGGAAGCCGCAGCCCGTGCTGGAAGTCGGCGACGAGCGCGTGGACGCGCAGGCCGGGGCGTTCGCGCAGCAGCCGGCGGCCGGCCTGTTCCAGGGCGCTCTGGCTGACGTCGACCGGGACGTAGGTGTCCAGACCGGTGAGCGCCTCCAGCAGGTGCCGGGTCTTCTCCGAGGAGCCGGAGCCCAGTTCCACCAGGGTGCGGGCACCGGTGACGGCGGCGATGTCGGCGGCCCGGTCCACGAGGATCTCCCGCTCGGCGCGGGTGGGGTAGTACTCGGGGAGCCCGGTGATCTCCTCGAAGAGTTCGCTGCCCCGTGCGTCGTAGAGCCACTTGGGGGGCAGGTGCCGGGGATCGCTGCCCAGGCCTTCCAGGACGTCGGCGCGCAGCGCGCCGTCGCGTGCGGTGCCGGGGAGTGTACGGGTTACGGTGAACGAGCTCACGAAAGGGATTCCTCAAGGGGAGTGACGAGAACTTCGGCAGGGGTGGCGCGCAGCAGCGAGCGGTCGGGGACCTCGGTCCACGCGGGGTCGTCGTCGTAGGGTTCCGAGGCGGCGACGACCCCCGATCCGGGGACGAGCCGGTACCACAGGGTGTCGCCCCAGGCAGTGGCGGCGAGCGAACGGCCGTCCGTCAGGAGGAAGTTGAGGCGCGCCGGCGGGGCCGCGGCCCACAGGGCGGCCACCGTGCCCGCCAGCGCGTGGGACATCTCCTCGCCGGCCCGCAGCCGGTGGGCGACCAGCGCCCAGACGAAGGCGGAGTCGTTGTGCGCCTCCATGCCGAGGAGATCCTCCGCCGGCAGTCCCGAGGCCAGGGACGACACCGAGGCGGGCCACCCGGGCAGCGCCCCGTTGTGACTGAACAGCCAGCGGTCCCGGGCGAAGGGCGCGGCCGCCGCCTCGCCCTCCGGCCCCGGCCGGGTCGCATCGCGGACCGCGGCGAGCAGCGCCCCGGTGCGCACCAGCCGTGCCAGGTCGGTGAAGGACCGGTCGGCCCAGATCGGTCCGGGGCGCCGGTAGCGCCCCGGCACCGGGTCGCCGTCCGCGTACCAGCCGACGCCGAAGCCGTCGGCGTTCACGGTGCCGTACCGCTGGTGCCGGGGCGCCCACGACTGGCGTACCAGCCCGTGCTCCGGGGAGAGCAGCAGATCGCCGATGGCTACCGGGTCCCCCACGTAGGCGACATGACGGCACATCAGCCCTCCCCGGCGTCTCGGGCGGTGCGGAAGCCGGAGAAGATCTGCCGCCGGACCGGGTAGTCCCAGTTGCGGAAGGTGCCGCGGCAGGCGACCGGGTCGACCGCGAACGAGCCGCCGCGCAGCACCTTGTGGTCGGAGCCGAAGAACACCTCGGAGTACTCCCGGTAGGGGAAGGCGGCGAAGCCCGGGTAGGGCAGGAAGTCGCTCGCCGTCCACTCCCACACGTCCCCGATGAGCTGCCGTACCCCGAGCGGCGAGGCCCCCTCCGGATAGCTGCCCACCGGTGCCGGGCGCAGATGGCGCTGGCCCAGGTTGGCGTGCCGGTCGGACGGGTCGGCGTCGCCCCAGGGGTAGCGCCTGGACCGGCCGGTCGCCGGATCGTGCCGTGCCGCCTTCTCCCACTCCGCCTCCGTGGGCAGCCGCCGCCCGGCCCACCGGGCGTAGGCGTCGGCCTCGTACCAGCTGACGTGCAGGACGGGTTCGGCCACGGGCACCGGTTCGGTCACGCCGAACCGGCGGCGCACCCACCGACCCGCCTCCCGCTGCCAGAACAGCGGGGCGGCAAGCCGGTGCCGGCGGACGTACGACCAGCCGTCGGGGGCCCACCAGCGTGGCTCCGTGTAACCGCCGTCCTCGATGAAACGCAGGTACGCGCCGTTGCTGACGGGTGTGGTGTCGATGTGGAAGGCCGGGACGTGCCGCACGTGCGCGGGCCGCTCGTTGTCCAGGGCCCAGGGTTCGACGTCCGTCCCCATGCGGAACGGTCCGCCGGGGACCAGCACCTCCGCGGGCAGCGCCGACGCGTCGGCGGGCGCCGGCGGGGGAGCGGGGGCCGACAGGGCGGGGGCGCCCCGGCGCAGCTGGTGCGTGATGAGCATCGTCTCGTCGTGCTGCTGCTCGTGCTGGGCGACCATGCCGAAGGCGAACCCGGCATCGGCGAGCGGACCGCCCCCGGTCAGCGGAGTCTCCGCCACCACGTCCAGCACCCGCGCGCGCACGTCGCCGACGTACCGGCGGGCCTCGGCCGGCGGCAGCAGCGGCAGTGCGGGCCGTTCCGCCCGGGGATGCTCGAAGGCGTCGTAGACCGAGTCGATGTCCGGGCGCAGCGCCTCCCTCCGGCCGAGCGTGCGCAGCAGCCACTGCTCCTCCTGGTTGCCGATGTGGGCCAGGTCCCACACCAGCGGCGACATGAGGGGCGAGTGCTGAGCGGTGAGTTCGGGGTCCGCCACACAGGAGGTGAGCAGCTCGGTGCGGGCCCGCGCCGTCGTGAGCGCCGCGACCGCGCGCTGCCGCAGTGACTCCGGGTCGACGTCCCCGCCGGTCTCCTGCGGAACGTGAGCGGTCATGAGCCGGTGTCCTTCCTCGGGACGGTGTCGAGCAGGTCGTCGGCGGGGCAGCGGCCCTGGGACACATAGCGGTCGGCGAAGGAGGCGACGGCCGAGCGCACCGCCGCGGACGCACCCCCGCGGGCCAGGGCCTCACCGGCCGCGGCGAAACAGGCGACGGCGGCCTCGTGCAGCGGTGGGTGGGCCAGGCCGTGGCGGGCGGCGGCCCGCCAGAGCGGATGGCGCGGGGCGCGTTCCGGGCCGTCCGCCTCGCCGGCGAGCGGCTGGAGGGCGCGCAGGGCGAGGCCGGCGGCCGTCGGATCGTCCAGCAGCGCGGAGGTCACGGCGAGGGGCACGATCCAGCCGTCCTCGCCCGGCTGCGCGTCGATCATGCGCAGTTCGAGGTGGCCACGCGGGCGGACCGGCGGGAACAGCGTGGTGAGGTGGTACCGCAGGTCGTCCTCCGTCGCCGGCCGCGGGCCCCGGCCGCGGACCCAGTCCCGGAACGTCAGTCCGGCGGGGGCGGTCCAGTCCGCGCCGTCGCCCCTGACGCACAGCACCGGCGCGTCCAGGGCGTAGGAGGCCCAGGCGGTACGGGGGCCGTCGGCCGGCGCGGGGGCCACGGTGCGCGCGGGGTCGAGCGAGGCCCAGACGCGCTGCCGGGTGGACTTCCACCCGGTGGGCCTGCCCTCGGCGAGCGGGGAGTTGGCGAAGGCCGCCACCAGCACGGGGCCCAGCAGGTGCGCCAGCCGCCAGCGGAACCGGTAGCCGTGCGGTCCGTCCGTGTCGTCCCCGCTGTCCACGCACACCTGCACGGAGGCGGTGCTGCACATCATGGAGCGTCCGGCGGGACCGGACCTGTCGAAATAGGCTTCCATCGCCGCGTAGCGGGGTTCGGCCAGTACACGGCGCGGTGCTCGCCACAGGTCGTGCCCGTGCCCCGTGAGCACGAGTCCGTGGTCCTTCAGCGCGCCCCGCACCAGGGCGAGATCACTGTTGACGACCGTGACGCAGTCGTCCGGCGAGGACGAGGGCGGAGAACTGAGTTCGAGCTGGCCGCCGGGTTCCGTCGTCACCGCGGACCGCAGGGGAAGGGCACGCAGCCCGGCGACGGCCGGGGCGAGCCGGTCGGGGCCGACGGGACAGTGCGGGTCGTCGGAGTCGTGCAGTAACCATTCGAGTTCCACGCCGGTGCGTCGCGGGGGACCGTTCTTGAAACAGATCCCCTGGATCAGCTCCTCGGCCTCCAGCTCCTTTATCGGGCGCGCACGTTCTCGCTCGTAACTCACGGGTACGCGGTTTCCCTTCTGCCGGTCCCCGGCCATCCGGAAGCCGGCCGTCACGATGGCAGATACGCCGTCCAGCCTCACCCGGCCGACGCCACGGGGACAAGCGTTCACGGACCTTTCTGGGGGTGCCGGACACCGGAGTAGGGGTTGTTTTCCGGGGTCGGAAAAGGGGTTGCGCGGCCGGCTGACGGGTTGCGCCGGCATGCCGGCCGCCGCCCGCGGGTAGGGGTTCCGGACCGCTTCCGGACCGTCCTACGCTGCGTCCGTGAACATGCCGAACCCATACACGAGCGACTGGCTCCGCCTCTTCACCCCGCTTTCCGGCAGCTCGGCGACACTCGTCTGCTTTCCGCACGCGGGAGGTGCGGCGAGCTCCTTCGTCCCGCTCTCCCGGGCGCTCGCTCCCGAGGTGGAAGTGGTCGCGGTCCAGTACCCGGGACGCCAGGAGAGGCGCCAGGAGCCCCCGGCCGGCAGCATCGGGGAGCTGGCGGACGCGGTGTTCGGCGCCCTCGGCCCCGAACTGCCGCGCGACTGCGCCTTCTTCGGGCACAGCATGGGCGCGGTCGTCGCCTTCGAGGTGGCCCTCCGCTACGCACGGCGGCCCGGTACGGCCGGTCCGGTACGGCTCTTCGCGTCGGGCCGCCGGGCCCCCTCCGTGCACCGGGACGACCGGGTCCATCTGGGCGGTGACGCCGGGATCATCGCGGAGCTGCGGCGCCTGAGCGGCACCGACCGGGCCCTGCTCGCGGACGAGGAGCTGATGGCCATGCTCCTGCCCGCGCTGCGGGCCGACTACCGGGCGATCGAGACGTACCGACCTGCGCCGCGGGACGCCCGGATCGGCTGCCCGATCACCGTGCTGGTCGGCGACGCCGACCCGGTCACCACGATCGAGGACGCGACGGCGTGGCGGGCTCATTCCACGGGCGACGTCGACGTGCGGGTCCTGCCGGGCGGCCACTTCTACCTCGACGGACAGTCCGAGGCGGTGGCCCGCGAGATCCGCGCGGCGCTCACGCCCTTCCCCGCCGGCCCCGGCCGCGCCTGAACCACGCGCCGGTGCCGGCCCGGAGCGGCGGGCTCCCGGGCCGCACCGCCACCGGCGGGCGGTGACGGCCCGGTCCAGGCGTGGCCGGCGCGCCCGTCCGGATCCGCGTCAGGAAGCGGTGCGGGCGGTGTCGCCCCCGTGCAGGGCGAGCGTGAGATCGCTCCGCCGTTTGATGCCCAGCTTCCGGTACACCCGCGTGAGGTGCTGCTCGACGGTGCTCACCGTGACGAAGAGCTTGGCCGCTATCTGCCGGTTGCTGTGCCCGCGCACCGCCAGCGCCGCCACCCGCATCTCCGCGTCGCTCAGGATGCCGACCAGCTCGTCGCTCCCGCCCACCACGGCGGCCGGCTGCCGGCCGCGCGGCGCCTCCGGGAGCGTGCGGGCCGGCAACTGGACACCGCATTCCTCGGCGAGCTGGCGTGCCCGCAGCAGCGCCATCCGGCCCTTGCTGTACTGGCTCGCCTCCTGGTGACAACGGCCCGTCTCGTGCAGGGTCTGGGCCAGGACCACGGGGTTGCCGCACTGCTGCGCCGCCTCCAGGGCGTGGGCGAGCAGTTTGCCGCGCTCCTCCGCCGGGGAGGTGGCGGCGAGGACCCGCAGGGTCACCGCGCGCACCTGGTGCTGGCCCTGGCGCACCGACGCCAGCTGTTCCGTCGCCAGTTCCCGCGCCCGAGCGGTGTCGCCGCGCAGCAGGTGCACCAGGGCGGCGTCGGTTCTCCAGGGCAGCACCGCCGGTACGTCCATCCGCCAGCGTGCGGCCAGCTCGCCGACCGCGAGGAAGTCGTCCAGGGCCGGCTGCGCCTGCCCGTTGCCGAGGAGGGCACGGCCGCGGGCGGTCAGGTAGCGCAGGCCCAGCGGGGTCTGGAACATCGCGTCCGGGGTCGGTGTCTGGAGCTGGGCGAGGGCGGCGTGGTGCGCACCCTGGAGGGTGTGCGCCTCGATCGCCACACTCAGCGGCAGGCCGATCATGACGCCCCAGCTGCCGGTGGGTATCTCGGCCAGGGCCGCTTCGGCCAGGCGCGCGGCCTCGGCCGGGTTGCCGCGCTGGAGAGCGAGCCTGGCACCCAAACTCTTGAAGAGGGCATGCCAAGCTTTTGCCGACTGTTTCCGGGTGACCGAGGCGAGCGTGTCGATCCACCGCTCCGCCGACGCGTGGCGGCCGTCGAGGAGCAGGACGTCGATCGCGGCGGCGAGGCTCGGCACGGTCTCGTCGGTCAACTGGTGGGTGACCAGCGTCTGTTCCGCGGTCAGGGCCGACGCCGCGTTGGGGCCCGTCTGCAGCACCCGGAGCAGCTCGCTCAGGACCTGGCTCCGGGAGGACGTCCACCGCGGACGCTCCTCCCCGAGGACCGCGGCGGAGGTGCCGTCACCGTACACCGTCGCCGGGTACAGCAGGCCGAGCGTGGCGCGGCGGGCCTGCAGGTGCGCGGAAGCCTCCACGTCCTGCCTCTGCCAGGCGTCCCGCTCCATCCGCTCCAGCGCGTCGAGCGCCGCCTCGGGACGGCCGAACCAGAGCAGGGCGTCGACCAGGGCCGAGACGTGCCGTCCCGTCAGGTGCCCCTCCCGCGCCGCGTCCAGGAGCGTCGGGATGCGGCGCGCCGCGGTGCGCGGATCGGCTCGCCACTCGGTGCGGAAGAGCATCGCCGTGGTGGTGGCGCGGTGCTGCTCGCTGCGGCCGTACTGGTAGGCGACCGACAGACAGTTCGACGACAGGGCCGTGTCACCGGTGGCGAGGCCCTCCTCGGCCGCCTCCAGCAGCACGCTCGCCGCGCAGTCGTTGTCGATGCGGCTGGCGGCGATCAGGTGGCGGGCCACCGCGGTCACCGGTGCGCCGTTCTTGAAGAGCAGCGTTCCGGTCCTCGTGTGCAGAGTGGCGCGCTCCTCGGGGGTCATCTCGTGCAGGACGGCCGCGCGTGCCTTCGGGTGGCGCCAGGCGCCCTCCCTGAGGAAGCCGGTCTCCTCCAGGACGCCGAGGGTCAGGGACAGGCACCGCGGGTCCACGTCCGACAGCCGGGACAGCAGCGGGGTGTACTCCGGGTCGTCGAGCACGGCCATCTGCCGCGCCACGGTGCGCGCGTACGGATCGCAGCGGTAGAGACAGTGAAGGATGGCCCGCTCGAAGCGGGGACCGGCGTGCAGGGCGAACGGTTCTCCCTGCGCGGCGGTGTCCTCGACCAGCCTGCGCACCAGCAGCGGGTTGCCTCCCGTGACGGCGAGACAGTCGTCGGCGAGGCGCGCGGCCGCGCCGTCGCCGAGCCGCGCGGCGAGCAGGGCGCGCACCCCGCCGCGGGACAGCGGGGGCAGCAGCACCCGGTGGGACAGCGGCTCCGGCGGCAGCTCCGCGTTCAGCAGGACACTGGCGGACTGCGGGGAGGGGTGTTCGCTCAGGAGGAGCAGCAGGGGGGCCGTACGCCGCCGGCGCGCCAGGGTGGACAGGCACAGCAGGGACGGGGCGTCCGCATACTGGACGTCGTCGACGCTGATCAGCAGGGGCTGCGAGAGTTCCACGAGATCGTGGAGGGCTGTGCCCATCTGGTGGAACAGGCGCGGGGGGATGACCCCCGGCTCGTGGGGCATCGCCGAGCCGCCCGAGCTTATGGCCTGGCCCAGCAGCCGGGACACCCGGGTGCTGATGTGCGGGGGCAGGTCCGCCGACTGGAACAGCTGGGCGAGTACGCCGAACGGGACGGGCTGCTCGGCACGGCAGGCCGCCGCGGCGACATGGGCCACCCCCAGGCCCTGGGCCTGCGCGGCGAACGCGTCGAGGAGTTCGGTCTTCCCGTGGCCGGCGGCCCCGCTCACGACGGCCAGACGGGTGTTCCCCCGCAGGGAGTCCTGCAGGAGGCTGTGGAGAAGAGACAACTGCCCCTCGCGCTCGTGCAGTGCCGTGTCCCTCGGGGGCAGGCCGTCAAAACCCTCCAGGACGGCCAGAGCTGCGGTAGCAGGCATTCCTTCGACTCCGCTTCGTATTAGCTTGATCACGTGGTTGAGGCGGGGGGTGCCGAGTGGTGGCCGCGTTCTCTGGGGTGGGGCCAGTAAATACCGACCACTCGTCTTCGGGCAACGGGAGTAATGAGCGGAGCGATTGACTCCCTTTTTAGGCGGTGCCCTTCGTCGGATTTTGTGGCCGGTTCTAGGTCCGGCGGACCGCTAAACGTGATCTAAGTCATATCGTCCTGGGGTTGTTCAAAGGTATGTTTTCGGCCGGTGACCTGTGCTCGGGGGTGTGCAGCCGTCATGGCCGACCGCGTGTCGATCGCTGGGGGGAATCGATCCGGGAGTCCGTGACGGCACTGCCGGGGAACCCTTCCCGCTGAATTGTCGGCGCCTGTCGTGTTTCCTGTAGGTAACCTTTGACGGCGCTTTTTCGATGGCGGTTACATCGATTTGAATAACGCGTGACCCGTATGGCCCGGCTCACCTGGTGTTTCCGTACGCCGGGAATTCTCGGCGTATACGGAATGCCGGTGACCGGGCGACCGGGCGCGGACGGCACCCGGACCACCCGCCGCGACGGGGACGCCGGACAGCGGAGGAGCTCCTCCGGCTGTCACGCTCGGTTACTATGCTCACCTCGGAGCAGAGGGCCGCAGCGAGGGCTCGCTGCCCGACCGAGCGAGGGGGCGCTGGAGGATGCTGAGAGAGGTCACGGCCACCCGCTACGTCGCCCCGCTGCACTCCGGCGGCTCCGTCCCCGGCATCGTGGAGGCCGACGACCTGGGCACCTACGTCGTGAAGTTCACCGGCTCGGCGCAGGGCCACAAGGCGCTGGTCGCGGAGGTCGTCGTCGGTGAACTCGCCCGCGCGCTCGGGCTGCGCTTCCCGGAGCTGGTGCTGGTGCACTTCGACCCGGCCGTCGCCGCCGGGGAACCGCACCAGGAGGTGCGCGACCTGCACAGCGCCAGCGCGGGCGTCAACCTCGGCATGGACTTCCTGCCGGGCGCCGTGGACCTGACCCCGGAGATCGCCCGGGCCTTCCCGGTGGACCCGGTGGAGGCCGGCCGGATCGTCTGGCTGGACGCGCTGACCGTGAACGTCGACCGCACGGTGCACAGTTCCAACCTGATGGTCTGGCCCACGCTCGGCACCGCGCCGCCGCGCCTGTGGCTCATCGACCACGGCGCCGCCCTCGTCTTCCACCACCGCTGGGACACCACGGCCCCGGGCCGCAGGTACGACTTCCGGCACCACGCCCTCGGCCTGTACGGGCCCGACGTGCGCGCCGCCGACGCCGAACTGGCGCCCCGCGTGACCCGGGAGCTGCTGCGCGGGATCCTCGCCGAGGTGCCGGACGCCTGGCTGGCCGAGGACGCCGGGTTCGCCACGCCCGACGACGTCCGGGACGCCTACGTCGGTTACCTCCTGGACCGGGTCCGGCTCTCGGCCGAGTGGCTGCCCACCGACTTCCCGAGCCGCGAGCAGCTGGCGGCCGAGGAGGCCGACCGCGCGGCACGGAGCCAGGCGGGCCGCCCGGCCTGGCTGAAGCGGGTCCCGGACCTGCACGGCAAGCCGGCGGCGGAACAGGACTGGTCGGCGCACCTGGGATGACCCGGCGCACAGTGGCCCGGGGACGTCCCCGGGCCACTCGTCGCGGGAGGGATCAGCCGCGCAGCTGCCGGTACGCCGGCAGGGTGAGGAAGTCGGCGTAGTCCTCGTCCAGGGACACCGTCAGCAGCAGGTCGTGCGCCTCCTGCCAGTGCCCGGCCGCGAAGGCCTCCTCGCCGATCTCCTTGCGGATGGCGTCGAGTTCCCCGGCGGCGACCTTGCGGGCCAGCTCCGGCGTGGCCCGGTCGCCGTTCTCGAACCTGACGCCGGCGTTGATCCACTGCCAGATCTGCGAGCGGGAGATCTCGGCGGTGGCCGCGTCCTCCATCAGGTTGAAGATGGCGACCGCGCCCAGCCCGCGCAGCCAGGCCTCGATGTAACGGATGCCGACCTGGACGGCGTTGACGAGACCGGCGTACGTCGGCTTCGCCTCCAGCGAGTCGATCGCGATCAGGTCGGCGGCCTCGACCCGGACGTCCTCGCGCAGCCGGTCCTTCTGGTGGGGCTTGTCGCCCAGCACCTTGTCGAAGGACTCCATGGCGATCGGCACCAGGTCGGGGTGGGCGACCCAGGAGCCGTCGAAACCGTCGTTCGCCTCCCGGTCCTTGTCGGCGCGGACCTTCTCGAAGGCGACCTTGTTGACCTCGGCGTCCCGGCGGGAGGGGATGAAGGCCGCCATACCGCCGATGGCGTGCGCGCCGCGCTTGTGGCAGGTGCGGACGAGGAGTTCGGTGTAGGCCCGCATGAACGGGGCGGTCATCGTCACCGCGTTGCGGTCCGGGAGGACGAACCTCGGTCCGCCGTCACGGAAGTTCTTCACGATGGAGAACAGGTAGTCCCAGCGGCCGGCGTTCAGCCCGGAGGCGTGGTCGCGCAGCTCGTAGAGGATCTCCTCCATCTCGTACGCGGCCGTGATGGTCTCGATGAGCACGGTGGCGCGGACGGTGCCCTGCGGGATGCCGAGGTGGTCCTGGGCGAAGACGAACACCTCGTTCCACAGGCGGGCTTCCAGGTGCGACTCGGTCTTCGGCAGGTAGAAGTAGGGGCCCTTGCCCAGGTCGAGCAGCCGCCGGGCGTTGTGGAAGAAGTACAGGCCGAAGTCGACGAGGGCGCCCGGGACGGCGCGGCCGTCGGCGTCGGCCAGGTGCCGCTCGTCCAGGTGCCAGCCGCGCGGGCGCATGACGACGGTCGCCAGCTCCTCGTCCGGGCGCAGGGCGTACGACTTGCCGGTGCGCTCGTCGGTGAAGTCGATGCGGCGGCTGTAGGCGTCGATCAGGTTCAGCTGGCCGAGGACCACGTTCTCCCAGGTGGGGGCGGAGGCGTCCTCGAAGTCGGCGAGCCAGACCCGCGCGCCCGAGTTCAGCGCGTTGATGGTCATCTTGCGGTCCGTGGGGCCGGTGATCTCGACGCGCCGGTCGTTCAGCGCGGCTGGGGCCGGGGCGACCTTCCAGGAGTCGTCCGCGCGGATCGCTGCCGTCTCGGGCAGGAAGTCGAGCGTGGAGGTGCGGGCGATCTCGGCGCGGCGCTCGGCCCGGCGGGCCAGGAGTTCGTCACGGCGCGGGGTGAACCGCCGGTGCAGCTCCGCCACGAAGGCGAGCGCCGCGTCCGTGAGGACCTCCTCCTGCCGGGGCAGGGGCTCGGCGTCGACGATGGCCAGCGGGGACGGCGCTGGTGCGGACATGAGCTGTCACTTCCTTCAGCGGTGGCACCGGGTGCCTAGCGGCACGTATAGGGCGAAGAGCGCCGACTGTGCGGGGCAGGCGCTTCTGATCAGTGGATAGTAGTTTCCTCATCGTGGAACTTCAATGGTTTGTTGATGTCGAGATTCTCCGGGTCGAGGCAAGGTGGCGCGGCGTGCCACCCCCTTCACTCAAGGTGGCTCAGGTCGGCCTCGGTGTCGATGTCGTACGGCTCGGCGACGTCCCCGCACTCCACGAGCCGGATCTCCGCCTCGTGCGCCTTCAGGTAGGCCCGCGCCCCCCGGTCCCCGGTGGCCGTCCCGGCGACGCCCGCCCAGTGCGCGGCGCCGAACAGCACGGGATGGCCGCGCACCCCGGCGTAGGCGGCCGAGACCAGCGAGGCCCCGTCCGTGTACGCGCCGAGCACCCGGGCCGCCGCGGCCGGTCCGATGCCGGGCTGGTCGACCAGGCTCACCAGGGCCGCCCGCGCCCCCGTCGCCGCGAGCGAGGCCAGCCCCGCGCGCAGCGAGGAGCCCATGCCCTCGGCCCAGTCCGGGTTGTCCACCAGCACGCAGCCGCCCAGTTCCGCCCGGTCGCGCACCTCGTCCGCCGCGGCGCCCAGCACCACGTGGATCCGCCGGCACCCGGCGGCGCGCAGCACCCCGACGGCGTGTTCGACCAGGGGCCGCCCCCGGTGTGTCAGCAGCGCCTTGGGGCGCCCGCCGAGCCGCCTGCCGCCGCCGGCGGCGAGCAGCAGCCCCGCGACCTCCCCTTGCGGATCCTGGTTGTCCGTCATGGGTCCTGCATACCCGACGGCGGAGGCACCGGACGGTTTTTCGGTGCCGGTTCCGTTGGGCTGAATTTCGGTACGCCCTGTGGCGCTCCCGCACGGCGTGGCGTTTACTGACCCGCGCACGACGGCGTGGCTGGGGGAGGGCTGTGTTGCGGAGCTTGGGGCAGAGGCCGGTGACCGGCAGCGACGAGGACCCGAGAGTGGCGGAACTGCAGACCGCGGTGTCCCGGCTGCGCCGCGAACTCGCCGCGTTACGGGCGGACTTCCCCGACCGGGCGATAGCCGAGGACGAGCTGGCGGCCCTGGCCGCGATGGCCGCCGGCGGCCTGCCGGAGATCCCGCGCCTGCGCAGCTCCCTGTTGCTGATCGCCGGCGCCATAGGCTCGATGAGCGCGCTGGCCCGGGGTCTGTCGCAGGTGCGCGACGCCGTCGACCTGTTCGGCGAGCCGAACCGGACCTGAGACGCGCTCTTCGCCGCCCTGGCGGCCCGGCCGAGGTGCCGGGACGGTGGGCCGGCCGAGCGCGTCAGCGAGCCGGGCGGCGTTCGTGTGGGCCTGCCGTACGTTCCGTGCACTGGTTTTTCCTCGGGCGGACCGACAAGCCGGCCGAACGCGTCATCGACACCGACCCCGACACCTGGCGAGCGCGCATGAGCGCCACGCAGTCACCTGCCGTGGCCCGCTTGGAGCAGGGGCGGTGCTGCGGGTCCGGCGCAGGCTTCCCGGACTGGCCGTAGCCGCGGAGGCCGGGGCAGACCACGGTGCGACCGGCGGCCACCGGCAGCGGGGCGACGGGGTGCCAGGTCGCGTGCGTGCGGCGGTGGCCGTGCAGGAAGCAGCACGGTGGGCCGCTGCCGCCGTGACGTACCCGTGGCCGAACCCCGTCACCCGCGCACCGCGCCGGCTCGAAAGCCGTCGAACCTGGGTCCGGACGGGTGCCACGTCGAAGGCATGGGCAGAGCCTTCCACGGCAGGGGACGGGTGTCCGAGGCGGGGGAGGCCGCACGTTTCGCTGTCTGTCGAAGTGATGAGGCATCCTGAAGCCATGGAACACGTACGTGCCCCGGGGCCGGCGGAGGCTCCCGCCCCCGCCGCGCGGCTTGCCTCCCTCGCTGCCGCCCTGGCCGACGAGACGAGGGCCGCCATCTGCATGACCCTGCTCGAAGGGCGGGCCTGGACGGCGGGTGAGCTGGCCCGCGCCACCGGGGTCGCCCCCTCCACCGTGAGCGGGCACCTGACCCGCCTCCTCGACGCGGGGGTGTGCGTGACGGAGCGGCAGGGACGGCACAGCTACGTGCGCATCGCCGACGCGGCCACCGCCCGCCTGGTCGACGAACTGGCCTCATACGCCGTCCCGGGCCGTGATGCGGCCCACGCCGTCCCGGTGGTCGCCGCGCCGGACCCGGTGGCCCGGGCCCGCACGTGCTACGACCACTTCGCGGGGAGGCTCGGCATGGCGGTGACGCACGCGATGGCGGACCGGGGTCTGCTGCGGACGGAGAGCGTTTTCGCGCTGACGCCGGCCGGATACGACTGGTGTGAGCGGGCGGGCGTCGACGTGACAGGGGCCGGACGCAGGCCGGCGGCGAGTTCCTGTCTGGACTGGACCGAACGCCGGCGCCACCTGGGCGGCCTGGTCGGGGCGAGGCTGTGCGCGCGGGCCCTGGCCGAGTCCTGGGTGGTACGCCCCGAGGGCGGCGGACGGGCCCTGCTGGTGACCCGGGCGGGGGAGAAGGCCCTCGGGGAACTCCTGGGCCTCACCCCACAGGCATGGAACTAGAGGGGGTTTCCCGCCCGGGCGGGAACTGACCCCTCACAGAGTTTCCGAGTAAACAATTCGGTGAACGCCGAAGTGTTCGGTGTAGGGTCGGCAGGTATGAAGACCCGCCCGCGTGCCCTCCCCCCTGCCCTCGTCACCGGCGGCGCCGTCTGCTTCACGGTGTTCGCCTGGGCGTCCGCGTTCGTCTCCATCCGCAGCGCCGCAGCCGCCTACTCCCCCGGGGCGCTCGCCCTCGGCAGACTGCTCATCGCCTCGCTCGTCCTCGTGACGCTGCTCCTCCTGCGCCGCGAGGGCCTGCCCCCGCGCGGTGCCGGCAAGGGCATCCTGTTGTCCGGACTCGTATGGTTCGGCGGCTACATGGTGGCTCTCAACTGGGGCGAGCGCCTCGTCGACGCGGGGACCGCGTCCCTGCTCGTGAACACCGGGCCGATTCTCATGGCGCTCCTCGCCGCACGCCTGCTGGGCGAGGGACTGCCGCCGCGGCTGCTGACGGGCACGGTCGTCTCCTTCGCCGGCGCCGTGGTCGTCGGCCTGTCGATGTCGTCCGGGAGCGGCGGTTCGACGTCGGTGCTCGGGGTGTTGCTGTGCCTGCTCGCGGCGGTGGCGTACGCGACGGGGGTCATCGCGCAGAAGCCCGCACTCCGCCACGGGACACCGCTGCAGATCACCACGTACAGCTGCCTGACCGGGGCCGTGGCGTGCCTGCCGTTCACCGGGCAGCTGGTCTCCGAGATCCCCCGTGCCCCCCTCTCGGCCAGCCTCAACATGGTCTACCTGGGCGCGGTCCCCACCGCCCTCGCCTTCACCACCTGGTCCTACGCCCTCGCACGGATGCCGGCCGGGAAGCTCGGCGCGACCACCTACGCCGTGCCGGCCGTGGTCGTCCTGCTGAGCTGGGTAGTCCTGGGCGAAGTCCCGGCCTGGCTCACCCTGCTGGGGGGGCTGCTGTGCCTGACCGGGGTGGCCCTCTCCCGCTACCGCCCCCGCGCTCGCCGGGACCCCGCGGTGCGAGCGGACGCACCCGTACCCCAACCTGCCGACGCGCAAGGGCGGTAGCACTCTCCCGAACGCCCCGTCGCCACCGGCACCTCCGCGCCCGCCGGAGGGAGCCGCGGCCCCGGTGGCGGTTCGCCTCGGCCGCCGTCACCCGCCCTGACCACCGGCCACCCTCACCCCGCACAGCCCCGCCGCGCCCCGCGGGCGGGGTGGGCGCACGGGTACGGGCACTCGGCCCGCGTCCGGGAGGGCCCCCGGCCGGCCCCGGACCCGCGCGGAACGGGTCACCCCTGGTTCTGGCTGGCCAGCGCCGTGGACAGTTCGCGGGCGATCTGCTGGAGCACCGGCACGATCTTGTCCGTGGCCGCCTCCGTGACCCGCCCCGCAGGCCCCGAGATGGAGATGGCCGCCGCCGTGGGGGAGTCGGGCACGGACACCGCGAGGCACCGCACCCCGATCTCCTGCTCGTTGTCGTCGACGGCGTACCCCAGGCGCCGTACGTCCTCCAGGGCCGTGAGGAAGCCCTCCGGCGTGGTGATGGTCTTCTCCGTGGCGGCCGGCATGCCCGTCCGGTCCAGCAGCGCCCGCACCTCGTCGTCCGGCACCCCTGCCAGCAGCGCCTTGCCCACCCCGGTGGAGTGCGGCAGCACCCGGCGGCCCACCTCGGTGAACATGCGCATCGAGTGCTTCGAGGGCACCTGTGCCACGTACACGATCTCGTCGCCGTCGAGCAGCGCCATGTTCGCCGTCTCGCCGGTCTCCTCCACCAGCCGGGCCAGGTACGGCCGGGCCCAGGTGCCGAGCAGCCGGGCCGCGGACTCGCCGAGCCGGATCAGGCGGGGCCCGAGCGCGTACCGCCGGTTGGCCTGCTGGCGGACGTAGCCGCAGGCGACCAGGGTCCGCATCAGCCGGTGGATGGTCGGCAGCGGCAGTCCGCTGGCCGCGGACAGCTCGCTCAGGCCCACCTCGCCGCCCGCGTCCGCCATCCGCTCAAGCAGGTCGAATGCGCGCTCCAGGGACTGCACCCCGCCTGCGGCGGAGGGCTTGGCGGAGTCGGTGGTGCTGGCGCTGGACGTCGGCACGGCGCGTTCCTTTCGGGGCTGGCGGGAGGGGCAGAAGCCTACCCGGCAGGCGGTTGACTCCCCGCTTGTACATAGCTACGTTCTGCTTGATGGAATTCTAATTCCGCTTTGTGGAAACGTCCAGAGCGGTGATGCCGGCCGCGCTGCCCCAAAGTGTGCCCCTTGACGGCGGAGGGGCGGGAGTGAAGACTCCTTCAACAGAACGTTGAAATCCGTTACGTGGGTGTACATCCCGTTTCCTGGACGTACAACGGCGGGAGAGAGGGGTTCGGGTGTCCGAGGCTGAACTGGTGCTGCGCTCCACGCGCGTGATCACCCCGGAGGGGACACGGGCCGCCACCGTCACCGTGTCCGCCGGGAGGATCACGGCCGTCCTGCCGCACGACGCCGAGGTCCCGGCCGGCGCCCGGCTGGAGGACGTCGGCGACCACGTCCTGCTGCCCGGCCTGGTCGACACCCACGTGCACGTCAACGACCCGGGACGCACCGAGTGGGAGGGCTTCTGGACCGCCACCCGCGCGGCGGCGGCCGGCGGCATCACCACGCTGATCGACATGCCGCTCAACTCCCTCCCGCCCACCACGACCGTCGGACACCTGCGGACCAAGCAGGACGTGGCCCGCGACAAGGCGCACATCGACGTCGGCTTCTGGGGCGGCGCCCTGCCCGACAACGTCGAGGACCTGCGCCCGCTGCACGAGGCCGGCGTCTTCGGCTTCAAGGCCTTCCTGTCCCCCTCGGGCGTGGACGAGTTCCCGCACCTCGACCAGGACCAGCTCGCCCGGTCGCTGGCCGAGATCGCCGGCTTCGGCGGCCTGCTGATCGTGCACGCCGAGGACCCGCACCACCTGGCCGCCGCCCCGCAGCACGGCGGCCCCCGGTACGCCGACTTCCTCGCCTCCCGCCCGCGCGACGCCGAGGACACCGCCATCGCCGGCCTCATCGCCCAGGCCCGGCGGCTCAACGCGCGCGTGCACGTGCTGCACCTGTCCTCCGGCGACGCGCTGCCGCTGATCCGCGCCGCCCGCGCCGAGGGCGTGCGGATCACGGTCGAGACCTGCCCGCACTACCTCACCCTGACCGCCGAGGAAGTCCCGGACGGCGCCAGCGAGTTCAAGTGCTGCCCGCCCATCCGCGAGGCCGCCAACCAGGACCTGCTCTGGGAGGCGCTGGCCGACGGCACCATCGACTGCGTGGTCACCGACCACTCGCCCTCCACCGCGGACCTGAAGACCGACGACTTCGCCACCGCGTGGGGCGGCATCTCCGGGCTCCAGCTCAGCCTGTCCGCCGTGTGGACCGAGGCCCGCAGGCGCGGCCACGGCCTGGAGGACGTCGTCCGCTGGATGTCCGCGCGGACCGCCGCCCTGGCCGGTCTCGGCGCGCGCAAGGGCGCCATCGCCCCCGGCCTGGACGCCGACTTCGCCGTCCTCGCCCCCGACGAGACCTTCACCGTCGACCCGGCCGGTCTCCAGCACCGCAACCGGGTCACCGCCTATGCCGGCAGGACCCTGCACGGCGTCGTGAAGTCCACCTGGCTGCGCGGCGAGCGCATCGTCGCGGACGGCGCGTTCACCGAGCCGAAGGGCACGCTGCTCAGCCGCCCCCGCCAAGCCACCCCCCGCACCCGGCCCGACTCCCGAAAGGACCCCCTGATTCCTGTGACGGCGCTGCATCGATCGAGCTCGGCCGGCTTCACCGGAGACGCGAACCCCTACGGCGGCGGCGACCCGTACGCGGACTACCGCACCGCCGACTTCCCCTTCACCCAGTACGCCAACCTCGCCGACCGGCGGCTGGGCGCCGGTGTCATCGCCGCCAACGACGAGTTCTTCGCCGAGCGGGAGAACCTGCTGGTGCCCGAGCGGGCCGAGTTCGACCCCGAGCACTTCGGCCACAAGGGCAAGATCATGGACGGCTGGGAGACCCGCCGCCGGCGCGGCGCCTCTGCCGGGCACCCGTGGCCGGCCGCCGAGGACCACGACTGGGCGCTGGTCCGGCTCGGCGCGCCCGGCGTGATCCGCGGGATCGTCGTCGACACGGCCCACTTCCGCGGCAACTACCCGCAGGCCGTCTCGGTCGAGGCCGCCACGGTGCCGGGCTCCCCGTCCCCGGAGGAGCTGCTGGGCGACGACGTGAAGTGGACGACGCTCGTCCCGCGCACCGCCGTCGGCGGCCACGCGGCCAACGGCTTCGAAATCACCGCCGAGCAGCGCTTCACGCACCTGCGGATCAACCAGCACCCCGACGGCGGCATCGCCCGCCTGCGCGTGTACGGCGAGGTCGTGCCCGACCCGGAGTGGCTCGCGGCCCTCGGCACCTTCGACGTGGTCGCCCTGGAGAACGGCGGCCGGGTCGAGGACGCCTCGGACCTGTTCTACTCCCCGGCCACCAACACCATCCAGCCGGGCCGCTCCCGCAAGATGGACGACGGCTGGGAGACCCGCCGCCGCCGCGACCAGGGCAACGACTGGATCCGCTACCGGCTCGTGGCCCAGTCGCAGATCCGCGCCATCGAGATCGACACGGCCTGCCTGAAGGGCAACAGCGCCGGCTGGGCGTCGGTGTCGGTCAAGGACGGCGAGAGCGGCGCGTGGACCGAGATCCTCCCGCGCACCCGCCTCCAGCCGGACACCAACCACCGTTTCGTGCTGCCGGAGCCGGCGGTCGGCACCCACGCGCGGATCGACATCTTCCCCGACGGCGGCATCTCCCGGCTGCGGCTGTTCGGCTCCCCGACCGGGCAGGGCGCGAGCGGTCTCGCCGCCCGCCACCAGGAACTGGGCGGCTGATCCTGCCCCCACGCGCGCGGGGCGCCCCGGCCGGACAGCACCGGGGCGCCCCGCGCGTCACCCGCGTGGACCCTGTCCGGGGCTCCCGGAACTCTTCCCTCCCTCTTTCGCGTTCTCCTCCCGTGACCCTTCAGCAAGAGATCGTCGGCAACGCCATGCAGATGGCGGTCGTCAACCTGCGCCCCGGCCAGACCGTGTACTGCGAGGCCGGGAAGTTCCTGTTCAAGACCGTGAACGTGACCATGGAGACCCGGCTGTCCGGCCCGTCCGGCGGCGGGCAGCAGCAGGGCGGCGGCGGAGGCATGGGCGGCCTGCTCCGCCAGGCCATGGGGACGGCCATGCAGGTCGGCCAGCGCATGCTCGCGGGCGAGTCGCTCGCCTTCCAGTACTTCACCGCCCAGAGCGGCGAGGGCACCGTCGGCTTCGCCGGTGTCCTCCCCGGCGAGATGCGCGCCCTGGAGCTGGACGGCACGCGCGCGTGGTTCGCCGAGAAGGACGCCTTCGTGGCCGCCGAGTCCACCGTCGACTTCGGCATCGCCTTCGCCGGCGGCCGCACCGGCATGAGCGGCGGCGAGGGCTTCGTCCTGGAGAAGTTCACCGGGCACGGCACGGTGATCATCGCCGGCGCGGGCAACTTCATCGACCTGAACCCGGCGGACTTCGGCGGCCGCATCGAGGTCGACACCGGCTGCGTGGTCGCCTTCGAGGAGGGCATCCAGTACGGCGTCCAGCGCGTCGGCGGCCTCAACCGGCAGGGCATCATGAACGCCGTCTTCGGCGGCGAGGGCCTGTCCCTGGCCACCCTGGAGGGCAACGGCCGGGTGATCCTGCAGTCCCTCACCATCGAGAGCCTCGCCAACGCCCTGAAGAAGGCCCAGGGCGGCGACAAGCAGGGGCCGACCGGGGGAATGTTCTCCACCCACGCCGGCTGAACCGATGAGTTCCGGGCGGGTGCGGGGTCCGACGTGGTGACAGCGGATCCCGCACCCGGAAGAAGGCACCCGCCATGGGCAACCTCGTCTCCACGGTCTTCGTCACCCTCGACGGCGTCCACCAGGCACCCGGCGGCCCCCGGGAGGACACCTCCGGCGGCTTCGAGCAGGGCGGCTGGAGCTTCCCGCTCGCCGACGACGACTCCGGCAGGTACATCACCGAGATCTTCGCCCGCGCGGGCGGCTTCCTGCTCGGCCGCCGCACGTAGGACATCTTCGCCTCCTACTGGCCGAAGGTGACCGACCCCGCCCACCCGATCGCCGGCCGGCTCAACGCCCTGCCGAAGTACGTCGTCTCCACCACCCTCCAGGCCCCGGAGTGGGCGGGCACCACCGTCGTCACGGGGGACCTGGTGAAGGAGATCACCGCCCTGAAGGAGCGCACGGACGGCGAACTCCAGGTCCACGGCAGCGGCGCCCTGGTCCGTTCCCTGCTGGACCTCCGGCTCGTCGACACCCTGCACCTGCTGACCTTCCCCGTCATCCTCGGCGCCGGCCGCCGGCTGTTCACGGAGGGCATGCTCCCCACCCGCTTCGCCCACCGCACCGGCCACGTCACCGGCTCGGGCATCTCCCTCCAGACGTACGACCTCGCGGGCAGCCCCGAGTACGGCACGTACGACCTCCCCGACGAGGCCTAGGGCTGCCGGCGCCGGGAAGGGGCAGGGCGGGGCCCGGCCTGCTCCAGCACGCGGGCCGCGTCCGTCCCTGGGCGAGGGCCGCACCGGTGCCGCCCGGGGCGGAGGTCCGTCCACCGGACCCGCCGAACGGCCTCAGCCGGGCCGGGCGCGGTCACCCGGAAAGCTCTGGCCGAAGATCGTCGCCGCCGGTACGGTGAGCGCGACCCGCGCGAGCCGTCGACGTCTGCGCACCGCCCTCGGAGACCGGGAGAGCCGCGCCCATGTCCTCGCTCGCCGTGCCCGCCGCGCTCGCGCCCCGCCGGGCCTGGCACACCGACCTGCCCGTCCTGCTCGTCGCGGTGTGCTGGGGCGCCAGCTACCTGGCGGCGAAGGAGATCACCACCGCCCGTACCGTCCTCGCCGTCCTGGTGCTGCGGTTCGCGCTCGCGCTGCCCGCCCTGTTCCTCGCCGGCCGCCGGGCCCTGCGCGCGCTCACCGGCGCCCAGTGGCGCGGCGCGGCCCTGCTCGGGCTGATCCTCGCCGGGATCTTCCTGCTGGAGACGTACGGGGTGGTGCACACCTCGGCGACCAACGCCGGCCTGATCATCAGCCTCACCATGGTCCTCACCCCGCTCGCCGAGGCCGCCGCCACCCGCACCCGGCCCACGCCGTCCTTCCTCGGCGCGGCGGCCCTGGCGGTGCTCGGCGTCGTCCTGCTCACCCAGGGCGCCGGCTTCACCCGCCCCTCCCCCGGCGACCTGCTGATGCTGCTCGCCGCGCTCGCCCGCACCCTGCACGTCCTCGCCATGTCCCGGATCAGGGCCGTGCGGCAGGCCGGCGCGCTGCCGCTGACCACGGTGCAGCTGGGCACCGCCGTCGCCGTCTTCGCCCTGCTGTCGGCCGCCGGCGGCGGCCCGGCGCCCTGGACGGTCGCGACGGACCTCGGCGCCCGGCAGTGGGCCGGGCTGCTGTTCCTGTCGGCCCTGTGCACGGTGTTCGCCTTCTTCGTGCAGATGTGGGCCGTCCGCCGCACCTCGCCGTCCCGGGTCAGCCTGCTGCTCGGCACCGAGCCGCTGTGGGCCGCCGGTGCCGGTATCGCGCTGGGCGGCGACCGGCTCGGCGTGCTCGGCCTGGCGGGCGGCGCACTGGTCCTCGCGGGCACCGCGTGGGGCCGCCGGTCGGCAGGTTAACTCCCCGAAAACTCCTCGGACGGATACGGAAAATCTTCAACTTTGTCGTTGACATGTCAACGTCTACGCGCGTCATCATGTGGGCATGAGATTCCCCCCACGCGCCACCCGCACCGGCGCCGCCGTCGCGCTCCTGTCCGCCCTCCTCGTGGGCGGCACCGTCACCGCCACCACCGCCGACGCCGCGGCGTCCGTGTCGGCCGGCAGCATCTGCTACGGCGAACTGCCCTCGCAGGCCCACGACACCCTGCGCCTGATCGACCGGGGCGGCCCCTACCCGTACGCGCAGGACGGGATCGTCTTCCAGAACCGGGAGGGCGTTCTGCCCAGGCAGCCGTCGGGCTACTACCACGAGTACACGGTCAAGACGCCCGGCTCGACCACCCGCGGCGCGCGCCGCATCGTCACGGGCGGCGGGTACGAGGAGGATTACTACACCCCCGACCACTACGCCACGTTCGACCTGATCGACTTCGGCTGCTGACCCACCGGCGCCCGGGGCCGCGGGTCAGCCGTGCCCGCGGCTCCCGGCGGCGCCGAACAGGGCCGGCGCCGGCTCGACCAGCGCGATGCCCGCGCAGAACTCGTAGCCGTCGAGGACACCCCACCGCAGCCTGCCCGTGGTCCCCCCCTCCGCCGGCCACGGGACGAGCGCACGCTGCCGGAAGGCCGCGCCCCGCCGGCGGCCGGTCGCCGAAAGACCACCACGGTGCGACTTAAGTCGACGTTCCCGGTCCTCCGGTAGGCGATCGCGGGCACGGGACGACGGCACGGCGCCGCCGGTGCGTAGATTGACCGACCGTGAGCGAAGACGAACGGGCGCGGGAGCCGCAGCAGTTCACGGGACGCCGCTGGCTGTTCCCGTCCGCGCTGGTGCACGAACTGGCCCCGGACGCCGCGGCCCCGGGCCGGCGTCCCCGGCGCACGGCGCGCGACTGGGTGGTCGACTTCTCCTGTTTCCTGCTGGCCGTGTTGATCGGCCTGCTGAGCGCGGACACCCTGCGGCACGAGGACCTCCCGGACGGCTACGCAGCCCTGGACCAGGTGCTCGGCGCGCTCGCCTGCGGCGCGGTGTGGCTGCGGCGCCGGTGGCCGGCCGGCCTCGCCGTGGCGATGGTGCCGGTCGCCTTCCTGTCGAACACCGCGGGCGGCGCGGACGTGGTCGCCCTGTTCACGCTCGCCGTGCACCGGCCCTTCCGGTACGTGGCCTGGGTGGCCGGGGTGTCCGTGGCGCTGCTCCCGGTCTTCTTCCGGCTGCGGCCCGACCCCGACGTGCCGTACCTCGTGGCGGTCGCCTCGGGCGTGCTGCTCACCGCGGCGATGGTCGGCTGGGGCATGTTCGTACGGTCCAGACGCCAGCTCGTGCTGAGCCTGCGCGACCGCGCCCGGCACGCGGAGACCGAGGCCGGGCTGCGGGCCGAGCAGGCGCAGCGGCTGGCCCGCGAGGCCATCGCCCGCGAGATGCACGACGTGCTCGCCCACCGGCTCACCCTGCTGAGCGTGCACGCGGGCGCCCTGGAGTTCCGGCCCGACGCGCCCCGCGAGGAGGTCGCGCGGGCCGCCGGGGTGATCCGGGAGAGCGCCCACGAGGCGCTGCAGGACCTGCGGGAGATCATCGGGGTGCTGCGGGCCGGCGACGCCGACGAACCGTCCGGCGGGCGCCCCCAGCCGACCCTGGCCGCCCTGCACGCCCTGGTCGCCGAGTCCCGCGAGGCCGGCATGCAGGTCACCCTGGACCACGGCGTCGCCGACCCGGCCGCCGTCCCCGCCTCCGTCGGCCGCACCGCCTACCGCATCGCCCAGGAAGCCCTGACCAACGCCCGCAAGCACGCCCCCGGCACCGAGGTCACGGTCCGCCTCGCCGGCACCCCCGGCGACGGCCTGACGGTCACGGTCACCCACCCCGCCCCACCCGCCGAGGTGCCTGCCGTCCCCGGCTCCGGCCAGGGCCTGATCGGCCTCACGGAACGCGCCGCGCTGGCCGGGGGGCACCTGCGCCACGGCCCGCGCCCCGACGGCGGCTTCGAGGTACGGGGGTGGCTGCCGTGGCCCCGCGCCTGAACCCGGCCCGCACCCGGCCCCGTCCCGGAGGCGGCCCCGGGCCGCTGCCCGCGTCCCGCGTCCCCGCCCGTGATTACGTGGCCCCATGACTGCGACGCCGATCAGACTCCTCCTCGTGGACGACGACCCCCTGGTACGCGCCGGCCTGGCGCTGATGATCGGCGGGGCCGGGGACATCGAGATCGTCGGTGAGGCCGCCGACGGCGCGGAGGCCGAGGAACTCGTGCGGCGCGCCCGGCCGGACGTCGTGCTGATGGACATCAGGATGCCGTCGGTGGACGGCATCACCGCGACCCGGCGGCTGTGCGCCCGGCCGGACGCGCCGCAGGTCGTGGTGCTGACCACCTTCCACGCCGACGAACAGGTGCTGCACGCCCTGCGCGCCGGCGCCGCCGGCTTCGTGCTCAAGGACACCCCGCCCGCCGAGATCGTCGACGCCGTCCGCCGGGTCGCGGCCGGCGACCCGGTCCTGTCGCCCGCCGTCACCCGGCAGCTGATGCGGCACGCGGCCGTCAGCGCGGCCGACTCCCGGCAGACCCGCGCGCGCGAACGGCTCGCCGCCCTCAACGACCGCGAACGCGAGGTCGCCGTCGCCGTCGGCCGCGGACTGGCCAACGCGGCGATCGCCGCGGAGCTGTTCATGAGCGTGGCCACCGTCAAGGCGCACGTCTCCCGCATCCTCGCCAAGCTCGGCCTCGGCAACCGCGTCCAGATCGCCCTGCTCGCCTACGACGCGGGACTCGTTGGGGACGGGCACTGAACCGGCGCCGCGGACGTTGACACTGCACCGGGACGTGCCCGGTGTGCCTCGGGGGGGTCCGGAAGGGGAGCGATGGACAGGCAACAGGTGGTCGACCTGGGGGAGTTCGGGGAGGCGTTCCGGCGCGATCCCCATCCGCTGTACGCGAGGCTGCGCGAGCGGGGCCCGGTGCACCGGATTCGGATGACGGGAGCCGAGGAGGGCTACGAGAGCTGGCTCGTCGTGGGGTACGAGGAGGCCCGCGCCGCCCTGGCCGACCCGCGGCTGGCCAAGGACGGCAGCAAGATCGGCGCGACCGCGCTGGACGAGCAGCTGATCGGCAAGTACCTGCTGGCCGCCGACCCGCCGCAGCACACCCGGCTGCGCGGCCTCGTCACGCGCGCGTTCACGATGCGGCGGGTGGAGCGGCTGCGCCCCCGCATCCAGCAGATCACCGACCACCTGCTCGACGAGATGCTGCCGCACGGGCGCGCCGACCTCATCGAGTCCCTCGCCTATCCGCTGCCCCTCACCGTCATCTGTGAGCTGCTCGGCGTCCCCGAGGTGGACCGCGCGGAGTTCCGGAGGATCTCCACGGGGGTGGTCGCACCGGCCGACGCGGACTCCGAGCAGGAGGCGGTGGCCCGCCTCGGCGAGTACCTCACGGAGCTCATCGAGGACAAGCGCTGCGCGGGCCCCTCCGGCGACCTGCTGAGCGACCTGATCCGCACCACCGCCGAGGACGGCGACCGGCTCTCCGCCGACGAGCTGCGCGGCATGGCCTTCCTGCTGCTCGTAGCCGGCCACGAGACCACGGTGAACCTCATAGGCAACGCCGTCCTCGCCCTGCTCACCCACCCCGGGCAACTGGCCGCCCTGCGCGCCGACACCAGCCTCCTGGACGGCACGGTGGAGGAGACGCTGCGCTGGGAGGGCCCGGTGGAGAACGCCACGTTCCGGTACGCCGCCGAGCCGTTGGAGATCGGCGGCACGGCGATCGCACAGGGCGAGCACGTGCTGATCGGTCTCACCGCCGCCGACCGGGACACCGCCCGGTACGCCGAGCCGGACACCTTCGACATCCGCCGCGACACCCGCGGCCATCTCGCCTTCGGCCACGGCATCCACTACTGCCTCGGCGCACCCCTGGCCCGCCTGGAGGGCCGCGTCGCGATCGGCACCCTCCTGGACCGGGTTCCCGGTCTCGCCCTGGACGGCGAGCCCGGTGAGTGGCTGCCCGGCCTCCTGATGCGCGGCGTACGCACCCTGCCGGTGCGCTGGTAGCACCACACGGCGACCGCCCGCCGCCGGTGCACGGACCTGACGCCTACGACGGCCCCGTGCCGTCCGGGATCTCCGTGAGCGGTACCGGGCGGTGTTCGCGGCGGGGGCGTTCGCAGGCCTCGGCGCCTGTGATGCCTCCCGTGTCGCAGGGGTGGCGCGCTCGCCGGGTCGTGCGACGGCCGTCCTGGTGGGGCGGTGTGCGGGCCTGACGCCTACGACGGCCCCGTGCCGCCCGGTATCTCCCCGGGCGGTGTTCGCGGTGGGGGCGTTCGCAGGCTTCGGCGCCTGTGATGCCTCCCGTGTCGCAGGGGTGGCGCGCTCGCCGGGTCGTGCGACGGCCGTCCCGGGGGGGGCGGTGTGCGGGCCTCACCTACGACGACGCCGTGCTGCCCGGGATCTCCGTGAGCGGTACCGGGCGGTGTTCGCGGCGGGAGCGTTCGCAGGCCTCGGCGATCCGCAGCGCCTGCAGCGCCTCGCGGCCGTCGCAGGGGTTGGCGCGCTCGCCGCGCACGACCTCCACGAAGGCGTTCAGCTCGGCCTCGTACGCGGGCCCGAACCGGTCCAGGAACCCCGTCCACGGCTTGTCCGCGGGCGGCGGCCCGCTCGGCTCGGTGGACGCGAGGGGCGTGCGGTCGTCCAGGCCCACCACCACCGTGTCCCGCTCCCCGGCCAGCTCCATGCGGACGTCGTAGCCGGCGCCGTTCAGCCGGGTCGCCGAAGCCGTCGCCAGGGTGCCGTCGTCCAGCGTGAGCAGCGCCGCGCCCGTGTCGACGTCCCCGGCCTCCCGGAACATCGCGGGGCCGCCGTCCGAGCCGGTGGCGTACACGTCGGCCACCTCCCGGCCGGTCACCCAGCGCAGCACGTCGAAGTCGTGGATCAGCGTGTCCCGGAACAGCCCGCCGGACAGCGGCAGCCACGCGGCCGGGGGAGGGGACTGGTCGCAGGTCATGGCCCGCACGGTGTGCAGCCGGCCGAGCCGGCCGTCGCGGACGGCCTCCCGGGCGCCGGCGTAGCCCGCGTCGAACCGCCGCTGGAAGCCCATCTGCAGCACCGTCCCGGCCGTCTCCACCTCGGCCAGCGCGAGCAGCGTGCCCGGCAGGTCCAGCGCGATCGGCTTCTCGCAGAACACCGGCAGCCCCGACCGGGCCGCCCGGCCGATGTACTCGGCGTGGGCCGCCGTCGCCGTGGTGATCACCACCGCGTCCACACCCCAGCGGAAGATCTCGTCCACGCCCGGCGCCGCCGTCTCGCCCAGCCGGTGCGCCAGCTCCTGCGCCCGCGCCGGCTCCGCGTCCGTCAGGATCAAGGACCCCACCTCGCGGTGACGGCTGAGCGTCCTCGCGTGAAGGGTGCCGATGCGGCCCGTACCGATGACCCCGATGCGCATGGGAACAAAGTGCGGGCCGACCCCGTATCCTGTCAATGCGTATGTCCGGACAATCGGACTACACAACTTCCCGTCAACCAGGCACGGGGCTACGCTCGGGCCCGTGCCGAAATCAGATGTGGACCCGACCGTGGCGCTCGACCTCCGCGTGGACCGTAGCTCCCCGGTGCCCCTGTACTTCCAGCTCTCCCAGCAGCTGGAGGCCGCCATCGAGCAGGGCGGTCTCACTCCGGGCAGCCTGCTGGGCAACGAGATCGAGCTGGCCGCACGGCTCGGCCTGTCCCGGCCGACCGTCCGCCAGGCCATCCAGTCCCTCGTAGACAAGGGGCTCCTCGTCCGGCGCCGGGGCGTGGGCACCCAGGTCGTGCACAGCCAGGTCAAACGCCCCCTGGAGCTGAGCAGCCTGTACGACGACCTGGAGGCGGCCGGCCAGCGTCCCGCGACGAAGGTGCTGGTCAACACGGTCGTCCCGGCCTCCGCCGCGGTCGCCGCCGCGCTCGGCGTCGCCGAGGACAGTGAAGTCCACCGCGTCGAGCGGCTCCGCCTCGCCCACGGCGAACCGATGGCGTACCTGATCAACCACCTGCCGCCGGGCCTGCTCGACCTCGGCACCGGCCAGCTGGAGGCCACCGGCCTGTACCGGCTGATGCGCTCCGCCGGGATCACCCTGCACAGTGCCCGCCAGTCCATCGGCGCCCGCGGCGCCACGGCCGCCGAGGCCGAGCGGCTCGGCGAGACCGAGGGCGCCCCGCTGCTGACCATGCAGCGCACCACCTTCGACGACACCGGCCGCGCGGTGGAGTTCGGCGACCACACCTACCGGCCGAGCCGCTACTCCTTCGAGTTCCAGCTGCTCGTCCGCTCCTGACCCGCCCACCGCCTTCGTCGCAATGTCCGGACAATCCCCTCCGTGCGGGCCGCCCGGTCATGTCATGGGTGTTCCCCGTGTTCGATACTGGAGTGTTCGGGGCCGCTGACGCGATCGACGGTCCCTTTCGTCTGTACGAACACGGCAAGAAGGGCACGGCCTCGTGGCACGGTTTCGGACCTGGGTAGGCATAGCGCTGGCGGGGGCACTCTCCGTGTCCCTGGCGGGATGCAGCAGCACCGGCGGCAAGCGGGCGGAGGACGCCCGCAAGGCCGCCTCCGCCCAGGGCAGGGCGGCGGTGAACACCCCCCGCTGGACCTTCGCGATGATCACCCACTCCGGGGACGGCGACACGTTCTGGGACATCGTGCAGAGCGGTGCCAAGCAGGCCGCCGTGAAGGACAACATCAACTTCCTGTACTCGCACGACGACGAGGCCCAGCAGCAGGCCCAGCTGGTGGACGCGGCCGTGGACAAGAAGGTCGACGGCATCATCGTCACCCTCGCCAAGCCGGACGCCCTGAAGGCCGCCGTCGCCCGCGCCGAGAAGGCCGGCATCCCGGTGATCACCGTGAACTCCGGCTCACAGGAGTCCAAGGCCTTCGGCGCCCTCACCCACATCGGCCAGGACGAGACCGTCGCCGGCGAGGCCGTCGGCGAGGAGCTGAACAAGCGCGGGAAGAAGAAGGCCCTGTGCGTGCTGCACGAACAGGGCAACGTCGGCCACGAGCAGCGCTGCGACGGTGTCGCCAAGACCTTCCGCGGCACGCTGCGCAAGCTCTACGTCAACGGCACCAACATGCCCGACGTGCAGTCCGCGATCGAGGCCAAGCTCCAGGCCGACCGGTCCGTCGACTCCGTCGTCACCCTCGGCGCGCCCTACGCCGACACCGCCGTGAAGGCGCGGACGGACGCGGGCAGCAGGGCCGAGGTCGACACCTTCGACCTGAACGCCAAGGTGGCGGCCTCGCTGCGGGACGGCACCCTCGGCTTCGCCGTGGACCAGCAGCCGTACCTCCAGGGCTACCAGGCCGTCGACCTGCTGTGGCTGTACAAGTACAACGGCGACGTCCTCGGCGGCGGCAAGCCGGTCCTGACCGGCCCGCAGATCGTCACCAGGGACCAGGCGTCCGCGCTGGCGGAGTACACCGAGCGGGGCACCCGATGAGCGCGGCCACGAAGGAGCACCCGCGGGACGAAAGGATTCTGCAGACCTCCGCGCTGCGGAAGCTGCTCACCCGCCCGGAACTGGGCTCGGTCGTCGGCGCCCTCGCCGTCTTCGTCTTCTTCGCCGTCGCCGCCGACGGCTTCCTGCGCGCCTCCAGCCTGAGCACGGTCCTCTACGCCTCCTCGGCCATCGGCATCATGGCCGTCCCCGTGGCCCTGCTGATGATCGGCGGCGAGTTCGACCTCTCGGCGGGCGTCCTGGTGACCTCGTCCGCGCTGGTCTCCTCGATGGTCAGCTACCAGCTGACCGCGAACACCTGGGTCGGCGTGGGCGTGTCCCTGCTGGTCACCCTCGCGATCGGCGCCTTCAACGGCTTCATGCTCACCCGCACGAAACTGCCCAGCTTCATCATCACGCTGGGCACCTTCCTGATGCTCACCGGCATGAATCTCGGCTTCACCAAGCTGATCGACGGCACGGTCTCCACCAAGACCATCGCCGACATGGAGGGCTTCCCCAGCGCCCACGCCGTCTTCGCCTCCACGCTCAGCGTCGGCGGCGTCGACGTCAAGGTCACCATCCTGTGGTGGCTGGGCCTGGTCGCCCTCGCGTCCTGGATCCTGCTGCGCACCCGCACCGGAAACTGGATCTTCGCCGTAGGCGGCAACGAGGACGCGGCCCGCGCGGTCGGCGTGCCGGTCGCCAGGACCAAGATCGGCCTCTACATGGGCGTCGCGTTCGGCGCCTGGATCTCCGGCCAGCACCTGCTGTTCTCGTTCGACGCCGTCCAGTCCGGCGAAGGCGTCGGCAACGAGCTGATCTACATCATCGCGGCCGTCATCGGCGGCTGCCTGATCACCGGCGGTCACGGCAGCGCCATCGGCTCGGCCGTGGGCGCCCTGCTGTTCGGCATGACCAGCAAGGGGATCGTCTTCGCCGAGTGGAACCCCGACTGGTTCAAGTTCTTCCTCGGAGCGATGCTGCTCCTCGCGACCCTGCTCAATGCCTGGGTCCGCAAGCGCGCGGAGGCGACCAAGTGACACTCGTGGAGCTGACCGGCGTCAGCAAGCACTACGGCACCGTCCGCGCCCTGGAAGGGGTCTCCCTGGAGGTGCGCGCGGGCGAGATCACCTGCGTCCTCGGCGACAACGGCGCCGGCAAGTCGACGCTGATCAAGATCATCGCGGGCCTGCACCGGCACGACGGCGGCACCCTGCGCATCGAGGGCGAGGAGACGGCCCTCTCCTCCCCGCGCGAGGCCCTGGACCGGGGCATCGCCACGGTCTACCAGGACCTGGCCGTCGTCCCGCTCATGCCGGTCTGGCGCAACTTCTTCCTCGGCTCCGAGCCCCGCAAGGGCGCCGGCCCCTTCAGGCGCCTGGACACCGAGCTGATGCGCCGCACCACCCGCGAGGCACTGCTCCGCATGGGCATCGACCTGCGGGACGTCGACCAGCCCATCGGCACGCTGTCGGGCGGCGAGCGCCAGTGCGTCGCCATCGCGCGGGCGGTCCACTTCGGCGCGAAGGTCCTGGTCCTGGACGAGCCGACGGCGGCACTGGGGGTGAAGCAGTCCGGTGTGGTCCTGAAATATGTGGCCGCGGCACGGGACGAGGGTCTGGGCGTTGTTCTGATCACCCACAACCCGCATCACGCGTACCTCGTGGGCGATCGTTTCGTGCTGCTGAGGCGCGGCACGATGGCGGGCAACCACACACGGGACGAGATCACCCTGGACGAGCTGACGCAGCAGATGGCCGGGGGATCCGATCTCGACGCCCTGCGCCATGAACTGCAACGGGGCTGAGGCCGCCCCGCGCAGCACTCAGCGTGAGGGTGCGGCACAATCGAGCCCGATGAGCACCTACCGCGACCTCACGGCCCCCATCGGCTCCCGCCGAGCACCCGTCCTGCGAACCGTGGGTACCAGGGAACGCCGGTCACATCTGACTGCCCCCCGTGTGCCCACCGTCGGCATCGACATCGGCGGCACCAAGGTCATGGCGGGCGTCGTGGACGCCGACGGCAACATCCTGGAGAAGCTCCGCACGGAGACCCCGGACAAGTCCAAGAGCCCCAAGGTCGTCGAGGACACCATCGTCGAGCTGGTGCTGGACCTGTCCGACCGGCACGACGTGCACGCGGTCGGCATCGGCGCGGCCGGCTGGGTCGACGCCGACCGCAACCGGGTCCTGTTCGCCCCCCACCTGTCCTGGCGCAACGAGCCCCTGCGCGACCGCATCGCCGGCCGGCTCGCCGTGCCGGTCCTGGTGGACAACGACGCCAACACCGCCGCCTGGGCGGAGTGGCGGTTCGGCGCCGGCCGCGGCGAGGACCACCTGGTCATGATCACCCTCGGTACCGGCATCGGCGGCGCCATCCTGGAGGACGGCCAGGTCAAGCGGGGCAAGTTCGGGGTCGCCGGGGAGTTCGGCCACATGCAGGTCGTGCCCGGCGGGCACCGCTGCCCGTGCGGCAACCGCGGCTGCTGGGAGCAGTACAGCTCCGGCAACGCGCTCGTCCGCGAGGCCAGGGAGCTGGCCGCGGCCGACTCGCCGGTGGCCTACGGGATCATCGAGCACGTCAAGGGCAACATCCACGAGATCACCGGCCCGATGATCACCGAGCTGGCCCGCGAGGGCGACGCGATGTGCATCGAGCTGCTCCAGGACATCGGCCAGTGGCTCGGCGTCGGCATCGCCAACCTCGCGGCGGCGCTCGACCCGTCCTGCTTCGTGATCGGCGGCGGCGTCAGCGCCGCCGACGACCTGCTCATCGGCCCGGCCCGGGACGCCTTCAAGCGCCACCTCACCGGCCGCGGCTACCGCCCCGAGGCCCGCATCACCCGCGCCCAGCTCGGCCCCGAGGCGGGCATGGTGGGCGCCGCCGACCTGGCCCGGCTGGTCGCCCGCCGGTTCCGCCGGGCCAAGCGGCGCCGCGTGGAGCGCTACGAGCGCTACGAGCGGTACGTCCAGTCCCGCCGCGACCAGGACAGCGCATGACGCCGTCGCTGCCCCACCAGGGCGGCCCGCCGGACGAGCCGCGGCGGCCCGCCGAGGACCCCCGGCACAAGGCCCGGCGCCGGGCGCTCACCCTGCTGATCATCGTCCTGCTCATCGGCGTCCCGGCCGGCTACCTGGTGATCTCCGCGAACCAGAGCCGCAACAGCGGCAAGGACAAGGAGGCGAAGTACTCGGCGACCGGCCTCACCCCGGGCTGGCCCTCGAAGGTGCAGCGCCGCCTCTACCAGGTGACCGTCCCGCACCCCGCCGACGACATCGCCTCCTACGAGACGAACAACTGGAAGACCAGCCGCCTCTACGTCCAGTTCCGCACCAACCCCGCGGGCCTGGACAGCTTCCTGGAGGCCATGGGCGTCCGCCGGGAGCAGCTGAAGAAGGACGAGATCGCCGTCGGCGAACGGGACCGGAAGGTCAGCGGCTGGACCTTCGGCGGACCGGGCCCCTGGTGGGGCCTGACCCACGAGCAGAAGAACCCGGCGCCCACCCAGGACGTGGTCGTCAACCTGGCCGACCCCGCGCGTCCGATGGTGTTCGTGGTCTCCCGCACGGTGCCGTAGCCCCGGGCCCGCACCGGCCCCGGGGCCGATTGTCAGACCCCGCCCGTAGAGTCGGAGACGACTGATCCGACACATCGGCGGGAGGTGGCAGGACGTATGAGCGGCACGGCTGCGGTGGCCGAGCGCACGGGCGGCTCCCCGGCCCCCGGCACGGGGGCGGGGGCGGAGACCGGGCAGCCGGTCCCGGTGCGCCTCGCGTCCGTCTACCTGCCCGCGCCCCTGCCCCGCGAGGGCCGCCTGGCCTTCTGGTCCCCGGACGGCGACCCGCTGCCCGCCGGCACCGGGCGCGCCCCGGAGGAGCTGACGGTCGTCCGCCGCCACGGCGCCGGTGTGCGCCGCCGCCGGGTGCCCGCGCTGACCCTGCCGCTCGCCGAGGCCCTGCCGCTGCTGGTCCGCGCCCGGCGCGACCCGGCCGCCCACCCGGCCACCGCCTGCTGGGGCGCCGCCGCCCTGCACGCGCTGCGGCTCGCCGCCCGCGGCCGGCTGCTGCCCGGCCTTACCCCGGGCGGCCACGACGCCTGGCGGGCCGGCCCGCTGGAGCCCGACGACATCGCCCACCTGCGGGCCGTCGCCGCCGCCCTGCCGCCCGAGGGCCACGCGGTGCCCCTCCCCGGGCCGGGCCCGCTGTGCCTGCCCGACCCGGAGGCCCTGGTCCGCTCCTTCCTGGACGCGGTCGCCGACACCCTGCCCCGCACACCGGCCGCCCCCCACACCGCCGGCCGGCCCTACGCCGCCCTCGAGCCCCAGGCCCTGCCCGGGGCACACGCCTGGGCGGCCGAGGTCGCCGCCGGGATGGACGCCGGGGTGCGGATCTCGCTCCGCCTGGACCTGTCCGCGTACGACGTGTTCGACGCCGGCGCGCACGAGGGGACGCGGTCCGCGGGCGCGGCCGTCGTGCAGGTGCACAGCCTCGCCGACCCCACCCTGGTGGCCGACGCGGCAGCCCTGTGGACGGGGGAGGCCGACCCGGCGTTCGGGCCCCGCGCGCGCGTGGACGCGGCCCTCGCCGTCCGGCGCGCCGCCCGCGTGTGGCCGCCCCTGGACCGCCTCGCCGAACAGGACGTGCCAGGCGTCCTCGCCCTGTCCGAGGAGGAGCTGGGCGAGCTGCTCGGCGTGGCGGCG
Source organism: Streptomyces sp. NRRL S-1022 (assembly GCF_000720135.1). Classification (GTDB taxonomy): domain Bacteria; phylum Actinomycetota; class Actinomycetes; order Streptomycetales; family Streptomycetaceae; genus Streptomyces. Next base: position 60,137 of record NZ_JOIU01000041.1, on the reverse strand, counting down.
GGCCGGCTGGCCGCCGCCGGGGTCGCGGTGCACTGGCCCCGCGACCTCGCCCGCGACCTGACCGCCACCGCGGTGATCCGCCCGGCGCCCGGCTCGGCGACCGACGGCACCGGCTTCTTCGAGGGCGAGGAGCTGCTCCGGTTCCGCTGGCAGCTGGCGCTCGGCGGCGATCCGCTGAGCGAGGCGGAGATGGACACCCTCGCCGAGGCCCACCGCCCGGCCGTACGGCTGCGGGACCGCTGGGTGCTGGTCGACCCCGCTCTCGTGCGCAAGGCGCGCAAGCGCGAACTCGGCCTGCTCGACCCGGTCGACGCGCTGTCCGTCGCCCTCACCGGCACCGCCGAGGTCGACGGCGAGACCGTCGAGGCCGTCCCTGCCGGGGCGCTGGCCGCCCTCCGCGACCGCCTCACCGCGGGCCTGCGCCCCGCCGAGCCGCCGCCCGGTCTCGCCGCCACCCTCCGCGACTACCAGCTGCGCGGCCTGGCCTGGCTGGAGCTGATGACCTCCCTCGGCCTCGGCGGCTGCCTCGCCGACGACATGGGCCTCGGCAAGACCGTCACCCTCATCGCCCTGCACCTCAAGCGGGCCCGTACCGAGCCGACCCTCGTGGTCTGTCCGGCCTCCCTGCTCGGCAACTGGCAGCGGGAGATCAACCGGTTCGCGCCCGGCGTGCCCGTCCGCCGCTTCCACGGCCAGGACCGCAGTCTGGAGGGACTGGACGGCGGTTTCGTCCTCACCACGTACGGCACCATGCGCTCCGCCGCGGCCGGGCTCGCCGAAGAGCGCTGGGGCATGGTCGTCGCCGACGAGGCCCAGCACGTGAAGAACCCCTTCTCGGCCACCGCCAAGGCGCTGCGCACCATCCCGGCCCCCGCGCGCGTGGCGCTCACCGGCACCCCGGTGGAGAACAACCTCTCCGAGCTGTGGGCCCTGCTCGACTGGACCACCCCGGGGCTCCTCGGCCCGCTGAAGTCCTTCCGCGCCCGGCACGCGCGGGCGGTGGAGAACGGGGAGGACGAGGAGGCGGTCGAGCGGCTGGCCCGCCTGGTACGGCCGTTCCTCCTGCGCCGCAGGAAGTCCGACCCCGGCATCGTCCCCGAACTGCCGCCCAAGACCGAGACGGACCACCCGGTGCCGCTCACCCGCGAACAGGCCGCGCTGTACGAGGCGGTGGTGCGGGAGTCGATGCTGGCCATCGAGACCGCCGAGGGCATCGCCCGCCGGGGCCTGGTGCTGAAGCTGCTGGGCGCGCTGAAGCAGATCTGCGACCACCCGGCGCTGTACCTGAAGGAGGAGGCGCACCCCGACCGGCTCGCCGCCCGCTCCGGCAAGCTCGCCCTGCTGGACGAGCTGCTGGACACCCTGCTCGCCGAGGACGGCTCGGCGCTCGTCTTCACCCAGTACGTCGGCATGGCCCGCCTCATCACGGCCCACCTGTCCGCCCGCGCGATCCCGGTGGACCTGCTGCACGGCGGCACCCCGGTGCCGGAGCGCGAGCGCATGGTGGACCGCTTCCAGAACGGTGAGACCCCGGTGCTCGTGCTGTCCCTGAAGGCGGCCGGCACCGGCCTCAACCTCACCCGTGCGGGCCACGTCGTCCACTTCGACCGCTGGTGGAACCCGGCCGTCGAGGAACAGGCCACCGACCGCGCCTACCGCATCGGGCAGACCCAGCCGGTCCAGGTGCACCGGCTGGTCACCGAGGGCACGGTGGAGGACCGCATCGCCGAGATGCTCGCCGCCAAGCGCGCCCTGGCCGACGCCGTCCTCGGTTCCGGCGAGGCCGCCCTCACCGAGCTGACGGACCGCGAACTGTCCGACCTCGTCTCCCTGCGGAGGACGCCATGACGGACGCCGGCCGTCCCCGCCCCGGCGACGCCGCCCGCCAGGCCCTGCGCGCGGCCCGCGAACGGGCCGGGTCCGCCCCGGATCCGGGCGGGGACCACGACACCCCCGCGGCGGAAGCGGCACCCGCCGACAACACCGACCCGAGGCCCGCCGACTCGGCCCGGGAGGCGCTCAGGGGCGCCGCGGTCTCAGGGCCCGGGGGAGAGGGGCCCGGGACCGCCGGTTCCGTACCGGCGGTGGACGAGGCTGCCGGACGGGTGGTGGACGAGGATGCCGGGCCGGCGGTGGGCGGGGAGTCCCAAGGGGTCGTGGGTTCGGCTGCGGGTGGCGGCTTCGGTGCTGCGGCGGGTGGGCGTCCCGGTGACGTGGCCCGGGAGGCACTCAGGGCTGCCCGGCGGGAAGCCCTGCGCGCCGAGGCGGCGCAGCCCCGTCGCGTGCGCCGGGCCCCCGCGGCACCGCGTACCCCGTCGCCGCCCCCCCCCCCGCCCGCCCCCGCGCCGGAACCCGACGAGCCGGCCCCGCCGGCGCCGGCCCCCGCCCCCGCGCCCCCGCACGTGCCCGCCACCATGGCCACCCCCCACCGCGACGGCGAACTGCGCCGCACCTTCCCGGCGTTCGCGCCCCGCGCGGATGCCGCGGGAGACGGCCCGTTCGCCGGGACCTGGTGGGGGAACGCCTGGGTGGAGGCGTTGGAGCGGGGCGCGCTGGACGCCGGGCGGCTGGTGCGGGGCCGGGGGTACGCGGACCAGGGGCACGTGGACGCGATCACCGTCACACCGGGGCTGGTGCTGGCGTACGTGCGCGGCAGCAGGCCCCGGCCCTACCGGGTGCAGGTGCGCGTGCGGACGCTGGAGGACGAGGACTGGGAGCGGTTCCTGGACGCCGCGGCCGACCGGCCGGGCCACATCGCGGCGCTGCTCGACAAGGAGCTGCCCCACTCGCTCGCCGACTGCGGGGTGCCCCTGCTGCCCGGCCCCGGCGACCTCGCCCCCCGTTGCAGCTGCCCCGACTCCGGACACCCCTGCAAGCACGCCGCCGCGCTCTGCTACCAGACGGCCCGTCTCCTCGACGCCGACCCGTTCGTGCTGCTCCTGCTGCGCGGCCGGGGCGAGAAGGAGCTGCTCGACGCGCTGTCCCGGCGCAGCGCCGCCCGCGCGGCCCGCGCCGCCCGGGAACGGCAGCCGGAGACCCTGCCCGGCATCCGGGCCACCGACGCCCTCGCCGAGCGCGAACGCCCCCCGCTGCCCCCGCCGATGCCGGTGCCCCCGCACCCCGGGCAGCCCCCGGTCTACCCGTCGGCGCCCGGCGGCCCGGACCCCTTCGCGCTGGACCAGCTGGCGACCGACGCCGCCGCCCGCGCCCACGCCCTGCTCGGCACCGGCCGTGACCCGGTCGGCGAGCTGACGCTGTGGCAGGACGCGGTACGGCTGGCCGCGGCCCGCCCCGGCTCCGGGCTGACCGCGGCCACCCGCACGCTGTACGCCACGCTCGCCGGCGCCGCCGGCCGCACCCCGGCCGAGCTGGCGCGTGCCGTCGCGGCCTGGCGGCAGGGCAGCCTGGCGGGGCTGGAGGTCCTGGAAGAGCCGTGGGACCCGCCGGCCGGCCGTTTCGACCGGGCCCGCCCGCTGCTGCTCGCGGCCGACCTGCCGGCCTTCCGCCCCTGGCGCAACCGTCTCACCCACCCGCGCGGCCACGTCCAGCTGCGCCTGGGCCGCGACGGCCTGTGGTACGCCTACGAGTCGGAGCCCGGCCAGGACGACTGGTGGCCCCGCGGCACCCCGGACCTCGACCCGGTGGGCGCGCTGACCGGGCTCGGCATACCGGAGGACTGCCTCTGACGGCCGGGTCAGCCGTCCTGCGCGTACCGGTTGCGGGGAACCGGCAGGCCCAGCCGGGACCGCAGGGTCCCGGTGCCGTACGCGCGGCGGAACGCGTCGCGGTGCCGCAGTTCCGGCACCAGCCGCCGGGTGATCGCGGTGAGGTCGTGCGGCAGCGCGCCGGGGCGCAGGCGGAAGCCGTCGAGCCCGGCGGCGCGCCAGTCGAGCAGCAGGCCGGCCAGTTCGCCGGGGGTTCCGGTGAAGACGGCGGCGTCCGAGGTGTACTCGGTGCCGTCCAGCGCGTCCAGACGCTCCTTGCGGCGGGCGGCGGCGCCGGGCTCGTCGTTGAGGAAGACGACCAGGTCCGCGAACCGGCGCAGCGGCCGGTCCCGCAGGTCCCTGCCGACCCGGTCGACGGCCTCGTCCACCTGCGCGAGGATCGCCTTGGCACCCGTACGGTCGCGGGGGGTGACGAAGACGACGTCGCAGCCGCGCGCCGCGAACTCGTACGGCGTGGAGGCGTGCGCGAGGCTCGCCACGACCGGCTGGCCCTGCGGCGGGCGCGGGGTGATCGAGGGACCCCGCACGCTGAAGTGCGGGCCCTCGAAGTCGATGTGGTGCAGCTTGCCGCGGTCGAGGAAGCGGCCCGTGGCCGTGTCCCGTATCTCCGCGTCGTCCTCCCAGCTGTCCCACAGCCGCCGTGCCACCTCCACCACGTCGGTGGCCTCGGCGAACAGCGGGCGCAGCCGTGCGGCGATCAGCTCGGGGTCGCGCACGTCGTCGTCGGTGAGCTGCGGGGTGGTGCGGCGGCCGAAGTGGGCGGCGTCGGCGGCGCGGGAGGCGATCTGCGGGCGCCAGCCGGCCCGGCCCTCGCTGACGTGGTCGAGGGTGGCGATGCCGACGGCGACGTGGAACGGCTCGGTGTGGGTGACGTTGACCGTGGGGACCAGGCCGATGTGCGTGGTGCGCAGGGCCAGGTGGGAGGCGAGCAGGACGGCGTCGAGCCTGCCGCGGACCTGGTCGGTCCGGTCGTCGGGGCGGTGCGGCGCGGCCGACTGCGGGCCGAGGGCGTCCTCGAAGGTGACGAGGTCGAGCAGGCCGTGTTCGGCCTCCGCGACCAGGTCCGCCCAGTACGCGGCGGTGAACAGGGCGCCGGGGCGGGCGTCCTCGGACCGCCAGGCCGCGGGGTGCCAGCCGGCGCCGTCGAGGGCGACGGCGAGGTGGAGCGGGCTGTCGTTCACGATGCCTCCTGTGCGTTCCCGGACGGGCGCCCGGCGTGCGGGCGCGGGGCGAGGCCGAGATGGTGCCGCAGGGTCGTGCCGGTGTAGTCCGGGCGGTGGACGCCTTTCTCCTGCAGCAGGGGCACCACCCGGTCCACGAAGTCGTCCAGGCCGCCGGGCGTCAGGTGCGTGGCGAAGACGAACCCGTCGGCGCCGTCGCTCTGCACGAAGTGGTCGAGGGCGTCGGCGACGGTGTGCGGGCTGCCGACGAAGGTCTGTCCGCCGTGCACCTCGATCACGAGCTCGCGGATGCTCAGCCCGCGTTCCGCGGCCAGGGCGCGCCAGCGCCGGGCGGTCTCGGCCCGGCCGCTGCGGAACACCGAATGCCCCTTCAGCACCAGCGACTCGGGTTCCGGGTCGACGTCGGGCAGCGGCCCGTCCGGGTCGTACGCGGACAGGTCGCGGCCCCAGACGGCCTCCAGGTGGGCGAGGGCGGTCTGCGGGCTCACCTGGGCCCGGGTGATCTCGTCGGCGTACGCCGCGGCCTCCGCGTCGGTGTCGGCGACGACGACGGTCGCGGTGGGCATGATCCGCAGGTCGTCCGGGGAGCGGCCGTACCGGGCGAGCCGGCCCTTGACGTCCCGGTAGAAGGCGCGGGCCTCGTCCAGGCGGTTGTACTTGCTGAAGACGACCTCGGCGTCCGAGGCCGCGAACTCGCGGCCCGGGCCGGACTCCCCGGCCTGGATGATCACCGGGTGGCCCTGCGGGGCGCGCGGGGTGGTGAACCGCCCCGAGATGTCGAAGTGTTCGCCGTGGTGGGCGAACTCACCGGCCCCGGGGTGCACGAACCGCCCGGCCGCCGCGTCGGCGCGTACGTCCCCGTCGGCCCAGCTGTCCCACAGTTCACGCGCCGTGGCCAGGAACTCGGCGGCGCGCGTGTAGCGGTCGGCCTCGGCGAGGAAGCCGCCGCGGCGGAAGTTCTCCCCGGTGAAGGCGTCGAAACTGGTCACCACGTTCCAGCCGGCCCGCCCGCCGCTCAGGTGGTCCAGGGTCGCGAGCCGGCGCGCCACCTCGTACGGCTCGTTGAACGTGGCGTTGACGGTGGCGGCGACCCCGAGACGGGTGGTGACGGCGGCCAGGGCGCTCAGCATCGTCAGGTTGTCCGGCCGGCCCGCCACGTCCAGTTCGTAGAGGCTGCCCTTGTGTTCGCGCAGCCGCAGCCCCTCGGCGAGGAAGAAGAAGTCGAACCTGCCGCGCTCCGCGGTCCGTGCGAGGTCCACGAATGAGCTGATGGCGATCTGGCTCCGGGAGCGCGGGTCCGACCATACGGTGACGTTGTGGATGCCCGGCAACTGGGCGGCGAGATGGATCTGCTTCGGCAAGATGCTCCTTCTGAGGCGCGCAGGCGTCACGATTCTTCGCGGCGGGAGGACGGAAAGGAGGACGGGGACAGGACGGGTCCCCGGCACGCGCGGTGTCCGGCGCCGCGCGTGCCCGGGCCCCCGAACGGCGGTCCGGACGGGTTCAGCCCGCGGACGTCCCGGGCACCTGCCCGACGTGTCCCATGCGGTAGCCGACCCCGCGCACCGTGATGATCCAGCGGCTGGAGCCGAGTTTCGCCCGCAGGCTGCTCACGTGCGTGTCGATGGTGCGGCTGGTGCGCACCCAGTTGCTGCCCCAGACCTTGGCCATCAGCTCCTTGCGGGAGACGACGGAGTCCGGCCGTGCGGCCAGCGTGTAGAGCAGCTCGAACTCCGTGGCGGTCACGTCGACCACGCGGTCGCGCAGCCGTACCTCCCGCGTCCGCGGATCGATGTGCAACGGCCGCAGGGAGATGCTGTCCGCGCCGCTCGCGTGCGGCCGGGTGCGCCGCAGCACCGCCTCGATGCGCGCGCCGATCTCCCGCGGACTCCACGTCCGCAGCACACAGTCGTCCGCTCCCGCCTTGAGCGCGAGCACCCGTTCCAGTTCGTTGTCGCGGTGCGTGCAGGCGATCAGCGGGATGTCGCTCTCCGCCCGCAGCGTGCGGCACACCTCCAGTCCGTCGATGTCGGGCAGGTCCAGGGAGAGCAGCACCAGGTCGGCGTCGTGGTACGACCGCAGGATCCGCGCCCCCCTGTCGAGGGTGTGGGCGGCGTAGCCCTGCCGGCGCAGATCGCCCGCCGTCGTCTCTGCCGTGGCGGCGTCCGGCTCCACGACCAGCACTTTCTTCACGCGCCCAGGCCTTTCGCTCCGGCGCCCGCGCAGCAGCCCGCGGCTTCGGCGCGTTCCGCGGACGGCCCTGCGGCCGGCGCGGGGGCGGCGCCGGGAGCGCCGGACAGCTGCTGGTAGGCGTACGCCGCCGAGACCATGGTCATGTGGTGGTGCCAGCCGGGGAAGGAACGGCCCTCGAAGTCGAGCACGCCGAAACGTTCCCCCAGGGTGTCCACGGTGGCGCGGGCGACGGCTTGGCTCCGGGCCAGCGCCAGGACCTCCTCCACGCCCCGGTCCATCATGCTGGTGATCCAGTACCGGGCGGGCTGACCGCTGTCGGCGGAGGGCTGCTCCAGGACGTGGTACGTCCGTGAGACGCCGTCCTTGGCGGCCCCGCGCTGGGACAGCCGTACCGTTCCGGTGTACACGTTCACCCGCACCGGCTTCGGTCCACCGTGTTCCGACGGGCGCATGAGGACGTGCGGCTGCCGGGCGTGCGGCTCCTCCATCAGGTCTCCGACAGCGGTCACCCGCGGTGCGGGGCGGCCGACGAGCACGATCTGTCCGGGATCGACCTCGCACACGAAGTCCAGTCCGCGGCGGGCGAGGCCGGCCATGACCCCGCTCGCGTCGTCGCACCGCTGGGTGAGGTTGAGCACCCAGGGCACCTTGGGCAACCGCGGTCGCGCGGCGGTGACTTCGGCGGCGAAGCCGAGCACGAACGCCCCCACGGGGCGCCCGGTCTCCGCCTCCGGTATGCGCGCACGGCGCCGGCGAAGGTCGTCCCAGTCCCACGCCCCGTCGAGGACGAGGCTCCAGTCGACGGGGTAGCAGCGGGCGCCGGCCGACAGGAACAGGCCGACGCCGCGCTGGCAGTTGATGACGCGTCCGGTCGCCTGGTCCAGGCGGCGGTGCACGCCCACCGAGTGCTCACCCTGCTTCGGGATGAGGAGGTCGGCGACCGTCCAGGCGTACGCCGGGCGGCATGCCGCGACGGTCCGGCCGAGTGCGCGGCGCACCGGTTCCCAGGCCCATGTGCTGCTGTTGATGAACTGGTGCAGGCCGTGTGCCGCTCCGGCGGGCAATAAGCCGGCCTCGGCCATCCGCCGTGGGGTCTTCTTGCCGGGTGTGTGGATCAGTCCCGACAAGTACACCCGGGCCCAGCGGCGTTGTTCCGCGCGGTGAAGTGGATTGAATACGCTTTCGACGAATGTCTGTATGCGCTCGCGCTCCCCTGCCGCGACGCGCACTCCCGATGACGACATGTTTAACTACGCCCCCTCGCAGTCGTGTCGCCCCACAGTGACGATGTACGGGCAGCCGTTCGAGGGACAAAGCTACCGGCTGCATCGCCGATTTCACGCCTCGTGCCGTCACTTTGCCATTTCGGTCGCTGACCAGCGTGAACAGGCCCCTTTGGGGGCGGGGGCGGAAACGGGGCGAGGGGCTCCGGAAAGCCCCCGCACCCCGGTCGGGGTCCTGTCACGGACACTGTCCGCGCTGGTCAGGCGGCACCGGGGGATCCGGTGGCCGGCGCTCGCGGCCGCCGGCGAAGAAGGTCCGAAAGAAAGCCGCGGAATGTCACTCGCGTATGAACATCACATTGCGCGCGCGCCGAGTCATTCGTTGAATGAGCGACAGTTTGCTTTTCTTTGGGGAAAGTCAGTCCCCGGGGCGCCGCGCCGGGAAGCCGTGACCGCGGGCGGCGAGCACGACGGCGAGCACCGGCAGCAGGAGCAGCAGCACCGTCCAGGGGAAGGAAGCGCTGCCTGCCGTGTCCAGCAGGATCCCGCCCAGCACACCGCCGCCGGCCATGGCCACGTTCCACAGCGTGACGAGCATCGCCTGGGCCGCGTCGGCCTGTTCGCCGCCCGCGTCGCCGACGGCGGTCTGCAGCAGGGTCGGCAGCCCGCCCCAGCCCAGCCCCCACAGCGCGGCGGCGACGTACACCGGGGCCCCGCCGTCGCTCAGCGCCGCGAGCAGCGCGGCGGCGGCCGCCACCAGCAGGGTGCTGGCGATCGTCAGCGAGCGCAGCCGGTGCTGGATGCGGGCGCCCACGATCCAGATGCCGAGCAGCGAGGCGACACCGAAGGCGAGCAGCACCAGGTCGGTCCGTCCGCCCATGCCCAGCCCGTCCAGGAAGGTCGCGATGTAGGCGTACAGGACCGTGTGCGCCAGCACGAAGACGAGCGTCACGAAGAGCACCGGACGCACGCCCGGAACCCCCAGCGCCCGCAGCATGCGCGGGCGTTCGCCGCGCTCCTGGCCCGGGCGGTCGGGCACGGCGGCGGTGATCCACAGCAGCAGCACCACCGTGAGCGCCGTCATCGCCAGGAACGCCGTGCGCCAGCCGAGGGCCTGGCCGAGGAAGGTCCCCGCGGGCACGCCGAGGGAGAGCGCCACCGGGATGCCCGCCATGGCGACGGCGATCGCCCGGCCCTGCAGCGCCACCGGCGCCATCCGCCGCGCGTAGCCGGCGAGCAGGGCCCACGCCAGGCCCGCGGCGACACCGGCGAGGAAACGGGCCACCATCGTCAGGCCGTACACGGACGACACGGCCGTGACCGTGTTGGCCACCGCGAAGCCCGCCACGGCGGTCAGCAGCAGCCGCTTGCGCCGCCAGCCCGCGGTGGCCGCCGTCAGCGGGATCGCGGTGAGCGCGGTGCCGATCGCGTAGATCGTGACCGTCTGCCCGGTCGCGGACTCGCCCACCCGCAGGTCGTGGCTCATGCCGGGGAGCAGGCCCGCGGGCAGCGTCTCGGTCAGGCTGGTGATGAACACCGCGGTGGCCAGGGCGAGCAGGGCGGCCATCGGCAGTCGCCGCGGCGGCTCCGTGTCCTCCCGTCCGGCGGGCGGCGCGGCGCCGGAGGCGGCGGCGGTCTCGGGTGAGGCGCTCATGGGGGTGTGTACTCCGTATCGTGCTGGGGCGATGCCCGGACGCCACGGGGGGAGGGGGCCCCGCCGCGCCGCCGTGGGCACGCCGGGTGGCCGGCCGGCCACCCGGGGAGGACGACTGTGCGGGCGGCCCCTTCGGGAAAGCTTCGGAAAAGCTTCCGGAACGGGGGCCGGAACCGGACGATCCGGGGCCGGGCCCGCCTGGCGCGTTCACGGAACGGGTACGGTGGCGCACATGCGGTTAGGGGTGCTCGGACCACTCGCGGTGTGGGACGACGAAGGGGAGCCGGTCCGGGTCGCCGAGACCAAGGTGCGGGCGCTGCTCGCGGATCTGCTCGCGCACGAGGGCGGCCCCGTCTCCGCCGACCGGCTCATCCACGACCTGTGGGGCGACCACCTCCCCGGCAACCCGGCGGGCGCGCTCCAGGCCAAGGTCTCCCAGCTGCGCCGGGTGCTCGGCCGCGAGCGGCTGGTACGGCAGCCCCCGGGCTACCGGCTGCGGCTCGACCCGGCCGACGACGTGGACGTCGCACGGTTCGGCCGCCTCGTCGCCCAGGCCCGCTCCGTCACCGACCCGCGGGCGCGGGCGGCCCTGCTCACCGACGCGCTCGGACTGTGGCGCGGACCGGCCTACGCGGACTTCGCCGACGAGGAGTTCGCCCGGGCGGCCCGCGAGTGCCTGGCGGAACAGCGGCTGGCCGTGCTGGAGGAACGGGCCGAGGCCCGCCTGGCGGCGGGGGACCACCTGCTGCTCGCCGGGGAACTGGCCGCGCTGGTGGCCGAGCACCCGCTGCGGGAGCGGCTGCGGGTGGTGCAGATGCAGGCGCTGTACCGGGCCGGCCACCAGGGCGAGGCGCTCGCGTCGTACGAGGACCTGCGCACCCGCCTCGCCGACGAGCTGGGCGCGTGCCCCGGCCCCGCGGTGAGCGCACTGCACCGGGCGATGCTCCGCCAGGACCCGGCCCTGCTGCCGACAGCCCCGGCACCGGCTGGTGCCGCGGTGACTCCGCCCGGCTTCCCGGTGACTCCGCCCGGCTTCCCGGTGACTCCCTCCGGCTTCCCGGTGACTCCGCCCGGTGCTGCGGCGGTTGCGCCCGGTCTTGCGGTAACTCCGCTGGGCGCTGCGGGCGTTGTGGCCGGCGGCGCGGTGACTTCGGCCGATGCCGCGGGGGTTGCGGCCGGTGCTGCGGTGGTTCCGGGGGGCCCCGCCGTGGTTCCGCCCAGTGTTGAGGCGGTTGCGCCCGGTCTTGCGGTAACTCCGGTCGGCGCTGCGGGGGTTGCGGCTAGCGGCGCGGTGACTTCGGCCGATGCTGCGGGGGTTGGACCCGGTCTCGCGGTGACTCCGCCCGGTGCTGCGAGGGATGCGTCCGGCCCGGCGACAACTCAGCCCGCCACTGCAGTGGTTGCGGCCGGTGCCGTAGAGCTTCCGGCCGGTGCCGCGGGGGCTTCGGAGGGTGCTCCCGTTCCCGGTGACCTGCCCGTTCCGCTCACCGCGCTCATCGGGCGGGAGGAGAGCCTCGGGCGGGTTTGCCGACTTCTCGACAAGCAGCGGCTGGTGACTCTCACCGGGCCCGGCGGGGTGGGGAAGACGCGGCTGGCGGTGGCTGCCGCGCGGGAGACCGCGGGTGGGGGTGCCGGGCTGCCCGACGGGGCCTGGTTCGTCGAGTTCGCCGGGGTCCGCGGCGCCACCCCCGACGACCTCGCCGACCTCGTCGCCGCGACCCTCGGCATCCGGGACGACGCCCCCGCTGCCCCGCCCGTCACCGGCGCCGGCGCCACCTCCCCCGTGCACCGGCTGAGCGCGGCCCTGCGCGACCGCCGTACCCTCCTCGTGCTGGACAACTGCGAGCATGTCGTCGCGGCCGCCGCCGAGCTGGTCGCGCTGCTCCTGCGCAGCGCCCCCCGGCTGCGCGTCCTCACCACCAGCCAGGAACCCCTCGCCCTGGCCGGCGAGGCGGTGTTCCTGGTGGAACCGCTGCCCACCCCGGACGCCGTACGCCTGTTCGCCGAGCGGGCCGCCGACTGCGCGCCGGGCTTCCGGCTCGGCACCGGCGAGGCCGCCGCGGCCGACCACGCAGCCGTGGCTGAGATCTGCCGCCGCCTGGACGGCATCCCGCTCGCCCTGGAGCTCGCGGCGACCCGGGTCCGCGCCCTCGGCGTACGGGAGCTGGCCGCCCGCCTCGGCGACCGGTTCCGGGTACTGACCTCCGGACAGCGGGGCGCGCCCGCCCGCCAGCAGACCCTGCGCGCGGTGATCGACTGGAGCTGGGAGCTGCTGAGCACGCCCGAACGCCTCGTGCTGAGCCGGCTCGCCGTGCACCGCGACGGCTGCGGCCTCGACGCGGCGGAGGCGGTGTGCGCGGGCGAGGGCGTGGCCCGTGGGGCGGTGCTGGACCTCGTCACCCGGCTGGTCGAGAAGTCCCTCGTCGTCGTCACGGCCGGCCCGGCCGGGCCCCGTTACCGCCTGCTGGAGTCGGTCGCCGCCTACGCCAACGAGCGGCTGCGCGAGAGCGCCGACGAGCCCGCGGCCCGCCGACGCCACCTGCGGCACTACCTCGCCCTCGCCGAACACGCCGAGCAGCGGCTGCGCGGTCCGCGGCAACGGGACTGGCTGACCCGCCTGGACACCGAGGCGTGCAACCTGCGCGCCGCCCTGGACGAGGCGGTGCGCCGCGCCGCGGCGGGGCACAGCGGGGAAGCCGTACGGCTCGCCACCGCCCTGTCCTGGTGGTGGCTGCTGCGTGGCCGCCTCACCGAGGCCCGCCGCGGCCTGGCCGCCGTCCTCACCGCCACCGCAGGCCGCTGTGACCCCGAACTCGCCCTGCTGCACTGCGCTTTCGGCCTGCTGACCGGGGAGCGCACGGTGACCTGCCACGCCGACGCCGTACCCGACCCGGTGCGCCGCGCCCGGGCGCTGTGGCTCAACGCCTACGGCCGGTTCAGCGTCGGCGACCTGGACGGCAGCCGCGCCCTGAACACCCGCGCGCTGATCCACTTCGAGGCCGCCGACGAGCAGTGGGGGATCGCCGCCGCGCTCGGCCTGCGGGCGGCGCTCGCCCTGGTCCGCGGCGACCTGGACGGCCTGGCCCGCGACGGACAGCGCAGCCGCGCCCTCTTCCGCGGCCTGGGCGACCGGTGGGGCGAGCTGCAGACCGTCTCACCGCTCGCCGCGCTCGCCGAGATCAAGGGCGAGTACGAGCAGGCGGCGCACCGGCAGCACGAAGGACTCCAGATCGCCCGGGAGCTGAGCCTGGAGGCCGAGGTGTCGGCCCGCCTCTCCGGGCTCGGCCGTCTCGCGCTGCTCGCCCGCGACTTCGACCGCGCCCGCGCACTGCACGAGCAGGCCCGCCGCATCGCCGTCGAGCAGGGCTACAAGTACGGCGAGATCCACGCCGACATGGGTCTGGCCCTCGGCGCCCGCCGCTCCGGCGACATCGACGCGGCCGAGGCGCACCTGCTGCGCATCCGCGACGCCCACGCCGACGTCTCCTCACCGGCCGGCGACCACCTGCTCCACGCCGAACTCGGTTTCCTCGCCGAACTCCGCGGCGACGCAGCCCGGTCCGCCGCCCACCACCTGCGCAGCCTCACGACCGCCCGCTCCCTGGACGAGCCGCGCGCCCTCGCCCTCTGCCTGGAGGGGCTCGCCGGCACGGCCGCGCTGGGCGGCGACCGGCCCGGCGCCACCTGTGCGGCCCTGCTCCTGGGCGCCGCCCACGCCGCGCGCCGCAGCGTCGGCGCGCCCCTGCCGCCCGCCGAACGCGGCGACGTCGACCGTGTCACCGCGGCGGCCCGCGCCGTCCTGGGCCGGCGCGCCTTCACCGAGGCGTTCGAGCGCGGGACGGGCCTGAGCCCCGCCGAGGCGGAGCGCCACGCCCGCACCACCCTGGCCGGACTGGCGGACCGGGCCGCCTGAGCCGCGCCGGGGAAGGCTCAGCCGCCGCCGGAGAGGGCGGCCGCGCCCAGGCCCGTCGAGGCGGTGCTGATGATGCCGTCCAGGACGTCCCGGGAGCGGACCAGGTCGGCGATCATCCGGTCCAGCCGGTCGCGCTCGGCGCTGAGTTCGTCGACGAGCCGGGGCGTCGCGCTCTCGCTCGGTGCGCCGTCGCCGTCCCGCATGCACGGCAGCAGCTGGGCGATCTTCTTGCTGTTCAGGCCCGCGGCGTACAGCGCCTGGATGCGAATGACCCGGTCGACGGCCCAGTCGCCGTAGTCCCGGTGGCCGCCGGGGGTCCGCTCCGCCTGGAGCAGGCCCTGTGCCTCGTAGTAGCGCAGCGACCGCTCGCTCACTCCGCTGCGCCTGGCCAGTTCACCGATCCGCATGGTCCGACCCCCTGTGTCCCGAAGGGACTTGAATCTCACACCGGTGTCAGCTTTTAGCGTAGCGGCACGGCGAACAGCGAACCGGCTACGGAGGAACGATCGATGAGTGACCTGACCGGCAAAGTGGCGTTGGTGACCGGCGGCAGCCGCGGTATCGGCGCGGCGGTGGCGAGGCGGCTGGCCGACGCGGGAGCGGCGGTCGCGGTGACCTACGTCCAGGCGGAGGACCAGGCCCGCGAGGTCGCCAAGGCGATCGAGGCGGACGGCGGCCGGGCCGCGGTCGTCCGGGCCGACCTGACCCGCCCGGACGACGCCGCCGAGGCCGTGGAGCAGACCGTCCGCGAACTGGGCGGTATCGACATCCTGGTGAACAACGCGGGCTTCCTCGCCTACGGCCCGCTGGACGAGGTGACCCCCGAGTACCTGGACAAGGTGCTCGCCGCCGACGTCCGGTCGGTGTTCCTGGCCGCGCAGGCCGCCGCCCGGCACATGGGCGACGGCGGCCGGATCATCAGCATCGGCTCCTGCTTCAACGGCCGTGTCCCCGCGGGGAACTTCGTCCTCCAGGCGACGGCCAAGGCCGCCCTCGTCGGTCTGACCAAGGGGCTGGCCCGGGAGCTGGGGCCGCGCGGGATCACCGCCACGCTCGTGGACCCGGGCCCCATCGACACCGACATGAACCCGGCCGACGGCGACTCCGCCGAGTGGCAGGCCTCCCTCACCGCCCTCGGCCGGTACGGCGAGGTGGAGGACATCGCCGCCGCGGTGGCCTACCTGGCGGGACCGGCCGGCCGCTACATCACCGGCACCTCCCTCGCCGTCGACGGCGGCTACACCACCTGACCCGGGCCCGTCCGCCGCGACGGCCCCGCACCCAAGCCCCCGCCGGCCCGGCCGGCGGGGGCTTTTCCGCATTCCGGTTCCGTGCGGCGGTTCCCGGAATTGTCGGAGCCGGAGGAATCACGCGCACTTCTTGCCCGGCGTGACATTCCCTGACAGCCCTTGACAGAGCTCTGACAGTGCGCGCAGCGCTTCTTTGCACGGGGTCGCGCAGCATGTTCGGTGTCGAAAAGGAAGCAGGCTCTGGAAAAGGAGGGAACGCAATGGCTGAATCAGCGAACGAGGGAAGCCTTCCGCGGCTGCCCCGTCTGTCCGACGCGACCCTGCGCGACTCCGCCCACATGGGCGGTGTCGAATTCGGGCCGAAGGACGCCACCGTCATCGCCGGACTGCTGGTGAAGACCGGTATCGACCTGGTCGAGGTCGGCATGGTCTCCGGCCCGGGATCCAAGGACGCCGACCTGGTCCTCGCCACGCACGAGGCGATCGGTCCCGAGCGCAGCATGACGCTCGTGGTGGTGCGCGACCGCGAGCAGGTGGGGAAGGCCCTGGACGAGGCCGAACGCCTGGGCGTGCGGCACATCATGTACTCCATCCCCACCTCCGAGCAGCACGCCAAGCTGAAGCTCGGCTCGCCCAGCGCCAAGTTCCTCAACGTGCTGGCGCGTTCGGCGATCTCGCAGGCCAAGGAGCGCGGCTTCCACGTCACGTTCAGCGGCGAGGACGGCGCCCGCACCCCCAAGGGGCGGCTCGTCCCCTACGTCACCGCCGGCTTCGAGGCCGGGGCCGACCGGTTCCGGCTCGCGGAGACCGTCGCGTACCTGTCGCCCTGGCAGATGGAGGAGGTCGTCGCCGACCTCACCGCCATCGACGGCTCCGAGATCGAGATCCACTCGCACAACATGCTGGGCATGGCCGTCGCCAACTCCCTGGCCGCCGTCCGCGCGGGCGCGCAGTGGATCTCGGCGACCGTCGGCGGCATCGGCGAGCGCGGCGGCAACGCCCCGCTGGCCGAGCTGCTCACCTCGCTGCGCGTCGTCCACGGCGACACCCGGTTCGACCTGACCCACCTCACGGAGCTGTCCCGGGTGGCCCTCAGGGGCGCCGGTCTCGGCAGCGCCTTCCAGTCCGGTCCGACCACGCCGCACGCCTTCGCCTACGAACTGCCGGGCCAGCTCAGCCACCCGGAGGCGTACGAGACCCTGCCGGCCGAACTCGTCGGCAACACCCGGGAGCTGCGCGTGCGCACCCGGCTCACGCCCGCCCTCGTCAAGTGGGCGCTCGCCGGTTCGGGCGTCGACGTCGACGCCGAGGCCTTCACCGCCTGGCTCGTCGAGCGGCAGGAGCGCAGCGGCGCCCCGGTCCTGGACCAGGAGGCGGTCCGCAAGGCCGCCGTCGACTTCCAGGCCGCCTGAGCGCCGTACCCGCCCGCGCTCCGCACGTCCGTCCTTCCCCCAACCCCGTCACCACGATCGGAGTTCCGCCATGAGCACCGCTGTCCTGACCGGTTCGTGCCCCGAGTGCGAGACCGACCTGACCGTGCCCGAGATGGTCGAGGGTGAGACCCTCTCCTGCCCCGAGTGCATGCTGACGCTGCGCGTCGAGGGCATCGCCGACGGCCGGCTGACCCTGGAGATGGTCGAGGTCCAGCTCCGCGACTGGGGCCAGTGACATGGCCAACCGAGTCGCCGTCGTCGCGGACCGGGTCGGCTGGGAGGAACGCCGGCTGATCGAGACCGCCGGGGAATCCGGGCTGCGCATCGACTGGGTCAACGACGAGTCCCTGTGCGCCGGTCACCGCGACGCCCTGTCCGTCAAGGACTACGACGCGCTGATGGTGCGCAGCCGCAGCTACACCCGCGGCGGACTGATCGCCACCCTCGCCGAGGCCGACGGCTTCCGTGTCCTGAACACCGCCGCCGCGATCCACTCCTGCGAGAACAAGCTGGTCCTGCGCGCCGTCCTGCGCGAAGCGGGCGTCGCGGTACCGGACTTCAGGCTCGTGCTGTCCCGCAAGGACTTCGGGCGGGCGGTCGAGGAGCTGGGCGTGCCGGTCGTGCTCAAGCCGGTCTACGGCGGCATGGGCAAACGCGTCACCCTGGTCCGCGACGCCGACCTGGCGCAGTCCGTGTACGACTACGTCGAGGACCTGGGCCACGCCTTCGAGCAGGCCTGCCTGGTGGAGCCGTACCTCGGCGGCGGGTCGGTCCGCTGCCTGGTCGTCGGCCGGGAGATCGTCGCCGCCGCCGAGTTCGAGAGCGCGGGCGCCGACTGGCGCAGCAACGCGGCCCTGGGCAACCGGAGCCGGGCACTCGCCCACGACCCCGACGTGCAGAAGATCGTGGACGGTGTCGTGGACCGGCTCGGCGCCGGCATCTACGGGGTCGACCTGTTCAGGACCCCGTCCGGCTATCTCGTCAACGAGGTCAACCACGCCCCCGCCTGGCGGGGAGTGGCATCGACGACCGGGGTCGACATCGCGTCGGTCGTCGTCCGTCACGTCCAGGAGACACTCGAATGATCCGTGTGGGAATCGTCGGCGCGTCCGGGCTCGCCGGCGGAGAACTCATCAGGCTGGTCACTCAGCACCCCGAACTCGAACTGACCTACCTGGGCGGCAACTCCAGCGCCGGCCGGCGGCCGGCCGAGCTGCACCCCGGGCTCCGTCTCGACCTGGGCGTGACCGTCGAGCCCGTCACGGCCGACCGGGTGGCCGAGCGGTGCGACGTGGTGTTCCTCGCCACGCCCGCCCCGGTCTCCGCCCGCATCGCCGCGGAACTCGCCGACCGGGTGCCCTGCGTCACCGACCTGAGCGGTGCCTTCCGCATCCGCACCCCGGAGCTGCACGACCGCTGGTACCCGAAGGCCGAGCGGACCACCGAGCTGGCCGACCGCTTCGTCTACGGCGTGCCGGAGCTGGTCGGCGACCAGCTGGTGGACGCCCCGCTGATCTCGGTGCCCGGCTGCTACGCCACCGCCATCACCCTGGGGCTCGCCCCGCTGACCCTGGGGCTCGGGCTGAACCTGCGCACCGTCGTGATCGACGGCAAGAGCGGCTCCAGCGGCGGCGGCCTGCAACTGCGCGTGCCGGACCTGCACCCGCTGCGCAACGGCGCCATCGCGCCGTACGCCCCCACCGGCCACCGGCACGCCGCCGAGGTCAGCGACTTCCTGCTGCGCAGCAAGCCCGGCAGCGTCGGCTCCCTCGCCATGTCGGCGTACGGGGTGTCGCACGTGCGCGGTCTGCTCGCCAGTGTCTACGTGTACACCGACGAGCCGGTGGACCAGCGGGAGCTGCAACGCGCGTACCTGCGGTTCTACAAGGGGCACGGCTTCGTACGGGTGCGGCGGCACAACGAGACGCTGATCCCGGTGCCCGACCCGCAGGCCGTGCTCGGCTCCAACTACTGCGACGTCACCGCCCTGCACGACCCGGACGGTGGCCGCATCGTCGTCCTCGCCGCCCTGGACAACCTGGTCAAGGGCGCCGCCGGACAGGCCGTACAGGCCGTGAACAAGCGCTTCCGCCTGCCCGAGGACACGGGCCTGACCATGCAGCCGGTGATGCCCGCATGACCGACACCCCGACCCCGCCCCCGACCGTGGTGAAGCTCGGCGGCAGCTGCCTGGCCGGCCTCGACGGCGGCTGGTGGGACGACCTGGCCGAGCACGGCCGGGAGCGGCCGCTGGTCCTCGTCCACGGCTGGTCCAAGCCGCTCAAGCAGCTCAGCCCCCGCTACAGCGAGCCCTCGGCGATCCTGCGCGACCGGTACGGTAACCAGAGCCGCTGGACCACGCCCGAGGTCATCGAGGACATCAAGACCGTCAGCGCCGAGCTGGGCCGGGAGGTGCTCAGCCGCCTCGAACGGCGCGGCATCGCCGCCGAACGGCTGCTCGGCAGCGACGGCCTGGTCAGCGCCGGCCCGGGCGAACGCTGGTGGTGGAAGGACAAGCAGCTGGTCGAACTGGAGAACCTGGTCGGCCCGATCACCGGGGTGGACCCGGCGCCGCTGACCGAACTGGAGCCGGGGCGCGCCTGCCTCGTCACCCCGCTGGCCCGCAACGTCGCGGGCCAGGAGGTCAACACCGACGCCGACCGGGCCGCCGCCGCCATCGCCGGGGCCACCGGCGCCACCGACCTGATCCTCGTCACCGACGTCGCCCACCTGCTGATCGACGGCGAGCCGGTGCGCCAGATCAGCGCCGAGGCGGCGGCCGGGTTCCGCGACAAGGGCGCCACCGGCGGCATGCGCAAGAAGCTCCGGGCCGCGGGCGAGGCCCTGGACCGGGGAGTGGAGCGCGTCGTCATCGGCAGCGCACCCGTCACGGACCTGCTCGCCGCCCGCACCGGCACCGTCATCACGCGAACCTGAGGAGCACCCCCGTGGCGAAATCCCGTGTGCTGGTCGTCAACAACCGCACACTCTCCCTGAAGCAGCTCCGCGGGCGCTTCGAAGCGCTCGGCTCGGACACCGACACCGTCGAACCGGCCGCGGTGCCCGCCCGGCTCGACGGCCGCTACCAGGCCATCGTGCTGAGCGGCACCAAGGTGCGCGCCTTCGACCAGGAGTACTACAAGCCGCTCGTCGACCTCGTCATGAACGCCGGCGTCCCGGTCTTCGGGATCTGCGGCGGCATGCAGATCCTCGCCGTCGCAGGCGGCGGCCGGCTGGCCGAGGGCCCGCAGCGGGTCGGCGGCTACGAGGCCCAGGTCGACAAGGAGGATCCGCTCTTCACCCATGTGAAGCCGACCGTGACGGTCTTCCACCGGCACACCCTCTACCTCCAGGAGGCCCCGGCGGGCTTCCGCTCCATCGGCCGCTCCGAGCACGCGCCCGTGGAGTTCCTGCGCTCCGACGACGGCCGCATCTACGGCTCGCAGGCCCACCTGGAGTTCCGCAGCGACGGCCTGGAGATCCTGCGCGGCTTCGCCCAGCTCTACCAGTGAACGCACCTCATGAACGAACAGGAGTACTCGGCACATGAGCCTTGCTGACGACACCACGCAGGATCCCGCGCTCGTCGTGCATGTGAACGGCAGCGGCGGCGCCGTCAAGAGCTGGGTCGTGATCGACACGCTGGTCGACGGCCTCGCCATGGGCGGCGTGCGGATGACCCCCACGGTGACCCGGGAGGAAGTGGCCGGCCTCGCCCGCGACATGACCCACAAGTTCACCCTCGCGGGGCTGCGCATCGGCGGCGCCAAGGGCGGCATCGTCTCCGGCGGCGGGAACCGCGAGGAGACCTTCCGCACCTTCGGCCGTACCGTCAAGCCGCTGCTGCACGGCGGCATCCACCTCGGCATCGACATGGGCGTCACCCCCGCCGACCGGGCCGTGTTCTTCGACGAGGCGGGCTACGACCCGCGCTACCGGCTGGGCGCCCCGGACATGCCGATCGACTGGCGCACCTACTACGAGCCGCTCATCGACGTCACCGGGCACGGCGTCGGCGTCGCCGCCGTCACCGCCCTGGAGGCGAGCGGCCGCACCGGACCCGCCCGGGTCGTCGTACAGGGCTTCGGCGCGGTCGGCCGGGCGGTCGCCCGGTTCCTGGAGGACCGCGGCCACGTCGTCGTCGGTGTCGCCGACGCCCAAGGCACCATCAGCGCCGACCGGCTGCCGGTGGCCGGCCTGGTCGCCGTCACCGACGAGTTCGGGCTGATCGACCGCTCCCGCCTGCCGCAGCAGGTCACCCTCTCCGAGGGACCGGACGCCTGGCTCGACGTCGACGCCGACCTGCTGGTCCTCGCGGCGCAGAAGCACGCGCTGAACGCCGGGAACGCGCACCGGCTGCGCGCCGCACTGGTGGTCGAGGGCGCCAACCTCGCCTCCGACGCCGAGGCGCGGGAGAAGGCGCGGGCGGCCGGCGCCACCCTCGTGCCGGGCGTCATCGCCAACATCGGCGGCGCCGGCGCGGCGGCCCTCGCCGTCACCCGGGTCGTCCCCTTCGACCTGCCGGCCGAGGCGCGCAAGGCGTGGGTCTTCGACTGGATCGGCGACCGGGTCCGGGACAACACCCGGGCCCTGCTGGAGATCGCCGCCGCCCGCGTCGGCGACCCGCTGCCGGAGCTGCTCTCGGTACGACGTGGAGAACTGCGATGACGACGACCCTTCCCCCCGCCTCCCCGCCGGTGCCGGCCGCGGCGCCGGCGGCGGACCGGGCGGCCGCGTACCGGTCGCGCGGCTGGTGGCGGGACGAGACGTTCCTCGACGACCTGCGCCGGCAGGCCCGGATCCGGCCGCGCAAGCTGGCCGTCGCCGGCCGCCGCCTGGACGAGGCGCGTACCGACACCCTCGACTACGCCGAACTCGCCCTGCTGACCGACCGGTTCGCCGGGGCTCTGCTCGAACTCGACGTCCGGCGGGGGGACGTCGTCGCGGTCCAGCTGCCCAACCGGTGGGAGATGGTGCCGCTGATGTACGCCTGCATGGCCGTCGGCGCCGTCATCTGCCCCATCGCGCCGGAGTGCCAGGGCGAGGAACTGCGCCACCGCCTCGAACTCACCGAGGCCCGGCTGTGCGTCACCGTCGCCGAGTGGGACGGCCGTCCGCTCGCCCGGGACATCGCCGCGCTGCGCCCCGGACTGCCGCTGGAGGACGTGGTCGTGGTCGGCGGGCACGCTCCCGAGGGCACGCTCGACTTCCACGGCCACTTCGTCACGGTGCCCTGGGAGGACGCCCGCACGGGCGACCTGGAGGGCCGCGCGCTCGGGCCCGACGAGCCGTTCGTGGTGCTCTTCACCTCCGGCACCACGGGCTTCTCCAAGGGAGTCGTGCACAGCCAGAACACCGTCCACTCGGGTGTGCGCGGCTACGTGGACACCTTCCTGCTCCGCGACGACCTGGTGGCCGTCGTCACCACCCCGCTGGTGCACTACTCCGGCTTCGCCCAGGGCGTCCTCGCCGGCGTGATGCTCGGCGGGACGGTCGCCTTCCAGGACGGCCGGAACCACACCAGCCTGCTGGACCTGGCGGAGCGCTACCGGGCCACCCTGCTGTACGGCCCGCCGCCCACGCTCTTCGGCGTGGCGGCCGCCCAGCGCGCCGACCGGCACGACGTCTCCAGCCTGCGCCACACCGTCACCGGCGCCCAGCCGGTGCTCCAGGAGCTGGTGGACGAGCTGCGCGACACCTTCGACACCACCACGTACTCGGTGTGGGGCATGTCCGAGTTCGGGCCGATCACCATCAGCCGGCTCGACTACGACCAGGACTGGTCCGCGCACAGCCACGGCCGGCCGATCGACGCCATGGAGATCCGCATCGACGGCGGCGGTTCCGGCGAGCGCGCCCGGGTGGGCCGGCTGCGGGTGCGCGGCGCCTCCCAGGCCCTCGGCTACCACCGCAACCAGGCCGCCTTCGACGCCGAGCTGTCCGCGGACGGCTGGTTCGACACCGGCGATGTGGCGCGGGAGGACGGCCGCGGCGGCATCCGGGTGCTGGGCCGGGCCAAGGACGCGATCCTGCGGGACGGGATCGTCGTCCCCATGGCCGAGCTGGAGGCGATCCTCTCCGCCCACCCGAAGATCGCGGAGGCGACGCTGGTCGGGCCCACCGGCCGGCCGGACGACCCCATCGTGGCCGTCCTCGTGCCCCGCGGCGGCGGGGTCCGCCCCACGCTCCGGGAGATCCGGGAGCACCTGCTCGGCCGCGGCCAGGACCCCCGCTTCCTCCCGGACCGGCTGGACCTGGTCGAGGCACTGCCCAAGACCCTCACCGGCAAGGTCAAGAAGGCCGAACTCCGGCGCCGCCTCGCCGGAACCTGACCCGCCCGGCGCACCAGCGCGGCGGCACCGCCCCCCCCGGGACGGTGCCGCCGCGCTGTCGCGTGCACGGGAAGTCCTACACCGGGCCGGGCCCCACGTGCCCGAGCCCGTAACTGTCGGCGATCAGCGACAGCGACGTCAGCCGCTCCTCCAGGCCGTGCGCGTTGGAGGCGAGCATGAGTTCGTCGGCGCCCGTCCGGTTGCGCAGCTCCTCCAGCTGCTCCCGCACCGCGTCCGGGGTGCCGTGCACGGCGTTCTCCAGCCAGCCGCCGAGGACCTCCCGCTCGTACCCGGTGAACACGTGCGCCCGGGCCTCCTCGGGGGTCGGTACGAGCCCCGGGCGCCCGCTGCGGAACCGCAGCGTGGTCAGCGCACCGGTGAGGGCCTGGTCCCGGGCCTGCCGCTCGGTCGCCGCGGCGAACGTGAAGACGCCCACGACGGTGTAGGGCTCGGCCAGCACGGGGGAGGGCCGGAACGTCTGCCGGTACAGCTCCAGCGCGGGCATCGTGTTGCGGGCGGCGAAGTGGTGGGCGAAGGCGAAGGGCAGCCCCAGCCGGCCGGCCAGCTGCGCGCTGAACCCGGACGAACCGAGGAGCCACACCGCGGGCCGCCCGCCGGAGGACCCCTGCACCGGGCCGGGCACGGCGTGCACCCGGCGGTAGGGGTGCCCGTCGGGGAAGTCGTCGTGCAGGAAGCCGATCAGTTCGGCCACGTCGGCGGGGAAGGAGTCGCCCGTCGCCGGACCCCCGGTGCGCCGCAGCGCCCGCGCCGTCGACTGGTCGGTGCCCGGGGCGCGCCCGAGCCCGAGGTCCACCCGGCCGGGGGCCATCGCCTCCAGGGTGTTGAACTGTTCGGCGATGACCAGCGGGGCGTGGTTGGGCAGCATGACGCCCCCCGAACCGAGCCGGATCCGGGTGGTCTGCGCGGCGAGGTACGCCAGGATCACCGCGGGGCTGCTGCTGGCGATGCCGGGCATCGAGTGGTGTTCGGCGACCCAGTAGCGGCAAAAACCGCGGGCCTCGGCCAGGCGGGCGAGCCGCGCCGAGGTCCGCAGGGCCTCCCGCGTGGTGTGGCCCTCCCCGACCGCCACCAGGTCGAGAACGGACAGGGCGTCGACCATCGTTGCTGTCCCTCCGTCAGCCGCGCACGCGTGCGCGGTCCGTCATGGAAAAGGCCCGGGCCGGCCGGGTGCGGGAACATTCCGATCCCGCACCCGACCGGCCCGGAGCGTCCGGAGCGTCCGGCTGGGCTACTTCGGGGCCGCCGCCCCGTACCGGACCTCGTTCGCCAGCACCACCCCGTGGCTGGACACGTCGATGACCATCCGGTCGCCGTCCTCGATCCGGAACCCGTCGTGGTACGTGGCCTTGTCCGCGCCGAGGAACAGGTAGTTGACCAGGCCCGGCCGGCGCAGCAGCGGGTGCGAGAACAGGTACTCCGTCATGTCCGGGATCCGCTGGAAGAGGGAGTCGGCGCCGCACGAGAAGCCGCCCTGCCAGGCCGGGGCACCGTCACGTTCGATGGTGACACTGCCGGTGACCTGCTCCGGCGGGGTCCCGAGGAACAGCCACGGCGCGATCGAGGTCTCGCACAGCTTGGCGTACGGCGTCCACGCCCACGGGTTCTTCAGGTGCAGGCCGATGTCGTTCAGGTCGTTGCCGAAGGTGTAGCCGGCGTAGTGCGGGACTCCCTGGTCGTCGTTGGCGTACACGAGGACGACCTCGGGCTCCTCCAGCAGCCAGACCGGGTCGGCCGGGGTGGTCAGCGGCTCGTCGGGCAGCCGCAGCCAGGAACCGAAGCCCTTGATGTAGTAATTCGGCGGGGTGAACTCCTCGTCCGGTTCCGGGGCGCGGTCGAACTTGGAGCGGTGCGTGCCCATGAACCCGTTGATCAGGGCGTTGTCGGAGGCGGTCGGCAGCAGCGGCGGGAGGAACCGCAGGCCGGCGTCGCCGGGATCGACCTCGATGCGGCCGTCCTCGCCGGCCACGGCGGAGCCCAGGTCCTCGGGGCCGCGGCCCGCGACGAGGGCCGCGGCCAGCTGCCCGTCGGCCACCGGGTACAGGGTGAGCGGGCCGCCGGGCACGGGCAGGCCGTGGCCCGCGTACCGCCGGCCCTGGTATTCGCACTCGAAGATGATGGACATGGCTGTCGGGGTCTCCTCAGGAGTGGGCGGATGGGTGGGCGGCCGGGAACCCGTGGGAGCGGGCCGCGAGCACGATGGCGAGGACCGGCACCAGGAGGACCAGCACCGTCCAGGGGAGGGCGTCGGCGCCGACGGCGTCGAGCAGGAGGCCGCCGGCGATGCCGCCGCCGGCCATCGCGACGTTCCACAGGGTCACGAGCATGGCCTGGGCCGCCTCGGCGGCCTCCCCGCCGGCCTGGCCGCCGGCGGTCTGCAGCAGGGTCGGCACCCCGCCCCAGCCCAGTCCCCACAGGGCGGCGGCGGCGTAGACCAGGGCGTCGGTGCCGGAGAAGGCGCCCATGACCGCGACGGCGGCACCGACCAGCAGGGTGCTCGCGACGGTCAGCGCGCGCAGGTGCCGGTGGATGAGGGCGCCGACGGCCCAGATGCCGGCCAGGCACGCGACGCCGAAGACCAGCAGGGCCGCGTCGGTCCGGCCGCCCATGCCGATGTGGTCCAGGTAGGTGGCGATGTAGGCGTACAGCAGGGTGTGGGCCAGGACGAAGACCAGGGTGACGGTCAGCACCGCGGCGACACCCGGCACGCGCAGGGTGCTGCGCACCGGGATCCCGCCGCCGGCCGGCCGGCCGGGGCGGTCGGGTGCCACGGCCGTGATCCACGCGAGCAGCACCACGGTCAGGGCGGTCATCGCGAGGAAGGCGGCCTGCCAGGAGACCACCTGCCCCAGGAAGGTGCCGGCCGGCACGCCCACCGACAGGGCGACGGGGATGCCGGCCATGGCGATCGCGAGGGCGCGGCCCTCCTGGTGCGGGGCCACCATGCGGCGGGCGTAGCCGGCCAGCAGGGCCCAGGCCAGTCCGGCGGCGACCCCGGCGACGAACCGGGCGGCCAGGGTGAGCGGGTAGTTCACCGACAGGGCGGTGACGGTGTTGGCGGCGGCGAAGCCGGCCATGGCGGCCAGCAGCAGGCGCTTGCGGCTCCACGCCGCGGTCGCGGCGGACAGCGGGATGGCCGTGAGCACCGTGCCCAGCGCGTAGACGGTCACCGTCTGGCCGGTGGCCGACTCGCTGGTGTGCAGGCTGGCACTCATGCCGGGCAGCAGCCCGGCGGGCAGGGTCTCGGTGAGACTGGTGATGAACACCGCGACGGCCAGCGCGAGCAGGGCCGCCATCGGCAGCTTCTGCCCGGCCGCCGACGCGGTGCCGGGTGCGGGGACGGGGGCGGCGGTGCCGGTGGACGGCTCGGCGCTGGTCATGACGGTCGCCTTAGATGTGAGGGTCGAGCCCGGCGGGGGAGGATCCTCCGGGGCGGGAACGGCTCAGGCCCGCGCGGTGCGGGCGCCGGTGAGATCGGCCAGCGCGGCGTCGATCTGCTCCAGGTTCCTGCGGATCCAGGGCAGTTCGAGCGGGTCGGCCGCCGCGAGCGCGGCGGTGCGCTGCTCGTCGGCCTCGCCGTACAGGCGGCTGGTGGCGGCCCGGATCCGCAAGGGGTCGCCGTCCTCGCCGAAGGCGCCGGCCGGCAGCAGCCCGATGCCGTGCCGCTCACCGAGGAACCGGACCAGGTCCGCACCGCCGTGCACGTCGTGGACCCGGGCCAGATGGTCCCGCAGCGGTGTGAAGTCCGGGTACAGGTAGCAGGTCGCGCGGACCGGGGCGAGCAGGGCGCCCGCGCCGGTGAACCGGCCGGCGACCGCACGGACCACCCTCTCGTGCAGCCGGCGGCCGGCCGCCACGCGCTCGACGACCTCCGGCGGCTCCCCGAACGCGTACGCGGCGGCGGCCTGCACCGGCGCCGGCGGACTGGACCAGATCTGGCTGGCGACCGACACCAGACGGCCGTGCAGGGCACGCCCGGTGTCGCTGCCGGGCAGCCGGGCCACACCGGTGCGCCAGCCGCCGACGGCCAGGTTCTTGGTGAGCCCGGTGGTGACGACGGTGCGTTCCGGGGCGTGCCGGGCCGGGGACTCGGCGGGCACCGAGGTGTCGTAGACGAGGTCGCAGTAGATCTCGTCGGAGACGATGACGAGGTCCAGCTCCCGGGCCGCCGCCGCGAGCCGGCGCACGGTGGCGGGGGAGGCGACGGCGCCGGTCGGGTTGTCCGGCAGGGTCACCACCACGCACCGGGGGTCCCGGCCGGCCGCCCGCGCCGCGGTGACGGCCGCGCGCAGCCGCTCCGGGTCGGGCACCCCGCCCTCGCCCGGCGCGATCGGCACGGGGACGGGACGGGCTCCCACGAGCCGGGCCTGTGCGGCGTAGCTGACCCAGCTGGGCACGGGTACGACCACGTCCCCGCCGAGCGCGAGCAGCAGCGCGAACAGCAGCGGTTTGCTGCCCGGGCCGGCCACGACGAGCCCGGGATCGGTGGCGAGACCGCGCCGGTCCCAGTACCCGGCGGCGGCGGCGCGCAGCGCCCGGCTGCCGGCCACGGGGCCGTACGCGTTCTCGTCCGCCGCGGCGGCGAGCCGCCGGCGCAGCGCGTCGAGCACGGGCAGGCCGATCTCCCCGCCGGCCATGGGCAGGACCTGTTCCCCGGCCCGTCGCCTGCGGTCCAGGGCCTCGTCGGCGGCCAGGGTCGCCGACATGGGGATGGACGGGGCATCGGACATGCTGTCACTGCCCCCAGTCGCGCAGCTGGACCTCGACCATCTCCAGGGTCAGCCGGCCGTCCGCGACGTCCTCCACGCGGAGGGTCAGCATGCACTCGGGGCAGGACAGCGTCTCGCCCTGGACGACCGGCGGGACGGTCAGTTCGGTCTCGCACTCGGGGCAGGCGCCGGTGAGGGTGGCGCTGGGCATGGATCGACTCCGTTCGACGGGGTGTGGGGCGGTTCACCACCTTCCAACGCGCCGCCGGAATGAGTAAAGGCGGTCCCGTCAATTCTCTGTAGCGGATTGTCAAGAAGTGTCAGGACGGAAAGGAGTTGCAAGTTTGCGCTGGCGGAATGTCAAGTCCGCCGGATTGCCGCGGCCGGTATCCGGAGCGGCAACTAACGTGCCGCCATGGACATTTTCCCGCTGCCCCGGCTCGGGCTCGTCGTACCCCCGGAAAACCCGCTCGCCGAACCGGAGTTCAACCGTCTGATCGGCACCGAGCTGAATGTGTACACCACGCGTTTCCCGCTGACTCCCGGAATGGGCGTGAAGGAAACGATGCTGCGGTACAACGACGTGCTCGCGGACACGCTCGCCACCTTCGGCGGCATGCGCCTGGACGCCTCCGTCGTGGCCTGCAACGCCTCCCACTATCTGCTGGGACCCGACGGCGACCGGGCCTTCGTGGCCGAACTGTCCGAGGCGTTCGGCTATCCCGTGCAGTCGACGACGCAGGCCATCCTCGCGGTGTGCGAGGAACTCGGGATATCCCGCCTGACCCTCGTCTCCCCCTACTGGGACTGGCTCACGGAGACGTCCCGCTCCTTCTGGGAGCAGGCCGGTGTCGCCGTCGACCGCGTCGTCCTCGCCCCGGCCGTCGTGGACCCGAAGGAGCAGGACCACGAGTTCGACCCCTACCGGGTGACGACCAGGACCCTCCTCGGCCGGATCCGCGAGGCCGGCCTGCCCGACGACGGGGCGATCCTGTTCACCGGCACGGGCATGGGCACCCTGGCCGCCCTGGCCGAACTGGACCGCGAGTTCGGCCGCACCACGTTGCTGACGTCCAACCTGGCGGCGGCCTGGTGGGCACGGCGCGCCGTGGGGGCCGCGGGCGCCGAGGTGCACCCCCTGCTGGAGCGGCTGGAGCGCGGCGCCCCGCGCCGGACCCGGTAACCGCCCCGCCCCGCCGCCCCCCTTCCCACCGACCGCACCCACCGTCCGCACCCACCGTCAAGGAGGCGCCCGCCGTGGCCGTCACCAGCGAAGCACTCCCGTCCGATCCCCTAGTGGCCGTGGTGAGCGGCGGCGCGTCCGGCATCGGCGCGGCCGCCGCGGCCGCGCTCACCGCCCGGGGCGTCCGTGTCGCCGCCCTGGACCTGCGACCCGGGGAGGTCGCCGCACCGGCCCTCGGCATCGCCTGCGACGTCTCCGACGACGCGTCCGTCCGCGCCGCCGTCGCCGAGGTCGCCGACCGCTTCGGCCGCATCGACATCGTCGTGAACAACGCGGGCATCGCCGCGCAGGGCGACATCACCGGCAACGACGACGACGAGTGGCGGCGCGTGCTGGACGTGAACGTCGTCGGCATGGTGCGCCTCGCCCGTGCCGCGCTCCCGTACCTGCGGACGTCCCCGGCCGCCGCGATCGTCAACACCTGTTCCGTCTTCGCCTCGATGGGGGTACGGCGGCGCGTCCTCTACTCCGCGTCCAAGGGCGCGGTCCACTCGCTGACCCTGGCCATGGCCGCCGACCACGTCCGGGAGGGCATCCGGGTCAACGCCGTCGCGCCCGGCGCCGTCGACACCCCCTGGATCCGGCGGGTGCTGGCCACGGCCGCCGACCCGCAGGCCGAGCGGGACGCGCTGAACGACCGCCACCCGCTGGGCCGGCTGGCCCGGCCCGAGGAGGTCGGCGAGGCCATCGCCTTCCTGGCCACCGACGCCTCCGGCACCACCGGCACGATCCTCGCCGTCGACGGCGGCATCCACGACCTGCGCCTGTAGCCGCGCCCGCCCGGACCGCCGGCCCCGGCGGTCCGGGCGCCGGCCGGCGATCCCGCAGGTCCCCGCCGGCCGCGCCGGCCGCTGGAACCGCAGCCGCTACGACACCCCGGGCGCGCCCTGGTGCCGCCCGGACCCGGCTTCATGACGGAGCAGCGTGGCGCCGCCGCCCGCCGTCCCCGCCGGCGCCCCGCGGGCCCTCGGCGGGTGAAGCGCAGGCTGGGGGTCTCCGGAAACGCGATGGCCGGGAAGCCCTCGGTACCCGGGCTCCGGCAGTAACCGGTGCCGCTGACCGCGTGCCACACCGGAGCCCCCGGGAAAGGTCCCGGGGGCTCCGGCGCGTCCCGGCGGCGGGACCGGGTACCAGCACGAAGCGGAGTCGGGCGACTGGAAGGGATGCCGCGGGAGGTGACGAGTGGTGGACCGACTCGACCGTCGTCAGTACGCACTGGACATGATCGACTGGCTGCTGGAGACCGCCTCCCTGCGCGAGTTCCTCCAGCACCTGATCGACGATGCGCTCGGTGCCACGGGCGCGGACGGCTGCGGTGTGACACTGCAACGGCGTCAGCGGCCGCTGACCGTGGTGAGCACCGGGGGAGTGGCCGACAAGCTGGACGAGAAGCAGTACGGCCAGGACGACGGGCCCTGCCTGCAGGCCCTGCGCACCGGCGAGGTCGTTCACGTGCCCGACGTCCTGGAGGAGACCCGGTGGGGCTCCTATCCGCGCTTCGCGGCCGGCCTGGGCATCCGCTCCTCGCTGTCCCTGCCGATCCCGGCGCGCACCCACACCGCCGGGGCGCTGAACTTCTACGCCGCCGACCCCGGAGCCTTCTCGGAGGGCGACCGGCGGACGCTGGCCCTGATCGCCGCGCAGGCCGGCGGCGGTATCGCGCTGGCCCAGCGGCTGGCCGACGCCGAGGAGTTCACCCGTGACCTGCAGACCGCGCTCGCGTCCCGCAGCGTCGTCGACCAGGCCATCGGGAGCGTCATGCAGCAACAGCAGTGCACCGCGGAAGAGGCGTTCGACCTGCTGCGCCGGCTGTCCCAGGAGACCAACCTCAAGCTCCGGGACGTCTGCACACGACTGCTGACCGGCATCGCCGGCCGCCCGCCCGCCGAGCGGCCGCCCCTGCGGCCCCGCCCCTGACGCCCGGAACGCCGGGCGCGCCGACGAGCCGCCCGCCGCGTTCTGTCCGGTTCTCGCCGGTCCGCGGTAAATGCCTGGACCGGGAAACTCCACAGAGGGGAGACTGCCCACCTCCGAACCTCCGGGAGTGTGATGGGGACAACACAGACGCGGGGTCCGGCGCCGGGCAGGAGCGCCGTCGTCCTGGCACTGCGCCGCTACGGCCGGGAACTGGTGCGGCTACGGCGGCTGACCCTCCCCGCGCTGCTGCTGCCGGCCGTGGGCAACATCGGCATCCGCTACATCGCCCCCCTGCTGATCGCCAAACTGGCGGGACAGGCCGCGGGCGACGGCGGTCTCACCCTCGCCGAGGCGCTGCCGTACGTGCTGGGCTTCGGCGCGACGCTGCTGCTCGCCGAGGCCGTGTGGCGGGTCGGGCAGCACTGCCTGAACCGCGTGGACGCCTTGGGCATGGAACACCTGTACGTCAGCGGCATGGACGAACTCCTGGCCAAGGACGCGGCGTTCTTCCACGACAACTTCGCCGGCTCGCTGACCAAACGGGTGCTCAGCTTCGGCAAGCGCTTCGAGGACTTCGTCGACACCGTGACGTACCGGATCGTGGGCAGTCTCGTCCCGCTGCTGTTCGGTTCCGTGGTGCTGTGGAGCTACGAACCGATGCTCGTCGTCGGTCTCCTCGTGATGATCGCGCTGACCGTGGTGGCCGCGACACCCCTGATCCGTCGCCGGCAGCGGCTCGTCAACGAGCGTGAGGCGGCGATCGCCCGGGTCTCCGGCCACGTCGCCGACAGCCTCATGAACATGGAGACCATCCGGGCGTTCGCGGCGGAGCGGCGGGAGGCCGACGAACACCGCCGCCGTGTCGCGGACTCCCGGCACCTGACGCTCAGGTCGTGGGACTACGGCAACCTGCGCGTCGACACCCTGGTCGCCCCCATGTCCGTGCTGACCAGCGTGCTGGGACTGCTGGTCGCCATCGCCTTCGGCGGCCCGGGCCGGGGAGTCGAGGAGATCGTCGTCAGCTTCACCTACTACTCCAACGCCACCCAGATCATGTTCGAGTTCAACCAGATCTACCGGCGTCTGGAAAGCTCGATGACCGAGGCCGCGCAGTTCACGGAACTGCTGCTGGACCCGCCCACCGTGCTCGACCCGGCGGCCCCCGAACCGCTCGCGCCGCGGGACACGGGCATCCGCTTCGAGGCGGTGACCTTCGCCCACGCCGGTGCGAAGCCGATCTTCCAGGGACTGGACCTGGACGTGCCCGCGGGCGCCCGGATCGGACTGGTCGGCAGGTCGGGCGGCGGCAAGACCACGCTCACCCGGCTCCTGCTGCGGATGTCGGACATCGACGGCGGACGCATCCTGATCGGCGGCCAGGACATCAGCCGGCTGCGCCAGGCCGACCTGCGCTCACTGATGGCCTACGTCCCGCAGGAACCGGCCATGTTCCACCGCAGCCTGCGGGACAACATCGCCTTCGCCCGGCCCGGCGCCACCGACGAGGAGATCCACGCGGCGGCCGAGGCCGCGCACGTCACCGAGTTCGCCGACCAGCTCCCCGACGGGTTCGCCACCCTGGTGGGGGAGCGGGGAGTCAAACTCTCCGGTGGCCAGCGCCAGCGCGTCGCCCTCGCCCGGGCCATCCTGCGCGACGCCCCGGTCCTGCTGCTCGACGAGGCGACCAGCGCGCTGGACTCGGAGAGCGAACTCCTCGTCCAGGACGCCCTGTGGCGGTTGATGGAGGGACGCACGGCCCTCGTGGTCGCCCACCGCCTGAGCACCGTCGCCGGCATGGACCGCCTCGTCGTCCTCGACCGCGGACGCGTGGTCGAGCAGGGCACCCACGAGGACCTGCTCGCGGCGGACGGCGCTTACGCCAGGCTGTGGCAGCACCAGTCCGGCGGCTTCCTCGGCGAGAGCGCCGAGCCGGCCCTCGAACGCCCGGTCGCGTGAGCCGGCCCGGGCGGTAAGCCCGGACCGGCCGGCACGGCACCGGACGGGAGCCGCAGGACGTCGCCGCCCGCACGTGCGCGCACCGGCCGGGTGTGAAGCGGGCCTCGGTCAGGCGCGGGTCCACCTCTGGCCGGCCTGGCCGTTGCAGCTCCACAGGACCAGCGGGGTCCTGTCGGCGGTGCCGGCCCCGCCGGCGTCGAGGCAGAGCCCGGCGTGGACGTTGCGGATCGACCCGTCGGAGCCGAGGGTCCACTTCTGGTTGTCCTGGCCGTTGCAGGGCCAGGTGATGACACGGGTGCCGTTGGTGGTGCCCTGGTCGTAGGCGTCCAGGCACTTGTCGCCGTAGACGCGGATCTCGCCGCCCGCCCACGTGGTCCACAGCTGGTTGGCGGCCGTGTGGCAGTCCCAGAGCAGTGCGGTGGCCCCGGCGGCGGTGGAGGCGTTGTCCACGTCGGCGCAGCGGCCCGACCCGCTGCCCCGCAGACGTGAGGTGGTGGCGGCCAGCGGGGTGCCACCGGTCACCCGGAACACGGCCACGCCATGCGCGGGGACGCTCGCGGAGATCTGCCCGGACGTGCTCGACGTGCCGCCGGACCACAGGTCCGTGAGGGTGAACGACCCACCGGACAGGCCCACTTGAGCGGCCGTCGTGGTGACCGTCGCGGTGCCGCCGCCCCGGTTGAACAGGCCCACCGCGACCGAGCCGTCGGACAGGGGCTTGGCGAACACCTCGGTGTTCCCGTCGTCGCGCACCCGGCGTCCGCCCGCGCCCAGCGCATCCTGGTTCACCGCCAGCAGACGGGGATTGCGCAGGATCGCGCTCACGTCCGCGGACATGGTGCGGATGTCGTTGCCGGCCATGAGCGGGGCGCCCAGCAGCGCCCACAGGGCGAAGTGCGAGCGGGATTCGGTCAGTGACAGGCCGGGGCGGCCGACGACCAGCATGTCGGGGTCGTTCCAGTGCCCAGGGCCGGACTGCGCCGCGAGCGGCGCGGTGACGTCCAGGACGTTGCCGACGCCCATCGGATAGCTGTTGGTGTTGCCGTTCTGCCAGACGTCGAGCAGGTCCTCGGTCGTCCGCCACAGGTCGGCGACCGCGCCCCAGTCGTAGGTGGCTCCGGTGATGGCGTGCAGGCTGTTGGGGTTGATGCTGTAGACGATGGGCCGCCCGGTGGCGCGCAGGGCGTCGCGCATGAGCGTGAACCGTGCGACCTGCTCGTCACGGGTACCGCTCGATGAACACCAGTCGTACTTGAGGTAGTCGACGCCCCACGAGGCGAACGTCTTCGCGTCCTGGGCCTCGTGGCCTCTGCTGCCGGTGGACCCCGGGTAGCCGCCCGTGGCCTGCGCGCAGGTGCGTTCCCCCGGCACCTGGTAGATGCCGAACTTCAGCCCCTTGCCGTGGATGTAGTCCCCGAGCGCCTTCATCCCGCTCGGGAACTTGGCCGGATCGGCCCGCAGGCTGCCCGCTGGGTCGCGCTGCGGGTCGAACCAGCAGTCGTCGACCACGACGTACCGGTAGCCGGCGTCCCGCATGCCCGAGGACACCATCGCGTCGGCGGCCTGGCGCACCTGGGCCTCGGTGATCCCGCACCCGAAGCTGTTCCAGCTGTTCCACCCCAGCGGCGGGGTGAGCGCCGGGCTGCCCGGCGCGGCCGTGGCGGGGGAGTGGGCGGAGGCCGTCACGGACGCGGCGACCGTCAGCACGGCGGTCGCGAGGAGGCGGAGCAGTCGTCCGCCTGATCGTCTGGGCACCTGGGGCTCCTTTTCCCGGGGACATCCGGAGAGGGTCCGAAATTTCGGACGCCATTCGGAAAATCGTGGTGCCCCGGATACTAGGGAGGCGACCCGCCGTGTCAACACCATCCGCGAACCCGGCCCGTTCTCGCGCCAACGAGCTGCATCCAGGGGCGAATGTTTCGACGCGAACGGCGAATCATGCGTGAACTATTGACGCCGTTCAGCGGTTCCCTATCATCCACATTGCTCGATACCTCGACGCTTGTTCGATATGACGGACAGGGAGTACGCCGTACATGGATATGTCATGGCCGCATCAACCCTTTCCCCGTCGTCGCGCGCTGACGGCCGCCACCGGCCTCGCCGTCGGCGCGGTTCTGCCGCCGACGGGCGCCTCCCGCGCCGCGGCCGCTCCCGCCCAGGGGCCGGCCCACGCCGCCGCCGGGGCGTACACGAACCCGGTGATCTGGCAGGACTTCGCGGACATCGACGTCATCCGCGTCGCGGACACCTACTACGCCTCGGCCTCGACCATGCACTACTCGCCGGGTGCGCCCGTCCTGCGCTCGTACGACCTGGTGCACTGGGAGATCGCCGGCCACTCGGTGCCGGTACTGGACTTCGGAGCCAAGTACGACCTGAACGGGGCCCGCGGCTACGTCCGGGGAATCTGGGCGTCGTCGCTGGCCTACCGTCCGAGCAACAGGACGTTCTACTGGCTGGGCCAGATCGACTTCGCCCGGACGTACCTCTACACCGCGACGGCCGTCGAGGGGCCGTGGAACCGGCTGACGACGATCAGCACGCCCTACTACGACGCGGGACTGCTGGTCGACAGCGACGACACCCTGTACGTGGCGTACGGCAACACCACGATCAGCGTCGCCCAGCTCTCCCCCGACGGCCGCACCCAGATCCGCACGCAGCCGGTGTTCACGGCCCCGTCGAGCGTCGGCACCCTGGAGGGCTCCCGCTTCTACAAGATCAACGGGAAGTACTACATCTTCCTGACCCGCCCCGCGAACGGGCAGTACGTTCTGAAATCGTCCGGTGGCCCCTTCGGTCCGTACACGCTGCGGCAGGTGCTCCTCGACCTGCGCGGGCCGGTCCCCGGTGGTGGAGTCCCGCACCAGGGCGGGCTGGTGCAGACGCAGAGCGGCGCCTGGTACTACCTGGCCTTCGTCGACGCCTACCCCGGCGGCCGGGTGCCCGCGCTGGCGCCGGTCACCTGGACCGCGGACGGCTGGCCCGTCGTGCAACTGGTGAACGGCGCCTGGGGCACGTCGTATCCCAGCCCGGCCGTACCCCCGCCGCCCCGCCAGGTCACCCCCATGACCGGCGTCGACACCTTCGACGGCGCATCCCTCGCACCGAGGTGGGAGTGGAACCACAACCCGGACGACACCAAGTGGTCGGCCGGCAGCGGTCTGACCCTGCGGACCGCGACGGTCACCGACGACCTGTACGGGGCCCGCAACACCCTCACGCATCGCATCCAAGGCCCTTCCTCCACCGCCACGGTCGAGCTCGACCACTCCGGGATGCGGGACGGCGACCGGGCCGGACTCGCACTGCTGCGTGACTCCTCCGCCTGGATCGGCCTCAAACGCGACGGGGGAGCCACTCGGGTCGTGATGGTCGGCGGGCTGACCATGGACGGCAACTGGAACACCACCGGCACCGGCTACGAGCTCGCGAGCGCGGCCGTTGCCGGCAGCCGTATCCGGCTGCGCGCCGGCGCGGACATCCGCCCAGGCGCGGCACGCCCGGGGACGTTCTCCTACAGCACCGACGGCACCACCTTCACCCGCCTCGGACCCGAGTTCTCCCTGGGCAACGACTGGCGGTTCTTCATGGGCTACCGGTTCGCCCTCTTCAACCACGCCACCCAGGCGCTCGGCGGCTCGGTCCGCGTCACGCGGTTCGAACTGGCCACGCCCTGAAGCCGGACAGGCCGGTGCCTGTCGCAGCAGCCCGAAGCCCGGTGAAACCGCTCACTCAAGGATGACGAGGTTCTCATGCGCAGACGAAGTTTCAGCCGCAGGCATGTGTCCGTGGTGTTCACCGCTGCGGTCGCGGCCCTGGTGGCGTTGGCGGCGATGCTCGTCGCCGGCCCGGCTCAGGCGGCCACCAGCGGGGCCTTGCGCGGCGTCGGTTCCGGCCGGTGTCTCGATGTGCCGAACGCCGGCCAGACCGACGGCACGTACCTGCAGATCTGGGACTGCTCGGGCGGGACCAACCAGCAGTGGACGCTGACGGACGGCAACCAGCTGACCGTGTACGGCAACAAGTGCCTGGATGTTCCGGGCCACGCCACCGCGGCTGGCACCCGGGTACAGATCTGGTCCTGCAGCGGCGGCGCGAACCAGCAGTGGCGAGTGAACTCCGACGGGACGATCGTCGGCGTGGAGTCCGGGCTGTGCCTGGACGTCACCG
Organism: Streptomyces sp. NRRL S-1022; assembly: GCF_000720135.1. Taxonomy (GTDB): domain Bacteria; phylum Actinomycetota; class Actinomycetes; order Streptomycetales; family Streptomycetaceae; genus Streptomyces. The sequence goes on along the minus strand of NZ_JOIU01000041.1, from coordinate 23,214 downwards.
GCTCCGGTACGGCCAACGGCACGGCGGTGGAGATCTGGACGTGCACCGGCAGCAGCAACCAGAAGTGGTCCGGCCTGTCCGCGACCCCGCCGGGAGGCGGCACGTGTTCTCTTCCGTCGACGTACCGGTGGTCGTCGACGGGTGCGTTGGCGCAGCCGGCGAACGGGTGGGTCGCGCTGAAGGACTTCACCAACGTGACGTACAACGGCAAGCACCTGGTCTACGCGTCGAACGTGTCGGGATCGTCGTACGGCTCGATGATGTTCCGCCCCTTCACCAACTGGTCGGACATGGCCTCGGCCGGGCAGGCCGGGATGAGCCAGTCCGCGGTGGCGCCCACGCTGTTCTACTTCGCGCCCAAGAACATCTGGGTGCTGGCGTACCAGTGGGGTGCGTGGCCCTTCATCTACCGCACGTCGAGCGACCCCACCAACCCCAACGGCTGGTCCGCACCGCAGCCGCTGTTCACCGGCGGCATCCCAGACGCCGCCCCGATCGACCAGACCCTGATCGCCGACGGCCAGAACATGTACCTGTTCTTCGCCGGTGACAACGGCAAGATCTACCGGGCGAGCATGCCGATCGGGAACTTCCCGGGCAACTTCGGCTCGTCGTACACGACGGTCATGAGCGACACGGTGAAGAACCTGTTCGAGGCGCCGCAGGTCTACAAGGTCCAGGGCCAGAACCAGTACCTCATGATCGTCGAGGCGCGGGGTGCGAATGAGCAGCGCTACTTCCGCTCGTTCACGGCGTCCAGCCTGAGCGGTTCGTGGACCCCGCAGGCGGCCGGCGAGAGCAACCCCTTCGCGGGCAAGGCCAACAGCGGTGCCACCTGGACCAACGACATCAGCCACGGTGACCTGGTCCGCAACAACCCCGACCAGACCATGACCATCGACCCCTGCAACCTGCAGTTCCTCTACCAGGGCAAGTCCCCCACCGCGAGCGGCCCCTACGACCAACTGCCGTGGCGGCCGGGTGTCCTCACCCTGCAGCGCTGACCCGCCTGACCCACGGTGAGCGCGATGGGGTGCTCACCCCCCGGGGAACCCCGGCCGTGCACCGGCCGGGGTTGCGCCGGGCCGGCGGACACCGGGACGCCACGCCCCGCACCCGCCCACCGTGGTGAGGCGTGCTCCGCCGCGCTGCGTGGGGTCCCCACACCGGTGCGTCGGGCCTGGCGGAGCCCGTCCGTCACGGCCGGGCCGAGCGCGGTCTTCCGCCTGGTCAGACCCGCACAGTCGCATCCCGAACACCCTGCAATACCGCTTCGACGGGCCAGAAGACGCTCCGGTCCTGATCCTGGGTCCCTCACTGGGCACCACCTGGCACAGGTTGTAGAGACCGTCCGTGGGCGTCCAGCCAGTCCAAGACGACCGCGTACTACCAGGTCAGGGCATTCTGGTCCGGGGGAGTCGACGCAGTCGGTGATAGGGGTGTGCGAGCGGAGTGCGACGAGAAGCCCCGCGGGTGCGGCCTGGCGGGGCTTCCGAACAGGAGGGTTACAACGCTGGTGCGGGCGGCTTTGCACTCGGTTGTCCTCTTGGGAGCCACCCGAAGCCAGGGCACAGCGACGGCACGCGTTATACGGCCGATGCGCAACACGCGCCCCAGGGACTTGGTGCGATCAACCAAGTCACGTCCGTTTGCTGTCGCAAAGTCTAGCGTCTCCTGATGTGGCTCCCGAGGCCAGCCTGGAGTCGTCCTGCACAGGCTGGCCCTCACTGCGGCAGGCCCAAGGGGAGCAGCGGGCGGCTCGCAAGCCGGGGTTGTGGACGCTCACCACGCTGTCCAGGGCCTTGACCAGGGCCTGGTGCTCGGCGGTCAGCTCCTTGACCCGTCGGGCAAGGCTTTTCAGCGCGGTGAGGACAGCGGTGTGGACCGCGCCACCGGCCGGCCGCAGCCGGGCCAGGGCGTCGGTGCGGTCCGTTCCTTTGAGGTGGCCGTACTTCGCCCGGTCGGTCTCGGGAGCGGTGATGAGGATGCTGCCGATCTGGTTCAGGGCGGCGGTGCGGGGCTTCACCGCGGAACGGGCGCCGTTGTGCAGGGCGCGTATGCCGGCGACGGTGTCGTCCTTGGGGGCGCTGGAGGCGCGTCCGGACAGGGCCGCGCGGGCGGCGGCGTAGGCGTCGATGGGGTCGGACTTGCCGATGCGGCGGCGTTCGGCCCGGTCGGGCCGGTTGACCTCGACGACGTGCTGCCCGTGTGACACCGCGACGCGGGTGAAGCCGGCTCCGTAGGAGGAGGTGCCTTCCACGCCGATCGCGATCACGTGGCCGTGTGCGTTCAGGAAGGCCAGGGCCGCGGCATATCCGGCGGTGGTGGTGGTGAACTCGGCGTCCGCCAGGTGGCCGCCGTTGCCGCTGATGACCGCGACGGGGAGGGTGTCGGCATGGGAGTCGACCGCCGAACACCTCCTGGTCCGCTGTGTCCTGTGCCGCCGCCAATGTCATGCTGATGGTGCCTTCCTTGGTGGAGGTGGGCACCGGCCGGGTGGCGCAGACAGGACATCTGGCTGCTGGCGCAGCCGCGGTTCCACCTGCACTTCACGCCCACCAGCGCATCATGGCTGAACCTGGTCGAGCGGTGGTTCGCCGAACTCACGCAGAAGAAGCTCAAGCGCGGCGTCCACCGCTCCGTCCAAGCCCTCGAACGCGACATCCGATCCTGGCTCGCCGACTGGAACGAGCACCCCAGACCGTTCATCTGGACCAAGACAGCAGACGAGATCCTCGACAAAGCCGCCGCCTACTGCCACCGAATCTCTGACTCAGGTCACTAGCATGTCGCTGGCGGGCCAGTCACAGAAATGCGCGAATGGAGATCAGCGCACCGGCCGGCTACCAGCCGCTGCGTCGGCCGGTTGCGTGGAGTTCGAACTGAAACCGTCCGAGGCTCGGCGTCTTCGTCCGGGACGACACGACAGGCCTCAACAGCGAGCCGCTGGCCACGGCACACAGGACCAGCGGCTGACGATCAGCCACACCCGCCGAGGCCCCGGGTCCGTGGCCTGATGCCCGCAACACCCAAGGGTAGTGGCTGGTGCGGACCTGGCGTCGTCGCCGGCGGTGCCAGGTCGACCAGTGCAGGATGGGCTCGACGGGTGTGGACCGTCTGGAAGCATTCCTCGATCGCCCATCGGCCGCCCGCGACGCGGATCAACTCCGCGGAGGCGGAGCCCTCGCCGGTACCGCAACGGTGTTCCGCATCGGGCGGACGAGGATCGGCATGGCCCGCGTGGACGGGCCGGCCGCCACTTCGATCAGCTCGCTCGGCTCACTCCCGCTCGCGCTCGGCGGTGCCGGTCACCGGACGGTGAACGCGTGGCCGCGGGTGGTACGGGTGACGAGCCGGTTGTGGGTGTAGGTGTTCTCACCGGCGACGAGTACGGCACCGTACTTCTCCAGACTCACCCGGCCGCCGTACTCCTCGATCTCCTCTGTGTCGGGGTAGACGCGCACCGAGGTGGGTACGTACCGGGCTGCGAAGCCCAGGCGCATCTCGTCGGTGTTCCCGCTGTGCGGGTGCGAGGCGTGCATCAGTGTCGACCAGAACATGATGGCCTCGCCCGGGCGCATCACCATCGACACCGCCTTGGACTCGTCCGGGCTCCATTCCGGGTCGATCTGGAGCTCGCGGTAGTCGTAGCCGAAGAAGCCCCGTTTGACATCGCCCTTTCTCTCCCGGTTGATCCGCTCGGGGAAGTAGTGCATCCGCTTGGTCTCGTCGTAGAACATCGACTGCTGGGTGCCCGGCATGAACTGAAGGCAGCCGTTCTCCTCGTTGGCCTCGGTGAACGCTGTCCACACGGTGATCGTGCCACCGAAGTGGACCGCGTCGCCCGGCCACAGGATCTGCGGCTGGCCGGAGGCGTTGGCGAAAGTGTCGGCCTGGTGCCAGTCGGTGCCCTCGTCGCCCGGGTACTTGGGGAAGAACTCGGTGCGCCAGTTCAGCACGTCCGGGCCCAGGACGCTGCGCACCCGGTCCACGATCTCCTGCCGGCATATGTGGTCGGCGAGGAACGTGGAGTCCAGGTGGCGGTCGTAGTTGGAGATGTTAGTGTTCCCCGATTCGGCCGCCTCGTCGCCGTAGACCGCCATCGAACGGTCCATCAGCGCCAACCGCTCCTTGCGCCAGGCGTCCTTCATCTCCTCGATCTCGTACACCTTGAACGGGCCGAGGAAGCCCTGCTCGCGGAAGCGGGCCAGTTCCTCGGGGCTCAGCGCGAACGTGCGGTCCGCGCCCGGCGTGATCGGTTCCGTGGTCATCAGGCTCAGGCTCCCATGCTCTGCGTGGTGGCGGAGTCGACACAGATGGCGAGCTGCCGCACGCTGGCGACACCCCCCAGGTCGGTGACGTTGACGGTGATGCCGAAGTGCTGGTTGACGGCGTGCAGGATGCGGACGAAGGCCAGCGAGGTGGCCCCTATGTCGAACAGGTCAGTGTCGGAGTCGGGCACTTCGCGGCCCAGCACCTCCTGGGCGATGTCCCGCACGACCCGCTCCGGCACGCGTGGCGCCGTGTCGTCCGGCTCTTCGGCGGGCGCGTGCCAGGGCAGGGCGAGCGCGGCCACCGCGGAGCGATCCGTTTTGCCTTCCGGCGTCAGGGGGAGAGACGGCACCAGCCGGTAGGCGGACGGCCGCAGATGCGCCGGGAGCGTCCGGCGGGCCAGCTCTGCGACCTCCTCCGTGAGCGCGGCCGCGGCCCGGGGGCCGAACCCGCGCGGAGCGTCACCCGCAGCGAGCAGATAGGCGGTGAGCCGCGCATCGCCGTCACCATGGTCCTCCGCCACGACGACGGCCTGAGCCACCTTCGGATGGACGGCCAGGGCCGCTTCCACCTCGCCCGGCTCGATGCGGAAGCCGCGCACCTTCAGCTGCGCGTCGATCCGGCCCAGATACAGCAGCTCCCCGCCGGCTGTCCGGAGGGCCAGGTCGCCGCTGCGGTAACAGCGCTCGCCGTTGATCTCCAGAAAGCGCTCTGCTGTCAGGTCCGGGCGGTTGACGTAGCCGCGGGCCACCCCGGGCCCGAAGACATGGACCTCACCAGGCTCTCCGTCGAGCACCGGCGCGCCCGAGGAGTCGAGCAGCCGGACGATCAGGTCGTCCAGCGGTACGCCGATGGGGCTGGCGTTCAGCTCCAGGTCGGCCTCGGTGAGCGTGTGGTGGGTGACATGGACGGTCGTCTCTGTGATTCCGTACATGTTGACCAGACGCGGCCCACGCTGCCCGTACCGGGCGAACCACGGCCGCAGCAGCGCCGGGTCCAGCCGCTCACCCCCGAACACGACCAGGCGCAGGTTGTCGAGGCCGTCCTCCTCCTCGTCCACAAGGGCCAGTTGACGGAACGCGGACGGCGTCTGGTTGAGGACGGTCACCCCCTCGTCGGCCAGGAGAGCCCGGAACTCCGTGGGCGAGCGGGCCACTTCGGACGGCACGACGACCAGCCGACCGCCGTGCAGCAGTGCCCCCCACATCTCCCAGACGGAGAAGTCGAAGCTCGCCGAGTGAAAGAGCGTCCAGACGTCGTCGGGTCCGAAGCCGTAAGTGCCGGCCGTCTGTTCGAAGAGCCGGAGCACATTGCGGTGCTCGACCGCCACGCCCTTGGGGACACCCGTCGAGCCGGAGGTATGGATGACATAGGCGAGATCGCCGCCGCCGGAGGAGGTGGTGGCCGGCGCGGCGGCCGGGGCGCGGTCGCTCTCGTCGCCCGGTGCCCCAGCCACCACCACGGGACAGTCGACGGGAGGCAGCAGGTCCGCCGTCTTGGCGGCCGTGACCACGGCCCGGGCGCCGCTCTCCCTCAGCAGCAGGGCGACGCGCTCCGCCGGGTAGTCCGGGTCGACCGGCACATAGCCCCCGTCGGCCTTGAGAATGCCCAGCAGGCCGATGAGCAACTCCGTGGACCGGTCCGCGAACAGCACGACCGGTACGTCGGGGCCGACCCCGAGAGTCCGCAGCCGCGCAGCCAGCTCGCCGGCGCGGGCGTTCAGCTGGGCATAACTCAAGCTGCCGTCCGGGGCCGTCACCGCGACCCGGTCCGGGCCCTGGCGCACCACCTCTTCGAACCGGTGGTGCAGGCATGTACTTGACGACGTCACAACGGTGTCCTCCAGACATGGTTCTGCCGGATGTGGATCCACGGGTGAAACGCGCGGTGCCGCGCGGCTCAGCGTCGTCCGGCCGACGGGGCAGGGTTCTGCCGAGCAGCACCGCGGCATTCCGCGTCAGCCGGTCCGCGATCGCCTCGACGTGCCGGATGCGCCAGCCGGCCGGGTCGGCCGGTGACAGCGGTGCGCCGGAAGCCCGGTCCGCGGAACGCGGACAGCGGGGCGCGGTTCGGTAGCAGCCCCCACGGGGCCCCGGCCGGGCCGGAGGAGGCGCGTGGAGCGGCGAATACGGACCCTCCGGCGGGCGACGAGTATGGCGCCGCCATCGGCCGGACGGCCGTCCGAGGTGGACGCGCTCAGCTCCTGGTAGGTGACGGGGCGTCTGGGCGGCTCGGGGAACCGGTCCCCGGCGAGCTCATACCCGCGGGCGCCGTCGCGCGAGCAGGTCCGGCAGGGAGTACCGTGCTCCTCGGACTGCCGCCGGCAGAGCCCCTGGTACGGCGTCACGCCGCACTGATGGCGGGTTCCGGCCGTCCGGCCCGGTATCAGATGACTGAGCAGCTCGTACTCCTTCACGGTCGGCGGATGCCACCGGGCGATGCCGGTGCCGATGCGGCGTGAGGTCAGCCGCTGTTCGACGGCAACGCGTGACCCCGTGGCGGCACTTCGAAGCGCAGTGGAGCAACAGGTGAATTACGTTCTCTGCTCCGGGCCGGGACCTGGATGCGATCCGCCGGTGAGCACAGCGCCACATGCGCAATTCGGCGCGGTAGATGTTGTCAGGCTCCCGCACAGTACACCAGCGTCGAGGCCACTCGCTGCTGAATGGCGTTGCCCTCGGGATCTTGAACGTTCTCGAAGTGACGTAAACCGTCAGCATCCGGGCCGTGCCGTGCTCCCCGAGGGGCCGCCGATCGCGCCGACGGGAAGGCTGATGAGTGACCGCTAGTTCTTACCGGCGCTTCCAATCAAAGTCAAGATGGCTCACGGTCATACCAATCGATCCGCATGACGCGACTTCAGCGCGACGGCGAAAGGCAACCTGCGTCGGGAGGAAACTGCTTGTCAGAGGCGTGGAGGGCGTCATGCTTTTTCTGTTGCCGGTCGAGGGGATTCCCCTATCTCCGAGACGGTTGAGCCGTCCGTTATCGCTGGTCACGAGCGATGCAGGCGCGTCACCACGCCCCAAACGCACACCTTTTGTGACATCCAGGCGTCGAGCGCTCGGACCCGGTCAAGGAGAAGCCGCGGCGTGGCCGAAATTCGTCCCTGATTCGGTTGAAGGGCGCTATTGACGATCTTCTGTGACGGCAGGGAAGATCGAGAGGTTCCTTCGTTCGAGACTTATCAACCATTGGGGGTGAGTCATGGAGTTTGAGGACCTGGACATCCGTTCTTTGGACGATGAAGAGCTGGATGACACCGAGGGTGGATCCGAAGCAGTTGTTCTGGGTACCAAGCCCACCTGATAGCCCGGAAAAATCGGCTTGACGGAGCAAGGCAGTGGGTGTCGGCCGAAGGAAATCGCGGTCGGCACCCACTGTGCACGCGATTCCTTGCCTTGTTCGGGGGTGGTGGGAAATCATGCCGCCATATCGGCACGCCGGGGGCGGGTTGCTGCGATCGGCAGCGCTGGCGACCGACCAAGTTCCTCGGCCTTGGCCGTCTCCGGACGACGTGACCGGGTGCCGGGCATGGATGGAGCAGGCATGGGCCGTGCCCGGGGTCGCCGACGCCGTCAAGCTGGCCAGCCCTCTTCTGGCTGCCCGTACAGAGCAGATCCTCGGCGGTTCACCCGTCGCTGAGCGCCGTGTGCGTCGCGCCGCCATGGCCCTCATGCGCTATGTGCTACGAGCTACCGGACGTCCCACTCCCTTCGGTCTCTTCGCCGGAGTCGCGCCGCTGGAATTCGGGTCGACGCCCAGTGTTCTCCACGGGACCGGTCACTTTTCCGTCGCCAAGGTCGACGCTGCCTGGCTCGCCGACGTCATCAGCCGTTTCGAGGCATGCCCCGAACTCCTGGAACGCCTGCACGTAGTTTTCAGCGACCTCGCCGTGCGTAGCGGCGAACGCATGGAACTGGCTCGCGGTCCGGGCGGGGTGACGATGCGCCATACCAGTGCCGTTCGCGTATTGCGCAGCGCCGCCGCCGCCCCGCTGCTGTTCTCGGAACTCATCGGCCGGATGGCTGAAGAATTTCCTGATGCCGGACAGCGGGACATCAGACTCCTTCTTTCGGGGCTCGTGAGGCATGGATTTCTTGTCTCCTCTCTTCACGCACCGCTCACCGTCCCCGACCCGCTCACGTATCTAATCGACCGGCTCCGCGCCGCCGGAGCAGCCGCGATCGAGACCACGAGAACGCTGCTGCACGAGATCGAGGCCGTGCACATGCAGCTGGCGGCGCACAATCGGCCTGCCGTCAGCCACGACGATCAGCTTCGCCGGCGCGAGTCCCTCAGCCGCCGCATGCGAGGAATCTCCCCAGCAGGCCGTTCACCCCTGGCCGTGGATCTGTTTGTCGACCGGAGAGTACGGATGCCCCCTGCCGTCGTGCGGGAGTTGGAGAAGGCCGCGAGCACACTGGCGCGCCTCAGCCGTCGACCCACCGGCGCAGAGAACTGGCGGGAATACCACAGCGCTTTCTGCGAGCGGTACGGCACGGACGTGCTGGTGCCGTTGCGCGACGTCGTCAACCGGGATTCCGGACTGGGATATCCCGCCGGATACCGGACCAGCACTTGGCCCGGTCCGGGCCCCGGCGACCGTGCGAACGAACGCGACCAGAGGTTGCTCGCCCTCGCTTGGTCAGCGGCTCTCCACGACAGCCGCGAGATCGCCCTGACCGAGGAAATCATCCAGGCACTGGCCGGTGACAGGCCGGCGGAGTCCTGCGATCCACCGCATGTGGAACTGTCCGCGCGGATCCGTGCCACCGACCTCGGCGCCTTGGCCGACGGTGAGTTCACACTGGCCGTTGCTCCCGCACGGTCCGCCGGGGTGCTCACCGGGCGGTTCGCCCCGAACGTCGTAGGCGCGGGCCTTTCGCAGGTGTACCGGTCCGTACCGACCACCACCGCGGGAGCCGTACCCGTCCAGGTGACATGCCCCCCCGCTGACACGGAGCTGGAGAACGTCTGCCGCGTGCCCGCGTACCTCCCCCTCGTGCTCCCGCTCGGCCAGTGCGAAGCGCGGCGGCCGGTGCCCGAGCGGGACATGTCTCTCGAAGAGAGCGACGAGCAGGCCGACGGGGCCGACGTCCTCACGCTCGACGACTTGGCCGTGCTCGCGTCGTACGAACGGCTGTTCCTGGTGAGCGTCAAGCGCCGTCAGGTGGTTGAACCCCAGGTATTCCATGCCTTGGCACTGGAGGCACAGCTCCCGCCCCTCGTACGCTTCCTCGTGGAACTCCCTCGCGCGTTCGACACGGTGTGGGGCGAATTCGACTGGGGACCGCACGCCGCGCGCCTGCCGTACCTGCCCCGGGTACGCCACGGTCGCAGCGTACTGTCACCGGCGCGCTGGCACCTGACCCCTGCTGACCTGCCGGCTGCGGGGGCGGATCCCGCGCAGTGGCACCGAGCCCTCACTCAATGGCGGTCCCGGTGGAAATGCCCGGCCGCCACGGAACTGCGCCACGGCGACCGGACGATGCGGTTGAACCTGGACGAGCCCGCTCACGCGGCTGTCGTTCGTGATCATCTGCTCGCCCACCCGCGGGCGGTGCTGACCGAGACCGAGGGGCCACAGGACTTCGGCTGGATCGGAGGCTACGCCCATGAGGTCGTCCTGCCGCTGTTCACCCGGGACGAGCCGGTGCCGACGCCCATGATCGCGCCACAGCCGGTGCTGCTCGACAGGCGGCACGGACAACTGCCCGGTGCTCCTGGGGCCCACTGGCTGTTCGTGAAGATCTTCGCGCGCGGAGAACGGCACGCCCACATCCTGGCCGAGCGGATGCCTCGGCTTCTGGGCCGGCTCGACGCCTCTCCTCCGTGGTGGTTCGTTCGCTACCGAAGCCCGGGCGAGACGGACCATCTGAGGCTACGCATCAGAACCGACGCCGGTCAGTTCGGCGTGCACGCGGCAGTGGTCGGACAGTGGGCGGAGCGGCTGCGTGACGACGGGCTGGTCACGTCCGTGTCGTTCGACGTGTACCGTCCCGAGGTCGGCCGATATGGGCCTGGGCCGGCCATGGAGGCCGCCGAGTCGGTCTTCGCAGCCGACAGCGCCCTGGTGGCGGGCTTGTTGGGGCACGTCACATCTCCCGGTGAGCAGGTCGCGTGGGCGGCGCTCAACCTGATCGACATCGCGCAGGGCCTGCTGGGAAGCCTCACCGAGGCCATGTCATGGCTGGCGGGCGGTTCCGCGCCTGCTGGACCACCCGTGGAACGGAACGGACTGCGGAACCTGATCCGCTGGATATCGGGCCCCGGAGCGGCCAGGCTGGACGCCCTGTCGGGCGAGGTCGCCGAGGCCCGCCGGCAGCGGTCCGCGGCCTTGCGGCACTACCACGCGCAGCGGCCCGATGAGCTTTCCCTCGACGTGGTGCTGGAGTCGCTCCTGCATATGCATTGCAACCGCCTCCTGGGCTTGGACAGAAATACCGAGAGGATGTGCCGCAAAATGGCCCGGCAGGCGGCTGTCACGTGGCTTGCCCAACGAGAACGGACCGGCAGTGAGTGACGCGAGGGTATCGGCGTACAGCCCGTTGACCGCTGGGCAGGAACTCCATTGGCGGGCACTGTCACAGAACCCTGGGTGGGTCACGGGTGTCTGGCGGCTACAAACAATAGCCGGGGAACTGGACCCGGATTCCCTCCTGTCGGGGATCGACTACGCAGTGCAGAGGAACGCGGCCCTGCGGATCGGGATGAGTGTACGTGACGGCGTGCCGCGGCAGTTTCTGCGCCCGCATCCGCCGGCGCACCGACTCGTCACCGCGAGGGCTGTGAGGGCGGCATCGCCGGATCAGTTCAACCGGTATGTGCAGCGCCTGTGGCGCACCGAGATGGGCCGCTCGTGGGACTTGGCACAGGACTACCCGTTCAGGTTTTTCCTGGTGCGGTACTCCTCGGCCTGTCATGTTCTCCTCGCCGGATTTTCCCACCTGGCCGTGGACGGGACCGCCTGCAATCTCATCATGAGTGACATATGGGAGGCACGTGCGGAGCGGCGGGATGCCGAGCAAGCCGACGAGCGCTATCTCGCAGTCGTAGCCAATCACGCGGGGCGGAGAGCGGGTCGGCAGGCAAGCGCTGAGCAACACTGGGCGAACAGGGCGGCCAGCATACCTCCGGTCATTCAGTTCTGGGGTGATGGCGAGCAGCCGATGCCGGATGCAAAAGCCCAGGTGACCTATGAACCGTTGAGGCTGGCCGGGCAGGAGCTGTCGGCGCTGCGCGAGGCGGTCGCCGATGCGGCATGCACAGAATTCCAGTGGGTTCTCACGGTTTTCGCAGCGTGTATTTTCGCGCTTTCACCGCTCGACCGGATCAAAGTGTCCGTCGTGGTCGACATGCGGGGGGCTTCCGAGCGGGACATGGCTGGGATGTTCGCGATGCGTGTCCCGCTCATCATCGATCGGCAGCCTGCCGCGGAGGACCTCCTGCCGCATGTGCAGAGGCAGCTCCTCCAGTCGATCCGCGCCTGTCGGCGTGCGGATCCGCTGAAGTTGCATGAGGCCCTGGAGCGCAAGGCAGGCGAGATGGGGAGATCCCTCGTGGATGATCTCTCGATCAATTACATGAAGACGGAGCACAGCGCCGCCACACGGCGTGGTGCGGGAATCGAGGTGTCCGAGGCCAGTGTGCCCGAGGGCGCCCGGTTCGATCCCGCAGGTCTGGACTTCCAGGTGTCGAGCCGGCCCGAGTGCCTGACGTACTCGTTCATCGCCGATGAGAAGGTCATGCCGTTCTCGGTGCAGCGTCGATTCCTGACAGCTTTCGGAGCGGCGCTCCCGGTCGGTGCTGCTGCCGTCGCGGAGGCGCTCGCCGACGGGAGGGCGAGCAGGCGGCAGGGGCTCTCACGCATCACGGATCCGCAGGGGCGGGCCGTCCTCGCCGTGAGCACGCGGGATCTGGAGCGTGCGATCCGGGACGTCGAAGGAGTGATCAGCGCCGAAGTCGAGGTGCGCAGGTACGAGGCCGCAACGGACATGCTCCGGGCGCATGTCGTGGCCCAGGAGGACGTCTCGGTCGAGGCGATCCGGGATCACCTGATCCGCGGTGCACGGGAGAACCGGTTCCTCGCCGTGCCGCGATCCATCACCATCGAGATGGTGGAACGGGAGAGTTCATCGCTGTGAGGGGACTGATCGACCGGCTGCGCGGGCATCGGGTGCCTGTTCGCCTGCAAGAGCAGACATGGGACTGCGGACCCGCCTGCCTGTACATGACCCTGAGATATCACGGAATCGATGCGAGCCTTCACCGAATCCGTGACGCGATGGACGTGGATGGGGCCGGTGTATCCGCTCGGGCGCTGCTGGAGACGGGCCGGAAGCTGGGATTGCAGGGCCGCGGGCTACGGGTTTCTGCCAGGGGACTGGCCCGTCTGCCGCCAGGAAGCATTCTCCACTGGAACCCGGACCACTACGTGGTGCTGGAAGGCGTACGGGGCCGGAAAGTGCTGATCGTCGATCCGGCCTCCGGACGGCGTCGTCTCGACGCGGAAACGGTGGCGAGCGCATTCGGCGGCATAGCCCTGGAATTCTACCCCGTGGCCGATGGGTAGCGTCCGAAGCCATTCACCTCGCGCTCACCACCTCCGTCGCCGTCACTCGGTGTTGGTGTAGAAGAATCCGGTGAGTGAGGCCCTGACGTGTTCGCCGGCGTTCATTTCCACACGCTTCACCATGTGCGGGGTTCCCGCCTTGATGACCACCAGCCGGTTCGGCAAGGGAGTTATGTAATTCCCGAAACCTCCCGCTTTCCTCTCGGCGGTGCCGGCGGCTCCCTGCCGACCACGGCTCTCTATTAGAAGCTCCGCACCCCACGAGGCCGACCACTCGGCATGGGCGTAGAAGGTGTACGAAGCGCTCTTGCCCCCTCTGACATCGTCGTGCCAGGAGAGTCCGGCGCCCAGGGGATAGACGTAGGGAGTGCACGTGAAGAAGTCCCAGGACTCACCCTGCTTCCCGGTCCACGGCGACAGGAATTCGGCGGCCTGATCGATTTCATGCACCAGCAGGTCCACAGAATTACCCGACGGAAACTTTTTCGCGTTTTTGGGCGGGTCGGGATAGTGGTGGAAGACCGAGGTACCCACCAGTGGGTCGCCGTCCAGGTGCCGGAACACATAGGACCGGGAGCGCTGACTCTTGACGTACGTGAATGGTTCGGTCGTGAAGTAGGTCTGAATCTGCCTGAGGCTCTCGACGGGCAGGAAGTCGTCGAACACGGCGAAGTCTTCTGTTTCGAATGAAGGTTGCATTCTTCTGCATCCTTTCAGTGAGTCGGGGACTGACCTGGAAATTTCTCTTCAAGGGCGGCGAGGGTCTGGAGCAGACCGGCACGATCGTCCTGGCCGCGGCGCATCGTCGTGAGCACGCTCGCTCCGGTGCCGCTCGCGTCCACGCTCTGCTGGAGGGCCGGGGCGAGGACCGGGTGGGTGCTGATCTCGATCAGCACGTCATGCTCCGCCAGCAGACAATCGGCGGCGTCGAGGAGGAGAACGGGGGAGCGGAGGTTGCGCACGAAATAGCGGGCATCGACCTGACGCCAGTCCAGGACGTCACCCGTTACGGAGGAAGCCATCATGATGCGGCCGGGCCTCGGCCTGAGTGTCCCGATGGCGTTCTCCAGGTCGGCCGCGATGGGGTCGATGGCGGCGCTGTGTGCCGCGAGGTCGACCTGCACCATGGCCGCCAGCACATCTTGGGCCTGGCATCGGGCAACGACTGCTTCCAGGGCGGTTCGCTCACCGGCCAGCACGGTCATCCGCGGTCCGTTCTTCGCGGCGACGGACACCTTGCCCTCGTAGGCGCGCAGCAGCTGTGCCAGCTCGTCCGTGCCGAGTTCGATCGCCGCCATACCGGCGCCCGGCCCCGCCACACGGCGCTGCTGATCGCTGTAGTGATGGACCAGCCGCACGGCCTGCGGCAGGTCCAGGATGCCGGCGATGACACAGGCCGCGATCTCCCCGACACTGTGTCCGGCCACCGCGCCGGGGACCACTCCAGCCGCCTCGAGCCACCGGGCGATGCCGACCTGGATGGCGAAGACGATCGGCTGCACGACTCCGACGTCATCGTTCCTGGCGTCCGGCTCGTCGAGGAAGATCTCTTGGACGAGCGACCACCCGGTATAGGGCGCGAGAAGGCTGTCGCATTCCTCCAGGACGGCGCGGAACACTGGTTCTGTGCGGAAAAGCGTTCGTCCCATCCCCACCCACTGCTGCCCGTAAGGGGAGCAGACGAAGGCGATCCGAGGCCGCCTTCCTCCGAGGCGGCGGGGACCGACCGCGGGGCCGGCGCTCCGTCGTTCCCCCGCACCGCCCTCCACGAAATCCGGACGCCGCGCTCCGGTCAACTCGCTCAGCCGCCGGTCCGGGTCGCGGGCGGCACCCAGTACGGCCAAGAAGTCCCGCAGCAGCCGCTCCGCGTCCTCGCTGCCGTACAGGTCACGGGCGAAGGTGAGGCTCACGTCCATACCGGCCGGCTGCTGGTCTTCCGTGGTCCGTTCGAACAGCTCGAACCGGAGATCGAACCGCGTGACACCTTCATCGACCGGCTGCGGTCGCACCTCCACCCCGTCCAGGCTCAGTCGGGCTTCCTCATTGCTCTGGAAGGCGAGCATGACCTGGATGAGGGGATGCGAGGTTGCGGATCGAGGAGGATTGAGCAGCTGCACCAAGTGATCGAAGGGCACGTCCTGGTGCGCGAAAGCCGCGAGATCGGTGCTGCGGACCCGGCCCAGCAGTTCCCGGAACGTCGGATCGCCGTCGGTGTTTGTCCGCAACACGAGCGTGTTGACGAAGAACCCCACGAGATCGTCCAGGTCGGGGTCCGCGCGCCCGGCCGTCGGAGTGCCGATGGCGATGTCGGTGCCCGCGCCTCGAAGGGTGAGCATGGCTGCCAACGCCGCGTGCACCGTCATGAAGACGCTGGCTCCCGTCGCCCGGGCGAGTTCCTGAAGAGCGCCATGCGTTTCCGGCGCGATGCCGGCTCTGACCGTGCTGCCCCGGTACGTGGGGACGTCCGTGCGCTCCGCCGTCACGTCGGTCCGCAACCGGTGGGGCATGCTGGCCAGTTCCTTTTGCCAGAAGCGGGCCTGACGGCCGATGAGGCTGTCCGCGTCGCGAGGGTCGCCCAGTACGTTGTGCTGCCAGAGGGTGAAGTCCACGTACTGCACGGGTAGTTCACGCCAGGCGGGAGCTTTGCCACGACGCCGTGCCTCGTAGGCGCACGCCAGGTCCCGGACCAGTGGCGCCATCGACCAGCCGTCGCAGGCGATGTGGTGCACGACCAGCAGCAGGACGTGCACCTCGTCGGCCAGCCGGAACAGCGTCGCACGCAGCGCCGTCTCAGCGGTGAGGTCGAAGGGATAGCGAACGGCGGTCGTCAGGCGTCGCGGTAACTCTTCCTCGGTGACGGCGACGACCGGCAGTGGGACGGGAGCCTCGTCGGGATCGAGCACAACCTGCTGGGGCCGGCCGTCCCAGTCCGGATAGGCCGTGCGCAGACTCTCGTGCCGGTGTATCAGGTCGTCGAGCGCCCGCTCAACGGCTCGGACGTTCAGCGGCCCGCGCAGCCGGTACGCGATGGGCATGTTGTAGGTGGCCGCCGCACCGTGCAACCGGTTCAGGAACCACAGGCGCCGTTGGGTGTGGGACAGCGGGATCTCCGGCCCTCGCTCCATCCGGCGCAGGCGCGGGCGCCGACGACCGCCGGCGTGCGCGAGATGCGCGGCGAGCGACGCGACGGTCGGCGACTCGAATACGGTGCGCAGCGGTATCTCGACGTCCAGCACCGCACGTACACGTGCGGACAGCCTTCCGGCGAGCAGTGAGTGGCCGCCGAGCTGGAAGAACGAGTCGTCGATGCTGACGCGGTCCACCTTGAGCACGTCGCAGAAGATGGCACAGAGGACTTCTTCCTCGGGTGTACGGGGAGCCCGTCCCTCGGAAACCGTGCGCACGACGGCGGAGTCGGCCTCGTTCATATCAAGGCCTGCTCACGCCGCGACGCCGGAACGCACGGCGTCCGGCCAGCGCTCGGGATCCACGCCGTACTGGCACAGGAAGGCGTAGACGAGCCGTTCCAGGCCGAACCCGACACATCCACTCCTGATCGGCCCGTCGACGCCCTGGTTGATGCCGAAGGCCTTTCCGAACAGATCGTCGTGGAAGTTGAACGAGGCCACGGCGATGCTTCGGTCGGCGCCGACGTGGAGCCGCAGCTCGTACTTGAGTTCCATGAGGCGCTGCGACCAGATGCGTGCGCCGGTGTCCGCGCCCGAGAAGAACGGATCGTTGCCGACCTCGCACGACCCACTGAGTCCGAGGCCGTCGACGTAGTCGAGGACTTGCTGCATGAACCGGCCCCGGGCGTCGAGGACGTCCTCGCGTGAGCCCAGGAACACGACCTCCCGAATCGTGAAGTCCCACAGTCTCTCCAGGGTGGCCGCGTAGGCGGCCTCGAAACGGAAGGACTTGCCGCGGGAAGTGACGACATGGAGTCGGCCGGACTCCAGGGTCCTGCCCTGGAACTGGTGGAACGTGTGGTAGCACATGGTGGGCGGGAGACAGTAGTCCACATTGCCGCAGTAGCCCAGAACAGTGGAGTCGACACCGGCATCGGTGTACTTCTCCTGGAAGGCGCGATAGACGTCGATGTCGTTGTGGAGCCGGCTCACCAGCATGAGATGGTGCGGAAACGACGTGATGTAGCCCGACGTCTCCAGCGCCCGCGTACTGATGAGCGTCGGGTACCGGTACTCCGTCGCCGTGAAGTCCCTGGCCAGAATCTCCCGTACGGAGCGGTCGAAGTAGGCGAAGAGGGACAGCAGCGGTTCCCCGATGGCCACCTGGCCCTCACCGGCAACGCTCACCGCGCCCGTCTCCAGCAGCCGCTCGAACACGCCGGCCTCCGCGCCTGGCCGGTACGGCGACGCCCAGACGGTTTTGCCGGGGGTCACCCACTGGGTGCGAATGTCCGTGTCCACCATGTGGTTGACCTTCTGGGTCAGCACATCGTCAGGGACAGGGGTGTCCACGGTCAGCGACACACCGCGCACCTCACCGTCGGTCACGATCAGGTCGTACTCGGTGATCTCCGGCGACACGAAGAGCAGACGCCGTTCGATCTCCGGTGCGAGGGCTTCGGGTACCGGGGCGTTCAGACCGACGGGGACACGAATGCCACGAGCGCGCCCGAGGCCGGCCTGCTGCTGTACTCGCGGGGTCTCGTTCATGACGGGAAGCTCCTAGCCCTGGGGAAACGGAAGGCCGACGACGCGGTGAGCCGTCAGGCCGTTGCTTTGGAGGTGACCAGACGCACCAGCCCGTTCACGGACCGGAAGTTGTCGAAGTGCATGTCGGCAGGGGTCAGGACCAACTTGAACTCGTTCTGCAGGAACATCATGAGCTGCATGGCGAAGAGTGAGTTGACATAGCCGAGGGCGAAGAAGTCATCGTCGTCGGCCAGGGAATGGCCGTTGACATGAGGGCTGATGAATTCTCGGATGAGGCTTCGCGCGTCGTTCTGCTTCATGCTGGTGCCCTTCGGGTGGTGACGGATGTGATTGGGCCCGGAGGCGAGGTGGAAGCGGGGCTGGGCCGTGCGATCAATAGGTGAAGAACCCGCGCCCTGTCTTCCGGCCGAGCAGGCCGGCGTCGACCATCCGCTGGAGGAGCGGAGCGGGGCGGTACTTGCTGTCCCGGAAGCTCTCGTAGAGGACGATGGTCGAGTTCAGGATCGTGTCGAGCCCGATGAGGTCGGCGGTCTCCAGCGGGCCCATTCTGTGACCGAAACAGCCTCGGAACATCTTGTCGACGCTCTCGGCTGAGGCGACCCCGTCCTGAACGCAGAAGATCGCCTCGTTGATGGTCGGCATGAGCACCCGGTTGGTCACGAAGCCCGGGGCGTCCTGGACGACGATGCCTTCCTTGCCGAGTCCCGTGAGCAGCCGGAGCGAGGCGTCTAACGTGCCGTCCGAGGTGAAATGGCCCCGGACGACTTCCACGGTGTCCACCAGCGGAACCGGGTTCATGAAGTGGAGCCCGATGACCCCCGTGGGACGCCGGGTCACGGAGCCCACTCGGGTGATCGGAACCGCCGAGGTGTTGACACCGAAGATCACCCCGGGGCGGCAGATCTCGTCGATCTCCTCGTACACCTCGCGCTTCACCGACCAGTTCTCGGTGACGTTCTCGACCACGAAGTCGACCTCGGCCAGGTGAGCCAGTCCGACATGCGGGTGGATCCGCGCGAGGACGGTGTCGACATCCTCCTTCAGCGGCTGCCCGGACAGCATGCTGTGCACCAGAAGGTCCCGCCTCACCTGGTCGAGCGCGTCGTCCAGTTGAGCTTGCGATACGTCGACGAGTACGACGCCCGTGCCCGCGTGGGCCAGGGACTGGGCAACGCCGCGGCCGATCGTGCCCGCACCGATCACCCCCACCGTACCGATGTTCATGCGATACCACCTTTCTCCAGGGAGCCGTCGTGGAACGGATGTCGGGTCACGCGGTGGCGGAGTCGAGACGCTGTGCCAGCCCCGCGATCGTGTCGTGGCGATACAGGTCGGCGATCGACAGGGCGATGCCCGTGACCTTCTGGATCCTCTGCGCCAGTCGCAGTGCCATCAACGAGTCGACGCCGAGCGCGAGGGAACTGTCGTACACGTTCAGCTCTGTCAGGCCGAGTTCCTCGGCCCATATGGCGGCCAGTACCTGTTCCGCGGCGCTGTAGGCGCCGTCTTCCCTGCCCAGGAGCCGTAGCCGTCGGTCAAGGACCGCGGTGGGGCCCGTCTCCTTCGGCTGCGCGCGTCGCCGGGCGGAGTCGATGGCTTCCCGGATCGACTCGGACAGGACGAGCGGACCGCGCTGGACCAGCCGGGTGAGGCTCTCGTCCCTGCCGAGCTTGGGGTAGTTCACCTCACCCACGATCACCGATGTGCACGAGGAGGTCAGGATCTCCTCGAAGCTGCTCACCGCGTCCTCGACGGAGAGGGAGCGAAAGAAGCCCTGGTCGTGCCGGACACCGTGATCGGCGGCCATGCCCACGTCGAGCCAGTCGCTCCAGTTGATCGTGACCGTCTGCCGGCCACGTGCCGTTCGCGTGTCCGCGAAACTGTCCAGGTAGCTGTTGGCCGCCGTGTAATCGCTCTGCCCGGCAGCTCCGAAGACGGAGACCGTCGAGCCGAAATTCACCATCAGGCGCGGGGGTGCGTCCTGCGTGACGATGTCCAGCACCTGCGCGCCCACGACCTTCGGGGCCAGAGTGAGCCGGAAGGTCTCCGGGTCCTTCCGGAACAGGAAGCCGTCCCCGGCGATGCCGGCGGCGTGCACGACGCAGCCGATCGGACCCAGCTCGGTCCGGATCTGCCGGACCGTCCGCGTCATCTGCGCCGCATCGGTCACGTCGCCGCGATAGGTGCGCACCTCGGCCCCGGCAGCCGTCAGCTCGCGCAGTGCCTTGATCCGCCGCCGGAGTCCGGCGTCGCGCTCCGCCGCCCGGTCCCACTGCTCCCGTGGCGGCACTGCCATACGTCCTACCAGGGCAAGGCGGACGCTTGGCACTGTGCGGCTCAGATGCCTAGCCACGGCCAGACCGAGGCCGCCCAGCCCGCCCGTGATGAGACACACCTCGCCCGGACGAACGGGTGATGTCCGTGGCTCCCGTGTGACATCGACGGGCACCAGCTCCGGTACATACCGCGCCCCGCCCCGGAGGGCGAGGGCGGCGGGACGACGGCTGTCGAGTAGCTCGTCGCACACCGCCTCGGGACTGGTGTCCGCCGCGATGTCGAGGCACCCCACATCGACGCCCTCGTTCTCCAGCCCGACCACTTTGGCAAGGCCGAACAGCGTCGCGTGCACCGCGTCCGTCGTGTCCTCCCGTCCCGTGACGCGGTTGACGGACGGCGCGACGACGCTGAGCCGGGCGGGCAGCGGTCCGCGTTGCGAGAGACGTCGGACCAGGTCGGCCAGACAGTGGACCCCTAGGAGCAGCTGTCTCTCAAGTTCCGCCGTGTCCGTGTGGATGCGCTCATCGGTCGGCGCCGCGACGTGAACGATGTCCTCGAACGGAACGCCACCGAGCGCGTCCAGGAGACGGGCCATGCCCTCGCCAGTCGGCGGTACGCGGTACCGGTCATCGCTCAGCCGCTCCCAGGTACCGGCAAGGGCGACTTCCGTGACCCTGTGCCCGCGCCCTCGCAGGGCGGCACTCAGCGCCACGGCCATGCTGTCCGCCGCGCCCAGGAGCAGCATCCTGCGGCAGGACAACGGCTCCCGGTGCCCGCGGGGCGCCGGGGCCCAGCGAATGGCGTGGTGGCGGGAGTGGGGGCGCAGCCGGGCCAGCGTACGGCGGGCGTCGCCGACCCGCTTGACGGTGAATCCACGGATCTCGACGGCGGCGGCCCCCTTCTCGTCGTAGATGACGATGTCTGCCTTGCGGACCTCGGCGCCGGCCTCGTAGTCCGCGTGCAGCCGGATGAAGCTCGTCCCGTGCGCGGGCAGGGGGGAGTGAAGGCGCAGCGCGTCGTAGGCGACGGGCAGGAAGAATCCACGCTCGGCATGGGACCGCTGGCCGGCGTCGGCGTCGTCCAGAGCGGCGAAACCCCCGAATCCGGTGGCCAGGTCCAGCAGGGCTGGATGCAGACCGTAGTCCTGGCACTCGGTGGAATGCTCCTCGGGAAGCGCCAGCTCACCGAGGGCACAGCGCACCCCGACATGGACCGTTCGGAGACTGTCCCGCCAACGGCGGCCGAAGGTCATCACCCGGTGCTCGGCCTGGAACCGGCCGGCGTCGACTGTCTCCAGACCGCACTGTGCGCGCAGCACGGTGATATCCCCCCGCGGCGGCTGGGGAAGCGGCCGCACGCTGACCGTTCCCCGCGCGTGCACGGTCCAGTCGTTGTGCGCGGATTCGAGGCTGGCGACGGTGAACTCGACGAGTCCGTCGCCCGTTTCCCGCACCGTCGTATGTACGGTTCGGGTGGCGCCTTCCTGTACCAGAAGTGGCGTGAGGAAGGTGACGTCCCGGATTTCGGTCGCGGAACGTTCCAGCAGAAGTTCGGCAGCAGCGCGACCCATCTCCAGATACGTCGTTCCGGGGACGATGGCTTCGTCGAGGAACCTGTGTTCCGAGAGCACCCAGTGCCGTTCCGAAGAGAATTCGGTACTGAATATGCACAGCCCCATCGACTGGGCCAGAAGCTGTTCCAGCAGAGGATGTGGGGTGAGGGTATGGGTGGTGGGGGTTTGTTGTGGTGTGGGTTTGTGGAGCCAGTGGTGTTTGGGGTTGAGGGGGTGGGTGGGGAGGGGTATGCGGTGGCGGTTTTCGTGTTGGTAGTAGGTGTTCCAGTTGGGGGTGTGTCCGGTGAGCCAGAGGTGGTGGAGTGTGTTGTGGATGTGTTGGGTGGGGGTGGTGGGGTTGTGGGGGTGGGGGAGGGTGGTGTGGGTGGTGGGTTTTTTGGTGTGGGTGGTGGGGATGCGTCGGGTGAGAGCGGTGAGGGTGTGGCCGGGGCCGATTTCGAGGTAGTGGGTGGTGGGGTGTTGGTTGGCTGTGGTGATGGAGGTGGTGAATTCGACGGTTGAGCGGATGTGTTGGGCCCAGTAGTGGGGGTCTTGGGCTTGGTGGTGGGTGAGGGGTTGGCCGGTGGTGTTGGAGATGATGGTGGTGTGGGGGGTGTTGCGTTCGACGCGTTCTATTGCGGTGGCGAAGGTGTCGAGGATGGGGTCCATGAGGGCGGAGTGGAAGGCGTGGTCGGTGGTGAGGGTTTGGGTGGGCCAGCCGTGTTGTTGGGCGTGGTGGGTGAATTCTTGGATGGCGTGGTGGGGTCCGGAGATGACGCAGTCGCGTGGGCCGTTATGGGCGGCGAGGGCGAGTTGTGGGGGGAGGTTTTTTTCGATGGTTGCGCGGTCGGTCATGACGTTGAGCATGGTTCCGGGGGGTTGGTTTTGCATGAGTCGGCCGCGGAGGGTGACGAGGGCGAGGGCGTCGGGGAGGGTGAATATGCCGGCGAGGCAGGCGGCGACCCATTCGCCGAGGCTGTGTCCGATGAGGGTGGTGGGGTGGATTCCCCAGTTTTGCCATTGGCGGGCGAGGGCGTATTCGATGGTGAAGAGGGCGGGTTGGGCGTATTGGGTTTGGGTGAGGGGGTGGGGGGTGTGGTTGGTGTTCCAGAGGATTGTTCGGATGTCGGCGTTGAGGTGGGGGGTGAGGTGGGTGGCGCATTCGTCGACGGTTTCCCGGAATGTTTTGTGTGTGTGGTAGAGGTCGTGGGCCATTCCGGGGTATTGGGTGCCTTGGCCGCTGAAGAGGAAGACGGTGGTGGGGGTGTCGTGGGGGGTGTGGGTGGTGGTGAGGTGGGCGGGGTCGCGGGTGTGGAGGGCGTGGGTGATGGTGTCGAGGTCGGTGCCGGTGACGATGCGTCGGTGGGGGAAGGCGTGTCTGCCGTGGGCGAGGGTGTAGGCGGTGTCGGCGAGGTGGGGGCGGTGGGTTTGCAGGTGGTGGGCGAGTTGGTCGGTGGCTTGTTCGAGGGCGTGTTGGGTGCGGGCTGAGAGGATGAGTGTTTCGGTTTGGCGGGGGCTGGGTGTGGGGGGTGGTGGGGTGGGTGCTTCTTCGAGGATGAGGTGGGCGTTGGTTCCGCCGAAGCCGAAGGCGCTGATGCCGGCGCGGCGGGGGCGGTGGGTGCGGGGCCAGGGGGTGGTCTGGTTTTGTATGCGCAGGGGGCTGGTGGTGAGGTTGATGTCGGGGTTGGGCTGGTGGTGGTTGAGTGTGGCGGGGAGTGTTTCGTGTTGGAGGGCGAGGACGGTTTTGAGCAGGCCGGCCATGCCCGCGGCGGCGTCGAGGTGGCCGACGTTCCCCTTGACCGAGCCCACCGTGCACGAGCCTCCCTCCAAAGCCCGCTCCAACGCCTGGAACTCGATGG
>NZ_JOIU01000040.1 GCF_000720135.1 Streptomyces sp. NRRL S-1022 | reverse complement strand
GGGGGTGGCGGAGAAGCGGGGGGCGGGGGCGGGCTGGGTGATGCCGCCGTGGTCGGTGAAGGTGCCGCGGGCGGCCAGGTGCGGGTGGTACGGGGCCTCGCGCAGGCCGAGCACGGGCGCCACGCAGGCGTCGGAGCCCTCGAACACGGCGGTCCACTCGTCCCGGGTGCGGGCGGCGAAGGCGGTGGCGATCCGTTCGCGCAGCTCGCCCCAGCGGGTCCAGTCCTTGCGGGCGGGGACCAGGTCGTCCAGGCCGAGCAGGTGCAGGAACTCCTCGTAGAACTTGCCCTCCAGGGCGCCGACCGCCATGTACCGTCCGTCGGCGGTCTCGTAGGTGCCGTAGTACGGGCAGCCGCCGTCCAGGAGGTTGGCGGCGCGCCGGTCCTGCCAGCCGCCGGCGGCGAGCATGCCGTGGATCATCGCGGACAGGTGGGCCGTGCCGTCCACGATGGCCGCGTCGACCACCTGGCCGGTGCCGGTGGCGCGGGCGTGGTGCAGGGCGGCGAGGACGCCGACGACCAGGTAGAGCGAGCCGCCCGCGTAGTCTCCGAGGAGGTTGGCGGGCACCGCCGGGGGCTCGTCCGGGCGGCCGATCATGCCGAGGGTGCCGGTGAGCGCGATGTAGGCGATGTCGTGTCCGGCGCGCCGGGCGAGCGGGCCGTCCTGGCCCCAGCCGGTCATGCGGCCGTAGACCAGGCGGGGGTTGCGGGCGTGGCAGTCCCCGGGGCCGACGCCGAGCCGCTCGGCGACGCCGGGGCGGTAGCCCTCGACGAGGATGTCGGCGCGCTCGGCGAGGTCCAGGACGCGCGCGGGGCCGTCCGGTGCCTTCAGGTCGACCAGGACCGAGCGTTTGTTGCGGTTGGTGACGTCGTGCGCGGGGTCGATCGCGAGGCCCGGCCCGCCCGGGCGGTCCACCCTGACCACGTCGGCGCCGAGGTCGGCCAGCAGCATGGCGGCGAACGGGCCCGGCCCGATGCCGGCCAGCTCGACCACGCGCACGCCGGACAGCGGGCCGTTGCCCGGCGTCGGCGGCGTCCCTGCCGTTGTCATGCGTCCAGCCCCCAAGCGCGTGTGTGACACAACTGATGTAACACCGGTGATGCTAGGAACGCGTTCCACCGGACACAAGACCTGAACGAGCAAGCGCTTAGCCAAGTGCCCGGCACGCCCGTCATCACCCGGACGGGTGACCAGGACGCCGGGAGGCGGGCACCGTCTCCCGTTTCTTCAGGGCATATCCGGCTACGGCCACCGCTGCCTCCGGGCTGGTCGTCGGGCTCCGCTCCCCCTCACGCTAGCCTCGGCCACCGACAGCGGCGCGGGCTGCGCGGCGGCCGTACGAACCCGAGGGGTGTCATGAGCAGGATGAGCAGGACGGACCGGCCGTACGACCTGGTGCTCTTCGGAGCCACGGGCTTCGTCGGCACGCTCACCGCCCACTACCTCGCCGGGCACGCGCCGCAGGGCCTGCGCTGGGCGGTCGCCGGCCGCGACGAACGGCGGCTGGAGGAGCTGCGCGCGAGCCTGCCCGGCGGCGCGGACGTCGGTGTCCTGCGGGCCGACGCCGCCGAACCGGCCACCCTGCGCGCCCTCGCCGGGCACGCGCGCGTGGTCGCCTCGACCGTGGGGCCGTACGTGCTGCACGGCGCGGAACTCGTCGCCGCCTGCGCCGACACCGGCACCGACTACCTGGACCTGACCGGCGAGCCCGAGTTCGTGGACCTGATGTACGTCCGGCACGACGCACGCGCGCGGGAGACGGGCGCCCGTCTGGTGCACGCCTGCGGCTTCGACTCCGTGCCGCACGACCTGGGCGTGTACTTCACGGTCCGTCAGCTCCCCGAGGGGGTGCCGCTGACCGTGGACGGCTATGTGACCGCCGACGCGGCCTTCTCCGGCGGCACGCTCGCCTCGGCGCTGAACCAGATGGCCCGCGGGCGGCGGATGCTGGCCGCCGCCCGCGACCGGGCCCGGCACGAGCCGCGGCTGCCGGGCCGCCGGGTGACGGCGCCCGCGGGCCCGCCGAGGTTCGCCTCGGAGGTCGGCGCGTGGGCGCTGCCGCTGCCCACCATCGACCCGCAGATCGTGCGCCGTTCGGCGCGGGCCCTGGAGCGGTACGGCCCGGACTTCCGGTACCGGCACTACGCCGCGGTGCGGCGGCTGCCGGTCGCCGTCGGCGGGGTCGCCGCCGTCGGCGCGCTGGCGGCCGCGGCCCAGCTGCCGCCCGCGCGGCGCTGGCTGTCGGCCCGGCTGGAGCCGGGCGACGGGCCCAGCGCGCAGAAGCGGGCGAAGAGCTGGTTCTCGGTGCGGTTCGTCGGCGAGGGCGGTGGCCGGCGCGTGTTCACCGAGGTCGCGGGCGGCGACCCGGGCTACGACGAGACGGCGAAGATGTTCGCCGAGGCGGCCCTGTGCCTGGCCTTCGACGACCTCCCGGACACGGCCGGCCAGGTCACCCCGGTGCAGGCGATGGGCGACGCCCTGACCGGACGGCTGCGCGCCGCGGGCCTCACCTTCCGGGTGGCGGCCCGGCGCTGACCGGCGGCCTGCCGCCCGGGCGGGTGAGCCGGAGCGCGTTTCCGCGCTGCCCGGGCGGGCGGCCCGCGTCAGGAACCGGCCGGGCCCCGGACCGCCTCACGCAGGGCCCGGCGGCACAGGGCGTCCGCCCGCCGGGTGGTCTCCGGCAGCCGGAACCGCGGAGTCAGCGCCAGGGTGTGCGCCACGGCGGTGCCGAGGCTCACCCGGTGGCCCACCGAGACGAACACCGGCTTGACGCCCTCCCGGGTGCGCAGTGCCCGCCCGACCTCCTCGGTGCCGGCGAGCAGCGGCGCGGACCGGCCCCGCGCCGTCCCGGGGTCGTCGTAGGTGAACGTGAACGGGTTCTTGGCGACGCCGATGGCCGGCAGGCCGGTGAGCACACCCAGGTGGCTCGCTAGACCGAAGCGGCGCGGGTGGGCCAGGCCGTAGCCGTCGCACACCACCAGTCCGGGCGGGCAGGGCAGCCGTTCCAGGGCGGCGCGGACGGTGGGGATCTCCCGGAAGGCGAGGAGTCCGGGCACGTACGGGAAGGAGACCCGGCCGACGGCCGTCGCCTCGGCGACGACGTCCAGGGTGGCGGCGTCCAGCACGACGGCGGCCGCCGCGACGAGGTCCAGCTCGTCGTCGTAGGCGACGTCGACCCCCGTGACCCGGCCCGTCCCGGGCGGTGGCCCGGGCTCGTCCAGCACCACCCGTCCACGCAGTTCCTCCTGGACGGCGCGGGCCTCCTCCTCCGTCGCGGGCCAGCCCGCGGGTACGCCGACGATCGTCATGCCGGGTGACTCTACGGGCCCGCCGTACCCCCCGGACCGGCGGGGGCAGACTCGTGATCATGTCCGTACCGGAGCTGACCTGCACCGCGCCGCCCGACGCCGCGGACGCCGTCTCGCCGGACCGCGTGGCGTGGCCGGAGGAGCAGTACGACATGGGCTTTTCCGGGCCCAGGGACGCGAAAAGCCCCGCGACGGCGGGGTGATCCTCCGCGTCGCGGGGCGTGACGGGCCCGGGGCCGTCAGCCCTTCTTGTCCAGGGCGCGCCGCAGCTCGTCCTTGTTCATGTGCGAACGGCCTTCGATGCCGCGCTGCTTCGCCTCGTTGTACAACTGGTCGCGCGTCGGGCCCTGCGGCCCGGTCCGGTTGCCCGACCGCTGACCGCCGCGCTTGGACGACGACATGTCCTGCGTCGAGCTGCGGCTGGCGGTCTTGGACTCGCCGGAGCGGGCGCGTTCCTTGTTCACCGTCCGTGCGGCGATCTCCTTGGCGCGCTCGGCGCTCTCGCCCCGGTCCTGCGCGCTCTCCTTGATGTGCTCGTACTGGCGCTCGCGCTTGGGGCTGGAACCGGCTGGCATGATCGCTCCTTTCCTTCGCGACGGGGAACGAGTACCCGTCTTCCGCGCGCTTACCTCACCGTCCTCACCGTTCCAGCCGTGCCACCCGGCCCCGTTCGCCGGCCGCCCAGCAGCCGAGGTCGGGGGTGCAGGCCACCGTGTCGTAGGAGCCGGTGTCGACGGTGCGCCAGCTGCGGCCGCCGTCGGTGGTCAGGTCGGTGCCGGCCGGGCCGACGGCCAGCGCGGCGGTACGGCTGTGCGGGAGCCAGGCGGCCCCCGAGCGGTAGGCGGGCGGCGGGGTATCGGCGGGCCGCCAGGTGCGGCCGCCGTCGGCGGTGACCGCGGCGGAGTCCGGCGAGGGCCGGCCGGGGCGGTAGTCGCCGCCGACCGCGATGCCGTGGGTGCGGTCACGGAAGGCGAGCGCGAAGACGCCCTTCGCCGGATCGCCCGCGGGGACCGGCGTGTCGGCGGCCGTCCAGGTCAGTCCGCGGTCGGCGGAGTGCAGCACGCGCGCGCGGGCGCCGCCGCCGGTGGCCAGCCAGACGTCGCGCGGGCCGGAGGCGACCAGGCACTGGCCGCTCGCGGCGAAGCCCGCCTCGCCCGCCAGTGCGGGCGGCATGCCGGCGGAGGGCAGCACGCGCCAGGAGCGCCCGCCGTCGGCGGTGGACAGCAGGCGGAACCTCCCGTCCACGGGGTCGCTCAGGGCGAGGCCGTGCCGGCGGTCGAAGAAGGTGAGGCAGTCGTAGAACGCCTGCGGGTCGGTGTTGCGGAAGGACTCCGTCCAGGTGGTGCCGCCGTCGTCGGTGCGGTAGACACGGGACGCCTCGCCCTCGCCGATGGCCAGCACCACCGCGCGCCGCGCGTCGAACGCGGTCACGTCCCGGAACTGCGCGTCGGCCGCGCCCGGCGGAGAGACGTTCCGCCAGCTCGTGCCGCCGTCCGTGGTGCGCAGCACCGTGCCGCCGGTGCCGGCCAGCCAGGCGGTGCGCCGGTCGACGGCAGCCAGCCCGCGGAAGCGGACCTGCGGCGTACCGGGGTCCTTCGCCACCCAGTGCACGCCTCCGAGCACCTTCGCCGCCCCGTGCACGCCTCCGGGGTCCTTCGCCGCCCCGTGCGAGCCTTCGGGGTCCTTCGCCGCCCCGTGCGTGCCTCCCCGGCCGGAGCCGGCCGCCGACGTGGCCGCCGGACCGGCACCGTCCTGCCCGAGCGGGCGGGCCCCGGCCTGCGGGGCCGTCACGACGGCCAGCACCGCCCCGCACGCCGCTGCCGCCGCCACCAGCCGGCTCGTCCGTCCCCTGTGCCGCGTGCTCCCCGAACGCCTCATGGCGGGCGAAGCTAACTCACCGCCCCCGCCCCGTCCAGAGGGCCTGCCGGGCCGCACGCGACGGCTGATGAAGCTGATGAAAGGGAACAGCCGTGCGTTCCCCGTGCATGAACGCGGTGACCGAGGTCACTCGTTCCCCGTGTGCACGCATCGGCCGATTCCGTCGTCTCTTCCGGTGCCGGGTGCCGCACGTCCGGGCGCAGTCCAGCCGTCACGAGGGAGCAAGGCGTTGTCCACCGTCATCGAGCAGCCCGTAGAGGCCCGACTCGTCGCCGCCGCACCGCGTATGCCGAGCATTCCCGCGACGCTGCGCTACGACCGGCGCGACCCGTTCGCCGTCCGCATGACCTTCCCGGCCCCGGCCACCCTGGAGGGCGTCGACGTGTGCTGGACCTTCTCGCGCGAACTGCTCATGGCCGGGCTGCAGGGCCCCGAGGGCCAGGGTGACGTCCGGGTCCGCCCGTACGGGTACGACCGCACGGTGCTGGAGTTCCACGCCCCGGAGGGCACCGCGGTCGTGCATGTGCGCTCCGGCGAGATACGGCGGTTCCTGGAGGCGGCCGGGGACCTGGTCCCGGTGGGCCTGGAGCACCTCCAGCTGGACCTGGACCACGACCTGGCCGAGCTGATGCGGGACGCCTGCTGACCGGCCCCGCCCGGGCGTCCCGCGCGCGTGAGGGGCCGGCGTCTCAATTGCGTTGACACCCCCTCCGGCGCCCTCCTACGGTGTACGACGGTTCTGTTGCCGTCGATTGGAGAAGGACGTTGCTCGTCTGAGGTCCCGGGACACCGTGTCGCACCGGTGAGGTGTGCGCGGCGTACGACCTCGGCGTCCGAGCCGTCCCCCCGGCACAGGCCCTCCTTTCACGGCCCTTGGTGCCCGGCCCTTCGGTTTCCGCCTCGCGGTGTCCCGACACGCGTCCGTCCGAACGCTCACACCCCTCGCGAGGCGCCCCATGTCAGCTTCCCTCACCGCTCATTCCCTGTCCTTCGCCTGGCCCGACGGCACCGCCGTCCTCGACGGCCTGGACGTCTCCTTCGGCCCCGGCAGGACCGGCCTCGTCGGCGTCAACGGATCGGGCAAGTCGACCCTGCTCAAGCTGCTCGCCGGGGAACTCGTCCCGGCCGACGGCACCGTCCGGGCGGCCGGCGAGATCGGTCACCTCCCGCAGAACGTCACCCTCGACACCGGACTCCGCGTCGACCAGGCCCTCGGCATCGCCGGGCAGCGGGCCGCGCTGCACGCCATCGAGGCGGGCGACGTCGCCGAGGAGCACTTCGAGACCCTCGGCGACGACTGGGACGTCGAGGAACGCGCCCTGGCCACCCTCGGCGAACTCGGCCTCGGCCACATCGGCCTGGACCGCACCGCCGGCGAGGTCTCCGGCGGCGAGTCGGTGCTGCTGCGGCTCGCCGCGCTGCTGCTGCGCCGCCCCGACGTCCTGCTGCTGGACGAGCCCACCAACAACCTCGACCTGTACGCGCGCCGGCGGCTGTACCAGGCCGTCGCCTCCTGGCCGGGCGTCCTGGTCGTGGTCAGCCACGACCGGGAACTGCTCGACCTGGTCGACCAGATCGCGGAGCTGCATTCCGGGGAGGTCACCTGGTACGGCGGCAACTTCTCGGCCTACGAGGCGGCGCTGGCCGTCGAGCAGGAGGCGGCCGAGCGCATGGTGCGCGCCGCCGAGGCCGATGTCCGCAAGCAGCGGCGCGAACTGGCCGACGCCCAGGTCAAGCTGGCCCGCCGCAAGCGGTACGGCCAGAAGATGTGGGACAGCAAACGCGAACCGAAGATCGTCATGGGGGCGCGCAAACGCGCCGCCCAGGAGTCCGCGGGCAAGCACCGCATCATGCACCAGGAGCGGCTCGCGGAGGCCCGGGAGCGGCTCGGCGAGGCGGTGGAGGCCGTACGGGACGACGACGAGATCCGCGTCGAGCTGCCGTACACGGCCGTGCCGCCCGGCCGACAGGTGCTCACCCTGGAAAACCTGGAGACGGCCTGCCACGCGCGCGTGCGGGGCGTCCTGGACCTGCGCGGCCCCGAACGGATCGCGCTGGTCGGCCGCAACGGCTCCGGCAAGACGACGCTGCTGCGCACGGTCGCCGGCGAGCTGGCGCCACTGGCCGGCACGGTCACGGCGCACGTCCCGCTGCGTTTCCTGCCCCAGCGGCTGGACGTGCTGGACGACGCCTTGTCGGTCGCCGAGAACGTGGCCCGGTTCGCGCCGGGCGCCACCGGCAACCGGATCCGGGCCCGTCTGGCCCGCTTCCTGTTCCGGGGCGCGCGGGCCGACCAGGAGGCGGGCACCCTGTCGGGAGGCGAGCGTTTCCGGGCGGCCCTGGCCGCGCTGATGCTCGCCGAGCCCGCACCCCAGTTGCTGCTGCTCGACGAGCCGACCAACAACCTCGACATGGCCAGCGTCCGGCAGCTGACCACGGCCCTGGAGTCGTACGAGGGGGCGCTGATCGTCGCCGGACACGACCTGCCGTTCCTGGAGTCGATCGGGATCACGCGCTGGCTGCTGATGGAGGGAGGGGTGCTGACGGAGACGACGCCCGGGGCGCTCGCGGACCCGGCCTGACCGGCCGGCGGGGTCCCGGGAGCGACACGGCCCGGCAACGAGGGTTTTGTCCTGGCCACAGCGCCCTGCATGATGACGGACCGGCGCCCTCGTGCTCGGCGGCGCCGGACACCGCACCACCGCACCACCGCACCGACCGATTCGAAAGGCCCGTCGTGCCCAGCAAGAAGGCCCTCGTCCGCCGCCCCGGCCCCCGCCTCGCCGACGGCCTGGTCACGCACATCGAGCGGGAGAAGGTCGACGCCGGGCTGGCCGCCGAACAGTGGGACACCTACGTCGAGGCCCTGCGCACGCACGGCTGGGAGACGGTCGAGGTCGAACCGGCCGACGACTGCCCCGACGCGGTGTTCGTCGAGGACACCGTCGTCATGTTCAGGAACGTGGCGCTGATCACCCGGCCCGGCGCCGAGTCCCGGCGGGCGGAGACCGCCGGCGTCGAGGAGGCCGTGGCCCGCCTCGGCTGCTCGGTGAACTGGATATGGGAGCCGGGCACGCTGGACGGCGGTGACGTCCTGAAGGTCGGCGACACCGTGTACGTCGGCCGCGGCGGGCGGACCAACGCGGCCGGCGTGCAGCAGCTGCGGGCGGCCTTCGAACCGCTGGGCGCCCGTGTGGTGGCCGTGCCCGTGAGCCGGGTGCTGCACCTGAAGTCGGCGGTGACCGCGCTGCCCGACGGCACGGTGATCGGGCACATCCCGAAGATCGACCGGCCGTCGCTGTTCCCGGGCTTCCTGTCGGTGCCGGAGGAGTCCGGCGCGCACGTGGTGCTGCTCGGCGGCGGCAAGCTGCTGATGGCGGCGAGCGCACCGAGGACCGCGGAGCTGCTGACCGATCTCGGCCACGACGTGGTGACGGTCGACATCAGCGAGTTCGAGAAGCTGGAGGGCTGTGTGACGTGCCTCTCGGTCCGGTTGCGGGAGCTGTACGCCTGACCGGGGGAACGGGACACTCGGACGGCCCCGGGACCTGCGGGTCCCGGGGCCGTCCGGCACCCTGCCGAGGCCCGGGCGGGCATGCTGATCAGCGATTCTTTACAGCAGCCTTAATCTACGGCTTCGTAACCTACGGCTTCGTAGCCTACGATCACGTAGGTTCTCCGGCACCGCTCGCCGGACCCCCCCTTCCCCTGTTCGGCGTCCCCCTGGAGCTCCCGTGACGACCACCTCCCCCCACCTCGACAGCCCGTCCGTCTGGACCGACACGCGGCTGCTGTACGCCCTGGAGGAAGTGGTCGAGAAGGAACTGAACCGGCATCTGCAGATCGCCAAGGACTGGATGCCGCACGAGTACGTGCCGTGGAGCGACGGCCGCAACTTCCCGGGCCTGTTCGAGGACGGCGAGGCCTGGGACAAGAACCAGTCCAAGGTGACGGAGATCGGCCGGACCGCCCTCGTGGTCAACCTGCTGACCGAGGACAACCTGCCCAGCTACCACCACGAGATCGCCACGCTCTTCGGCCGCGAGGGCGCCTGGGGCACCTGGGTGCACCGCTGGACGGCCGAAGAGGGCCGGCACGGCATCGTGATGCGGGACTACCTGCTGGCCTCCCGCGCGGTGGACCCGGACAAGCTGGAACAGTTCCGCATGTCGCACATGAGCGAGGGCTTCGAGTCCGACAACCGGCACTCGGTGCTGCACTCGATCGCCTACGTCGCCTTCCAGGAACTCGCCACGCGGATCTCGCACCGCAACACCGGCCACCAGTCCGGCGACCCGGTCTGCGACCGCATGCTGGCCCGCATCGCGACCGACGAGAACCTGCACATGGTCTTCTACCGCAACCTGCTCAAGGCCGCCTTCGAGCTGGCCCCCGACCTGACCATGCAGGCGGTGCGGGACGTCGTCGTGAACTTCCGCATGCCCGGGCACGGCATCCCCGGCTTCGAGCGGGCCGCCGCGCAGATGGCGATCGGCGAGGTCTACAACCTGCGCATCCACCACGACGACGTGCTCCAGCCGGTGCTGCGCTTCCTGAAGGTCATGGAGATCGACGGCCTCGGCCCCGAGGGGCTCCGGGCCCAGGAAGAGCTCGGTCTGTACATGGGCGGGCTGGACGCGGAGGCCGCGAAGTTCGATGAGAAGCTGGCCGCGCGCAAGGCGCGGATGGCGGCACGCGCCGCGGGCTGACATCCCGCGCGCGGGGCGCACGGTTCCCTCGGCCGGCGGCCGGCGCCTGCGGGCGGTCCCTGGCGTGGCGTGCCTACGGGCGGTGCGAGGCGCAGTGACGCCTGCCGGCGGTGCCTGCGATGGTGCCAGCGGGTGGTGCCTGGCGCGGTGGTGTCAGCGGGCGGTGCGGCGCAGGGCCAGGCGTTCCTTCTCCGACAGGCCGCCCCAGACGCCGAACCGCTCGTCGTTGGCCAGCGCGTACTCCAGACAGGCCGGGCGCAGCTCGCACATGCCGCAGATGCGCTTCGCCTCGCGCACCGAGCTGCCGGGGTCGGGGAAGAAGAAGTCCGGCCCTGTCTGCGCGCACAGGGCCTGCGCCTGCCAGGTGTCGTCGGCCGGGGTGATGGTTCCGGCCGCGGTGATGGTTTCGAAGTGCATGGCCAGGAGCCTGCCGCACGCAGAAAAACGTTCGATCAACGCCGGCTCAACGGCACGCCCCGGGACCGGCGGCCGCCCCGATGATGCTGCCCCGGGCCACCCGCGCGCACGGCGGCGCGCGGGTCCGGGACGAAAACCCGGCGGACGCCCGCCGTCACCCTGGGCGGGCGCGGGGGCGGTACGGTGCGTCGCGCGGCTCCGGCGGCGCTTGTCAGTGGGCGGTGCCAGACTCGGCAGTGCACAGGACGGGGACCCCCTGCGAGGAGGGCCGAGATGCTCACCACCCGTTTCGTCAACGGCGCGCCCAACTGGATCGACGTCGGCAGCCCCGACATCGACGGCGCCACCTCCTTCTACGGCGGCCTGTTCGGCTGGGAGTTCCGGTCGGCGGGGCCGGACGCCGGCGGGTACGGCTTCTTCCAGCTGGACGGACGGACGGTGGCGGGCGGCATGCAGACCGGCCCCGGACAGGGACCCCCGGCCTGGACGGTGTACTTCCGCAGCGACGACGCCCAGGCCACCGCAGAGGCGGCCGAACAGGCCCACGGCAGAGTGCTGTTCCAGCCGACGGACGTGATGGGCCAGGGCCGCATGGCGGTCCTCGCCGACCAGGCGGGCGTGCGCTTCGGCATCTGGCAGCCGGGACGGACCCGGGGCGTGGACGTGGCGGGCGAACCGGGCGCGCTGTGCTGGACCGAGCTGTACACGCCGGACATCGCGGCGGCCGCCGCGTTCTACCGGCGGGTGCTCGGCCTGGAGACGTCCGGGGTGCCCTTCCCGGGCGGCACGTACACCTGCGTCAACGCGGAGGGCGCCGGGGAGGGCGAGATGTTCGGCGGGATGGTGCCGCTGGCGGACGCCCCGGACGAGCAGGAGGCGGGCGCGTACTGGCTGCCGTACTTCGAGGTGACGGACACCGACGCCGTGGTGGAACAGGCGCAGCGGCTCGGCGGGACGGTGCGGATGCCCGCGACGACCCTGGAGGGCGTGGGCCGCATGGCCAAGCTGGCCGATCCGTACGGGGTCCGCTTCGCGGTGATCAGAAGCGAGCCCGCGCAGGGCTGATCCCGGCGCAGGGCTGCCCCCCGGCCCCGCGCGCCCGGGCCACGGTCACGCGCCGCGCGCCCGGGCCGCGGTCACGCGGAGGCGCGGCGTATCAGCGTCGTCGGCAGGACCACTCCCGTCGCCGGTGCGCCCGGGCCGCCGGCCACCGCACGCTCCCGGCCCCGGCCGTCGGACAGGCCCCGCAGCAGCAGGCGGGCCATCAGCCGGCCCATCTCCTCGATGTCCTGACGGACCGTGGTCAGGGGCGGGTCGGCCTGCTCGGTGACCGGCAGCATGTCGTCGAAGCCGACCACGGCCACGTCCTCGGGCACCCGCCGGCCGCTCTCCCGCAGCACCCGCAGCGCGCCCAGCGCGGTCAGGTCGTTGGCGGCGAACACGGCGTCGACGTCCGGGCAGCGCTCCAGGAGTTCCCGCATGGCGCGTTCGCCGCCGGACGGGGTGAAGTCGCTCTCCACCACCAGCCGGGGGTCGCTCTCGCCCAGCACGTCGGCCATTTCGTCCCGGTAGCCGTCGAGCCGGTCCACCGCCGACGTCTGGTCCAGCGCACCGGTGAGGTGCGCGACGCGCCGGCGGCCGAGGTCCAGCAGGTGTCGTACGGCCACGCGCGCCCCGCCCCGGTTGTCGCAGTCGACGTACACCACGCCCGGGTCCTCGGCCCGCGCGCCCCGGCCCCAGTGCGGCCGTCCCCCGAACACGGTGGGCACGCCGGCGGCACGGATCAGACCGGGCAGCGGGTCCTCCAGGTGCAGGGAGAAGACGAGCGCGCCGTCGACATGGCCGCCGGCGAGGTACCGGGCCACGCGCGCGTGGTCGGCGCGGCCCTCGGTGAGCAGCAGCACGAGCTGGTTGTCGTGCGCCGTCAGCTCCTTGCTGATGCCGCGCAGCTGGAGCGCGAAGAAGGGGTCGGCGAAGACCCGGGCCTCGGGCTCGGCGATGACGACCGCGACGGCGTCGTGGCGTCGGGTGACGAGGCTGCGTGCCGCCTGGTTGGGCACGTAGCCCAGTTCCTCCACGGCCCGCCGGACCCGCTCGGCCAGGGGTTCGCGGACCCCGTCGCCGCCGTTGACCACGCGGGACACGGTGGCCCGGGACACGCCGGCCCGCGCGGCCACGGCCTCCAGCGTGGGACGCGACACTGCCTCGGTCACTTCGGGACTCCTCCTCGGCGGGTGGCGATCAGGATAGCCGCGCGCCCGCCCGGCCGGCCGGTGCCCGGAGCGACCGGAAGCGGACGGCCCGGCGCACGCAGACCGGGCCGTCCGCTTCCGGGGCCCCGCCGCCCCGCCCCCCGGAACGCGTGCCGGGCGAGAGCGGGATCGGGGCCGCCGCGCAGGGCCACAGACCGGGGCCGGAGGCCGGGTACGGCCTCCGGCCCCCTGCGCGCCGGCACACGGTCACCCGGTCCTGGCCGCCGAGCGGCCCGAGGCCGCGCCGTCAGGGTTCGCGCCGGGCCCGGCTCGGCTGGACCCGCTTGGGCTCGCCGGGCATCTTCGGGTACTCCGGCGGGTACGGCAGGTCGCCCAGGCCGTGGTCGTGCTCGTCGCGGCGGGCCAGTTCCAGCAACGCCTCCAGCGAGTGCGCGTGATCGTCCATGCCGGCGTGCACGTCACCGAGTTCGGCGAACCGGGCCGGCATGGTGGCGAGGTCGAAGTCCCGGGGCTCGGCCACGCCGACCTCCTCCCAGCGCAGCGGCGCCGAGACGGGGGCGTGCGGACGGGGACGTACCGAATAGGCGGAGGCGATGGTGCGGTCCCTCGCCGTCTGGTTGTAGTCGATGAAGATCCGGCGCCCGCGTTCCTCCTTCCACCACTTGATCGTCACCCGGTCGGGCATCCGGCGTTCCATCTCCCGGCCCACCGCGATCGCCGCGCGGCGCACCTGGGTGAAGGTCCACCGCGGTTCGATGGGGACGAAGACGTGCAGGCCCCGGCCGCCGGAGGTCTTCGGCCAGCCGCGCAGCCCGCCGAACTCCTCCAGGACCGCGCGCAGTTCGTGGGCGGCGCGGGCCGCGTCGGCGTAGTCGGTGCCGGGCTGCGGGTCGAGGTCGATGCGCAGTTCGTCGGGGTGGTCGACGTCGGTGGCGCGCACCGGCCAGGGGTGGAAGGTGAGGGTGCCGTACTGGGCGGCCCACACCACGGCGGCCTCCTCCATGGGGCACATCTCGTCGGCGCTGCGCCCGCTGGGGAAGGTGATGTGGGCGGTCGGGATCCAGTCGGGCATGCCCTTGGGGGCCCGCTTCTGGAAGAACCACTCGCCGCCGACGCCGTCCGGGTAGCGCTCCAGGGTGGTGGGGCGGTTGCGCAGGGCGCGCAGGATGCCGGGGCCCACGGAGGCGTAGTAGCGGGCGAGGTCCAGCTTGGTGAAACCGCGCTCCGGGAAGAACACCTTGTCCGGGCTGGACAGCCGTACGGTCCGGCCGGCCACCTCAAGCTCCACCGCATCACCCATGCGGCCACGGTAGGCGCACCCCCCACACCTCGCATACCGGGCGAACCCGTATGTATGCGAGCAGAATCTGATGCATGGATCTCCCCGTCATGCCGCCCGTGAAGCCGATGCTCGCCAAGTCGGTGGCGAAGATCCCGCCGGACATGCACTACGAGGCGAAGTGGGACGGCTTCCGGTCGATCGTGTTCCGGGACGGCCCCGAGGTCGAGCTGGGAAGCCGCACCGGTAAGCCCCTGACCAGGTACTTCCCCGAGCTGGTCGCGGCGCTGGCGGAGCGGGTGCCCGAGCGGTGCGTCCTGGACGGGGAGATCGTGATCGCCCGTGGCGGCCGGCTGGACTTCGACGCGCTCACCGAACGGATCCACCCGGCGGCCTCCCGGGTACGGATGCTCGCCGAGAAGACCCCGGCCTCCTACGTCGCCTTCGACCTGCTGGCCCTGGACGACCACGCCCTGCTCGACGTACCGCTGACCGACCGCCGCGCCCTGCTCGACCGGGCCCTCGCCGGGACGACCCCGCCGGTGCACCTGGCGCCCTCCACGACCGACATCGAGGTGGCCCGGCAGTGGTTCGAGCGGTTCGAGGGCGCCGGCCTGGACGGAGTCGTCGCCAAACCGCTCACCCTGCCCTACCTGCAGGACGAACGGGCCATGTTCAAGATCAAGCACGAGCGCACCGCGGACGTCGTCGTCGCCGGGTACCGCTTCCACAAGAGCGGCCCGGTGGTCGGCTCACTGCTGCTCGGGCTGTACGACGGGGACGGCCGGCTCCAGCACGTCGGCGTGTCCGCCGCGTTCGCCATGAAGAAGCGGGCCGAACTGGTCGAGGAACTGGCGCCGCTGCGCATGGACGACGTCTCCGGGCACCCGTGGGCCGCCTGGACGGACGAGGCCGCGCACGAGACGGCCCGGCTGCCGGGCGCGCCGAGCCGCTGGTCCGGCAAGAAGGACCTGTCCTGGGTGCCGCTGCGGCCGGACCGGGTGGCCGAGGTCGCGTACGACCACATGGAGAACGGGCAGCGGTTCCGGCACACGGCCCGCTTCCGCCGCTGGCGGCCGGACCGTACACCGGAGAGCTGCACCTACGCCCAGCTGGAGGAGCCGGTGCGCTACGACCTGGCGGAGATCCTCGGCGAGAAGGACCCCGGCTGAGCCGGCAGCCCGCCTACGGCTGCATGAGGATCTTGACAGCGCCGTCCTGCTTGCGCTGGAACATCTCGTACGCGTGCGGTGCGTGCGCCAGCGGCACCCGGTGCGTGGCGAAGTCGTCGACGCCCAGGGTGTCCTCGTCCGTCAGGTAGGGCAGGATCAGGTCGGTCCAGCGGCGGACGTTCGCCTGGCCCATGCGCATCTGGATCTGCTTGTCGAACAGGGTGAGCATCGGCATCGGGTCGGCCATACCGCCGTAGACACCGCTGAGCGAGATCGTGCCGCCGCGCCGGACCAGGTCGATGGCCATGTACAGGGCGCCGAGCCGGTCGACGCTGAAGCGTTCCGCGAGCGGCGCGCTCAGCTTGCGGGGCATCAGCGCGGTGGCCGTCTGGGCGAGCTTGGCGGCGGCGCTGCCGTGCGCCTCGGTGCCGACCGCGTCGATCACGGCGTCCGGACCCCGGCCGCCCGTCTCGTCCCGGATGGCCTGGACCAGCGTCTTCTCGTCGTCGAAGGTCCTGAGGTCGTACGTCTCGACCCCGCGCCGCTGCGCCCGGGCCAGCCGCTCGGGCACCAGATCGACGCCGAAGACCCGCTCGGCGCCGCGGGCCAGGGCGATCCGGCAGGCCATGTCCCCGATCGGACCGAGGCCGAGGACCGCCAGGGTGCCGCCGGGCGGCACCGCCGCGTACTCCACGGCCTGCCAGGCGGTGGGCAGCACGTCGGACAGGTAGACGAACCGGTCGTCCGGCGGACCCTCGGGCACCTTGATCGGACCGAACTGGGCCTGCGGGACACGCAGATACTCGGCCTGGGCACCCGGCACGGCACCGTAGAGGCGGCTGTAGCCGAAGATCGGGGCACCCATGCCCTCGCCGGTGAGCTGGGTGGTCTCGCACTGGGTGGGCAGCCCGGTCAGGCACATCCAGCAGTTGCCGCAGGCGATCTGGAACGGCACCACGACCCGGTCCCCCACCGCGAGGTCCGGCACGGCCGGGCCGACCTCCTCGACGATGCCCATGGGCTCGTGGCCGAGGATGTCCCCCGGCGTCATGAACGGGGTGAGCACCTCGTAAAGGTGGAGGTCGGAGCCACACAGTCCGGTGGACGTGATACGGATGACGGCGTCGGTGGGTTCCTCGATCCGCGGGTCGGGCACGTCCTCGACCCGTACGTCCCGTCTCCCCTGCCAGGTGACTGCCTTCATGAGGTCGCGCTCCCTTGGTCCCGTGCGGATGCGTCCTGCGTCCCGATGCGGTGGCGGCCGGGTACCCGCCCGCATCCTCACTGAACCCATGACCAGCGACGCCCGGTGCGCGCATGGGGGCACCTGGGCACGGGCACACGGCCTGGCGGGATCGGGTGCCGACGACGGTATGCGATGTACGGCCGACCGAATACGCAGGCGGTCGTATGCAGGCGATCGCCTACAGACGACGGCGCGCAGGCGGTCGTATGCAGACAGCGGTATGCGATCCACCCGCGTCTGTCTTCAGGCGACTGCATACCGGCGACCGTCTACAGGACGGCGTACACACGCACCCGTATAGAGTCGCCCGTCTACCGCAGATCCCGCCCCGTCTCCAGCACCTCCCGAGCCTGTGCCACCAATCCCTCCGCCCCGCAGGCCCGGGCCAGGTCCAGACCCCGGCCCAGTTCCGCGGCCGAGCCGGCGGCGATGCCGTACTCGATGCGGGCCGCCGCGTGTTCGTACTGGCAGGGCGAGGCCTCCAGGTAGGTGACGGCGCGGGCGGCGAGCTGGACCGCGCGCCGGCCCGTTTCCAGGGCGGCGGCGCAGCGCAGGGCCTCGCCGATGGCGGTGTCCGTGCCGAACCGCTCGGCCTGCCGGCGGGCGTCGGCCACGAGTTGGGCGGCCCGGCCCGGGTCCTGCTCGGCGAGGGCCTTGGCCAGTTCGATGGACCAGGGGGCGAGGACCGGGTTGTGGCCGCCGCGGGAGGCGGCGGTCTTCTCGGCGGACTCCAGTTCGTTGATGCCCTCCTCGGTGCGGCCGACGGCGAGGAGCAGCCGGCCGCGTACCGAGCGGATGTCGGGCAGCACGATGGTGGACGGGTAGGGCGGCGCGAAGCCGTACTGTTCGGCGACCGACCAGGCCTCCTCCACCCGGCCCCGGGCCAGCAGGGTGTCGACCAGTCCGCAGCTGGCCGACCAGTACAGCGGCAGGCGGCGGCCGACGCGTTCGGCGAGGACCAGGGCCTCGCGGAGGGCGGACTCGGCGTCGCGGAGCCGGCCCTGCCTGCGGTAGGCGAGCCCGAGGAAGGCGTTGGCCAGGGAGAGGTGGCCGCCGCGCCAGCCGGCCGTGGTGTAGACACGGCGGGCCTCGGCGAACAGGCTCTCGGCCCGGTCGAGCCGGTCGGTGTAGGCGTACGCGCTGCCGAGCATCATCAGCAGCTCCATGCCCCACTCGGGGTCGGTCCAGCCGAGTCCGGGCGCGAGCCGGCCGTTGACGAGGGCGCGGTCGCACAGTTCGAGGACCTCGTCGGCGCTCTCGCCGTGGGTCATCGCGTCGAAGCCGCGCAGGATCAGCAGGGTGCGTTCGGCGTTGTCACGGCCGGAGCAGGTGCTCG
The DNA here is from genome assembly GCF_000720135.1 of Streptomyces sp. NRRL S-1022. Lineage (GTDB taxonomy): Bacteria > Actinomycetota > Actinomycetes > Streptomycetales > Streptomycetaceae > Streptomyces. The sequence goes on along the minus strand of NZ_JOIU01000040.1, from coordinate 35,792 downwards.
CCAGTTCGGCGAGGCGCCGGGAGCGGGCCGGGGAGACGATCTCGCCGTGGATGCCCTCCCACATGAACTGGAACGCCTGCAGCCGCATCCGCACGGGGCCGGCCTCGTGCCGGGCGGCTTCGGCCTCGACCGTGCGGACGGCCTCCTCCAGCTGGTCGTTGTGGAGCAGCGCCTGGGAGAGGCGGACGACGGCGTCGACCCGGTCGTCCCCGTCCAGGCCGGGCATGCCGAGCGCGCTCTGCAGATGGTCGATGGTGACGGCGGGGCTGGTCAGCAGGGCGGCGCAGCCCAGTTCGTAGAGGACGTGCGCGTGCACCTCGGGGCGGGGCGGCTCCTGGAGCGCGCGTTCCAGGCAGCGGCGGGCCGCGTCGGGCGCGCCGACGGCGAGGTGCTCGCGGGCGGCCTCGCGCAGCTGCTCGACGAGTTCCTCGTCGTCGTCCGGGTGCACCTTGAGCAGGTGCCGGGCGGCCTCGGCGGCGCCCCGGCCCAGCTCGGTGATGATCTGCGCGGCGACGCCGTGCATGGCCGTGCACACGCCGGGCGGGATGGAGTTGTAGACGGCGGTGGCGATGAGCGGGTGGACGAACTCCAGCTCGTCGCCGGCCGGTTCGGGGCCGGCGGCCGGCTGGGGTTCGGTGAGGATGCGGGCGTTGCACAGCAGCTCGGCGCATTGCCGGGCGAGTTCGTCGTTCATGGTGGCGAGGCGGGCGACCATGTCGACGGTGATGCCGGTGCCGAGGATGGCGGCGGCCCACGCGAACCGGGTGGCCTCCAGGCCGAGGCCCTTGAGCCGGTCGACCAGTCCGCCGCCGCGGGCCGCGCGGTTGAGCGCGCGCAGTTCCGCCGCCTGCGCCTCGGCCGGCTGGAGTTCGCTGTCCTGGACCTTGGCGAGGAGTTCGACGGTGTCGTACGGGTTGCCGCCGGTGACGGCCCAGACCTCGCGGCAGAACGGATCGTCGGCGTGCCGGCCGAGGGTGGCGCGGGTCAGCCCGGCGGTGGCGTCCGGGGTGAGGGCGCTCAGGTTGTGGACGGGGCGGCCCGCGGCGGCGGCCACCTCGTCGAGCAGGCGGGCGCTGTCGCCGTCGGCCTCGCCCGGACGGCGGGCGACCACGACGAGGACGGACAGGTCGTCCAGGCGTGTGGCGAACGCGGCGAGCCAGCGCAGGGTCTCCTGGTCGGCCCAGTGGGCGTCGTCGATGAGGAGTACCAGCGGCCATTCGCGGCGGGCGAGCCGGCGCACCGCGGCGACGAGTCCGTCGCACACGTACTGCGGGTCGGCGTTGTCCCCTTGCGGTTCGGCTATGCCGAGGGCGGGGCCGGCGATGTCGTACCAGTCGCCGAGGTACTCGCGGGCCTCCTCGGGGAGTAAGGACAGCAGCGCCGGCTGGAGCAACTGCCGTACGACGTGGAACGGGACCGATCTCAGGGTCTCGGCGCCGCGGGCGGACCAGACGGCGCAGCCGCGGCGTTCGGCGGTGCGGCGGATCTCGGCCAGCAGCGCGGTCTTGCCGAGTCCGGCCTCGCCGCGCAGGACCAGCAGGCTGCCCGCGGACGACTGGTCCGCGCACAGGACGTCGAGTGCCTGCGCGACGGTGGCGATCTCGGCGTCCCGCTCCCACAGGGGAGCCGAGCCGGCCGCCGACGGCCGTCCCTCCGTCATCCCGTTACCTCCCCGGGTCGCCCGAATGACGTACAGAGCCTGAGCGTAGCCGTCCGGCGGGGTCCGCGGTGGCCGGTCGCGGCACCTGTTGCCCACGCGGGTGAAAGAGGGTGCGGTCAGGCGACGCGCGCGCCTGCCCGACCAGCGGACGGAGTGTCAACAAGGCCGCGGCCGGGGCGGCAAACCGGGCGGAATGCCGCGGTCCGCACACGGGCCGCCGATCCTCTCATCCGACTTTCACCGTCGCCTCATACGGTGGGGGCATGACGCAGGTGACTCCTCCCGGCTGGTACCCCGACCCCGGGCAGCAGAACGACGGTCCGCCCACCGAGCGCTGGTGGGACGGCAAGGCCTGGACGGACCGCACCCGTCCCGCCGGCACGGCCGCCTCCTGGGGTCCCCCGGGACAGCCGCCGGCGCACGGCCCGCAGCCGGCCGGCCCGGCCCCTTCGGCCCCCGCGGGGTACGGCGCCCACCCGGAACACCCTGGCTATCCGGGCTACCCGGGCTATCCCGCGCAGCCGCCGGCCCCGCCCCGGCGCGGACTGCGTACGGGCATAGCCGTCACGGTGACGGCCGCCGTCCTGGCGTGCGTCGGGGTGGGCGTGTACGTCCTCGCCAAGGGTGACAGCGACGGCGGCGGCGACCGGGCGGGCTCGCGGCAGGGCCCGGGCGGCGGGCAGGACGGCGGACACGGCGGAGTGTCCGGCGGGCCCGGCGCCCCGGACGGCTCCGGCGGGGCCTCGCCCTCCCCGCAGCGGTCCGAGGCGCCGAAGGTCGAGGGCGGCGGCTCGGTGGCGGACCCGGTCAACGGGATCAGCCTGCCGGTGCCGCACGGCTGGACCGGGCAGGCGATCGGCATCGGCGCGCAGGTGACCTCCGGCACCTCCTACAAGTGCCCGGGCGACACGGCCCAGACGTGCACCGCGGGCGGCGCCTACTCCGCTCCGGCGCCGGTGCTGAAGGCGAAGGGCCACACGGCCGAGGAGGTCGCCAAGGCGGACATCGCGGCCAACGCCGAGCAGTCCTACGGCGGCACCACCTACGGCAGCATCACCTCGCACCGCCAACTGGCCTCCCAGGCGGTGACGGTGGCCGGGCAGAAGGGCTACCTGGTGCGCTGGAAGGCGGTCACCAGCAAGGGCGCCGACGGCTACGTCGAGTCGGTCGCCTTCCCCTCCCCCAACGACGCCCGGCAGATCGTGGTCGTCCGCTTCGGCATCGACGCCGGGCAGGAACTGTCCGTCATCGACGAGATCCTCAAGGGGATCAAGGTCTCCTCCGGCGGCGGGAACGGCCAGAACGTCTGAGACCGGCCCCCGGAACACGATCGGCCGGGTGGGATTCCCCTCCGCTCAAGAGGAACCCCACCCGGCCGGGGGTGCGCGCCGCCCCCGTCCCCACGGTGCGGCGCGGGCAGGTCGCCGTCCAGTCATCCCGTGGACGGCGGCCTGGGTCTCATATCGGCTGTCTCGGCCGCCTCATGCCAGTCCGAGCGCGGGCAGCACGGCGGCCTCCACGAACCGGGCCAGGTAGTCGGAGTCGGCGTACTGGCCGGTGAGCACCGGCCGTACGCGCAGGACGCCGAACATCATGGCGGGGATGTACTCCAGCGCCGGGTGGCCCGCCCGGACCTCGCCCCGGGCCACACCCCGGGCGAGGATCTCCTCCAGCGCGGCGATCTCCGGGTCCACCAGCGCCTCGCGCAGCGCCCGGGCCAGCTCCTGGTCGGCCGTCACCGCGTGGCCCAGCGCCTGCAGCAGCCGGGTGTCCTTGCCGGACCAGTCGCCCGCGGCCCGCGCGGCCTGGCGCAGGTCCTCGGCGAGTGATCCGGTGTCGATGCCGGCGAACTTCACCCGGCGGTTGGCGCGCAGCGCCGCCGCGACGAACTGCGGCTTGGTCTTCCACTGCCGGTAGAGCGTGGACTTGCTGCACCGGGTGGTGGCGGCGATGCCCTCCATGGTGACGGAGTCGTAGCCGCATTCGCGGATCTGGTCCAGCACGGCGTCGAAGAACTCCCGTTCACGCTCCGGCGTGATCTTGGAGCGGCGCGAGGCGACGACCGTGTCCGGTCCGTCCGCGGCCTGCGACGTCATGCGGTGCTTCCCCTCACTCGTGCCTGATTCCCAGTGTGTCGCACATCAATCGATACGCCAGTGTACCGGTACTCAGCCGTATCGGTACACTGGCGTATCGGTACGGCAACGTATCGATCAGTACCGGACCGACCGGGACGCACGCACCACCACCGCACCACCGTCAGCGAAGGGGCCGGGGGATGAACGCCCGAACCGAGCCTGCGGAGACGGACACCGAGCCGGAAGCACCGGCACGGCCGCCTCTGATACGTGAGTTCCTGCTGGTCGCAGGACTCTTCCTCGTCTACAAGCTCGGCCGGCAGCTGGCCGCCGGCCACACCGGCGAGGCGTACCGCAACGCCCGCCGCGTGTGGCACCTGGAACGGACCGCGCACCTCCCCGACGAGACCACCGTGCAGTCCGCACTGCTGCACGGCGACACCCTCGTCCACGTGGCGAACACCTACTACGCCACCGTCCACTTCCCCGCGACCCTCGCCTTCCTCGTCTGGCTCTACCTGCGGCGGCCCGCCCACTACGTCTGGGCCCGCCGGGTCCTCGCCGCCGTCACCAGCGCCGCCCTCGTCCTGCCGTTCACCTTCCCGCTGGCCCCGCCCCGGATGCTGCCGGCCACCGGCCTCATCGACACCGGCCGCGTCTACGGCCCCTCCGTGTACGGCCCCCCGTCCAGCGACCACCTCTCCAACCAGTTCGCGGCCATGCCCTCGCTGCACTTCGGCTGGGCGCTGATGCTCGCGATCGGCCTGATCGCCGCCACCCGGTCCCGATGGCGCTGGCTCTGGCTGCTGCACCCCCTGATCACCCTGCTGGTGATCGTCGGCACGGCCAACCACTACTGGCTCGACGCGATCGTCGCCACCGCCATGCTCGGCCTCGCCCTCGCCGCCGTCCACCGGCCGCAGCGCACCGCCACCACGGCAGGGCTCGGCACCGGCCGGCTGATCACACCCGAGCCCGTCCTGGCGGGAGCGGGCCGATGAGCACCGCCGCCCTGACCGCCCTCGGCCTGTCCCTCGTCTCCGCCGTCGCCTACGCCCTCGCCGCCGTCGCCCAGGAACGCCTCGCCGCACGCGGCGCCGACACCGGCACCGGCTTGCTGCGGCTGCTGGGCACCGGCGCCTGGTGGTCGGCGGTCGGCCTCAACGCCGCCGCCGCACTCCTGCACGTCATCGCCCTGAAGTACGGCCCGCTGACCGTCGTACAGCCCCTCGGCGCACTCACCCTGGTCGCCGCCGTGCCGCTCGGCGCGCGGGCGGCCGGACGGCGGGTCAGCACCGCGGAGTGGCGCGGCACGGCACTCACCCTGCTCGGACTCGCCGCCCTGCTGATCACCGCCTCCGGGCCGGCACCCGCCCGGGTCCTGTCCCTGCCCGAGGCCCTGGCCGTCGCCGGTACGACGGCCACCGCCATCGGCCTGCTGACCCGGCCCGGCGCCCGGCCGGGCCTCCGGCACGCGACCGCGTCCGGCTTCGCCTCCGGCGTCGCCTCCGCCCTCACCCAGACGGTCACCGTGGCAGCCACCGACCGCACCGGCCCGGCCCTCGGCACCGAGGTGATCGTGGTCGCCGTCCTCGTCGCCGGCTTCGCCGTCGGCGGACTCCTGCTGTCCCAGACCGCCTACCGCGGCGGCCTCGGCGCCCCCCTGGCCGTCGTCACCCTCGCCAACCCGATCACCGCCGCGGTCATCGGCCTCACCCTGCTGGGCCAGGGCCTGCAGGGCGGTGCGGCGGGGGTACTCCTGGCCATGGCGGGAGCGGGGCTGGCGGCGTGGGGGGTCGTGCTGCTCACCCGGGCGGCCCCGCAGGACGGCGGCGGTGCCGGCCGCGCCGGGCGGTCGCAAGGGCCCGGGGAGTACGGCGGGCACGACGAGCATCCGGTGGCCGCGGTGCTGGCGCTGGAGCCGGGGTCGGCGGCGGCCGAGCCTGCGCTGGCGCCCCGGCAGCCGGAGCAGCCGGGGCATCTCACGGCGCTGTGATCTGCAGACGGAATGCGACATACGACATACGAGATACGGCATACGGCATACGGCATACGGAATGCGGCAGACGGCAGACGGCAGACGGCAGACCTTATACAGCCGACGGCATACGGCGGCGGCCGGTGCGCGGAGACATCCGCGTACCGGCCGCCGTCGCCGTACTCGCCCCGGGGCTACCGGTCCTCGCTGGTCACCCCCAGCCGCGCGCGTCCTGCTTGAGGGCGGTGTCCACGGTGAGCGCGGTGGCCACCACGAGGCTCAGCAGCGGTTCGGGCAGCTGGTAGTGGATCTGCAGGACGTAGTTGTCCGCGGTGGTGAACAGGGTCTTGGCGAGGCCTTCCCAGGTCTTGGTGATCCGGGCGACCTCGTTGTCCGCGTGGTCGACGATGGCGAAGTTCCAGGCCCGCCAGTTCTCCGCCTTGATCGCGCCGACCTGCTGGCCGTTCGCCGTCATCGCGAAGTTGATCTTGCCGATCATGTTCTTCTGGACGATCTCGCCGACCGGTGAGCCGTCCGGGCGGGTGACGACGACCCGCGACTTGAAGATCTTCGCGGGCCGGGTCAGCAGCAGCAGCGGCTGGCCGTAGGCGTCGCGGATCTCCAGCTTGTGGGTGAGGAACTGGTCGAGGCTGGAGACGAAGCGCAGGATCTTGCGCAGTACGCCCTGCCCGACCTGGGTGACCGACCCGATCTCGCGGCCGCTCTGATCCATGACCTTGTACTCGTTGGTCAGCTCGATCAGCTTGGCCTTCTGGTTCACGACCAGGACGGGCTCGGTGAAGAGGGTGCCGCCACCGGGGCCGCCCGCCGTGACGCCGGCCTGCTGCTGGACCTGGCGCTGCACCCTGGCGTCGCCGGCCTGCTGCTGCGGGAAGGGGGCCTGCTGCGGCGGAACCTGCCCGGCCGGCTGCTGGGCCGGATTGGTGTGCTCGGTCCACTGCGAGCCGTCCCAGTAGCGGAGGGTCTGCGTCGCCCCGTGCGGATCCGGGTACCAGCCTGCAGGAGTGTTCGATTGCGTGGTCACCGGGGCACACTACCCTGCTGTGACCGGTACCTGACCAGCCCGCACGGAGCGGTGTTCATCGCTCGTTCACGCCGTGACGATCGCCGGGTCGCTGACGCCGGGCAGCCCGTTCTCCACGTGACCGGCGAAGCCGCGCAGGAAGGCGGGGTCGGCGTCGGAGGTGACGGTCAGGTCGTACCAGCGCTTGCTCGCCGCGAGGGCGACGGTGTGCCGTACGGTCGCGCCGGGGCGCACCGTCACCGTGACCGGGGTGCCGCCGTAACCGTCGGCCAGCTTCAGCTTCGCGGTGCCGGAGCCCTTGTTGGTGAAGGTGAGCTCGATGTCGTCCCCCGCGTGCCGGGCCGTGACCTCGCACCCGGCGACCTTGTTGCGGCCCTTGAAGACGCGCAGGAAGCCGTTGGGGCCGTGCACGGCGAGGTCGTAGCTGCCGCCGGAGTAGACCGAGTTCCAGGTGTCCGAGAGCGTCTTGCCGGCCTGCGTGGTGTAGGTCCAGGGGCCGTCGGTGCGGCTGTTGGACGTGACGAGGAAGGCCGCGCCCGCGTACGCGCCCGAGGCGAACGTGAGCGTGAACTTCCCGGCCGCGGTGTCCGCCGAACCGTCCACCACCGGGACGTACTTCAGCGGGCGGGTGGGCCGGCTGCCGGGCTCCTGCCGGGGCAGCGACGGGTTGGCGGGCGGCTTGGGCACGTAGTCGGGGTGGCGGTCGTGGTCCTTCGGGAGGTAGCCGGCCGTGGCGGGCAGGGCGACGGGCGCGATGTCCTTGCGGGAGAAGTCGAAGGCGCTGGTCAGGTCGCCGCAGACGGTGCGCCGCCAGGGCGAGATGTTCGGCTCCCGGACACCGAAGCGCCGCTCGATGAACCGGATGATCGAGGTGTGGTCGAGGGTCTCGGAGCAGACGTAGCCGCCCTTGCTCCACGGGGAGACGACCAGCATCGGCACCCGCTGGCCGAGTCCGTAGGGGCCGGCGACGTGGCCGGCGTCGCCCTTGAACAGGTCCGGCGCGGGGTCGACCGTCGACTTGCCCTGGGCGGCGGAGGCGGGCGGGTAGGGCGGGATGACGTGGTCGAAGAAGCCGTCGTTCTCGTCGTAGGTGATGAACAGCGCGGTCTTCCCCCACACGTCGGGGTTGGCGGTGAGCGCGTCCAGGACCTGGGAGACGTACCAGGCGCCGTAGTTCGCGGGCCAGTTGGGGTGTTCGGTGAAGGCTTCGGGGGCGACGATCCAGGAGACCTGGGGCAGCCGGTCCGCCTGGACGTCGGCTTTGAGCTGGTCGAAGAAGCCTTCGCCCTTGCGGGCGTCGGTGCCGGTGCGGGCCTTGTCGTACAGGGGGTCGCCGGGACCGGCGGTGCGGTACCGGTTGAAGTAGAGGAGCGAGTTGTCGCCGTAGTTGCCGCGGTAGGCGTCGTTGATCCAGCCCCAGCCGCCGCCTGCGTCGAGACCGTCGCCGACGTCCTGGTAGATCTTCCAGGAGACCCCGGCCTGCTCCAGGCGTTCGGGGTACGTGGTCCAGCCGTACCCCTTCTCGTCGTTGCCGAGGACAGGGCCGCCGCCCGTGCCGTCGTTGCCGGTGTAACCCGTCCACATGTAGTAGCGGTTGGGGTCGGTGGAGCCGATGAGCGAGCAGTGGTACGCGTCGCAGATGGTGAAGGCGTCCGCGAGCGCGTAGTGGAAGGGGATGTCGTCGCGGGTCAGGTACGCCATCGTCGTCGCGGACTTGGCAGGCACCCACTTGTCGTACTTGCCGCCGTTGAACGCGGTGTGGCCGTCGTTCCAGCCGTGCGGGAGGTCCTGGATGAAGGCCAGTCCCAGGTCGTCGGCGTCGGGGTGGAACGGCAGGACGTCCTTCGTACCGTCGGACTGTTTCCAGACCGACCTGCCGTTCTGGGTGACCGGGCGGGGGTCGCCGAAGCCGCGTACCCCTCGGAGCGAGCCGAAGTAGTGATCGAAGGAACGGTTCTCCTGCATCAGGACGACGATGTGCTCGACATCGTCGACCGATCCGGTGCGGTAGTGGGCGGGCAGCGCGGCCGCGCGCTGGATGCTGCCGGACAGTGCCGTGAACGCCGTCGTGGCGCCGGCGAGTTGCAGGAACCGCCGCCGGTTGACTTCGGGCATGGGTGAGGGTCCTCTCATCCTGACGTACCAGATGCCGTCAGGTGACGGAATCTGCGCGGAGCGAGTGTTCCAAGAGCAGCAAACGTCAGGGAAGGGTCTGGTGGCGCCCATATGAAACTCGGCGGTCCGTGCGGTGCCGCGCGCCCGGCGGCGGGCGGCCCGCCGCTTCTCGTCCGCGTGGCCGTGCCCCGGCGCGTCCGCACCGGGGCACGGCCACGAGTGGCCTCAGGATGTCAGATAGGCCTCCACCTCGCTGAACTGACCCGCCGGCCAGCCCGTGTTGGCACTGACGGTCAGGCGGAGATAGCGCAGGTTCGTGCCGGCGGGCAGGGACACGGTCGCGGAGTTGCCGGTGGCCGGGTCGAAGCGGTAGCCCTGGGCACCGACGACGGTCGAGTAACCGGAGCCGTCGGTGCTGCCGAGCACCGTGACGGTCTGCGTACGGGCGCCCCAGGCGGCGGACGGCGGCAGCTTCAGCACCAGGCGGCGCACCGCGTAGGACGAGCCGAGGTCGACCGTCCAGGACTGCGGGAAGGCGTTGTTGGCGGACTCCCAGTAGCTGTTCGCGTCACCGTCGACCGCCTTGCCCGGCGTGTAGACGTCCTGGGAGCCGGTCGCGGTGGCCGGACGGCCCTTGGCGAGGTTCCGGCCGGGGTCGGGGTCGGGGTTGCCCTGCCCGGGCTGCGGCCAGGTGGAGCAGTCCGACCACGTGCTGTTCCATCCGGAGTTGCCGCCGCCGTCGGCGAGGGTGAAGGAGCCGGAGTTCGCCGGGTAGGGGCAGTTGTAGACGCCGGCCGCGCCGGTCTGGGTGGCGGTGACGTTCCTGAAGGCGGCCGCGCCCTGCGCCTCCGCCTGGACGACGACCGTACCGGTGTTCCGTACGGTCGCGCCGGAGACGTTGACGTTCCGCACCGGGTAGCCGTGCCCGCCGCCGGAGACGAACTCGAAGGCACTGTACGGGCTGTCGGTGATCGTCGTGTCGGTGATGTTCACGGTCGCGTCGATGGCGCTGTCGTAGGAGTCGACGCGCAGGGCGCCCATCGGGTGGTTCCAGTTGGGGTTCATCGCGCCGGTGCGCACCAGCGTGTTGCCGGCGACCGTGATGGTGCCGGCGAGGGGGTGGAAGGGGTCGAGGAACTTCTGGTTGGAGATGGCGATGCCGCTGCCGAGGGCGTTGGTGTCGGAGACCAGGTTGTTGCGAACGGCGATGTCGGTGCCGCCGTAGACGGCGATGCCGTTGGCGAGGTTGGGCTGCGAGATGGTGTTGTTCTCGAAGCTGGAGCCGGTGTCCGGGGAGTACAGCGACCACATGGCGAGGGAGTCGTCGCCCTGGTTGCGCAGGAAGTTGTTGCGGACCCGCACACCCTTCGCGCTGCCGTTGAGGTTGAGGCCGTCGGCGGTGGTGTCGAGGATGCGGCTGTTCTCCACCACCAGGTTGTCGTTGTTGCCCGTGAGCCACAGGCCGACCTTCAGGTGCTGGATCCACATGCCGGAGACCGACGAGTCGGGTCCGAGGGAGCCGTTGACGAAGTTGTCGGGGCTGGAGTCGACGCGTTCGGTGACCTCGCCGACGACCGCGAAGTCCTGGACGTGGACCTTCCCGGCCGAGGAGGACTGGTCGATGAAGCGGGAGGTGTGCACGACCGAGTACCAGCTGCCGGCGCCCTGGAGGGTCACGTTCTGCACGCCGTTCAGGGAGGACGTGATCCGGTAGTCGCCCGGCGGGATCCACACGGTGCCGCCCTGGGCCGCGGCGATGGCGTCGCGGAACGCCTGGGTGGAGTCGCCGCCGCCGCTGGGGTCGGCGCCCTTGGAGACGACGGAGACCGAACCGGCGGGCTGGGTGGCGGCCGGGGCGACCTGCTCGAAGTCGGCGACGTCGACGGTCACCGGGACGCCGGCCGCCTCGACGGCGACCTTGTCACCGGCCTGGACGTTCTGCCCGAGCAGCAGGCGGGTGTTGTCGAAGAAGTGGTGCGTCTTGGCGCCGGTGATCCAGCCGGTGTCGATGTACGAGTACTTGGAGGTCACCGGGAGGGTCCTGGCGAGCCGGGTGCCGTTGACGTACACGTTCAGCGCCCCGGACTGACCGTCCGGGACACTGTATGCAACATTCAGCGCATTGGCGGCACGCGGCACGGTGAACTCCACCCGCTGCCCGGCGGCGAGCCGCACGGCCTGCCGGCCGGAGGCCTCCGAGGCGAGGCTGCCCTGCGTGTAGTCCGGGCCGATGCGCGTACCCGTGCTCGCCGCCGACTCGGCCTCCACGGAGGTGAAGGGCAGCGTGGCGCCGGCCGCCGCGTGGGCGGCCGGGGCGACGGCGACGAGCATGCCGGCGGCGAGGGCGACGACCGCCCCGGTCGCCGGTATGCGCCTGACATGTCTGGCGGTGCTGCTGTGCATGTGCTGATCCCTTCGTGGTGGGGGTGCGTGGGATAGCAAGGTGCGTACGGATGCGGCTCAGGCGCGCAGCCAGGCCGCCGTGTCCTGCGGCAGCCGGCCCGCGTCGTCCAGTGGGCCGCTCGTGAGCAGGAGCCGGGAGTGCGCGGGGAGGCGGGCGGGCGTGGCCGCGAGGTTGACCACGCACAGCGCGCCGTCCGCGCGGGAGAAGGCGAGCACGTCGTCGGGGGCGGGCAGCCAGGTCAGGGGGCCGTCGCCGAACTGGGGGCGCAGGGCGATGGCCTGGCGGTAGAGGGTGAGCATGGAGTCGGGGTCCCGTAGTTGACGGTCGACTGCATACGATCGCCAGTCGACCGGCTGCGGCAGCCACGGCTCCTCGTGTGAACCGAATCCCGCATACGGCATACCGTCGACCCACGGCAGCGGCACCCGGCAGCCGTCACGGCCGGGGTCGGTTCCCTGCGATCGGAAGTACATCGGATCCTGTATGCGGTCGACCGGTATCTCGGCCTCCGGCAGCCCCAGTTCCTCCCCCTGGTAGACGTACACCGACCCGGGCAGTGCCAGCGACAGCAGCGCCGCGGCCCGTGCCCTGCGTGTTCCCAGTGCCAGGTCCGTCGGCGTGCCGAAGGCCTTGGTGGCGAAGTCGAAGGCGGTGTCTTCGCGGCCGTACCGGGTGACCGTGCGGGTGACGTCGTGGTTGCACAGCACCCAGGTGGCCGGGGCGCCGACGGGGGCGTGTTCGGCGAGGGTGGTGTCGATCGAGGCGCGCAGCCGGCCGGCGTCCCAGGGGCAGGTGAGGAAGGAGAAGTTGAAGGCGGTGTGGAGTTCGTCGGGGCGGAGGTAGCGGGCGAAGCGTTCGGGGTCGGGGAGCCAGACCTCGCCGACGAAGACGGCGTCGTACTCGTCGGCCACGCGCCGCCAGGAGCGGTAGACGGTGTGGAGTTCGTCGCGGTCGAGGAAGGGGTGCGGTCCGGGGTGTGCGGCGAGGTCGGGGAGGCCGGGGTCCTTGGCGAGCAGGGCGGCGGAGTCGATGCGGACGCCGGCGACGCCCCGCTCGAACCAGAAGCGCAGGATGTCCTCGTGTTCCCGGTGGACGGCCGGGTGGGCCCAGTTGAGGTCGGGTTGTTCGGGGGTGAACAGGTGGAGGTACCAGTCGCCGTCGGGCAGGCGGGTCCATACCGGTTCGGTGGAGCCGGCGAACTGTGACGGCCAGTCGTTCGGGGGGAGTTCGCCGTGCCGGCCGCGGCCGGGGCGGAAGTGGAAGAGGTCGCGTTCGGGGCTGCCGGGTCCGGCGGCGCGTGCGGCCCGGAACCAGGGGTGCTGGTCGGAGACGTGGTTGGGCACGATGTCGACGATGGTCCGGATGCCCAGCTCGCGGGCCTCGGCGATGAGTTTCTCGGCTTCGGCGAGGGTGCCGAAGGCGGGGTCGATGGTGCGGTAGTCGGCGACGTCGTAGCCGCCGTCCCTGAGGGGTGACAGGTACCAGGGGGTGAACCAGAGGGCGTCGACGCCGAGTCCGGCCAGGTACGGCAGCCGGGAGCGGACGCCCGCGAGGTCGCCGGTGCCGTCGCCGTCGCCATCGGCGAAGCTGCGGACGTACACCTGGTAGATGACGGCCGAGCGCCACCAGTCAGGGTCTTTCCGGGCATGGCTGGGCTGTCCCACGGGGCGTGCCTTTCTGTGGAGGGGGCGGCGGCGTCAGCCCTTGGTGCTGCCCGCGCTGATCCCGGCGATGATGTGCCGCTGGAAGACGAGGAACAGCGCCACCATCGGGATGCTGGCGATCACCATCGCGGCGATGAGCACGGTGAGCTGGATGTTCTGCGACAGCTGGACCAGGGCCACGCTGATCGGCTGCCGGCCGGTGTCGGAGAAGACCATCAGCGGCCACAGGAAGTCCTGCCAGACGGCGACCAGCGCGAAGATGGAGACCACGCCGAGGACCGGCCGGGACATGGGCAGGACGACGGACCACAGGATCCGCAGCGGGCCGGCGCCGTCGATCGCGGCGGCCTGAAGGACATCGCGGGGCAGCTGGTCGAAGAACCGTTTGAGCAGGTAGAGGTTGAAGGCGTTGGCGGCGGCAGGCAGCCAGACGGCGAGGGGGTCGTCGAGCAGGCTGGTGTGGATCAGCGGCAGGTCGGCGACGGTGAGGTACTTGGGGACGACCAGGGCCTGTGCCGGGACCATGAGGGTGGCGAGGATGCCGCCGAGGACGGCCTTGCCGAAGGCGGGCTTCAGCCGGGACAGGGAGTAGGCGGCGGCCGTGCAGAGCACGAGTTGGCAGGCCCAGGCGCCGGCGGCCTGGACGACCGTGTTCCCGAGGTGCCGCGGGAGCTCCATCAGGTTCCACGCGTCGGTGTAGCCGGTGAGGTGCCAGTGCTCGGGCAGCAGTGTGGGCGGGGTCCGGGTCACCTCGTCCGGGGACTTCAGGGCGCCGGTCACCATCCAGTAGACGGGGAAGAGGAAGGCGAGCGTGAAGAGGACGACGACGGCCGTGAACACCGTCCAGTAGAGGGCCTTTCCGCGCGGGCGGGCGAGGGTGGCCGGGGAGACGAGGGTGCGGGTGCCGGTGGTCATGCGTCCCCCTCGGAGCGGGTGAGCCGCAGGTAGGCGGCGGAGAAGGCGCCGAGCAGCAGCAGGAGCATGACGCTCAGGGCGCAGGCGCCGCCGAAGTCGTTGTAGAGGAAGGCGTACTTGTAGATGAGGTACAGGACGGTGACCGTGGCGTTCTCGGGTCCGCCGCCGGTGATGACGAACGGTTCGGTGAACACCTGCATGGTGGCGATGATCTGAAGGAGCATCAGCATGAGGAGCACGAAACGGGTCTGCGGGACGGTGATGTGCCGGACGCGCTGGAGGAGGTTCGCGCCGTCGAGTTCGGCCGCCTCGTACAGCTCGCCGGGGATGGACTGCAGGGCGGCGAGGTAGATGAGGACGGTGCCGCCCATGTTGGCCCAGGTGGCCACGATCACGAGGGAGACGAGGGCGGTGCCGGTGCCGTTGGACCAGTTCGAGGTGGGCAGGTGCAGCAGGCGCAGCGTCTCGTTGGCGAGGCCGGTCCCGGGGTCGTAGAACCACTTCCACAGCAGGGCGCTGACCACCGGCGGGATCATCACCGGCAGGTAGACCACGATCCGGAAGAAGGCCTTGGCGTGCCGTAGTTCGTTGAGGACGAGGGCGAGGAGGAAGGGGACGGCGAAGCCGAGGAGGAGGGCCAGCAGGGTGAAGGTGAGGGTGTTGCGCCAGGCGGCCGTGAACTCGGGGTCGTGCAGGACGCGGGTGAAGTTGGCGGTACCGGCCCAGGCGGGCGGGGAGCCCGGTGTGTAGGTCTGGAAGGCGATGACGACGGCGCGGATCGCCGGGTACCAGGAGAACAGGGCGAAGCAGAGCAGTCCGCCGAGGAGGAAGGCGTAGGCCCGGAGCTGGTCGGTCAGGCGGCGGCGCCGGCGGGTGTCCGCCGGGGGCGGTGTCGGGGCCGGCGGGACGGCGGTGTGCGCCACGGGGTGCCGTTCGGCCGGGTGCGCCGTCTTCGTCATGGCGGTCAGCTCCGGGCCAGGATGCTGTCGATCTTGTCGGACGCGTCCTTGAGGAGCTGGTCGATGTCGGCGTCCTTGCGGGTGAGGACGGCGGAGACGGCGGCGTCGAGGACGGAGTAGATCTGCTGGGCGTGCGGCGGTTCCGTCTTCAGCCGGAGTGTGCGGCTGCCGTCGAGGAACGCCTGGTAGTTGCGCACCGGGACGTTGGCGTTGGCCTCCTTGATGCGCTGGTCGGCGGCGTCGGCGGCGCCGGTGAACAGGCGCGGCTCGGGCAGGCCGACGGGGGCGCCGTTCTTCCTGGCGCGCGCGTAGTCGCCGAGGAAGCCCTTGCCGGGGGCGAGGAACATGTGGTCGAGCCACTTGAGGGCGGCGCGGATCTGGGCGGGTGTGGCCTTCTTGCTGACCATGTAGCCGTCGCCGCCGATGAGGGTGCCCTTGCCGCCGGGCATGGGGGCGAGGGCGAGGTCCTGGTAGTTGCCGCCCTTCTCCTTGACCAGGATCGGGATGTTGTCGGGGGCGGCGAGGTACATGCCGAGTCTGCCGGAGCCCATCATCTGCTGGACGTCGTTGATGACGAGGAGCTGCTTGCTGCCCATCGAGTCGTCGGTCCACCGCATGTCGTGCAGGGTGCGCAGGACGGCGTGGCCTTCGGGGGTGTCGATGGTGGCCTTGGTTCCGTCGGCGGTGACGACGTCGCCGCCCTGGGAGTACAGCTCGGCGGTGAAGTGCCAGCCGCCCTGGTTCTGGGCGCTGTAGTCGGCGTAGCCGACGGTGCCGTCGCCGAGGGCGGCGATCCGCCTGGCGTCGGCGCGGACCTCGTCCCAGGTCGCCGGGGGCTTGTCGGGATCCAGGCCGGCCTTGCGGAAGAGGGCCCGGTTGTAGAGCAGCCCCATGGAGTATCCGGTACGCGGTATCCCGTATACCTTCCCGTCCACGGTGTAGATGTCCCGCAGCTGTTTCTGGATGCTGTCGTAGCTCTTCAGTTCGGTGAGGTACGGGGTGAGGTCGGCGGCCTGGCGGACGTCGACCACGTGCCGGGCGTCGGTGAAGTAGGTGTAGAACACGTCCTCCATCTGGCCGCCGGCGAGTTTGGCGTCGAAGGTCTTCGGGTCCTGGCAGGGGAAGGCGTCGTGGGCGACGACGTCGATGTCCGGGTGGTCCTCCTCGAAGGCGGCGATGTCCTCCTCGAAGAAGCGGCGGTCGGCCTTGGCGCTCCTGGGCGGCTCGCAGTTGACGGTGATGCGGGTCTTGCCGCCCGCCGAGCCGTCGTCGCCGGAGCCGCAGGCGGTGGCGGCGAGGGCGAGCGAGGAACAGACGCCGATCGCGACGGCGGTACGGCGGAACCCGGTGCTGGTCATCGGTGGACCCCTCGTGGCACTCGTGGCAGGTGCGGTGGGCGCCGCACACTCAAGCACCACGGACAGTGGTCCGCAAGATGTCGCGCAGAGTCTGTAATTATTCGACAGCGAGCTGGATCTTCTGGGGTTCAGTCGCGCGGGGCTTGCGCGGTGGAACCGCGCACCACCAGTTCCGGTTCGAACAGCAGCTCCTCGGCGGGTACGGCACTCCCCCCGATCTGCGCGTGCAGCAGTTCCACGGCCGCGCGTCCCATGGCCTCGATGGGCTGGCGGACGGTGGTCAGCGGGGGCTCGGTGCAGTTCATGAACGCCGAGTCGTCGTAGCCGACGACGGAGATCCGGTCCGGGACGGCGTACCCCTTGCGGCGGGCCGCCCGGACGGCGCCGAGCGCCAGCGGGTCGGAGGCGCAGATGATGCCGGTGATCCCCCGGTCGATCAGCCGGGAGGCGGCGGCGTGACCGCCTTCGAGGGAGAACATGGCCCGCGCGACGGACTCCTCCGGCAGATCGCCGGCGACGGCCCGGGCGGCGGCCAGTTTGCGCGCCGAGGGGACGTGGTCGCGGGGGCCGAGGACGAGGCCGATGCGTTCGTGGCCGAGGGAGGCCAGGTGCCGCCAGGCCTGCTCGACGGCGACGGCGTCGTCGCAGGACACGGCCGGGAAGCCGAGGTCGTCGATGGCCGCGTTGACCAGCACGACGGGGATGTTGCGCTCGGCCAGCAGCCGGTAGTGGCCGTGCGGCGCGTCGGCCTGGGCGTACAGGCCGCCGGCGAACACGACGCCGGAGACCTGCTGCTGGAGGAGCAGTTCGACGTAGTCCGCCTCGGACACCCCGCCCTTGGTCTGGGTGCACAGCACCGGGGTCAGTCCGAGCTGCGCGAGGGCGCCGCCGATGACCTCGGCGAAGGCGGGGAAGATGGGGTTCTGCAGCTCGGGCAGGACGAGGCCGACGAGCCGGGCGCGTTCGCCGCGCAGCTGGGTGGGGCGCTCGTAGCCGAGGACGTCGAGGGCCGTGAGCACCGCCTGCCGGGTGGCGTCGGAGACTCCGGGCTTGCCGTTGAGCACCCGGCTGACCGTGGCCTCGCTGACCCCGACCTTTTTCGCCACTTCCGCAAGTCGTCGCGTCATGCCCGCAAGGTTAACGCAAGTCACGCAAACGGCTTGCGTTGGGCGACACGGCCGAGAAGAGGCCGGCCCGGCGCCGCCGGCGACCTGAACGCCGACGGTGCCGGGTCAGTTCCCGGGGGACGGGACGACCGTCAGGTGGGAGGCGGCGCCGCGCGGGCGGCGCGGGCGGCGGACCGGCGCGACGGCCCGGCGGGGGTCGCGCAGGATCATCGTCAGGCGCCGGTAGCCGAGGTCCAGCAGCGGCTGCGGCGACTCCTCGACGATGCGGCACTCGGTGCGCCCGCGGCGCGGGTCCGGGTGGTGCAGGAGGCGCACCGCGCCGTCGAGGCGGGTGGCGGCCTCGCCGACGGCGCGGATCCAGTGCGGCAGGCCCTGCCGGTAGGCGGCCTCCATGATCGGGTCCTGGGCGATCTCCCGGCGCACCGCCTGCAGTTCGTGGTCGTGGCCGTGGGTCTCCAGGGCGGAGCGGACCTGGGCCAGCATGGGCAGGCACCAGCCGGGTTCGTGCTCGCCGAGGACCTCGCCCGCGTCGGGGTGGAACAGCACGAAACGCAGGAAGTTCTCCCCTGGCATGGCCGTCGGGTGGGGGCGCACGCCGCAGAAAAGTGTCTCGAACGCGCTGTTGGCCATGACCACGTTCCAGTGGCGGTCGACGACCAGCGACGGGCAGGCCAGGTATTCCAGCAGCGCTCCGTAGTCCTGAAGGTACGCCTGGGTCTCGCAGGTCTCGGGGACGGGCCGCGGTGCCGGCCGCTGCCCTCCTGCCTGATGTGCCATCGGGAGGTCACCCCTCTTGCCTCTGCGGCCTTTCTCGCGGCGATGCGATCCTGCTGCCCCGGCGAGAGCCGTGTCAACTATCGTGGCATTTCATGCCGGTTGACGGCTGAAATTCGCCACAGTTGTGGCGACACCTGGATGTGAGTTCGAGACACCGGCTACTCTCCGGGAAGTTCACGGCGATCGCTCGTGAGAAGCACGGACGCATCTGAAGCCCTCTAGAGACGTAGGAGTTCTGTCGGTGACGGATGGCTACGAGGATCCGGGCGCCTCGGCGACCGCCCAGCTGCCGGCCGTCGTCGCCCGCGTCACCGCGCTCGCCGACCGCCTCGGTGTGCCGCACGCCGAGGTCTTCGACGTCGGGCGGCTCTCCATCGCCTGCGGGGTGCCGGAGCCGGTGGTCAGGGCCCTGCTGAGCGGCCGTCCCGCGGGTGAGCCGGACGTCCAGGCCCGTTTCCTGCAGCGCCTGGACCTGCTGCGCCGCACCCGGCTGAAGCCGGGCGGACGCCGCTACACCCAGCAGGAGATCGCCGACGGCGCCGGGATGTCCCGGCAGCAGGCCGGCGCCCTCATCAACGGCGACCGGCGGCCCACCATGGAGCACTGCGACGCGCTGCAGCGCTTCTTCCGGGTGCACGCCGGCTTCCTCACCGCGGAGGATCCCGAGGCGCTGGCGGGTGCGCTGCAGCGCACCGAGCAGGAACTGCTGCAGAAGCTCGCCGACCGGGAGCGGGCCGCCGCCGCGGCCACGGAGGATCCGCTGGAGCGGCTGCTGCAGGACCACGGCGTGCGCGGAATCGCCTGGCGGGCCGCGCAGTTGCCCACCGACCAGCACCGGGACAAGGTCGCCGAGTGGCTCGACATGCTCCTGGAGAGCGTCAAGCGGCCCGAGTCGTGAGCCGGGGGAGGACTGTGGGCATCGGCAGGGACATGCGCCGGCTGTGCAACGAGCTGGTGGGCGGGCTGGACCTGCCCGCGCCCGCGCCGCCGGACGAGCTGTACCGGGCGCTGTGCGCGGCGATGAGCCGGCGCCGCGGCCGTCCGGTGCACTTCCGTACGGCCGCCTTCCCGCCCGGCACGGCCAGCGGGCTGTGGCTGGACCTGACCGACCGGGACGTCGTGGTGGTGGAGGAACGCACCGCTCCCGACCACCAGTTGGTGATCCTCGGTCATGAGCTGTGGCACATGCAGGCCGACCACTGCGGGCTGCATGTGGAGGGGGTCGGCGCGGCGACGCGGCTGCTGCGCGGCGACGACACCGACCAGGTGGCGTTGCAGGCGGCGGTGCAGCGGGTCGCGGCCCGGACCCGTTTCGACCTCGCGGAGGAGCGGGACGCCGAGACCTTCGGTCTGCTGCTGGGCAGCAAGTGCCGCACGTGGCTTGCGGGTTCGGCGCTGCGGGTGCCGGTGCACCGGGACGGCGTGGCGGGCCGCATCGAGGCGTCGCTGGGGTACCCGGGCCAGCACGGCTGACCGGGACCGCCCGGCCCGGGGGTGTCCGCCGCGCCGCCGTGCGCCGGAGCGGCACCGTCCCGCTGCCGGCAGGTGCGCCGGCAGTGAACCGTTTCTTCCGCGTCCGGCCGCTGGTCCGGGGCGGTTCGGCCTCGGCTAAGCGGGCTAACCGGCGCGGAGCCGGACGGCGTTGTCAGTGGTGGGCGGCAAGCTGGGGGGTGCGCCGCAGAGCGCGTGACCGTGACGCCTACTCGGGGAGAGCCGACCGATGCCCACCGCCGTACTGACCGACCGTGAGCGTACCGCCGTCCAGGCCTACCTGCGGCTGCTGCATACGGTGCGCGCAGCCTTCGACGGGCCGCCGGACGCGGACCGGCCCGCCGTCGTCCCGCCCGCCGTGCTCGCCGAGGCGGAGCAGGCGCTGGCCCGGGCGGGGCTGACGGGCAACGAGGAGGCGTTCTTCCGGCTCCTGCGCGAGTGGTGCCCGCCGCCGGCCTGAGCACCGGGAGCCGTCGGGCCGGTTCCGTGCCACCGCCGCCGCTGTCACGTCGACGTCACCGGGACGGCACCGCGACGGCGGCGGCCGTCCCGGCGGCGGGACGCGCCCACCAGGAGCCGCACCGGCACGGGGGCACGGGAACCGTCGGCGCGGGGGCACCAGGAGCCGCACCGGTGCGGGGGCCGGGCACGGCGGGGCGTCAGGGCCGCCGCGCCGGTACGGCCGTGGGGGTCAGGGCCGTGGCGGGCCGGCCGCGGGGGTCAGGGCCGCGGCGGCTCGGCCCCGGCGTGCGGTATGACCACGGACGTGGCCACCACGCCCTCCCGCACGGCCCACCGGCCCTCGAAGACCTGGAGCCGCCGGCCGCCGACGAGGGGGCCGGGGACCAGGAGTACGGCGCGCAGGGTGCCGTACGGTGCGCCGTCGGCGTCCGGCTGCACGGTGATGTCGGCCTCGGAGAAGTCCAGCCACATACGGGTGAGCGGGAACCACGCCTTGTAGACGGACTCCTTGGCGCTGAACAGGAGGCGGTCCCAGTGCACGGTGGGCCACCGCGCGGCCAGCCCGTCGAGCCGGGTGGCCTCGGCGGGCAGGAAGACGGAGGCGCCGACACCCTCCGGGAGCGGCCCGTGGGGTTCGGCGTCGATGCCGAGGGAGGCCAGGTCGGTGGCGCGGACCAGGGCGGCGGCGCAGTAGCCGTCGCAGTGGGTCATGCTGCCGGCCAGCCCGTCCGGCCAGCGCGGGGCGCCGCGTTCACCGGTCAGGACAGGCTGCGGCGGCACGCCGAGCTTCTCCATGGCGCGCCGGGCGCAGCCGCGCACGGCGGCGAACTCGCGCCGCCGCTTGGCCACCGAGCGGGCCACGAGCGGTTCCTCGGCCGGGTAGAGCGGGGCGTCCCACAGCGGGTCGTCAGCCCGTGCCTCCACGGCCACGACCGACTCCGGGAGCAGCTCCTCGATCACCTGCGTCGACCTCCATCGGCAGGACACGGCGCAGCCTTCCCGGCGGGTCCGGGCGCTTGCGCCACTCGCGGGGATAGCCGACGGAGACCTCCAGGAAGCGGACTCCGTCGTGCCAGGTGGTGCGGGGGATGTGCAGATGGCCGTAGACCATGGTGGCGACGCGGAAGCGGCGGTGCCAGTCGGCGGTCAGCGTGGTGCCGCACCACATGGCGAACTCGGGGTGCCAGAGCACCTCGGTGGGGTGCCGGTGCAGCGGCCAGTGGCCGGCCAGCACGGTCGGCAGGTCCGCGGGCAGCTCGGCGAGCCTGCGCTCGGTCTCGGCGACCCGGGCCCGGCACCACGCCTCGCGGCTCGGGTAGGGGTCGGGATGCAGCAGGAACTCGTCGTTGCAGATGATGCCGGTGCTCTCGGCGTAGGCCAGGCCCTCCGCCTTGGTGGTGCTGCCGGCCGGGAGGTACGAGTAGTCGTACAGCAGGAAGAGGGGGGCGACGGCGACCGGGCCGCCGGCGCCGTGCCACACCGGGTAGGGGTCCTCGGGCGTGACGACGCCCAGTTCCCGGCAGACCTCGACCAGGTGGTCGTAGCGGGCGGCGCCGCGCAGGGTGACCGGGTCGCTCGGATGGGTCCACAGCTCGTGGTTGCCCGGTGCCCACAGCACCTTGCGGAAGCGGCCGGCGAGGGTGCCGAGGGCCCAGCGGATGTCGGCGACGGTCTCCGCGACGTCACCGACGACGATCAGCCAGTCCTCGTCGCTGTGCGGACGCATCTCCTCGACCAGGGCGCGGTTGTCCGGATAGCTGATGTGCAGGTCGCTGATGGCCAGCAGCTGTCCGGCCCCGGCCGTCGACTCCACCTGCGCGCCCCTTCCGATCATCCGATGACACAACAAGAACACATCGACCGGTCCCTGGACAAGAGCAACCTGTCCGCGTGTCAGCTTCCCGCCGGGCCGGTGCCGCGCGTCGACGAAGGGGCCGCGTCCCCCGGAATCCGTGATCCCCGCGTTGCATGAGGGGGCCTTCGAAAGCCGTATGATCACCCCGACACCAGGGCCCTCAACTCCCCTTTTTCACGGGGCCATTCGGTGACCCTTCCTCCCCCCTGCCCGGGCACGGGCCCGCTCCGCCCTGCCCGCACGCCCCCCGAAAGGCGGCCTGCATGCTCTCTCGCGTACGCGTCTGGCTCAACCGCACGTACGCGGAGAACGTGTTCTTCATGGATCAGCTGCGGAGAAATCCCGGCGGCCGCGCGGTGGAGATCCACGCCACGCACGGCGACCCGGACTCCCCCGTGCTGGCCGCCGCCGACACCGCCGGCTTGGAGCCGGAGGGCCTGTCGCCGGCCGCGTACGCCGAGTACGCCCTCGACCAGTGCGTCCGGCGCGGCATCGACGTGTTCGTGCCCCGGCTGCACCAGGCCGCGATCGTGGCGCACCGCGCCGAGTTCGCGGCGGCGGGTACGGCCCTGCTAGCGCCGACGCCCGAGGCGATCGCCGTCTTCGAGGACAAGGCGACCGCGTACGAGGCGGTGCGCTCCGTGGGCGTTCCGGTGCCGCCGTGGCACCGGGTCCGAAACGCGGACGAACTCGTTTCCGCCGTCGAGGAGTTGGAGGCGTCCGGGTACCGGCCCTGCTTCAAGCCGGCCTCCGGCGCGGGCGGGGCCGGCTTCCGGATGGTCACCCGGGCGCCCTTCTCGCTGGCGCACCTGAACGGTTTCCCGGGCCCGTACGTCCAGCTGGACCTGGTCGTGGACGCGCTGCGGCGGGCCGAGGAGCCCGTGGACTGGCTGGTGATGCCCCGTCTGGAGCAGCCCGAGGTGTCCGTCGACTGCCTGACCGGGCCGGACAACCGGGTGCGGCTCGCGGTGGGACGCACCAAGAACGGCCGCCGCCGGGGCTTCACCCTGGACGAGCGGTGGCTGGCGCCGGCCCGGCTGATCGCGGAGGGCTTCGGGCTGCACCACCTGTCCAACATCCAGTTCCGGATGCTCGGCGACCGTCCGGTGCTGCTGGACGTCAACACGAGGCCCGCCGGAGGCCTGCACCAGCTGTCGCTCTGCGGGGTGAACGCGCCGTGGGCGGCGGTACGGCTGGCGCTGGGCGAGGACCCCGGCACGATCGAGCCGCCGTTCCTCGGTGAGGACTACACCGTGGTGTCGGGGCCGCGCCCGCTGGTGCCCGCGGCGCTCCCGCGGCAGCGGGCGGAGTCCGGGGTGCTGCTGCCCGCCGTGCCGGCGCCGGTACGGGCCGCCACGGCGGGTGAGGTCCTGCCGCTCTAGGCCACCGGCCGGCCGCGGGCCCGCCCCGGCCCGCCGCCCGGGCCCCTGCCCCTACTCCTGTCCCCGCCTCCACCCCTGCCCCTGTTCCTGCCCCTGCCCGTGCCCGTGCCTCACGGCCGGCTTCACCGGCCGACCGTCGCCGGAAGCTCGGCGCGGGGCCGCCCGGCGGAGCGGCCCCGCGCGGCTACGCCAGGTACGCCAGGCCCGGATGGACCTCGGTGTAGCGCTCGACCAGCCTGCGGGCCACGGTGACCGAGTCGACGAGCGGGTGCAGCGCGAAGGCCTTCACGGCGGTCGCCCGGGACCCCGACTCGGCGGCGGCGAGCACCTCGCGCTCGACGGCCTTGACCGAGCACACCAGGCCGGTGGCGTGCCCGGGCAGCGGGCCGGCGGCGAGCGGGTGGGCACCGTTCGCGTCGACCAGGCACGGGACCTCGATCACCGCGTCGGCGTCGAGGACCGGGAGGGTGGAGCGGTTGCGGACGTTGAGGATCAGGGTGGCGCGCTCGTCCCGGGCGATGGCCCGCATCAGGGCCAGGGCGACCTGCTCGTACCCGCCGGACAGGTCCTCGGCCTCGCGTTCGCCCGCGCCGGCGCTCTCCCGGTTCTCGGCCATGTACGTCGCCTCGCGCTCGGCGCGGGTGCGGTCCCAGGCGCGCAGGGCGGAGACGCCGGGGCCGGCCGCCTCCGCGTAGAAGCGGGCCTGCTGGTCCCGCAGGAAGGCGCCGCGGGTCTTCCCGGCCTCCTGGTAGGCGCGGACGGTCTCCCGGTTGAAGTAGTAGTAGTGCAGGTACTCGTTGGGCACCGCGCCGAGCGAGCGCAGCCAGTCGGCGCCGAACAGCCGGCCCTCCTCGAAGGAGCCGAGCAGCGCGGGATCGCCCAGCAGGCGCGGCAGTTCGTCGCGCCCGGCGACCCGCAGGGCGCGCACCCAGCCGAGGTGGTTGAGGCCGACGTAGTCGACGAAGGCCTCCTTCGGGTCGGCGCCGAGGACGCGGGCGATACGGCGGCCCAGGCCGACCGGGGAGTCGCAGATGCCGATGACGCGGTCGCCGAGGTGACGGGACATGGCCTCGGTGACCAGGCCGGCCGGGTTGGTGAAGTTGATGACCCAGGCGTCCGGGGCGAGGCGGCCCACGCGGCGGGCGATGTCGACGGCGACGGGGACCGTGCGCAGACCGTAGGCGATCCCGCCCGCGCCGACGGTCTCCTGGCCCAGCACGCCTTCCGCGAGCGCGACCCGTTCGTCGTCCGCCCGGCCCTCCAGGCCGCCGACGCGGATCGCGGAGAAGACGAAGTCGGCGCCCCGCAGGGCCTCGTCCAGATCGGTGGTGGCGGTCACCGCCGGGGCGTCGGGGACACCGGCGGACTGTTCCGCCAGTACACGGGTTACCGCATACAGTCGGCGGTCGTCCGGATCCTGCAGAACGACTTCCGTGACCCGCCCCGCGGCACGGTCGGTCAGCAGCGCGCCGTACACAAGGGGAACCCGGAACCCCCCGCCACCCAGAATCGTCAGCTTCACACCCACACCTTCCTTCCGCGCCTGCACCCTTCTAGCAGACCGCAGACCTCCGTCCCACGAGGAGCACCGGCACGACACCGGCCGGCAGCCCGCGCGGCCCGCGCGCGACCCGCCGGCGCCATCTGCCCGGATACAGGCGACCGGATACGGACGACCGAATGCAGGCCACTGGATACGGACGACCGCATAAGGAAGACCGCATACGGGCGACCACATACGGGCGGACGACCCCATACGGTCGACTTCACCCGATGAACTCCCCCGCCCCGCAAGGACTTTCTCTGTTTCAAGTCTTGACGGTCTCGGGCCCGGAGAGCACATTGGCGGCACCTGAGAGCGCTCTCAAGCACTCATGGGAGCGCTCTCACACCCCCGCACACTCCCCGTACCCGAAAGGCCCCCCATGAGCACAACCTCCGGCACACCCAGACCCCGCCCCCTGCGGCGCGCGCTGGTCGCCGTCGCCGCCGCACTCGGCCTGGCCGCGGCCGTCGCCACCGCCGCCACCGCGCCCGCCAGCGCCTCCGCGCCCACCCCGCCGTCCGGCTGGACGCAGGTCTTCGTGGACGACTTCAACGGCGCGGCCGGCTCCGGCGTCAACACCGCCGACTGGCGGTACGACACCGGGACGTCCTACCCGGGCGGCGCCGCCAACTGGGGCACCGGCGAGGTCGAGACGATGACGTCGAGCACGGACAACGTCGCGCTGGACGGCAACGGCAACCTGCTCATCACCCCGCGCCGCGACGCCTCGGGCCACTGGACCTCGGGCCGGATCGAGACCAACCGCACCGACTTCCAGCCCCCGGCCGGCGGGAAGCTGCGGGTGCAGGCCCGGATCCAGCTGCCCGCCGTCACCGGTGCGGCCGCCAAGGGCTACTGGCCGGCGTTCTGGATGCTCGGCGCGCCGTTCCGCGGCAACTACTGGAACTGGCCGGGCATCGGCGAGCTGGACGTCATGGAGAACGTCCAGGGCCTGAACACCGACTGGGCCACGATGCACTGCGGCACCAACCCGGGCGGCCCGTGCAACGAGACCACCGGCATCGGCAACTCCACCTCCTGCACCGGCACCACCTGTCAGGGCGGCTTCCACACCTACGCGATGGAGTGGGACCGCTCGACCAGCCCCGAGGAGATCCGCTTCTACCTCGACGGCGTCGGCTTCCACACCGTGCGGGCGAACCAGGTCGACGCGGCCACCTGGGCCAACGCCACCAACCACGGCTACTTCCTCATCCTGAACGTCGCGATGGGCGGCGGCTTCCCCGACGCGTTCGGCGGCGGCCCGGACGCCGGCACGGAGCCCGGACACCCGTTGACCGTCGACTACGTGCAGGTCCTGCAGTCCTCCGGCGGCACCACCACTCCCCCGCCGACCGGCAACCGGAACGCCTACAGCGCCATCCAGGCGGAGTCCTACGACAGCCAGTCCGGTGTCGTCCCGGAGGCCACCACGGACACCGGCGGCGGCCAGGACATCGGCTCCCTCGCGAACGGCGACTGGGCGCTGTACAAGGGCGTCGACTTCGGTTCCTCGGCGGCCAGGCAGTTCTACGCGCGGGTGGCGAGCGGTGCCGCGGGCGGGGTCAGCGGGCTGGTCGAGGTGCGCCTGGACAGCCGTGCCAACGCGCCCGTCGGCAGCTTCGCCGTCGGGAACACCGGGGGCTGGCAGTCCTGGCGGACGGTCCCGGCCAACATCGGCGCGGTGACCGGCACGCACGACGTCTACCTCACCTTCACCAGCGGCCAGCCGGCCGACTTCGTGAACGTGAACTGGTTCGACTTCGGGCACTGACCGGCGACCGGGCGGCGGCGCCGGGGAGTTGACCTTCACGCATACGTCAACCCTTAGCGTCGCCGCCATGACGTCCACACCGACCCCTGCCCCTGCCCGCACCGGACTTGAGGCCCGCCTCGCCGCCCGCCCGCACGGGCTGCCCGCCCCCGGCGACATGGAGATCGCCGAGGTGGCCGTACCGGATCCGGCGCCCGGCCAGGTCCTCGTCCGCAACCTGTTCCTCTCCCTCGACCCGGGCATGCTGCTGCTGATGGCGGAAGAGGCCCGGTTGCCGCTGCCGCGCTACGAGATCGGCGCGCCGATGCACGGGGACGCGGTCGGTGAGGTCCTTCTCTCCGCGCATCCCTCGCTCTCGCCGGGGGACCTGGTGGTGCACCGGCTCGGCTGGCGGGAGTACGCGGTGGCCGGGGCGGAGGCGTTCCGGCGGGTCGACCGGGACGCCTACCCGAGCCCGTCCCTGCACCTCGGCTTCGGGCTCGTCGCCTACGTGGGCCTGCTGGAGGTGGCCCGACTGAGGCCCGGCGACACGGTGTTCGTCTCCAGCGCGGCCGGCGCGATCGGCTCCCTGGCCGGGCAGATCGCCCGGCTGTCGGGGGCCCGGCGGGTGATCGGCAGCGCCGGCTCGGCGGCGAAGACGGCGCATCTGACCGGACGGCTCGGCTTCGACGCGGCCTTCGACCACCACGACGGCCCGGTCCTGGACCGGCTCCGCGAGGCCGCGCCCGACGGCATCGACGTCTACTTCGACAACGTCGGCGGCGAGCAGCTGCGGGCCGCGATCGAGGTGATGAACCCGCACGGCCGGATCGCCCTGTGCGGAGCGCTGCACCGGCAGTCCACGGGCCGGCCCGATCCCGGGCCCGGGGACACCATGCGGATCATCGCCAAGCGGCTGACCCTGCGCGGCTTCACGATCCGCGAACACCTCGACCGGGCAGCGGAGTTCGGGGAGCGGTTCCGCGGCTGGCTGCGGGACGGCTCGATCGTGTACGACGAGACGGTGGTCGACGGCCTGCGCAGCGCCCCGGCCGCGCTGACCGACCTGGTGCGCGGCCGGTACACCGGGAAGACCGTGGTCCGCCTGGGTGTTGAGGGCGACCGTGATGCTGATCGGTGAACTCGCCTCCGCGACGGGCACGACGACCCGTACCCTGCGCTACTACGAGGAGGAGGGCCTGCTGGAGTGCCGGCGGACCGCGGCCGGGTACCGGGTGTACGGGCCGGAGGCCGTCGTCCGGGTCCGCAACGTGCGGGACCTGCTCGTGTCCGGGTTCACGGTGGAGAACGTCAAGTCCTTCGTCCGGTACCTCGACAGCGACCTGCCGGAGGTGTTCGCGTACGCCGAGTCCTGCGCGGGCCACTACGAGGTGGGCGCGCGCCGGGTGGCCGAACTGGGGGAGCGGATCGAGGCGCTGACCCGGATGCGGGACACGCTGGTGCGCCGGATGCCGTGGCTGGCCGACGGGCCGGCGGGACCGGCCGGTGCGGTCTAGCGCAGTTCCGCCCGGAAGGCCACCGGCGTGTGGCCGGTGTGCAGGTGGAAGAACTTGGAGAAGTTCGCCGCGTCGGGGAAGCCGACGGCCGCCCCGACGCGGCCGATGGGCAGATCGGTGTGGGCGAGGAGGCGTTTGGCCTCCAGGACGACACGCTTGTCGATGAAGCCCTTGGGGGTCTCGCCGGTGGCCGCGCGGACGGCGCGGACCAGGGTGCGGCGGGAGTACCCGAGGGCGTCGGCGTAGGCGCTGACGCTGTGGTTGGTGGCGAAGCCCTGCTCGACGGCGTCCCGGAAGCGGGTGAAGGTGCTGTCGGCGGCCGGCTCGGAGGTCTCGGCCGAGCTGGCGGCGAGATGGGCCAGGCGCAGCAGACAGGCGGTCAGGGTGTGCCGCAGGACGGCCGTGTGCAGGCTGAGCGGGAGTGTGGCGGTGTCCTCGTACTCGCGGCGCAGCTGGTCGAGGGCCGACCTGAGTGCGGTGAGCTGGGCCGGGGCGGGGTGCAGCAGCGGTGGCAGGTCGTAGCGGTACAGGCCGGTGGCCTCGACGGTGGCGCGGGGCAGGAAGCCGGGCTGCATGGTCAGCACGGTTCCGCGGTACACGGATCCGCGGGAGAACCGGTGGACCTGTCCGGGGCGGATCCACAGCAGGTCGCCGGCGTCGGCCTCGTACTCGGCGAAGTCGATCATGTGTCGTACGGGGCCGTCGGTGAAGAGCATGACCACGTGGAAGTCGATGCGGTGGACACGGTGCAGGGGGGCGTCGGCGTGCCAGCGGCGCTCGGTGCCCATGGGTCCGATCTGCATGCCCACGCCGCCGACGGCCAGTTCGGCCGGGAAGGGGAAGGTTCTGATCCCGTCACCCTCGGCTTCGTCTCTTATGGCTGCCATGTCCTTTTCGTGCCGTCCCTGTTCCGCGATCACTGTCCCAGATTCACCACAGGCTGACACACCCCGACCTTTCTTCGAAAAAGTCAGACTTTTAAGTTTGAACGCGTCCGGCTGGCCACTGCGCACTGAACGAGGATTTCTTGAAGATGAGGACACAGACTTCCGACGGCTTCGAGTGGACCGACCTGGACCGGCGTGCCGTGGACACGGCCCGGATTCTGGCGGCCGACGCGGTGCAGAAGGTGGGCAATGGACACCCGGGCACCGCGATGAGCCTGGCCCCCGCCGCGTACACGATCTTTCAGAAGGTGATGCGACACGACCCGGCCGATCCCGAGTGGGCCGGCCGTGACCGGTTCGTCCTCTCCCCCGGCCACACCTCGCTGACCCTCTACACGCAGCTGTACCTCGCCGGGTACGAGCTGGAGCTGGACGACCTGAAGGCGTTCCGCACCCACGGCTCGAAGACGCCGGGCCACCCCGAGTACGGGCACACCGCCGGCGTGGAGACCACCACCGGCCCGCTCGGCCAGGGCGTCGCCAACGCCGTGGGCATGGCGATGGCCGCCCGCTACGAACGCGGCCTGTTCGACCCCGCCGCCCCCGCGGGCACCTCCCCGTTCGACCACACGATCTGGGCGATCGTCTCCGACGGCGACCTGGAGGAGGGCGTCTCCGCCGAGGCCTCCTCCCTCGCCGGCCACCAGAAGCTCGGCAACCTGGTCTTCCTCTACGACGACAACCACATCTCCATCGAGGGCGACACCGCGACCGCGTTCTCCGAGGACGTGCTGGGCCGGTACGAGGCCTACGGCTGGCACGTCCAGCGCGTCGAGCCCACCGCCGAGGGCGACATCGACGCCCCCGCCCTGTACCGGGCGCTGAAGGCGGCCCAGGCCGAGACCGGGCGGCCGTCGATCATCGCGATGCGCACGATCATCGCCTGGCCTGCCCCGAACGCCCGGAACACCGAGGCCTCCCACGGCTCCGCGCTCGGCGAGGAGGAGATCGCCGCCACCAAGCGCCTGCTCGGCTTCGACCCGGAGCGGACCTTCGAGGTCGCCGACGAGGTCCTGGAGCACACCCGGCGGGCCCTGGACCGGGGCGCCGAGGCGCACGCCGCCTGGGACAAGCGGATCGCCGAGTGGCGCGCCGCCCAGCCGGAGCGGGCCGAGCTGTTCGACCGCGTGAGCAAGGGCGAGCTGCCCGCGGGCTGGGAGCAAGGCATCCCGGTCTTCGAGGAGGGCAAGTCGGTCGCCACCCGCGCCGCCTCGGGCAAGGTCCTCCAGGCACTCGGCCCGGTGCTGCCCGAGCTGTGGGGCGGCTCCGCCGACCTGGCCGGCTCGAACAACACCACCATCGACAAGACCAGCTCCTTCCTGCCGGCGGGCAACCCGCTGCCGGAGGCCGACCCGTACGGCCGTACCGTGCACTTCGGGATCCGCGAGTTCTCCATGGCCGCGGAGATGAACGGCATCGCCCTGCACGGCAACACCCGCGTCTACGGCGGCACCTTCCTCGTCTTCTCCGACTACATGCGCAACGCCGTGCGGATGTCGGCGCTGATGCAGCTGCCGGTGACGTACGTGTGGACGCACGACTCCATCGGCCTCGGCGAGGACGGCCCCACCCACCAGCCGGTCGAGCACCTGGCCTCGCTGCGCGCCATCCCCGGTCTGAACGTCGTCCGCCCGGCGGACGCCAACGAGACCGCGATCGCCTGGGCCGAGATCCTGAAGAGGCACGCCACGCACCCCGCCCCGCACGGGCTCGCGCTCACCCGCCAGGGCGTGCCGGTGTACGCGCCGAACGAGGACGCGGCCAAGGGCGGCTACGTCCTGCGCGAGTCCTCGACCGAGGTCCCGGAGGTGATCATCATCGCGACGGGTTCCGAGGTGCAGCTGGCCGTGGCCGCGCGGGAGCGGCTGGAGGCCGAGGGGACCGGCACCCGGGTGGTGTCCATGCCGTCCGTGGAGTGGTTCGAGGAGCAGCCGCGCGCCTACCGCGAGCGGGTGCTGCCGCCGGCCGTGAAGGCCCGGGTCGCCGTCGAGGCCGGGATCGGTCTGACCTGGTACCGGTTCGTGGGCGACGCGGGACGCATCGTCTCGCTGGAGCACTTCGGTGCCTCCGCGGACGCCGGGACCCTCTTCGCCGAGTTCGGCTTCACCCCCGAGAACGTCGCCGCGGCGGCCCGCGAGTCGCTCGCCGCCGCGCGCGCCTGACACCGACGTCCCCACCGACGCGAAAGAAAGATGATCACAGTGACCGAAGCAATCGCGACCCCGGGAGCCCTCAAGCGCCTCGCCGACGAGGGCGTGTCGATCTGGCTGGACGACCTGTCCCGCAAGCGGATCACCTCGGGCGGCCTCGCCGAGCTGGTGGCGAGCGGCAGCGCCGTCGGTGTCACCACCAACCCGTCCATCTTCCAGGCCGCCATCGGCTCCGGAGAGGGCTACGAGGAGCAGCTGGCCGACCTCGCGGTGCGCGGGGTGACGGTCGAGGAGGCGGTGCGGATGATGACGACCGCCGACGTGCGGGCTGCCGCCGACATACTGGATCCCGTATACACCGCCACCGATGGCCGCGACGGCCGGGTCTCCATCGAGGTCGACCCCCGGCTGGCCCACCACACCGAGGCGACGGTCGCCGAGGCCAAGCAGCTGGCCTGGCTGGTCGACCGCCCCAATGTGATGATCAAGATCCCGGCGACCGAGGCGGGCCTGCCGGCCATCACCGAGGTCATCGGCCTCGGCATCAGCGTCAACGTGACCCTGATCTTCTCCCTGGAGCGCTACCGCGCGGTCATGGACGCCTACCTGGCCGGTCTGGAGAAGGCCCGTGAGCGGGGCATCGACCTGTCCACGATCCACTCGGTGGCGTCCTTCTTCGTCTCCCGCGTGGACTCCGAGATCGACAAGCGGCTGACCGCCCTCGGCACGGGCGAGGCACTCGCCCTCAAGGGCCGCGCGGCCCTCGCCAACGCCCGGCTGGCCTACGAGGCGTACGAGGAGGTCTTCGCCTCCGGCCGCTGGCTGGCGCTCGCCGGCGACCGGGCGAACAAGCAGCGTCCGCTGTGGGCGTCCACCGGGGTGAAGGATCCCGCGTACAAGGACACCCTGTACGTGGACGAACTGGTCGCACCGGGCACCGTCAACACGATGCCCGAGGCCACGCTGAACGCGGTCGCCGACCACGGCGAGATCACCGGTGACACGGTGACCGGCGGCTATGCGCAGGCCCGCGCGGACCTGGCCGCCCTCGAACGGCTCGGCATCGGCTACGACGAGGTCGTCCGGCAGCTGGAGGACGAGGGTGTCGCCAAGTTCGAGGTGGCCTGGCAGGACCTCCTGGACGCCGTGGCGACGTCCCTGAAGAGCAAGGGAGTTGACGCCCGATGACCGACAACGCACCCGACCGGGAGTCCGCACCGCAGACGGTCCGGGTGCCGGTGGCCCCGGCCGCCGGCTGGGAGAACCCGCTGCGGGACGCCCGCGACCGCCGGCTCCCCCGGATCGCCGGTCCCTCGGGCCTGGTCATCTTCGGAGTCACCGGTGACCTGTCCCGCAAGAAGCTGATGCCGGCCGTCTACGACCTGGCCAACCGCGGTCTGCTGCCGCCGGGCTTCTCCCTGGTCGGGTTCGCCCGGCGGGACTGGGAGGACCAGGACTTCGCGCAGGTCGTGCACGACGCGGTGCGCGAGCACTCCCGCACCCCGTTCCGCGAGGAGGTGTGGCAGCAGCTCGCCGAGGGCATGCGGTTCATCCCCGGCGACTTCGACGACGACACCGCGTTCAAGCAGCTCAAGGACGCCGTCGACGAGCTGGACGCCTCCCGCGGCACCGGCGGCAACTTCGCCTTCTACCTCTCGGTGCCGCCGAAGTTCTTCCCGAAGGTCGTGCAGCAGCTGAAGAAGCACGGCCTGGCCGCCCCGCCGCAGGGCTCCTGGCGCCGCGCGGTCATCGAGAAGCCGTTCGGCCACGACCTGGCCAGCGCCATCGCACTGAACAAGATCGTGCACGAGGTGTTCGAGCCGGACCAGGTGTTCCGCATCGACCACTACCTCGGCAAGGAGACCGTCCAGAACATCCTGGCGCTGCGCTTCGCCAACCAGATGTACGAACCGATCTGGAACCGGTCGTACGTCGACCACGTGCAGATCACCATGGCCGAGGACATCGGCATCGGCGGCCGGGCCGGCTACTACGACGGCATCGGCGCCGCCCGCGACGTCATCCAGAACCACCTGCTCCAGCTCATGGCGCTCACCGCCATGGAGGAGCCGATCGCGTTCGACGCGGAGGCACTGCTCACCGAGAAGCTGAAGGTGCTCAAGTCGGTGCGCCTGCCGGAGGACCTGGGCCGGCACACCGTGCGCGGCCAGTACGCCGCCGGCTGGCAGGGCGGCGAGAAGGTCGTCGGCTACCTGGAGGAGGACGGCATCGACCCCAGGTCGAAGACCGACACCTTCGCCGCGATCAAGCTGGGCATCGACAACCGCCGCTGGGCGGGCGTCCCCTTCTACCTGCGCACCGGCAAGCGGCTGGGCCGCCGGGTCACCGAGATCGCGGTGGTCTTCAAGCGGGCCCCGCACTCCCCGTTCGACTCCACCGCCACCGAGGAGCTCGGCCAGAACGCGATCGTCGTCCGCGTCCAGCCGGACGAGGGCATGACCGTGCGGTTCGGCTCGAAGGTGCCGGGCACCTCGATGGAGATCCGGGACGTGTCGATGGACTTCGCCTACGGCGAGTCGTTCACCGAGTCGAGCCCGGAGGCGTACGAGCGGCTCATCCTGGACGTACTGCTCGGCGACGCCAACCTGTTCCCCCGCCACCAGGAAGTGGAAGAGTCCTGGAAGATCCTCGACCCCATCGAGGAGTACTGGGCGGCGCACGGCAGGCCGGCCCAGTACGCGTCGGGCAGCTGGGGACCGAGGGAAGCCGACGAGATGCTCGCACGAGACGGACGGAGCTGGCGCAGGCCATGAAGATCGACCTGACCGACACCACGGCAAGCAAGATCAACAAGGCGTTGGTGCAGGGCCGCCGCGCCATCGGCACGCCCGCGGTGGGCATGGTCCTGACGATGGTCATCGTCACGGACGAGGAGAACGCCTACGACTCGCTGAAGGCGGCCGGGGATGCCTCGCACGAGCACCCCTCGCGCACCCTGGTCGTCATCCGGCGCCAGGCCCGCACCCTGCGCGACCGCACCCACTCCCGGCTCGACGCCGAGGTCCGGGTCGGCTCCGAGGCGGGCACCGGCGAGACGGTCGTGCTGCGCACCTACGGCGAGGTGTCCGACCACGCCGACTCGGTGGTGCTGCCGCTGCTGCTGCCGGACGCCCCGGTGGTCGTGTGGTGGCCCGGGGACGCCCCCGAGGCCCCCGCCGAGGACCCGCTGGGCGCCCTCGCCCAGCGCCGGATCACCGACCTGTACGCCGTCGAGCGGCCGCTGGAGGTGCTGAACGCCCGGGCCCGCACCTACGCGCCCGGCGACACCGACCTCGCCTGGACCCGGCTGACCCTGTGGCGGTCGATGCTGGCCGCGGCCCTGGACCAGGCCCGGGTGAAGGTGGCCTCGGCGGCCGTCGAGGCCGAGACCGACAACCCCAGCGCCGAGCTGCTCGCCCGCTGGCTCCAGGCCCGTCTGGGCGTCCCGGTGGAGCGGGTGCAGAGCCCCGGCCCGTTCGTGACGGCCGTCCGCCTCTCCACCCCGAACGGCGACATCGTCGTCGACCGCCCCGAGGGCCCGCTGGCCACGCTGACCCTGCCGGGCCAGCCGCCGCGCACCCTCGCGCTGAAGGTCCGCCCCACCTCCGAACTGATCGCCGAGGAGCTGCGCCGCCTCGACGCCGACGAGATGTACGCCATCGCCCTGCAGGGCGAGGCCGCCAAGGAGAACGCCTGACATGGCCAAGTCCCCGAAGCTCACCCACCGTCCCGAGTGGACCGCGCTCGCCGGCCACCGCGCCCAGGGCCGGCCGCAGCTGCGCGAGCTGTTCGCGTCGGACCCCGGCCGCGCCGAACGGTACGTCGTGCGGGTCGGCGACCTGCACATCGACTACAGCAAGCACCTGATCACCGACGAGACCCTGGCCCTGCTGCGGGAACTCGCCGCCGCCACCGGCGTGTTCACGCTGCGTGACGCCATGTTCCGCGGGGAGCGGATCAACCTCACCGAGGACCGGGCCGTGCTGCACACCGCGCTGCGTGCCCCGCGGGACGCAGTGGTCGAGGTCGACGGCGAGAACGTGGTGCCGAAGGTGCACGCCGTGCTCGCCAAGATGGCCGGCTTCGCCGAGCGGGTCCGCTCCGGCGAGTGGACCGGCCACACCGGCCGGCGCATCAGGAACGTCGTCAACATCGGCATCGGCGGCTCCGACCTCGGCCCCGCGATGGCCTACGAGGCGCTGCGCCCGTTCACCGCACGGGAGTTGACGTTCCGGTTCGTGTCGAACGTGGACGGCGCCGACCTGCACGAGGCGATCCGCGACCTGGACCCGGCTCAGACGCTGTTCATCGTGGCGTCCAAGAGCTGCTGGGCATCTGGTACGGCAACTTCCACGACGCCCAGACCCACGCGGTGCTGCCGTACAGCCACTACCTCTCCAAGTTCACCGCCTACCTCCAGCAGCTCGACATGGAGTCCAACGGCAAGTCGGTGCAGCGCGACGGCACCCCGGTGGAGTGGCAGACCGGCCCGGTCGTCTGGGGCACCCCGGGCACCAACGGGCAGCACGCCTACTACCAGTTGATCCACCAGGGCACCAAGCTGATCCCGGCCGACTTCATCGGCTTCGCCGAGCCGGTCGGCGAGCTG
>NZ_JOIU01000039.1 GCF_000720135.1 Streptomyces sp. NRRL S-1022 | reverse complement strand
CTACACCTCTCTATTCGTCGGCAGCGTCAGATGTGTATAAGAGACAGCCCATGGGCGGTCCCGAAAGGGACAGGGAGTACGACGATCGGCATGTGCACGCTGGGGAGGCTCCCCGTGGGCGGCCCGCGGCGGAGCCGTACCGCGGGCACCACGAGCCGGAACCCCCGTTCGAGGGCCCCTTGCACGCCCTGTCCCGGGCCGCCTGGCAGGTCGTGCTGCTGACCGGGATCGGTTCCCTGGTGCTCGGCGTCCTCGTGCTGGTCTGGCCGCACGCCTCCCTGCTCGCCGCCGGCGTGCTGTTCGGCCTGTACCTGGTCTACAGCGGGATCCTGCAGCTGGTGTCGGCGTTCGGCACGCACCGGGCGACCTCGCTGCGGGTGCTGGCCTTCATCAGCGGTGCGCTGTCGATCCTGCTGGGCCTGTTCTGCTTCCGCGGCCCCATGCAGTCGATCCTGCTGCTCGCCCTGTGGATCGGCATCGGCTGGCTGATCCGCGGGATCACCCAGACCCTGGCCGCCGCGCACGACTCCCGGATGCCGGCCCGGGGCTGGCAGATCCTGCTCGGGATCCTCACGTTCGTCGCCGGGATCGTGCTCATCGACTCGCCGTTCGAGTCGGTCGCCGTACTCACCCTCGTCAGCGGGATCTGGCTGGTCGCGGTCGGCATCGCGGAGATCGTCACCGCGATGCGCATCCGCCACCGGGCCGGCCGTGTGCCGCAGGCGCTGTGACGGCCGTCAACCACGCGGGTCCCGGGTACGCCGAGCGGGCGGATCTCGCACCCGGCGTGCAGCCCGCGCCGCCCGCCCCGGGCAGACAGCCGGTGTGAGCAGGAGCAGCAGCACCCCCCGGAGCCGTACCTGGCTGCGCGTGTGCGTGCTGCTCCTCGCCCTGTGGGTGCCCGGCGCCCACCTGTCGGCCCAGGCGGCCCCGTACCTGTCGGTGGCCGCCGAGACCGCCGAGCACGAGACCCTCTGCCCGGCGCTCCGGCCGCCCTGCCGCGCCGTCCACCGGGCCGACGTACCCGAGCGCCCCGCCCCCCTGCCCGCCCCGGCACCCGCGCTCCCGGCGGCCCGCCCGCGCCCCGCCGTGCCGCGGACGCCGGGCACCCCGTTCCTGCTGCGCACGGTGGTCCTGCGCTGCTGACGGACCCGCGTCCCCCCGCGAGGTCAGCCGGCTCGACGCAAGGAGCAGCACAGCCATGTCCCATGATCCCTACGCCGTCCTGCGCGCCCTGCTGCGCGCGGAGGCCCGGCGCGGTACGGCCGCAAGGCCCGACCAGCGCGCCCCGCAGCCGCAGCGGCCCCCGGAGGACCGGGCCCGCTGAACGGCCCCCGGCGGAGGCGGGGGGCGGCCCCCGCCTCCGCCGGGCCGGTGCGCTAGCGGCGCCGGCGGGCCGTGCCGAACAGGGAGCGGGTGATCTCGCGGCCGAGCTGGGTGCCGACCGAGCGGGCCAGCGACTTGAACATCCCGCTGGCGACGACCTGTTCGACCAGCGACGGCTCCTCCTTCTCCCGGGGTGCCGCCTCGGGCTCGGGTGCCGGCCGCGCGGCGCCCAGCCTCTCGTACGCCGACTCGCGGTCCACAGCCTGTGCATAACGTTCGTGCAGCGGGGAGGCGTGGACCGTCTCGTCCAGTCCGGCCGCATCGACCGGGCCCATCAGGGACTCCGGGGCGCGCAGCCGGGTGGCGGCGACGGGCGTCGGGGCGCCGGTCTCGCTCAGCACGGTCACCACGGCCTCGCCGGTGCCCAGGCCGGTGAGCAGCTCCTCCAGGTCGTACGCCGACTTCGGGAAGGTCTGCACGGTCGCCCGCAGGGCCTTGTGGTCGTCGGGCGTGAAGGCGCGCAGGGCGTGCTGGACGCGGTTGCCGAGCTGGGCGAGGACGTCGCCGGGCACGTCCTCGGGGGTCTGGGTGACGAAGAAGACGCCGACGCCCTTGGAGCGGATCAGCCGGACGGTCTGGGTGATCGAGTCCAGGAACGCCCGGGAGGCGTCGTGGAACAGCAGGTGCGCCTCGTCGAAGAAGAACACCAGCCGGGGCTTGTCGGCGTCGCCGATCTCGGGCAGGTCGTGGAAGAGGTCGGCGAGCAGCCACATCAGGAACGTCGAGAACAGCAGGGGCCTGTCCTGGACGGCGGGGAGTTCCAGGACCGAGACGATCCCCCGGCCGTCCGGCGCCGTGCGCAGCAGATCCGCCGTGTCGAACTCCGGCTCGCCGAAGAAGTCCGCCGCGCCCTGCGCCTCGAAGGCCGTCAGCGAGCGCAGGATCACCCCGGCCGTGGCGCCGGACAGGCCGCCGATGTCCCGCAGTTCGGCCCTGCCCGCGTCGGAGGTGAGGAAGGCGACGACCGCGCGCAGGTCCTTGAGGTCGATCAGCTCCAGGCCCTTGGTGTCGGCGTAGTGGAAGATCAGGCCGAGGGACTGTTCCTGGGTGTGGTTCAGCTGGAGCACCTTGGCCAGCAGCACCGGGCCGAAGCTGGTGACGGTGGCCCGCACCGGGACGCCGTGGCCGAGGCCGCCGAGCGCGAGGAACTCCGCCGGGAAACCGGCCGGGGCCCACTCCTGGCCGACCTCCCCGGACCGCTTGCGCACCCGGTCGTCCGGCCGTCCCGGCCGCGCGATGCCGGAGAGGTCGCCCTTGACGTCCGCGAGGAACACCGGCACGCCCTGCGCCGACAGCTGTTCGGCGATCAGCTGGAGGGTCTTGGTCTTGCCGGTGCCGGTGGCGCCCGCGACCAGGCCGTGCCGGTTGAGCACCGGCAGCGGGACCCGGACCGACACGCCGGGGTGGCACGCGCCGTCCCACAGCAGGGCGCCGAGGTCGAGCGCGGGACCGGTGAAGGCGTAACCCGAGGCGATCTCCCGCGCCCCGGCGGGCAGCGCACCGGCCCCCTCGGGCCCGGCCGGCGGCACGGTCTCCCTGTCGCTCATCTCCGGCCCCCGTTCCCGTAGTAGCCCATTTGCCGGAATTGCTCCATCTTTTCAAGCGTTGCACTCCGCCGCCATGGCTGCGCCCGGAACGTCTTGACCGGTAGGCTTTCCGTGTGATCTTCAAGCGCATCGGAAACGGCCGGCCGTACCCCGACCACGGCCGGGAAAGCACCCGGCAGTGGGCGGACGTCGCGCCGCGCCCGGTCCGCCTCGATCAGCTCGTGACCACCAAGCAGCAGCTCGATCTGGAGACCCTGCTGGCGGAGGACTCGACGTTCTACGGCGACCTCTTCGCGCACGTCGTGAAGTGGCAGGGCGACCTGTACCTGGAGGACGGCCTGCACCGCGCGGTCCGCGCCGCCCTGCAGCAGCGCCAGGTGCTGCACGCGCGCGTGCTCGAACTCGACTGACCCCACACGGCGCGGCCGTTGCCCCTTTCGGGTTCCGCCGGGTGGCATCGACTGATCATCTGATAGGCATCGCACGCTCAGGCGCACTACGCTGCGCTCATGAGCATGCTGACTCCTCCCGGCATGGGCGGCCAGTACCGGATCACGGGGGACAAATACCCTCGGATGCGTCCCCCCCGGCGGCGCGGCAGGCTCGCGGCCGCCGTCGTGGCGTCCACCGCCGTGCTCGGCCTGGTCGGCTGGGGCACCCTGCAGCTCATCGACGTCTTCACGGGCGGCGGCGACACGTCCACCGCGGCCGGCGCCGGGACCCACTGCCGGACCAAGGCCGCGGCGGCCCCGGTGGCCCGGGTGAAGCCCCTGCCCGAGCCCGGCCGGATCACCGTGAACGTCTACAACGCCACCAAGCACTCCGGGCTGGCCAAGAGCACCGCGGACGAGCTGAAGAAGCGCGGCTTCAAAATCGGCAACGTGGGCAACGCGTCGAAGCAGTACGACAAGAAGGTGAAGGGCACCGGGATACTCCTCGGCGCCCCCGCCGCCCAGGACACCTCCCTGCGGGTCCTCGGCGCCCAGCTCGCCGGCGCGGAAGCACGCGCCGACGGCCGCAAGGGCGCCGACCTGGACCTGATCATCGGGGACGCCTTCAAGGGCCTGGCCGGCCGCGCGGCCGCCGACCGGACCATGACGGCCCTGACCGAACCGCAGCCCACGGCCACGCCGAAGAAGTCCTGCTGAACGGCGCCCCCGGCAGGGGCGGGCGGACTACTCCGCGGCCCCGTAGAGCCGGTCCCCCGCGTCGCCGAGGCCCGGCACGATGTACCCGAGCTCGTTGAGGTGGTCGTCCACGGCCGCCGTGACCACGGTGACCGGCGTACCCGCCAGCTCCCGCTCCATGACCTCGACGCCCTCCGGCGCGGCCAGCAGCACCACGGCGGTGACGTCGTCGGCGCCGCGCTTGATCAGCTCCTGGATCGCCGCGACCAGCGTGCCGCCCGTGGCCAGCATCGGGTCGAGGACGTACACCTGACGGCCCGAGAGGTCCTCCGGCATGCGCGAGGCGTACGTGGAAGCCTGCAGCGTCTCCTCGTTGCGGATCATGCCCAGGAAGCCCACCTCGGCGGTCGGCAGCAGCCGCACCATGCCGTCCAGCATGCCGAGGCCGGCCCGCAGGATCGGCACCACCAGCGGGCGGGGCCGGGCGAGCTTGACGCCCGTGGTCTGCGCGACCGGGGTATGGATGTCGACGGCCTCGGTGCGCACGTCCCGTGTCGCCTCGTAGGCGAGCAGGGTGACCAGTTCGTCGGCGAGCCGCCGGAAGGTCGCGGAGTCGGTGCGCCGGTCGCGCAGCGTGGTGAGCTTATGAGCGACCAGGGGGTGGTCGACGACATGGAGACGCATGCCCCTAACGGTACCTGCGCCACCGGCCACCCTCACGCTGGCGTCAAACCCGCCGTCGGGGGAAGGCGGTAGACGACGTGAGTGGGGTGGTGAGACGTGTCCGACCAGCCTGACCTGCCCGCGGACGCCTCCGGGACCGGCTACCCGACCGGCCCCGCCGTGCGGTCCGCGAGGACCGATCCCGACAAGCCCGAGAGCGAGGCCGAGCGCCGGCGGCGCCGCGCCCGGTTCCTGCGCGAACTCGCCGAGGCCCGCGCCCTGCGCGCCCGGGTGCAGCCCCGGCGCGCCAAGGCCGCCCGGCTGCGCCACGCGATGCGGATGCGAACGTTCCGCTGGTAGCCGTGCGGGACACCGCCGCACAGCGGAAGATCCACGCACGCGCCGGTGTTGGGGAGGCGGGCGTGCGTGAGCCCGGGCAAAGCCGCGTACGATCCGCAGGTGGCGGCAATGAGCGCGCTGGTGAGCCGATCACGGATCCGCGATCGAAACAGCCAGACACAGGGAGCCGAAGACGTCCCCTTGAGGCCTTGTTTCTGCCACGATTCCGAGTGGGTGGGGCTCGGAGCCCAGGCTCTCCCCGCCCAGTACCTCCGCCGGGGGGACCCCCAAACCGGCACGCCTATGACCAGTGGGAGAGTCACGGTGTACTTCGCCGCACTGCTCGCGCGCACCGAAGACGGGTGGGAAGCGAGCGACACAGAGCTGGACGATGTGGAGACCCTGTCGGATCTGGCCGACCTGGCCCGGGAAGCCTCTCCCGACGAGGACACGGTGCTCGTCCTGATCGAGCAGGAGGACTCCTGGTTCGGTGTCGTCCGCGTGGACGGCGAGGACGACCCTCGCATCTACGTCTCGGACGCCGCCGCCGCCCAGCGCAGCGCGTACGGGGAGCTGCTGCTCACCGACGAACTGCTCGGCCGGGAGCCCGGGACGGACGACGGCCCGGACCTGGACGCCCTGGACCTCGACGGCACGGAGGACGGGGAGTCCGACGAAGCCGACGAGGAGGAGGAGGGCGGCGTCGCCGCCGACGCCGTGCCGCACAGCCCGGTGGGCGACAGCGAGATCCTCGACGACCTGGGCATCAGCGAGAAGGAGCTGCGCGCCCTGGACGCCGACGACGCGCTGAACACGATCGCCGAGGCCCTGGGCGCCTCGGAGGTGCTGGAGACCGTCCGCTGACCACGCCACAGGACCCGCTGCCCACGGGGCGGATCCCGCGGGGCGCGCCCGATCCGGTACGGGACCGCTGGCGCGCCGCGATGCGGCACGCCCTGGCCGAGGCCGAACTGGCCGTCCGGGGCGGGGACGTCCCCGTCGGCGCCGTCGTGCTGTCCCCGGACGGTACGACGGTGCTCGGAACCGGGCACAACGAGCGGGAGGCCACCGGTGATCCGACGGCCCACGCGGAGGTCCTCGCGATCCGGCGGGCCGCGGCCCGGCTCGGCCAGTGGCGGCTGACCGGGTGCACGCTCGTCGTCACGCTGGAGCCGTGCACGATGTGCGCGGGCGCGCTCGTGCAGTCCCGGGTGGACCGGGTGGTCTACGGCGCCCGGGACGAGAAGGCGGGCGCGGCCGGCTCCCTGTGGGACGTGGTGCGCGACCGGCGGCTCAACCACCGCCCGGAGGTCATCGAGGGCGTGCTCGCGGCGGAGTGCGCCCGGCCTCTCACCGATTTCTTCCGGGACCGCTGACGGCGTCACCGACGGGGCGCCCGCCATCGATTTCAAACCTCGCCCCACCTTGCTGTAGGGTCTCCCTCGGTAGCGTGTCCGAGCGGCCGAAGGAGCTCGCCTCGAAAGCGAGTGTGGCGCAAGTCACCGAGGGTTCAAATCCCTCCGCTACCGCTTGCAGGAAGGCCCCGCCGACGCGCGGGGCCTTTCGCGTGTTCCGGGCACAACGCCCGCGCCCGGGCGGGCGGTTGGCCGTACGAGAAGGTCCGAAGGTTACACTCGCCGCCGGCAGGCAGGGGCCTTCGGGCACTGGCACAGGGGAGGCCGCGGTGGCGGTGAACGCCAAGAAGATCGCCGTGTACGTGCTCGTGGTCTTCGCGCTGTACGTGATCATCACGGACCCGGCCAAGGCGGCCGACTACGTCCAGATAGGGTTCGAGGGCATCTCGGACGCGGCCAAGGCCGTCGGCGACTTCATGACCTGGGTCGCCCACGGAGGAAAGAGCTGAGGTACCCCCATGATCCGCCACCTGGTCCTGTTCAAGCTGAACGAGGGCGTCGAGCGTGACGACCCGCGGGTCGTGGCGGGCGTGGAGGCCTTCCGGGCGCTCGGCGGCCTGATCGAGGAGCTGCGCTTCTGGGAGTGCGCCTGGAACATCAGCGACCGGCCGATCGCCTACGACTTCGCGATCAACTCGGCCGTCGAGGACGCCGACGCCCTCAAGCGCTACCTGGAGCACCCGGCCCACCAGGCGGGCGTCGCGCTGTGGCGCGAGTTCGCCACCTGGGTGATCGCCGACTACGAGATC
Source organism: Streptomyces sp. NRRL S-1022 (assembly GCF_000720135.1). Taxonomy (GTDB): domain Bacteria; phylum Actinomycetota; class Actinomycetes; order Streptomycetales; family Streptomycetaceae; genus Streptomyces. Next base: position 49,834 of record NZ_JOIU01000039.1, on the reverse strand, counting down.
GCCGGACAGTAACCCGGCCCCCGCACCCGCACCCGCCGCGCGCGACAAGCCCCCCGCCCTTTCCGGCGGGGGGCTTTTTCGGGCACTGCTTACCCCGAGTTGACGGAGTTTGAAACACAACACGGGGTTATCGGGTGCTTGCACACAGTGCACATGTCTTGTGATGCTATGACCGCTTTTGACGGATGATTGACCGATGAAGAGGTGGCGTTGACCTTGTCGGCCAGTACTGCGCCGCCCCAGGAAGAGGCGCCCACTCCGACCCCATGTGCCCCATCGGACCCACCGGACCCACCGGCCCCCGAGAAGCGCCGGGGCGCCGACACCCGCGCCCTGACCCAGGTCCTGTTCGCCGAGCTGAAGGAGCTCACCCCGGGCACGCCGGAGCACAACCGCGTGCGGGGCGCGCTGATCGAGGCGAACCTCCCGCTCGTACGCTACGCCGCCGCCCGCTTCCGCTCCCGCAACGAACCCATGGAGGACGTCGTCCAGGTCGGCACCATCGGGCTGATCAACGCCATCGACCGCTTCGACCCCGACCGGGGCGTGCAGTTCCCGACCTTCGCGATGCCCACCGTGGTCGGCGAGATCAAGCGGTACTTCCGGGACAACGTCCGCACCGTCCACGTCCCGCGCCGGCTGCACGAGCTGTGGGTGCAGGTCAACAGCGCCACCGAGGACCTGACCACGCTCCACGGCCGCTCCCCCTCCACCGCCGAGATCGCCGAGCGGCTCCGGATCAGCGAGGAGGAGGTGCTCAGCTGCATCGAGGCGGGACGCTCGTACCACGCCACCTCGCTGGAGGCCGCCCAGGAGGGCGACGGACTGCCCGGCCTGCTGGACCGGATCGGCTACGAGGACCCGGCCCTGGACGGCGTGGAACACCGCGACCTGGTCCGCCACCTCCTCGTCCAGCTCCCGGAGAGAGAACAGCGCATCCTCCTTCTGCGCTACTACAGCAATCTCACCCAGTCACAGATCAGCGCGGAACTCGGCGTCTCCCAGATGCATGTCTCCCGACTGCTCGCCCGTAGCTTCCAGCGACTGCGTTCCGCAAATCGGATCGACGCGTAGCGGCAGCAGAGTCCGTGGCGGCTGGTGCATAGCAGGCGCACGGAAGCACGGTTCGAACGGCACTGCATCGCAAACCCGATCGGGCCGTAACCGGCGCGAGCGAATCGCTCACCAGGGCAGTTGTGGCAGTTGGGCCCCGAAATACCGTCAGCACCCCTTTTTGCAGGGCCGATTCGGATCTGATGTGTCGACATGTCGGTACAGCGCGTTGCCGACATGTGACATTCTGCGGGAAGCGCGTTTGCCGTGGCTCCGGCTCCGGTATTCAGGTGAGGGCTGCGTTGCTCGTGAAGACAGCGCCGCCGCGACCGTCCCGCGACCCAAAGGGGGTGGCATGTCCGCAGACCAGGGCAGCTCGAAGGTGCTGACGCCCACGCTGAGCGAGGCAGCGCCCAAGGAGCTCGACGCTCTCGACGTCCTCGACGGCTTCGAGGGTGTCACGGCCCTCGAAGCCGTGCCGTCCCCGGCTGCCGACCCGGCCGCCGAAGCTGTCCCGGCCGCGCAGGCCACGGCGAACCTCGACACCCGCACCCTGTCCCGCTCGCTGTTCCTGCGCCTGGCCGCGCTGGACGAGAACAGCCCCGAGCGGGCCTACGTCCGGGACACCCTGATCGAGCTGAACCTGCCGCTGGTGCGCTACGCGGCGGCCCGGTTCCGCTCGCGCAACGAGCCGATGGAGGACATCGTCCAGGTCGGCACCATCGGCCTGATCAAGGCGATCGACCGGTTCGACTGCGAACGGGGCGTGGAGTTCCCGACGTTCGCGATGCCGACGGTCGTGGGCGAGATCAAGCGGTTCTTCCGCGACACCTCGTGGTCGGTGCGGGTCCCGCGCCGGCTGCAGGAGCTGCGCCTGGCGCTCACCAAGGCCAGCGACGAGCTGTCGCAGAAGCTGGACCGCTCGCCGACGGTGCCCGAGCTGGCCGCCGTGCTCGGTGTCTCCGAGGAGGACGTGGTCGACGGCCTCGCGGTCGGCAACGCCTACACCGCCTCCTCGCTCGACTCCCCGGCCCCCGAGGACGACGGCGGCGAGGGCTCCCTGGCCGACCGGCTCGGCTACGAGGACACGGCCCTGGAGGGCGTGGAGTACCGCGAGTCCCTCAAGCCGCTGCTGGCCAAGCTCCCGCCCCGGGAGCGGCGGATCATCATGCTGCGGTTCTTCGCCAACATGACCCAGTCGCAGATCGGCGAGGAGGTCGGCATCTCCCAGATGCACGTCTCCCGCCTGCTGACCCGGACGCTGGCCCAGCTCAGGGACGGCCTGATCTCGGACTGAGCCACGACAGCGGCTTCCGGTCTGACGATACGTCAGTCACCATGACCGGATGCTGCGTACCGGGATCCTTCGTACGACGACATGGACGCATGGCCGCCGAGGCGCCGTTACGGCAGCGTCGGCGGCCGTCGTCTGTCTGGGCGGGGCACTGGCCGCGTGCGGCGGCGGTCCGGGCGGCGGTTACACCGCGGTCGGCGCCGGCGGGGGCGGCCCGACCGCCGTACGGCCGTCGGGTTCGGTGACGCTGGTGCCGCTCGACGGGGGGACACCGCGCGCGGCGCGCTCCTCGCCGGCGGCGAGCGGTCCGGCCCGGCCCGGTGACACGGGCTCCGCCGCACCCGCGCGGCCCGGCCCGGCCGCGCCTGCCGGCCCGGTGGAGACGGCCACCCCCGGCACCCCGGCCCCCGCCGGTACCCGGAGCGGTCGTACGACACCGCCGGCGGCCTCGCCCGGCCCGGCCGGGAGCCGTACGCCGCCTCCCGCGACTCCCGCCGCCCTCTCCTGGGGCAGCCCGGAAACCGAGGACACCGGCCGGCGCTGGTGCCAGCGGGTGACCGTGGTCTTCCGGAACTCCGGCGGTACGGCGGTGCGTTCCGGCTCGGTGACGCTGGGGACGCACATCATCGGCGCGCTCGGCGTCGACTGGGGCACGGTCGGGTCGACCGTGGAGCTGCCCGTGCCGCTCGCGCCGGGGGCGCGCCGGGACCCCGCGTGGACGGTGTGCGTGGATGCCTGGCGGGTGCCGCTCGGCATGCACATCGAGACGCGGGACGTGTCCGTCGAGTGGAAGTGACCCCTGCGGGCCCTCGTTACATCGCCAGCCAGGCGACGCCGGCCACCACGGCGAGCGCCACGACGATGCCGATGATCAGCCCGATGCGGGGGCCGGAGGGAGCTGCCTGCTGCTGGCACCCCTGGGGGGCCTCGTCGACGAACGCGCGGAACATCTGGGTGCTGCCTGCGGGGTCGTAATTGCCCTGGGGGCCCTGGGTGTTAACCATGCCCCGAGACCCTAGCGAATCCGGGGGACCGACCCAAGTGCGGGGCCACCGGGACAGACGGGGGCACGCCACCCGCAGCCGCCTGCGTATTTACGTTCGCAATACTTGCCTTTGCCAAGTTTTTGCGCCGCCCCTCCCGGATTTGTTTGCCTGCAGCAACCAAGCACGTTTATGGTTGCCCTAAGCAACGATACGGGAGGTGTGATGGCCGGGCAGACGCAGTTCGAAGAGCTGGCGCGTCAGCTCAGCGCCGTCGGAGCCGTGAAACGGGACATGGGGCGGATCCTGCCCCACGACTGCCCGGCCGGCTCGGCCGCCGTGCTGACGCTGCTCGGCCGCCACGGCGGCATGCGCATGAGCAAGCTCGCGGAGCTGCTCGCCGTGGACATGTCGGTCACCAGCCGGCATGTCGCGCACGTCGCCGCACGCGGCTGGATCGAACGGCACCCGGACCCCGCGGACAAGCGCTCGCGCATCCTGCGCCTGACGCCCACGGGCCTGGAGCAGCTCGACGAGCTGTCCCGGCGGACCACGCATCTGCTCGCCGAGCGGCTGGCGGACTGGACCGACGAGGACGTCACCGAGCTGATCCGGCTGATGACGCGCCTGCGCGCGTCCTTCGGCGACTGCCGGTCCGCCCCGCTCCGGCTCCCCGAACCCGTATCGCACGAGACCACCCGTACACCCGCAAGCACATAAGAGAAGGAAGCCCATGGCAACGACCACACCAGCCGGTGTGCGGGCTCACGCCAAGCACGGGGGAGGCTCCCACGGCGATGCCCCGATGACGCACCGGCAGATCATGGAGGCCCTGTCCGGGCTGCTGCTCGGCATGTTCGTGGCGATCCTGTCGTCCACGATCGTCTCCAACGCCCTGCCGCACATCATCGGGGACCTCGGCGGCGGCCAGTCCGCCTACACCTGGGTGGTCACCGCCGCCCTGCTGTCCATGACCGCGGCCACTCCCCTGTGGGGCAAGCTCGCCGACCTGTACAGCAAGAAGGCTCTCGTCCAGATAGCCCTGATCATCTACGTGGTCGCCTCGATGGCGGCCGGCCTGTCGCAGAACCCCGGCATGCTCATCACCTTCCGGGTGTTCCAGGGCATCGGCGTCGGCGGTCTGTCCGCCCTGGCGCAGATCGTCATGGCCGCGATGATCTCCCCGCGCGAGCGCGGCCGGTACTCCGGCTACCTGGGTGCCACCTTCGCCGTCGCCACCGTCGGCGGCCCGCTGCTCGGCGGTGTCATCACCGACACCTCCTGGCTGGGCTGGCGCTGGTGCTTCTACGTCGGTGTGCCCTTCGCGATCATCGCGCTGATCGTGCTGCAGAAGACCCTGCACCTGCCCGTGGTCAAGCGGGAGGTCAAGGTCGACTGGGGCGGCGCGACCCTCATCTCCGCCGCCGTCTCCCTGCTGCTGGTCTGGGTCACCTTCGCCGGTGACAAGTACGACTGGCTGTCCTGGCAGACCTACGCGATGGTCGGCGGTTCGATCGTCCTCGGCGCGCTGTTCGTGCTCGTCGAGTCCAGGGCGAGCGAGCCGATCATCCCGCTGCGCCTGTTCCGGAACCGCACGATCACCCTGGCGTCGCTCGCCTCGCTGTTCGTCGGTGTCGCGATGTTCTCCGGCACCGTCTTCTTCAGCCAGTACTTCCAGCTGGCCCGCGACAAGTCCCCGACCATGTCGGGCGTCCTGACCATCCCGATGATCGGCGGTCTGTTCGTCTCCTCGACCGTCTCGGGCCAGTTCATCACCCGCACCGGCCGCTGGAAGGCGTGGCTGGTCAGCGGTGGCGTCCTGGTCACGGCCGGCCTGCTGCTGCTCGGCGGCATCCGGTACGACACCGACTACTGGAAGATGGCCATCTTCATGGCCCTGCTGGGTCTCGGCATCGGCATGATGATGCAGAACCTGGTGCTCGCCACGCAGAACCAGGTGGCGCCCTCCGACCTCGGCTCGGCCAGCTCCACGGTCACCTTCTTCCGCTCCCTCGGCGGTGCGGTCGGCGTCTCCGCGCTGGGTGCCGTGATGTCCCGCCGGATCACCCACTACGTCCAGGACGGCGTCGCCGACCTGAGCCCGAAGTACCAGAAGGCCCTGGCCGGCGGCTCCGGTTCGACCGACAGCATCCCGGACATGAACGCGCTCCCGAAGCCGATCCGGACGCTGCTGGAGAGCGCCTACGGCCACGGCATCGCCGACGTCTTCCTCATCGCCGGCTGCCTCGCCGCCGTCGCCTTCCTGATCACGCTGTTCATCAAGGAGGTCCCGCTGAAGACCCTGGGCGGGCTCGCCCAGGCCGCCGAGACCGACGCCCCCGTGACCGACCCGGCCGCCGCGCCGGCCGTCGCCGAGGCACAGGCTCCGGCCGCGGCTCCGGCCCCCGAGCGGGTGCCCGCCTGGGCCACCCCGGTCGTCGGCGAGAACGGCACCACGGCCACCACGGCCACCGTGCCGAGCGCCGTCGCCACGGTCGCCGAGCCCGGCACCGGTGGCGGCACCCCGGTGCACGGCTTCGTCCGCGGCGCCGAGAGCGCCCCGGTCCCGCAGGCCGCGGTCACCCTGATCTCGCTGTCCGGCCGCCAGCTGGGCCGCTCGGTCGCCCAGGCCGACGGCTCCTACGCGCTCGACGCCCCCGGCACCGGGTCGTACGTCCTGATCGCCTCCGCCGACGGCTACCAGCCGCAGGCCTCCACCGTCGTGGTGGGCGAGGAACCGCTGTCGTACGACATCCTGCTGAGCGGCACCAGCGGGCTGACCGGTGTGGTCCGGGCCGCCGGGAGCGCGCTGCCGGTCAAGGACGCCATGGTCATCGTCACCGATGTGCGCGGCGACCTGCTGGCCACCGCCGCCACCGGCGAGCAGGGCGACTTCGCCCTCACCGACCTGGTGCCCGGCACGGTCACCGTCGCGGTCAACGCGAGCGGCTTCCGGCCGCGCGCCCTGCCGGTCGAGGTCGGCGCCACCGGCGTCACCCGCGTCGAGGTCGACCTGGACGCCGGTGCCCGGCTCCAGGGTGTCGTCCGGGCCCCGCACGGTCCGCTGGCCGATGCCCGGGTGACCCTCGTCGACCAGGCGGGCAACGTGGTCGGCACCGCCACCACGGGCGCGGACGGCGCGTACGCCTTCACCGACCTGGACGGCGGCGACTACACCGTCATCGCGACCGGCTACCCGCCGGTGGCCACCGCGCTGACCGTGTCCGGCCCCGGCGTCGACGGTCACGAGATCGAACTCGCCCACCCCGGCGAGTAGTCCACACCCCGGCCCGTGGCGGTGCGCGCCCTGAGCGAAGGGCGCGCCCGCCGCGGGCCGGTCTCATACGACCATTTTTTGAGCTTTTTTCAGGGAGAAACGGGATGGGACTGACCGCGAAGATCCGTACGCGGGACGGGTGGGCCGTGTCGCACGCGGTCGTCACGGTGACCGACACGACCGGCACGCAGGTGCTGCGGGCCGAGGCGGACGCCGAGGGGGCCGTACGGGACACCACCGAGCTGGCGCCGGGCGCGTACACCGTGATCGTGACCGCCGTCGGCTACGCGCCCGCCGCGTGCAGCGCGATCGTCACCGCGAGCGGCCGGGCCGAGGTCGGCACGGTGACGCTGGCCCGGCAGGGCGGCACCGAGCTGCCGCCGCCCGGGCCCTGGACCATCGACCCGGTGCACTCCTCCGTCGCCGCGGTCGCCCAGCACCTCGGGATCTCCAGCGTGCACGGCCGGTTCACGGAGTTCGGCGGCACCATCGAGATCGCGCCCGACGACGTCGCCAAGTCCCGCGTGGAGGCGGTGATCCGGGCGGCCTCCGTCGACACCGGCAACGGCATGCGCGACACGCACCTGCGCTCCGCGGACTTCCTCGACGTCGAACGGCACCCGGAGATCACCTACCGCTCCACGGGAGTGACCCAGGCCGGCTCCGACCGCTGGACGGTCCACGGCGAACTGTTCCTGCACGGGGTCGTACGGCCGGTGGACCTGGACCTCGCCTACCTCGGCACCGGCGCCGACCCCTGGGGCGGCACCCGCGCCGCGTTCCGGGCCACCGCCGAACTGCACCGCGAGGACTTCGCCATGAACTACAACCAGGTCCTCCAGGCGGGCATCGCCGCGATCGGCACCACGCTGAAGGTGGAGCTGGACATCCAGGCCGTCCAGGGCGACTCGCTGCCCCAGGCGTAGACGTAGGCACAGCGGGGTCAGCCACCGGGGCACCCACTGCCCCTAGGCTGCCCCCATGGCACCGAACATCGCTACCAACACCCGTGTATCGCTGGACGAGCTGCTGGACTTCGTACGACCCCGCCACCGCGCCCTGCTGATCACCCGCCGGGCCGACGGCTCCCCGCAGGCGTCCCCGCTCACCTGCGGAGTGGACGACTCCGGCCGGATCGTCGTCTCCACCTACCCGGAGCGGGCCAAGACCCGCAACGCCCAGCGCGACCCCCGGGTCAGCCTGGTCGTGCTGAGCGACGAGTGGAACGGCCCCTGGGTCCAGATCGACGGCACGGCCGAGGTCGTCGACGCCCCCGACTCCGTGGAACCGCTGGTCGAGTACTACCGCAACATCGCCGGCGAACACCCCGACTGGGACGAGTACCGGCAGGCCATGCTGAGGCAGGGCAAGTCCGTCATCCGCGTCACCCCCCACCGCTGGGGCCCCGTGGCCACGGGCGGCTTCCCGGCCCGCCTGACCACCGACACCTGACCACCCCCGCTGGGGACCCGTGGCGACGGCCGGCTTCCGGGCGCGGCTGACCACCGACACCTGACCACCCCCACCGCTGGGGACCCGTGGCCACGGGCGGCTTCCCGGCCCGCCCTGACCACCGACACCTGACCACCCCCGGCACCCGGCCGACGGACGGAGTCCGGGTGCGGCTGGTAGCGGGGGCGTCGGGGGAGTGGTCAGCCGCGGGTGACCATCGCCTCGATGCCGGCGATCAGGAGGTCCAGGGCGAAGGTGAAGTCGCGGTCCAGCATCTCGCCCACCGTGTCACCGCCCCGTGCAGCCATCAGGTCCTTGGACTCCTTCATCACGTCGGCGGTGCCGGGGACCTCGTCCACCATGGACATGGCCTGCTCGAAGTACTCCTCCGGGGAGAGCCCGGTGTCCGCGATCCGGGCCTGGAAGTGCCCCTCGATCGTGCCGAAGCCGTACACGAACTGGAAGACGGCCGAGATCGCCCCGGTCACCCCGTGCGCCGGCAGCCCCGCCCGGCGGACGACCCGCTGGACCACGCGCGAGAACGCGAGCGCGTTCGGGCCGATGTTCAGGAAGCGCCCGGCCAGCGGGGACAGCCAGGGATGCCGGACCAGCAGCCCCCGGTACGCGACGGCCAGCGCCCGCAGCTGCTCGCGCCAGTCCCCGTCCGCCTGGTCCGCGTCCGGCAGCCGCAGCTCGGCGTACGTCGCGTCCAGGGCGAGTTCGAGCAGGTCGTCCTTGGTGTCGACGTACCAGTACAGGGACATCGCGGTGACGTTCAGCTCGGCCGCCAGCCGCCGCATGGAGAACTTGGCGAGCCCCTCCGCGTCCAGCAGCCGTACGGACGCCTCGGTGATCCGCTCCCGGTCGAGCCCGGACGGCTGCCCGCTGCGCCCGCCGCGCCGGACCCTGCCCTCCCGCCACACACTGTCCCGCGCCGACCGACCTGCCTGCTTCGTCACCGGCGGCCCTTCCTCGTTTGCGCTCACTGTCCCAACCTAGGGGCGCGAGGAACTGCGCGACCAGCCACAACGCACCCGCTCTCGCCCACTACCCCGTCCCCCGGGCCGCTAGGCGGACACCCGCTCCGCCCGCCGGAGCAATCCGGCCGCCAGGAACCCCCCGACGAGCACCGCGCCGGCCCCCACCAGCTGCCCCGCGCCCAGTGCGGCGGACAACGACTCCCCCGACGCCACGGAAGAGCTGAGCACAGCGCCCAGCACGGCGACACCCAGCCCGTTCCCGAACTCGGCCAGCGTTCCGCTGATACCGGCCCCCACCCCCGCCTTCTCCGGAGGGATCGCGCTCATGATGGCGTGCGCCATCGCCGGATTCGCCACCGCGCACCCCGCACCGATCAGCAGCAGCCCGAGCAGCGTCCCCGCATACCCCCCGCTGTCCACCTCGGCGATGGACACCAGACCCCCGGCCATGCAGATCATGCCGAGCGCGATCGACGCCGGCGTGCCCAGCCGCGCCGACCACTTCGCCGACAGCCCGCTGAAGTTGAGCACCACCACCGTCAGCGCCAGCGGGGCGGTGCGCAGCCCGGCCTCCAGCGGCGCGTAGCCGAGGACGAACTGCAGGTGCTGCGTCAGCAGGAACAGCGCGCCGCCCATGCCGAACACGATGAGCACGGCCCCGGCGACCGCACCCGTGAACCGCCGGTCCCGGAAGAAGTGGATGTCGAGCATCGGCTCCTCGGCCCTGCTCTCCCACCGGGCGAAGGCACCCAGCGCCAGCACCGCCACGGCCGCCGTGGCGAGCACCCGCGCCGACGTCCAGCCGTGGCCCGGTCCGGAGATGATCGCGTAGACGAGCGCGGCCATGCCGATGGTGGACAGCACCGCTCCCGGCAGGTCCGGGCGGTCGCCGCGCGGGTTCTTGGACTCGGGGACGAGGACCACCACGGCGACCAGGCCCAGCGCCGCGACCGGAAGGTTGATCAGGAAGATCGCGCCCCACCAGAAGTGGTCGAGCACGAAGCCCCCGATCAGCGGGCCGCCGGCGAAGCCGAGCGCGTTGACCGCGCTCCAGATGCCGATCGCCTTCGGCTGCTCCTCGGGGGAGAAGATCTGCATGGCCACGGCCAGCGTGGTGGTCATCAGCAGCGCGCCGCCGACGCCCATGCCGGCCCGCGCGGCGATCAGCTGGGAGGTGCCGCCGGCGAGTCCGGCGACGAGCGAGCCGACGCCGAACAGGGCGAGCCCGGTGATCAGCATCTTCTTGCGGCCGTAGCGGTCGGCGGCGCTGCCGGCGGTGAGCAGCAGACCGGACTGCACCAGGGAGTACGCGTTGATCATCCACTGGATGTCGGAGGTCCTCGCGTGCAGTTCGCGGGTGAGCGAGGGGATGGCCACGTTCAGGACGGTGTTGTCGAGCAGCACGGTGAGCTGCGCGAGACAGATGACGCCGAGGATCAGCCAGCGCTGGGGATGGCCTTGGGATGTCGACATGCCGTACACCGTATAGCGAACGCTATACGGTGTACAACGCGTTGCCCCGTCGCCTCAGTCGCTCGCCTTCCGTGTGAGGTCGTAGAACGTGGCCGATCCCACCGTCACCTTCGTGAAGGTGCTCTGGACCCAGGAGCTGATCCGGGAGGCCGTACCGCTGTTGCCGCCGCCGCCCATGCCGCCGCCGGCGATGAAGTAGTGGATCCTGCCCTCCGCGACGTACTTCTTGAACTGCGCCGGTGTCGGGGAGGGGTCGGTGCCGTTGAAGCCGCCGATCGCCATGACCGGGTCACCGGTGGCGAGCTGGTAACTGGCCGCGTTCTGGGAACCGACGGAAGCGGCGACCCAGGTGTACGACCCGGCGTCCTCCTCCAGCAGCTTCCTGGCCTCGGAGGTCACGCGGGCGCCGTTCAGCAGGCCGCCGGCGCCCCCGGCGCCACCGCGCTCGCCCATCGGGCCGCCACCGGGAAAGCCGTTGCCGGTGCCGGTGCCGTTCTGCTGCCCCGGCTGCCCCTGCCGGCCGTTCTGCCCGCCCGGCACGCCACCGCCGGGGAAACCTCCGCCCGGGAAACCGTTGCCCGGCTGGTTCTGCTGACCCTGCTGCCCCTGCCGGCCGTTCTGCCCGCCCGGCACGCCGCCGCCGAAGCCACCCCGCATACCGCCACCGCCACCGGGACCGCCGCCCCGGCCGCCCATGGCCCCGGCAACCGCCGGACCGGCCGTGACGATCGAACCGGTGTGGCCCTCCTGGAGCGTGCTCAGGGTGTACGCCGTCGGGCCGGCCAGCGCGGCCGCGAGGCCCACCGCCGCCGCCCCGAGGGCCAGTTGCCGGGCGAGCCGGCCGGCGAAGACCAGGCCGAGCGCCGCGACCAGCCCGCCGACCAGGACCAGCCACTTCAGCCAGGGCAGGTAGTCGGGGGTGCGGTTGAGCAGGACGTACCCCCAGGCCGCCGCCGCGACCACGGACCCGGCGAGCGTGATCGACGCCCACGGCTCGCGCCGCCGCTCCCACAGCAGCCCGGCGCCCATGCCGACGACGACCGCGAGGTAGGGGGCGAGGGCCACGGTGTAGTACTGGTGGAAGATCCCCGCCATGTAGCTGAAGACCGCCATGGTCGTCAGCAGCGAGCCGCCCCAGACCAGGAACGCGGCGCGGGTGACGGACGTCCTGCGCAGCCTGCGCGTGGCCACCAGGCCGGCGGCGAGCAGGATCAGCGCCGCCGGCAGCAGCCAGGAGATCTGGCCGCCGACCTCGGAGTCGAACATCCGGTTCCAGCCGGTCTCGCCCCACATGCCGGTGCCGCCACCGCCGCCACCGCCGCCCACGCTGCCGGTCTCCTCGCCGTTGAGCCGGCCGAGCCCGTTGTAGCCGAAGGTCAGCTCCAGGAAGCTGTTGTTCTGCGAACCGCCGATGTACGGCCGCGAGGAGGCCGGCCACAGTTCGACGACCGCGACCCACCAGCCGCCGGACACGACCAGCGCGAGCGTCGCCGCCGCCAGCTGCCCGAACCGCTTCCGCAACGACACCGGCGCGCACACCGCGTACACGATCGCCGGCGCCGGCAGGATCAGGAACGCCTGGAGCGTCTTGGCGAGGAACGCGAAACCGATCGCGACCCCGGCCCACACCAGCCACTTCGTCCGGCCGTCCTCCACGGCCCGGACGACGAGGTAGCAGGCCACGGACATCAGCAGGGCCAGCAGGGCGTCCGGGTTGTTGAACCGGAACATGAGCGCCGCGACGGGCGTGAGCGCGAGCACCGCACCCGCGATCAGACCGGCGGCGGGGCTGAACCGGCGGCGCACGGCCGCGTACACGACGGCGACGGTCGCCACGCCCATCAGCACCTCGGGCGCGAGGATCGCCCACGAGTGGAGGCCGAAGATCCGCACCGACAGCGCCATCGGCCACAGCGCGGCCGGCGGCTTGTCGACGGTGATGGCGTTGCCCGCGTCCAGCGAGCCGAAGAAGAACGCCTTCCAGGACGCGCTGCCCGCCTGGACGGCCGCCGAGTAGAAGGAGTTGGCGTAGCCGGAGGCGCTCAGGTCGTACAGGTAGAGCAGCAGGGTGGCGGCCAGCAGGCCGAGCAGGGCCGGGCGGGCCCAGCGTGGGTCCTCGGGCCGGCCCCGCCACATGCGGCGCGGGAACGGCAGCCCGGCCTCCCCGGCCCCGGGGGCGTGCGGGGGCGCGGTCGGGGGCGGCCCCCAGACGGTCGTACCGGTCATCGGGCGTCCTCCGGGTCGGTGTCGTGAGGGTGCACCGGCTGCAACCGCATGGTGGCGTCGGTGGTGCCCCTCCAGGTGTCGTCCGCGGCTTCACCGGCGCGGAAACGGGTGGTCGGGTACGGCTGTCCGGACGGCTCTCCGGACGGCCGCGCGGACGTCCGCTGCTGGTACGGCACCGGGCGGTGCGGCAGCGGGGCGTGCGGCGCCGTGGGCCGGTACGCCGGCGCGGACGGGGTGTGCGCGGCGGGCACCGGGGCCGGCGCGGCCTCCCCGCGGTCCGGGAAGACCCAGGCGCGGAAGAGCAGGAAGCGCAGCACGGTCGCCGCCAGGTTGGCCGCGATCAGCACCGCCAGCTCGGTCGAGTGGGCCGGGCTGCCGCCCGCCGCGTCCAGGGCGGCGAGCGAACCGCTGGTCAGGGCGAGGCCGATACCGAAGACGACCAGGCCCTGCGCCTGGTGCCGGACCGCGCCGCCCCGGCCGCGCACGCCGAAGGTGAGCCGGCGGTTGGCGGCCGTGTTGGCCACCGCGGAGACCAGCAGCGCGAGCGCGTTGGCGGGCTGCGAGCCGGCGAACTGCCGGAACGCGCTGTACAGCAGCAGGTAGAAGAGGGTGGACAGGGCGCCGACCACGCAGAAGCCGACCAGCTGGCGGGCGAGGCCCCCCGGCACGTCGGTCAGGTCGCGGTCGCGCGGATCGTCACCGAAGGGCCGGGTCAGCCGGTCCAGCGGCAGCGAGCCGGTGGCCAGTGCCCTGCCGACCCGCCACACGCCCCTGAGGTCGTCGGCGGCCGTCTTCACGATGTGCACGGTGGAGTCCGGGTCGTCCACCCAGTCGACCGGCACCTCGTGTATCCGCAGGCCCGCCCGCTCGGCCAGCACCAGCATCTCGGTGTCGAAGAACCAGCCGGTGTCCTCCACCAGCGGCAGCAGCACCTGCGCCACATCGCGCCGGATCGCCTTGAAGCCGCACTGCGCGTCCGAGAAGCGGGCCTGGAGCGAACCGCGCAGGATCAGGTTGTAGGCCCGGCTGATGAACTCCCGCTTGGGGCCGCGCACGACCCGGGAGGCGCGGGCCAGCCGGGAGCCGATCGCCAGGTCGGAGTGGCCGGATATCAGCGGCGCCACCAGCGGCAGCAGGGCGTTGAGGCCGGTGGACAGGTCGACGTCCATGTAGGCGAGGACCGGCGCCTCGGACGCGGACCACACCGTCCGCAGCGCCCGCCCCCGCCCCTTCTGCTCCAGGCGGACGTGGGCGACCTCGGGGATCTCCGCCTCCAGCCGCGCCGCCACCAGCGGGGTGGTGTCCGTTGAGGCGTTGTCCGCGATCGTGATGCGGAACGCGTACGGGAAGGTGCGCGTGAGGTGCTCGTGCAGTCTGCGGACGCACGGCTGGAGGTCTTTCTCCTCGTTGTACACGGGGATCACTACGTCCAGGACAGGCGTTCCGGCGTCTGTGGCCGGGAGGTGCTCCCGCGCCGGCAGGGTGCCGGGAGAAGAGTCGGTTCGCATGCCCCGACTCTCGTCAGGCGCCCTGTCGCACCCATGTGGTGGCCCTGTGCTGTGCCTGTGAGTCCGGCCGCCGGCTCATCCCCGGTTCCGGCCGGGGAGCCGCCGGGCCGGACGCGGGCAGGTGCACGGTGAACACCGTGCGGCCGGGCACGCTGTCCACGGTCACGGCACCGCCGTGCGCGGCGGCCACGGCCTGCACGATGGCGAGCCCGAGCCCCGTGGAACCGGTGGCCCGGGACCGCGCCGAGTCGCCCCGGGCGAACCGCTCGAAGACGTGCGGCAACAGCTCCGCCGGGATGCCCGGCCCGTCGTCCTCCACGTCCACGCACATCCACGGCCCGCGCCGCTGCACGCGCGCGGTGACGGTCGTACCGGGCGGGGTGTGGTTGCGCGCGTTGCCCAGCAGGTTGACCAGCACCTGCTGGAGCCGGGCCGCGTCCGCCGACACCGGCGCCGGCTCGTCGGGCAGATCGAGCCGCCAGATGTGGCCCATGCCGGCCGCGCGGGCGTCGCTGACGGTGTCCACGACCAGCGGGATGAGGTCGGTCTGCTCGAACTGCAACGGCCTTCCGGCGTCCAGCCGGGCGAGCAGCAGCAGGTCCTCCACGAGCAGGGTCATCCGCCCGGCCTCGGACTCGATCCGCCCGAGGGCGTGCCGGGTGTCCGGCCCGACCTGCTCGCGCCCGCGCCGGGTCAGCTCCGCGTACCCGCGGATGGAGGCGAGGGGCGTGCGCAGCTCATGGCTGGCGTCGGCGACGAACTGCCGTACCCGCGTCTCGCTCTGTTGCCGGGAGTGCAGGGCGCCGTGCACGTGGTCGAGCATGCGGTTGAGCGCGGCACCGACCCGGCCGACCTCGGTGTGCGGATCGCACTCCGCCTCCGGCACCCGCTCGCTGAGGTTCACCTCGCCGGTGTGCAGGGGGAGTTCGGAGACCCGGGTGGCGGTGGCGGCGACCTTGCGCAGGGGGCGGGTGGCGAGGCCGACCAGCACGTACCCGGCGATCCCGGCGGCGACGAGACCGGCGGCGGTGACGCTGACCTCGACGAGGATCAGGGTGCTGATCGTGTTGCCGACCGTCTCGGTCGGCAGGCCCACGTAGTAGGTGCCCCCGTCTCCGACGACATACCGCACGAGGTACTCGCCCAGGCCCGGGACGACGACGGTGTGCGTGCCCGTGGTGGGCACCTTGTCCAGGGCGGCCTTCTGCTCGTCGCCCAGGACGACGGCGTCGTTGCGCTGGAACGGGCCGTCGTCGGTGGAGGCCTGCCTCGCGATGACGGCCCGGGTGACCGTGCCGTCGGTGCCGACCTCGGCGGCGATGGTCTTCGGCTGCGTCGGCCCCCTGACGAAGCCCGTGAGCCGGTCCGTCAGCCCGGAGTCGTCCAGCCCGCCGGGCTTCATACGGCCCGACAGGCGCTTGCCCGCCTCCCCCACCTGCCCGTCCAGCTGGTCGTACAGGTGCGAGCGCAGCGCCAGCGTGGTGACCGTACCGATCACGGCGCACACCACGGCGATCAGCGTCACGGACGCGACGACGAGCCGGGTCCGCAGGGTGCGCGGCTGTCCGGCCCGTCGCTTCGGCCGTTTCCGCGGACGCGGCCGTCGTCGTCCGCTCATGACACGGCAGGCTTGATCAGATAACCGGCCCCGCGCCGGGTGTGGATCATCGGCTCCCGTCCGGCGTCTATCTTCCGCCGCAGATAGGAGATGTACAGCTCGACCACGTTGGCCTGCCCGCCGAAGTCGTACGACCACACGCGGTCCAGGATCTGCGCCTTGCTGAGCACCCGCCGGGGGTTGCGCATGAGGAAGCGCAGCAGCTCGAACTCGGTCGCGGTGAGGTGGATGGACTCCCCGGCCCGCGAGACCTCGTGACTGTCCTCGTCCAGGGTCAGGTCCCCGACGACGAGCACGGAGTCCGACCGCCGGTCGGCCGCCCCGGAGCGCCGGATCAGCCCGCGCAGCCGCGCGACGACCTCCTCCAGGCTGAACGGCTTGGTGACGTAGTCGTCGCCGCCCGCGGTGAGCCCGGCGATACGGTCCTCCACCGCGTCCTTGGCGGTAAGGAAGAGGACGGGCACGTCGGGTAGTTCGCGGCGCAGCCGCCCGAGGACGGCGAGCCCGTCCATGTCGGGCAGCATCATGTCGAGCACGACGGCGTCGGGCCGGAACTCGCGGGCCGTCCGGACGGCCCCCTGCCCGTCCCCCGCACTCCTGATCTGCCAGCCCTCGTAGCGAAGAGCCATGCTCAGCAGCTCGGTGATCGACGGCTCGTCGTCCACCACAAGCACTCGGACGGGGCTCCCGTCCGGCCTCAGCAGTTCGGTGCGCCCCTGGGGCGAGGTCGTGGTCATGGTGGCCACCCTGTCGGGGTCCTCTGAGAACACGCTTTCACGTATCTGTGAATCCCCTGAGAAACACACAGGCGGCTCTCAGCGAACCCCCGGGTCAGAACAAGCCGTCCGGCTCCCGCCTGAACTCCCTTACGGGAAAGCCGCATCCGGCGTCCGCCTGCCCCGGCGGCACCAGCTCCCAGCCGGTCATCAGCCGGGTGTCCAGCACGACGACCCCGCGACCGCCGACCGCCAGATGGAGATCGGGCCCGGCCGCGGCGACCAGTTCCCCGCCCACACCCGCACCGGGCACCAGCTCCACGACCTCGCCGAAGGCCCCCGGCCCCTCACCGATCCCGAAAACCCCTGTGTGGTCCGCGACTTCGCAGGGCTCCGGCCGCAGGGACTCCGGCCACCCGGCCAGCGCGACGGCCCGCGCGTGCAGCTCCCGCACCTCGGCGGCCCGCTCCTCCCGAGTCGCCGGCAGGGCCGCCCGCACCAACCGCTTCTCGGCGTACGCGATCCGGTCCGGCACCCGCAGCGCGGCCCGCAGCAGTTCCTCGGTGCGCCGGGCGGCCATCAGCGGGCCGGTGCCCAGCCAGCTGAAGCACACGGCCCCCTGCTCCAGCAGCCGCGCCGGACCCCGCTCGACGGCGGTGATGCCGACCTTCACCATGCCCGGCCCGAACCACGCCAGGTACACGCGGTACGGCCGGGGATCGTCGGCGATCGTGTCGGCGGCCACGGAGTGCGCCCGGTCCAGCCGCGCGCACTCCTCGCACCGGGCCCCCGTACTCCGCCCCGGTACGACCGCCCCCACCGCACAGGCGTGCCCCCGCGCCCCCACGCACCAGCGCACGCCCCCCTCCGGCACGGCGAAAGCGATCCGCTTCCCCCGGGGCAGCGCACTGCGCCGCCCGCCGCTCCACTCCAGCACCGGACCACCGTCCGCCGACCAGCGCAGCCCCGAGCATTTCCACACCTGTGCCATCACTCGTGAGGGTAGGGGGTGGGTCTGACAATGGATGCGGGCGACGAGGGGGAGTACGGTGTGCGAGGGCCCGAAGCCGCAACCTTGTTTTGCGGCTTCGGGCCCTCTTCAGCCGGTCCGCTACGGCAGCACGTACACCGGGGTGCCCCCGGCCCCCAGCCCCGTCTGCCGCATGCAGCCCCGCTTGATCAGCATCCGCACGCAGTCGTGGACCCGGTCGAGCGTGAGCCCCGTCCGGTCCGCGACCTCCTCCAGCCGGCAGTGCACCGGCCCGCGCACCAGCCCGGGGGCCAGACAGGCGGCCACGGCGTGCACGTCCTCGGTCACGACGAGGTTCTTCGCCCGCCAGCCGGCGAGGAGCTGCTGGGGGGTCAGGACGGGGTGGCCGGCCGCCGGGGGCCGCAGCCGGTCGGCGATGAGATCGAGGGTGTCGGCGATCCGGCCGAGCACGTCGTGCACACCGCCTACGCGGTCGGTGAGGGCACCCAGGTGGTCGTTGGCCCGGCCGAGGTGGTCGGTGGCCCGGCCGAGGTGTTCGCTGGTGCGGCCGAGGTGCTCGCTGGTGTGGCCGAGGTGCTGGTTGGCTTCGCGCATCCGCTCGATCCGCTCGATCTGCGCGACCGCCAGCTCCTCGTCCGCCCGGATGTTCCGCTCCTCCAGCCGGACGATCGCGTCGGCGACCTGCCGGGGCACGAGGTAGGCGGTGGTGCCGTCGGCAGCGGGCTGTACCGGGGCGGGGTCGAGGGAGTAGAAGCCATCGCGCTGGACGGTCTCGATGACCTCGCAGACCCAGGTCTTGAAGGGCTGGCACTCGGGCTTGGTGCAGCCGTTGACAAGCGCGATCAGGCCGCGGAGATTCACCATCCGCATCGACTTCTTGAGCCTGTGACCTGCAATTTTGCGCAAGGCGTCTGCTCCATAGACGCTTCGTGCAAGATCCTCAAGCGACTGCTGGAAGTCCGGTGCAACATGCCACAACAAGGCTTGTCGCGTGTTCGCGTATCCCAGATGCACCGCCACATCCACCGCCGGGAACCAGTGCTCCCCCGTCGGCGTGGTCAGCCTCCGCACCCGCGCCCCCGTGGCCGCGAACACGAAGTCGTTGATGTCGATCGCGTCCTGCCCCTGTCCCGTCGGCTGCTCCGGCGGGGTGTCGTTCTGCTCGTGCATCGAGCATCACCTCCACCCCGGAAGCTAGGGTCGGCGATCGGCAACTGCCGTTCGAAGAAAGCTCGTTCACCCGATAGGGGACAGAGGGATCGATTCGGCAGGAACCGTACCCGGCGCCGGGGCGGAAAAGGGCTGGCCGGTCCGCTGACCACGCTGGTAGCTTCCACCTGCCCGTGACCCCGGCCGAGGAGGTGAGACCCATGAACGCTGTACCGACGTGGGTGCTCCCCCTTCCCGTCACGGCCTGGCGATCGACGTAGGTGTCGCCGGGAGCGCCCGACAACAAGGCACTCCCGAAGGGCAACACCTGTGCACTCTCTGCGATTCACCGCCGATTCCTCGTCGGACGGCATGCGCGAACGCGACTTCACCGTGGGCGACGTACCCGGAGTCCTCTGGTCACCGGCTTCCGGTGCCGGACGCGCGCCCCTGGTCCTGATGGGCCACGGCGGCGGCAACCACAAGAAGTCGCCCGCGATGACCGGCCGCGCCCGGCTCCTGGTGACCGGCTGCGGATTCCACGTCGCCGTCATCGACGCGCCGGGCCACGGCGAACGCCCCCGCACACCGCACGACGACCAGGAGATCGCCATGATGCGGCAGGCGATGGCGGCGGGCGAGCCGGCCGGCCCGGTCATCGTCCGCTACAACGCCCACCTGGCGGAGCGCGCCGTGCCCGAGTGGCAGGCGACGCTGGACGCCCTCCAGCGGCTCCCGGAGATCGGCGCCGACGGGCCGGTCGGCTACTGGGGCATCAACATGGGCACCGCGATCGGAGTACCGCTCGTCGCGCGCGAACCCAGGATCACGGCCGCGGTCTTCGGCCAGCACTGGCCCGACGTCCTGGCCGAGCCGGCGAGGCGGATCACCGTCCCGATCGAGTTCGACATGCAGTGGGACGACGAGCACATCCCCCGCGAGGCCGGTCTCGCGCTGTTCGACGCCTTCGCCTCGAAGGAGAAGACGCTGCACGCCAACGCGGGCACCCACAAGCAACTCCCGAGGTTCGAGGCCGCCAGCGCGACCCGCTTCTTCGCCCGCCACCTGATCTGACCCCGCCCCGCCGCCCAGCCGGCACCTGAAACGCGAGGGGCCCCGGGAGCAACCTCCCGGGGCCCGTGACGTCCTCAGCTCACAGCGCCGGCGTCAGTGGTCGTTGACCCACGAGTGGTCGATGGTCTTGTCGACCGTTGCGCCGCCCCACATGGACACGCCGATCTTGGCGCCCTCCGGCAGGTTGTACACCCCGCCGTACTCGGCGTCGCGGACCGAATGGGCGTAGTCCTCCATCGCCCAGAGCGTGTAGCGCGCCTGGCCGAGGCGAGCGAACCTGCAGCCTCGTGCTCACAGGTCAGCCGAGATACGGCCGCTCACGGTGCTCCAGGAAGTGAAGGATCCGCAGCCGCTGCGTGTGGTGCATCGGCAGTTGATCGATCTTCTCCGGCTGGACGAACCGCAGCTCCGTGGACTCGTCCGAGATCGCGAGCCGGCCCCCGATCACACGGGCGGTGAAGCAGACGTTGACCTGTCTGCGCACCTCACCGTCCGAGTAGGCGATGACGTGACGCCAGGCTGTTCGGCTCCGGTGCCGCCGGGTCGTCGTAGTACTCGGTCCGCGCCATGGTCACCCTTCTCGTACCGGCGTCGCGGTTTCCGAGACCGCGTCGAAGCTGCCGGCGTAGGTGTCGAACATGCCGCCCTTTCCGCTGCGCCGGAGATGCCACACGGGAGCACCGTAGGCGTTCACGCCCCAGACATGGGCGTTGACCAGTGACTGGTCATCCGCACGACAGATCGAGTTGTAGAGCGTGGTGGCATGGGTGCGCATCCTGATGCCACGTACCTCGGCAAGGGGGCGGTAGTCCAAACGCAAGAGGCCCCGGATCTCTCCGGGGCCTCTTGCTCTGTGTGCACTCGGCAGGATTCGAACCTGCAACCTTCTGATCCGTAGTCAGATGCTCTATCCGTTAAGCTACGAGTGCTTGTTCATTTGTTGTCTTCGCTCCCGGCCCTTTCGGCCCGCTCGCGGCGACAGGAAGAACATTACATGACTGCCGCCGTCATGTGAAATCCGATCCGCACACCCCTTGTGACCTGCGAAAACGTCCAGGACGGGGGGAGAACGACGAAGCCCCGGTCCTGGGGACCGGGGCTTCGTGTGGGGCGGAGGCGGAGGGATTTGAACCCTCGATGGGCTTTAAGGCCCAAACCGCATTAGCAGTGCGGCGCCATAGACCGGACTAGGCGACGCCTCCAGCACAACCGCTCACGCGAGCGCGCGAATGGTGCGTGCAGATGATGACACAGGCAAGCGCCGCGTCACCAATCGCCCCCCACGGTACTAGGCAGGCGGGCCGCAGGGCAAAGGGCTTCGCCGGGCGGGGCGGGAAGGGACCGGAGGCAAAAGGGGGAGCCCGGCGCAACGTCTCGGCGGGAGCGGCGTTGGACCGGGCATGGTCTCTGTACTGCCGGGCGCCGGGCGGCGCCTCCTGTGGGCGTCGCTCTGCGCCGCCGCGTCCCTCGTCCCGCTCACCGCCACCGCCGTACCCGCCGCCGCGGCCCGCGCGCTGCCGCCGCCGGTGCGGCCGGAGGACGCGCCCGATCACCTCACCGTCGTGGTCCGGCACGCCGGGGCGGGCCGGGACGGGACGTACGAGGTGTCCTGCCATCCCGCCGCCGGCCGGCATCCGGACGCCGCCGGGGCCTGCCGGCTGCTCGACGAGCACACCCGGTGGGGCCGGGACCCCTTCGCGCCCGTGCCCTCCGGCACGACCTGCACCATGCTCTACGGCGGCCCGGCCACCGCCCGGGTCACCGGGATCTGGGCCGGTCGCCCGGTCGACGCCACGTACGACCGCAGCAACGGGTGCGAGATCGGGCGGTGGGACCGGATGGTGCCCCTGCTGCCGAAGCCGGGCGGCCCGGTGTAGGGCCGGGACACGGGTCCGCGGGGGGTGCGTGGCGGACGCATTGGTTCCGTAAAGGTCCGGCGGAGGAGTCGGGGAGCGGACCGTGCGGTCACGCGTTCGCCGTCACTTCCTCGTGGGACCTCCCTCTCATCCGGCGCCGCGAGCGCAACCCGTGCCCTTAGACTCCCTCGCGTGACACGTCGCGGGCCGGTTGGCAAGATGGCCCGAGCGGTCGGCAAAGTGCGGTAACAGGGAGGAAGGCGACTCGTGAGCAGCAGGCCATCCCGAGGCGCTGCTCGCCTCGCAGCCATACTCGACGCGCTGCCTGACGCGTTGGTCCTGGTCAACGCCAACGGAACGGTCGTCAACGCCAACACCATCGCGCTGGAGGCCTTCGAGGCGCCCGGCACGGCTCTCGTGGGGCGTGGGCTGCTCGATCTGCTGCCCGAATTCGACTCCCGGCTGATCCCCGGGTCGATGCGGCGGCCCGATCACATGGATCCGACGGGCCGGACCAAACCCACCCGGATGGTCGCGCGGCGGACCGACGGGACCGAGTTCCCGGTCGAGGTCACCAGCGCGAACCTGGAGAACGGGCAGCAGGCGTACGACGGTTACGGCTACACCGGCGACGAGCTGCTCATGATCGTGGTCCGGGACCTGTCCGGGACCGTGGACACCGAGGCCGAGCTGGCCCGCTCGCAGCGGCAGACCGAGATGATCCTGCGGGCGGCCTCGGAAGGCGTCGTCGGCACCGACACCGACGGGCGGATCGTGCTCGTCAATCCGGCCGCCGCCCAGATCCTGGGGTACCGGGCCGGTGAGCTGGGCGGCAAGGAGCTGCACACGCTGGTGCTGCACTCCCGTGCCGACGGCTCCCCCTTCCCGTACGACGAGTCGCCGCTCGCCGACACCCTGCGCTCCGGGCGCAAGCACCGGGTGCGCGGGCAGGTGCTGTGGTCCAAGGGCGACAAGAGGGTGCCGGTCGACCTGACCACCGCGCCGGTGCGGGACGGGGACCAGCTCGTCGGCGCCGTGATGACCTTCACCGACCGGCGGCCGTACGACGCCCTGGCCGAGGAGAAGGCCGCGCTGGAGAAGGCGCACGCCAAAGAGCTGGAGCGGCTCTCCGAGGAGCACGCCTCCGACCTGACCGCGCTGCGCCAGCAGCACGTCACCGAGGTCGAGGAGCTGCGCGAGGAGCACGCGGAGGAGCTGGCCGCGGGCGAGGAGCGGTACGCCTCCCTGGCCGAGCGGGAGAAGGACCGGTACGAGGCGCTCGCCGGGCGGCACGAGCAGCTGCTCACCCTGCTCGGCGAGTCGCTGCGCGGGCCGCTGGACGAGCTGCGCCGCGAGCTGTCCGCGCTCGCCGCCGACGACGCCGGTCAGCTGTGGCCCGAGGCCAACCAGGTACTGCACCACCTCTCCGCCGGGTACGCGCGGATCACGACCCTGATCGACAACGTGCTCGGCTACCAGCGGCTGGACGCGGGCAGCGAGGACATCACCCGTACGAAGGTGATGCTGGACGCCGTCGTCGCCGCCGGTGTGGACGGGGCCGTCGAGCTGATCGGGCCGGGACGCGTGCAGTTCGCCGTCCACGCCCCGCCCATCGAGGCCGAGGTCGACCCGCAGCGGCTCGCCACCGCGCTCGCGCACCTCGTCGCCGATGTCGCCGGGGTCGACGCCACCGGCAACACGCCCGTCTCGGCGGGCGGTTATCTGGACAACACCGTCGTCGTGGCCGCCGCGCAGCGCGGCGAGGTCGCGCGCATCGAGGTGCGCGGGCCGTACGCCGGCGGGGACCCGGTGCACGAGCCGATCGTGCGCGGGATCGTGCGCGCCCACGGAGGCGTGCTGCAGACGCACGAGGTGCCGGGCATGAGCGGCAGCGCGTACGTGCTGGAGGTGCCGCTCGGCGGCGGGGCGGGCGCGGTCGCGGCCGACGCCCCCGGCGCGGCGCTGGTCCCGGGCGGCGCGGAGGGCGCCACGGACGACTCCGGCGCGGCCGGGCAGGCCGGCGCGGGCGGCCGGCGGCGGGCCCGGCGGCCCTCGACGGACGCCTTCCTGGACGGTGACGCGGCCGGCGCCGGTGACGCCGGTGAGGCGGAGGCGCCGGTACCGACCGGGCGGCGCCGGCGGCGGGCCGGGGCGCCCGCCGAGGAGGCCGCCGTGGTTCCGGCCGAGGCCCCGGAGGGCGCGTCCGGCGGGACCGGGCGGCGCCGCGGGCGGCCCGCCGAGATCGGCGCCGGCGGTGCCGGTGACGGCGGTGACGGCGAGGGCGTTGCCGAGGGTGCCGTGATGACCGCGGCTGAGCAGAGCGCGGGGGCCGCCGCCGCGGGGACGGGACTCGGTGGCACCGTGCCGCCGCAGGGCGTGCCCGCGCCCACGGGCCGGCGGGCCCGCCGCGACACCGACGCGCCGCAGGCCGCCCTGCCCCCGGCCCTTCCCGCGGCCGGCGGCGAGCCGGCACCGGGCGCGCAGGCCGGTGCGGCGCAGGAGGGCGAGACGGGCGGCGCGCAGCCGGGCGGACGGCGCCGGCGGGCGCTGGCCGCCGCTGCGGAGCGCGCCGCGGCGCAGGACGCGGGCGCGCGTACGGTCTTCGCCCTGCCGCCGGCCGAGGCCGACCGGACCGCGGCCGGTGCCGGGCCGGTGAACGACGCGGCCCCCGCCATGGGGCCGGCCGTGCCGGTGACGCCGGGTGCGAGCGCGTCCGCGGGGCCGGACGCCGGTGTTCCCGGGGCTCCGGCTGCCGGTGCGCCGTCCGTCCCGGGACCGGGTACGGCTGCCGACGCGGGGCCGCACGCCGGTCCGGCGGCCGGTGCCGGGCCGCTGCCCGGCCGGGTGCAGGTGCCCGCGCAGATGCCGGTGTCCGCCGGGGGGCTCCCGGGTGACGAGGGCCGGCACGACGCCGTACCGCTCGACCAGGCCGGGGACCACACCCCGCCGCAGCCGCATCCCACCAGCGCCCCGACCGGCCGACGGCGCCGGGCCGTGGCCCAGCCGGCCGAGACCGCGCAGCCGGTGGCGCCGGGAGCCGGGCCCGGACAGACCCCGTCGCAGCCCCTTCCGGCGCCGGCCGCTCCCGGCCGGGCCCCGCAGGGCACGGCCGTACCGCCGACTCCCGGCGGCCAGCCGGCACCCGGCGTTCCGTCGCCCGGCGTCCCGGCGCAGGGCACGGCCGGACCGGGCATCGCCGTCCAGGCGGGTCCCGCCCCCGTGGTTCCCGGTGCGCAGCCCGGTGCCGCCGTTCCGGGCCAGGCGGCCGTACCCGCGCAGGGCACCGCCCCACAGTCCGCCCCCGCCGCGCCGGTCCAGGCGGCCGTGCCCGCGCAGGGCGCGGCCCCGCAGTCCCCCGCCGCCGCACAGCCCGGCACCCCGGCCGCCGCCGGCACCCCGGTGGCCGCCCCGGGTGCGCTGCCGTTGCCCGCCGAGGCCGGGGCCGGGCAGGTGCCCGCGGGCTCGCAGGGCGCGCCGGCCGTGCCGCCCGGCGGCACCCCGGCGGCCGGTGCCCCGCAGCAGTGGCCCGGCGCCGGTGACGCCGCCGGCACCCCGCTCCGCCCCGGGGCCAACGGGGTCGGCGGGGCCGCCGTACCGGCCGCGCAGCCGTTGCCCGCGCAGGCCGCCGGCGGGGTGCCGGTCGACCCGGACTCGACGCAGGGACGGGCGATCAGCGTGCGCACGCTCGGGCAGGGTGTGCCGTTCGCGCGGCAGGCCGCCCAGGTACAGCAGCCGACGGCCACCCCGCCGCCGCACGCGCCGGGCGGTTCCGGCCGGCGCCGCAAGCTGGGCACGCCCCCCGACCCGGCCACCCGCCCGGAGCCGCAGCCGCAGCCGCAGGCGGCCCGGCCGCACCCGCCGGCCGAACCGGCACCCGCGCGGCCGTCCCTCGGCGGACAGCCGTCCCTCGGAGGTCAGGCGCCGCTCGCGGGGCAGCCGGCGGTGGCGCAGCCCGCGCCGGCCGGCCCGGTGCCCGGGGCGCAGCCCTCGCTCGGCGGGCAGTCACGGCCGGCCGCGGGCACCGAGGGGGCCGGGCGGTCGTACGCCATAGGCGCTCCGGAGCCCGACGCCGCCGAGGGGCCGGAGCCGCTGGACGGTCCCGGCGGGGCCGTGGAGGTGGCCGACACCCCGCGTCCGCAGCCGCTGGACGACGAGCTGCCCCCGGAGCCGCTGGACAACCCGCGCCGGCTGCTGGTGTGGCCGGCGCCGGACGTGACGACCCAGCAGGCGCTGAGCGACCGTGGCTACCGGCCGGTGATCGTGCACTCGCGCGAGGAGGTCGACGCGCAGATCGCGGCCTTCCCCGCCGCGCTGTTCGTGGACCCGCTGACCGGGCCCATCACGCGGACCGCGCTGCAGTCGCTGCGCCAGGCCGCGGTGGCCGCCGAGGTGCCGGTGCTGGTCACGGCCGGGCTGGGGCAGGCGACGCGCGAGGCGGCGTACGGCGCCGATCCCGCCGTCCTGCTGAAGGCGCTGGCGCCGCGGGACAGCGAGCAGCATCCGCCGCGGGTGCTGCTCATCGAGGAGCACGCGGAGATCGCGCTGGCGCTGACCTCGACGCTGGAGCGGCGCGGGATGCAGGTGGCGCGGGCCGCGAACGACAACGACGCGGTGACGCTGGCGGGGCAGTTCCGGCCGAACCTGGTGGTGATGGACCTGATGCAGGTGCACCGCCGGCGGGCCGGGATCGTGGACTGGCTGCGGGCGAACGGGCAGCTCAACCGCACCCCGCTGGTCGTCTACACGGCCGCGGTCGACCCGGCCGACCTGCCGCGGCTGGCCTCGGGCGAGACGGTGCTGTTCCCCGCGGAGCGGTCCACCAGCACCGAGGTGCAGTCGCGGATCGTGGACCTGCTGGCCCGGATCGGCACGAACTAGGCGGCGACTGCCGTCAGCGGGCGACCAGCCTGCGGGCCGCCTCCTTGACGGAGGCCCGCAGGCGGTCCTGGTCGGAGTCCCGCGTACCGGCGAGGATGCGCCGCATCTGCGGGACCACGGCCATCCAGTTGGTCAGCGCGGTGATCAGGATCAGCAGGTCGCCGGCCGGGATGGCGTCCGTGATGACGCCCCGGGCCTGGCCGTCCTCCAGCGCGGCGACCTTGCGGGCGTAGTGGTCCTGGCGGGCCGGCTCGTCGGGGAGTTCGGCGCTGCCGTACTCGATGCCCTCCCAGAAGAGCAGGCGCAGCAGTTCGGGGTGGGTGGCGTGGTAGTCGAGCAGGCGGTCCACCCAGCCCTCGATGTCGTCGGGGTCGACGGGTACGGCCGCCGCCAGGCCGACCATGCAGGTGCCGAGGACCTTGCTGAACAGCTCCGCCTTGTTGCCGAAGTAGGCGTAGATCAGCTGCTTGTTGGCCTTGGCCTCGGCGGCGATGCGGTCGATGCGGGCGCCCGCGATGCCGTGGCGGGCGAACTCGGCGACGGCCGCGTCGAAGATGCGGGCCTTGGTGGCCTCGGGGTCCCTCACTGGTGCCATGAGGACAGGGTAGGTCGGTCGACGGGCGATAACCAACTGGTTGGTTGACTGGGAATGCCGGGGCGGTGCACCCTGTTGGAGAGTTTCAACCAACCAGTTAGTTGTGCGAGTCGGCTCTAAGGAGTGCCTCCCCCCATGCCGTCAGCCACCAGCACCCGCCGAGCGCCCGGGGTCCGGATACCCGCCCGCGACGGGTCCGCCTCCGGCACCCTCTTCCTCCTGCTCATCGCCGTCTGCACCGCCGTCACGGCCGCGAACATCTATCTCGCGGCCCCGCTGCTGCCGCTGATCGCCCACGACTTCGGCACCGTCCCCGCGGCCGTGGCCTGGATCGCCTCGGTGGCCCAGCTCGGCTACGCGGCCGGTCTGCTCTTCTTCGCCCCGCTCGGCGACCGCGTCGACCGCCGTCCGCTGGTCGCCTGGCTCTCCGTGGCCACCACGGTGGCACTGCTCGTCGCGGCCGTCGCCCCGGGCACCGCGGCCCTGGCCGCCGCCGTGTTCGTCGCCGCCGCGGCGACGGTCGTACCGCAGCTGCTCGTGCCGCTGGTCGCCGCGCGCGCCCCGGCCGACCGGCGCGCCCGGCATGTCGCGGCCGTCATCGCCGGGCTGTTCACCGGCATCGTCGCGGCCCGCGTGCTCGGCGGGCTCGCCGGGCAGGCCTTCGGCTGGCGTTGGGTGTTCGCCGGGTCCGCCGTGCTGACCCTCGCCCTGGGGCTGGCCACCGCGGCGGCACTGCCGGCCGAGCGGCGGGTGCGGCAGGGCGGGCTGTTCTCCGGCATCGCCAAGCTGCCGGGGCTGCTGCGCCGCTCGCCCGACCTGTGGCGGGCGTGCCTGCGGCAGGCGGGGATGTTCGGGGCGTGGAGCGCCCTGTGGACCTCACTGGCGCTGCTGCTGACCGGTCCGCAGTACGGGCTGTCCACCGCGACCGCCGGGCTCTTCGGTCTCTTCGGGCTGACCGCCAGCGCGGTGGCGCCGCTGGCGGGCGGGCTGGTGGACCGGTTCGGGGCCACCCGGGTCGTCGGCGCGGCGTACGTGCTGGCCGCCGTCGCCGTGCCGCTGTTCTGGCTCGGCGGGCAGGTGCTGCCGGCGCTGTTCGCCGCCGCGATCGCGGTCCACGCGGCCCTGGTGGCCTCCCACGTCGCCAACCAGACCCTCGCCCTCACGACGACCTCCACCCCGGCCACCGCCAACACGGCCTACGTCGTCTCCGGCTTCGCCGGCGGCGCCCTCGCCTCGGCCGTGGCAGGCCCCGCCTTCGGCCACTGGGGCTGGTCCGGGGTGTGCGCGGTGGCGGGGCTGTGGCTGATCCTGGGGTGGACCACGACGGTACGGGGCGGGCGCCGCTGACGCCGTACGGCGCCCGGGATTCCTTCCGGCGGGCGGGGCCGGGAGCGCCGGTCGCTCCCGGAACCGGCCCACGGCCCAACGACCCGGTCCGGCAGCACGGTCGCGGATGACGTCGGCGTCCGTGCCGTACATGGTCAGGACCAGGCCCTCGGCAAGGGCAGCCGCCTGCCGGCCGAGTACCTGCCGCCGGACGGCCTGGACGGACCGTCCCCGGCGGCCGGCACCCACGCGCTGCGCGGGGCCCGTCGCCGCCGGCAGGCGGGCCGCCACCGGTCCGGGCGGCAGGCCGCGCGGCCCCCTGGCCGCCCGCGGCGGGCCCGGGAGGCCGGCGGGGGGCGGAGCCGGGTCCGGCCCCCCGCGGTGAAGCCCCCTCAGAGGCGGGTGATGTCCAGCTCGCCCTCCGCGTACTGGCGCCGGAGGACCTTCTTGTCGAACTTGCCCACGCTCGTCTTCGGGACCGACTCGATGACCGTCCAGCGCTCGGGCAGCTGCCACCTGGCGATGCGGCCCTCCTCGGCGAGGAAGGTGCGCAGTGCCGTGAAGTCGGTGGTCGCGCCCGGCCGGAGGACCACCGTGGCCAGCGGCCGCTCGCCCCACTTCTCGTCCGGTACGGCGACCACGGCGGCCTCGGCGACGTCCGGGTGGGACATCAGCGCGTTCTCCAGCTCGACCGAGGAGATCCACTCGCCGCCGGACTTGATGACGTCCTTGGCCCGGTCGGTGAGGGTGAGGAAGCCGTCGGCGGAGATGGTGCCGACGTCCCCGGTCTTCAGCCAGCCGTCCGCGCTGAACTTGTCCGCGGGGCGCAGGGGTTCGGCGCCGGGGCCGTTGTAGTAGGCGCCCGCGATCCACGGCCCGCGCACCTCCAGCTCGCCCGCCGACTCGCCGTCCCAGGGCAGGCGGGCGCCGCCGGGCCCGGTGAGGCGGGCCTCGACGCTCGCCGGGAAGCGGCCCTGGGTGAGCCGGTAGCCGAACTCCTCGTCGGTGCCGACCGCGTGGGCCGGCGGGCGGGCCACCGTGCCCAGCGGGGAGGTCTCCGTCATGCCCCAGGCGTGGCAGACACGCATGCCGAGCTCGTCGAACGCCTCCATGAGGGAGGGCGGACAGGCCGAGCCGCCGATGGTGACCTGGGTGAGCGAGGAGACGTTTCGCGGTCTGGCGTGCAGCTCGCCGAGCAGGCCCTGCCAGATGGTCGGGACGGCCGCCGCGTGGGTGGGCCGCTCGCCCTCGATCATCTCGGCGAGCGGGGCCGGCTGCAGGAACCGGTCCGGCATCAGCATGTTGACGCCGGTCATGAACGTGGCGTGCGGCAGGCCCCAGGCGTTGACGTGGAACTGCGGGACGACGACGAGCGAGGTGTCCTGGTCGGTCAGGCCCATCGACTGGGTCATGTTGACCTGCATGGAGTGCAGGTAGATGGAACGGTGGCTGTACACCACGCCCTTGGGGTCGCCGGTCGTGCCGGAGGTGTAGCACATGGCGGCGGCCTGGCGTTCGTCCAGCTCCGGCCAGTCGTAGTGGGCGGGCCGGCCCGCGATCAGTTCCTCGTACTCGTGGACCCGCGCGCCGGCGCCGGCCAGCGGGGCCCGGTCGCCGGGCCCGGACACGACGATGTGCTCGACCGTGGGCAGCTTCGGCAGCAGCGGCGCGAGCAGCGGGATGAGCGAGCCGTTGACGAGGACGACCTTGTCGGCCGCGTGGTTGACGATCCACACCAGCTGTTCGGCGGGCAGCCGCAGGTTCAGCGTGTGCAGGACGGCGCCCATGGAGGGGATCGCGAAGTACGCCTCGACGTGCTCGGCGTTGTTCCACATGAGCGTGGCCACCCGGTCGTCGCCGGTCACCCCCAGCTCGTCGCGCAGGGCGTGCGCGAGCTGCGCGGCGCGGGTGCCGATCTCGGCGAAGGTGCGCCGGTGCGGTTCTGGATCCCCGGTCCAGGTGGTCACCCGTGAGGAACCGTGGACCGTCGACCCGTGGGTCAGGATCCTGGAGATCAGCAGCGGTACGTCCTGCATCGTGGCCAGCACGGCGTCCTCCCGGGCGACATTGCCTACGCGGTGGTCCTACGCGGTGGTAGGGGTGCGCTGATTCTGCGCACATACCGAGCGGTATGTCACTAGGGGATGGGTCACTGAGCGGTCACGTTGCCGTCGAAGAGCGTCTCTAGCGGACCAGGGTCAGCTCCGGGTCCTCGCGCAGTTTGCCCAGCGCGCGGGAGACCGCCGACTTCACCGTGCCCACCGACACCCCGAGCACCTCGGCGGTCTGGGCCTCGCTCAGGTCCTCGTAGTACCGCAGGACGACCATCGCCCGCTGGCGGGCCGGCAGCCGAAGCACCGCCCGCCACATGGCGTCGTGCAGCGCCTGCCGCTCGGCCGGGTCGTCGCCGCCGGGCACGGTCTCCGGCTCGGGCAGTTCGTCGCAGGCGAACTCGTCCACCCTGCGCTTGCGCCACTGCGAGGTCCGGGTGTTCACCAGGGCCCGGCGCACGTAGCCGTCGAGCGCCCGCTGGTCCTCGATCCGCTCCCAGGCCACGTAGGTCTTGGCGAGCGCGGTCTGCAGCAGGTCCTCGGCGTCGTTCGGGTTCGCGGTCAGCGAGCGGGCGGTGCGCAGCAGCACCGGCTGGCGGGCGCGCACGTAGGACGCGAACGACGGGTAGGTCTGCCGCGCGGGAGCGGCGGCGGCCGAGGCGCTGGTGCAGACGGGTGTGGTCATGGCTCCACGCTAGGAGCGACGCCCACCGCGGCGGATCGCCCGCAGGTCCCGAAGGCGAGTCCCCCTCAGGTTGTAGGGGTGGGGCTGTCTCCACCTCCTGAAGGTGGAGTACGGGACCGTACCGTCTGCGGGTACGACCCCGAGGAGGTCAGCCGTCCGCCGTCAGGACCAGGCCCGATGTCGGCACTCCGGTGCCGGCCGTCACCAGGGTGCGGGCCGCCCCCGGGACCTGGTTCACGGCCGTGCCCCGCAGCTGCCGCACCGCCTCCGCGATGCCGTTCATACCGTGCAGGTACGCCTCCCCGAGCTGGCCCCCGTGGGTGTTCAGCGGCAGCAGCCGCTCGGCTACGAACTCCGCCGCCTCGCCCCGGCCGCAGAAGCCGAACTCCTCCAGCTGCATCAGCACGAACGGGGTGAAGTGGTCGTACAGGATCCCCACGTCGACGGCGTCCGGGCCGAGTCCGCTGGTGCGCCACAGCTGCCGGGCCACCGCGCCCGCCTCCGGCAGGCCGGTCAGGCCGTCCCGGTAGAAGCCGGTCATCTGCTCCTGCGCCCGGCCCGCGCCCTGGGCCGCCGCCGCGATCACGGCGGGGGGCCGCGGCAGGTCCCGGGCCCGCTCCAGGGAGGTGACGACGACCGCCTGCCCGCCGTCGGTCTCCTGGCAGCAGTCCAGCAGCCGCAGCGGCTCGGCGATCCAGCGGGAGGCGGCGTGGTCGGCGAGGGTGATCGGGCGGCCGTGGAACCAGGCGGCGGGGTTGGTCGCCGCGTACTCCCGGCCCATGACGGCCACGTGCCCGAACGCCTCCGGTGTCAGGCCGTACGCGTGCAGGTACCGCCGGGCGGCCATCGCCACCCAGGAGGCCGGGGTGAGCAGCCCGAACGGCAGCACCCAGCCGAGGGCCGCCCCTTCCGCCGACGGCTCCCGGTGCTGCACGCCCGCGCCGAACCGGCGGCCCGAGCGCTCGTTGAACGCGCGGTAGCAGACCACGACCTCCGCCACGCCCGTCGCCACCGCGAGCGCCGCCTGCTGGACGGTGGCGCAGGCCGCCCCGCCGCCGTAGTGCACCCGGGAGAAGAAGGACAGCTCGCCCATCCCGCAGGCCTGGGCCACGGTGATCTCCGGGCTGGTGTCCATGCTGAAGGTCACCAGTCCGTCCACGTCCGCCGGGGTGAGCCCGGCGTCGTCGAGGGCGGCCCGCACCGCCTCCACCGCCAGGCGCAGCTCGCTGCGGCCGGAGTCCTTGGAGAACCCGGTGGCCCCGATGCCGGCGATCGCCGCGCGTCCGCCGAGGGTGTCGCGCTCGCGCAGGCTCATGATCCGGCCCCCGGGAGGGTGACGGTGACCGTGGCCGTCACATGGGTGCCGAGGCCGTTGGCACCGACGACCCGGACGACGGCCGTGTCCCCGTCGACCTCCTCGACGCTGCCGGTCAGCACCATCGTGTCCCCGGGGTGGTTGGGCGCGCCCAGCCGGACGGCGACCTTGCGGAGCACCGCGGCGGGGCCGAAGTGGTCGGTGACGTACCGGCCGACCAGGCCGTTCGTGGTCAGGATGTTCATGAAGATGTCCGGTGCGCCCTTCCGCCGGGCCAGTTCCGGGTCGTGGTGCACGTCCTGGTAGTCCCGGGAGGCGATGGCGCCGGCCACGATCAGGGTGCGGGTCACCGGGATCTCCAGCGGCGGCAGCCGGTCCCCGGCCCTCACCGCTCCACCACCCGGAACACCGGCACCGTCAGCTCCTCGTCGCACCGCTGGAACTCCAGCCGTACCGGCAGCCCGATGCGCACCTCGTCGTACGGCACCCCGACCACGTTGCTCACCATCCGCACGCCCTCGGCGAGTTCGATCAGGCCGACCGCGTACGGGGGGTCGAAGGCCGGGAACGGCGGGTGGTGCAGCACCACGTACGAGTAGACCGTGCCCTCGCCGCTCGCCTCCACCGTGTCCCAGTCCGGGCTGCCGCAGGTGTTGCAGCCCGGCAGCCACGGGTGGCGCGGGGTGCCGCAGGCCGTGCAGCGCTGGACGAGGAGCCGGTGCTCGGCCACGCCCTGCCAGAAGCCGGCGTTGTCCCGGTTGACCACAGGGCGGGGGCGGCGCGCCCGGGGGGCGCGGGGTACGGGGGCGTACTTCAGGATGCGGAAGCGGTGGGTGGCGACCGGCTCGCCGCCGGCCCGGACGTCGGTCCGGGTGGTGACGAAGTAGCCCGTGCCGAGCCGGGTCGTCTTGCGGCCGGAGACCTCCTCGATCACCGTGTCGAACGCGACCTCGTCGCCCGGCCGCAGGGGCCGCAGGTACTCCTGCTCGCAGTCGGTGGCCACCACGGCGGTGCAGCCCGCCGCGTCCAGCAGGCCGAGGAGTGCGTCGTACGCCCCGGTGCGGGCCCGGGGTCCGGCCAGACCGGCCATCGTCCAGGCCTGGAGCATGGTGGGCGGGGCGATGGCGTCCGGGCCGGTGTAGGCGGGGTTGGTGTCGCCGAGCGCCTCGCACCAGTGCCGGATCATCGGCGCGTTCACCGGGTCCCTGCCGACGCCGGTGACGGCGGCCGGGCGTCCCTCGAACTCCTTGAGCCGCACGGCCAGTTCGTCGTCTTCCTGCTCCTCGCGCACCGCCACCCCCAGATTCCGGGAACGGTTTCTGACTGTCCGTCAGATCGGGTGGGGTGTCAAGGGGAGGGCTGTCGAGGCGGGACCCCGCCGGAGGCGCCCGCGCACGCGACTGCGCGGCGGCGCCGAGGCGCCGCCGCGCGGACGTGATGCGACCCTTGAAGCACATCCCGCGAGGACCCTCCCCACGAGGGGCCTCGCCCGAGGCTCACCGGATGTTCGCCATGTGTTCCTCCAGAACCGGGTGTTCAGCGGCCTCGCGGCCGGGGGCGGACGAACCGCGGTGCGCGTCAGGGCGGTTGGCCGGCCGCCTTGACCTGTGATGGACGACGTCGCGCCTCCAGAGTTGCCCACCACAACCCCGGCGAACCCCCACGGAAGCCGTGATTCGCACGGACGCGTGACGACGAGTCGATAAACCCGGATGAACCCCTTTCACCCGTTCTGCCACGGAGACGAACCAGCCCGAATCCCCCTGTACAGGCTCCACCAGGGATGAATCGGTGCTGCACGGTTCCGGCCATTCGCCCCGCACCGGCGCACGCCGTCCGGTCCACCCTTCCCTTTTTCGAACGTGCGTACGAACATGGAGCCATGGCCACCACCGACCGGCAGGCCACCACGCTGGCCCTCGCGCACGCCCTGTCAGCCGCCGAACGCGGTCTGGCCGTGATCCCCCTGTCCCGGACCAAGCTCCCGGCCCTGCGCTCCCCGCACCGCGACGACCCCGCCCCGGGGCACCCCTGCCACGGCGCCTGCGGACGCTTCGGCCACGGCGTGTACGACGCCTCCAGCGACCCCGTCCGCATCCGCGAGCTCTTCGCCGCCGCGCCCTGGGCCACCGGCTACGGCATCGCCTGCGGGCTGCCCCCGTACCACCTGATCGGCGTCGACCTGGACACCAAGTCCGGCACGGACTCCTCGGCCGCACTGCGGGAACTGGCCCTGCGCCACCTGTTCACGATCCCGGAGACGGTCGTCGTCCTCACCCCGAGCGGCGGCCGCCACCTGTGGCTGACCGGCCCGCCGGACACCGTCGTACCGAACTCGGCCGGCCGGCTCGCCCCCGGCATCGACATCCGGGGCGCCGGCGGTTACCTCGTCGGCCCCGGTTCCCGTACCGGCCACGGCGTCTACACCGCCGCGCCCGGCACCGCCCACCTGCCCCCGGCCGCCTGTCCGCCGTCCCTGCTCCGCCTGCTGCTGCCCCCGCCGCGCCCCCACCGGCCGGCTCCGCCCGCGCCCGGCGACCACGGCCGCGGCCTGGTCCACTTCGTCCTGACCGCCCACGAGGGCCAGCGCAACACGCGCCTGTTCTGGGCGGCCTGCCGCGCCTACGAGAACGGCATCGGCCCCGCCCTGGCGGACCCCCTCGCCGAGGCGGCCCTGCACACCGGCCTGACCGAACAGGAGGCCCGCGCGACGATCGCCTCGGCGGCCCGGATGACGGGCCACCAGCCGTGACGCCCGGGCCGGGACCTACTGGGCGACCGGGTTCCCGGCGCGCTCGGTCTCGTCCCGCACCAGCAGGGACAGCAGGGAGGCCACGGAGAGGCCGGCCTCCGCGGGATGGCGCAGCACCTTGTCCGGCTCGATGCGGTAGGTGTTCGTGCGCCCGTCACGGGTGTGGGAGAGG
Organism: Streptomyces sp. NRRL S-1022; assembly: GCF_000720135.1. Taxonomy (GTDB): domain Bacteria; phylum Actinomycetota; class Actinomycetes; order Streptomycetales; family Streptomycetaceae; genus Streptomyces. The sequence continues at coordinate 14,410 of NZ_JOIU01000039.1, read as the reverse complement.
TAACCGTCCTGCTCCAGATCGGAGATGATCCGCTGGACGGCGCGCTCCGTGAGCCGGCAGCGGGCGGCGATGTCACGGATCCGGACGTTCGGGTTGTCGGCGATGGCCGCCAGTACGCGCGCGTGGTTGGTGATGAACGTCCATCCGGTGTGAGGTTCGGGCACTCCAACCATGCCCAGCATTTTAAGGTACCCCGTTGCCGGAACCCAGATACGTGACATACTTTTCCGGTATTCGCTGACCTGGTCCCGCGATGAAGCGCCACGGAAGGAGCCTCAAGGTGTCCTGGGATGAAGCCGTCATGCCAAGACTCACCAGCAGCGCCGCCGGGGAGCGGCGGTCGGACCAGGCCGGCGGGCACACCGCGCAGACGGCTACCACGCAGACGGCTGTCGTCCAGTACGAACGGCACGGCGCCTGGGTCGTCGCCCCGCACGGCGCCTACGACCTGCACTCGATCACGCCCCTGGCGGACGCGCTGGACGCCGCCGCGAAGCGGCACCCGACGGTGGTCCTGGACGCCTCCGGTGTCGTCTTCGCGGACTCGACGTTCCTCAACCTGCTGATCCTCACCCACCACACGGGCACCCTGCGCGTGGCAGCGCCGCCCCGGCAGCTCCGGCGGCTGTTCGAGATCACCGGCGCCGACGGCGTCCTGGAGATCCGCGAGACGGTGGACGCCGCCGTCTCCTGAGCCCCGCACCGGAGGCGCGGCCGGCCCGGGACGGCGCCGTGCGGGCCCGCGGCCGGGGTGCCGTACGATGCCGCGAGACCGGATGCCCGGCCCGTCGGGCCCCGGGTAGCCGGAGGGTGCGCACAGCACCAGCAAGGATCCTCGCCACTGGTAAGGCAACAGCAATGGCCATCCCGCTTGGGCAGAAGGCGGCAGATGACCAGGCCGGGAAGCGGCATGAGCCCGTGCGGTTCAGCGCGGCTTTCGCCGGGGGTGCCGCACGCGCGGCCGACGGGCGGAAGGCGCTCCGGGCCGTCCTGGCACGCGCCGCGGACGTCGGGCACCCGCCCCTCTCCCCGACCGCGGTCATGGACGCCGAACTCGTGATCAGCGAGCTGCTGACCAATGCCATACGGCACGCCCCCGGCCCCTGCGGGGTGGTCCTGGAGCTGTCCGGCACCGAAGTGTCGATCACCGTGTGGGACACCTCACCCAGGGAACCCGTACCCAGGCCGCCGGACGAGGGGCGTATCGGCGGGCACGGCCTGCGTCTCGTGAACGTCCTCAGCCACCGCTTCGTGACCGTGTCGCACGCTCTCGGCAAGCAGGTCGTCGCCCACGTGCGCCTGCTCCCCGACCGGACGCAGGGTGCCCTGTCCGGTCCGTGACCCGCCCGGCGGTGTCCCCCCGCCGGGCGGGAGACCGGATCCCCGCCGCGGGGCATACGGGAAGGGACACCTGAAGACGTCACGCGGCGCGCCCCCTGCGGCACCGCGGACGGGGACCGACCTTCCGGAGGCGAGGACATGACGGAGCCGAAGACCGCCGGGACCGGCCCTGACCGGTCACGGGGAGTGTCCGACGCCCGGCTCACCGACGCACTGAACGCCATCGGCACGGGCGCCTACGTCGCCGACGAGCAGGGCCTCATCGTCGCCGTCAACTCCCTCACCGAGCGGCTGCTGGACCGGCCCGCCGAGGACCTGATCGGCCAGGACGCCCACGAGCTGCTGCACCGCGGGCCCCAGGGCCAGCCGCTGCCCACCTCCCGGTGCACCATGCGCCAGGCGTTCCACGCCGGGCAGCCGGCCCAGGGCGAGGAGGAATACTTCGCCCGTGGCGACGGCTCCCTGCTGCGCATCTCGTGGCTGATCACCCCCTACACCATCGCCGGCCCCGGAGCCGGCACCCTCGTGGTCTTCCACACTCCCGAGGCGGGACCGCCCACCGAGCCGGGCCCGGAGCGGGCCGAGCGGATGAGCGATCTGGAGCGGCTGGCCCTGCTGGCCGAGACCACCACACAGCTGACCTCCACCTTCGACGTCGAGGAGGCACAGCGCCGGCTGGTGCGGCTGGTCGTGCCCCGGCTGGCGGACTGGGTCGTCATCGACCTGATCACCGAGCGCGACGAGGTGTGGCGCACCGCCGTGGTCCAGGCGGACGGCGACACGCTCGTGCGGCACGAGGACCTCCAGGGGCCCATGCCGCCGATCCCCACGGAATCCCCGATGCCCCTGTCCCGGGCCCTGCGCGGCGTCGCCTCCACCCTGGCGGGGCCCGAGACCTACCAGGGCGCCCCGGACTCCGGGATCGCGGTGGAGCAGCGCCGCCTGTTCGACGCCACCGGCATCCACTCCGCGGCGATCGCCCCGCTGCGCAGCACCCGTGAAGTCCTGGGCGCCCTCACCCTCGGCCGCGCCGAGAAGCCGGGCAACTACACCATCGCCGACCTGCCGCTGATCGAGGACATCGCGCGCCGCGCCGGGGTCGCCCTGGACAACGCCCGCCTCTACCAGCGCCAGCGCGCGGTCGCCGAGACCATGCAGAACCACCTGCTGCCGCAGATGCCGAGCGTGCCCGGCCTGCAGATGACCGTCCGCTACCTGCCCGCCCCCGACGCCTCCCAGGTCGGCGGCGACTGGTACGACGCCTTCACCCTCTCCGACGGCGCCACCGCGCTGGCCATCGGGGACGTCGTCGGCCACGACCTGGAGGCGGCGGCCGGCATGGCCCAGCTGCGCAACATGCTCCGCGCCTACGCCTGGTCCCAGCGGGAACCCCCCAGCCGGATCGTCGAACGCCTGGACGAGGCGGTCATGCCGATCACCGACGTCAGCATGGCCACGCTCATCTTCGCCCGGGTGGCCGAGACGGACGACGGACACTGGAAGCTGTCCTGGACCAACGCCGGCCACCCCCCGCCCCTGCTCATCGACCACAACGGCCTGGCCCGCTACCTCACCGAAGGCCACGGTCTCCTGCTCGGCACCGGGGTCCTGGGGCCCCGCCCCGACGCCAGCACACCGCTGCCGCCCGGGTCCACGCTGCTGCTCTACACCGACGGCCTCATCGAGGCGCCCGGCCAGACCCTGGACGAGGGCCTCCACCGGCTCCGGCAGCACGCCGCCGCCCTCGCCCACCGGCCCCTGCCGTCCTTCACCGACCAGCTCCTGCGCCGCGTCCAGCCCCCCGGCATCGACGACGTCGCCCTCCTCACCCTGCGCACACCGCCGAGAGAGGACGCCGGCTGAGGACGTGTCAGGAGGCGAGGACGGAGATGCCGTCCCCCAGCAGTTTCAGCCCGAGGACGAAGAACAGGACGGCCATCACGGCGACGTTGTGCCGAGCCGCCCAGTCCTTCCAGTTGCCGAGCGTGGTCCTGGCCCCTTCCCCGCCGAGGAGGAAGACACCGAGCGGGACCAGCAGTCCCAGCGTGGCGATCACGACGAAGACCGCCAGTGACCCGATCTGCTGGCCGACCGGAAGACCGGCGGAGCCGATGGCGGCGCCCGCGGCGATGGTCAGCGGGGCGTTCTTGGCGTTGAGCGCGGCCAGGGCCGTACCGAGCCCGAAGACCTTGACCGGCGTGAGGCGGTCGATCGCGCCCATCCACTTCGGCAGCTTCGCCTGCGAGGGATCCTTCGGGCGCCGCCGCCACTGCCGGGCACCGAAGAAGAGGAGGAGCAGGCCGAGAGCGGTCTTGAGGGCCCCGACCCAGGTGGCCGGGTGCTTGTGCGCCGAGGCGTGCGCCGGGGAGGCGATCGCCAGCATCACGGCACCCAGGACCGAAAGCCCGATGATCCAGCCGACGGTGAAGAGGATCCCGTTGAGACGCCCCCGGGGCGTGGCGAGGATGAGGATGACGGCGATGACCGGGAGGGGGCTGACCGCGACGCCGGCCGCGAGACCCAGCACGTCACCGAGAACTGCGCCCATGGTTGCCTCCCGTTGCGGTGGGGGTGACGGCCCGTCCGGCAGGAATCCGGCGGGGCGTGGATGCCCCGGCCGCCCGTACGGCGCGAGGGGCTCTCCCGCGCAAGCTCGCGCCGCGGCCGCACGGCCGCGTGGCACCGGCGGACCGGCGTGGTGACGACCCCGTTCCCGGCACACACGGCCCGGTCCCATCTTCCTGCGCCCGGCCCGGTCTGTCCTCGGCAGCACCGGCTCGTGCGCGTTCCCCGGTCGCCGGGATGCGAGACCGCGCGCCGGTGGTGAGCATGGACAGGTGAGGGCGATGGCGCCCTGTGGCCGGGTGCCGGGTGGACCTCACACCGATCCGTGGCAGGGGATTCCCACGATGACGTCAACAGCACGAACACCCCAGTCGGCTCACCCCGAGCGTCCGGGCAGGTCGGACGGGGTGAGCAGCGAATTCACCGTGTTCACCGAGATCAAGCCCGGCCATGCGGACGCGCTGCGGGAGGATCTCGACGTCATGGCCGACGCGGCGGAGAGCGAGAGGGTCCACGCGGCCGTGCGCCAGATCGGCACCCTGCACGACGCACGGCACGTGATCTTCGACAACGACACCCGGTTCATGTTCGCCAGCGTCTTCGACGGCTCGTGGGACGCCTACATCGACGACTTCGCCAAGACGGTGGTCGGGGAACGCTTCGACAAGGTCTTCTCGCACAGCGTGGGGTTCCCCGGCGTCAAGGATCCCGGGGTGAAGGACTGGTTCGTGGCCCGTCAGGCGCCCGCGAACGTGTTCCTCAGCGCCTACCCCGAGCTGACCGTCCAGCAGATCTACAAGGACCACCGCGTGGAGGAGGCGTTCGAAGAGGTGCTGGACACCCCCGAGTTCCACGCGGCGCTGGAGAACCCGGCCAACGCGGAGCTGGTGAACACCCCCGCTTTCCAGAAGCTGCTGGAAGAGGCCTCGGCCTAGGGCCTCTCGTTTGGATCATGCCGGGTCCCCTTCGGTGGAGCGCGCCGGCGGACGCGGACCAGCCGCTGCGGAGCTGCCCGGACCGGAACCGATGCGGAGGCCCACACGATCATGAGCACGGCAGACAGCGACAGCACGGCCGGCGTACGCGTCGAGATCGAGGATGTGCAGAGCGGGGCACTGCGCCCCCGACCCGTGCCCTACGAGGGGAAGTTCCTCTTCCTGCGCGTCGACGACCCCCGCGCCGGGCGCGCCCTGCTGCGGCGATTGCTGCCGCTGACCTCGGGCGGTCTGCCGAGCACCGACCGGCACCGTGACGCCTGGGTGTCCGTGGCGTTCACCTGGCAGGGGCTGCGGGCCCTCGGGGTGCCCCAGGAGTCGCTGGACAGCTTTCCGCAGGCGTTCCGCGAGGGCATGGCCGCCCGGGCGGCACTGATCGGCGATGTGGGCGACAACGCCCCGGACCACTGGGAGGAACCGTTCGGATCGGGCGACGTCCACGTCGCGCTGAGCGCCCTCGCCTCGGACGCGGCGCAACTGGACCGTGACCTGGAGCAGGTCCGGGTCGCCTACCAGGAGACCCCCGGTGTCCAGGTGATCTGGGCACAGGACGTCCACCAGCTGCCGACCGGACGCACCACCTTCGGCTTCCGGGACGGCATCAGCCATCCGAACATCGAAGGCGTCGGACTGCCCGGCTCCAATCCGCGGGAAACTCCCATCAAGGCCGGCGAGTTCATCCTCGGCTACCCCGACGAGACCGGCAATCTGCCGCCCATGCCCACCCCCGAGGTGCTGGGACGCAACGGAACCTACGTGGCCGTTCGCAAGCTCCGCACCGACGTGGCGGCCTGGCGCCGGTACCTGCGCGCCAACAGCTCCGACGCCGCGGAGGAAGCGCTCCTGGCGGCCAAGATGGTCGGACGCTGGCCGAGTGGCGCGCCGCTGGCGCTGGCGCCGGAGCACGACGACCCGGAGCTGGCGGCGGATCCGCAGCGCGTCAACAACTTCCTGTACCGGGAGGACGACGACCGCGGACTGCGGTGCCCCGCCGGCGCGCACATCCGCCGGAACAACCCCCGTGACGCCACCATCATCGGCGACGCACGGATGCACCGGCTCATCCGCCGCGGCACCACCTACGGCCCGCCGCTGCCCGAGGGCGTACTGGAGGACGACGGCGCCGACCGGGGGCTGGTCGGAGTCTTCATCGGGGCCCACCTTGAACGGCAGTTCGAGTTCATCAAGTCCGAGTGGGTCAACGACGGCAATTTCATCGGCTATCCCGGCGAGAAGGACCCGGTGGCCGGCCATCACGACGGAACCGGCAGCGTCACCATTCCCGCCAAGCCGGTCCGGCGCCGCCTGCGGAACCTGCCCAGCTTCGTGGCGACCCGCGGCGGCGAGTACTGCTTCGTGCCGGGTCTGCGTGCCCTGCGCTGGCTCGCCGAGCCGGAGGACTGAGAGTCATGGCAGCACAGTTCGTCCCCTACACGCCCGACGTCGAGGCACCGGACCCGGACTTCGACCGGCACGTGCGGACGGTGATCGAGAAGACCGAGCAGTACATCGCCGAATCCGTCCGGGCCGGTGGCACCGGGGAGGCCCTGCGCGACGCCCACGCCAAGGGATACGGACTGGTCCGCGGTGAAGTGGAGATCCTGGACGGGCTGCCGCCCGAGTACGCCCAGGGCATCTACGCGACACCGGGGACCCACGATGCGCTCATCCGCTTCTCCAACGGCTCGCCGCACGCCGGAGCCGACGCGCGGCTGGGCGCCGCCACCGGCCTGGCGCTGAAGATGTTCGGCATCCCCGGCCCGACCCTGCTGGAGGACGAACCGGACACGGGCACCTTCGACTACGCCAACATCAACGGACCGGTCTTCTTCTGCAACACGGTCGAGCACTACCTCTTCATCCAGGACCTGTTCCTGAACGCACCGGACTACTTCTCCCAGGGCCGCCCCGGCGCCCACCGCTTCTTCACCGAGTTCCTGACCGGCAAGGGAACCCTGGACCAGGACGACTGGGCATGGGACGAGTTCCTGGCCTTCCTCCGCCTGTCGAAGACCCCGCCGGCCAACCTGCTGCTGTCGAGCTACTGGACGATGGGCGCGGTCAGGCACGGCGACCACATCGCCAAGGTGCGCATCACTCCCGACCCGGAAAGTGCCGCCGCGGTGGTCCGGCGCACCATCGACCCCTCCTCCGCGCAGGAGGTGTTCCGGCCCGCCCTCCAGGCCGAGTTGCAGGAGCGGCCCTACGCCTTCGACATCCAGGTCCAGCTCTGCACCGACCTGGCACGCATGCCGGTGGAGGACACCACCGTGGAGTGGCCCGAGTCGCTGTCGCCGTCCGTCACCGTGGCCAGGCTGCGACTCCCGCGCCAGGACATCTCCGGCCCGGAGAACCTGGCGAAGATGGACTCGCTGTCCTTCACACCCTGGCGGGTCACCGCCGAGCACGCGCCCCTCGGCAACATCATGCGGGCCCGCAAGGAGGTCTACCGCCGCTCCTCCATCGCCCGCCACCGGCTCAACCACCAGACACGCACCGAACCGCGCAGCGCCGACCGGGTGCTCGGCCCGGCCCCGTGACACGTCCCACGCGGCGGCCGGGCCCGGCGGAGCCGGTCCGTCGCCCCACGCAGAAGGGGCGCCCCTCGGCGAGGGGCGCCCCTTCCGGCGTGCACATCCATGACCTGCGCGGAGGCGGTGGGATTTGAACCCACGGTGACATCGCTGCCACGACGGTTTTCAAGACCGTTCCCTTAGGCCGCTCGGGCACACCTCCCCGCGCCGCCCGAGATCGACGGCGCGGGTACAGATTACCGGCCCGCCGCCGGATCGCGGGGCGGTGGTAGCCGTACGGGGGTGGTCAGCTGTCGCCCTCGCGTGCGGCCAGCGTCAGTTGCGCCGTGTGCTCCTGGCCGCCCCGCTTGTAGGTGATCGTGACCTTGTCGCCCGGCTCGTGGGTCCAGATCTCGCCGATCAGGGTCGGGCCGCTGTCGATCACGTGGTCGTCGAGCTTGGTGATGACGTCACCGGGCTTGAGGCCGGCCTTGTCCGCCGGGCCGCCCGACTCGACCGCGGCGGAGCCGCCCGTGCCCTGGTCGGTGATCTGGGCGCCGTCGCCGGAGTCCTCCAGGGAGACGGAGGCGCCGATCTTGGCGTACACCGGCTTGCCGGTCTTGATCAGCTGCTGGGCGACGTACTTGGCCTGGTTGATCGGGATGGCGAAGCCCAGGCCGATCGAGCCGGACTGGCCGGAGCCGAAGCCGCCGCTGCCGGTGGACTGGATCGCGGAGTTGATGCCGATGACCGCGCCGGAGGCGTCCAGCAGCGGGCCACCGGAGTTGCCCGGGTTGATCGACGCGTCCGTCTGCAGCGCGCTCATGTACGACGCCTTGCTTGAGGAGCTGCCGTCGCTGGAGGCCACCGGGCGGTTCTTGGCGCTGATGATGCCGGTGGTCACCGTGTTGGACAGGCCGAAGGGGGCGCCGATGGCGATCGTCTCGTCACCGACGGCCACCTTGTCGGAGTCGCCGAGAGCGAGCGGCTTGAGGTCGGAGGGGGCGTTCTTGAGCTTGACGACCGCCACGTCGTAGCCCTGCGCGTGCCCGACGATCTCGGCGTCGTACTTCCTGCCGTTCGGGAAGGTGGCCGTCAGCTTGCCGCCGTCCACGGCCTCCGCCACCACGTGGTTGTTGGTGACGATGTGGCCCTGGGTGTCGAAGACGAAGCCGGTGCCCGTGCCGCCCTCGCCGTTGTTGCTCTCCGCCTCGATGGTGACCGTGCTGGGCAGCGCCCTGGCGGCCACGCCCGCGATCGTCCCCGGCGCGCGCTTGACCTGGGTGGCGCTGCTGTCGGAGGAGACGGTGGTGGAGCCGCGGTCGTCCCGGTCCTTGGCCAGGGTGTAGCCGAGGCCGCCGCCCAGGCCGCCCGCGACCAGCGCCGCCACCAGGACCGCCGCCACCAGGCCGCCGCGTCCGCTGCGCGGCTTGGGGGCGGGCTGCTGGTAGGAGGCGCCCCAGCCGGCGCCCGGGCCGCCCGCGCCGCCGTCGCCGTAGGCCGGGGTGGCCTGCGGCGGGGGCCAGGAGCCGCCGGGGGCCGCGGGGGTCTCCTGCGGTACGGGAGGCAGGGGGGCCGTCGGCGCGTTCCCCTCGGGGGCGTGCCCCTGCGGGGAAGCGGTGGGAGAGGCCATCGGCACGGGAGGTGCGGACGGCGCCGGGGGTACCGCGTTGCCCTCGTTCTCGGTGCTCACAGGTCTTCTCCTCGGTCCACGCCTGTTGTCTCGGTCACGCTGGTCGCGCTGCTCTGCAGTCAGCTTTTCCCACGGGCCGTCAGAGCACCATAAGCCGTGGCTGTGGGTCCGCCGGTCCTCTTTATATCGGTTTATCTGGGATCTTTCGCGCAAAGGTTTTATAAACGGGCGCCTTGCGCGGTGTGCCGTGAAGGAGCTGCCCGCGCGCGTTCCACGCGCTCCTGCGCCCACCCCGCCACGTCTACCCGCCGACGGTGGCACCATGACGCGGTGACCCACGCACGACAGCACACCATCCGGGTGGTCGCCCACCGCGGCGCCTCCGAGGACGCCCCCGAGCACACCCTCGCCGCCTACCGGAAGGCGATCGAGGACGGCGCGGACGCCCTGGAGTGCGATGTACGGCTGACCGCGGACGGACATCTGGTCTGTGTCCACGACCGGCGGGTGAACCGTACCTCCAACGGCCGCGGGGCGGTCTCCGCGCTGGAGCTGGCCGATCTGGCCGCCCTGGACTTCGGCTCCTGGAAGACGCGCGAGGCCTGGCGCGGGCGGGACGAGGAGCCCGACTGGGAACACCGGCCGGAGGACCGCGAGGAGACCTCCGTCCTCACCCTGGAGCGGCTGCTGGAGCTGGTCGCGGACGCCGGGCGGCGGGTGGAGCTGGCCATCGAGACCAAGCACCCCACGCGCTGGGCGGGCCAGGTCGAGGAGCGGCTGATCGCGCTGCTGGAGCGGTTCGGCCTGGACGCGCCGGACTCCGCCGCCGAGTCGCCGGTCCGGATCATGAGCTTCTCGGCGCGCTCGCTGCACCGCGTGCGGGCCGTGGCGCCGACGCTGCCGACGGTCTACCTGATGCAGTTCGTCTCGCCGCGGCTGCGCGACGGACGGCTGCCGGCGGGTGTGCAGGTGGCGGGCCCCTCGATCCGCATCGTGCGCAACCACCCCGCCTACATCGAGCGGCTGAAGCGGGCGGGGCACCAGGTCCACGTGTGGACCGTGAACGAGCCCGAGGACGTCGATCTGTGCGTCGGGCTGGGCGTCGACGCCATCATCACCAACCGCCCGCGCGCAGTGCTGCGGCAGCTGGGCCGCTGAGCCGTCCGGACGGCCGCCGGCGCCCCCGCGAACCGCACCGTACCGGCCGCTTCCGGACGGGTTCGTCACAGGGAGTGCACCGGCGCGTTCGCTGCGTTCACCTTCCTGTCGAATGCGTCAGCGGAAGGGGACTGGCCGGTTTCCGGTACAGGCCAAGAGGGCATCCACTCCGTGGCGTGGGGCGAAGGAGGTCTCGGGGGTGGCGTTGGTGGTGGCACAGGAGGTGCCCACGTCGTCGAGCATGGCCGTACCCCATGGCCCTGCGGGCGTGGGCGAGGCACGGCACCGGATGCGGGCGCAGCTGCGCAGCGGTGGCGTATCGGAATCGGTCATCGACGACGCCGTACTGATCCTTTCCGAACTTTTGAGCAACGCCTGCAAGCACGGGCGCCCCTTGGGGGACGCGCCGGCCGGGGACGGGGACGTCCTCGCCGCATGGCGCGTCGACCCGCGCGGGCGGCTCATCGTGGAGGTCACGGACGGCGGCGGCCCGACCCGCCCGGCGCCGGCCACTCCGTCGGTGACCGCGCACGGCGGCCGGGGACTGAACATCATCACGGCCCTCGCCGACGACTGGGGCGTCCGCGACGACGCCCAGGGCGAGGTGACGGTCTGGGTGGTGGTCCACGACGACGTCCATGATCCCGACGCCCGCTGCCACCGCGACGCTTTCGCTACGCGCGTCACGCACGCGCCGCTGCCGAGCCTCCCGGACCTGCCCGGCCTGGACTTCGCGGACGCGTTCGAGGACATGGACTGACGGCGACACGGACTGACGGCGACACGGGCAGAAGGCGGCACGAGCTGACGGCCCGCCACCGCCCGTAACACGCCCCCGGCTTCACACCACCGGCGTCGAGCGCGCGTGCGTTGTCCACAGGTTCCCGTCGGTCGTGGTCCGAACGGCTAGGCTCCCGACGTACGAGAAGAGCCGTAACCGGGAGACACCCACCATGGCCAAGAAGCGACCCCAGACGAAGGCCAAGCCGCAGCCGATCGACGGGGAGATCCCGGTTGTCGGCGCCCGCGAACCCTGTCCGTGCGGCAGCGGCCGGCGCTACAAGGCCTGCCACGGCCGAACCGCCGCGCACGCCGCGACCGAGCTGGTGCAACGCCCGTTCGAGGGGCTGCCCGGCGAGTGCGACTGGGTGGCACTGCGCGAGCTGGTCCCGGCGGCGACGGCCGGGCTGACCCTGCGGGAGGGCCTGCCCGAGGGCGTCCCGTCGGTCACCCTGGCCACGGTGCTGCCGATGGCCTGGCCCGCGCTGCGCCGCGACGACGGCTCGGTCCTGATCGGCCTGCAGAACGACACGGCGTCCGGCGACATCAGCCGCGACCTGGCCGACACCCTGCTGCGCGCCCTGGAGGCCGAGCCCGGCACCCCGGTGCAGGGCCGCCGCGCCCCCGCCGACGGTCCGCGGCTGCAGGACCTGCTCGACCCGGAGGGCGTCTTCGAGCCCGTCGTGCACAGCGGCTTCGAGTTCTGGGTGCCGGACGCGGAGAACGCCTCCCCGGAGGTGGCCGCCTCCCTGGAGCGGGCCAACGCCGCTGCCATCCCGACCGTGAAGCTGGCCGGCGTGGACGCGGCCTACTGGTGCGAGACCCCGGAGAAGAACCACCTGCGCTGGGTCATGCCGCACCCCGAGGAGCAGCTTCTGGACGCCCTCGCGCGCCTGCACGCGGCGGGCCGCTCCAGCCTCGGCGAGGGCACCCGGCTCGTCGGCTCCTTCCGTGCTCACGGCCTCACCGTGCCGGTCTGGGACCTGCCGAGCGGGGTCTTTGCCGAGGACGTGGAGAAGCCGGCCGCCGAGTTCGCCGAGCGCCTCGCCGCGGCCCTCGCCGTCCGCGAGCCGCTCACCCCGGACGAGCGCCGGGCGCGCGGCGGACTGACCAACCGGCAGGTCACGCTCAGCTGACGTCCCGCGCGCGCCCGTCACGGCTGACCGGCCGGTCAGCCGTGGCACCCGGCCGTGCGGCAGGTGACTCCTGTCACAACTCCCGGTTCGGTCAGGGAAATCGGTGTCCGAATAGCCAACCCGGAATTTGCGAACCGCCGATCTCTTGTTACCGTTCCAGTAGCCCGGTTGCTGGTGCATCCCCCGTCGCCAGCAACCGGGCCTTTCCATGTCCGCGTCCGGCACCGGTGCCGCCGTCGGCAACTCCCTCGACGGCCTCAGGAGTTGCTGCCCGAGCGGAGCAGCAGCGGCCCGTCCGCGCCGGGCTCGGCGAACTCGGCGAAGGCCGTGTAGCCGTCCGGTCCGCCCCGGCTGTGCTCGCGCGGTGTCTCGCAGGTGGCGGGCTCGTCGTCGGTCCCGGTGGCGCAGTGCATCTGCACGTTCCGGCCGCCCGGGCCCATCAGGCTCAGCACGGAGTCCAGCGACTCGCCGGTGGCGTTGCGGTAGTAGGTGCGCGCCCAGGTGTCCTCGCCCTGCGTCAGCACACAGGTCTGCGCCTCGATGCCGTCGGGCGAGGTCAGTTCGGGGCCGCAGCGGGCGGCGGTGGCGAGCCCCAGGCCGAGCGCGAAGGGGGAGCGGTGCGCGGTGCCCGGGCGGGGCCCGGCGTCACCGCGGGAGGCAGCCGGTGCGGAGGCCCGGCCGGCGTCGCCCGCCTGCCCGGCGGAGGCCATGGTCAGCGGCAGGGCGACCACGGCCGCCACGACGCCCACGAGGAGGAGCAGAGGCAGCCGTCGGGGATCCCGCTGGGGGGCACGGTGGCCGCCGGAATGTCGCAGCATGTGCGGAAGATAACGAGCGAGCGGGGCCCGGCAGCCCCGCCCGCGCCGACACCCCCTACAACTCGGGCGCGCTCACACCCGTACGAGTGAGGGCGTCGACCACGGCGTCCACCACGGCCTCCACATCGGGCACCCAGGGCGCGGCCGAGCCGGGCAGCGGTGCCCGCTCCCAGCGGACGGCGCCCTGGCCGGTCTCGGACGGGGGCAGCGCGACATAGCCGCCCTCGCCGTGGAAGCGCAGCGAGCCGGGGACGAAGTCCTTGGCGTACAGCAGTTCGCCGAGCTGCTCCATCGAGTAGGGCTTCACGAGCAGCGACCAGCGGGTCGGCGCGGCGATCACCGGGCCGAGTCGCATGCCGCGCCGGTCGAGCAGGGCGAGGGCGCGGGACGCGGCGAGCGCCGGCAGGCTGACCGCGCAGGGCGCGCTGCCGCCCGTGGCCAGGATGACGGGCGCGCTCGGCCGGTTGGTCCACCACCAGCGCACCATGCGCGCGTCGGTGGTGGCCGCGAGCAGGCCGGGGTCGAAGGGGTGCGCACCGGGCACCGTGCACTCGGGGTCGGGGCAGGCGCAGCGGGCCCGCCCTTGCGGGTCCGGCGCCACACCGGGGAGGACCGGCCACTGCCACTCCGTCGCGAAGGTCAGGGCCGCGCCGATCAGCTCGGGCTTCCCGCCGTTCCGCCTGGACAGAAGCCTGCGTCGCCTTCCGAGGATCTCGCGCATGAGCGCTCGTTCCTTTCCGTTGCACCGCTGGCAACACCGTGGGCAAATATCACACCATGTGTCGATCTCTTTACTGTGCGTACCTATGGGCGCATCACACCCCTGTGCACGGCATGGGGATCCCCGAGGGGTCGAGCGTGGGCCGTGTCCGCGTCCATAGTGCGTCTAATCAAAAGCACGGGCGCGGCGTGGGGGTGGCGAAGTCTGGCGTTTTGCCGCCGCGCGTATTTCTCTCCGCCTCCGCCACGGGAGGATGGGGCTCGGTCGTCGGTGGCTATGACGCCCGGGTCCGTCGCCAGGTTCCGGGTGGTCCCCAACCACCCCTGGCCTTCTCCGAGTACGTACCCATCACGACCGCTGTGACGCTCCGTCGAGCAAGGCCAGTCGACCGCAATGGACCGTTACCTGAGGCAGTTTTTAGCCAACTTGGCAGTAAGGCAAGGGGTTCGGGAAAAACCCTTCCACAACTCATGGACACCAGGAATCCCAGCAGGACAATGCTGGACATCCCCTCACGAGTGCGTGTACATGTGGAGACACTGCTAGCGGCGCAGAATGACATGGGGGTTTGCGATGCTTCTGAGCAATACGCACTGGTCTGAAGGCCGGACGCCATGAACGCCCCGCACCCTCCGAAAGTGGCTGGAATCGATCCTACGGTCCCCACGCCCGCACACACTGCGCCCTCCTCCCCCGCCGTCGGCGCCGCCTCCGTCCCCGCCCCCCACGCCCCCGCCCCCGGTGCCCTCC
>NZ_JOIU01000038.1 GCF_000720135.1 Streptomyces sp. NRRL S-1022 | reverse complement strand
CGATGCTCTGGAGTGGCTGGCGGGGCAGGGTGTGACGGGGTTTGTGGAGGTGGGTCCGCATCCGTTGCTGGTGGGCAACGGGTTGATGCGGCGTGGTGGGGATACTCCGGAGCGGTTGTTCGCGGGGCTGGGCCGGTTGTGGGTGGACGGTGCCGCGCGCTGGACGCCCCCCATTACTACGAAGACCTGGGCGGGTGTGGGGGTGCCTTCGTATCCCTTCCAGCACCAGCACTACTGGCTCCAGCCCACCACCCCGGCGGAGGGCCTCGACACGCCCGACCACCCGCTGCTGCGGTCCCTGGTGCAGCTCCCCGACGGGCAGGGCGTGGTGCTGACCGGGAAGCTCTCCGCGTCCGTCCACCCGTGGCTGGCCGAGCACACCGTGCTCGGTTCGACGCTGCTGCCCGCGATGGCGTTCGTGGACATGGCCGTCCACGCCGGCGAACACACGGGCAGCCCCGTACTGTCCGAGCTGGTCCTGGAGGCGCCGCTCGTGCTGTCCGAGCGCGACGGTGTGCACGTGCAGGTCACCGTCGGCGCGCCCGACGACACCGGACGCCGGCCCGTCACCGTCCACTCCCGCACCTCCGCCGAGCCCGACGAGTGGACCCGCCACGCGACCGGCGTGCTCGGTCCGCCGGCGGACCGGGCGACACGGGCCGACCGGGCGGCCGTGCCCGGGGCGGACGACAGCGAGGCCGCGCCGATCGACACCGGCTCGTTCTACGACCGGCTCGCCGAAGCCGGCTACGACTACGGGCCGACCTTCCAGGGGCTCACCGGCATCCGGCGGCACGGCGAGGACCTGCACGCCGAGGTGAGCTTCCCGGCGGACCTCGCGCAGCTCACCGGTTACCGCGTCCACCCCGCGCTCCTGGACGCCGCCATACAGCCGCTGACCCTGCTCGCCGGCCTCGCGGCCGAGGACGGCGGCGCCGGCGGCAGCCCGGCTCGGCTGCCCTTCTCGTTCTCCGGTGTGTCGGTCACCGGGTCGGCCGCGGCGGTCCGCGTGGTGCTGCACCCGACCGGGCCGGACACCTGCGCGGTGCGGATCACCGACACCGCCGGGACGCCGGTCGTGAGCATCGACGAGATCGTCCTGCGGCCCGTCGAAGCGGCGGGTCACGGGGCCGGCCGCCGGCCGAACGCGCTGTTCGCCGTCGACTGGTCCCCGATGGCGGCACCGGACGGCCCGGACACCGAGACGGTCCTCCACGAGGTCGCCGGCGAGGGCGAACCGGTCGCGGCCGCCCACGCGGTGACCGGGGAACTGCTCGGCAGGGTACGGGAGTTCCTGGCCGCCGACACGCCGGCCCGGCTCGTGGTCCTCACCGGCGACGACCCGGCCTCGGCCGCCGCCCGCGGCTTCCTGCGCAGCGCGCACAGCGAGAACCCCGGACGGATCCTGACCGTCCGGCACGACGGCACGGCCGCCTCACGACGGGCGATCCCCGCCGCGGTGCGCGCCGCCGTGAGCGACGGCGAGCCCGAGATCCGGTTGCGCGACGGAAAAGCACTCGTGCCGAGGCTGGTGAGGGCCGCGCCGGCCGCGCCGGCCGGGCCCCTGGACGGCACCGTGCTGATCACCGGTGGCACCGGCACCCTCGGCGTCCTGGTCGCCCGGCACCTGGTCGCGCGGCACGGCGCCCTGCACGTGGTGCTCGCCGGCCGCCGCGGCGTCGAGCCGCCCGGACTCCGGCAGGAGCTGGGCGCCGCCCTCACCGTGGTCGCCTGCGACGCCGGTGACCGCGGGGCACTGAGGGATCTCGTCGCCTCGATCCCCGACCTGCGGGCCGTCGTGCACGCCGCCGGGGTCGTCGACGACGCCGTGGTGGAATCGATGACACCGGCGCAGATCGACACGGTGCTGCGTCCGAAGGCCGATGCCGCGTGGCACCTGCACGAGGCCACCGAGCACCTGGACCTGCGGGCGTTCGTACTGTTCTCCTCGGCGTCCGGGGTGTTCGGCGCCCCCGGGCAGGCCAACTACGCCGCCGCGAACGCGTTCCTCGACGGGCTCGCCGAGCACCGGCACGCGCGCGGTTTGCCGGTCACCTCCCTGGCCTGGGGCCAGTGGGCCGAGTCCAGCGGCATCACCGGGAACCTGACCGAGGCCGACCACCGCCGGCTGGCGAGGACCGGGATGCTGCCGCTGGCCACCGAGCAGGCCCTCGACCTGTTCGACACCGCCCTGGCCGGCGAACGCCCGGCGCTGGTGCCGGTCCGCCTCGACCTCGCGGCGATCGACACCCCGCCCGCGCTGCTGCGCGGACTCGCCCGGCCGCGGCGCGCGCCGGCCCCGGCAGCCGGCCCCGGCGACCTGCGGGCCAGGCTCGAAGCCCTGCCCGAGCCCGACCAGCGCGCCCTGCTGCTCGACCTGGTCGTCACGCACAGCGCCAACATCCTCGGGATGACCCCCGGCGGGATCGACGACCCGCGTCAGCCGTTCCGCGACCACGGCGTCGACTCGCTGACCGCCATCGAGCTGCGCAACCGGCTCAACGCGGCCACCGGGCTCCAGCTCCCGGCGACCCTCGTCTTCGACTTCCCGACGCCCGAACAGCTCGTCAACCACCTCTACGGGCAGCTGTGCTCGCCGGAGAACCGGGTCGCCGGGCCGCTGGAGCGCCTGCTGCGCAAGGCCGTCGACGTCGGCCGTGCGCAGGACGGCCTCGACCTGCTGGCCACGGCGTCCCGGCTGAGCCCGGCCACCGACGCGCCCAAGGCCGAGGTGGTCGCCCTCGCGGCCGGCTTCCTCCAGCCGTCGCTGGTCTGCCTGCCGTCCGCGCTGGCGTCCGGCGGCATCGAGGAGTACGGGCGGTTCGCCGCGGCGCTGGAGGCCGCCCGCGACGTCACAGCGGTCACCCTGCCGGGCTTCGCCGGCGACCCGCTGCCCGCGGACGCCGACGTCCTGGTCCAGGCACTCGCCGACGCCGCGTCGGCCGACGCCGCGCCGGTGCTGGTCGGCCGTTCGGTGGGCGCGTGGCTGGCGCTGGCGACCGCCAGGGAACTGGAACGGCGGGGGGCCCGGCCCAGCGCCGTGGTGCTGATCGACGGCTACCCCGACGACCTGCCGGGTGTGCTCACCGGCATGCTCGACGCCGGCCACCAGGTCCAGCCGGTCGACGACGACCGGCTGGTGGCCATGGGCCGTTACCTCGATCTGGCCGGCGCTCCGGAGCCCGTCACCGCGCCGGTGCTGCTGGTGGGCACCGGGAAGCGCTCGTCGCACCGGCTGTCCACCACCGCCCAGGAGGTGCTCACCGTCCCGGGCGACCACTTCACCGTACTGGAGGAGCACTCCGCGGCCACGGCGCTGGCCATCAGCACGTGGCTCCTCGACTTCAGCGGATACGGGGCCGGGTTGTCCGCACTCAGGGGAAAGGACGACGCATGATCTGGGACAACGTCTACATCGGCGGAACGGGGAGATATCTGCCGCCCCGCACGCCCGCGACGCAGGCGGTGCCGGACACCGAAACCATGCGGCGGCTGCTCGCGCTGTCGGACTTCGTGTCGTTCACCCGCTCCGACGACGTCACCGAGCACGCGATGGCCGTGCACGCGGCGATCGGAGCCCTGCGCGAGTCCGGCCTCAGCGGCGCCGACATCTCCATGGCCGCCTACGCCCAGATGGACCACCAGGACCACATGGCGTCCTCCTGCCACCTGCAGCGCGTCCTCGGCCTCGGCCACGCCCTCGTCTACGAGGTCGAGGCGACCAGCAACGGCGGCTCGGCCGCGCTGCAGTCCGCCGCCGCGCACCTGGTGGCCGACCCGGCCGCGACCGCGACCCTGGTCACGGCCACCGCCCGGTTCCTGCCGCCGCGGTGGGAACGCTGGCAGCCCTCCATCGGGATCTTCCTGGCCGACGGTGCGGTCGCGGCCGTGCTCAACCGCGAGGGCGGCCGGGCGCGGCTGGTCGCGACCGCCAACAGCTCCGCGACCCAGATGGAGGTCCTCGCCACCCCGACCATCCCGGACCCCGAGGGCCACCGCAACCGTACGCCGATCGAGGTCACCGGCCTGGCCCCGTATCTGACGCTGATGAGCGGGGCACTGGTCACCGCGGTCGAGCAGGCCGCCAAGGAGGCCGGCGTCAGCGTCGCCGACATCACCCGGTTCGTCGTCACCGGTCTGGGCCTGGCCCAACTGGAGGTCGTCGTGCTGGAGCCGCTCGGCATCGACCTGGGCCGCACCACCTGGCCGATGCTGCGCGAGCTCGGCCACGTCGGGCCGTGCGACCAACTGCTCGGCATGGACCACCTGCTGCACGACGAGACCCTCAAGCCCGGCGACACCATCATGTCGATCGGCCTCGGCATGGGCTCGCGGTTCACCGCGTCCCTGCTGGAGGTCACCGAGCCGCCCAAGCCCCGTACGACCACCACCTTCACCGAGCCGGTGCGCGCACAGGCCCCGCCCACCGACGCGTATGTCATCGACCCCTCGGGCGGCGACATCTTCGGCGAGGCCGCTGCCTTGCGCGAGCGCGGCCCGGCCACGCCCGTCGAACTGCCCGGTGGCGTGTCGGCCTGGGCCGTCACCGGGCACGACCTGGCGAAGAAGCTGCTGCTCGACCCGAGGGTCTCCAAGGACGCGAACAGGCACTGGCCCATGTGGCGCGACGGCGACGTCCCACCGGACTGGCCGCTGATCATGTGGGTCGCGATGCAGAACATGTTCACCGCCTACGGGGCCGACCACACCAGGCTGCGCAGCCTGGTGGCCAAGGCGTTCACCCCGCGCCGTATCGAAGTGATGCGGCCGCGCGTCGAGGAGATCACGGCCGGTCTGATCGCCGACCTGGCCGCGGTGCCGCCGGGACAGACGGTCGACCTGCGCGCACGGTTCGCGTTCCCGCTGCCGATCCAGGTCATCACCGGACTGTTCGGGGTGACCGCACAGACGGGCGCGGACCTGCGGCGGCTGGTGGACGCGGTGTTCAGCCTCGACGCGGACCCGGCGGGCGTGCACGCCGCCTCCGGCGAGCTGTACATGCTGCTCAAGGACCTCGTGGCCGCCAAACGGCGCGACCCCGGCGACGACATGACCAGCGACCTGATCACCGCGCGGGAGGCGGACGGCTCACGACTGTCCGAGCGGGAACTGCTGGACACCCTGCTCCTGACCATATCCGCCGGCTTCGAGACGACGGTCAACCTGCTCGACCACGCCGTCCACGCGCTGGCCACGCACCCGTCTCAGCTCGCCCTGGTCCGGTCCGGGACCAGCACGTGGGAGGACGTGGTGGACGAGACCCTGCGCTGGCAGGCGCCGGTGCCGAACCTGCCGCTGCGGTACGCCGTGGAGGACATCTCCGTGGACGGCGTGCGGATCCGCAAGGGCGAGGCGATCCTGCTGTCCTACGGCGCGGCCGGCCGCGACCCGGCGCAGCACGGGGCCGACGCCGAGGACTTCTCCGTCACCCGGCCGTCGCGGGCCGACCACCTCACCTTCGGACACGGCGTGCACTACTGCCTCGGCAGCCCCCTGGCGAAGCTGGAGGCGACGACGGCGCTGTCCGCGCTGTTCTCCCGGTTCCCCCGGCTGCGGCTGGCCGTCCCGTCGTCCGAACTCAAGCCGCTGGGTTCCTTCTTCACCAATGGACACAAGACCCTGCCGGTCGTCCTGGAGGAGAGCTGATGGCCCATTTCGCCTTCGTGAGCGCGCCCGCGTCCGGTCATGTGAACCCGACCCTGCCGCTGGTCGAAGAGCTGGTCCGGCGCGGTCACCGGGTCAGCTACGCCACGGGACCGGCCACCATGGACGGCCCCGTCGACGCCGGGGCGTCGCCGGTGACCCTGCCCTCGCAGCTGCCACCCGACATGGCGGCGCGGGGCGAGTTCACGGCGGAACAGCTCGCCGTGACGATGGAGTACTACCTCGACGACGCGCGTGCCTCCTTCCCCGTCCTGGCCGAGCACTTCTCGGCCGACCCGCCGGACGCGGTGTGCTACGACTCGGTGACCTTCACCGGGAGGATGCTGGCGAACCTGCTCAAGGTGCGGGAGATCTCCCTGGTGCCGACCTTCGCGGAGAACGAGTCCTTCTCGGCGGCGCAGGTGTACTTACCGGCCGGCTTCGACCACACCGACCCCCGGCTGGTGGCGGCGATCCAGGACATGGGGAAGTTCGCGCAGGGCCACACCTTCCTGGAGGACCCGAACCTGATGTTCGGCCACGTGGCCCCGACGAGCCTGGTGTTCATCCCCCGCGAGTTCCAGATGTCGGGGGAGACCTTCGACGAGCGCTTCCACTTCGTCGGGCCGTCGCTGAGCAGCCGGCAGACCACTGAGGAGTGGAGCCCCCGGTCGCAGGCCCCGGTGCTGCTGATATCGCTGGGAACCGTCTTCAACGACCGGCCCGAGTTCTACCGGACCTGCGTCGAGGCGTTCGGGGACAGCGACTGGCAGGTCGTCATGGCGGTGGGTGGGCTGGACCAGGAGTCGCTGGGCCCCATCCCGGCGAATGTCGAGGTGCACGCACATGTGCCGCAGGTGGCGGTGCTGCGGCACACCGAGGTGTTCCTGAGCCACGCCGGGATGAACTCGGCGATGGAGTCCCTCTACCACGGGGTGCCCTTCGTGGCGGTGCCGCAGATCCCGGAACAGCGGGCGATCGCCCGGCGGGCGGAGGAGCTGCGGGTCGGCAGGACGCTCGCCGAGCCGACCGTGCAGGGCCTGCGCGACGCCGTCCAGGACGTCCGGTCCTGCCGCCCCGGGGCGGCGGCCCTGAGCCGGATCGTGCGCGGGGCGGGCGGCGCGTCGAAGGGCGCGGACGTCCTGGAGAAGCTGCTGACGCGGTAGCGGCCGGACTCCACCGGGCAGCCCGCAGCCGCACCCCGCCCGGTGGAGCCCTTACCGCGTGAGAGCGCACGCTCCTAGCGAAAAGCCTTCTCGGCGTCTTCTGGTTCCTCGTGTGCCGGTCCGGCGGCATAGGCCAGCGGGGGTGCGATTGCTTGGGCGTCGGCCTCCTCGCCGACCCACAGCCCGATGAAGAGCGCGGCGGTCGCTTCCAGGAGTCCCGCTCGTTCGAGACCACCGCCGGCCACGGGCTCGCAGCCGGCCTGCCGCACCAACTGGTGTACGAGCGCGAGGGCCGTCTCGTCGTCTCCGCAGACCGGAACGGCCAGTGACCGCCCGTCGAAGACGGGCGGTGTCATGCGCCACACGTCCTCATGGCAGAGATTGAACGCCTTGACCACATGAGTTCCCGGTGCCGCCGCAGCCAGTTGCTGTGCGGCCGAGGGGCCGCCCTGTGTCAGCAGCAGGAAGCCCGGACCGACCGGATTGGAACAGTCGATCAGCACCTTGCCGTCCAGGGCCGTCCGCAGTTCCCGCGCCACGCTCGCCCCCGCGCCGAAGGGCAGCGCGGCCAGCACCACCTGACCGAACTCGGCCGCCGCACGCAGACTGCCCGGCTTCGCGCTGCCCCCGAGGCGCGTGGCGAGCCGCTCCGCCTTGTGCACGTCCCGTCCTCCGACGACCACGTCGTGCCCGGCCCGTACCCAGTGGGTGGCGAGCGCATCCGCCATGTTGCCCGTGCCCAGTACACCGATTCTCATCACGCTTTCCCTCCCAGGACCTGCTCGGACCGTTCGCAGCGACACTAGAGGGCCTGTCGGGCACCATTTGGTACGTGACGACCGACGCCTTCCTCGCCGACTGCCGTGCCCGCCTCGCCTTCGACCTCCTGTCCAACACTTGGAACGCCGTTGTGCTCTGGGCACTGCGCGACGGCCCCGGACGCCCGGTCGAACTGCGCCGTCAGATCGGGGGGATCAGTTCCAAGGTCCTCACCGAGACGCTGCGGCGCTTGCAGTCCAACGGCCTGGTGGAGCGGCAGGCACACCCCGGAGCACCACCGCGCGTCGAGTACCGACTCACCGCCCTGGGGCGGACTTTGCTGGCACCCATCGACGCTGTCGGAGCGTGGGCCTTCGAGCATGGCGACGAGCTCATGGCCGCCCAGGAAGCCGAATGCACCACTACCCTCCAGTCCTCCTCAGAGGGCGGTTCGTGAGTCCTTGAGATGCCAGTGGGCCTGTCTCCCGTACGACCTGCCGCAGTCTGCGCCGCCGCGTGAGCCGGGACCCCGCTCTGCTCGCAGGGAGTAGCACGAGCCGTGGGTCGCGGCCCCGGCGTCACGTTGCCCTGAGTGTCACTTCAGGTAGGGGCCGGTGCCGGTTCCGGATGCTGCTCGTCCTGGACGGTTCGGGCGCCTGCCCGCCGGCCGAAGCCCTCCTCGCGCAGCAGGTCCCCGACCGTGTCCACGCCGGCCCTGCGCCCCTGCCGAGTGACCCGGCCGCGGGTTCCAGGTCGACTCCACCGTCCAATGCGGCGGCGACAAGACGCAGGTCAGGGGTGCGTGTGGTGGGGCAACATAGTTCGGGGCTTGCCTATGCGTGCGGCCACTATGCCGGTCCGCGGAAGGGGCGTTGAGGAGCACGAAGACGGTCGGAACGAGTGCTGTCCGTGACGCGAAGTCGGGGAACACCAGTGCCATCTGACCTCTTGTCAGCACGTTCGGCTCCTCCCTACCTTTGTGCGGCGAGTCCTCGGCCCAGCGGGTCCACCGGCCCGGGCCGGCCGTTCCTGTTCCTCAGTGCCGGACAGACAATGGAGGCGTCACATGCCCGTAGCCGTGCCGGATCTTCTGAAGACCGACGGTTTCCGCGACGCGGGTCCGCTGGAGATCGACGACGAGACCATCCCGTTCGAGGACGACGACCGCGAGGACCGCGAGCACACGGCGTGTCTCTCCGATCCGTGGGTGACCGCCACCACCCGCTTCGCCTGCGACCTGAACTCGTAGCGGTGGCCGTTTCCATCGTCGGCCGCAGTGGCTGGTCGGACGACACGTGGTCGTACCTGAACGATCCACGCATGCCGGCGATGGAACACGGCTGGAAACTGCACGTGTCGGCGCGTTCCGCCGAGCTGGACACCGTGACCCGGCTCGTCCTGCCGGTGCTGTCCCGGCACGTCTGCCACGCGAAGTTCGCCCGCGACCCCGGCACGCTGCGCCGCCTCAACTCCGGTGCGGTGAGCGCGGGGGCCGTCGGCAAGGCGATCACCGTCTACCCGCTCGCCGGTACCGTGGTCGAGATCGCCCGGGAACTCGTCGCCGTACTGCGTGACCGGGAGGGCCCGCGGGTCGTCAGCGACCGGCGCGTCGACCCGAGGGCCCCGGTCTACTACCGCTACGGCCCCTTCACGGGCGACTA
Source organism: Streptomyces sp. NRRL S-1022 (assembly GCF_000720135.1). GTDB lineage: Bacteria > Actinomycetota > Actinomycetes > Streptomycetales > Streptomycetaceae > Streptomyces. Next base: position 51,384 of record NZ_JOIU01000038.1, on the reverse strand, counting down.
CCGGACCGGCCGCAGCGGGCGGCTCGAATCCGTCATGACCGGGCCGGACGGCAGGCTCTTCGACGGCCTTGCCGTCGGCCGCTACCGTTGCCCGCCCTGGGCCGAGGACCCGTTCACAGCCGGCCGCGGACATGCGGACGGACCCTCCGCGGCCGGCTTCGGCGGCGGACGCTACGCGATCACCGCCGGCATCACGCGCTCACCCCGCGGCAACGTCTACCGCGCGGTCGACCGCACCACCGGGCGACCGGTGGTCGTCAAGCAGGCCAGGGCCTTCGTCGGCGAGGACGAGTCCGGTACGGACGTCCGCCACCGGCTGCGCAACGAGCGGACCGTCCTCACCGTGCTCGACGGCGTACCGGGGGTGCCCCGCGCACTCGACTACTTCGCCCACGAGTCGGACGAGTACCTGGTGACGAGCAGCTGCGGCGACCGCGACCTGCGCAGGGAGGTCCTGCGCGACGGCCCCTACCGGGACGACGGCACCCGGCCGGCGCGCGCCCTGTCCGTCCTCGCCTGCCGGCTGCTGCGGATCCTGGACGCGGTCCACGGCCGGAACGTGGTCGTCCGCGACCTCAAGCCCGACAACGTGGTGCTCGACGACTCCGGCCCCGGCCACTGCCACCTGATCGACTTCGGGATCAGCGAGCGGGACGGCGCCGGCCCGGGCGGGGCGACCCCGGGATACAGCGAGCCGGTCCTGCCCGCGACGGGACCGGCCACCCCCGCCGACGACCACTACGCCCTCGGCGCGACCCTCTTCTTCGCCGCCACCGGCCTGGACCCGGTGATCGTCGACACCGACCACCGGGTCAACCGGGACCGGACCCTGGCCTGCCTGGCATGGGCCCTGCCCGGGCGCGCCCACCGGGAGATCCGGTCGTCGATCACCGGCCTCCTGAGTTTCGACCCGGCCGACAGGGCCGCGGCCGCTGACCGCCTGCGCACCGGCACCGCCGGCCCCGCACACCGGCCCGCCCGCCCCCGGATCGGCAGCGACCTGCTGGACGAGATCATCGAGCACACGACCGCGTACTGCGTGGGGGAAGCGGACGCGATCGTGGACCCGGTACGGGCCGCACGGCTCAACGTCCCCACCCCGATCGACGTCTACGGCGGCAGTTCGGGACTCGGTCTGGAACTCCTCCACCACGCGCACCGGCCCCACGTACGGTCCACCGTCACCGCCTTGGCGCGGTGGACGGCCGAACAGTCCAGGAACCTGCCAGCCGGTTTCTACACGGGGCGCACCGGTGTCGAACTCTTCCTCGCCGAGGCGGGGCCGGACGCGGGAAGAGTGCCGGGGACGGACGCCGGCGCCGCGTCCGCGTACCCCGTCCTGCCGGACCGCGCGCCGGACGGCGGAGCGCCGGAGGCGGACCTGATCGCGGGCGCCGCCGGCATCGGCCTGGGCCGGCTGCTCCTCGCCCGGCACGCCCTCCGGTCCGGTGACCGGCACACGGCGGACCGGCACCTTGCCGTCGCCGCCGACTGCGACCGGATGCTGGCGTCCGGCACCGCCCGGCTGACCCCGGCCGGTCCGGACACGGCGGGCAGCGCCGCCCTGCGCGAGGGCGCCGCGCACGGCGAGGCGGGCGTCGTCCTGTTCCTGCTCGAACACGGCGGCGTGACCGGCGACCCGGACGTGATCAGCCGCTCCGCGAAGGCGGCCGCGCATCTGGCCGCCGTCACCCCGGACATCATCGCGGCGGCCGCCGAGCCGGGGGCCACACGCCGCTACGGCTCCTGGTGCCGGGGCCTGGCCGGGATCGGGACCGTACTGGCCCGCGCCGCCGTGCGCCTCGACGAACCCGGGTACCTCGGCCTCGCCCAGCGGGCCGCACGCGCGTGCGCCGCACTGGCGCCGCGGATGCCGCTGGTCACGCAGTGCTGCGGCCTGGCCGGAGTGGGCGACCTGATGGTGGACGTCGCGGAGGCCACCGGGTCGCAGGAGTTCCAGGACGCGGCTGAGACCGTCGCCCTGCTCATCCTGAGCCGCAGCGGCGGCACCTGGTCCCGGCCCGTGTTCCCGGACACCGGGCTCGCCCGGCCCAGCGCCACCTGGGCGGGCGGCTCCGCGGGCGTCCTGGCCTTCTTCAGACGGCTGCGCCATGGGGGCGGACCGCGGCTCGGCCTCGTCACCTGACCGGCAACGGTCAGAGCACGGCGAGGCCGGTCACCGGCCAAGCGGTCGGCGTAGGTTCGCCCCCGGCGGGACTGCTCGCCGTCGCCGAACGTGTCCTTCAGCGTGTGAGTGAGCAGTTCGCCGACGAGCGTGCCTCGGCTGCACCGGCGTCGGGCAGGCGGGCGGCCGTGCGGTTGATGCTGATCCCGCCGCACGGCGGGGATGCGGTGGAGGGCCGGGGTCCCCCGCGTGGTCGCGGGGTGGCGCACACGCGCCTGGTGGGGCGTCACCGGGCCGGGGCCGGATCACCCTGGCCCGGTGGTGGGGATTCGGGGTTCTCGGCGCACAGCCGTTTCTCCCGGCGAGGCGGTTGTCAGGGCCGACGGCCTTTTGCGGGTGCCTCGTTCGAGGTGGTCACCGCGTCCGCGTCGGTGGAACGTCGCGGCGTCGCGGCGCGTTCTGCGGGCTTCGACCTCGCCAGCCACAGGGCGGTGAACACGGCGGCGGCCGACGTGACGGTGCCGGCAGCGAGGAAGGCGCTGTCGAGGCCCGTCTCGAAGGAGGCGCCGCCGGACTGCCGGGTACGGACGACGGCTCCGAGCACCGCGACGCCGAGCACCGCGCCGATCTGCCGGGTGGTGCTGCTGACGCCTGATGCGAGGCCGCCTTCCTGCGGGCTGACCGCTTGGATGGCGGCGCCTGTCAGCGGCGACATGGCCAGGGCGAAGCCGATGCCGGCGAGTCCCAGCCGCCACCACACGGTCCCGTAGCCGGTGTCGGCGTGCACCATGCCGAGCGCCAGCAGCCCCAGGCCGGCCAGGGCCAGGCCGGTGGTGACCACGATCCGGAAGCCGTACCGGGCGGCGAGCCGGCCCGCGTACGGGCTGACGAGCACCATGGCGAGGGACAGCGGCAGGGTCTGCAGCCCGGCGCGCAGGACCGAGCTGCCCTGGACGTACACGAAGAACTGGGAGAAGAAGAACGACGAGCCCATGAGCGCGAACCCCACCACGACCATCGCGGTGTTGGACACGGTGAACAGGCGCTGCCGGAACAGCCGCAGCGGCAGCATCGGAGCGGAACGACGGGCCTCGACGGTGACGAAGGCGGCGAGGAGGATCACCGCGGCGGCGAAGCTGCCCAGGATGACCGGTGAGGTCCAGCCTCGGGCACCCCCCTCGATCAGCCCGTAGGTCAGTGCACCCACCGCCAGGACGGACAGCACCGTGCCCGGGACGTCGATCGCGAGGGCGCTCGGGTTGCGGGACTCGCCGAGGCGGCGCAGGCCGAGCAGCAGCAGGACCACGCCGATGGGCAGATTGACCAGGAAGATGGCGGGCCAGCCGAAGGCTTGGGTCAGCACGCCGCCGGCCACGGGGCCTGCGGCCAGACCGATGCCGCTGAGTCCGGCCCACAGCCCGATCGCCTTGATCCGTTCTTGCGGCACGGGATGGGCGGCGGCGAGCAGGGCGAGCGAGGCGGGGCTGAGCGCCGCGGCCCCGATCCCCTGCAGCACCCGGCCGGTGACCAGCCAGCCGAGCGAGGGCGCGAGGCTGCACAGCAGCGACGCGGCGGTGAACACCGCCACGCCGGTCAGGTACACCCGCTTGCGGCCGAACCGGTCGGCGAAGACACCGCCGGACAGCAGCAGCATCGCGACGAGCAGGACGTACGCGTCGACGATCCACTGCAGTCCGGTCAGCTGGGTGTGCAGCCGGTGCTGCATGTCGGGCAGTGCCGCTCCGACGATCGTGTTGTCGAGCAGGACCATGAACTGGCCCAGGCAGGTCACCGTGAGCAGCACGGTCCGGTTCGGTCGACTGCCTGCGGTCGCATGCGGTGCGGCCATGTGATCCCCCTCGATCGTCGCGTGCGCCCGGTCGCGGCCGGCGTGGGTGGCGTTCCACCCGGGCGCCCTAAAGCAGTCGGCGACTGCGTTAGGTGACTGTAGAGACGGTTGCCTAGCAAACGCAAGTCTTGACTGCGTTAAGGTGGGGGCATGAACGAGGGACAGCGAGCCCGGCGGCCCGGCGGGCGCAGTGCCCGCGTCGGCGCGCAGGTGCACCAGGCCGTCACCGAGCTGATCGGTGAGCGCGGCTACGGCAACTTCACCGTCGGCGAGGTCGCGGCCCGCGCAGGCGTGGCCGACAGCAGCATCTACCGCCGGTGGGGCAACCTGGAAACCCTGCTCACCGACGTGGCGCTCACCCGCCTCAACGCGCGCTCGCCGATGCCCGACACCGGCAGTCTCGCCGGCGACCTGCGCACTTACGCGGCCCAAGTGGCCCGCGAGATCACCGGACCCGACGGTCCTGCGGTGCTGCACCTGGCCTTCGCCCTGTCGAGCAGCGGTCAGCAGGGCCTGCGGGCCGGTGCCCAACTCCGCGCAGAACGCACCCGGCAACTGCAGTCCATGCTCGATCGCGCCCGCGACCGTGGCGAGCCCGCACCCGACGCGTTCGACGTGCTGGACCACATCCTGGCCCCGATGTACATCCGCGTCCTGTTCGGCATGGTCCCGCTCACCCCGGACTACATCGACGGACTGGTCGACCGATTGCTGTGACCTCGACCCGGTCTCCGTGACGGGACGCGCGCACCCCGGCCCCGGGACGCGGGGCCGGGGTGCGCGCGTCCCGCGTCACGGATCCTGCGGGCGCCATTCGAAGAGCAGGATGGTCGCGTCGTCCCGTAGCTGGTTGCGCTGGTAGTCGAGGATGGCGTGGATGAGCAGCCGCAGCACCTCGGCCGGTCGCTCGCCGGCGGCGTCGGAGCGGATGATGAAGTCGGTGAACCGGCCGAGCCCGAACTCCGCACCGTTCTCGTCGCGCGCCTCCACGACACCGTCGGTGTACAGCAGGACGCAGTCACCCGGTTCCAGCTTCGTCTCGTTGATCTGCCGGGCCGTCGGGAAGAGCGGGCCGGCCAGGCCGATCGGCGGTTGCGGGGGGCTGTCCAGCGCGCCGGTGAGCACCCGCTCGTCACGGATCAACAACGGTGCGGGGTGACCGCAGTTGACCCAGCGCAGTACCCCGGTCTCCGCGTCGAGCCGGCACAGCACACCGGTGCAGAAGTGGTCGGGCAGCCACTCGGCCAACGCCCGGTCGACGGAGCCGACGACCTCGGTCAGGTCACCGCCGCGGCGGCGGGTGTTGCGCGCCGCCGCCATGGCGACCGAGGTGGTCAGGCCGGCGGTCAGATCGTGCCCCATGCCGTCGAGGATCATCGTGTGCAGCACGTGCTTGACCACCGAGTGGTCGAAGGCGTCGCCGGCGATGTCGTACGCCGGTTCCAGGACCGCGGTCGATACGCACCTGCTGCTGCCGATGGTGCGCGGGGGCAGGAAGGCCCGCAGCATCTCGGCGGGCAGCTGCATGACTGCGCTGCGCGTGCGGGCGGCGAGCCAGTCGCTGTAGGCGCGCTTGGAGGTGATCAGCATGGCGAACAGATCGGCCAGCATCCGGCTGCGGCGCATCAGCCGCCCGTCGAGCGAGGCGGTGCGCACCGCCAGCACGCCCAGCCGCTCCGCACCGTCGACGAGGGGCATCCAGACGATCAGGCCGTCATCGGCGTCGACCACCCTCGGGGCGACCGTGCGGTACGCCCAGCCTGCCGACGAGTGGTCCACGGCCAGCGATTCCACGGCCTCGTCGAGGGGAACGAGCAGCCGCTGTTGCAGGTCGGCGAGGTAGATCAGCGCGGTGCCCAGGCCCAGCGCCGAGGCGCACTGCCCGGCCAGTGCGGGCAGTTCCACCGGCAGGGCCGTCTGTGCCCGGGAGATGAGCTGTTCGAGCCGGTTCTCGTCGACGGCGGGGTCGGGATGGGGGCCGCGGTCGGTGTGGGCGTGTGGCGGATCCGGCACGGGGATCACCTCTTCCTCGCCCAGTCTCACACCGATCCCGTGCTTCCTCACGTGCGCGCCGGCCGCGCGGCACGGCCGCCCGGGCGGCGCCGTGGACGCTTCCGCGCCTCGCGGCTTCCCACCCTGTCGAACCCTCCCGACCCGGCCGGTCAGCGTCTCCAGAGGAACGCGGCGGCGCCGGTCACCGCGCTGGACACGAGTGCCAGGAACCGCACCGGGAGGCGGTCGGAGGTGGCGTGGAAGCCGCCGATGCGAAGCTCGAAATAGGGCTTGGAACGCGTGGTCTGTGGCATCTGTGTACCTCCCCGCCTGAGGGGCTGGTGATGCAGAAGCCCTGCATGATCCCATTTTGCGCTTCCAAGAGCCCTTTGCACGCACGACACAGCCCCGCGGCGCAGGAGAGTGTCCGCCACCGGACTGCACGGTGTTCCACGCCCAAAGCCCGGTCGGCGACGGCGCCTTGCCCGCCGGACCGGTCGGACGGCCGCCGAGCCCCGCGCCACCCGCCGCCCGGCGGTCCCGACCGCGCCGGCGGGCACCGCGGCGAGGGCGCTCCGGCGCGGCGCGGTACGGTGCCGCCCGCGCCGGCCGTCCCGGACCAGGACCCGACCATTCCGCCGCACCGCATCCCGGCGCGCCCGCGCAGCGGCTTCCGCGCTGTTTGCCGTCCGTGCGGGGGGAAACCCGGCCGACCATGAGTACTACGCCACGCCGTCGTTCGCGGATGCGGCAGAGCCGCCTCCTGCGCATGCTGGACCGCCTGGAGCGGGAGCCCATGGCCGACACGGTGATCGACGCGGTCCGCAAGAAGGTGCAGGCCCTGCCGCTCGGCAACGGGCGGGACCTCCTGCACGGCAGGTGGCTGGGGCACCCGGTGCACCCGCTGATGGTGCAGGTGCCGATCGGCAGCTGGCTGTCGGCGGCCGTACTGGACCTGTACCCCGGCCGCTCCCGCGAGGCGGGTCTGCTGGTCGGCGTCGGCCTCACCTCCGCCGCGCCCGCGGCCCTGGCGGGCTGGGTCGACTGGGCGGAGCTGCACCGCCAGCAGCAGCGTGTCGGACTCGCGCACGCCCTCGCCAACTCGGCGGCCGTCGGCCTGTACGCCGCCTCGCTCACCAGCCGCGTCCGGGGACGGCACGCGGCGGGCCGGGCCTACGGCTTCCTGGGGCTGACGGCGGTCGCGGTCGGCGGCATGCTGGGCGGCCACCTGGCCTACCGCCAGGCGTCCGGCGCGAACCACGCCGAAGAGGTCCCGCACGTCGTCACCCAGGGCTGGCACCGGATCGGAGCCGTGGCCGAGTTCCCGGTCGACCGGCCGGTGCGGCGCAGCGTGGACGACGTCCCGGTCCTGGTCGTCCGGGAATCCGGAGGGGCGGTCCACGCCCTGGCCGAGCGGTGCAGCCACCTCGCCGGGCCGCTCTCCGAGGGCACGGTCAGCGACGGCTGCGTCCAGTGCCCCTGGCACGGCAGTGTCTTCCGGCTCTCGGACGGCTGGAACGTCCGCGGCCCGGCCACCGCACCCCAGCCGTCCTTCGAGACCCGGATCGCCGACGGCCACGTCGAGATCCGCCTGCGTCGCCAGGGCCGGGACGGCCAGGCGCCGGACGAGGGGCAGGCGCAGCGGCGGAGCACGGGGACGGAGACCCGGCACGGCAGCTGACGGCGGGCGGCCCGGACGACCGACGGTGTTGGTCAGGGCATGGTGCTCTGGGCGAGGATCAGGTCGGTGACCGCGGGCAGGCCGCCCTGGGCGAGGGCGTCACGTTGCCGGTCCGCGCCGGTGCCGCTCTGGAGGAGCCGGTGGACCAGGGCCGTCACCTGCCGGCTGTCACCGGACGCGTCGAGGGCGGGGGCGACGTGGCGCAGCAGCTCGTACAGCATCTCGCCGGCCCGGCGCTGCCGGCCGCCGGGGTCGACCAGAGTGCCGCTCAGCCCGTGCCGGGCGGCGTGCCACATGCTCCCCTGCAGCAGTTCCTGGTCACAGTCCAGCTCGGGAGCGCCGGCGGCGGACTCCGCCAGCGCGGTCTGCACCAGAGCCCGGACGAGGCCCGTGAGCATCACCGCGTCGTCCGCGCCCAGCTGCACGTCCAGGCACCGCACCTCGATGGTGGGGTACCGCGCCGAGAGCCGCGCCTGCCAGTACAACTGCCCGGTGTCCGAGATCAGACCGCAGTCCAGCAGCCGCTGCACGCGCCGGTCGTGGTCGGCGATGTCGGCGAAGTGCGGGGGCATGCCGCTGACCGGCCACCGGCTGAAGATCACGGTGCGCCAGCTGGCGAAGCCGGTGTCGTGGCCGTCCCACAGCGGAGAGTTCGCGGACAGGGCGGTCAGGGCCGGCAGCCACACCCTGATCCGGTTCAGGATCTGCAGGGCGGTCTCCCGGCTGGGGACCCCGACGTGCACGTGCATGCCGTTGACCAGCTGCTCCGCCACGAGCTGGGGCGCCTGGGTGAGCATGGCCCGGTACCGGGCCTGGTCGGTGACGGCCACGGGGCGGCCGTGGCGCAGCGGGGGTGTCGCGCAGGCCGCGATCCGGCAGCCGTGCGTCTCGGCGGCCGCCCCGACGGCATGCCGTAGCCGGAGCAGGTGTCCGCCGACCTCCTCCAGCGTGCCGCACACCGGCGTGGCCACCTCGACCTGCGCCTGCAGCAGCTCGCACTGCACCTCATGGTCGGCCACGAGGTGCCCCAGGCCCGCGGTGGCAAGCACCTTGTCCCCGAGGGGCACCGGCAGTCCCGTGACCGGGTCGAGCAGCAGGTACTCCTCTTCCACACCGATCGTCGTCATCGATCGCCTTCTGTTCCGCCCGGCTGCGCCGCCGGACTGGCTCCCGATGCGCCTGCCCGGTGCATCGCACGGCGAGGACCTCTCCGAGGGGTCGCCCGTGGCGCCCGAGTGCCGCGCCTGATGCGCGGTAAACCATCACATGGGGTAAACCACCCCGTATCGGCTCACGGGCCCGGCAGGGGCAGCTCCGCCCAGATGATCTTGCCGTCGTGGGTGTAGCGGGTCCCCCAGCGCAGGGCGATCTGGGCCACCAGGAACAGACCGCGGCCCCCTTCCTCGCCGGCCGTGGCCCGACGCAGGTGGGGGGAGGTACTGCTGTGGTCGGACACCGCGCAGACGAGCCGGGTCTCGGTGCGGATGAGGCGGAGCTCGACGGGGCCGCACGCGTGCCGGATGGCGTTCGTGACCAGTTCGCTGACGATCAGTTCCGCGGAGAAGGCCAGTTCGTCCAGCTGCCACTGGGCGAGGCGCTCGTCGGTCAGCACGCGGGCCCTTCGCACGGACGTCGCCTGGAAGGCCAGGTCCCACGTGGCGACGTTCTCGGGGGCCAGCGGGCGGGGCCGGGCGACGAGGAAGGCGACGTCGTCGCGGGGGCGGTCGGGCAGCAGGACGCGCTCCACGGTGTCGCAGATGTCCTCCAGGGGACGGTCGGGGTGAGCGAGGGCGAAGCTGAGCCGCTCCAGCCCGGTGTCCGTGTCGCCGTCGGAAGCCGTCAGCAGGCCGTCGGTGTAGAGGGCCAGGACCGAGCCCGGCGGAATGTCCACTTCAGCCGACTCGAACGGCAGCCAGCCCATGCCCAGGGGCGGGCCGGCCGGAATGCCGAGGAACTCCACCGGCTGCTCCAGGTGGGCCAGAGCCGGGGGCGGCTGGCCCGCGCGGGCGAAGGTGGCACGGCGGGTGACGGGGTCGTAGACGCCGTACAGGCAGGTGGCGCCGACCACGCCCTCGACTCCCGACGGATGCGCTTCCTCCGCCTCGTCGGCCAGGCGGCTGACCAGGTCGTCGAGGTGGGAGAGCAGTTCCTCCGGCGCCGGGTCGAGGTCGGCCAGGGTGTGCACCGCGGTACGCAGGCGTCCCATGGTGGCCGCGGCACGGATGCCGTGGCCGACGACGTCGCCGACGACCAGGCCCACGCGGCCGCAGGCAAGGGGCAGCACATCGAACCAGTCGCCGCCCACGCCCGCCTCGGTGTCCGCGGGCAGGTACCGGTAGGCCGCCTCCACCGCCGAATGCGCGGGCAGCCTGGACGGCAGCAGGCTTCGCTGCAGGGTGAGTGCGGACCTGTGCTCGCGGTGGAACCGGCGTGCGTTGTCGATGCAGATGGCGGCACGTCCCGCCAGTTCCTCCACGAGCAGCAGGTCTTCGGGGACGAAGGCGAGCGGATCACGCCAGCGCATGAGGGTGGCCACGCCCATGGTGACTCCCCGGGCCCGGAGCGGAACCACCATGTGGGAATGGATGCCCAGCTTGTGCATGCGCGCACTGCGTACGGGGTCGTCGAGCAGCCAGGGGCCGGCCGACTTGAGCGCGGCGTTCAGTACCGGCGCCCCGGTCGCCAGGCACTGCCACTGCGGTGAGCCTTCGGGGTAGTCGGCCCGTTCCCCCGGTACGACGACGGCTTCGGGCAGGTCCTCCCGGACCGAGCGGTGCACGACCCGGCGCAGGTCGCCGGATCTGCCGGGGCCCCCGGTGTCGGGTTCCCTGCCGGCCAGTACGGCGCCCATCAGGTCCACGGCGATGAAGTCGGCGACCCGTGGCACCAGGACCTCGGCCAGTTCCCACACCGTGTGTTCGAGGTCCAGCGTGCTGCCGATCACGGAACCGGCCTCGTTCAGCAGGTCCAGCCGCCGCTGGGCCCGGTACAGGTCGGTGACGTCCACGGATTCCTCGCAGACCCCCAGCGGCCGTCCCTCCTCGTCCTGCAGCCGGTAGTAGGAGAGCGACCACACGTGTTCCCGGCCGGGATCCGACGGGGGGCAGCCCCGGTAGTGCAGGTCCACGACGGTCCGCCCCGTGTCGAGCACTTTGCGCATCACCTGGGTGACGGAGGGCGGGTGCAGTGCGGAGAGCACCTGGCTACCCGGGTACAGCTCGTCCTCGCGGCGTCCCAGATACTGCGCGAAGGGCCCGGGCAGCTCCTGCCGGGCCGCGTGGTTGGCCCATGCGACGCGCAGATCGGTGTCGTAGATCGTCAGGCCGACGGGAGACTGCGTCGCCATGCCGTGCAGCATCGCCTGCTGCAGCTGCCACTCCGCGAGTAGCTCGGCATCCGTCAGCAGCAGCAGGGTCGCCGGGCCCGCGACCGTGTCGGGAAGGCCGCGGCACTCGGCGGCCACCCGCACCAGACGCCCGGAACGGTGACGCAGGGTGACCTCACGGACGCGAGGGGAGGGATTGTGCGGGCTGAGCCAACCTTCGTCCTCATCCGAGGCGGCCCGCGCCGACACGGCGTCGACCGGACGGCCGAGCATCTCCTGCGCCCGGTAGCCGAGCAGCCGATCGGCCTCCGGACTCCAGCCGGTCACCACTCCGCGGTGATCCAGTATGACGGTGGCGGCCCGGGTGACCCTCAACGGGTCGACAAGGCCATCGGCCCTGGGCCCGTTCGATGGTGTCTTCATCTCACGTCCGTTCTCGCGAGCCCCGGTGCCTGGCACACGCCCTCCCCTTCCTCAAGAATCAACCCGCAGCGAGTGCGGCACAACCGCCCCGGCACGGGGCGGCCGTGCCGGAGCGGTGGTGCCGGGAACCGGGCCTGCTGCGGTGAGCCGGGCGGGACGAAGCCGATGAGGCGCTGCCGGGCCCTGTCATCCGTTCGGCGGGCCTTTGCCGGTGCGCGCGAGTGGCCAGGGATGCGTGAACGCCGCCGCGCGCCGATGCTCGGAGCCAGGGGTTCCGGGACGGATGGCGAGGGCGATGATCGTAACGGTGGTGTTGATGCCGGAGGCGACCGTCATCCGCACGGACGTCGCGGGGGCCCGGGAGCGGATGGCCGTGGAGCCCTTCCTGCTCGTCGACGTCGAGCTGCCCCGGGACGCGCCGGAGCGGAACCCACCGCTCGCCGAGCAACTGGGTCTCGACGCGGAGGAACTGGACTGGTTCGGCAGGTTCGGCGAGCCCGTGCGGGCCGACTTCCTGGGGGAGCGGGCCGGCTTCGTGGTGCCGGTGGTGCACGGCGAGGAGATCGACCACGTCCACGCGGTGGTGACCGAACGGATCCTGGTCACCGCGCACCGCGGCCAGGCGGGCCTCGCGCGGAGCGTCACCGCGGCGCTGCGGCACGACCGGCCGGCCGACGCGGTGACCATGTTCTTCCTCCTGCTCCAGGAGGCCCTGGACACCTTCCGGCAGGCCGCCGTGCACAGCCTGCTGCGGACCGAGGAGCTTGAGGACGAGATGTTCGAGGACCGCCACCCGCAGCAGATCTATCTGCTGGCGCAGCTGCGAAGGCGCTCCGCGCAGCTGCACCACGCCCTGCTGCCCTACCTCCAGGCGACCGACGCCGTCCTCACCCGCCGGATGATGAACCCTTCCTTCCCCGAGGAGCGGCAACGCTACGCCCGGGAGTTCCAGACCGCCGGACGGATGGTGCTCGCCGACATCGAGTCCTTCCAGGACGCCACCCGCCGGGCCTTCGCCAGCTACTCCTCGCTCGTCGCGGGCGAGCAGAACGGCGTGCTCAACCGGCTGGCGATCGTGTCGGTGATCTTCCTGCCGCTGTCGTTCCTCACCGGGTTCTTCGGCATGAACTTCACGTTCCTGACGAACAGGCTGGAGACCAGGGACGAATTCTGGCTGCTCGCGATCGGGCTGCAGGCCGTCGTCCTGCTGGGCTCCCTGTACCTGCTGCACCGCACCCGCATCTGGCGCCGGCTGCTGGACTGACCCCAGGAGCCGCCGGACGCGTCGGGGCAGGTGCGTCGGCGTGGCGTCAGCCGGCCGGGCTGCCCGCGACCCACTCGCTCCACGGCATGTTCCAGTCGCTGAGGCCGTTGTCCGGGGCCGGCGTGGTCGTGTCGTCGGAGTTCTTCACGGTCACGACGTCGCCGATCATCGAGTGGTCGAAGAACCACGCGGCGGGCTTCCTGGCGTCGCCGCCGCCGCGGACGTCCTTCAGGCCCACGCAGCCGTGGCTGGTGTTGGCCTTGCCGAAGACGGAGTCGGCACCCCAGTAGTTGCCGTGGATGAAGGTGCCCGAGTCGGTCAGGCGCATGGCGTGCGGTACGGCCTTGATGTCGTAGGAGGGCTTGCCGTCCTTCTCCGTGAGGCCGACGCTCGCACCGTTCATGTGGATCTGCCGGAACTTCTCGGAGATCACCATCCGCCCGTTGTACGTCGGGTGCTCGCTGCTGCCCGACGAGATCGGGATGTTCTTGATCGTCTTGCCGTCCCGGACGACGGTCATCCGCTTCGTCTTCGCGTCGACGGTGCTGATCTGGCTGCGGCCGATCTTGAAGGTGACCGTCTTGTGGACGCCCTGCTGTCGGCTGAGCGTGACGGTGACCGTGGAGCCGGACTTCCAGTAGGTCTCGGGACGGAAGTCCAGGCGGTGGTCGCCGAACCAGTGACCGACGACCCGCTGGCCGCTGCTGGAGCTGACCTGGATCTCCGACTCCACGGCGGCCTTGTAGGTGACCGCCTTGTCGAAGGTGACCGTCACCGGCATGCCCACGCCGACGGTCGAGCCGTTCGCGGGGGAGACGTGCCCGATGAAGTCGTTGGCCGGGGAGACCGTGGTGATCGTGGCGTTCCCGGAGGCGGAACGGCCCTTGGCGTCGTCGGCCTCGGCGGCGATCTGGTACTTGGTGGCAGGCTTCAGCCGGCCGTCCGGCTTCCAGGAGGTGCCGTCCGCGGACAGCGTGCCCGGGACCTCGGTGCCGGTCGCGACGGCGGTCATGGTCACCTGGGTGAGCTTGCCGTCGCCGACGGTGACACCGACCGGGGCGTCGGTCCCGACGCCGTAGGCGCCCTGCCCGGGCGTGATCGTTATCCGGGCGTCGGAGGCTTCCTGCGCCGCCGAGCTGTTCCCGGCCTTGTCGCCGTGGCCGTTGCCGTTGTCGGCGGCGTTGCTCGTACCGCCGAGGGCCGTGACCGAGAGGACGCCGCCGAGTACGCCGGCCGCAGCGACCAGTCCGGTGCGTCGTTTACTCCGCGTGGTCAAGTGCTTCTCCCATGTCGTCGCTGGTCGTGTGCATTCCCGCGCCGATCGCCACAGGAGTGCGACCAGCCATAAAACCACTTATAGACATACCTCTGTCCAGAAATGGGCACATTGTGGGGAACCCCACGCAAGGTCGGGTACAGGTGATTCGCCGCCTGCCGGTTGGCTAAGGTGGCGGGCGGATCACTGATGCCGGCCGGACGCGACGGGGGGCTCCCTGGTGGGGAGGAGCGGGCGGGGACTCGGAACGGTCGCGGCGCTCGCCGCGCTGATGGTCGTCGTGCTCGGAGTCCGGTACGCCGGCGACGGCATGCCCGGCAGGGTGGACGCGCGGATCGCGGCGGCGGTGGACGGTGCCGGTCCGCCGTGGCGGCACCTCGCCCTGGCCCTGGACTTCCTGGGCGAGCCCGCCGGATCGACGTTGCTCGTCGTGGCCGTCGTGACGGTCTGCCTGCTGCTACGGCGTCCTCGCGCGGCGGTGCTCGTCGTGGCCGGCGTCGGCGCCACCGTGGGGACGGCGACGCTGCTCAAACACGTGGTGGGACGCACCATCCACGGCGCCGGCAACCTGTCCTATCCGAGCGGGCACACCGCCTTCCTCACCGCGCTCGCGGTCATGGCGGCGCTCCTCGCCACGCACCGGCTCGGCCTCGGCGGGGCGGCCGGCACACTCCTGGTGCTCGCCGCGGCGCTGGTGGCCGGCGCCGCCATGGGCTGGGCGCAGGTCGCCCTGGGCGCGCACTACCCGACCGACGCGCTCGGCGGCTGGTGCACCGCGCTGGCGGTGACACCGGTGACCGCGTGGCTGGTGGACCGGACGGCCGGCCGGCTGACGGCCCGGACGGCCGACGCCCGTCGCCCGGAGCGCCGCTGACACCCCGTCACCTCACGTCTCCCCGTCACGCCAGCCGGCGGAACACCGGCTTCACCGGCCGTCCGGACAGCCACGGGGTGGGGTCGGCGGCGTCCAGTGCCTTCCGGTACACCGCGCACGCCTGGGCCACCACGTCGACGGTGTGCTCGATGTCGGCGTCGGTCAGCGCGCTGCTCACCACGAACGACGGGGCCAGCACCCCGCCCATGAGGAGCCGGCGCAGGAACAGGGTGCGGTACTGCTGCGACGGCTGCCGGTTCTCGTCGAGGGTGGCGAAGACGAGGTTGCTGGCCCGGCCCCGGACGACGAGGTGCTCGCCGACGCCCATGGCGGTCGCGGCCTGGCGGACACCGTCGGCCAGCCGCTCGCCGAGGGCGTGCAGCCGCGCGGTGACGCCCTCCTCGGTGTAGGCGGCGAACACGGCCATCGCGGCTGCCAGGGAGTGCGTCTCCGCCCCGTGGGTGGTGGACAGCAGGAAGACCCGGTCGCCGGAGTGCCGCAGCCCGCCCAGCTCCATCAGCTCGCGGCGCCCGGCCAGCGCGGACACGGCGAAGCCGTTGCCCAGCGCCTTGCCGAACGTGGAGAGGTCGGGGACGACGCCGTACAGGCCCTGGGCGCCCGCCTCCGACCAGCGGAAACCGGTGATCATCTCGTCGAAGACCAGGACGCAGCCGTGCCGGTCGGCCAGCTCGCGCAGCCCGGCGAGGTACCCGGGCGGCGGCTCGGTGTGGGTGGCGGGTTCCAGGATCAGGCAGGCGACCTCGTCCTGGTAGCGGCTGAGCAGCTCCTCCGTGGCGGCCAGGTCGCCGTAGGGGAAGGTCACGGTCAGCTCACTGGCCGACTCGGGGATCCCGGCGGACATCGGCGTGGTGCCGATGAACCAGTCGTCGACGGAGAAGAACGGGTGGTCGGCGCAGAGGGCCACCCGCGGGCGCCCGGTGGCGGCGCGGGCGAGGCGCACCGCGGCGGTGGTGGCGTCGGAGCCGTTCTTGGCGAACTTCACCATCTCGGCGGTCGGCACCGTGGCCAGGAAGCGTTCCGCGGCCTCCAGCTCCACGACGGACGGCCGGACGAAGTTGCTGCCGCGGTCGAGTTCGCGCCGCACCGCCTCGGTCACGCGGGGGTGGGCGTGGCCGAGGCTGACGGAGCGCAGGCCGGAGCCGTACTCGACGTAGCGGTTGCCGTCGACGTCCCACACGTGGGAACCGCGGCCGTGGCTGATGACCGGGGCCAGGTTCTCGGGGTACTGGTCGTCCCCCTTGGCGTAGGTGTGCGCGCCGCCGGGGACCAGGCTGTGCAGTCGTTCGTTCGCTGCCCGCGACCGGGGCAGGTGGAACTCTCCAGTGTCCAAGCCGACTTCATCCTTTCCGGTGTTCCAGGACCGCGGCGAGGCTCGGCGCCTCCCGGTCCCGCTGGGACATCGAGCTGACCGGCAGCGGCCAGGGAACGGCGAGCTGCGGGTCGTCGTAGGCGATCGTCACGTCCTCGGCCGGATCGTGCGGCCGGTCGATCCGGTAGGAGGTGTCGGCGGTGTCGGTGAGCGCCTGGAAGCCGTGCGCGCAGCCCGCCGGGATGTACAGGGTCACCTGCGTCTCGCCGGACAGTTCGAAGAAGGCCCGGCCCAGGTAGGTCGGCGAGTCCGGCCGCAGGTCCACGACGACGTCGAAGACCTTCCCGTACGAGCACCGCACCAGCTTGGCCTCGCCGGCGCCGGAGCGCAGGTGCAGGCCGCGCAGCACGCCCCGGACCGAACGGGACAGGCTGTCCTGGACGAAGGCGTCCGGGTCGAGGCCCACCGAGCGGACCACGTCGGCGTCGAAGGTGCGGCAGAAGAAGCCGCGTTCGTCGGTGTACGGCGTCGGCTCGAACAGGTAGGCCCCGTCGATCTCCGGAACCTGGATCGCCTTCATGGAGCCTCCCGCAGGGTGTGGGCGTGGCCGGCCGCCGGGAACAGGGCGGTGGTCAGGGCGGTGAACTGGTGGTCGAGTCGCCGGGCGGCGGCCCGGTTCCGCTCGGCGAGGGTCTGCCGCAGCTCGGCCGACTGCTTCTCCAGCGCCCGGAACTGCTCCAGCAGCCGGTCGGCGTCGACCTCGCGCGCCGGGTGGCAGTACGCGGCCAGCCCCATCCCGGCCATGAGCGCGTCGCTCTTCGCCGCATAGGTGACGGCGAGCGTCGGTGTGCCGGTCTTCAGCGCGCAGATCAGGTTGTGGTAGCGGATCGCCACCACGGTGTCGGCGGCCGCGGTCTCGTGCATCAGATCGGTCAGTGAGGCCGTTCCGGCGGCGGTGACCAGCGGCGAGCCGACCGCGTCGAGGATCGCGGCGACCACCGGCGCGTCACACCGGTCGCCGGTGAGCAGCCGGACCGGCCTGCCCTCCTCCACCAGCGCGCGGACGAACCGGATCGTCCCGTCGAGGTAGCGCCGGTGGATCTCCTCGGCCCGGGCGCGGTCGTCGTTGCCGCCGCGGAAGTCCATGACACCGACGCAGACCCGGCCGGGCGCATCCGAGGGGACGCCGGCCGGCGGCGTCGGCAGGGAGAACGCGAGGTCGGGGTAGACCTCGTCGCGCCTGGTGTCCACGCCCATCGCCCGCATCGCGTCGCGGGACTGGGCGTCCCGGTAGGACCGGTACGCGGCCAGCCGCGCCGACCAGCGCACCAGGGCCCGGGTCGGCCGGTTGCCGATCTCGGCGGCGCCGACGCTGACCAGCGCGACCCGGGTGCCGAACAGCCGGCCGCTCGCGCAGAGCAGGAACAGCGCGTACGGGAAGCCCCACGGCCGCAGTGGCAGCGTGGCCTCCAGGACGCCCATGCCCGGCACGATCACCACGTCGTGCCGGCGCACCCAGGCGGCGGTGCGGAAGGCGTCGACGAGCTTGCCGAGGCCCTTCGCCGCGATGGCGCCCGCACGCGACGCGGTCCGGTACTCCGCGCGGTTCCAGTGCAGCCGCGTGGCGGGGATCCCGAACCGGGCCGTGACGGCCTCGGGCCCGCCGCACAGCGCGTCCACGACCGCCTCCGGGTGCTCGGCGCGCAGGTACCCGAGCACGGCCTCCAGCGACCCGTCGTTGCCGAGGTTTCCGGAGCCCAGCAGGCCGAACACCCCCACCCGTGCCGCGGCCCTCATGCCCGCCGCCCCTCACGCCCGGCGACCAGGGCGTCCACGGACACGGTGACGCCGTCCGGGTCGACCGGGGCGCGGTCCTCGACCCGTTCCCCGGCGCCGGGCCGGACCCGGCTGGTCATCCACGCGCCCAGGTGGCGGTAGCAGGCGCGCCGGTCGGCCGGGGACAGCGGCGCCCGCCGGATCGCCGCGACGAAACCCCAGACGTACTCGGCGAGCAGCCGGGGCGTCGGGTGCAGCGGGCCCGCCCGGCGCGGGTCCAGGTTGACGCACCGGGAGCGCTTGGAGGGGTTCGCCCGCTCGGCGCGGGTGGGGTGGTCGCGCCGGAAGTACAGCAGTTCCGGCACCTGGTGGAAGGCCCCGTGCAGGGTGATCTCGGCGACGAACGTGCGGTCCGCGTGGTGGTAGCTGTCGAGCGGCTTCACCCGGCGCAGCACGTCGGCCCGCATCACCCCGTAGAAGTCGTCGCCACCGGGCTCGAACAGCAGGCTGCGGAAGCGCTCCGGCGCGTGCGGCGAGTCGGTGGCGAGCGTGTACGTGTAGGGGACCTTCACCCGGCCGGCGCCGTCGACGACCGCCTGCTCGGTGTGCGCGAGGATCACGTCGGGCCGTTCGTCCAGCGCCGCCACACAGCGCTCCAGCAGGTCGCGGCCGTACAGGTCGTCGTGCGAGGCCCACTTGAACAGCTCGCCGCGGGACTCGGCGAACACATGGTTGTGGTTCGGCGTGGCGCCGATGTTCCGAGGCAGCCGGAGGTAGCGGATGCGGGAGTCCTTCGCGGCGTACCGGCGGCAGATGTCCTCGGTCCCGTCGGTCGAGGCGTTGTCGGAGACGACCAGCTCGAAGTCCTCGTACGTCTGGCCGAGCAGGGCGTCGAAGGACTCGGCCAGGTACTCCTCGCCGTTGTACACGGGCAGGCCGATGCTCAGCCTGGGTCGGTCGGTCATGCGGTCCTCACTTCGGGAATCGGGTTCCGGCGGTGCTCGCGCAGGGCGGACCGCAGGTGCAGCC
Organism: Streptomyces sp. NRRL S-1022; assembly: GCF_000720135.1. Lineage (GTDB taxonomy): Bacteria > Actinomycetota > Actinomycetes > Streptomycetales > Streptomycetaceae > Streptomyces. The sequence goes on along the minus strand of NZ_JOIU01000038.1, from coordinate 32,440 downwards.
ACCACACGGCCGAGCCGCTGACGGTCGCGGCGGCGACGCCCCAGGCCGAGCCGACCGCGCCGGCCGCGGCCGCCCCGCCCAGCCCGCCGCCGACGTAGCAGACGGAGGCGAACAGCTGGCAGCGCAGGCTGCGCCGGGCCGCGCCGAACGCGCGCAGCCCGGCCGCCGCCCCGGTGCCGAGGCCCGCGCCCGCGACGCCGAGGGTGATCGGCACGATGAGCTGCGAGGCGGAGTGCCAGACGTCGCCGAGCACCAGTTCGCCGAGCCGGTGCGGCAGCAGCAGCAGCGCCCCGCCCCACAGCAGCGCGGCCGCGGCCTGCCCGCCGCCCAGCAGGAGGCAGAACGAGCCGACGCGGTGCGGGGCCTGCCGCAGCACCCGTGCCGCCTCCGGGACGGTGACCAGCGACAGCCCCATCAGCACGGCGAGGAACGGACCCATCAGGAGCTCGGCGCCCCGCACCGCGCCGACCGCGCCGACCCCGACGATCGCGCCGAGACCGTACGCCCGCAGCTGGCTGGCGCCGCTGAGGCTGACGTTCTCGACCAGGTACCGGTAGCCGAGATCACGCTGCTCGCGGAGCCACCCCCGCGCCCCGGTCACCCGGGGCCGCAGGCCGGACTGGAGGCAGCCGTACGCGGCGGCCACCGCGGCGGACGCGCCCCAGGCGAGCACGAACGCGGCCACGCTGCCCGCCCGGGCCGCCAGGACCATGGCCGGGACCAGCGCGACGCCCCACACGAGGTCGTTGACGAACGCCTTGCGCCCGGCGCCGGCGGCGAAGAACGAGAACCGCCAGGCGTCCTGGAGCAGCAGCCCCGGCAGTGTGACACCGAGGCAGAGGAACGCGGGCCCCACACGGCCGCCGAGAGCCGGGCCGGCCACCAGGCAAGCCGTGCCGATGGCCGCGCCGACGCAGAGCGCGGTACCCGTCGACCGGACCACCGCCCCGCGCCAGGAGGCGTCCGGCACGCCGCTGAAACGCACCACGAGCGGGTCGGTGGCCAGCCCGCGGGAGACGTTGAGCACCACGCCGTACGTCACCCAGGCCAGGCTGAACACGCCGAACGCGGTCACCCCCAGCGAGCGGGCCACGTAGGCGCCGACCACGAAGTTGCTGATGCTGGACGCCGCCTGGTCGGCCAGTCCCCAGGAGAGCCGGCCGGCGAGGGCCCGCCGGGCGGACCCGGCCGGTGCGGTCGCCTTCTCGTCCTGGGCGGTCACCGGCGTCATGCCTTGATCAGCCCGGCGCCGTGCAGGGCGCCGGCCGCGGCGGCGACGGTGTCGAACGGCAGCCCCGACCGCTCGGCGACGTCCAGCAGACCGTGCTCGCCGTCGGAGAGGCTGAGCACCCAGAGCATGGCCATCTGGGCCTCCTTCGCGTCGCTCCGGCCGCCGAGCGAGTCGTACAGCCCGCGCCGGCCCAACTGCGGTTCGCCGTACGGGCTGAGGTTGACGTACCGCCGGTTGCGGTCGAGCACGGCGAATGCCTCGCGGCAGACGGCGAGGGTGTCCGCCATCGCCTCCGGGGAGACGAAGTCCAGGTTGTCCGCCGACGTGTGGTACTCGGGGTAGCCGGCGTACGGGGTCCGGCTGAGCGAGCCCACACCGAGATCGAAGCCGGGCGAGCAGAACTGCCGCTCGTCGTAGCCGTACGGAGTGAACTCGGTGACGCGGTGCGGGCGTTCGGAGGCGGCCAGGATGTGCCGCATCACCCGGTCGATCTCCGCGTCGCCGCGCCGGCTCTGCTTGTACGTCAGTTGACCCGGGTCCCCGGCGCAGGCCAGCACGAGCCCGTGCCGGACCCGGTCCACCCGGTCCGCGTTGCGGGCCAGCCAGGTGATCGCCCCGATGGTGCCGGGCGCGAAGATGAACCGGTAGGTGTAGTAGGGCGTCCGCTCCGCCAGCGCACGGGCCAGGTAGGTGGCCACCGCGATGCCGGCCAGGTTGTCGTTGGCCAGCGACGGGTGGCAGACGTGACAGGAGACGATCACCTCGTCCGGGACCTGCCCGGGGACCACGTGCTCGGCGTAGGTGAGGTGGCCGTCGGCGAGGGTGGAGTCGATGCGCACCTCGTACTCGCCGTCCGGCAGCGCGTCCAGGGTCTCCTGGGCCAGGCAGAATCCCCACTCCGGCTGGTAGTAGCTGGTGCGGTACGGCACCCAGGACGGGTGCTCCGGCAGCGTGTACAGGTGTGCGCGCAGCTCGGCCAGCGGCATGGTCGCCGACACCGGCACGCTGTAGCCGAGCACGTGCAGACTGGACGCGGCGAAGTCGACGACCCGCCGGCCGGCGGAGTCGGCGATGTACGCGTCCCGGATGTTCCACTCCTGCGGCACCGTCCAGTCGAGCACCTGGGTCCCGGTCGGCACCTCGTGCACCCGCAGCGGCACGTACTCGCCGACGATCTCCAGGGTGGCGCGCACACCGTCGCCGGTGATGCTCCGGCACAGCGGGTAGAGCCGCTCCACCAGTGCGTACATCTCTTCGCCGGCCGTGGTCATCGGCGCCACCGCAGGGTGCCGTCCACCGCGCCGGCGTCGGACGCGGCGCGCAGCACGGCCAGCCGGGTGAAGCGCCGGTCGAAGTCCTCCCGGGTCAGGCCGTGCGTCCGGTAGGCCTCGGCCAGTTCGACCGCGCCCTGCTTCACCGTCCACTCGCAGTCGAAGCCGGGCACCGCGGCACGGAACCGGGAGAAGTCCACCCGGTACGACCGCGGGTCGGCACCTGTCTCCCCGGTGATCACCACCTTGGAACCGGGCACCGCCTCGGCGACCTGCTCGGCGATCTCGGCGACCGTGACGTTGTTGGCCTCGCTGCCGATGTTGAACGCCCGGTCGTGCACCGCTTCCCGCGGCGCGGTCAGCGCGGCGGTGAAGGCCCGGGCGATGTCGGCGGCGTGCACCAGCGGGCGCCAGGGGGTGCCGTCGGAGAGCACCAGCACCTCTCCCGACAACAGGGCGTGGCCCACCAGGTTGTTCAGCACGATGTCGGCGCGCAGCCGGGGCGAGTAGCCGAAGGCGGTGGCGTTGCGCATGTACACCGGGCTGAAGTCGCCGTCGGCCAGCTCGTGCAGATCGTCCTCCACCCGCACCTTGGACTCCGCGTACGGCGTCACCGGGCGCAGCGGGGCGTCCTCCGCGACCAGGCCGGCGCCGCCGGCGGCGCCGTACACCGAGCACGTCGACGCGTACAGGAAGCGTCCCACCCCGGCGTCGCGGGCCAGCCGGGCCAGCCGCACGGACGCGTGGTGGTTGATGTCGTAGGTCAGCTCCGGCGCCAGCGCTCCCAGCGGGTCGTTGGACAGCGCGGCCAGGTGGATCACGGCGTCCACCCCGGCCACGTGCTCGGCCGTGACGTCGCGCAGGTCCACGCGCGGCCCCGGCGGGTCGGCGGGTGCCGGGCCGAGGACGCAGTCGGCGAACAGGCCGGCGTCCAGGCCGGCGACTTCGTGGCCGGCGGCCCTGAGGACCGGGGCCATCACGGTACCCAGATAGCCCTGGTGTCCGGTCAGCAGTACGCGCAAGGTTCAACCCCCCAGGTTGAGCGTGAGTTTGGTGACGGCGAACGCCTCGGCGTAGCGCGCGTGGCATTCGATGCCCCGGATCCGGGCCAGCCCGAGGAAGGCCTCCCGGTCGTACCAGGGCCGGTGCCGCTGCGAGGGGTAGTGCTCCTGCAGCAGCCGCACCTTCTGTTCGGCGGTCTCCGGCGACAGCGGCTGGTACGCCGCCGGACGGCCCAGATCGCCGTCCCACTTGACGATCTCGTAGCCGAGGACGAGGTGGTCGCGGAACGCGGTCGGCATCAGCCGCGCCAGGCCGCGGTGGTCCTGGTGCGCGTCGTCGGTGCGCGGCGCCAGGATCAGGTCCGGCTCGCTCCGGGCGCGCAGCTCCTCGACCGCGGCCTTGGCCTCGTCCCAGTGCACGGGCAGGCGGCCGTCCGGCAGCTTGAGCACGGTCAGCCGCAGGTCGGCACCCGGGCAGAAGGCGGCGAGCGCGGCCCGCTCCTCCTGCTCCCGTTCGCCGCCCCCGCCGGAGAGCACCAGCGCGTCGACACGGACACCCGGCCGGGCGAGGCACAGCGTCAGCAGCGTGCCGCCGGCACCGATGGCGATGTCGTCGCAGTGCGCGCCCACCGCGACGATCCGGTCCAGGGGCCCGGCCCCGAGCCGGATCACGCGGTCCTCGCCACGGCGCCGTCCCGTTCCCACACGGCCCAGGGGCGGTCGCCCCGGGCGTACGCGTCGTCGAGCGCGGCCCGTTCCTTCACGGTGTCGGTCGGCTTCCAGAAGCCGCGGTGCCGGTGCGCCACCAGCCGGCCGCGCTTGGCCAGCCGGGCGCACCCGTCGGCGACCAGGTCGCCGCCCTCCGGTATGTGGTCGAAGACCTCCTGGCGGAGCACGAAGTAGCCGCCGTTCTCCCACAGCGGCAGTTCGCTCACCGGGGTGATGCCCCCCACCAGGCCGTCCTCGCCCAGGTCCACGCAGTGGAACGAGGACTGCGGCGGCACCACCATCATCGACGCGCCGGCGTCGCGCCGGGCGAACCGGTCGATCATCTCCGGCAGCGGGGCGTCGGTGAGCACGTCGGCGTAGTTGGCGAGGAACATCTCGTCGCCGTCCAGGTGGTGGCGCACCCGGCGCAGCCGCTCCCCGATCGGCGACTCGATGCCGGTCTGCGCGAACGTGATCGTCCAGTCCGCGATGTCGGTGGACAGCAGCTCGGTCCGCCCGCCCCGCAGCACGAAGTCGTTGGACGTCGTCTCCTCGTAGCTGAGGAAGAACTCCTTGATGTGGTGCGCCCCGTAGCCGAGGCACAGGATGAACTCCGTGTGCCCGAAGTGCGCGTAGTAGCGCATGACGTGCCAGATCAGCGGCCGGGGGCCGACCATCGCCATCGGCTTGGGCACGTCGTCGGAGGCCCCGTTGCGCATCCGCATCCCGTAACCGCCGCAGAACAGAACGACCTTCATGCTGTGACCTCTTTCACGACGCGACGTCGACGACGCTCAGTTCCGGGATGGGAAAGACCAGCCGGCCGCCCCACTCGTGCACGAAGGACAGCTGCTCGACCAGCTCCGCCCTCAGGTTCCACGGCAGCACGAGGACGTAGTCCGGCCGGTCGGCGGCGATCCGCTCGGGCGACAGGATCGGGATGCGGGTGCCCGGCGTGAACCGGCCGTGCTTGTAGGGGTTGCGGTCGACCGTGTACGGGAGCAGGTCCGGCCGGATGCCGCAGTGGTTGAGCAGGGTGTTGCCCTTGCCCGGGGCGCCGTAGCCGACGACCGTCTCGCCGCGCTCGGCCGCCTCGATCAGGAACCGCAGCAGGTCCCGGCGCACCTTGGCGACCCGGGCGGAGAACTCGGTGTACCCGGCCAGCTCCTGCAGCCCGGCGGCCTTCTCCCTGGCCAGCACGTCCGCCACCCGCTGCGTCGGCTCGCCGGCCACCTCGGCGGGCCGGGCCCACAGCCGGATGGAGCCGCCGTGCGTGGGCAGCAACTCCACGTCCACCAGCGCGAGTCCGCCGCTCGCCAGCGCCCGGATCGCGGAGGCGACCGTGTAGTACTGGAAGTGCTCGTGGTAGATCGTGTCGTACTGGTTCTCCTCGATCAGGGTCAGCAGGTGCTGCACCTCGACGGAGACCCAGCCGTCGTCCGCGACCAGGGCGCGCAGCCCCTGAGTGAACCCGACCACGTCGGGGATGTGCGCGTACACGTTGTTGGCCACGACCAGGTCCGCCGGGCCGTGTTCGGCGCGGACGGCCGAGCCGGTGTCCGGGCTCAGGAACTCCGTGAGCGTGGGCACTCCCGCGTCCCGCGCCGCGGCACCGACGTTCACCGACGGCTCGATGCCGAGGCAGCGGATCCCGCGGTCCACCACGTGCCGGAGCAGGTACCCGTCGTTGCTGGCGACCTCGACCACGAAGGCGTCCGGGCCGAGACCCAGCCGCCGCACGGCGTCCGTGACGAACGTGCGCGCGTGCTCCACCCAGGAGGTCGAGTACGAGGAGAAGTACGCGTACTCCTCGAAGGTCTCCTCCGGCGTGATCAGCGGCGGGATCTGCGCCAGCCAGCAGTCCGTGCAGACCCGCAGGTGCAGCGGATACGCCGGTTCCGGCTGGTCGAGCTGGTCCGCGGCGAGAAAGCTCTCGCACGGTGGCGTCGCCCCGAGATCGACGACGCTCGCCATCGCCTCCGAGCCGCACAGTCGGCATCGTGTCATCTTCCGTCCCCATCCCCCCTGCTCGCGGGGGTGTCCCCGCCGCGAGCCAGTGCTGACCGTCCCGCGATCGCGGTGCGGTACTCCTCCACCAGGCGCTCCAGCCCGACGGCCGGGCTGAAGTCCTGTGTGTAACGGCGCCGGGCCGCCTGCCCCATCTCCCGGTTGCGGTCCGGCCCGTCCGTGATCCGGCGCAGGCACGACGCCAGCGAGGCGGCCTCGCCCGGCCGGTGCAGCAGCCCCGTCACCCCCTCCTCGACGAGTTCGACGAAGGCGCCGTGACCGGCGGCGACGACCGGGACCCCCGCCGCCATCGCCTCCACGACCACCAGGCCGAACGCCTCCAGCCATGTCGAGGGCGCCACCACGGCGACGGACCGCGCGACGGCCTGCCGGCACTGAGCGGTGTCGTACAGGCCGGCGTAGCGCACGTCGTCCCGGCCCGCCGCCCAGGCCGCCACCTCGCGCTCCAGCGGCCCCGTCCCGGCGATCACGAGCGGCACGCCGAGACCGCCGCCGGCGGCGATCTCGTCCCACGCGGCCATCAGCAGCCGCACGCCCTTGGCCTCCGCGAGCCGGCCGAGATACAGCAGGTGCTCTCCGGCGCCGGTCCGGCAGGCACCCGGCTCCGGCACGAAGTTGTGCTTCACCGCCAGCCGTTCGGCCGGCATGCCCGCCCGTACCAGGACGGCGCGCTGCGCCGCGGAGATGCAGAGGAACCGCTCCACGCCGGACCACCACCGCCGCCGGTTGACCGACAGGCTGACCGCGAGCGGCACCGTCGCCAGCCGGGAGCCGCGGTAGCAGCCGTGCCGTACGGCGGGCAACGGCGCGGACCCGACGCACTCGGTGCACGGCCGGCCGTCCCGCTGCAGCGTGCCGGGCGGACAGATCTGGGTGTAGTTGTGCAGCGTGGCGACGGTGGGCACACCGGCGTCCGCGCAGGCGGCCAGCACCGCCGGCGACAACAGCGGGAAGACGTTGTGGACGTGCACCACGTCCGGCCGTTCGGTGCGCAGCCGGGCGGCCAGCTCCGCGCGGACCGCCGGGTTCCACGGCACCAGCAGCGGCAGCGCGGCCTTGCCCAGCAGAGACCGCCCGGCGATGTCGTCGCTGCGCCGCTCGAACACCTCCACCCGGTGGCCGGCCTCGCGCAGCAGCGCCACCTCCTGGTCGACGACCTTGTTCTCCCCGCTCGGCTGCGCCGAGGCGTAGCGGTTGTGCACCACGAGGACGTGCATGCTCAGGCCACCTCCGAGGTCTGGGCCCACCGGGGGGCACGCCGCCGGCGGACTTCGGGCGCCGGCGGGGGAGCGGCCGCGGCGGGCGCCGCCAGCAGCGAGGCGGCCACGGTGAGATGCAGCAGGTACGGCGAGGCGTCGCCCAGCCCGGCCTCGGTGTACGACGCGATCGCGCAGTAGCTGATCAGGAAGATCGCACAGGCCCGTTCCAGGGACGGTGGCCGCAGCAGCGCGACACCGCCCAGCACGATGATGACCGCCGCGACGAGGCCGACACCGATCAGGCCCTGCTCGTTGTAGACGGCCAGCCAACTGTTGTCGATCGGCAGCCCGCCGAACGACTTGTCGCCCAGGCCCACGCCGAACAGCTGCTCCGTCGTCGACCGGGGCGCGGCCAGCAGGGCGTCCCAGACCTTGGCCCGGCCGGTGAGGTTGGAGAAGTTCTCCTTGCTCTGCCCGCGCAGGAACCACGCCTGGAGCGCGGAGGCGAACCCCACCCCGGCCACCACGACGCACAGCACCGCCCAGGTGAAGAACCGGCGGGCCGCGGCGCTGGTGAGGATGAGCGAGCCGATCGCCAGCGCCAGCCCGGTGAGCAGGCCGAGCGTGGCCGTACGGGTATGGGTCAGCGCGAGCAGGACGAGCGACGGCACGATGACGACCGCCGCGCCGGCCTTGTCGGTCCGGCGGCCCAGGACGAGCAGCACGGTGAGCCCGGTGATCACCGCCGCGTACTGCCCGATCTGCGGCGGCGTCAGCGGCCACAGCGCGCCGACCAGCCGCCCGCCGTAGAGGTCGGGCAGGGCCGCGCCCGGTGAGATGACCAGGCCGGCGGCCACCGACCCCAGCACCGCGAAGTACATCCGGATGTGGTGCCGTACGAACGTCGGGCTGCCGTCCCACCAGCGGCTGAGCAGCCACAGCGTGCCGACGAAGAGGGCCAGCCGGGCGCAGCGGAACAGCGCGCCGAACCCGGACTCCAGGTGCACGCTGGAGATCACGCTCAGCGCCAGCAGCAGGGTGAGCAGGAGCAGGAAGGCGCTCGCCCGGATGCGCAGCCGCAGGTTCAGGGCGAGCGCCAGCGCGAACGCGGCGACCAGCGCGCCCATGGTGACCATCTGGATGAGGGAGCGGGGCAGCGGGACGATGGTCTTCGCCCCGGCGGAACCGAGCGTGTTGAGGACCAGCAGCCCCCAGACCGTCGCGACGGTCTTCGCCGTGGGGTCCGCGCGCATCTCAACCACCGTCCCTTGCGCGGAAGGTGCTGCCCGCGTCCTGCCGGTACGGCGTGCCCTGCCACTGCCCGGAGTCCAGGACCCGGCTGGGGTCGTGGGCGACGAACTTCCACGGCCCGACGTAGACGTTGTCGTGCCAGCGGTTGTGCTGCCTGCCGGTGATCGCCGCGGCCACCCGGTCACCCTTGTACGGCGACCAGTCCGGGTAGGTGCCGTAGTTGGCCAGCACCGCCATGCGGTCGCACTTCACCGTGCAGCCGACGACCGACTTGTCCAGCACGAAGCGGTTGCCGTGGATGTCCACCCGCTGGGTCTTCCACCGGCAGTCGGAGTAGAGCGGCGGCCTGGCGATCGCCGGCTGTGCGCAGCGCTTGGTGTTCTTCACCAGCAACGTGCAGTCACCGGACGAGGTGTTGGCCGGGCTGTTGCAGAACCGGTCGGCGTTCTCCCACAGGGTGATCCCGGACCAGTTGTCCTCCAGCACGTTGCGGTAGATGTCGATCTTGTCGGTGCGGGCCCGGACCCGCGGTTCGCCGCCGGACTCGGACAGGTAGACGGTCGCGAACGGGAAGTTGTCGCCCTGGTCGGCGTACCGGCGGCCCTCCACCCAGTTGTTCCGCCGGATCGTGTTGTCCCGGATGACCGCGTTGTAGCTGGTCTCGTAGATCAGCGCGGCACCGTCGTTGGACTCCAGCACGTTGTCCTCGATGCGGAAGTCGTTGTTGTCGGTGTCCGCCCACATCCCGGCCCCGTGGTTGCCGTGCACCCAGTTGCCGCGGATGTCGGCGTCGTCGACGGCCCAGAACTTGACGCCCCCGGTGCAGCCGCAGCCCGGCCGCCGCCGCTCCCAGTCGTCCCGGTTGTTCCCCGCGATCTCGTTGCCCTCGACCACCAGACCGCGGATACGGCCGCCGGTCTTGTACGCGTTCATTCCGTACTGGCCGTTGTCGCGCAGACAGCTGGCACGGACCTGCTGGCGGGCACCGGCCATCAGCCCGGCACCGGAGTTGTCCCGGATCGTCGCGTGCTCGATCACCCACCCGTCGGCCGAGTCGTGGTTGACCACGCCCTCGTTCTGCGGCGCGACGAAACCCTGCACGGTCAGATAGCGGATGGTGACGTCGCGGGCGGTGCCCCCGAACGCGTACTGGTTCTTCCTCCGGCCGTCGAGCACCGCGCCCGGCGCGGCGAGGTAGGTGTCCCCCTTCTTGGGGATGACCTGCGCGTAGCGGTCGGGGTCGAGCCTGTGCTTGCCCGGCCGGAGCCAGAACGTGGTGTGCGGGGGCCTGCTCCTGGTCTTCGCCGCCAGGTCGCCGACCACCGAGGGGTCCACCGTCACCGCGCCCGCCGGCGCCTTCGCCGGCCCGGCCACCGGGCCGGCGCACACCTGCGCCACGGACCGGGCCGCGGACGTGGACGGCGCAGCGGCCGGCTCCGCAGCCCGGGCGCCCGGCGTGCTCTCGCAGCCGGTCACCGTCAGCAGGGCCAGCGCCAGCGGTGCCGCCGCCCGCGCCCAGTGCCGTCTGTTGATCCCCACGCGCCCCCCCTAGCCGCGGAACCCGAGCACGGTGGTGAACCCCTCCGCGCCGTCGGTGAAGCCGGTGCCGACCAGCGTGGTGGCGGGTTCCCTGCGCCCGAAGCCGGCGGAGTACCAGCCCAGTGGCGGGCCGGTCTCGCCGCGGTGCGCCCGCCAGGACAGCTGCCCGGGCAGGTCGAGCACGGCGGAGCGGTCCTCGCCGTCCCGGGTCCAGGTGAGCACGGCCCGGTGGCCCGTCAGGTCCGCGGTGACCGCGGGCCCGAGGTGGAACGCCAGCCGCGCGGCCCGGCGCGGGCCGGACACCTCGTCGACCACCCTCAGCTCCCGGCTCGCGGCCGTCAGCTCCACCCGGCGGCGGTGCACGCTGGGCGCGTAACCGTCGTGCTCGGCGCACCAGCGGGCCACGCCCGCGCCGGATGTGTCCGCGACCAGGACGCGGCTGCCGGCGTGCCGGGTCCACAGGAACGGGCCGCCGGAGACGGACTGGTCCCCGTCGTCCAGTTGCAGGGTGTTGTGGCCAAGGGTCGACCGGAAGTACCGCCGCCACTCGGGCTGCCCGTGGTAGCAGAACGTCCCCGGGTCGGCGAGCACGTCGACCCCGTCGTGCCGGACCTCGATGGACAGCGCGTCGGCATGGGCGTGCGCGGCGATGGACAGGAAGCCGTGCGGACCGCCGTCGCAGCGGCACCAGATCTCCTCCGGGCCGCGCAGGATGGTGAGCCCCGCGTCGGCGAAGTGCGCCGGCCGGCTCGCCGGGCGGGACACGGCCGGTCCGGTCCCGGTCTTCGCGTACGGCCGGACGAGCGCGGCCAGCAGCGGGGTGCGCACATCGGTGCCGGTCACCGCCGGCCACCAGGCGAGCCGGCCGAACACGGCGTCCCCGGTGGCCAGCAGCGAGCCCCAGCGGTCGGTGCCCGCGCCGTCCACGACCAGACCGTGCCCGTCGTCCGCGTCGCCCTGTCGCGGCGGCCGGAGCCGGCCGTCCACGACGGCCGCGAGCGCGTCGGTCATCCGCAGCAGCACCAGCCGGACCGACGCGGGGACCGGCACGCCCGCGGCATCCGCCTCGGCCACCGCGGCCAGGCCGAGTTCCAGCACGAGTCCGTGGTACTCGGTGGCCAGCTCGCGGTTGAGGCCCGAGGGGAAGGTGTTGCCGCGCAGGTGCCGCTCCAGCGACCGCAGCGCGTCGGCCCGCCAACGCGCCGAGGAGGGGAACCAGCCGAACGCGCAGGCCGCGGCGAACTGCCCGGCGGCCTCGGCGATGACGTGGTTGTTCGCCGAGGATCCCCGGCTGGGGAAGGCGGCCAGCCAGCGCTGGTGGTGCCAGATCTGGTGCAGCGCCACCGGGTTGTCCTCGAACAGGGCGGCCGCGCCCGGCCAGCCGTCGAGGAGCCGGCGGATCCACACCCAGGACAGCAGCCGGATGCCCAGCTCGATGCCGCTGGTCCAGTGCACCCCGCGCAGCGGCGCGTTGCCCGCCCACCAGGACCGCAGGTGCCCGGCCACGCGCTCGGCGTACCGCTCGTCCCCGGTGACGGCGTAGGCGGCCGCGAGCACGGTGAGGTACTGGTGCCGGGACAGCTCCCAGATCTGCTTGACGTCCCCGACGGCGTCCTCGTCCCGGTACGGCACGTCGAAGGCGTAACCCCCCGGGGCGCGGCGCCCGGTCTTCGGGTCGTACCACCAGTCCGGGTCGGCCAGGTCGTCGCGGACCACCCCGAAGTACTCGGCGTGCCCGGACATCAGCCGGTCCGCCTCGGCGACGAGCCGTTTGACGGCGTCCGGCGGCACCTCGGCCACCGTCCCCGCGGGCAGCGGCGTGGTGAACCGGGCGCCGGTCACGCGCGGGCGGTCCGGCCGCACCGACCGCCACCGCCGCCTGCGCACCGCGTCGCCCACCCGGCCGCCGACCTCCCGCGGTCCCATCCGGGACAGCCGCCGGAGGTACCAGCCCGCACTCCCCGCACTCACGGTCATCGGGTCCTCGCCAACGTCACCGGCGCCCCGCCGGCCAGACCGGCCTGCACGGCGAGGGTGGCCGCCGTGGTCGCGACCAGCGACTGGAGCGGCACCGGCATCGGGCCGCCGGTCCTCACGGCCTTGACGAACGCGGCCAGCTCGGCGGACTGGCCCTTGTCCCGGGCCTTGGGCAGCCGCGGACTGACCCACCGCTTGGGGCGGCCGTCGTACACGGCGGCGCGGACGAAGTCGTCCAGCCGCAGCGCCTTGCCGTCCGCGACCAGGTCCAGCGTCTCCTTGGGGAATCCGGCCGGGCCGCTGGTGACGTAGCCGATGGTGGCGGTGGACCCGTCCGGGTAGCGCAGCACGACCTGCAGGTCCTCGTTGCCGGAGGAGGAGACCGCGTACACCGAGACCGGGTCGGCGTCGAGCAGCCAGCTCGCCGTGTCGATGAAGTGTCCGCCCTCGCCGGCGAACCGCGAGCCCTCGGTGCCCTGCTGGAGGTACCAGCTGCCGTGGTCCAGCCGGCCCGCGTTGACCAGGTAGCGCAGGTTCGCCGGACCGGTCCGGGCCCCGAACCGCTGCCGGGCCTCCCGCAGCAGCGGCGCGAACCGGCGGTTGAAGCCCACCTGCAGCCGGTCGTTGCCGGACTCCTCCACCGCCGCGAGCACGCCGGCCAGCTCCTCCTCGGTGAGCGCCAGCGGCTTCTCCACGAACACCGCCTTGCCGGCCAGCAGTGCCTGCCGGGTCAGTTCGGCGTGCGAGCTGTGCCGGGTGACGACGAACACCGCGTCGACGGACTTGTCGCCGAGCACGGCGTCCAGATCGGTGGTCGCCTGCGCGAAGCCGAACTTGCGCTGCGCGTTGGCCGCGGACAGCGCCGTCGTGGTGACGACGGTCGACAACTGCACGCCGTCGCGCTGTGCCAGGTGCGGCAGCAGCATCGACGTCGCGTAGTTGCCCGCGCCGACGAACGCCAGGCGCACCGGCGTACCGGCGGCCCTGGCGGGCACCCGGGTGCCGCGCTGCGGCACCGCGGGCACGGCCACCGCCGGGGCCGCTGTCCGCACCGGTGTCTTCGCGGCCCCGGGATAGCGGAACAGCACCGCCACGGCCTTCAGGTCGCCGTCCTTCAGACGCTGGTAGGTCTCGACGGCGTCGTCGAAGTCGGCGACGTGCGAGACCAGGGGCTCCACGTCGACGCTGCCGCGGGCCAGGAGATCGAGGAAGCACGCCAGGTTGCGGCGCTCGGTCCAGCGCACGTAGCCGATCGGGTAGTCCCGTCCCTCCAGTTCGTACTCGGGGTCGTAGCGCCCGGGGCCGTAACTGCGGGAGAACCGGACGTCGAGTTCCTTCTCGTAGTACGCGTTCCACGGCAGGTCCAGGCGGCACTTGCCGATGTCGACGACCCGGCCGCGGTCCCGGCAGAGCCGGGCGGCCAGCTCGACGGGCTGGTTGCTGCCGCCGCCGGCGGCCAGGTACACCTGGTCCACGCCGTGACCGCCGGTCAGCTCGGCGACGGAGGCCTCCACGGCCGCGGACCCGGGGTCCCCGCAGGCCGTCGCGCCCAGACGCTCCGCCAGCTCGCAGCGCCCCGGGTCCGGGTCGGCCCCGACGACCCGGACGCCGGAGGCGGCCAGCAGCTGTACCACCAGCTGCCCGATCAGCCCCAGGCCGATGACCAGCGCCACTTCACCGAGCCGTGACTCGCCCTGGCGGACGCCCTGCAACGCGATCGACCCGACGGTGCCGAAGGCCGCGTGCCGCGGTGCGAGACCGTCCGGCACCCGGGCGTAGAGGTTCTTCGGCACCCAGTTCAACTCGGCGTGCAGCGCGTGCTCGTTGCCGGCGCAGGCCACCAGATCACCGACCGCCACGTCCTCGATCCCGGCGCCGACCTGCTCGACCACCCCGCACAGCGAGTAGCCGAGCGGCGTGTAGGAGTCCAGCTTGCCCATCACCTTGCGGTAGGTGGCGGGCACCCCGTTGGTGGCCACGCTCTGCACGACCTTGGCCACCTGGTCCGGCCGGGAGCGGGCCTTGCCCAGCATCGACATGCCGGCCTCGGACACCTTCATCAGCTCGGTCCCGGTGGAGATCAGCGAGTAGGCGCTGCGGACCAGCACACCTCCCGGCTTGCATCCCGGCACCGGCACGTCGAGCAGCGCCAGCTCGCCGCTCTTGTAGTTCTGCACTACCTGTTTCACCTGAAGTCCTCTGTCTCTACACCGTCGAGGGGGAGTGCTGGCCGGACCGGGAGGTCGCGCTGCGATACCAGTACTCAAGGGTCAGCACGTGCCACAGATGCTTGGAGAAGTCCCGCTGCCCGGCGGCGTCCTCGGCGACGAGCCGCGCCAGCGCGTCGCGCCGCAGGAACCCGGAACGGACCAGCTCGCCGTCCTCGACCACCTCACGCACCAGCGGAGCCAGATCCCGGCTCATCCAGGCACGCAGCGGGGCGCTGAACAGGCCCTTGGGCCGGTACACGATCTCCCGGGGCAGCACCGAGGCGGCCGCCTCCTTCAGCACCGCCTTGCCCTGCCGTCCGACGATCTTCCGGTCACCGGGCACGGCGAACGCCGCCTTGACCACCTCGACGTCCACGTACGGCACCCGCACCTCGGTCGACGCGGCCATGCTCGACCGGTCCGTGTACGCGAGGTTCAGGCCCGGCAGGAACATCCGGGCGTCGGTCAGGCACATGCGGTTGACGAAGTCGTCGAGGTCGTTGTCCCGGTAGGTGTCCGCGTGCTCGGTCAGCACGTCCTCGACCGTCCCGGCCAGGTCCGGGTCGAGCAGGTCGAGCAGCTCGCCCCGGTCGTACATGGTGTAGCTGCGCCGGAACGCGGTCTCCTCCGGCAGGTCGGCGAAGGAGAGGAACCGCTTGGCGAAGCGCACCGACCGGTACCCCCGGCGGCTCGTGGCGACCGGCAGCCGGTCCACGGCCGCGGACACCCCGCGCCGCAGGGGCCGCGGGACGCGCTGGTAGCGCAGCGCGATCAGATTGGCCAGGTGCTTGCGGTAGCCGGCGAACAGCTCGTCGGCGCCCATCCCCGAGAGCATCACCTTGACCCCGGCCTCCCGGGCGGCCGAGCAGATCAGGAACGTGTTGATCGCGGCCGGGTCACCGATCGGCTCGTCCAGGTGGTACGTCATCCGCGGCAGCAGGTCGAGCACGTCCGGGGCGATCTCGATCTCGTGCAGGTCGACGCCGAACCGCTCGGCCACCTGCCGGGCGTAGCGCAGGTCGTCCGGCATCGCCTCGAATTTGGCGTCCTCGGCGCGGAACCCGATCGTGTAGGCGGAGATCCCCGGTTGCCGGCGGGCCGCCAGCGCGGTCAGGTAGCTGGAGTCGAGGCCGCCCGACAGGAAGGTCGCCACGGGGACGTCGGAGAGCAGGTGACGCCGCGTCGAATCCGCCACGACGGCGGTGATGTCCGGCTGTTCGCCGGCCCGCGCCCGCTCCCGGCCCTCGGCGGCGACGTCCTTCAGGTTCCAGAACCGGCCGCGTTCCACCCGCCCGTCGGGCCGGCACCGCAGCCAGCTCCCCGGCGGCAGCTTCTCCGCCTCGCGGTACGCGCACCGGGTGTCCGGCACCCAGTAGTACAGCAGCGAGGCCACCAGCGCCGCATGGTCCACCTCCAGCGACCCGCCGGTCACGGCGGCGAGCGCCTTGAGCTCGGAGGCGAACACCAGGCCCCCGCCGCGCCGGAGCAGGAACAGCGGCTTGATGCCGAGCTGGTCGCGTGCGAGCACCAGCTCACCGGTGCGCTCGTCGAAGATGCCGAACGCGAACATGCCGCGCAGCCGGGGCAGGCAGTCCGTGCCCCAGCGCCGCCAGGCCTCCAGCAGCACCTCGGTGTCGGAGGTGCCGCGGAAGCGCACCCCGGCGGCGGCCAGTTCGGCACGCAGCTCGGGCGCGTTGTACAGCTCCCCGTTGTACGTCAGGACGAGCCCGTCCGAGGCCATCGGCTGGGCGCCGGTCCCGGACAGGTCGATGATGGCCAGCCGGCGGTGCCCGAGCTGCACCTCGCCGTCACCGGCGGGGTGGCTGTACCGGCCCGCCCCGTCCGGACCGCGGTGGGCGAGTATGCCGGTGAGCCGGTCGGTCACGGCCTTGCCGTCCGGCCACCGGTACGTGCCTGCGATGCCACACATGTGCTACCGCGCCTCCTGGTCGCTGTCCGGGACCCGTGCCGCCCGGATCGGCAGCCGCTCCATCCGATGCCGGCCTTCTCCGACTGCCTGAACGGCGTGGGAGGTGCCCCCACCGCTCTGCTGGACCGGCAGCTCGTGCCGGCCGCGCGGCGCGCCGCGCGGCCCGTCCCACAGCGTGCCGTCGGTCCGGTCCCGCGGATCGGGGTCGATGAGCACCACACCGGTCACCGCGATGCGCTGGTCGGCGAGCTGCCGCGCCACGGTGTGCAGCCAGGCGGCGCTGCCGTGCCCGGCACGCACGACGAGCACCGTCCGGGTGCCGAGGTAGCGGAGGTCGGTCCAGGCCGTGCCGGGTGCCACCGAGCCGACGCCGATCCGGGACTCCTCGGGCGACAGGGCCGCGGCCCGCTCGCCACCGACCACCACCGGATCTCCCGGCTTCGGGCGGCGGCCCGAGAGCCGTGACCCGGGCAGGCCGTCCACGACGACCACCGGCCCCTCGGCCGCCAGCTGTCTGGCGAGGTCGAGGGCGATCACGGCCGTGCTGCGCGCACAGCCCAGTTCCAGCAGCGACACCGGTTCCGCCGAACCGCGCACGGTGCGGACCAGGGACGCGGTGAGCCGTGCCCGTGCCGCCCGGATCCGCCGGCGCCGCCACAGCAGGGGCGACTGGCGGGGCAGCTCCGCGACGACCGAGGCAGCGAGGTTCGCCGCGATCTCCCGGCGCAGCACGGGGCGGTCGGCCACCACCGCGCCGACCGCGGCCACCGCGAGCCCCAGGACGAGCCCGAGGACGAGTCCGATCACGGCGTCGGTGGCGGCGGTCTTCGCCAGGGAGTGCCGCACCGCGTGCGGGGCGTCCACGACCTGCGTGCCGGCGATGAGCTGGGGCGTGCCGACGCGTGCCTCGGCGGCGCGCTGGGTGAAGTCCGCTATCCGCGAGGTGAGTTCGGCGCGGCGGGCGAAGAGCGACTCCAGGTCCGCCGCCGCCTTGGGCCCGCCCTGCGGCGATCCGTCTCCTATCGCCTTGTTCACCAGGGTGAGTTCGCGCTGCAGCCGGTCACGCTGGTCGAGCAGGCTCTTGGCCTCGGCGTCCGCGGCCGACCGCATCCGCTTCACGTGGTCCGCGACGAACGCGTCGGCCAGCGCCTCGGCGCGGGCCACCGCTTCCGCGTCGCTGTCACCCGACGCCGTGATCTGGAGCAGGTTGTTGGTCAGGCCGACGCCCCCGTACTCCTGCATGAAGTCCTCCGGTTTCGCGGGGGACCCGAGGGACTTCAGGGCCGCACCGGCGATGCGCGTGGTGTGCAGCAGCGCGACGTCGGTACGGATCAGCGTTCCGGGGTCGTTCGGCTGGTCCGCCTGGTGCGCGACCAGCACCTTGGTCACCGCGCTCGGCCGCGGCGGCAGCAGGACCGCCACCGCCACGCCGACGAGCAGCCCCAGCAGCGCCGCGGAGCACCACAGACGGCGCCGCCTGCGCACCGCCACCACCAGCGCCTGCAGGTCCAGCAGCGGAGCGGCGGGCGCCGGCTCCTGCGTCGTACTCGTCGTCACCTCGCACCCCCGCTCGCGTCGGCACCCACCGCGAGTGGCGGCTCGGCGGCATCCCGGGGACGGTCGGCGGTCCGCGTCGGACCGACCCGGACCGTACCGGCGAGGACGATGCCGACGACCTTGTGCCCGGCGTCCGCGCACGCCCCGGTGACGCCGGCGAGCTCGCCCGCGGTCCAGCTGCCCGGGCTGAACACGAGCAGGACACCGGACTCGTGTTCACGGTCCGCTACCAACGGTTCGGACACCGGGACCCCCACCACCCGCAGCAGCGGATCGCTCCCGGCGTCGGCGGCGAGCTGCTCGGCGGCTCGCCGGGCGGTCGCGTCGCCGTCCGGGACGACGGCCAGCAGCCGCCTGGGGGCGGGCAGCCGGTCCCGGACGCGGGCGCACACCCGCCGGTTGCGCAGCTGCCTGCCGGCCTCGTCGACCGTCGGCGGGGTGCGTGCGTCCCACCGGACGTCGACGCCCAGCAGGCGGCGGATCCGGGCCCGCGGGCCACCGCCGCCCGGCCGTTCAGCCGGTACGTCGACGCTACCGAGCACCACCGAGCCCAGTGCCGCGGCGATCTCCGCTTCGGTGCGCAGCCGGCGGCTCATCCGCGCGGCGGTGAGATGGCCGATGACCGTGAGCAGGAAGGCCAGCAGCGCCCCGCCGACGGCGAGCTGCGTCCTCGTCGGCGGTGCCTCGCCGGCCGGCCGGGGCGCCGGCCCCATGACGACCATGCCGGCCTTGTTGGCGGCCGGGTCGGCCTGGTCCAGCTTGTTGATGGCTTCCTGCATGGTGGTGCGCAGCTTCTCCAGGTCGGTGCGGGCCTGCACGCTCTCCACGGACTGTCCCGGATCGGCCGCGCCGGCCAGCTCGGTGATGCGGCGGCTGGTCTGCTTCACCGCCTGCCGCAGCGCGTCGAGCTGCGCCGCCGCTTCGGGGTCGGTGTTGTCGCCCACGATCTGCGTGGCGAACGTGACGAACTGCCGGGCCACCTGGTCGGCGAGCTGCTGCGCGCGCCTCGGGGTGTCGGCGGTGCCCGAGATCTCGATGATGTTCCCGTCGGAGGCCTGGGCCTTCACCCGGCCCCGCAGCTCCCGGCCGCCGACCCCGGACCAGCCGAGCGTGGCGGCCGCGCGGTCGAGCACCACCGAACTGGTGGCGATCTCCGTCTGCGTCAGCAGTTCGCGTTCCTCCCACGCGCCCGGCAGCAGCACCGACGCCGACGTCGTGTACCGCGGCGGGAACAGCAACGAGGTGCCGCAGCCGACGAGCGCGCCCAGTAGGGCGAGGACGAGCAGGAGCCGCCGGCGCCGACGGAATATCCGCCCGATCGTGGCCAGGCGTATGGTGTCGTCGCTCAACTGCGCTGCCTCTTCCCTGCCCGGTCCGGTTCGCCCGCCGGCACCGGAGAGTGGTCACCACAGGCAGCGGCGTAGGCGGCGAGCAGCGATGCTTGCGAGTTGCGCCAGGAGAGCGGCCCGCCGACCCGCTCCCGGCCGGTCTCGCCCATCCGGGCCCGCTTCTCCGGATCGTCCAGCAGCAGCGCGACGAGCTTGGCGAACTCGGCCTCGTCGTTCGCCGGCGCGTAGACGGCGGCGTCACCGGCGGAGACGCGCGCCTCCTTCAGGTCGAAGGAGACGATCGGCCGGCCCATCACCATGTACTCCAGGACCTTGTTCATGGTCGACACGTCGTTGAGCGGATTGCGCGGGTCGGGGGAGAGGCACACGTCCGCGGTGGACAGGTAGCGCACCAGGTCGGCGTCCGGGATGCGCCCCGTGAACTCCACCTGCTCCGCGAGCCCCAGCCGCCGGGACAGCTCCACCATCGCGTCGAAGGTGTCGCCGGCGCCGACGAACACCGCGTGCCAGTCGGTCCGCCCGAACTCGGCGCGCAGCTTCGCGAGGGCCCGCAAGGCGTAGTCGACGCCGTCCTGCGGGCCCATCACGCCGAGGTAGCACAGCAGATGGGGCTTGCCCCGCTTCAGCTCCGGCTCGGCCGGTACGGGACGGAACCGGTCGGTGTCGGGAGCGCTGCGCACCACGAACACGTCCTCCGGACGCCGGCCGCCCCGGCGCACCGCGACGTCCCGGTAGCTCTCGTTCGTGGCCAGCACGACGTCCGCGGCCCGGTAGGTGAGGCGTTCCAGCGCGCACACGGCGCGGTACAGCAGGTCCTCGCCCCGGCCGAACCGGGACAGGTACAGCTCGGGCACCAGGTCGTGCTGGTCGAAGACGAACCGCGCTCCGCGCCGCTTCAGCCACAGGGCCGGCAGGAACAGCAGGTCGGGCGGGTTGCAGGCGTGGACCACGTCGACCGGGCCGACCTTGCGGGCCAGCCGGGCCGTGTGCCACAACGCCGAGCCGTACTCCCGCAGATAGCCGGCCGGCCCTCCGGTGGCCGCGTGCAACGGGTAGCGGTGGATCCGCACCCCGTCGATCACCGCCTCCGGCTCCGTGTCCCGCTTCGTCCCCCGGGGGCAGATGACGTGCACCTCCCAGTCCGCGTCGCGCAGCGTCGTGCATTCCTGCCACACCCGCCGGTCGAACGGCACCGACAGGTTCTCCACCAGGACCAGCGCGCGCCGGGCCGGCCGGTCACCGCCGTTTCTGTCACCAAGCAAGGCCTATGTACCCCGGTTCGGCCCGGCGCGCGTCGGCGTCGGGAAGGCGGATGAGGTCGACGATCACCGGTGCGCTGCCGTGGGGGAGCGCCGACAGCACGGCCGGGTCCCTGGTCCCGACCAGGCACACCTCGGCGTGCTCCAGCACCTCCTCGACGGACCCCGCGAGGAGCTGCGCGAGGTGCGGCAGCCGGGTCTCGATGTACTCGCGGTTCGCGCCGAGCAGCCGGGAGAGGCTCACGTTGGCGTCGTAGATCTTCAGGTCGTACCCCTTGCCGAACAGCCGCTCCGCCAGTTCGACGAGCGGGCTCTCGCGGAGGTCGTCGGTGCCGGGTTTGAACGACAGCCCGAACAGGCCCACCCGGCGCCTGCCCGTGCGCTCGACCAGCTCCACCGCCCGTTGCAGGTGGTCGGAGTTGGAGGGGAGCACGTGGGCGAGGATGGGTACCGAGACGTCGGCCCGCTGTGCCGCGTGGACCAGGCTGCGCAGGTCCTTGGGCAGGCACGAGCCGCCGAAGGCGAAGCCGGGCCGCAGGTAGGCCGGGCTGATGTTCAGCTTGCGGTCGGCCAGGAACACGTCCATGACCTGGTGCGAGTCCACGCCGAGCGCCTGGCACACCGCGCCCAGCTCGTTGGCGAAGCCGATCTTGAGGCCGTGGAACGCGTTGTCCGCGTACTTGATCGCCTCGGCCGTCGGGATCGGCACCCGGAACACCTCGCCGGGCAGGCCGTCGTAGAGCGCCGCCACCGCGTCACCGCTTAACGGGTCCAGCTCGCCGATCACGGTCTTGGGCGGGTCGAAGAAGTCCCGCACGCTCGTGCCCTCGCGCAGGAACTCCGGGTTGACCGCGATCCCGATGTCCACGCCGGCCGTGCCGCCGACGTACTTCTCCAGGATCGGGACCAGCAGGTCCAGACAGGTGCCCGGCAGCATGGTGCTGCGGAAGACGACGGTGTGCCGCCCGCCGCGCTCGGCCAGCGCGGCGCCGATCTGTTCGGTGACCCGTTCCAGGTACGTGGTGCACAGGCTGCCGTTGGCCTCCGACGGCGTGCCCACGCAGACCAGCGACACCTCGCTGCCCGTGATCGCCTCGCGGACGTCGCGGGTGGCGCGCAGGGCACCGCTGTGCACGACGTCGGCGACGAGCTGGCCGATGCGCTCTTCGACCACCGGGGCCTTGCCGTCGTTGACCAGGTCGACCTTCACCTGGTTGACGTCCACCCCGATGACCTCGTGTCCCATGCTGGCCAGGCACGCGGCCGACACGCAGCCCACGTAGCCGAGCCCGAAAACGCTGACCTTCATGACTCGTTCCTCCCCCCAGGCAGGCCTCCTGGCCTGCGGTTCGCGCGCCGGGCCGGACGACGGCCCCCGCACATCAGTAGGCGCCCTGCCCGTGGAGCACCGCACGCAGCGTCTTCCACAAGATCACTGTGTCCAGGGCGAGCGACCAGTCCTCCACGTACCGCAGGTCCAGCCGGACCGCCTCCTCCCACGACAGGTCGCTGCGTCCGCTGATCTGCCACAGGCCGGTGAGCCCGGGCTTGACCAGCAGCCGCCGCCGGATGTCGGGGTCGTACGCGGCGCACTCCTCCGGCAGCGGGGGCCGGGGGCCGACGAGCGACATCGACCCGGTGAGCACGTTGAGCAGCTGCGGGAGTTCGTCGACCGAGTACCGGCGCAGCACCGCTCCCACCCGGGTCACCCGCGGATCCCGGCGGAGCTTGAACAGCGGGCCCGCGCCCTCGTTGCGCTCGGCCAGCCCGGCACGTGCCCGGTCCGCGTCGGCGACCATGGTGCGGAACTTGAGGATGGTGAACTCGCGGCCGTCCTTGCCGACCCTGCGCTGGCGGTAGAACGCCCCGCCCCGGCTGTCCAGCAGTATGAGCAGGCCGACGAACGCCATCAGCGGCGCGAACAGCACCAGCAGGACGGCCGCGCCCGTCCGGTCGACGACTCCCTTGACCGCCCGGCGGCCCCCGGTGAAGGTCGGCATGCTGACCCGAAGCAGCGGTATTCCGAGCACCGCGTCGACGTGCAGCCGGGGGCCGGCCACCTCCATCAGCACGGGGGCCACCACCATCTCGGCCTCGCTGCCTTCGAGGTTCCAGGCCAGCCGCTGCAACCGGTCCGGTGACCAGTGCGGGTCCGGTGTGACCGCGACGACGCGGTAGCCGTCGTGACGGACGTGCTTGGCGACGTCCGTCAGCCGGCCGACGACCGGCACCCCGTCCAGTTGGTCACCGTCGAGCCCGCGCCCGTCCGTCGTGCACACCGCCTCCACCCGCCAGCCGAGGTGCGGGAACTTGCGGGTACGGGTGATCAGGTCGCACACGGTGGCCGGGCTGCCGGCGGCGAGCACCGGTCTCAGGCACCGTCCTTCCTTGCGCTGTTTGTGCAGCCACAGCCGCAGCAGATAGCGCGCGGTCATGGTGACGAGCGCGATCGCGGGAATCGCCACGAAGATCCAGAGTTTGATGTTGCGCGAGGTGAGGGCGATTCCGCCGAGCGCCAGTACGACGGTCGCCGCGAACAGTGCGCGACCGAGCCGGCGGAATTCCTCGGCGCCCTGGCCGAGCACGGCCGGAGCCCAGGAGCGGCTCACCGCGAGTGCCCCCAGCACCAGCAGTTCGGTGCCGAAAGCGAGAATTCCCCACTTCTCGTGCCAGTTGGCCGCGTCCCGCGCGCCGAAGAAGTTGCCGATGGCCGCCACCACGAAGGCGGTGGCCGAGGTATCGCTGATGATCACGGTACGGCGGTACCGCTGCTCCCATTCGACCGCTGGCCGGTTGATCGCCCCGTTCTCCGGACGCTCGCGCGCCGCCGGAACCGAGCTGACAAGTCCCCCTTGCCGCACAGAACCCCCCAGGTTCCCAGTGATTCGACGTTTTCGCCCAACACTGTTTGCTCCCCTCGGGAGGCCCCCGCCTCCCGCGCTGCGCCGTTCCTCCCCTCGGGAGCCCCCCGCCCCCTTGGCGCATGACATCCAGGGCTATTTCAAAAATGCCGGGTGCTCCCCGCACCCAAGCGCTTCTCATGGCACCAGAAATGGATCGACCCCCGAAGATCATTACTGGTCGCCTCGCCTCCCCACTGCTGAAGCACGGTCAATCTAGACCATCGGGGCCGGTATGGAGAGGGGATGTGTGTAATTTGTGTTCAAGGTTCGAGGCTTGATCAACTGAACGGTCGCGCCTATGGGCGCCTTCGCGCCAGCGCGCGCTCCGGCGCCCCGCCCGGCGGAACCCGGCCGGAGGCCGCGCATTCGAGCCACCGTGTGATCTGACCTGGTGTAGCGTCCACCGGCACGACAATGATCACAAGGGAGTGGGAGGGGCCTGCTGGTGATCGAATTGAAGATCCCGGATGTCTACCGGGACGACGAGAAGTCCGTGCGCTTGTTGATCGAATACTTCAAGGGGAGACGCTCGAGCGGTGATCTGTTCTATTCCGGCGCCCACTTCGAACGCCTGGGCGGGGGAGGGGATTGCGAGCACGTCGCGGACCGGTTCGACAGCAACGACCTGGTGGCCCTCACCATGCTCGGTGTGTCCTTGAAACCGCACGGGGCGATCGACCTGCTGACCGACCCCGACGGCCACTGGAACCGTCTGCTGTCACTCATCCCCCGTGACGCACGTCTGGAGGATCTTCGCAGCGATGCGCTCATCGCGCGGGGCGGACCCGCGTGGGAGTTGTGGGAACGCCTGGCCGGAAACAAGCAGTACGCCGGAAAGCCCGACGGCAGTGGTCCGGTTGTCGCAGGCAAATTGCTGGCCCGTAAGCGTCCCCACCTCATTCCTGTCTACGACAGCCGCATCAAGCAACTGTTCGGGCGGCCGAAGCGGGACCACTCCTTCTGGGCCGCGCTGGCCGCGGCCCTGCGGGCGGACGGCGGTGCCCTCCACGACCGGTTGCTCCGCCTCCGCGACAAGGCGGGCATCGGTGAGGACATCGGTGTCCTGCGGGTGTTCGACGTCATCGCCTGGATGCACCAGGGCGCGACGGAGCCGGACGGCGAGCGCTGACCGTCAGCGGGGCGCCGCGCCCTCGTCGGCCGGCAGGGCGACGGGCCGGGCGGCCGGGACGGCGCCGTCCTTCCCGTTCGCGGGCCGCGTCCGGCCGGCCCGGTGCAGGCCCAGGTGGAGCGCCGGGATCAGCACGCAGGTGACCGCGGCGCTGTGCCACAGCAACGCGTCCAGCCGGCCCGCCGCCAGATAGGCACCGGCGGCCACCGCGGCCAGCGCGCACACGGCACGGTCCACGATGCTCTCCACCGACAACAGCGTGGCACGCGGCGCGTGCGCGGGAACGGCGTCGTTGACGAGCTTGCGCTGCACCGGATAAACGAACCCGGTGATCGCGGCGAACGCGCACAGCAGGGCGACGACGGTCCACGGACCGCCCACCGCGGTACCGGCCAGGGCCGCGGCCAGCGCCACGCTCAGCAGGGACACCCAGACGACAGGCGGCACCCGGCGGCTCAGCCACTGCGGGCGGGCCGACGCCACCGCCTCGGCGACCGTCATGGCCGCGAGCACACCGCCGTGCGCGTTCTCCCCGATGCCGTGTTCCAGGAGCACCGGCTGGAACAGGTTGACCTGGCAGATCCGCGACAGCGTGAACACGGCCACGCCCTGGACCATCAGCAGGGCCAGCCACGGCGAGGACCACACGGCGCGCAGCGCGGCGCCCGTGTCCCGCAGGAAGCTGCCACCGGGCCGCGCCGGGGACCTCGGTCGCGCGCCGGTCCCGGGCGCGGCGAGCCGCGGCAGGGCGAGGGCGCAGCCGAGGGAACCGGCCGCGCTCGCCGCGCTCAGCACGTACGGTGTCTGCGGCGCCAGTGTCATCAGCGGCCCCACGAGCGGCCAGCAGACCACCTTGGCGGCGAGCCCGAGTGCGCGTGCCGTGCCCTCGGCCCTCAGGTAGTGGGCGTCGGCCCGCTCCGCGCGCAGCCCGTCGTAGAGATAAGCGCTCGCCGCACCCGACGTCAGGGAGCGTCCGGCCGCGATGGCCAGGAAGTGCGCGAGGAATCCGGTGTACGTCGGTGCCAGCGCCGGCAGCAGGTTCGCCGCCGTCATGACCACCGCCCCCGCGCGCAGGCAGTTGCGGGCGCCGATCCGGTCCGCGACGATTCCGGTCGGTATCTCGAACAGGCAGAAGGCGATGTAGTAGATGCTCTGGATGCCGAAGATCTGGCCGTCGGACAGGCCCGCGTCACGCTGGTACGCGTAGAACACGGGCATCCACCACAGCAGGTTGAACAGCAGCTGGAACCCGTTGTTCAGGCGGATGATCCGGCGCGCGGCCGGGGAGGGCGCCGGCGCGGGGGAGGAGGACCGCAGGAGGGACATACGGCGCCTCACCGGGCGTAGGGGCGGACCTGGACCAGGTGGAAGGTCCCCTCGGCGGTCATGAGCCACTCGATGTCCAGGGCGTCGTCGCAGTCGTCCTCGCTGAAGTGGGACTGCAACAGGCGCCCGGCCAGCGCGAGATGGGCCAGCGACGCCCGCGTCGCCGCCGGGAGGTCCTCGCGCGAGGAGCCCAGGTCGACCGTGCGCCCGCCGCCCTCGACGGTGTTGTACAGGTACTGCTGCGGCAGGATGGTCCCGTCGACCACCCGCTCGGGCGAGCCGGGGGTGCAGTTGAGGTACACGTTGCGGAAGTCCTCGGGCCGGGTCGGATCACAGGTCACCAGCACTCCCCCCAGATCGGCGGGCGTGTACTCCTGGACGATCACTCCCATGTAGGTGTCGTCCAGGGGGATGCCGGCCTGGTGCCGCAGGCGCACGCTGCGCGGCGACAGCAGCGACGCCCACACCTGCCGCACCGCGTCCATGAGCTGCTCCGTGCCGTGCACCGTGGTGACGGAGTCGTAGATCCCGGCGGCGGAGAAGCCGGGCAGGTCCTCGGCGTTGGACGAGGAGCGCACCACCAGCCGGCGCCCGTCCGCGGTCAGCTCCGCCACGGAGGCGGTGATCGCCCGCGCCACGTCCTCCGGCACCGGTGTGCCGCACGTCAGACGCTGCAGGTGCAGCGACAGCGAGTCGACCACGTCCAGTGCGTCGAGCTCCAGCGCCATCTTCAGCCTGCCGATGCCCTGTTGCAGCGCGGGAGAGGAGGTGAGGAACAGATGGTGCAGCCGGAACGGCAGGGCCACCCCCCGGGGCGCGCGCACCGTCTCGGCCACGCGTTCCGCCGCGGCGGCCCGCAGCCGCTGCGGCGACGCCCCCGACTCGCCCAGCCGGGCCGCGAGGTGGCCGAGGAGATCGGGCCGCGGCGGACGCGGGCGGGCGTAGAACCGCGTCAGGTCCGCGGTGCGGCTGTCCAGGACGTGGTGCAGCTCCCCGAGGTTGGCCGCCTTGGTGCCGTAGCCGTCCCGGTCGGTGCGCCGCAGCCGGTGCAGCGCCAGGATCGGGGCCTGCCGGAGCAGCGGTGTCTCGATGCGGATGCGCTGCCGGTGCCAGGCGGGCCGTTCCAGGGCCGGTGCGCCGGGCAGCCGTTCCAGGGTGACGGCGTCCTCGCGCACGCGGTAGCGCACCCACGCGCCGTCGAGGCCCTCCCGCCGGACCACGGCGTCGAGGTCGCGGACGATCGCGTTGGGAATGCCCCAGCCCGCGGCCAGCACGTTGGTGTGCGAAAGCGGCGTGGTGGGGGCCGTGTTGACGAACCCGGCGGCGCGGGGCACGTCGTCGGGCAGGCGGGGCATGGCGATGATGTCCGGCCAGCCGAGGTCCGCCGCCGCGCTCGCGTACTCGGCGGTGGTGCGGAAGTAGCGCAGCCGCCCCTCGGCCTCGCCCGGGTTGAGGCAGGTGCGCATCCGGTTGCCGAACAGTTCATGGCTGAGGATGCGCGGCACCCGTGCCTCGCCGACCGCGGCCAGTTCCTGTTCCTGACCGTGGTTGGCGGGCTTCAGCAGCAGCGGCAGGCGGCCGTCCACCCGTCCGCGCACATAGTGGTAGAACTCCTCCAGCAGCGGCCCGGGCATGGTGTCCGCCTCGGTGGTCTCCAGGACGAGGAAGGGCCGCTCGGAGCCGCCGGCCTCCTCCTCGGTGTGCAGGGACAGTACGCCGAGCAGGAACCGGCGTCCGGGGTCCATGTACACCGAGGCGTTGAACGCGTCGAGGTTCGCGTCGAGTTCGTCCAGCGTCATGCCGAGGACGCGGGTCGCGATGTAGTCGACGTGGAAGGGGTGCACCCGGGTGTCGAGCAGGTGCCAGGTGTCCCGGGCACGGTCCACGACCACCTTGAGGTACGGGTGCCCGGCCAGCACGCCGGACAGCGCGCGGAACAGCGGCAGCGACAGGTTGGCGCCGACGGCGGTGCGGTCGCCCGCGGCGTCGGGCACGCCGGTCTCGTGCAGGGTGCCGGTCATGCCCGCACCGCCTCGGTGACGGACGTGGGCAGGATCCGCGGCAGGGCGTCCACCACCGCGGTGAAGTCGTCCACGACGGTCTGCGGCCGGTCGGCCGACAACAGGCACACCGCCGCCATGGTGTTGGCGCCGCCGGCCGGGTCGTACACCGGTACGAGGGAGCCGTCCGGCAGGGAACTCTCGGCCACGACGGACAGCGTGCTGCCGGGGCCGACCGGGGCGGAGCGGACGACCGCCCCGGAGTCCCACAGATGGCGACGGGCCCACGGCGAGCCGTCCCGGTTCACGGCGAGCACCACCAGGGAGCCCGCCGCGCCGTCGGCGTCGTCCGGGGTCAGTGCCCGCGCGGGCCAGGCGGGGGAGCCGCCGAGCAGCTGGTCGGTGAACATGCCGACCAGGTCGAGCCCGAAGACCTGCTCGATCTGCGGCACCGTCATCGCGCCGCCGAACCGCGCGGCCGTCTCGATCAGCCACATACGGCCGTGGGCGCCCAGCTTGATCTCCGTGTGCGTGCCGCAGTCCTCCAGGCCCAGGGCGTCCACGGCCCGCCGGGCCAGCTCCACGATCCCGGCCTGCGCGGCGCTCCCGAGGGCCGCCGGGGTGATGCCGGCGCGCTCCGTGAACGGCGCCACCGTGGGCATCCGTCCGCTCACACAGACCGGGCGGAAGACGCCGTCGACCACCACGCCCTCGACACTGACGTAGTCACCCCAGCCGGAGCCGCCGAACCAGTCCCCGGCGCACCCGCTGACGATCTCCTCCACGATGAAGTCCTCGCCGGCCCCGGCCACGTGGAGCTCCGCGAAGCCGAGCAGCGCCGACTCCGCCATCACCGCGCGGGACCGCTGCCATGCCTCGCGCAGGTCCCCGGGCGTCGCGATGACCTGGTGGGCGGTGGAACCGGCGCTCCACGCGGCCTTCAGCAGCAGCGGGAACGTCAACTCGTCCGCCGCCCGCTCCAGTTGCCCGGTCGTGGCGACCGAGCGGAACCGGGGCTGCGGCAGGCCCCGGCGCTCCCAGGCCGCGCGCATCAGCCGCTTGTCCCGGGCGAGGGCGGCGGTGGGCCCGGCACCCCGCAGCCCGAGCCGCCGGGACGCCTCGGCGACCGCCACCACCGCGTACTCCGAGAAGGTGACGACCGCGTCCGCGCCCACCTCGCGGGCCCGGGCGGTGATGAGCCCGACGAGATCGCGCTGTTCCGCGGCGGCGTGGGTGACGGCCGAGTCGCACAGCATGGCGGCCTCCGCCGCGACGCCGGCGGGCAGCTCGCTGAGCGCCAGCAGGTGCACCGCCGACCTCGCGGCCACCCGCCTCAGGGCGTACCCCGCCGGGGGCCCGCCCTTGGCATGCACGTACAGCACCTTGCTCACGAGGAATCCAACTCCCTTGATCGTCCCGACGTCCCGGGCACGGGCCGCGCCCGAAACGGCTGCGGCGGCCGGCGACGCGCTGCCGGTGCGAAGTCCGCCGCGCCGCCTCTCCTTCCAGCGAACCAGCCCCAACTCACGTGAAACGCACCGGAATCAGCGAGGCGTTCAGGCAAATGCCGTAGTGCCGGGACCGCGCATGACCGGTGCGCTACGGGATACGCATGAGATGTCACTCACCGTGACATGGTGGACAATTGAAGGAGTTGGGCCGTGGACGAGGCCGATTTCAAGACGCTGCTCGCCCCCCTTCCGGTGTCCTGGTGGGAAGCCGACGGCGGGCAGAAGGTGGTCGACAGCGGAGGCGGCGCGTTCGCCGACGAGCGCACCGCCCGCCGCTTCCTGGAAGCCCTGCGCGCCGACCGCGACGGCTCGTCCGGTGCGCCGGAGGGGGGTCCCTACCAGGCCTGCTTCGAGGGCCGCACCTTCGACGTCAACTGGGCCGCCCGGCACGCCGGCAGCGGCCGGCAGTGCAGCAGGGGAGTGGCGGTCGAGGTGAGCGGCCGGCCCGGGGAGAACCCGTACGCCGCGTTCGCCGACCTCACCCCGGCCGCGGCGTTCGTGCGCGACGCGACCGGCCGCTACCTGTGGGCCAACCACGCGTACGCCCACCTGTACGGCACCACGCGCGACGCCGTGATCGGCCGCCACCTCGCCGACGTCGACGAACCCGCAGACGTCACCCGGTTCCTCGCCCTGGACCGGGAGGTCCTGACCGGCGGCAGGCCCGTCCGGCACACCCTCGCCTACCGGCGCCCCGACGGCTCCTCCGGCCAGGCCGCCGGGTACCGCTTCCCCGTCCGCTGGGCCGGCCGCCGCTGTGTGGCCGGCATCTACGTCGACGTCACCGACTCCGTCCGCGCCCTGGAGCAACGGCGCCGGGCCGAGGAGGACTTACGGACCCTGCGCGACCACAGCGGCCTGCTCTGCGTCCGCCTCTCCGCGGACGGACGGGTCGGGGAGGCCGGCACCGCCGTCGCCGACCTCCTGCGCATCCGGCTCCCCGAGCTCATCGGGGTGCCCGCCGACAGCCTCCTGGCGAGGACACCCGAACGCGGCGCCCTGCACCGGATCTGGGACGACCTCGCGGGCGGCCGGCGCAGGAGCGCCCGTGCCGCCGCGGTCCTCGTCGACAAGGACAGCGGGCTGCGCCGCGTCCGTGTCCACCTGAGCGCGGTGCCGGGTGCCTCGGAACGCGTGTCCGGGGTGTGGGCCGTCATGACACACGTCGGACTGCGCCAGGAGGCGCAGCCACCGCTCACGGCCACCCAGGTGCGCATCCTCGCCCTGCTGGCCGCCGGGCGCAGCAACGCGGACATCGCGGGCACGCTGCACCTGTCACGGCAGACGGTCGACTACCACCTCAGCCGCCTGCGCGACCGCCTGGGCGCCGCCACCCGCCCCGCCCTGGTCGCCCGCGCCTACGTGCTCGGCATCCTCTCCCCCCAGGCCTGGCCGCCCCGGTCCGCCACGGCGGCACATCCGCTCAGCCCCGTCTGAGCCGGCGGACGCCCTGTCCGCGAGGGCCGGGAAAAAGACCGGGGACAGCCCCTCGGGGATGTGGTTATGATGCGCGGGATGAAGAACAACTCCTCGTACGGATTGGGGGAATCGTTCCTGCAAGGTGAGTGCTGATGGCACCTCACTTCGCGGACGACTTCCCGTCCCGCCTGTTGATGTGGCAGCGCGTACGCGAGTACGCCGTGCCACCGTCCATGATCGACACCGCGACCGCACGGCGTGCGGTCGGCGACTGGTCGGGGGCCTGCGCCGCCGCCCGCGTCGACACCGATATCGACCTGCGCGCCGTGCGCGACCGCCACGGCACCGAGGTCGCCGCCCGCCTCCGTGCGGACCTGCGCCGGCTGGCACCCGATCTGCTCCGCTGGCACATGCCCCGCAGCGCGCCCGACGGGCGGCTGCGGCCCGGCCTCACCGTCTGCCTGGCAGGTTACGGCAGCCCGGCCGCACGTCCGGTGCAGCTGGTGGTGCGCACACCGCCCCCCTGGGCCGATGCCGGCCAGCGGATGTCGCTTTCGCTGTGGGAGGGGTCCGCGGCCGGCGCCCAGCGGCACCACCCGCACCCGCATCCCGACCGGCGTTTCCGGCTCGACCTGCACCGGCACCTCTGGGACGCCGGACGCAGCGGCGAACTCGCACGGCGAAGCGGGGCGGACGCGGCACCGCCCGGCCGGCCCCACGCAACCGCTCTTCCGCCGGGACTTGCGGACCGGCCCGCCTCCGACGACGCGTCGTGGGCGGTGGCCCGGTGGGCCGCCGAGGCGGAGTTGCTGTTCCGGGCCGAGGGGTGCCCTCGCGGGGCCTTCACCGTGCGGCTCGGCGCGCGCAGCCGAGCCGTCCTCGAACTCGTCGCCCCCGACGACAGCCATGCCCCGGCGTTCCGGCCGCTGCGGGACGTGCCCCCGCCCCGGCAGGCCGCTGCGCTTCCGGTGCTCCCCGAGGCCGCGGCCCGGGTCCTCCCGGATCTGGAGCTGCTGCGGGCCGGGCTCGTCGCGGCCGGCCGGCTGCATCCGCTCGTCGCCGCCGCACTGGCGGAGCCGGGCCCGGCACCAGCGGCCGTACCCACGCCCGCGCCCGGTGATCCGCACCGGGTGGAGTGCCGGGGCGCCGTCCACCGGATCGCGCTGCGGGACGGCGTGCTCACGGCGATCGACCACGACCCGGCCGAACTCGGGCGCGAGGAACTGCTGGTGGCCCTCGGCGGTCCGGCGCTGCCCTGCGTGCGGGCGATCGACGCGGTCCACCGTGACCCGGAGGCACTGCCCGCGGTCCGGGAGCGGCTGCTCCACGGCGACATCGCCGGGGCGCTGGCCGTGGTGGAGGGGCTGCTCGGTCCCGGCGCCGTCCTGCCCGACGGGCCGTTGCGGCAGGAACTGCAGTCGGCCGCGGCCCGCCGCGTCGACCACGGTCGCTTCCGCTCGGGACTGGTCACCGTGCACCCCGCCGCCGCGGCCGTCCCGGACGCCGGACACGCGGACGTGCACCACCGCCCCCGGCTCGACCGCCATGTGCCCCACGACCTGCAACGCAAGCACACCAGCCGGGACCGGCCACGCAACGTCCTGATGCGCTGACCCGCCTCCCGCCCCCGCCTTCCAGCTTC
>NZ_JOIU01000037.1 GCF_000720135.1 Streptomyces sp. NRRL S-1022 | reverse complement strand
CGATGGTACTGCAGGGGGGACCCTGTGGGAGAGTAGGACACCGCCGAACAATTTTTGAGGAAACCCCCGCACTTCGGTGCGGGGGTTTTCTGCGTTTAGAGGCCTTTTGCGTCCCCGAAGGGACGACGGCAGACATCCCGCTCAGAGACGACCCGCCGCTTTCAGAGCCAGATATGCGTCCGCCAGCGCCGGCGCCAAATCCTCCGGAGTCGCGTCCACCACCGTCACTCCATGACGACGAAGCTGTTCCGCCGTGCGCCGACGCTCGCTCTGGGCCTGAGCCGCAGACGCGGCCTCGTACACCGCCTCCGCGTTTCCCCTCGCCTGCGCCATGCGGGCAATACGCGGGTCGGCTACCGAGGCGACCAGAACAGTGTGGCGTTGGGTGAGCTGGGGGAGTACGGGCAGCAGCCCCTCTTCGACCGGTGCTGCGTCCAGCGTCGTGAGGAGCACGATCAGGGATCGGCGGGGCGCGGTTCGCAGCGCGGTGGCGGTGAGGCCACGGGCGTCGGTCTCGACGAGTTCCGGTTCCAGCGTGGCCATCGCGTCGACCAGGGAAGGCAGTACGTCGTTTGCCGAGCGGCCCTGGACCAGGGCACGCACCCGGCGGTCGTAGGCCAGCAGGGCCACGCGGTCGCCGGCGCGGGAGGCGAGGGCCGCCAGCAGCAGGGCCGCGTCCATGGAGGCGTCCAGGCGCGGGGCGTCGTCCACACGGCCGGCGGAGGTACGTCCGGTGTCCAGGACCAGGAGGATGTGCCGGTCGCGTTCGGGACGCCAGGTACGGACGGCGACGGTGGACTGCCGGGCGGTGGCCCGCCAGTCGATCGAGCGGGTGTCGTCTCCGGGGACGTACTCGCGCAGGCTGTCGAACTCTGTGCCCTCGCCACGGGTCAGGACGCTGGTGCGGCCGTCGAGTTCCCGCAATCGGGCGAGTTTCGACGGCAGGTGCTTGCGACTGGTGAACGGGGGAAGGACTCGCACCGTCCAGGGCACCTTGTGGGCGCCCTGGCGGGAGAACAGGCCGAGGGGGCCGTAGGAGCGGATCGTGACGCGGTCGGCCTGCCGGTCGCCGCGGCGGGTGGGGCGGAGCCGGGTCGTCACGCGCCGGCGCTCGCCCGCGGGCACTGTCAGCCGGTGCCGGGAGCCTTCGACCTCGGTGCCGGGCTGCCAGCTGCTCGGAGGCCAGGCGTCCCGGACCTGGGCCCGCAGTGGGCGGCGGGACGGGTTCGTGATCGTGAGCGTGACATCGGCGGTGTCGCCGAGGCGGGTGGAGGTGTCGCCGGAGCGGTCCAGCAGGAGACGGCGTACCGGTGCGGCCAGTGCGTAGTCGCAGGCGCAGGCCAGGGCCAGGGGGCCGTTGACCGCGAGGATGCCCGTCCAGCCCGGTTCCAGGATGCCTACGGGGATCGAGCCGAGGGCCGCGAGCAGGGCGGCGCGTCCGGTGAGTGCCATCAGCGGGGGACCGGGACGTGGGCGAGGATGGCGTTGACGACCGAGTCGGCGGTCACGCCCTCCATCTCCGCCTCGGGGCGCAGCTGGATGCGGTGGCGCAGGGTGGGCAGGGCGAGGGCCTTCACATCGTCGGGGATGACGTAGTCGCGGCCGGTCAGCCAGGCCCAGGCGCGTGAGGTGGCGAGCAGGGCGGTGGCGCCGCGCGGGGAGACGCCCAGGGTGAGGGAGGGCGACTCGCGGGTGGCGCGGCAGATGTCCACGACGTAGGCGGTGATCTCGGGGGAGACGGTCGTCTTGGCGACCGCGGCGCGGGCCGCCTCCAGGTCGACGGGGCCGGCTACCGGGCGTACGCCGGCGGCGCGCAGGTCGCGCGGGTTGAAGCCGGCGGCGTGCCGGGTGAGGACGTCGATCTCGTCCTGGCGTGAGGGCAGAGGGATCGTCAGTTTCAGCAGGAACCGGTCGAGTTGTGCTTCGGGGAGGGGATAGGTGCCCTCGTACTCGACCGGGTTCTGCGTCGCGGCGACCAGGAACGGCTCGGGCAGCGGGCGCGGGGTGCCGTCGACCGTGACCTGGCGTTCCTCCATGGCCTCCAGGAGGGACGACTGGGTCTTGGGCGGGGTGCGGTTGATCTCGTCCGCGAGGAGGAGGTTGGTGAAGACCGGACCGGGCTGGAAGGAGAACTCGGCGGTGCGGGCGTCGTAGACGAGGGAGCCGGTGATGTCGCTCGGCATCAGGTCCGGGGTGAACTGGACGCGTTTGGTGTCGAGTTCCAGTGCGGATGCGAGGGCGCGGACGAGCAACGTTTTGGCGACCCCGGGGACTCCTTCCAGCAGTACGTGTCCGCGGCAGAGGAGGGCGACGACGAGGCCGGTCACGGCGGGATCCTGGCCGACCACGGCTTTGGCGATCTCGGTGCGCAGGGCTTCCAGGGAGGCGCGTGCGGTGCCCGCGTCTCCGCTCCGCCCGGCGTTGTCAGTGGTCGGGTCCATCATGAACGGCGTACCTCTCTTTCGAGGGCGTCGAGTTGGTCGGTGAGTGCGATGAGGGCCGCGTCGTCGCCGGGCGGCGGTCCGAAGAGGAGGGCGTGCAGGGTCTGTCCGTCGCCGGAGAGGTGGGCGGACAGGGCGGGGAGCAGGGCCTCGGGCGTGTGCGCCTGGGCGGCGGGGACGCCCACGAGCGGGGCGAGGCGGGTGCGGGTGGCGGCGCGCAGGGCGGCGGCAGCGCGGTCCCGGGCGTTGGCCTTGCCGTAGAGGCGGGCGCGGCCTTCGGCGGTCTCCGAGGCGCGGATCGCGACGGGGAGTTTCTCGGGCACGAGCGGGCCGAAGCGGCGGGCCCGCCAGAAGGCGGCGAGGGCCGCCGCGATGAAGAGCTGCAGGGTGGCCCAGAGCCATCCCGAGGGGAGCAGGTCGAGGAAGTTCTTCCGCTCATCGCTTCCCGTGGGGGCGGTGTCGGACAGCGAGGGGAGGTACCAGACCAGATGGGGGCGGGAGCCGAGGAGTTGGAGGGCGAGCGAGGCGTTGCCCTGCTCGTCGAGGCGGTCGTTGTAGAGGATGTCGGGCGCGCCGAGTACGACGGTGTCGCCGCCTCCGGAGGCCGCGGGGATGCGCAGCAGGGTGGCGAGGCGTTCGCTGGGGTAGCAGGAGACGGCGTCGAGGTGGGTGGTGGTGTAGCGGAGGCCGCCGGTGTCGGCGGTGCCCGCGCGCCGGGCCTCGGACAGCGCGCAGTCCGGGGGCAGCGTGTCCTCGCCGCTGGTGGCGGGGTCCGCGGCGACCCCGGGGGCGAGCCGTTCGACGGACCAGCTGCCGGCCGCGACCAGGACGGTCCGCCCGCCGGAGGCCGCCGTGGCCGCGTGCAGCGCGGTCTGTTGACGGTGGGTCAGCCGGTCGGGTACGGCGACCAGCAGGGTGGTGTCCGGGCCGGTGGCGGCGCGGGCGGCACCGAGCGAGGTGACCACGCGGGTGGAGACGCCCCGCTCGGCGAGGAGCCGGGCGACGGCGCGGCTGCCGTAGGGGTCGGCGGAGCGCGGATCCAGTTCCCCGTGCCGGGTGGTGGAGCGTACGGCGGCCATGGCGACGGCGGCGGCGAGAAGCAGGACGACGGCGAGCACGATGCCGCGTGCGCGGGTCCACACCTGGCGTCCGGCCGGCGCGGTGGAGGTGGTCGTCGGGGTTGCCTCGGTGGTCACCCGGCTGCCCCCTGGCGGGTGCTGTGTGCGGTGCTGGCGCTGCTGTGGGCGAGGGTGGGCCTGGTGCGTTCCAGGTCGCGGTCGAGTTCGGCGATCCGGTGGTACGACTGCTCGCCGGCCCTGCGTCCGCCGTACGTGACGTCGTCGAACTCGCGGGCGGCGGCCCGCAGCCGGTCCGTGTGTGCGGGCAGGACGCGGCCGGCCTCGGCGGCGGCTTCGTCTGCGGTGCGGCCGGGGCGTACGTCGAGCAGGGCCCGTTCCTCCAGGGAGCGGACGAGGGCCCGCATGCGCTCCTGGACGGCCTGGTTCCAGTGGCCCTGCGCCGCGTGCGCCTCGCCGGCCGCGCGGTGTTCGGCGGCGCTGCGGGGGCGCTCGTCGAACAGGACGGCGGTGGAGACGGGGCGGCGGCGGGGGGTGCCCAGGCGCCACCACAGGGCGGCCAGGACGGCGACGGCGACGAGGATGACGACGATCAGTCCGACCGTGCCGCCGGGGGTGGCCGAGGCGGCCGCGCCGAACAGCCGGTCGACCCAGTCCCAGAACGCGTTCAGGGCACGCTGGAGCAGGCTGGGGTCGTTCTCGTGGTACATCCGTTTGGACAGCTCGCGCCGGGCCGCCTCGCGGGCGGGATCACGCGGGATGGTCACCGGGGGCTCGTCTCCCGAGCCGCCGGCGGCCAGTACGGCCTGGTCCGACACGTGCAGCAGTTGCCGTACGAGCGGGGCGGCGGTGCCCGATGGGCCCGCCGCCGTGAGCACTGCCCCCGTGAGGCTCACCGCATCAGCTCCCGGGGACGGGGCCGGGGGTGCCGGGGCCGTAGCCCTGGACACCGGCGGCGCGGGCCAGTTCGAGGTCGAGGGCCTCGCGGCGGATGCGCAGGTCGATGTACAGGAGCACGGTGACGCCGGCGCTGATCGGAAGGGTGAGCGTGGTGCCGATCAGGGAGCCGATCCCCCGGATGATCAGGAACGCCCAGCCGACGGGTTCCCCGCTGGTGCCGAGGAAGTTGTCCATGCTGTCGCCGCTCACGGCGGCTCCGACGAGGGCGAACGGGATGGTGACGATCGCCGAGACGATGTTGGCGATGAGCCAGGCGAGCAGCTGGATGCCGAGGACGCGCCACCAGGAGCCGCGCACGAGCTTGGCGGAGCGGCTCATGGACTTGGTGATGCTCTGGCGTTCCAGCATCAGGGCGGGGGCGGCCAGGTAGTAGCGGATGGCCAGCCAGACCGCGACGACGACGCCGCCGAGGATGCCGAGGGCGAACAGTGCGGCTCCGCCGGCGTCGCTGCCTCCGGCGGCCAGGACCAGGAAGCCGGGCAGGGCGCCGGCGACGACCACGCCGACGGTGATCAGGCCGAGCAGGAGGAGGAGCCCGGCCAGCTTCGGGATCTGCGGGCGGGCCTCCCGCCAGGCCTCGCCGGTGCTGACCGGCTTGCCGAGGACGGCGCGGCTGGTGATGGTCGTGAGCAGGGCGGTGGCGACGACGACCGCGGCAGCGGAGATCACCGTGACGATGCCGGTGCCGAGCATGGACTCGCGCAGGGCGCGGTACACGTCGTCGGGGGTGGCGGTCCGGCTGTCGAGCTGCGTGCCGGCGAGGGCGTCGTTGAGCAGGAAGCCCTGCACCAGGACGAGGCAGGTGTCCGTGACCGCGGCGACGGCCAGTGCGATGCCGAGGACCGTGCGCCAGTACGTGCGCATGGTGGACACGGCCCCGTCGAGGATCTCGCCGACGCCGAGCGGACGCAGCGGGATGACACCGGGCTTGGCCGCGGGCGGGGGGCCGCCCCAGCCGCCGCCCCAGGCGGGGTAGCCGCCGGGGGTGCCGTAGCCGCCGGGGCCGGGTGGCGGGCCGCCGTAGCCGCCGCCGTATCCGCCGGGGCCGGGGCCGCCGGGCTGCTGGCCGCCCCAGCCCGGGCCGGGCGGTGGCGGCGGAGCCTGGTGGGGGCTGGGGGCACCGGTGGGGGCCGCCCACTGGCCTGGTGGCGGCTGCTCCTTCGACCACTTTCCGCCTGGGCCCTGCGCGTCCGGGCCCGGCTGGGATGCGGGCCCGGTTGGGCCGGGGCGGTCGGCGGGCTCGGCGGGGCCGGACGCACCGGGTTCCCGACCCTCGGACGACGGGGCGGATCCGGGCGAGGCCCAGCCCGGAGTGTCTGTCATCGAAGCTCCTTCTCGATGCCCGTCCGCGGTCGCGGCGGCAGGTTGGCAGCCATCGTGCCATGGGCCGGTGACCGGGGGATCGGCCGCCGTCGGGGCGGGACTCCTTCAATTGTCCGCCGGATCCGGGGCAGACTGACGGCATGGCTGATCAGCAGGAGCGAACCAGCGGGGACAAGCGGCCGACCGAGATACCTGCGATCCGATGGGAGGAACCACCAGAAGGTCCCGTACTGGTCCTTCTCGACCAGACGAGGCTCCCGGCCGAAGAGGTCGAGCTGGTGTGCACGGACGCTGCGGCGCTGGTGGAGGCGATCCGTTCGCTCGCCGTGCGCGGGGCGCCGCTGCTGGGGATCGCGGGGGCGTACGGCGTCGCGCT
Source organism: Streptomyces sp. NRRL S-1022 (assembly GCF_000720135.1). GTDB lineage: Bacteria > Actinomycetota > Actinomycetes > Streptomycetales > Streptomycetaceae > Streptomyces. The sequence continues at coordinate 95,243 of NZ_JOIU01000037.1, read as the reverse complement.
CGCCGCCGCGCGGGGCTTCGACGTGGCCGAGGCGGCCCGGGCGCTGGAGGGCGCCAGGCCCACCGCGGTGAATCTGTCCGTCGGGGTGCGCCGGGCCGAGGCCGCGCATCGGGCGGCGCTGGCCGGTACCGGCGACCCCACCGCGGCCGCGGTGGCGGCGCTGGCTGCGGCGCGGGCACTGCACCAGGAGGACGCCGAGGCCAGTGCCCGGATGGCGGCCCATGGTCTGACGCTGCTGGACGAGCTGCTGCCCGGTGGCGGGCACCGGATCCTGACCCACTGCAACACCGGATCGCTGGTGTCGGGCGGGGAGGGCACGGCCTTCGCGGTGGCCCTGGCGGCGCACCGGGTGGGGCGGCTGCGGCGGCTGTGGGTGGACGAGACGCGTCCGCTGCTGCAGGGCGCCCGCCTGACGGCGTACGAAGCGGCCCGCAGCGACATGGCGTACACGCTGCTCACGGACAACGCGGCGGGTTCCCTGTTCGCGGCGGGTGAGGTGGACGCGGTGCTGGTCGGGGCGGACCGGATCGCCGCCGACGGCTCGGTGGCGAACAAGGTGGGGAGCTACCCGCTCGCGGTGCTCGCCCGGTACCACCATGTGCCGTTCATCGTGGTGGCGCCGGTGACGACCGTCGACCTGGACACGCCCGACGGGGCGTCCATCGAGGTCGAGCAGCGCCCCGGTTTCGAGGTGACGGAGGTCGCGGCGCCGCAGGTGCCGGTGACGGGGGCCGGGGGCGGGGTCCCGGTGGCTCCGCTGGGGACGCAGGCGTACAACCCGGCGTTCGACGTGACGCCGCCCGAGCTGGTGACGGCGATCGTGACCGAGGAGGGTGCCGTCTCCCCGGTGACGGCCGAGGCCCTCGCGGAGATGTGTGCCAGGTCTTCGGCCGGAGCGCCGCCGACGCCGCGCTGAGAGCGGTACGACATGGACGCCGGCGGACGGGGGCAGACAGTGACGGCCTCGTACGACTATCGTCACCGGCCAGTGACCTGCCTCACCAGGGCGCCTGTCGCTGTTATGAGAATGGGATGATGTCGTTTATGAAGGGACGAGTCCTTGTCGTCGACGACGACACAGCACTGGCCGAGATGCTCGGGATCGTGCTGCGTGGTGAAGGTTTTGAGCCGTCTTTCGTAGCCGACGGCGACAAGGCGCTGGCCGCTTTCCGTGAGAGCAAGCCCGACTTGGTGCTGCTGGACCTGATGCTGCCCGGACGGGACGGCATCGAGGTCTGCCGGCTGATCCGGGCGGAGTCCGGGGTGCCGATCGTGATGCTCACGGCGAAGAGCGACACCGTCGACGTCGTCGTGGGTCTGGAGTCGGGCGCCGACGACTACATCGTGAAGCCGTTCAAGCCGAAGGAGCTGGTGGCCCGGATCCGGGCGCGGCTGCGCAGGTCGGAGGAGCCGGCACCGGAGCAGCTCACCATCGGTGACCTGGTCATCGATGTCGCCGGGCACTCGGTGAAGCGGGACGGGCAGTCGATAGCGCTGACGCCGCTGGAGTTCGACCTGCTGGTCGCGCTCGCGCGCAAGCCGTGGCAGGTGTTCACCCGCGAGGTGCTCCTCGAACAGGTGTGGGGCTACCGGCACGCGGCCGACACGCGGCTCGTCAACGTGCACGTCCAGCGGCTGCGCTCCAAGGTCGAGAAGGACCCGGAGCGGCCGGAGATCGTGGTGACCGTCCGTGGTGTCGGTTACAAGGCCGGACCGAGCTGACATGTCCGGGGACAGCGCCGCTTCGGCCCCCGGCGGTTCCGGGGCCCGTCCGGAGCGGCCTGTCGGCCGGCCCGCAGCGGGTGCACGCCTCCGGGCCCTGTTCCCCGGCGGCCTGCTGAACGGCGGCGTCCAGGGCAGCCCGGTGCTGCGACTGTTCCTGCGCTGGGTGCGCCGTCCGCTGCTGCCGGTGATGCGGCTGTGGCGGCGCAACATCCAGCTCAGGGTCGTCGCCACCACCCTGCTGATGTCGCTGGGTGTCGTCCTGCTGCTGGGCTTCGTCGTGATCGGGCAGGTGCGCAACGGCTTGCTGGACGCGAAGGTCAAGGCGTCGCAGAGCCAGGCCACGGGCGGGTTCGCGGTGGCCAGGCAGAAGGCCGACGAGGCGGTCGGCGGCACCGGTGCGGCCACCGGTGACGGGACGTCGACCGCGGACGGGAGGCAGTCGGAGACCGTCATCCCGTGGATGAGCGACCTCGTGGAGTCGCTGTCCAGCGGTGGCGCGGGCGCCTTCGAGGTGGTGACGCTGCCGGTGGGCGACGACAGCGGTGGCGGGCGCAGCCCGCGTGGCTCCGGCAACGTCAACCCGACCTCCAGCGTGCCCGCGGCCCTGCGTGAGCGGGTCAACAGCGGTACGACGGCCGTCCAGAGCAACACGCGGATCGTCTACGACGGCGGCAAGGAATCGCAGCCGGGCATCGCGATCGGCAAGCAGGTCAACGATCCCAACGGCCGCCCGTACGAGCTGTACTTCCTCTTCCCGCTCACGCAGGAGGAGAAGTCCCTGAGCCTGGTCAAGGGCACTCTCGCCACGGCCGGGCTGTTCGTCGTCGTCCTGCTCGGCGCCATCGCCTGGCTGGTCGTGCGGCAGGTCGTCACCCCGGTGCGGATGGCGGCCGGGATCGCGGAGCGGCTGTCCGCCGGGCGGCTGCAGGAGCGGATGAAGGTCACCGGCGAGGACGACATCGCCCGTCTGGGCGAGGCCTTCAACAAGATGGCGCAGAACCTGCAGGTCAAGATCCAGCAGCTGGAGGACCTGTCGCGGATGCAGCGGCGGTTCGTCTCCGACGTGTCGCACGAGCTGCGCACCCCGCTGACCACCGTGCGGATGGCCGCCGACGTCATCCACGAGGCCCGCGAGGACTTCGACCCGGTGACCGCGCGGTCGGCCGAGCTGCTCGCCGACCAGCTGGACCGGTTCGAGTCGCTGCTCGCGGACCTGCTGGAGATCAGCCGTTTCGACGCCGGCGCGGCGGCGCTGGAGGCCGAGCCGATCGACCTCAGGGAGGTCGTCCGGCGCGTGGTGAGCGGTGCCGAACCGCTCGCGGAGCGCAAGGGCACGCACATACGGGTGGTCGGCGACCAGCAGCCCGTCGTCGCCGAGGCGGACGCCCGGCGCGTGGAGCGCGTGCTGCGCAACCTGGTCGTGAACGCCGTCGAGCACGGCGAGGGCAAGGACGTCGTGGTCCGGCTGGCCGCGGCGGGCGGGGCCGTGGCCGTCGCGGTGCGGGACTACGGCGTCGGGCTGAAGCCCGGCGAGGCGACCCGTGTCTTCAGCCGCTTCTGGCGGGCCGACCCGGCGCGCGCGCGTACCACCGGCGGCACCGGCCTCGGACTGTCGATCGCCCTGGAGGACGCGCGGCTGCACGGCGGCTGGCTGCAGGCCTGGGGCGAGCCGGGCGGCGGCTCGCAGTTCCGGCTGACGCTGCCCAGGACCGCGGACGAGCCGCTGCGGGGCTCGCCGATACCGCTGGAGCCCAAGGACTCCCGCCGCAACCGCGCCCCGGCCGACGCCGGTGCGGCCCGCGGGGGCGAGGAGAAGCGGGCGACCGTGCCGGTGCAGCAGGCCGGCGCGCAGGCGTCCGCACTGCCGCCCAGGACGCCGATGGCGCCGCGGCTGGGGGCCACCACTCCCTCGGCTGACCCGACCGCCCTGCCGGGCAACGGCAACGGCACGCGCGTGGTGCCCCGGCCCACCGGCGGCGCCGCCCGGCGTCCGGCCGACGGGCCCGGCGCGCGTCCGGCGCCGGAGCCGGGCGGGGACCGGCCGGACACGGCCACGCCGAACGACTCGACCGAGCCAGGGGAGGCATTTCGTGGCCGCTGACCGCACGGGGGGCGCACGGCGGCGGCCGGCGCGCGCGGTGGCGTACGCCGCCTTGGGTGTCGTACTGCTGGCCGGTTGTGCCTCCATGCCCGACAGCGGGGACCTGCGGGACGTGGAGTCCACGCCGCGGCAGGACACCGGCGTGCGGGTGTTCGCCATGCCGCCTGCCGACGGCGCGGGTCCGGGCGAGATCATGCAGGGCTTCCTGGAGGCCCTGACCAGCGACGACCCGGGGTACGACACGGCGCGCAAGTACCTGACGGCCGATGCGGCGGGCAAGTGGCGGCCGGAGCGGTCGACCACCGTCCTCGCGAACGGGCCGACCATCGAGACCGACTGCCGCCCGGGCGGCCGGGAGGAGACCAACAGCGTCACCTGCGTGCTGGCCGGCACCCGGGTGGCCACGGTCGACGACCAGCAGGCCTACCAGCCCGCCGACGGCTCCTACCGCAAGAAGCTGCACCTCACGAAGAACCCCAAGAGCGGGCAGTGGCGCATCGACGGGCTGCCCGACGGCGTCGTGATGGGCAAGTCGGACTTCCAGCGGAACTACACGTCCGTCGACAAGTACTACTTCGCCTCCAACACGGCGGTCGGGGCGAGCGGGCAGCCGGTGGCGGTCGCCGATCCGGTGTTCGTGCGCAGCAAGGTCGACCCGATGACCCAGATGGTCCGCTCGCTGCTGACCGGGCCCACCACCTGGCTCGGTCCGGTGGTCAGGTCGAGTTTCCCGACCGGTACCGCGTTGCAGAAGGGCGTGTCCGGGCTGGCACCGGACGACCAGAACAGGCTGACGGTGCCGTTGAACCTCAAGCCGTCGAAGGTCGCCGCGAGCAAGTGCACCGAGATGGCGACGCAGGTGATGTTCACCCTGCGGAACCTGGCGCCGACGCTGGAGTCCGTCGAGCTGCGCGGGGCCGGCGGAGACCGGCTGTGCGAACTCACCGAGGAGCGCGCCGAGTCGGTCGCCTGGCACGGTCCGACCAAGCGCCCCGAGTACCTGTACTTCCTCGACGGCAAGCACCGGGCGGTACGGATGCAGGCCGGGAGCACCGGCACCGGGTCCGTTCCGGTGCCGGGTCCGCTGGGCGAGGGCGACAAGGGGCTGCAATCGCTCGCGGTGTCGCGGGACGAGCACACCGCGGCCGGGATCGGCGACGAGGGCAGGTCGCTGTACGTGACGCAGCTGGCGTCGGGCGGTTCGCTCGGCGAGCCGAAGGTCACCAGTGACGGTCCGACGCCCGCCGAGCGGCTGACCACACCGAGCTGGGACGCGCGCGGCGATCTGTGGGTGGCCGACCGCGATCCGCACCGGCCGGGGCTGTTCGTGCTGGAAGCGGGCGCCACCAAGTCGGAACAGGTGGCCCTGCCCGACCTGCCCGGCCGGATAGAGGACGTCCGGGTGGCCGCGGACGGGGCGCGGATCGCGCTGGTCGTGGCGAAGGACGACAAGCAGTCCCTGTTCATCGGCCGGATCCAGCGTGACGACGGGACCGGGCAGGGCATATCGGTCGACGGACTGCGGTCGGCGGCGCCGGACCTGGAGCAGGTCAGCGCCATCTCCTGGGCCGGGGACAGCAGGCTGCTCGTCGTCGGGCAGGAGCAGGGCGGCGTGCAGCAGATGCGGTACGTCCAGGTCGACGGCTCCACGCTCGACGGTCCGGCGCCGGGCGCGCTCACCAGCGTCAAGGCGATCGCCGCGTCCGAGGACGAGCGGGTGCCGCTGGTGGCCTACTCGGAGGACGGGGTCGTACGGCTGCCGTCCGGGGCCCAGTGGCAGAAGGTCGACAAGGACGGAACCGCGCCGGTCTATCCCGGCTGACCGCCGGGGCCCCCGGACCCGCCCGGGCCGGGGGCCGCGCTCCCGCCGTGCCCGCGGACGGGCCCGGAGTTGTCCACAGGGCGTTGTCCACAGGGGTGGCCGGCCGGCGGCGGCGTTGGCACAGTGGTGGTCATGCGGGGGTGGTGGCAGGACCTCACCGACCTGGTGCTGCCGGCCGACTGCGCGGGCTGCGGTGCACCTCGTACGGCGCTCTGCGCGCGGTGCCGGGCCATGCTCGGCGCGGGGGTGGCCCGGCGGGTGCGGCCGGTGCCGGAGCCGGCCGGGCTGCCGGTGGTGCACGCGGTGGCTCCCTACGCGGCGGAGGTGCGCGCGCTGCTGCTCGCGCACAAGGAGCGCGGCGCGCTGGTTCTCGCGGGAGTGCTGGGCAGGGCGCTGGCGGGGGCGGTCCGGGCAGGTCTCGGCAAGGGCGGTGCAGGCGCCACTGCGTCGGGGCGCGGGCCCGTGCTGCTGGTTCCCGTGCCCTCCGCCCGGTGGGCCGTGCGGGCGCGGGGGCACGATCCGGTGCGGCGGATGGCGCTCGCGGCGGCCGGGGAGCTGCGGCGCACCGGGACACCCGCCAGGGTGGCGGCCGTACTGCGGCAGCGGCGGGCCGTGGCGGACCAGGCGGGGCTGGACGCCCGGCAGCGCCTGGAGAACCTCGCCGGGGCGCTGGAGGTGAGCCCGGGCGGCGGCCGGCTGCTCGGCGCGGGCCGTGTGGTGCTCGTCGACGACCTGATGACGACGGGCGCCAGTCTCGCGGAGGCGGCGCGGGCCCTGCGGGGGGCGGGGCTCTCCCGGCCCGATCGAGGGACGGTCGTGTATGACGCGATAACTCGGGAAGGTAGGGAGGAACAACGGATCGGTGTACGACAGGAGAGGAGCGAGTGGGTGCACAGTGCACCGGAAAAGGCCGTCTTGAACGCCGTCGGCGTGATGCTTCGTGCCGCGGTGATCGCCGCTCCTCGCGATTCCTTCGGAATAAACAGGAACTGATCGTCAACTTGCCACGTTGCAGGTGGTGAGGGCCCTAATTCACCTGAACGGAGGTACGCCGCAGTAGAGGGTGACGACATCCGTCCGGGCGAGATATGTTCGGGTGTGAGGAAAGGCGCAGGCCAGGCCTCGCATATCCGAATGCCGTGCTGCGGGTTTTGCGCAATCACCCGCACCGGTGGGGTGTAGATCTCGCCCATGGGGGAGGAGGAGGTGGAAGTCACCGAGTCCGAGGTCCGGTGATCACCGGACCTGGTGCGAAAGGGAGATGCTCCGCCGATGCAGCGGAGCGATCCGGGAACGGAGTTCTGCGTGGACATCGTCGTCAAAGGCCGCAAGACCGAGGTGCCCGAGCGGTTCCGCAAGCACGTGGCCGAGAAGCTGAAGCTGGAGAAGATCCAGCGGCTCGATGCCAAGGTGATGAGCCTCGACGTCGAGGTGTCCAAGGAACCGAACCCCCGACAGGCCGACCGCTGCGACCGAGTGGAGATCACCCTCCACTCCCGCGGTCCGGTGATCCGGGCGGAGGCGGCGGCCAGCGATCCGTATGCGGCACTCGACCTGGCGGCGGAGAAGCTGGACGCCCGGCTGCGCAAGCAGCACGACAAGCGGTTCTCGCGCCGAGGCGCGCGCCGGATCTCGGCGGCAGAGGTCCCCGACCACGTCCCGGACGCGGCGACACTGAACGGCAACGGCCTCCCCGTCCACGACGAGGACACGGACGGAGTGCCGACCAAGAAGATCGGCTCGCTGGAGGTCAAGGGTGAAGGCCCCCTCGTCGTCCGCGAGAAGACGCACGTCGCCGCTCCGATGAGCCTCGACCAGGCCCTCTACGAGATGGAACTGGTCGGCCACGACTTCTACTTGTTCGTCGACTCCGAGACGAAGGAACCGAGCGTCGTCTACCGGCGACACGCCTACGACTACGGGGTGATCCACCTCAGCACGGACCCGATGGTCACAGAGACGCAGGCCCCCGCAGCGGGTGGCACGCTGGGCGGCTGACCCGCCCGGCTGAAGCTGAGCCGGTGCCCCTGGAGCGCGTGTGCGCCCCCAGGGGCACCGGTGTGCGACCACTTCGCGCCCCGCACGTCACCTCCGTGGCGTCCGGGCATGAAATCATGGCCGCACCGGCCCAACCGGTGGGCCGCTGCCTTGGGTTGGCGATGGCACAGGACCACAGGCCACAGCCTTCAGGGGGAGGAACGATGGCGGACACCTTCGGACCGATGCGGGACGGGGACGCCGACGACGATGTCATGGGTATGGGCCCGGATGCGGACCCGTCGCGCAAGGAACCGATCCGGGTCCTGGTCGTGGACGACCATGCCCTCTTCCGGCGCGGACTGGAGATCGTGCTCGCGGCCGAGGAGGACATCCAGGTCGTCGGCGAGGCGGGCGACGGGGCCGAGGCCGTCGACAAGGCCGCCGACTTGCTGCCCGACATCGTGCTGATGGACGTCCGCATGCCCAAGCGCGGCGGGATCGAGGCCTGCACCTCCATCAAGGAGGTCGCCCCCAGTGCCAAGATCATCATGCTGACGATCAGCGACGAGGAGGCCGACCTCTACGACGCGATCAAGGCGGGCGCGACCGGATACCTCCTCAAGGAGATCTCGACGGACGAGGTGGCCACCGCCATTCGCGCGGTGGCCGACGGGCAGTCGCAGATCAGCCCCTCGATGGCGTCGAAACTCCTCACCGAGTTCAAGTCGATGATCCAGCGCACCGACGAACGCCGGCTGGTGCCCGCGCCCCGGCTGACCGACCGGGAGCTGGAGGTCCTCAAACTCGTCGCCACGGGCATGAACAACCGGGACATCGCCAAGGAGTTGTTCATCTCCGAGAACACCGTGAAGAACCACGTCCGCAACATCCTGGAGAAGCTGCAGCTGCACTCCCGGATGGAGGCCGTGGTCTACGCGATGCGGGAGAAGATCCTGGAGATCCGCTAGCGCCGGCCCGATCCGGCGGCGCCTACCCGAGGAGACCGGCGAGTTCCCGGGTGAGGGGCTCGCGCAGCTCGGGTGCGTCCACGCGCTCGACGCGGACGTTCGTGCAGTTCACCCAGGTCGCCGCCTCGGCCAGGGCCTGGGCGACCGCCCGGACCGCCTTCGGGCCGTCCAGGGTGACCTGCTTGGCCACCAGCGTGCGGCCCTCCCGGGCCGGGTCGACACGCCCGACGAGCCGGCCGCCGGCGAGCACCGGCATCGCGAAGTAGCCGTGGATCCGCTTGGGCCTCGGGACATACGCCTCCAGCCGGTGGGTGAAACCGAAGATCCGCTCGGTGCGCGCCCGCTCCCAGATCAGCGAGTCGAACGGCGACAGCAGTGTCGTGCGGTGCCGGCCGCGCGGCGGCGCCGCCAGGGCCGCCGGGTCCGCCCAGGCCGGCCTGCCCCAGCCCTCGACCTCGACCGGCACCAGCCCCGAGTCCGCGATCACCGCGTCGACCTGCTCGGCCTTGAGGCGGTGGTAGTCGGCGATGTCCGCGCGCGTGCCGACGCCCAGCGACTCGCCCGCCAGCCGGACCAGACGGCGCAGGCACTCGGTGTCGTCCAGCTCGTCGTGCAGCAGCGTGTCCGGGACGGCGCGCTCGGCGAGGTCGTACACCCGCTTCCAGCCGCGCCGCTCCACGCACACGACCTCGCCGTACATCAGCGCCCGCTCCACGGCGACCTTCGTGCCCGACCAGTCCCACCAGTCGTTCGTCTTCTTCGCGCCGCCCAGCTCCGTGGCGGTCAGCGGACCCTCCGCGCGCAGCTGCTTGATGACCTGGTCGTAGGCACCTTCGGGCAGGTCGTGGTGCCAGTGGGGGCGGTCGCGGTAGGCGCGGCGGCGGAAGGCGAAGTGCGGCCACTCCTCGATGGGGAGGATGCAGGCGGCGTGCGACCAGTACTCGAAGGCGTGGGCGTCCGTCCAGTACGCGGCCTCCACGGTCTGGCGGCCGACCGCGCCCAGCCGGGCGTACGGCACGAGCTCGTGGGAGCGGGCCAGGACGGAGATCGTGTCGAGCTGCACCGCGCCGAGGTGGCGCAGCACCCCGCGGACACCCGCGCGCCGGTCGGGCGCGCCGAGCAGGCCCTGGGCCCGCAGGACGATCCGGCGGGCGTCGTCCGCGGTGAGGGTGGTGGTGGGGCGCGGAAGGGTCGTCATGCCTCGGACGATAGAGGGTGCCACTGACACCGCGGCGAGCCGGCGACCCGCCACAGCGGGCCGCGCTCAGGCACGCGCGGGCAGGTACGGGGCCGTCGACGGCAGACCGAGGTCCGAGGGGAGCAGGGAGCCGATCCAGCAGTCCCGGCGCACCCCCTTGTTGTTGATGCCGGAGCGCAGGGTGCCCTCGACGGTGAAGCCCGCGCGTTCCGCCACCGCGCGCGAGGCCTGGTTGCCGACCTCGGCCCGCCACTCGACACGGTCGACACCGACCCCGGAGAAGATCCACCGGCAGGCGGCGAGCGTGGCCTCCACGACGTACCCGCGGCCGCGGTGCTCCTTGGTCGCCCAGAAGCCGACCTCGGCCGTGCCCAGCGAGCGCATCGTGAGGGCGAGCATGGCGGCCAGTTCCCCGCCGGCCGGGAAGACACCGAAGGTGAACATCGACCCCTGCGCCCAGCCCTCGGGGACGAGCTGCTCCGTGAAACCGGCCGCGTGCTCGGGCAGATAGGGCGAGGGGACCGTCGTCCAGCGCTGGATGTCGGGGTCCTGCGCGGCCGCGTACACGGCGTCGGTGTCGGCGGGGCCGACCGCGCGCAGCAGGAGGCGATCCGTGGTGAGCGTGACGGGTTCCATCGCCCGATTGTGCTCGGGTCGCCCGTCCGGGGCCATGGATTTTCGCGATGAGTGAGCGCGCGATCACATTTCGCGTAATTCCGTGCGCCGATGCGGCACTATCCGGATGGACCGCCCGTTGTCCAGGGTGAAGCAGCCGTCGGGCCGCCAGGCCTCCCGGCGCGGCCGGGTCCTCGCATACGATGGCCGTTGCTCAGTACGTCAAGGAAAACCGACCGTCCCAGGCCCGACCGGCAAGGAGACCAGCCCCCGTGTCCGTCCTCTCGAAGATCATGCGTGCAGGCGAAGGCAAGATCCTGCGCAAGCTGCACCGCATCGCGGACCAGGTCAACTCCATCGAAGAGGACTTCGTCGACCTCTCCGACGCCGAGCTGCGGGCCCTCACCGAGGAGTACAGGCAGCGCTACGCCGATGGTGAGAGCCTGGACGACCTGCTCCCCGAGGCGTTCGCCACCGTGCGTGAGGCGGCCAAGCGCGTCCTCGGCCAGCGGCACTACGACGTGCAGCTGATGGGCGGTGCCGCGCTCCACCTCGGCTACGTGGCCGAGATGAAGACCGGTGAGGGCAAGACCCTCGTCGGCACGCTGCCCGCGTACCTGAACGCCCTGTCCGGGGACGGCGTCCACCTCATCACGGTCAACGACTACCTGGCCGAGCGCGACTCCGAGATGATGGGCCGCGTCCACAAGTTCCTGGGCCTGAACGTCGGCTGCATCCTCGCCAACATGACGCCGGCCCAGCGCCGCGAGCAGTACGCGTGCGACATCACCTACGGCACGAACAACGAGTTCGGCTTCGACTACCTGCGCGACAACATGGCGTGGGCGAAGGACGAACTGGTGCAGCGCGGCCACAACTTCGCCATCGTCGACGAGGTCGACTCCATCCTGATCGACGAGGCGCGTACGCCGCTGATCATCTCCGGCCCGGCCGACCAGGCCACCAAGTGGTACGGCGACTTCGCCAAGCTGGTCACCCGCCTCAAGCGCGGCGAGGCCGGCAACCCGCTCAAGGGCGTCGAGGAGACCGGCGACTACGACGTCGACGAGAAGAAGCGCACGGTCGCCATCCACGAGTCCGGCGTCGGCAAGGTCGAGGACTGGCTGGGCATCGACAACCTCTACGAGTCGGTGAACACCCCGCTGGTGGGCTACCTGAACAACGCCATCAAGGCCAAGGAGCTCTTCAAGAAGGACAAGGACTACGTCGTCATCGACGGCGAAGTCATGATCGTCGACGAGCACACCGGCCGTATCCTCGCCGGCCGCCGCTACAACGAGGGCATGCACCAGGCGATCGAGGCGAAGGAAGGGGTGGACATCAAGGACGAGAACCAGACGCTCGCCACGATCACCCTGCAGAACTTCTTCCGCCTCTACAAGAAGCTCTCCGGCATGACCGGTACGGCGATGACCGAGGCCGCCGAGTTCCACCAGATCTACAAGCTCGGCGTGGTCCCGATCCCGACCAACAAGCCGATGGTCCGCAAGGACCAGTCGGACCTGATCTACCGCACCGAGGTGGCGAAGTTCGAGGCGGTCGTGGACGACATCGCCGAGAAGCACGAGAAGGGCCAGCCGATCCTCGTCGGCACGACCTCCGTCGAGAAGTCGGAGTACCTCTCGCAGCAGCTCAGCAAGCGCGGCATCCAGCACGAGGTGCTGAACGCCAAGCACCACGAGCGCGAGGCGCAGATCGTCGCCCAGGCCGGCCGCAAGGGTGCCGTGACGGTGGCCACCAACATGGCCGGCCGTGGTACGGACATCAAGCTCGGCGGCAACCCCGAGGACCTCGCCGAGGCGGAGCTGCGCCAGCGCGGCCTCGACCCCGAGGAGCACATCGAGGAGTGGGCCGCGGCCCTGCCCGCCGCCCTGGAGAAGGCCGCGCAGGCCGTCAAGGCGGAGAAGGACGAGGTCGAGCAGCTCGGCGGGCTCTACGTCCTCGGCACCGAGCGGCACGAGTCGCGGCGGATCGACAACCAGCTGCGCGGTCGTTCCGGCCGTCAGGGCGACCCGGGCGAGTCCCGCTTCTACCTCTCCCTCGGCGACGACCTGATGCGCCTGTTCAAGGCCCAGATGGTCGAGCGCGTGATGTCGATGGCCAACGTGCCCGACGACGTGCCGATCGAGAACAAGATGGTCACGCGCGCGATCGCGTCCGCGCAGGCCCAGGTCGAGACGCAGAACTTCGAGACCCGTAAGAACGTCCTGAAGTACGACGAGGTGCTCAACCGGCAGCGCGAGGTCATCTACGGCGAGCGCCGGCGCGTGCTGGAGGGCGAGGACCTGCACGACCAGATCCGGCACTTCATGGACGACACGATCGAGGCGTACATCCGCGCCGAGACCTCCGAGGGCTTCCCCGAGGACTGGGACCTGGACCGGCTGTGGGGTGCCTTCCGGCAGCTGTACCCGGTGAAGGTAACCATCGACGAGCTGGAGGAGGCGGCCGGCGACCGGGCCGGTCTGACCGCCGAGTTCATCGAGGAGTCCATCAAGGAGGACATCTACGAGCAGTACGAGGGCCGCGAGGCGCAGCTCGGCTCCGAGATCATGCGTGAGCTGGAGCGCCGGGTCGTGCTGTCGGTCCTGGACCGCAAGTGGCGCGAGCACCTCTACGAGATGGACTACCTCCAGGAGGGCATCGGCCTGCGCGCGATGGCGCAGAAGGACCCGCTGGTCGAGTACCAGCGCGAGGGCTTCGACATGTTCACCGCGATGATGGACGGCATCAAGGAGGAGTCCGTCGGCTACCTGTTCAACCTGGAGGTCCAGGTCGAGCAGCAGGTCGAGGAGGTCCCGGTCGAGGAAGCCGCGCCGGTGGGCGAGGGTGTGCAGGACACCGTGCCGGCGCAGGCGGGTGCGCGTCCCGAGATCCGCGCGAAGGGGCTGGACGTTCCGCAGCGGCGGGATCTGCACTTCTCCGCGCCGACGGTGGACGGTGAGGGCGGCATCGTCGAGCGTGACCTGGAGGACGAGGAGCCGGTGCGGTCCGAGTCCGACGGGCTGACCCGGGCGGAGCGGCGGCGGCAGGCCAAGGGCGGGCGCCGCCGTAAGAAGTAACGCGGGCGCTGCTTGAGAAGGGCCGGGTTTCCTTGCGGAAGCCCGGCCCTTCCGCGTTGCCGGTGGTGCACTGCCCGGCCGACGGCGGGCGCGGCTCCCCGCGGGCGCGGGGAGGTGCGCTACGTCTCCTTCAGCCGCGTGACCGGCCACGCCGTGCCCGCGCCCGACCGGCGCCGCAGGCGCACGCCCTTGCCCGCGCCCCTGCCCGGCTGGCGTCGGCAGCGCCCGCCCGTGCCCGACCAGCGTCGCCAGTGCACTCCTGTGCCCGCACCACCGGCGCCCCTGGCGCACGCCCGTGCCCCCGCCCGATCGGCGGCGCCGCGTCACCACGGGCCCGTGCCCGATCGGCGGTGCCGTCGTCACCACGGGCCCGCGCCCGACCGGCGCCCCCGGCGCCCCCGGCGCCCCCGGCGCTCACGGGGCCCGCGCCCGACCGGCGCCGCTGCCACTCACCGGGCCCGTGTCCGGGTGGTGGTGACGGTGTTACGACGGGCCCGTTTCCACTGCTGTGCAGCGCCAGCGGAGGTCCTTGCCGCGTTCCAGGCGGAAGGCCAGGGCGCGGAGCCGGTCGCCGGCGCCGACGCGGGCGAAGACCTCCAGGGCGCCTTCGCTGGGGACGTAGTAGCCGATGTCGTGGACGAAGGGGCGGGGCCCGAGGGTGCGCAGGGGGCTGTGTTCGGCGAGGCGGGCCAGGTCGTCGTACGCGCGGCCCGCGGTGTGGCGGAGCATCCAGTGGACGGGGCGCTGGCCGCTCAGGACGGCCAGCAGACGCTCGGCGAAGAGGTCGGTGGGCCGGGGCTGCCGCAGGGCCGCTCCGGGCAGCGTACGGGCCGTCTCCGGCCGTGCGGCCGTCGGCCGGCTGGGCATGCGGGGCGGGGCGCCGCCGGGGCGGCGGGAGTCGCGGCGAGTCGGCGGGCGGTGCCGCGGGCGGGGCTGGGCGGTACGGCTCATGACCTTGTTCATGGGGGTCCCCGTTCGGCGGGCCCGGGGATACCGGGCGGTAACTAGCTGGTGGGGATCTTGTACGGGGTGCGCCGGGCGCCGGCAAGGAAGGCGCGGCCGGCGGGGGAGGGGCCGCGATGTTCACTTATCCGAGGGACGCGAGGTGTCCGGAAGCCGGTGGTCAGGCGGGCGGACAGGGTGAATTCCGGGCCCGGGGTGGACGCTGGCACGGGTGTGGGCGGGGGCTCGAAAGGGGACGGGCGCACGTATCCTGAAGGCCCTTCGGGAGACGCGCCAGCCGCTCTCCCCGGGGCCAGCGGAGCCTTCGACCCGGAACAGGAAAGAGCGGCCAGCATGCGCGTCTACGTCCCCCTGACCCTCCCCGCTCTCGCCGAGGCGTACAAGACGGGGGAGCTGGGGAGCGGCCCCCTCGTGGCGTACGCCGTCACGCCCGCGCTCCGCGAGTGGTACCTCTCCGAGGACATCGAGGAGCTGGAGTACGCGGCGCTCGGCCGCGCCGCGCAGGCCTCGCTGCGGCTGCTGGCCGCGGACCCGGACGCGGTACGGCGCCGGGTCGTGGTCGCCGTGGACGTGCCCGACGGTGCCGCGAGCGTCGACCCGGACCGCGGGCTGGAACCGGCGGCCCTCGGCGAGGTCACCGTGACGGCGGCGGTGCCGCTCGCGAAGGCCGCCGCCGTGCACGTCGACGCCGAGGACGCGGAGCCGGACGTGGCCGCGGCGGCGGACGCGCTGGAGGCGGCGGACGGCGGGGACGACGACGCGCAGTTCGCCGTGGACGAGGTGGACGACCACGAGCTGCTGTGGTACGCCACGCAGGAGATCCCCAACCTCGTCGGCCTGGGCTGACCCGGCCCGGTCCGGGCGGCGCCTTGATTGTCAGTGGGGGCGGGTACGGTCTTGGACATGGGGATGCACGCAAGCGCGCACATCGTCTGGGACTGGAACGGCACACTGTTCCACGACAATGACGCGATCATCGGGGCGACCAACGCCGCCTTCGCCGAGCTGGGGCTGGCGCCGATCACTCTGGAGCAGTACCGGACGCTGTACTGCGTGCCGGTGCCGAAGTTCTACGAGCGGCTGCTCGGCCGGCTGCCGACCGACACCGAGTGGGAGCTGATGGACGGGGTCTTCCACCGGCACTACGCCGAGCACCGGGTGCGGTGCGGGCTGACCGAGGGGGCCGAGGAGCTGCTCCTCGGGTGGCGGTCGGCGGGACACAGCCAGTCGTTGCTGAGCATGTACGGGCACGAGGAGCTGGTGCCGCTCGTGCGGGGCTTCGGGATCGAGGCGCACTTCATACGGGTCGACGGGCGTACGGGCCCGTCCGGGGGCAGCAAGGCCGAGCACATGGTGCGGCATCTGGAGGCGCTGGCGGGAGTGGTGGCGCCGGAGCGGACCGTGGTGATCGGGGACGCGGCGGACGACGCGGTCGCCGCGCGGCACGTCGGGGCGCGGGCCGTGCTGTACAGCGGCGGGTCGCACAGCCGGGAGAGCCTGGAGCACGTGGGCGTGCCGGTGGTGGACACGCTGGCCGACGCGGTGGCCGAGGCGTGGCGGATGGCGGCGTAGCCCGGGGCCCGGCGTAAGCCTCAGCTCGCCGGTGCCTTGGAGCGCAGCACCTTCAGGAACTCCCGCATCCAGGCCGGGTGGTCCGGCCAGGCACGGGAGGAGACGAGGGTGCCGTCGACGACCGCCTCGGTGTCCTGGAAGCTCGCTCCGGCCGACTGCATGTCCGGCTCCAGCGCGGGGTAGGCCGTGACCCGGCGGCCCCGGAGGGAGTCGATCGCGGCGGTCAGCAGCGGTCCGTGGCAGATCTGGGCGACCGGCTTGTCCGCGTCGAAGAACGCTTTGAGGATCTTGCGGAGTTCGGCGTCGTTGCGCAGGTACTCGGGGGCCCGGCCGCCGGGGATGACGAGGGCCGCGTACTCCCCCGGCTCGACCTCGGAGAAGGCCAGGTCGGCGGGCCAGGTGTAGCCCGGCTTCTCGGTGTAGGTGTCGTAGCCGGGTTCGAAGTCGTGGACGACGAAGCGGAGGGTCTTGCGGGTGGGGGCCGCGATGTGGACCTCGTAGCCTTCCTCCAGCAGCCGCTGGTAGGGGTAGAGGACCTCCAGGGACTCCGCTGCGTCGCCGGTGACGATGAGGATCTTGGTGGGCATGTCGGCTCCTCCGGTCGTACTCCGGGCGGCGGATGGACTGCGGGCACCGTGCCCCCGCCGGGCGCGCTTGCCAAGAGGGCCCGGTTGTTCTTCAGGGTGCCGTCCCGGGCGCGGGGACGCGACCGGGTGACCGAAGACCGGCCACACCGGCCGGCACACCGGCCGGCCGTCCGGACCCCTCCGCGCGGATACGCCACTCGCCCCCGCCCCGCCGCTGTGCAGAATGTCAAACTTCACCCCTCGGTTTTGTACACATACGGCTCATGACGGGTCCGGGGTAAGTGGCGATAGCCTTGTGGCGTGATCAGCGCGATAGCTCGCGGGGGCGATCCTGCTCCTGCCCTGCGCCCGGGTTGCACGGAACACCTCCGTGACCGGGCGGCGGTCGCTGGTCTTCGCGGGCGGGACGGGAGCGCGGACGCTCCCAGGACGCCGAGGACGCTCCGGGACACGGCGGTGCCGAGGGCAGCGTCACAGTCGACGGACGAGCCGAGAATGGCCGAATACCCCCCGCTGATCTCACCTCGCGGCATAGCGTCGGACCGGACCGGACACCCCGGGCCGTGGCGTCGAGCCGGAGGGAAAGAGACCGTACTTCCTTCTACGTCACGCAACGGCGCGCGACAGGAGCCAGAGGACAATGCAGACCAAGCTGGACGAAGCCAAGGCCGAGCTGCTCGAACGGGCCGCCCGGGTAGCTGAGAACAGCCCGGTCGGGGGGCACCTACCGACCGGGACGACGAGCGAGGGCACCCCCGGCACCCCGGACAGCGAATCCGTGCTCGCGTTCCTCCAGCGCTACTACCTGCACACCGCCCCGGAAGACCTCGCCGACCGCGACCCGGTCGACGCCTTCGGCGCCGCGGTCTCGCACTACCGTCTCGCCGAGACCCGCCCGCAGGGCACCGCGAACGTCCGGGTGTACACCCCGACCGTGGAGGAGAACGGGTGGACCTGCAGCCACACCGTGGTAGAAGTCGTCACCGACGACATGCCCTTCCTCGTGGACTCGGTCACCAATGAGCTGACCCGGCAGGGGCGCGGCATCCACGTCGTCATCCACCCGCAGTTCGTGGTCCGGCGGGATCTGACCGGCAAGCTGATCGAGGTGCTGCCGAATCCGCCCGGCGGCGACCTCCCGCACGACGCGCACGTCGAGTCCTGGATCCACGTCGAGATCGACCGGGAGACCGACCGCGCCGACCTGAAGCAGATCTCCGCCGACCTGCTCCGCGTCCTGTCCGACGTCCGCGAGGCCGTCGAGGACTGGGAGAAGATGCGGACCACGGCGACCCTGCTGGCCGACGGCCTGAAGGGCGAGCCCGCCCCCGGCGACCTGCCCGGGGCCGACGTCGAGGAGGCCCGCGAGCTGCTGCGCTGGCTGGCCGACGACCACTTCACCTTCCTCGGGTACCGCGAGTACGAGCTGCGCGAGGACGACACGCTCGCCGCCGTGCCCGGCACCGGGCTCGGCATACTGCGTTCGGACCCGCACCACGCCCAGGAGGACCAGCACCCGGTCAGCCCCTCCTTCGAGCGGCTCCCGGCCGACGCCCGCGCCAAGGCCCGCGAGCACAAGCTGCTGGTGCTGACCAAGGCCAACAGCCGGGCCACCGTGCACCGGCCCTCGTACCTGGACTACATCGGCGTCAAGAAGTTCGACGCGGACGGCAACGTCGTCGGCGAGCGGCGCTTCCTCGGACTGTTCTCCTCCGCCGCGTACACCGAGTCCGTGCGCCGGGTCCCGGTGATCCGCCGCAAGGTCGACGAGGTGCTCCGCCGCGCCGGGTTCTCGCCCCACAGCCACGACGGCCGCGACCTGCTCCAGATCATGGAGACCTACCCGCGCGACGAGCTGTTCCAGACCCCGGTCGCCGAGCTGCAGTCCATCGTCACCAGCGTGCTCTACCTCCAGGAGCGCCGCCGGCTGCGGCTGTACCTGCGCCAGGACGAGTACGGCCGCTACTACTCGGCCCTCGTCTACCTCCCGCGCGACCGCTACACCACCGGCGTGCGCCTGCGGATCATCGACATCCTGAAGGAGGAGCTGGGCGGCACCAGCGTCGACTTCACCGCCTGGAACACCGAGTCGATCCTGTCCCGGCTGCACTTCGTCGTCCGGGTCCCGCAGGGCACCGAGCTGCCCGAGCTGTCGGACGCCGACAAGGAGCGCATCGAGGCCCGCCTGGTCGAGGCGGCCCGCTCCTGGGCCGACGCGTTCGCCGAGGCGCTGACCGCCGAGTGCGGCGAGGAGCGCGCGGCCGAGGTGCTGCGCCGCTACAGCCACGCCTTCCCCGAGGGCTACAAGGCCGACCACAGCCCGCGTGCCGCGGTCGCCGACCTGGTCCACCTGGAGCAGCTGAGCGAGGACAAGGCCTTCTCGCTCAGCCTGTACGAGCCGGTGGGCGCCGCGCCCGAGGAGCGCCGCTTCAAGATCTACCAGAAGGGCGGCACGGTCTCCCTCTCCAAGGTGCTGCCGGTGCTCAGCCGGCTCGGCGTCGAGGTCACGGACGAGCGGCCGTACGAGCTGCGCTGCGCGGACCGCACCACCGCCTGGATCTACGACTTCGGTCTGCGGATGCCGAAGACGCTCGGCGGCGGCAACGGCGACTACCTGGGCGACGACGCCCGCGAGCGGTTCCAGGACGCGTTCGCGGCGACCTGGACCGGGCAGGCCGAGAACGACGGCTTCAACGCGCTCGTCCTGAGCGCCGGGCTGAGCTGGCGGCAGGCGATGGTGCTGCGCGCCTACGCCAAGTACCTGCGGCAGGCCGGTTCGACCTTCTCGCAGGACTACATGGAGGACACCCTCCGCAACAACGTCCACACCACCCGGCTGCTCGTCTCCCTGTTCGAGGCGCGGATGTCCCCGGACCGGCAGAAGGCCGGCCTGGAGATCACCGACGCCCTGCTGGAGGAGCTGGACGCGGCCCTGGAGCAGGTGGCGAGCCTGGACGAGGACCGCATCCTGCGCTCCTTCCTGACCGTCATCAAGGCGACCCTGCGCACGAACTTCTTCCAGGAGGCGCAGGGCGGCAAGCCGCACGACTACGTCTCCATGAAGTTCGACCCGCAGGCCATCCCGGACCTGCCCGCGCCGCGCCCGGCCTACGAGATCTGGGTGTACTCGCCGCGGGTGGAGGGCGTGCACCTGCGCTTCGGCAAGGTCGCGCGCGGCGGCCTGCGCTGGTCGGACCGGCGTGAGGACTTCCGCACGGAGATCCTCGGCCTGGTCAAGGCGCAGATGGTGAAGAACACCGTCATCGTGCCGGTCGGCGCCAAGGGCGGCTTCGTCGCCAAGCAGCTGCCCGACCCGGGCGTGGACCGCGACGCCTGGCTGGCCGAGGGCGTCGCCAGCTACAAGACGTTCATCTCGGCACTGCTGGACATCACCGACAACATGGTGGCCGGCGAGGTCGTGCCGCCGCAGGACGTGGTCCGGCACGACGGGGACGACACCTACCTGGTGGTGGCCGCCGACAAGGGCACCGCGACCTTCTCGGACATCGCCAACGAGGTCGCGAACACCTACAACTTCTGGCTCGGCGACGCCTTCGCCTCCGGCGGCTCGGCCGGCTACGACCACAAGGGCATGGGCATCACCGCGCGCGGCGCCTGGGAGTCCGTGAAACGGCACTTCCGCGAGCTGGGCGTGGACACGCAGACCGAGGACTTCACGGTCGTCGGCATCGGTGACATGTCCGGTGACGTGTTCGGCAACGGCATGCTGCTCTCCGAGCACATCCGCCTGGTCGCCGCCTTCGACCACCGGCACATCTTCATCGACCCCCACCCGGACGCGGCCACCTCCTACGCCGAGCGCCGCCGCCTGTTCGAGCTGCCCCGCTCCAGCTGGGCCGACTACGACACCGGGCTGCTGTCGGCGGGCGGCGGCATCTTCCCGCGCTCCGCCAAGGCGATCCCGCTCAACAGCCACATCCGCCAGGCCCTCGGCATCGAGGACAAGGTCGCCAAGATGACCCCGGCGGACCTGATGAAGGCGATCCTCAAGGCGCCGGTGGACCTGCTGTGGAACGGCGGCATCGGTACGTACGTGAAGTCGTCGGCGGAGTCGAACGCCGACGTCGGCGACAAGGCCAACGACGCGATCCGCGTCGACGGCAGGGACCTGCGGGTCAGGGTCGTCGGCGAGGGCGGCAACCTGGGCCTGACCCAGCTCGGCCGGATCGAGTTCGCCATGCTCGGCGGCAAGATCAACACCGACGCGATCGACAACAGCGCCGGTGTGGACACCTCCGACCACGAGGTGAACATCAAGATCCTGCTGAACGGCCTGGTCACGGACGGCGACATGACCGTCAAGCAGCGCAACAAGCTGCTCGCCGAGATGACCGACGAGGTCGGCGCGCTGGTCCTGCGCAACAACTACGCGCAGAACACCGCCCTGGCCAACGCGCTCCTCCAGGCCAAGGACATGCTCCACGCCCAGCAGCGGTTCATCCGCCACCTGGTGCGCGAGGGCCACCTGGACCGGGCGCTGGAGTTCCTGCCCACCGACCGGCAGATCCGCGAGCGCCTCGCCGGCGGCCAGGGCCTGACCGGTCCGGAGACGGCCGTCGTGATGGCGTACACGAAGATCACGGTGGCCGAGGAACTGCTGCACACCTCGCTGCCGGACGACCCGTACCTGCGCGGTCTGCTGCACGCCTACTTCCCGACGGCGCTGCGCGAGCGGTTCGCCGAGGCGATCGACAACCACCCGCTGCGCCGCGAGATCACCACGACCGTGCTGGTCAACGACACGGTCAACACGGGTGGTACGACGTATCTGCACCGGCTGCGCGAGGAGACCGGGGCCTCCCTGGAGGAGATCGTCCGCGCCCAGACCGCGGCCCGCGCGATCTTCTGCTCGGCACCGGTGTGGGACGCGGTGGAGGCCCTGGACAACAAGGTCGAAGCGGCCGTCCAGACCCGGATCCGGCTGCACTCGCGCCGCCTGGTCGAGCGCGGCACCCGCTGGCTGCTCAACAACCGGCCGCAGCCGCTGCAGCTCGCCGAGACGGTCTCGTTCTTCGCCGACCGGGTCGAGCGGGTCTGGCAGGAGCTGCCGAAGCTGCTGCGCGGCGCGGACCTGGAGTGGTACCAGCACGTGTACGACGAGCTGTCCGCGGCCGGTGTCCCGGACGAACTCGCCACCCGCGTGGCCGGGTTCTCCTCCGCCTTCCCGGCGCTCGACATCGTGTCGGTGGCCGACCGCACGGGCAAGGAGCCGCTGGACGTCGCCGAGATCTACTACGACCTCGCCGACCGGCTGAACATCACCCAGCTGATGGACCGCATCATCGAGCTGCCCCGCGCCGACCGCTGGCAGTCCATGGCCCGCGCCTCGATCCGCGAGGACCTGTACGCGGCCCACGCGGCGCTCACCGCGGACGTCCTGGCCGTCGGGAACGGCACCTCGACGCCCGAGCAGCGCTTCAAGGCCTGGGAGCAGAAGAACGCGGCGATCCTGAGCCGCGCCCGCACCACGCTGGACGAGATCCGCAGCTCCGACTCCTTCGACCTCGCCAACCTGTCGGTGGCGATGCGGACGATGCGGACGCTGCTGCGCACGCACTCGTAGGCGTACGACACGACAGGCGCCCCCGGCCGTGCACCGGGGGCGCCTGTCGCGTTCCCGGGTTCCGGCGTCCTGACGCTCCGGCGGATTTCTTGCCGGCGCCTTGCCGGAAACCTGCGCTGTATTTACCTTTTCCTGCTCTTCGCGGGGCTTCGGATAGGGTCGGCGATGTGCACACCGCGCCGTCAGACACCCAACCGGTGAGCCCCACGGCATCGCCGAGCGGCTCCGCGTCGCGCGCCGCCCGTACGCTGCCGCAGCTCGCCGCCGCGCTCGTGGTGGTGCTGCTGCTCCTCGTCGTCGTCCGCCTGCCGTGGGCGGGTGACCTGGGCATGCACGCGGCCACCGTCCAGCGCCTCGCGCACAGCCTGCTGCACCCCGGCAACCCGCTGGTCGACGCCGGCACGCCGAGCCCCTACTACTCGCCGTGGATGCTGCTGCTCGGTGTCGTCGCCAAGCTGACGGGCCTCTCCGTCTTCGTGGTGCTGCGGCTGGCCGCGCTCACCGGGCTGGCCCTGCTGGTGACCGGGGTCCTGCGGTACGTCCGCACGCTCAGCGCCCATCGCGCCGCGCCCGCCCTGGCCCTGCTGAGCCTGCTGCTGCTCTGGGGGCCGGTGCTGTTCAACTGGAGTGGCTTCCTCGGGCTGAACTCCCTCGCCCTGACGGTGGCGTACCCCAGCGTGTTCGCACTCGGGCTCAGCTTCCACTTCTGGGCCTGGCTGACGCGGGCACTGCGCGCGGAGGCCGCGTGGGGGGTGTGGCCGGCCCTGGGGGTGCTGTGGGCGCTGATCCTGCTGTGCCACCAGTTCACCGGGGTGGTGGCGTCCCTGGGCGCCCTGGCCATGGTGCTCGCGGCGAAGCCGGCGCGGGGGCTGCTGCCGCGGCTCGGTGCCGGGCTGGTCCCGGGGCTGCTGGTGCTGTGGCTCTGGCCGTACTACGACTTCTTCGCGCTGTTCTCCGCGGGCGCGGACCTGGAGGCCATCCACCAGCCGCTCTACCAGGACCTGGCCGGGCGGTTCGGGCTCGTGCTGCTCGGGGTGGCGGCGCTGGGCCTGCGCCGGCGGCGGGACCACCGGGACCCGCTGGTCCTCTTCTTCCTCCTCGGCGCGCTGGTGTTCACGGCGGGGGGCCTGACCGGGCACTACTCCTGGGGCCGTGCCCTGCCCGCCGCGCTGATCCCGGCGCAGCTCGCGGCCGCGCTGGAAACGGTGTCGGCGGGGCGGCGGGCCGTGCGGCGGGGGTGGGCGTGTGTGCTGCTCGCCGCGCTGGCGGTGGGGGCGTGGACGCAGGCCGGGACGCTCGGGTACGTGGTGGACCGGGGGGCGCTGCCGGGGGTGGTCGCCGAGAAGTACCGGACGCCGTGGGTGGGTTACCAGTGGATCATGCGGGCCGGGGTGAAGTACGGGGACGTGGTGATGGCTCGTACGTTCCCGGCCCGGCAGATCCCCGCGTACGGTCCGTACACCGTGGCGCCGGGGTATCCGGATGTGTTCCTTCCCGATGCGGGGCGTCGGGATACGGCGGTGGAGCGGTACTTCTCCGGGGGGACGGGGGCGGCGGAACGGCGGGGGATCCTGCGGGAGTACGGGGTGCGGTGGGTCGTCGGAGGTACGTCGGCGAAGGCACCCTGGCTTCGCAAGGTGGCCGTCGGCCCGGGGCACCAGGTCCTGTACCGAGTGCTCCCCTGAGCCGTACGAGGGCGGGTCGCTTACCGGCGCCGGCAGGGTGCCGCCCGCGCCCGCCCGTGCCGCCCCTGCGGCACGACTGCCCGCAGGCCGCGGCGTGCCTCAGGGGCGGTCCCGGTCTACTTCAGCACGCTCGCTGCCAGGCGGGCGGCGTTCTTGAGGCGGGGGTGGGCCAGGCGGTGGAGCAAGGGGCGGGTGACGTGGGCCGTCACGCCGACGGGGGCCCAGCGGATCTGCAGGCGGCCGGGGTTGCGGGATTCCGGTTCGATCGTGAGGTCGTGGGGGGCCGCGCCCGAGTGGTAGGGGATGCGGACGGTGCGCGCCGGGAAGTCCAGCGGAGCGAGCAGCAGCGCCGAGTTGGAAAGGCCCTGCTGGTCCAGGCGGACCAGGGGGTGCCGCAGGCCGGCGAAGCCGTGGAGCGGGACCTGCGCGGCGGCCAGGTCCAGCCGGACCGTGCCCTCGAAGACGCCGGGGCGGACCGGGTCGAGGCGGAAGGGGATCGTCATGCGGCGTCTGCCGGGAGTCAGGAGCAGTGACGCGCGCTGGGGCCCGACCGGCAGCCGCAGACCGGGGTCGTAGGTGCGGACAGCGAGGACGAGGGACGCGCCGGGACCGGGCGTCAGCTCCGTGATCTCGTGGCGGAACTGGGCGGTCGGGAACGGCCGGGTGTCCAGCTCCAGCTCGGAGACGTCGAGCTCGCGTCGGGCGCGGTCGGTCGACGGGACGCTGTCGCCCCAGTAGGGAACGCCGTCGGGGCCGGTCGTCACCTGCCGCGGCGCCACCGCGTGGCCCAGCCCGCGCGCCGCCAGCCGCACCTCGGCCAGGCGGCCGTCGCGCAGCAGCTCCAGCACCACCCGCTCGGGGCGGGGCAGCCGGGCGTACGCGTCGGGGGAGAGCGTGTCCAGGTAGGGGGTCATGAGGTCCGCGAAGGACGCCAGCCACTCCTCGTCCCGGTACGGCAGGTCGCCCGCGTACATCCGGAAGTCGTGCTTGAGGAACTTGAAGTCCTTGTCCTCCCGCAGCCCCGCGCGCCCGCTGCTCACCAGGAAGTCGTCGATCAGCCGCTGGACGTGGACCCGGTCGCGGACGTTGGAGATCTTGTGCCGCTGGTTGGAGATGGAGGCCGAGGCCGCCGCGGCGAACGGCTCGATGTACCAGACGTACACCGGGTCCGGGATGATCGTGAACGCCTTCGCCAGGCAGTACGCCTGCGCCGAGAACAGCTGGTCCTCGTAGTGGATGCCCTCGGGGAAGCGCAGCTCGTGGCGGTCGAGGAAGGCGCGGGCGTACATCTTGCTGGTCGACAGGTGCTCGAAGAGGAGCCGGGGGTCCTGCTCGATGCCCTCCACCGTGCGGCGTTCGGCGACCAGGTGCGGCATCCACGTGGTGCGGCGGCCGTTGTCCACCCGGACCCGGCGGACCGCGCCCATGGTGAAGTCCACCTCCCGCTCGCGGTGCGCGGCGAGCAGCAGTTCCACCGCGCGCGGCGGGAGTTCGTCGTCGCTGTCGAGGAACATCAGGTACGGCGCCCGGGCGATCTCGATGGCCCGGTTGCGCGGGGCACTGCACCCGCCGCTGTTCTCCGGCAGGCGGATGTAGCGGATCCGGTGGTCCTGGGCCGCCAGCTCCCGGGCCACCGCGGGCGTGTCGTCCGTCGAGTGGTCGTCGCTGATGACGATCTCGATGTTCGCGTGGGTCTGCGCGCGCAGCGAGGCGACCGCGCGGGGAAGGCGAGCCGCGTCGTTGAAGACGATGACCGTGACCGTGACGTCGGGGGTGGTCATGCCGTGGCCTCCTCGGGGGTCGGGGCGGGGGTGCGGTCCTCCAGGGGGAGCACCGGTGGCAGGGCGTCCTCGGGTTCGCCCAGGAACACCCGGCGTACGACCCGTTCGGCGGCGCGTCCGTCGTCGTACTCGCAGAACCGGCGCCGGAACGCGGCCCGCGCCTTGGCCGCGCCGTCGTCGCGCCAGGCGCCGGAGACGAAGATCTCCGCCAGCTCCTCCTGGGTGCGGGCGACCTGGCCGGGGTGTTCGGCCATCAGGTCGAAGTAGACGCCCCGGGTGGTCCGGTACGTCTCCCAGTCGTCGGCGTAGATCACGATCGGGCGGTCCAGGTTGGCGTAGTCGAACATGATCGAGGAGTAGTCCGTGACCAGTGCGTCGGCGGCCAGGCAGAGTTCCTCCACGGGGTCGTAGGAGGAGACGTCGATGATCCGGCCGGAGCGGCGCAGGCCGGTCAGCGGGGAGGCGGCGCCGCCGTAGAAGTAGTGGGCGCGCACCAGCAGGACGGTGTTCTCACCGAGGCGGTCGGCGAGGGCGGCGAGGTCGAGGCGCGGGGTGAAGCCGGCCTCGTAGTCGCGGTGGGTGGGGGCGTAGAGGACGGCCGTCTTCCCGGGCGCGATGCCGAGGCGGTCGCGGGCGGCGCGGACGTCGGCGGCGGTGGCCCGGTAGAAGACGTCGTTGCGCGGATAGCCGTAGTCCAGGGGCGTGTAGCGGGACGGGTAGGCGCGCTCCCACATGCGGGTGGAGTGAC
Organism: Streptomyces sp. NRRL S-1022; assembly: GCF_000720135.1. Lineage (GTDB taxonomy): Bacteria > Actinomycetota > Actinomycetes > Streptomycetales > Streptomycetaceae > Streptomyces. The sequence goes on along the minus strand of NZ_JOIU01000037.1, from coordinate 68,831 downwards.
TGTTGGCGCTGACGCTGTAGTCCCACTTGTCGATGCGGGCCAGCAGGGCGGCGAAGTCCAGGCCCTTGGCGGCGGCCGGGTGGTCCATCTGGTCCAGGCCCATCCGCTTGAGCGGGGTGCCGTGGTGGGTCTGGAGGTGGACCGCGTCCGGGCGTTTGACGACCGCGTTGGGGAAGTTGACGTTGTTCGTCAGGTACTTCGCGGTGGCCAGGGTCTCCCAGTAGCGGCGGGTGCCGGGGACCACGTGGTCGGTGCCGGGCGGCAGCAGGGCCGCGTTCTCCTTGTTCACCACCCACACCGGGTGGATGTGCGGGGCGAGTTCGGCGAGCTTCGCGGCGATCGCGGCCGGGTTGCAGGACACCCCGCGCTCCCAGTAGGCGGCGAACACGGCGAGGTTCGGGTCCACCGGGCGGCTCAGCGCGCGCTGGTACTGGCGGTCGCGGACCTTGGCGCCCAGCCGCCGCTTGCGGGTGCGTACGGCCTTGCGGGCGGCGCGGCGGGTGCGGTTGGCCGTCTGGAACGCCCGGTACTTGGTGTAGGCGCCCTCCTCCAGCAGCCCGTGGCGTACGCCCTCCAGGCCCGCCGGGCGCCGGTGGCCCTCGGGGCGCCAGCGGACGGCGGCCAGGGAGGCGCGGCGGAAGAACTCGCGGGCCACCGGGTCGGGCAGGTCCTCGCGGGCGAAGGTGCGGATGAGGTCGCGCACCATCAGGTCGTACAGCACCGTGCGGGGGGCGCGGCGGTCCTTGGTGAGCGCGAGCAGGGACTCGTAGTGGTCGACGAGCCTGAGCCGGTCCTCGGGGACGCGCGGCGGCAGGCTCTCGGGGCGCAGCACCCGGTGCTCGTACGCCGTCTGGTTCAGGCAGGCGACGCGGCCGGCGAGGAGCAGGGCCGTGTGGGCGGCGCGGGGCTCGTCGTCGGTGTTCAGCTGCTCCTCGTGGGCCTGCCAGAACGCGGCGCGCAGGGCGCGGTTGCCGAGCAGCGGGGTGAGCCGCAGCAGGTCGGCGGCCTGGTCCAGGGGCAGGCCCGCGCGGCCGACGGCGGCGAGGTGGCGGCCGTCGCGGGAGGGCCGGGCGGCGGTCTGCCAGGTGGTGGTGACGTGGTCGAAGAGGAGGACGTCCACGGGGGTGTCCGGCGCCGTGCTCGCGGCGTCCAGCTCGGCGGTCCGCTCGGCGATCAGGCGGGGCGCGCCGGCCGGCAGGCCGTCCTCGGCGTGGACGAAGTGCAGCCAGCGGCCGGTGGCGCGGGCGGCGCCGGCCGCCCGGGCCGCCGCGTCACCGGTGCCGTCCGGCAGCGGGACGACGATCGTCTCGGGGGCGTGGGCCTCGGCCGTCTCCCGCGCCCACGCGCCGACCGCGGCGACGATCACCTCGGCGTCGGGGAGGGGGTGGGACTCCAGGGAACCGAGCAGCTCGGTCAGATGCCCCTGTGCGTTCGGCCCGTAGACGATCACACTCAACTGGGGCATCGCAGTGGACTCCTTCGGATTGATGTCTCCGGACGCAACCCTTCATAACATACTGTCACTAAGCGGATGAAAGGGATGGCTGCGCCCGGCGTAAGAGAGGGCTCAGGAGGGAAGAGGCACTTTGGGCGCGTCCGGTTGCGATGTGTCCGCCTTCGTGCCGGACGCTTCCGTGTTCTTCACTTCCCCTTTCGGGCCGGTGGCCTTCGGTTCCGGTTTCTTCTGCTCCGGGGCCTTCGCCGCAGGCTTCCCGGGGGCCGGCTTCTTGTCGCCGGTGAAGGCCTCGTACTCCTTCATGACCTCCTCGGTCGGACCGTCCATGCGCAGTTCGCCGCGCTCCAGCCACAGCACCCGCTCGCAGGTGTCCCGGATCGACTTGTTGTTGTGGCTGACCAGGAAGACGGTTCCGGCGCATCGGCAGGGTGATGAAGTCGCCCTTCTCGTTGATCCCGGAGAAGTCGACGATGTCCTGGTAGCGCTCCTTGATCTGCTCCCGGGACATGCCCATGGCCAGGCCGCCGAGGTAGATGTTCCGCTCGCCCGTGAGGTCGTTCATCAGCGCCGCGTTCACGCCCAGCAGGGAGGGCTGGCCGTCGGTGAAGATGTGCCCGCTCTCCACCGGGAGCAGGCCCGCGACCGCCTTGAGCAGGGTGGACTTGCCGGAGCCGTTGGTGCCGATGAGCCCGATGGCCTCGCCCCGGTAGGCGACGAACGACACCTTCTTGACCGCGTGCACCCGGCGTACGCCGGCCGCCCGCTCGGTCTGCTTGCGGCGCAGGATGCGGTTGAGGGCGGCGGTGGCGGAGCCGCGGCCGGCACCGGTGCCGTTGACCCGGTAGACGATGTCGACGTCGTCCGCGACGACGGTGGGGATCTTCTCGCTGTGCTCAGCCACGGCCGTACGTCTCCTCAGCCTTCCAGAAGTAGATGAAGCCGCCGATGCCGGCGAGCAGGGCCCAGCCGACGGCCACCGCCCAGACGTGCGGGGGCAGGGATCCGGCGTGGAAGCTGTCGATCAGCGCGAACCGCATGAGGTCGATGTAGACCGCGGCCGGGTTGAGCTCCAGCAGGACGGTGACGATGTGCGGCAGGTCGTCCTTCTTGGCCAGCTTGTCGATGCTCCACATCACGCCGGACACGTACATCCAGGTGCGCAGCACGAACGGCATCAGCTGCGCGATGTCGGGGGTCTTGGCGCCCATCCGGGCCACGATCATCGACACCCCGGCGTTGAACGTGAACTGCAGCACGAGCGCCGGGAGCGCCAGCGCCCAGGACGCGGCGACCGGCACGCCGAAGCAGAGCAGGATGACGACCAGGGCGGCCATCGAGAACAACAGCTGCTGGAGCTGCTGGAGGGCGAAGGAGATCGGCAGGGCGGCACGCGGGAAGTGCAGCGCGCGGACCAGGCCGAGGTTGCCGGAGATCGCGCGGGTGCCCGCCATGATCGAGCTCTGCGTGAACGTCCAGATGAACACGCCCGTGACCAGGAACGGGACGTAGTCCGGGACGTTGTGCTTGGTGCCGAGCAGCACGCCGAAGATGAAGTAGTACACCGCCGCGTTCAGCAGCGGGGTCATGACCTGCCAGACCTGGCCGAGCTTCGCCTGGCTGTACTGCGCGGTCAGCTTGGCGGTGGCGAAGGCGCTGATGAAGTGCCGGCGGGCCCACAGCTGGCGGACGTACTCCGGCAGGGAGGGGCGGGCGCCGCTGACCGTCAGGCCGTGCCGGGCCGCCAGTGCCGCGAGGTCGTCGTCGGCCGGGGCCTGGGTCGGGGGCGGTGTGTGGAGGACCTGGCTCACATCCGCTGCTTTCGCTCGGGGGGAGGGGGTGCTGCGCCCGACTTTCGCCGGGAACGCCGCGTTCGTTCCCGTCGTCCGGCGTTTCCTTACGCTTTCCTTCACGTTCTCTTACGTCGGGACGGGACCGTATCGTCGCCACGCGAGCGTAGGGCCAATCGACGTCGGAACGCAACCGTTTCGTCGTGACGCCCCTATGCTGTGCGGTATGACGACGAACGCCGCCGGGCCCGCCGACGAGCCGCCGGTGCGTGCGCGCCGCCGGGCGCCCGCCGGGGCGGCCGTGCTCCGGGAGGACGTGACCGAGGCCATCCGGGCGGCCGTCTTCGAGGAGCTGGCGGCCGCCGGCTACGCGCGCATGTCCATCGAGGGGATCGCCCGGCGGGCCGGGGTCGGCAAGACGGCGGTGTACCGGCGGTGGCGCTCGAAGCTGCACCTGGTGCTGGACGTGGTGTCGGCGCTGGCGGTGACCGGCTTCCCGGTGCCGGACACCGGCTCCCTGGAGGGGGACCTGCGGCTTCTGTACGAGGTCACGTCCCGCGCGCTGCGGCATCCGGTGGCGTCGCAGATCATTCCCGACCTCCAGGCCGAGGCGGCCCGCAACCCCGACCTGGCGGAGGCCTTCCAGAGGGCGCTGCGGGACGGTCAGGAGGGGGTGGCCAGCCGGATCGTGGCGGCGGCGGAGACGCGGGGCGAGCTGCCGGCGGGGCTCGATCCCGAGCTGGCCCTGGACCTGATCTCCGGGCCGCTGTACTGGCGCGCGGTGGTGATCCGCTCACCCAAGCTGCCCAAGGGCTACCTGGAGAAGCTGGCCCGGGCCACGGCGGGGGCGCTCAAGGCGCTGTGAGGGCTCCCGCAGGAGCCCCGCACCACGGCCCCCCTACGCCCATTCACGCCCACTCACGCCCCTTACGACCGCGCCGCCTCCGGGTGGGCCCGTACCCAGCCCTCCCACGCCGACGTGATCATGTCCTGGACGTCGTACTTGGCCTGCCAGCCCAGTTCCGTGGCGATGCGGGCGGCCGAGGCGACCACCCGGGCGGGGTCGCCGGGGCGGCGCGGGGTGACCGTCGGGGGGCGGTCGTAGCCGGTGACCGCGTTGACGCGGTCGATCATCTCGCGGACCGACACGCCCTCACCGCGGCCGATGTTGAGGGTGAGGTGGGTGCCGGGCGCGGAGCGCAGCGCGCGGGCGACGGTCACATGGGCCTCGGCCAGGTCGACCACGTGGATGTAGTCACGGACGCACGTGCCGTCGGGCGTCGGGTAGTCGTCTCCGAAGATCCGCGGCGCCGCGCCCTCGGTGAGCCGCTCGAACACCATCGGGATCAGGTTGGACACACCGGTGTCGGCCAGCTCGGGGCCGGCCGCGCCCGCCACGTTGAAGTAGCGCAGCGCCGCCGTGGCCATGCCGGTCGCCCGGCCCGCGGCCCGCACGAGCCACTCGCCGGCCAGCTTCGTCTCGCCGTAGGGGGACAGCGGCAGGCAGGGTGTCTCCTCGGTCACCAGGTCCACGTCGGGCATGCCGTAGACGGCCGCGGAGGAGGAGAACAGGAAGGACGGGATCTGCGCCGCCGTCACCGCTTCCAGCAGCACGCGCAGGCCCTCGACGTTCTCCCGGTAGTAGTGCAGCGGGCGCTCCACCGACTCGCCCACCTGCTTCTTCGCCGCCAGGTGGACGACACCGGTGATCTCGTGCTCGGCGAGGGCGCGGGCCAGCCGGTCCGCGTCCAGGACCGAGCCGCGCACCAGTGGGACCTCGGCCGGCACGCGCGCGGCGAGCCCCGTGGACAGGTCGTCGTAGACGACCGCGCGCTCGCCCGCCTCGGTCATCGCCCGTACGACGTGCGCCCCGATGTATCCGGCGCCGCCGGTGATCAGCCAGGTCATTGCGGCCATCCCTTCGTCAGCTCGTCGGCCGGCCCGTGTTCAGTGAAACAGGCGGCGGAGCCGGCCGCGCAGCACCCGCAGCACCCCGCCCAAACCGGTCGCCACCCGCAGGGCGAGTGCGCCGGAGTGCGTGGCGTACGGCTGGACCAGGAGTACGCCGTGCACGGCGCTCGGGACGGCGCGCCTGCGCAGCCGGCCGGCGCCCGTGAGGGCGTGCGCCGTCGTCTCCCGCTGTGTGCCGTCCGCGAAGCGCAGGGTCAGGCGCAGGTCCCAGGTGCCCGCGCCGAGCCGGGCCAGGTCCACGGGGACCTCGGCCGACCAGGTGTCCGCGCCGGAGGACGTCAGTGCCACCGTCGTGCGTCCGCGCGGGCGCTCGTCCTCGCGCGCCTGCCACTCCAGCTCCACCTCGCGCGGGTCCGCCTCGGCCACCCTGCCGTACAGCTCGTGCAGCCGCAGGCGCAGCAGCGAGACGCGCGCACGGGGGCGCAGTTCCGCGTCCACGGCGAGCGGCAGCCCGGCGACGGGCCGGGTCAGCAAGGGGGCCAGGGAGACCTGGGGGAGGGCGGCGGACCACACCGGGGTCCCGTCGGGGGTGCGGGCGTACGGCGGGAGCAGGCGCGCCGGGCGGGCGGCGAGCTCCCGCAGCCGGGGCAGGTCGCGCGGCTCGGGCGACTCCAGCAGGACCCGGGCGACCAGGCGGCCGGGGGCGGCCGGGTCCTGCTCCCAGTCGGCCGCGTCGTAGTGCGCGAGGTACTCCCGGGTCTGCTCCCACCACGCACGCCGGTAGTGCGCGTCGCGCAACCCCAGCTCGCGCACGTACATGCGCACCTCGTGGTCGAGGAACTTGGCGCGCGCCGCCCGCGCGAGCTCCTTCTGCCCGGCGCCCAGCAGGATGTCGTACGCCAGCGTGGACGCCTCCAGCCGCGCGGTCCAGTTCTCGATGCGCCCCCGGTCCAGCGAGAGCGACAGCCGCTCGGCCGACCGGCGGACCTGCCACACGTACACCCGGTCCGGTACGAGCGCGATGCGCGGGCTCGCGGCCAGCACGCGCGCGACGAAGACGAAGTCCTCGTAGAGGAAGCGGCCCTCGGGGAAGCGGATGCCGTGGGTGCGCAGGAAGTCGGTGCGGTACAGCTTGTTGACGCACAGCGTGTCGTGGACCAGGCGGGGGCGCTGGGTGGCGCGCGCGAGGACGGCGGGCGCCTCGTAGAGGGGCGCCTGCCAGGGCTGTTCGCGCCCCGAGGGCAGCTCCCGGCGCACGCACAGTCCGCTCGCCACCTCGGCGTGCGCCTCCGTGGCCGCCGCGAGCAGCGCGTCCACCGCGCCGGGCGGCAGCACGTCGTCGCTGTCCAGGAACATCACGTACGGCGCGGTCGCCGCGTCGACGCCGGCGTTGCGCGGACTGCCGCAGCCGCCGCTGTTCACCGGCCGGCGCACCACGCGCAGCCGCGGTTCGCCGGCCGCCAGCCGGGCGAGCAGTTCGTCGCTGCCGTCGGTGGAGCAGTCGTCGACGGCGATCACCTCGGCGACCGCCGGCCCTTGCGCGAGTGCCGAGCGCACGGCATCACCCACATGGGCGCGGTCGTTGTAGCCGATCACGACGACGGCGACCTGGGGTGCCGGCGTCGGTGACGATGCCGGCCCTGGCGTCGGGGCCGGGCGGGGGTGTCGCGGTTCTGGATGCATGGGGTCCACAGGCCGGAAGCGTAAGAATATTCGGTAATACCCCGTTAAGAGAGGCTTAGTGCTCGCTCCGGAAGACGGTCGGAACCGGCTCGGGGTTGCGTCGGCGGCACGGTCTTTCCGGCCGGCGGCCGCGCGGCCCGCCACAGCCGCCCGAAAGAGAGCACGGCGGCGGCCGTCAGCACCCCGTTGCGGGCCAGCATCAGCAGGCACCCGGCCCAGGTGCCCTCGACCACTTCACCGTAGAACATCGGGTACGCCACGGTGCTGAGCGCGGACGCCGCCAGGACCAGCACCGCCACCGGCCGCTGGCTGGTGTGCCGGGAGGTCAGGCACACGGCGGCCAGCCCGATCAGCCAGATCATGTACTGCGGGCTGATCACCCGGCTGGTGACCGTGAACAGCAGCACCGCGCTCAGCGCCGCGTCGAACGGCGTGGCCTCGGTCCAGTGCCGTGCCCGTACCCGCCACAGCACCAGCAGCCCGAAGGAGATCGCCGTCAGCGCGAGGGAGGCGGTGGCGACGGCCTGCACGTGCGGGCCGACGAGCTCGATCGCCCCGTACCGGTAGCGGGCCCGGCCCGGCCAGCCGGCGAGCCGGGCCAGGTTGAGCGCCGTACCGCCGAGCGACTCGATCTGCACGCCCCGGCCGCCCTGCTCCCGCAGGAACGACAGCGGGTGGGTGAAGCGGGCCGCGAGCAGGGCGAGGCACCCGAGGCCGGCCCACCCCGCCCACGCCCACGCCGTGCGCGTCGGCCGGCCCCGGAGCGCGCCCAGCAGCACCAGCGCCGGCCACCCCTTCACCAGCGCGCCCAGCGCCCCGAGGACGCCGCTCGCGCGCGGGGAGCGCGCCGAGGCCAGCAGGGAGCACATGGCCAGGGCGGTGACCTGGACGTCGTACCGGGCGAGCGGCAGGTGCAGCAGCAGCGGCAGGCCGCCGGTCCACAGGGCCGCGCCGAGCAGGCTGCGTCCGGGCCGGGTGCCCGCGCGCAGCAGCAGCGCCAGGGCCAGCGCGTCCACGGCCAGGGTGACCGTCACGAACGCCTCGAAGTACGTCAGGCCCGGCAGCAGGCCCGGCGCCAGCAGCACCGCGCCGGCGCCCGGCGGGTACTGCCACAGCGTGTCGTGCACGGGGAAGGAGCCGTGCGCGAGGACGCCGTACCAGTGGAAGTACAGCCGCCACACCTCGCGGCTCACCGCACCGCCACCCAGCAGCCGGGCGCCGCTCCGGACGAGCAGCCACAGCATCAGGGCGCGGGTGGTGAGCCAGATGGCGGTGAGGGTGAGGACCGGGCCGGGGGTGACGCGGGGACGGTTCATCACATGGGAGCCTAAGCGGTGCGGATGGTGTATTGATGCTGATATGCCGTCAAGAACCGTAAATATTGGCTAATCGTAAGAGATCGGGCCATGGTGAACGTCGGGCTTCCTGCGAAACCCCGGTCGCGTCGGGCGGCTGTGACCTCTGGTGTACCGACGGGTGCGACGAGCCACCCACCGTACGGGGTCCCGGCGTCCCGGACGCGGCCGTACCGGGCCGCCGTCGTGGGCCTGCCCGCGCTGGTGATGCTCTCGCTCGGCCTCTGGGGGCTCGACCGGGGCGGCATGTGGCGCGACGAGGCGGTCAGTTACCAGGTCGGGCGCCGTACCGTGCCGCAGATCTGGCGGCTGCTGCACGACGTCGACGCGGTGCACGGCCTGTACTACCTGCTGCTGCACGCCGTCCTCGCCGTCCACCCCGGCGAGGTCGTCCTGCGGCTGCCGTCGCTGTGCGCGGCGGCCGGCACGGCGGCCCTGGTGGCCGCCCTGGGCACCCGGCTGGCCCGGCCGCGGGTCGGGCTGTGGGCCGGACTGCTGTACGCCGTCACGCCGATGGCCGGCCACTTCGCCCAGGAGGGCCGGTCCTACGCGCTCGTCGCGGCCGGCGCCACCGGCGCGACGCTGCTGTTCGTCCGGGCCGTGCGGGGCGGCTCCTGGTTGCCCTACGGCGCCGTCCTCGGACTCACCTGCTGGCTGCACGAGTTCGCGGTGCTGCTGCTCCCGGCGCACGCGGTGTCGCTGGCGCTGGCCCGGGCCGGGCGGCCGGTGTGGCGGGGCTGGGGGCGCGCGGCGGCGGCGGTGGCGCTCGCGCTGCTGCCGATGGTGGCGGTGTCGCGGGGGCAGGCGGCACAGCTGGCGTGGCTGCGGGCGCCCACGGCGCAGACTGCGGAAAGGTTGCTGCGGGAGTTCCTGGGGCCGGCGGACGAGGTGTTCTGGGTGTGCCTCGGGCTGGGGGCCCTGGGGCTGGCGGGCCTGGTGGGGCGGCGGGGGGAACTCACGTGCGCGGGAGTGGCGTTGCCGGTGGCGGTGGTGCCGCCGGTGGTGCTGATGCTGGCGTCGCTGTGGTCGCCGCTGTATGTCGACCGGTACGTGCTGTACGCCCTGTCCGGGGCGCCGCTGCTGGTGGCCTGCGGGGCCGAGCGGCTGGCGGGGGCCGTCGGGCGGCTGCGCGCCGGTCGTCCGGGCAACCTCCCCACGCTCACCGGCGTTCTCGCCGTCGCCCTCTCCCTCCTCCACCAGCTCCCCCTGCTCCAGAAGGACCGGGAGCCCGGTCACCGGCCGGACGACCTGGGCGCGATCTCCCGGGCGGCCGGGCGGAACGTTCCCCCCGGCGCACCCGTGCTGTTCCTCCCCGGGCCGATGCGGAACGTGGCGCTCACGTATCCGCGGGCCTTTCGCGGGACGCGGGACGTGATGCTGGTGGCGGAGGCCGCCGAGTCAGGGACGCTGTACGGGCGGGAGGCGGGACCGGCGGAGGTGCGCCGCAGGCTGGCGCTGCTGGACCGGGTGTGGGTGGTCGCGGACGGGCGGCTGCTCGCCGGCCGGCGGGCGCCGCGCAACCCCGTCGAGCGGGCGAAGGCGGCCGTGCTCGGGCAGCAGTTCGTCGCCCGCCGGGAAGCCGTGCGGGGCGCGGTGACCGTACGGCTCTACGTCCGGCCGCTCAGCGGGCTGCCCGCGCCTCCGCCTCCGCCGCCGCGTCCAGAGCGGTGGTGAGCTGGTCGAGGCGGGCGCGCAGGTCGACGATCTCGGCCAGGTCGAAGCCGGTCGCCGACATGATACGGCGGGGCACCTCCAGGGCCCGCCCGCGCAGTGCCGTGCCCTCCCCGGTGAGCTGGACCAGGACCGAGCGCTCGTCCTCGGCGCTGCGCTCGCGCCGCACCAGGCCGGCCGCCTCCAGCCGCTTGACCAGCGGGGACAGGGTGCCGGAGTCGAGCCGCAGCTGTTCGCCGAGCTTCTTGACCGGCAGCTCGCCCTGTTCCCACAGCACCAGCATCACCAGGTACTGCGGGTAGGTGAGCCCGAGCTCCTTCAGGACCACGCGGTAGACGCCGTTGAAGGCGCGGGACGCGGCGTGCAGGGAGAAGCAGATCTGCCGGTCCAGGCGCAGCCAGTCCATGTCGTTCATGGCTCCAGGATAGCTCTTGCGGGCCATTTAGTTGTGCACAACTGAATTGTGTGCTCTACTTATGTCCGCAACGATCCGCCACACCCCAGAGGGATGGTCTCCATGGACGCGCTCTACACCGCTGTCGCCACCGCCACCCACGGCCGCGAGGGACGTGCCGTCTCCTCCGACGGCAAGATCGACCTGGCCCTCGCCATGCCGGTGGAGCTGGGCGGCAACGGCCAGGGCACCAACCCGGAGCAGCTCTTCGCCGCCGGGTACGCCGCCTGCTTCGGCAGCGCCCTCGGCCTCGTCGGCCGCCAGGCCAAGGTCGACGTCAGCGACGCCGCGGTGACCGCCGAGGTCGGCATAGGCAAGCAGGGCGAGGGCTTCGGCCTGAAGGTCACCCTGCGCATCGAGCTGCCCGACACCGTGGACGAGGCGACCGGCCGCAAGCTGATCGAGACCGCCCACCAGGTCTGCCCGTACTCCAACGCCACCCGCGGCAACATCGAGGTCGACCTGATCGTCGAGTGACACCGAGCGCGCCCGAGGGGGCCGGTCCCGGTCGGGGCCGGCCCCCTCGCGCACGGCTCACGCGGACGTCAGCGAGTCCGGGGCCGCCGCCTGGCCCGGGATCCGCACCGGCTGCGGCCCCGGTGCCGACTCGCCCAGCAGCAGCGTCCGCACCACCCGCTCGGCGGCCCGCCCGTCGTCGTACTCGCAGAACCGGGCCCGGAAGTCCGCGCGCAGCCGCGTCGACTCCTCGTCCCGCCAGGCGCCCGAGGCGAGCAGCCACGCCAGCTCGCGGTACGAGGTGGAGACGTGGCCGGGCGGCTCGGCGGTGATGTCGAGATAGGTGCCCCGGCTCGCCCGGAACGCGGACCAGTCGTCGGCGTGCACCACGATCGGCCGGTCCAGCACGGCGTAGTCGAACATCACGGACGAGTAGTCGGTGACCAGCACGTCCGCCGCCAGCAGCACGTCCGCCGTCCCCGGCTCGTCGGTCGCGTCCACCACGACCCGGCGCCGGGCCAGCTCCGCCAGGCCCATGCCCCGCGCGGGACCGGTCGCCAGCGACGGGTGCAGCCGGACCACGAGCGTGTGGCCCTCGCCGAGGTCGGCCGCGAACCGGGCCAGGTCGATCCGCTCCACGTGCCCGCCCCGGCGGTAGTCCCGGCGGGTCGGCGCGTACAGCACGACCGTGTGGTCCGCCGGGATGCCGTGCCGCTCCCGGAAGTCACCGGCCGCGCCGTTCACCAGCACGTCGTTGCGCGGGCTGCCGGTGCGCACGGACGTGAAGTGACAGGGGTAGGCCCGCTCCCACACCAGCTCCGAGTGCCGGTTGGCGACCAGGCTGTAGTCCCAGCGGTCGGCCCGGCGCAGCATCTGCGGCACGTCGAAGCCGAGCCGGGCGCCCGGCTTGTCGAGCAGGTCGGCGCCCACGTACTTCAGCGGGGTGCCCTGGTGTGTGTGGATGTGCACACTGCCGGGGCGCTTGGCCAGGGAGCCGGGCCAGTTGACGTCGTTGACGAAGAACTTCGCGCGCGCGGTCACCTCCAGGTACCGCCGCGAGCCGACGATCACGTGCTCGGTACCGGGCGGCAGCCGCGCGACCGTCTCCGCGTCCCGCACCACCCAGACCCCGCGCAGCTGCGGGGCGATCTCCCGGGCCGCCGCGTGGACGGCCGCCGGGTCGCCGAGCAGGCCCCGGTGCGAGGACGCCGAGTAGACCACGAGGTGCTCGTCCAGCGGACGGTGCGCGTGCACGGCCGCCCAGCCGGCCCGCGCCCGGCCGCCGGCCGCGTGGCGCACCCGCTCCGCCCGCCGGGCCGCCTCCCGCCCGGCCCGCGCCGCCTGCCGCTTCAGCCGGTACCCGGTCCACGACCCCTCCAGCACGGCGACCTCGCCGTCCACCGGGGCGCCCGCGGGCCGGTGCCGGCGGAACATCTCCGCCGTGCGCCGGAAGAACTCGGCCTTGTCGGCGGGCGGCAGGCGGTCCGGCTTGGCGAGGATGTCCAGGCAGTGCTCGCCCATCTTGCGGTGCAGGTACGGCCGCCACTGCGCCAGCTCTGGCCGCTCGGCCACGAACGCGAAGACCCGCTCGTACTGGTCGTGGATGTCGAAGTGCTTGCGGCTCGTGGTGGACAGGATGTTGCCCTGCCGGCGCTGCCGGTAGTTCAGGCAGATGCGGTCCAGGGCGGCGATCCGGCGGGCGCTCAGCATGACCGGGAACGTCCAGGGCGTGTCCTCGTAGTAGCCCGGCGGGAACGCGAAGCCGTTCTCCGCGACGAACTCCCGCCGGTACACCTTGTTCCAGACCACCATCAGCAGGTCCAGGATCCGCGGGTACTCCGCGACGGTGAAGACGGCGGGCGCCTCGGCCAGGACGGGCGCGAGGACGTTGCGCCGGGTGCCGCCCCACCAGTAGGTGCGCGCGTAGTCGAAGACGAGCACGTCCGGGTCCTCGGCCTCGGCGAGCCGGTCGGCGACCGCCCGCAGCGCGCCCGGGGTGAGGGTGTCGTCGCTGTCCAGGAAGAACAGGTAGTCGCCCGTGGCGTGCGGGAGGCCCGCGTTGCGGGCCCGTCCGAGGCCCACGTTCTCCGGCAGGTGCAGCACCCTCACCCGCGGGTCGCGTGCGGCGTACTCGGCGAGGATCGCGCCGCAGCCGTCCGGGGAGCGGTCGTCCACGGCGATCAGCTCGAAGTCGCCGAAGGACTGCCCGAGCACCGAGTCCAGGCACTCGCGCAGAAAACCCTGCACCTTGAAGCAGGGGACGATCAGACTGAAGCGGGGCACGGCGGGGTCAGCTCCTCACGAGGGTCGCGGCGGCGGGGGCGGGGACGCGTTCCGCGAGCGGGATCACCGGCGAAGCAGCCTCCGGCGGCTCGCCGAGCAGCACCCGCCGGACCACCCGCTCGGCGGCCCGCCCGTCGTCGAACTGGCAGAACCGCTCCCGGAACGCGGCTCTGAGCGCCCGGGCCTGTGGTCCGGCGTACGAGCCGTCGCGGAAGACGGCGGCCAGTTCCTCCGGGGTGCGGGCGACCGGTCCGGGCGGCGCGGCCAACAGGTCGAAGTAGACGCCTCGCGTCTCCCGGTACACGTCCCAGTCGTCGGCGTACACCACGATCGGCCGGTCCAGGTTGGCGTAGTCGAACATGATGGACGAGTAGTCGGTCACCAGCGCGTCCGCGGCCAGGCACACGTCCTCGGAGGAGCGGTGCGCGGTGACGTCGATGATCCGGTCCGAGGTCCGGGAGCGGCCCAGGTCGTAGAAGTAGTGGGCGCGCAGCAGCACGACGACGTCCTCGCCGGCCGCCTCGCAGAACGCCTCCAGGTCCAGGCCGGGCTCGAAGCCGGTGTGGTGGTCGCGGTGGGTCGGCGCGTACAGCACGGCCGTGCTGCCCTCCGGGACGCCGAGTTCGCGGCGGATCCGGGCCACATCGCCCGCGGTCGCCGTGTAGTAGACGTCGTTGCGCGGATAGCCGTACTCCAGGTGCTCGTAGGAGCCGGGGAAGGCGCGCTCCCACATCTGGGTGGAGTGCCGGTTGGACGACAGGTTGAAGTCCCAGCGGTCGACCCGCCCGAGCAGCTTGGTGAAGCTGCCGGACTGCGCGGCCACCACCGGGTACGTCGCCTGGTCCACGCCCATCGTCTTCAGCGGCGTGCCGTGCTGGGTCTGCAGGTGCACACTGCCCGGCCGCTTGACCACGCCCTCGGCGAAGTTCGCGTTGTTGACCAGGTACTTCGCGCGGGCCAGCACCTCCCAGTAGCGCCGGGAGCCGATCACCGCGTACTCGACGTCCTCCGGTACGGCGTGTTCCTGGCCGGCCTCGACCAGGAACACCGAGCGGATGTGCGGGGCGAGTTCGCGGGCCTTGGCGTGGATCGCGGCCGGGTTGCAGGCGTACCCGCGGCCCCAGTAGGCGCAGTACACCGCGAGGCCGGGGTCGAGCGGGCGGCGCAGGTCGCGCAGGTAGCGCAGCCGGGTGCGCAGCGGTCGCGGGCGCGGCAGCCGGCCGACGGCGCCGTCGGCGGCCCGGTTGGCGCCGCGCAGGGCACGGAACGCGGTGTACGCGCCCGCCGCGAGCAGCCGGTGCTGCCCCCCCAGGCTGCCGCCCGGCACCCGGTGCCCGGCCGGCCGGTGCCGCCGGTAGAGCCGGGCCGCGCGGCGGAAGAACGCCCGGTGCCCGGCGGGCAGCCGCTCCGGCCGGGACGCCGTCTTCAGCACCACGGAGAACAGCTGGTCGAACAGTGGCCCGGTCCGCTCGGCCGGCAGCCCGCTGCCGGCCGCCCGCACCAGCACCTGCTCCACCTGGTCCAGCAGGGTGTGCTGGTGCGGTCCGGGCAGGTTGAGCCGGCTGCCCTGCCGGCGCAGCCGGTGCCGTACGACGCTTCGGCGCAGCACCGCGATCCGCCCCGCGGCGACGGTCACCAGCCCGCCCCAGCCCAGGTCGGTGAAGTGGCCCTCGGGGAAGACGAGTCCGTGCTCGGTGAGGAAGGCGCGGCGGTAGACGGCGCTCCACGCCGGCAGCTGCACCCCGGTCAGCGCGGGCCGCTCGGCGGGGGCGAAGGCGCCCTTCGGGGCCCCCGCGAGCAGCGGCGCGGCCGGGTACGCCGGCTCGCCCTCCCACCAGGGGACCCGCTCGTGGCCGGTGTACAGCACGTCCACACCGGCGGTCTCGGTGAGCCGGGCGTCCAGCGCGGCCAGCGCGCCCGGCAGCAGCAGGTCGTCGCCGTCCAGGAACAGCAGGTAGGTGCCGGTCGCCGCCCGCATCCCGGTGTTGCGCGCCCCGCTCAGCCCGGCGGACGGCGGCGAGTGGACGGGGGTCACCCGGGAGTCCCGCCCGGCGTACCCGGCGGCGACCTCGGCGGCCGGGGCGTCGGGGGCGTCGCAGACCGGGATCAGCTGGAGGTCGCCGAAGGACTGGCCGAGGACCGAGTCCAGCGCCTGGGACAGCCGGCCGGCGACCCCGTGGGACGGGACGATGATGCTGAAGCGGGGCATTCTGTTCTTTCTGTCGTCTTGCGGACGCGGCCGGGCCGTCCCGCCGGGCGCCAGGTGGACGGCCGGCTCGGGGTGGGCCGCGTCGAGCCGAGGGGCATGGGAACTCCCGGAAGGACCAACGGTGTTCAGCGGCTCTCGGTGACGGGAAGGGGACCGGAAGGTTGCGGCACGGTGGCCAGCGGCGACCGTGCGCAGGCCGCCGGCGCCGGGTTCCGGTCCGCGAGCGGCACCACCGGCGGCAGCTCCGTCTCGCCCCGCACCACCCGGCGTACGACCCGCTCGGCGGCCCGCCCGTCGTCCCACGGGCAGAACCGCTCCCGGAACGCCGCCCGCAGCTGCGCCGAGCGCGAGCCGCACCAGTGGCCGGTGGCGAAGATGTCGATCAGCTCGTCCTCGCTGCGCGCCACCGCGCCCGGCGGGAAGGCCCGCAGGTCGAGGTACAGACCGCGGACCGCCTCGTACGCCGCCCAGTCCTCGGTGTGCACCACGATCGGCCGGTCCAGGCCCGCGTAGTCGAACACCACCGGCGCGTGGTCGGTGAGCAGCGCGTCGGAGGCCAGACACAGCTCCGCCGGGTCCGGGTGGCCGGAGACGTCGATGATCCGGGTGCCCCGCACGGGGATGCCGGTGCGGGCCAGGACCACGAAGCGCGGCCCCAGCCGGCGCACGATCCGCTCCAGGTCGAGCAGCGGCTCCTGGGTGCGCCGGTGGTCGCGGTGCGCGGGCGCGTACAGGATCGCGACCGCGCCCTCCGGGACGCCCAGTGCGGCGCGCAGCCGGGCCACGTCCGCCGCGGTGGCCCGCTGCAGGACGTCGTTGCGGGGCAGCCCGTACTCCAGCGTGGTGTAGCCGCCCGGGTGGACGCGCTCCCAGGTCAGGGTGGCGTGCCGGTTGCCGGACAGGACGTAGTCCCACTGGTCGACGCCCCGCAGCAGCTCCGCGGGGTCCAGGTCCCGGGCCGCCGCCGGGCGTTCCAGCAGGTCGAGGCCCGCGTACCCGAGCGGGGTGCCCTGCCGGGTCTGCACGAAGACCTGCCCGGGCCGCTTGCGCAGCCGCCCCTCGAAGCCGGCGTCGCTGACCAGGTAGCGGGAGCGGGCCAGCGCCGTCCAGTAGGCGGCCGTGCCGGGCCGCAGCCGGCGCGGGCCCGCCGGTACGGCGTGCTCCTGGCCGGGCCGGGCGACCCACGCCGTGCTCACCCGCGGCACGTGCGTACGGAACGCCTCAGCCAGCGCGGCCGGGTCCCCGCGGCCCTCCCGGGCGGCGAACACCGCCCGGTCGGAGCGCAGCGGCAGCCGCAGCTGGCACCGGTAGTGCAGCCGCAGGGCGGCCGTGCGTGCGGCGCGGACCAGTTTCACCGCGCACCTCAGCGTCCCGCGGCGGACGGCCGCGGCCAGCCGGAGCGCCCGGAACGTGCGGTGCAGCCCGAAGCGGACCAGGGCGTGCCGCGGCCGCAGGCGCGCCCCCGGCACCCGGTAGCGGCGGTAGTGGGCGCGGGCCCGGCGCAGGAACGCGCCGTGGCTGCCGCGCGGCAGCCGGCCCGGCTTGGTGAACACCGTCATGTAGTGGTCGACCATCCGCCGGAACAACTCGGGGCGCCAGCGCTCCAGTTCGGGCCGCTCCGCGACGTACGCGAACACCCGGTCGTACTGCTCGAACAGGTCGAAGTGCTTGTCACTGGTGGTGCCGAGGATGCTGCCCTGCCGGCGCTGCCGGTAGTGCACGCACACCCGGTCCAGGGTGGCGAGCGACTGCGCGCTCAGCAGCACCGGGAAGGTCCAGGGGGTGTCCTCGTAGTAGCCCGGCGGGAAGCGGAAGCCGTGCTGCTCGACGAAGTCCCGCCGGCAGGCCTTGTTCCAGGCCACCATCAGCACCCGCAGCAGCCCCGGCCGGTCCTCCAGCCGGAACGGCGCCGGGCCCTGCTCGGTGAGCTGGGCGGCGAGCTGGTTGCGCACCTCGCGGCCGTCCCAGTAGGTGCGGGCGTAGTCGAAGACCAGCACGTCCGGGTCCCCGGTCTCCTTGAGCCGGTCGGCGACCGCCCGCAGCGCGTCCGGGGTGAGGGTGTCGTCGCTGTCCAGGAAGACCAGGTAGTCACCGGTCGCCTCGGCCATGCCCGCGTTGCGGGCCCGGCCCAGCCCCTGGTTCGCGGCCAGGTGGACGGGCTTCACCCGCGCGTCCCGGGCCGCGTACTCGTCGATGATCGTGCCGCAGGCGTCGGGCGAGCAGTCGTCCACGGCGATCAGTTCCAGATCGGGATACGACTGGGAGAGCACCGAGTCCAGGCACTCGGGGAGATACGCCTGGACCTTGTACGCGGGGACAATGACACTGAACCTGGGCAAGGGGCATCCATGGGTCGGTCGGCGCGGGCGTTCTGCCCGGCAACGGCCCGGGGAGCCACTTGGTTACGGCCCGTACGGCATTCGGGGGACGCCGGACGGACGACGAGGGGCGGGCCGCCGACGGCCCGCCCCTCGCAAACCGCCCTGCGGCGCGGCTACTTGACCGCTCCGGCCATCACCCCGGACACGAACTGCCGCTGGAACGCGAAGAACACGGCCAGCGGGATCACCATGGAGATGAACGCGCCGGGCGCCAGCACGTCGATGTTGTTGCCGAACTGCCGTACCTGCGTCTGCAGCGCGACCGTGATCGGCTGGGTGCCCGACTTGGTGAACACCAGCGCCACCAGCATGTCGTTCCACACCCACAGGAACTGGAAGATGCCGAGGCTCGCGATCGCCGGCCCGCCCAGCGGCATCACCACCCGGGCGAACAGCCGCAGTTCACCGGCGCCGTCGAGCCGGGCCGCCTCCAGCAGCTCGCGCGGGATCTCCGCGAAGAAGTTCCGCAGCAGGAACACCGCGAACGGCAGGCCGAAGCCGGTGTGGAACAGGATCACCCCGAGAATCGTCCCGAACAGCCCGATCCTGCCGAACAGTTCGGCGATCGGGATCAGCGCGACCTGCACGGGCACCACCAGCAGGCTCACCACGCCCAGGAACCACCAGTCCCGGCCCGGGAACTCCATCCACGCGAACGCGTACCCGGCCAGCGACCCGATCACCACGACCAGCACGGTCGCCGGGACCGTGATCAGCACCGTGTTCACCAGGGAGTTGGTGATGTCGGAGTTCTCCAGCAGCCGCTGGTAGCTGTCCACGGTCAGCTGGGACGGCTTGGTGAACACCGTCCACCAGCCGCTCGCACTCATGTCCTGCGGTGTGCGCAGGGAGGAGAGGAGCAGGCCGATGGTCGGCACCAGCCAGAACAGGCCCACCAGGATCAGGACCACCCGGACGAGCCCGCCGCCCAGCCGCTCCACGATCCGGGAGCCGACCGACCGCCTCGCCCGCACCGCCCCAACCGGTTCGGCCTTGCCGATGCTTCCGGCGGTCGCCGTCATCGCCGTACCTCCCGCCGCAGCCGACGCACGTTGAACAGCATCACCGGGATCACCAGCAGCAGCAGGAACACCGAGATCGCGCTCGCGATGCCGGGCTGGTCCTCCGCGAAGCCCTTGCGGTACAGCTCCAGCGCGAGCACGTTCGCGTCGTCCTGGGAGGACCCCGGCGCGATGATGAACACCAGGTCGAAGACCTTCAGCACATTGATCATCAGGGTGACGGCCACGACCGCCAGCACCGGCGCCAGCAGCGGCACCGTGACCTTGCGGAACACCTGCCACTCGGTGGCGCCGTCCACCCGCGCCGCCTCCAGCAGCTCCCGGGGCACGCCCGCGAGCCCGGCCGCGATCAGCACCATCGCGAAGCCCGCCCACATCCACACGTACGACCCGATGATCGACGGCGTCACGAGCGCCGGACCGAGCCAGTCCACCCCGTTGTACGGCTCCCTGAAGTTGCCCGCGGGCAGCCGGAGCAGCGCCCCGTCGGCCGCTGCGGGCAGGGTGAAGGTGCCGTCGCCGGACGCCTTCGTGGACGCGACCACCTTGCCGTCCTTCACCGCCTCGATCCGCATCCCGGCGTACCCCACCTCGGACGGATCCGGCGCGCCGAGCCTGCCGACGCCCTTGCCGCGGGTGAAGTCCTGCCAGGTGCTGCCGGTGACCTTCCCCGGCCGGGCCTGCGCGGCGGCGGCCTTCCCGGCGTCGTCCGGCAGCTGGTCCGGGGCGACACCGACCAGTGGCAGGGTCACCGGGTGTCCGGCGCGGACGGGCGCCTTGGTGACGAAGCCGCCCTGGTCCGGCCGCAGCGGCGAGTCACGGCCCGGGTGCGCCTTCGGGAACGCCGACGACTGCGCGAACGTGTCGTGCACGCCCACCCACACCGCGTTCGCGACGCCCTTGTCGGGGTCCTGGTCGTACACCAGCCGGAAGATGATCCCGGCGGCCAGCATCGAGATCGCCATCGGCATGAAGACGACCAGCTTGAACGCCGTCCCCCAGCGCACCCGTTCGGTCAGCACCGCGAAGACCAGGCCCAGCGCGGTGGCGATCGTCGGCGCGAACACCACCCACAGCACGTTGTTCTTCAGGGCGGTGCGGATGCCGTCGTCGGTGAAGAGCGCCGTGTAGTTGTCGAAGCCGGCGAAGCCGTCGCCGGAGGCGTTGTAGAAGCTGCGGACGAGCGAGTACCCGATCGGGTAGACCACGAGCGCGCCGAGCAGCACCAGCGCGGGCAGCAGGAACAACGCTGCCACGGTCCTGCGGGTGCCGGTCACGCTCTTGCGACCGCGGGGCGCGGCGGGGCCCGGTGGGGCCCCGGCCGCCGCTGCCGACGCCATGGCCGGATCAGCCCCCGTTCCCGTAGGCCGCGGCCGCGTCCTTCTCCAGCTTCGCCTGGGCACCCGCGACGTCCTTCGGGTTCTTCAGGAAGTCCTGGAGGTCCTTCCACTCACCCTTGCCGGGCGTCCCGCCGAAGGCCTGCGGGGCCTGGTCGGACATGTCGAAGCGGAAGTCGTCGCCGGACGCGATGAGCGCCTTGGCGATCTTCTGCTGGACCGCGTTCGGGTACGACGAGACCGGCACGTTCTTGTTCGGGGAGAGGTAACCGCCGAGCTTCGCCTGGATCGTGGCCGCGTCCGGGGAGGCGAGGAAGGTGGCCAGGGCCTGCGCGGCCTTGGAGTCCTTCAGGATCACCGCGGCGTCACCGCCGGAGACCACCGGCGCGGCCGAGCCGACCGCCGGGAAGGGGAACACCTTCGCGTCCGTGCCCACCTTCGCCTTGGTCTCCCCGATGTTGACCTGCACGAAGTCGCCCTCGTACACCATCGCGGACTTCGGCTGGTCGCCGCCGGTGAAGGTCTGGGTGACCGACTGCGGGAACTCCGTCTGGAGCGCGCCGCTCTGACCGCCGGCCAGGTAGTCCTTCCTGCCCCAGATCTGGGCGAGGGTGGTCAGCGCCTGCCTCACCGACGGATCGGTCCACTTGATCTTGTGCTGGGCCAGCTGGTCGTACTTCTCCGGGCCGGCCTGGGACAGGTACACGTTCTCGAACCAGTCGGTCAGCGGCCAGCCGTCCGCGCCGGCCACCGAGAACGGGGTGACACCCGAGTCGTACACCGCGCGCGAGGCGGTCAGCAGGTCCTGCCAGGTCTTCGGCTCCTTGGCGCCCGCGTTCTCGAAGACCTTGGCGTTGTACCAGATCAGCGACTTGTTGGCGGCCTTGTAGTAGACGCCGTACTGCTTGCCGCCGACCTTGCCGATGTCCTGCCAGCCCTGCGCGTAGTTCTCGGCCAGCTCCTTGGCGGCCTCCGGCCCGAGGGGCTTGGCCCAGCCCTTGTCGACCGCCTGCTTGATGGCGCCGGGCTGCGGGAGCAGCGCGACGTCCGGCGGCTGGCCGCCCGCGATCTTCGAACCGAGGAAGTTGATGATCGGGTCCTGCGCGGGGACGAAGGTGACCTTGGCGCCGGTCCGCTTCTCGAACTCGGCGAGCACCTTCTTGAAGTTGGCCTGTTCGGCACCGGTCCAGACGGCGGCCACCTCCAGATGGGCGCCGTTCAGCTTCGGCAGGGTCACGGTGGAGGTGGTGGCTCCGCCGCCCGTGTCCCCGCTGTCCTTCTTGTCTTTGTCGCTGCCGGAGCAGGCGGAGAGCGCGAGCGCTCCCGCGAGCAGTGCGGCGCACGTGGTGACGGCCCTGTGTGTCCGGAACGTGCTGCTCTCGCTGTGCATCACTTCCCCGTTCGTCGTTCGTCGTTGAACGCAGTTGAACGTCAGAACTCTGTCCCGTGCGGTCCGGTGTACGCCGGGCCGCTCCGGGCGGGCAAGAGCGCCTGCCGGGTCCACCGGCTCATCGTGACCGGCTCGTGACCAGGGGTGTATGCGTGCGGGTTCGCGGGGGCCGGGGCGGGGTGGTCCCGCCCCGGAGACGGCGGGTTCACCTGGAAGGGTGACGGGGACCGTCGTACCGCCCGGGTGCGGCCGCCGGAGCGCTCAGAGCAGGGACGGGACCTCCGCCGCCGCGACCTGGCGGGCGGCCCGCTCCACCGCGCTCGCCAGCAGCGCCAGGTCCGTCGGGCCGTTGCCCAGCTCCCGCACGGGCCGGCGGGCCGGCGGGTCGCCCATACGCTGCCAGTCCAGCGGGACGACCGTGGGCCGCTGGGTCGCGGTACGCGGGATACGGCCCGTCACCCGGCCGCCCTGGAAGCCCACGGTCCGCCCGTCCCCGTACGCCAGCGTGCCCCGGCCCGGCGCCGGCTGGTCCGGCCCCGGCTGCGGGGCGTCCAGCGTGATCCGCAGGGCTGCCCGGCGCGCCGGCTCGGACTCCGCCGTACGGCCGCCGGCCCCGGTCGCCGCCACCAGGTGCACGCCGAGCCGCTCGCCGTCCCGGGTCACCGCCTCCAGCGCGCGTATGACCGAGCCGGCGGCGGGCCGGCCCGGCGAGCCGAGGGCGGGGGAGACCAGCGCGTCCAGGTCGTCGACGACCACCACCAGCCGGGGCAGCGGCGGTGCGGCGGCGGCCCGCTGCCGGGCCGCCGCGCCCGGCCGCAGGCGCAGGGTGGAGCTGGGCGGCGACTCGATGTCACCGGACGCGGAGGCGGGACCGGAGGCTGGACCGGTGTGACCGGAGGCGGGGGTACGCTGGGACACCATCCGGCCGGACACCTCCTGCCCGGCGTGCCACCGGGCGAAGTCCGCCCGGCCCAGCAGCTCCGCCCGGCGCTTCAGCTCGGCGGTCAGCGACTGGGCGAACTCCCGCATGCGCACGGGGTCGTTGGCGATCAGGTGCGTGGTGACGTGCGGTATGTCGGTGCACACGCGCAGGCCCTCGCCCAGCCCGGCACCCGTGCCGACGCCGTCCCGGCCGTCGAGCAGCACCATGGCCAGCCGGTCCGGGCGCTCGGCGGCGGCCAGCGAGGCGACCACGGTCCGCAGCAGCTCGGTACGGCCGCTGCCGGCGGGGCCCTCGACCAGCAGGTGCGGGCCCTCGGCCACGAGGTCCGCGGTGACCGGCCCGTGCGGGCCGGCACCCAGCACCGCCCGTGCCCGGCCGCCCAGCGACTCGGTGTCGTCGGCCGCGTCCGCCCAGCGCGCCATCAGCGACGCCGGGGTGGCCCGGGCCAGGCCCAGCTCGTCCAGCAGCCGTGCCGACCGGGGCAGCGGCGTGGCCACGCGCGCGTGCCGTTCACCGGGCGGGCCGTCCGGGCGCAGCGGCGCCAGCGCCCGCGCGAACCGTTCCGCCCAGGCGGCGGAGACGGCGTCGACGGCGGCGAGCGTTCCGGTGCCGACGGGGCCGCCGGGCGCGACCCGGAGCAGTTGCAGCGCGGCGGCGACGTCCCCGCTCAGCATGGCCACGGCACCGCAGTGCCGGAACGTCGGCGTCACCGCGCAGGCGGCCTCGTACGTCCGGGTCACCGGGGACGCCGGCGAGGCGGTCTCGGTCTCGGCGAGGCACACCACGTGGATGCCGGCCCGCGGCCCGGCCACGGCCAGCCGCGCCAGCGCGTCCCGCAGCGCCGAGCCGCCGGGGTCACCGTCCACCACGACGATCGTGTACGGCCCCGCGAAGCCGCCGGCGCCGACGTCGTCCTTGGCCCAGGAGGGCCGCCGGGCGGCGGCCTGCCCGGGGCCGGCGGGCGTCCCGGTGAAGGTGTCGGGGGACGGTGTGGCCGGTGCCGGTGCCGGTGCCGGTGTCGGTGCGCCGGGCGGGATCGGGGCCGGGTCGTGGGCCGCCGGGGTGGCGGTGCCGCCGGACGGTGCGGGGCTCCCGGGGCGGGGCGGGGCGGGGTGGGCCGCGGTGCGGCCCGTCGCCGCGTGGTCGTCCAGGCGGCGCAGCAGCTCCTCCGTGCGGGCCGCCGCCTGTTCGCGGTCGTAGGCCAGCAGCAGCCGGCAGTCCTGGCCGTGGCCCGGCCGGACGTGCGGGAGCCAGCCCAGCCAGGCCCACTCGGCCGTACGGTCCGCCACCGGCCGCGAGCGGTCCGCGCTGATCAGCACGATCTCCAGGAGGTCGGGGGAGTGCAGCGCGGCGAGCTGGGCCAGCACCGCGCGGGCCAGCCCGGACAGCCGGGGGCGCGGACCCGCCAGGCCCAGCGCGCCCGCCTCGCGCAGCGCGGCGGTCACCGGCACCGCGGGCAGCAGGCCCGAGCCGTCCGGCGCGCTCCGGTCGGCCGTGCCGAGCCGCACGGCCAGCGCCTCCGGGTGTCCCGGCCCGCGCTCCCACAGGCGGGGTCCGGGACCCAGCGCGGTCAGCAGCAGGGCGGCCGGGTCGGGCCAGGTCTCCGGCTGCCGCGGGGCCCCGGCGGCCGGGGCCGCGCCGACGCGGGCGGCCGGCCCGCCGCCCGTGCCGGCCGGCTGCTCGTCGCGTCCGCCGGCCAGCCGGCGCGCCCAGGCCCCGAGGCCGCGCCGCCGGGCGCCCTGCGGGGTGTCGGTGCCCCCGGCCGGGGTGCCCTTGCGCCCGCCCGCCCGGGGGTCCTCGCCGGCGATCCCGAAGCGCCCCGCGTGGGTGTCCCCGCCGGCCGTCCCGCTCCGGCTCTCGGCACTCGGCGCCCCGGCCTGTCCCGGTACCGCCGCGGACGGCCCGCGCCGGTGCTCCTGGGCTCCCGCGTCCCAGCCGGCGGCGCCGTAGGCGTGCTGCGCGGCCGCACCCCCGGAAGCGGCCCCCGCCCCGCCGGGCCGGTGCCCGGCGCCGGCCGGAGGAGAGGGCCGTGTCCCGGCGCCTGCCCCGCCGTCCGCCGCGGCGGGGACGGCGCCAGGGCCCCTCGCACCCGCCGGCGGCGACGCGTCCGGCGCGGGCGCCGCGGCGGATCCGGCGCCCGGTACGACCCGCACGCAGCCCTCTCCGTCGGGCACCGTCCGCACGCGCATCCCGGGTCCCCCGGCCCGCGTGACCCGCAGTGCCGACTCGCCTATCCGCAGCAGCCCACCGGCGGGCACCCGCACCGGCCGCTCCGAGACCCGTACGCCGTCGAGGGTCGTGCCGTTCGTGGAGCCGAGGTCGGCGACCGAGACCCGGCCGTCCGCGTCGACGGTGACCGCGCAGTGCAGGCGGGACACGTCGGGGTCGTCCAGCGGGACGTCGGCGTCGGCGGAGCGGCCGACGGTGATCCGGCCGCCGTGCAGCAGGTGCACCCCGCCCGCGTCCGGGCCGGCGACCACGTGCAGCCGGGTCGGGGCCTCGTCCAGTTCGGGGTGCGGTTCGGGGGCCGCCGGAGCGCCGAGGGAGAGCACGGCGCCGTCCGTCAGCGGCGGTTCGCCGAGGGTGCTGCGCCGGGGGTCGAGCCGCTCGGTGCCCGCGTACAGCACCACGGAGGCGCCGCCGGCCTCCCGGCCGGTGCCGCCGTCACCGGTGACCGCCCCGGCCAGCGCCGACGCGACCGCGGCCAGCTCCGTGCCCGCGGGCGCCGTGACCAGTACGTCGCGGCTCACGGCGCGGCCCCGCTGCGGGGCCGGGCCGAGCGGGTCCACGACGGTCAGCCGGATCTGCATCCCCACCCCAACACGAGCACGGCGGCCAGTACTGGAAGGCATCCTTGCACCTGCCACCGACAGCGCGCCCGGAACCCGGTGACAAGTGATCTTGATTGGTCGGCTCTGCCCGCAAAAGTGCCTGACCACAAGAGCGCCGTCGATCAGTTGAGATCGGTCACGTCCGGTTTGGGCAACCAGTGGACCGGGACGTGCGTCTTTCCGTCGAGCCCCTGGGGCTCCCGAGGGCAGCACTACAGTGGGTCGGAACAAACGGAATGCAGGCAAGCAAGCAACAGCAAGCAGCAGGGAGCGCGTGACGTGCGGCCAGTCGGCAGCAAGTACCTGCTTGAGGCGCCGCTCGGACGCGGCGCCACAGGCACCGTGTGGCGTGCCCGCCAGCGCGAGACCGCGGGCGCCGAGGCGGCCGTGCCCGGCCAGCCGGGAGAGACGGTCGCGATCAAGGTCCTGAAGGAGGAGCTGGCGAGCGACCCGGACATCGTGATGCGCTTCCTGCGCGAGCGTTCGGTGCTGCTCCGGCTCACCCACCCCAACATCGTGCGGGTCCGCGACCTGGTCGTCGAGGGCGACCTGCTGGCGCTGGTCATGGACCTCGTCGAGGGCCCCGACCTGCACCGCTACCTGCGCGAGAACGGCCCCCTCACGCCCGTCGCCGCCGCCCTGCTGACCGCCCAGATCGCCGACGCGCTCGCCGCGAGCCACGCCGACGGCGTCGTCCACCGCGACCTGAAGCCCGCCAACGTGCTGCTCATGCAGCAGGGCGGCCGGATGCACCCGATGCTGACCGACTTCGGCATCGCCCGCCTCGCCGACTCCCCGGGCCTGACCCGCACCAGCGAGTTCGTCGGCACGCCCGCGTACGTCGCCCCGGAGTCCGCCGAGGGCCGCCCGCAGACCTCCGCCGTCGACATCTACGGCGCCGGCATCCTGCTGTACGAGCTGGTCACCGGCCATCCGCCGTTCTCCGGCGGCTCCGCCCTGGAGGTGCTGCACCAGCACCTGAGCGCCGAGCCGCGCCGCCCCTCCACCGTCCCGGACCCGCTGTGGACGGTCATCGAGCGCTGCCTGCGCAAGAACCCCGACGAGCGGCCGAGCGCGGAGAACCTCGCGCGCGGGCTGCGGGTCGTCGCCGAGGGCGTCGGCGTGCACGCGAACGCCGCGCAGATCGCCGCCGCCGAGGGCGTGGGCGCGCTGCTCGCCCCGGACCCGGACCCGGCCGCCGTCCCGGGCGTGCCCGGCGCCGCCGACCCCACCCAGGTCCTGCCGACGAACGCCCCGCAGGGGGCGTACGGCCAGCACGACCCGAACGCCGCGACCAGCTTCCTCCCGCACACCGGCGGCCCGGCCGGCGCCGCCGACCCCACCGCCGTCCTGCCGAACACCGGCGCGGCGGACCCCACGGCCGTCCTGCCGCCCGTCGGCCAGGGCCAGCAGGGCCAGCAGGGGCAGCCGCCCGAGCAGCCGCACCCCTGGCAGACGCAGCTGCGCGCCGCCCGCGACCGCAACGAGCAGACGCAGATCCAGTACCTGGACCCGGACGAGGACCCGCTGCGCCGCCGGCCCCAGCGGCAGGTCGCCCGGCCGCAGCAGCAGCCGCGCCAGGCCCCGCAGCCCCGCCCGCAGCAGCCGCAGCCGCGCGGCCGGCAGCGCTCGCCGCAGGCCCCCGGCTACGGCTACCCGCAACAGCAGCCCCAGCAGTACGCCCCGCCACCGCAGCCCCAGCAGCAGCCGCAGCGGTACGCGCCGCCCGCCCGGCCCGAGCCGCAGCGGCCCGCGCGGGAGCCCCGGGCCCCGCGGCAGCGCAGCGCCAACCCGATGAAGATCCCCGGTCTCGGCTGTCTGAAGGGCTGCCTGTTCACGATCGTCATCCTGATCGTGGCGAGCTGGCTGATCTGGGAGCTGACCCCGTTGCAGGACTGGATCGGCACCGGCAAGGGCTACTGGGACCAGATGAGCGACTGGATCGGCAAGGTCGGCGGCTGGATCAAGGACCTGAGCGGTTCGTCCGGCAGCGGGAACTGATCGCCGGCTCGGGCACTCGGTTCGGAGATTTGTCGACATCTGGCGGGTGATTTCCGTCTCCGCGGTGAAGGTTGGCTCGGCGGACGCGTAGTTTTGGCGACAACACGCGTCTGTAGGAGCAGTCTTGGCACGGAAGATCGGCAGCCGGTACACCGCGAACCAGATCCTGGGGCGGGGGAGCGCCGGCACGGTGTGGCTGGGCGAGGGACCGGACGGCCCCGTCGCCATCAAGCTGCTGCGCGAGGACCTCGCCTGCGACCAGGAGCTCGTCGGACGCTTCGTGCAGGAGCGCACCGCACTGCTCGGACTGGAGCATCCGCACATCGTCACCGTGCGCGACATGGTCGTCGACGGCAACGACCTGGCCCTGGTCATGGACCTCGTGCGCGGCACCGACCTGCGCACCCGGCTGGAACGGGAGCGGCGGCTCGCCCCCGAGGCGGCCGTGGCGATCGTCGCCGACGTCGCCGACGCGCTGGCCGCGGCCCACGCGGCCGGGGTCGTCCACCGGGACGTCAAGCCCGAGAACGTCCTGCTCGACATGCAGGGCCCGCTCGGGCCGGGCGGCGCCCACCCGGCGCTGCTCACCGACTTCGGCGTCGCCAAGCTGATCGACTCGCCGCGGCGGACCCGCGCCACGAAGATCATCGGTACGCCGGACTACCTGGCCCCGGAGATCGTGGAGGGCCTGCCGCCCCGGGCCGCCGTGGACATCTACGCGCTGGCGACCGTCCTGTACGAGCTGCTGGCCGGCTTCACGCCCTTCGGCGGCGGACACCCCGGCGCGGTCCTGCGGCGGCACGTCACGGAGACCGTCGTACCGCTGCCGGGCATCCCCGAGGAGCTGTGGCAGCTGCTCGTGCAGTGCCTGGCCAAGGCCCCCGCCTCCCGGCTGCGCGCCTCGGAGCTGGCCGCGCGGCTGCGCGAGCAGCTGCCCCTGCTGGCCGGGATGCCCCCGCTGGACGTGGACGAGCCGGACCTGTCCGAGGAGGCCGCCGAGGAGTCCGCGCCGTCGGCCCCGCAGGGGGAGCCGGTACGGCGGCGGGGGGCGGTGTCCCTCGTCCCCGGGGCCAAGCCCGACTCCAACCGTGACACGCACACGTCGATGCGGGTGCCGGGGCCGGACGAGCTGGCCGGCGGGGCCCACGGGACCGCCCGCGTGCCCCGGGCCCCCGGCGCGCCCCGTCCCGGCTCGGCCCGCCACCGGGCCGCGGTGCGGCGGCGCCGGGTGACCCTCGGGGTGGCCGGGGTGGTGGTGGCCGCGGTCGTGGCCGTCGGCGCGTGGCTCGCCTCCTCCGGCGAGGACTCCGACCCACCCCGGCCCGCCCACAGCACGTCGGCCCCCTGACCCACCGGGGAGCGGGGGCGAGCGGTGCCGGGGACCGGTCGGCCGAGGTCGCTTGCCACAGCCGTTACGCTGGAACCGTGGCAGTCGTCGATGTATCCGAAGAGCTGAAGTCCCTCTCCTCGACCATGGAGTCGATCGAGGCCGTCCTGGACCTCGACAAGCTGAGGGCAGACATCGCCGTGCTCGAGGAGCAGGCGGCCGCGCCGTCCCTCTGGGACAACCCGGACGAGGCGCAGAAGATCACCAGCAAGCTCTCCCACCTCCAGGCCGAGGTCAGGAAGGCGGAGGCGCTGCGCGGCCGGATCGACGACCTCGCGGTCCTCTTCGAGATGGCCGAGGAGGAGGACGACCCGGACACCCGCGCGGAGGCCGAGTCCGAGCTGACCTCGGTGAGGAAGGCACTGGACGAGATGGAGGTCCGTACCCTCCTGTCCGGCGAGTACGACTCCCGTGAGGCGCTCGTCAACATCCGCGCCGAGGCCGGCGGCGTCGACGCCGCCGACTTCGCCGAGAAGCTCCAGCGCATGTACCTGCGCTGGGCCGAGCAGCGCGGCTACAAGACGGAGCTGATCGAGACCTCGTACGCCGAAGAGGCCGGCATCAAGTCGACCACCTTCGCCGTCCAGGCGCCGTACGCCTACGGCACCCTCTCCGTCGAGCAGGGCACGCACCGCCTCGTGCGCATCTCGCCCTACGACAACCAGGGCCGCCGGCAGACCTCCTTCGCCGGTGTCGAGGTGCTCCCCGTCGTCGAGCAGTCCGACCACGTCGAGATCGACGAGTCGGAGCTGCGCATCGACGTCTACCGGTCCTCCGGTCCCGGTGGCCAGGGCGTGAACACGACCGACTCCGCGGTCCGCATCACCCACCTGCCCACCGGCATCGTGGTCTCCTGCCAGAACGAGCGGTCGCAGATCCAGAACAAGGCCACCGCGATGAACGTCCTCCAGGCCAAGCTGCTGGAGCGGCGCCGGCAGGAGGAGCAGGCCAAGATGGACGCCCTCAAGGGCGACGGCGGCAACTCCTGGGGCAACCAGATGCGTTCCTACGTGCTGCACCCGTACCAGATGGTCAAGGACCTGCGCACCGAGCACGAGGTGGGCAACCCGGAGGCCGTGTTCAACGGCGAGATCGACGGGTTCCTGGAGGCCGGGATTCGCTGGCGCAAGCAGCAGGAGAAGTAACTTTGTCGACATGACAACTGCCGTCCGTAGGGCGGCAGTTGTCTTATGTCTGGGTTTTACATCACACTCACAGGCTTCAACTCCCCGCAAACGCCACCCCACTGGACATTGCGCCCGCAACGCCCTTGACGTTGCTTTGACGAATGGGGAAGGGTGAGGCGCGGCATGCGTACTTGAGGGGCGTATGTGAACCGGGGGATCGAGTTGACGCGCTTCGTCACCAGCTGCCTCCGTCGATCACGGCACCCCATCGCGCCGCCTCATTGACGAACAGCTACTGGGGGTAGCAACCATATGACGAAGAAGACGCGGATCCGGGTCGCGCGGATAGCCGCCGGCGCCGTGATCGCGGCCGGGGCGTCACTGACCGCCGCCGGCGCGGCTTCCGCCCTGGACCTCGATGTCCAGGCGGGCCCGATCAGCCTCGGCGTGAGCGGTGTCGGCGCCGACGGCGGCAACACCGACGGCGGCGGCGACCCTTGCCCGATCGGCATCTGCACCGCCGGCGGCACCGACGGCTCGGGCGGCGCGACGGGCGAGACCGGCACCAACGGTGAGACCGGTACGAACGGCGAGACCGGCACCAACGGTGAGACCGGCACCAACGGTGAGACCGGCACCAATGGCGAGACCGGTACGAACGGTGAGACCGGTACGACGGGCACCACGGGTACCACTGGCACCACGGGTACCACTGGCACCACCGGTACGACCGGTACGACCGGTACGACCGGCACCACGGGTACCACCGGTACTACGGGTACGACCGGCACCACTGGCACCACGGGTACGACCGGCACCACGGGTACGACCGGTACCACTGGTACGACCGGTACCACGGGCACGACCGGCACCACGGGTACCACTGGCACGACCGGCACCACCGGTACGACCGGCACCAGCGGAAGCGGCTCCTCGGGCTCCACCGACGGCGGCACCGACGGTGGCTCCGGCACCACCGGCAGCGGCTCCTCGGGCTCCACCGACGGCGGCACCGGCACCACCGGTGAGACCGGCGGCAACCACACCTCCCCCGAGGGCGGCAACAACAACGTCCCGCAGAACGAGGGCTCCTCGGCGCTGACCGCGACCGGCTCCGACGACTCGGTCCAGGGCGGCGGCAAGCAGCTCGCCGAGACCGGTGCCGGCCAGACCGCGTTCCTGCTCGTCGGCGCCGCGACGATGATCGCCGGCGGCATCGGCTTCCGCGTCCTCCCGCGCCTGGTGACCGGCCGGGGCGGCGCCGCCGCCTGACCGTAGCCACCCGGTCACGCACGGCACGTACGTCGCACACGTAAGGGCCCGGAGCTTCGCGCTCCGGGCCCTTACGACGCTGTGTGCGGGCTCTTCCGTCCGGTCACGCGGTCTGGTGCGCCAGCAGCGCCACCGCGGCGATCAACACCGCCAGCAGCGCGATCAGCGCCATCGGGTTCAGCCCGTTCAGGCCTCCGAAGAAGCCCTCCTGCTGCAGTCGCTCGCGGTTGGCACGGCACACCGGGCACCGGCCCTCACTCACAGGCGACGCGCAGTTCGCGCACACCAACCGGTCGTACGTCATGCGCTCGCCCTCCTTGCACCGGCCATCACATGTACAACGTTCGCCGGAACGGGAACGTTCCCCCTCGCTCCCGTTCGCCTTCGTTTTCCTTCCACTGTGCCAGGTTCCCGCGGAGCGTGCGCGGGGCCCGGGAGAACGGGGCACGGGAAGGGGCCGGTACAAAAACGTACAAGTCTTGCCCAACCTCAACCTGCGACTGCACTTGCACACCGGGTTCGCGTATGGTCACGCTCATCTACCCCCGGCGACCCGTGGTGCATCCGTGATCCGATTCGACAACGTCTCCAAGGTCTATCCCAAGCAGACCCGCCCCGCACTCAGGGATGTCTCCCTGGAGGTGGAGAAGGGCGAGTTCGTCTTCCTCGTGGGGTCCTCCGGCTCCGGAAAGTCCACCTTCCTGCGGCTCCTCCTCCGCGAAGAGCGGTGCAGCCACGGACAGGTGCACGTGCTGGGCAAGGACCTCGCGCGGCTGTCCAACTGGAAGGTGCCGCAGATGCGCCGCCAGCTGGGCACCGTCTTCCAGGATTTCCGGCTGCTGCCGAACAAGACGGTCGCGGAGAACGTGGCCTTCGCCCAGGAGGTCATCGGCAAGTCCCGCGGCGAGATCCGCAAGTCCGTGCCGCAGGTGCTCGACCTCGTCGGGCTCGGCGGCAAGGAGGACCGCAGGCCCGGCGAGCTGTCCGGTGGTGAGCAGCAGCGCGTCGCCATCGCGCGCGCGTTCGTCAACCGCCCCAAGCTGCTCATCGCCGACGAGCCCACCGGCAACCTCGACCCGCAGACCTCCGTCGGCATCATGAAGCTGCTCGACCGCATCAACCGGACGGGCACCACCGTCATCATGGCGACGCACGACCAGAACATCGTGGACCAGATGCGCAAGCGCGTCATCGAGCTGGAGAAGGGCCGCCTCGTCCGCGACCAGGCCCGCGGCGTCTACGGCTACCAGCACTGACCGCAAGCACCCAGTTCCCGAAAGGCCTGAAGACCCCGCCATGCGCGCCCAGTTCGTCCTGTCGGAGATCGGTGTCGGTCTCCGCCGCAATCTGACGATGACCTTCGCCGTCATCGTCTCCGTCGCCCTGTCCCTGGCCCTGTTCGGCGGTTCGCTGCTGATGAGCGACCAGGTCAGCACCATGAAGGGCTACTGGTACGACAAGGTCAACGTCTCGATCTTCCTGTGCAACAAGCACGACGCGGAGAACGACGTGCACTGCGCCAAGGGCGCGGTCACCGAGGACCAGAAGAAGCAGATCCTCGCGGACCTGCACGGGATGCCGGTCGTCGAGAAGGTGACCTACGAGTCGCAGGACGAGGCCTACAAGCACTACAAGGAGCAGTTCGGCAACTCCCCGCTGGCCGGCTCGCTGACGCCGGACCAGATGCAGGAGTCGTACCGGATCAAGCTCAAGGACCCGCAGAAGTACCAGGTGATCGCGACCGCGTTCAACGGGCGCGACGGCGTGCAGTCGGTGCAGGACCAGAAGGGCATCCTGGACAACCTCTTCCAGCTGCTGAACCTGATGAACCGGGGCGCGCTCGGCGTGATGGCGATGATGCTGATCGTCGCCCTCCTGCTGATCGTCAACACCGTGCGCGTCTCGGCGTTCAGCCGACGGCGCGAAACCGGGATCATGCGCCTGGTCGGTGCCTCGGGCTTCTACATCCAGGCGCCGTTCATCGCCGAGGCCGCGGTCGCCGGACTCATCGGCGGTGGCCTCGCCTGCGTCGCCCTCGTCGTGGGCCGGTACTTCACCATCGACCACGGCATGGAGCTGTCCCACAAGCTCACGCTCATCAACTTCGTGGGCTGGGACGCCGTGTTGACCAAGCTGCCGCTGATCCTCGCCACCAGTGTGCTGATGCCCTCGCTCGCCGCTTTCTTCGCACTGCGCAAGTACCTGAAGGTGTGACGCATGCCAAGGGGGCCGTACGGGCATCCGGCCGTACGGCCCCTTCGCGTTGCCCTAGACTCGCCGCCATGTCAGGCCGTGACCTGTTCTGTCAGCCCCGCCGCATCCGCCGTGGGGCCGCCCTGACATTGGTCTTCGCCGGGGTGCTGGTCGCCGGCGTAGCGACCGGCTCCTTCCCGGAGTCCGACGGGACCGCGCGCCGTACCGCCGTCGGACCGTCGGGTACGGCCACCCGGCACGAGGCCGTCGAGAAGGCCGCCGCCGAGGCGATGGCCGACGGCAAGTCCCCCATGGAGGCCGCCGAACGGGCCGTCAGCCGCAGCGGGGACCGCTGGGCCGCGGTCTACTCCGAGGGCGAGTACCAGGAGTTCCAGGACGCGCTCGACGGCCGCTACACCGGCGTCGGCCTGTGGGCCCGGCAGGAGACGGACGGCCGGATCGTGGTGACCCGGGTGCAGCCCGGCTCGCCCGCCGCCGACGCCGGGATCCGCACCGGCGACCGGCTGCGCAGCGTCGACGGCGACGAGGCCGACGGGCGGCCGGTCACCGAGGTGGTCGCCTTACTCCGCGGTGACTCCGAGGACGCCCCCGCCGGTACGACGGTCACCCTCGGCCTGGAGCGCGGCACGCGCGTGTGGACCGAGAAACTGCACCGGGCCCGGCTGTCCACCGACTCCGTGACCGTGCGCCGGCTGCCCGACGGGGTCACCGTCCTGAAGATCGCCGCCTTCACCAAGGGCTCCGCCGACGCGGTCCGCGAGGCCCTGCGCAGCGCACCGGCCGACGGCCGGACCGTCCTGGACCTGCGCGGCAACTCCGGCGGCCTGGTCACCGAGGCGGTGGACACCGCCTCCGCGTTCCTGGACGGCGGCCTAGTCGCCACCTACGACGTCGACGGCGCCCAGCGCGCCCTGCACGCCGCCCCGGGCGGCGACACCACCCGGCCCCTGGTCGTCCTCGTCGACGGCGGCACCATGAGCGCGGCCGAACTGCTCACCGGCGCCCTCCAGGACCGGGGCCGCGCGGTGGTGATCGGCTCGCGCACCTTCGGCAAGGGCTCCGTCCAGATGCCGACGAAGCTGCCCGACGGGTCGGTGGCCGAGCTGACCGTCGGCCACTACCGCACACCTTCCGGGCACACGGTCGACGGCCGCGGCATCACCCCCGACCTGGAGGCGGGCGCGCACGCCCTGGAGCGGGCCGGGACGGTCCTCACCGGCCTGGGCGACCCGTCGTAGCCACACCGGACGGGCACGCGTAATCGGCTGTACGCACACCCCCTGTGTGGTGCGAAAATGGGCGGCACTATGAGCAAGGGAATGTACGTACCGAAGGAGTCCCAGCCCAAGCAGGGCGGCGGGGCCGCCAAGGCCAGGGACGGCGAGAAGGGCGGCAAGCGCAAGATCGTCGCCCAGAACAAGAAGGCCCGGCACGACTACGCGATCGTCGACACCTACGAGGCGGGGCTCGTGCTCATGGGCACGGAGGTCAAGTCGCTGCGCGAGGGACGGACCTCGCTGACCGACGGCTTCGTCCAGATCGACCGGGGTGAGGCGTGGCTGCACAACGCCCACATCCCCGAGTATCACCAGGGCAGCTGGACCAACCACTCCGCGCGCCGCAAGCGCAAGCTGCTCCTGCACCGCGAGGAGATCGACAAGCTGGAGTCGAAGTCCCAGGAGACGGGACACACGATCGTGCCCCTCGCCATCTACTTCAAGGACGGCCGGGCGAAGGCCGAGATCGCCCTGGCCCGGGGCAAGAAGGAGTACGACAAGCGGCAGACGCTGCGGGAGAAGCAGGACCGGCGGGAGTCGGACCGGGCGATCGCGGCGGCGAAGCGCAGGCAGCGCGCCGGCTAGCCGGCCGGCCGCCGGGAATAGGCTGGCATCGTCGGGCGTTGGTCACGTACGATGGCAGCGCACTCCACAGAGGGTGCGCACACCCTCCACCGAGGGACTTGAAAAATCAACATGGGGATGATCGGTTTCGACAGCGGCTGTCGAAGCAGGGGAAGCGTGTCGAGGAAGCGGCAATGATCTCGTAAACCATATGTCGCAAAAAATAATCGCCAACACCAAGCGCGATTCCTTCGCCCTCGCTGCCTAAGTAGCGACTTGCGAAGTGTCAGCCCGGGGCTGTTCCCGACCCGGATCCTGGCATCAGCTAGGGAACTAAACCTCTAGGCCCGGTCACGGGGTGTAGAGGGAAATCAAACAGTGACTGAGCCCGTCGGAGACTTGTCCGCGTGATCTCCGGGGCCGAGAAAATCGCAGCGGACTGCACACGGAGAAGCCCTGATTCCGCACCGTTGGACGCGGGTTCGATTCCCGCCATCTCCACGAGGCCCCTCCGGGGGCCGACCCCATGTGGGCAAGGCCCCGTCGCTTTCCGGTGACGGGGCCTTCGCCTTTGCCGGGTGCGGGTGCGGGTGCGCCGCGGCTCGTCGCGCACAGTTCCCCGCGCCGCGCCGGGCGCTCATCGCCGTCGCGGCCGGCCGGCGTGGATCAGCAGCGCCAGACCGGCCGCCGCGGGCGGCACGGCGTACCCGGTGGTGGCCGAGAGGTGTTCCGCCGCCCACCCTCCTGCCGCCGAGCCGCAGGCGACGCCCGTGAGCAGGCCCGTCACCATCAGGCTCATCCCTTCGTTGAGGCGGCCGGCCGGGGTGCGCCGCTGCACCAGGGTCATCGCCGTGACCATCGTCGGCGCGGTCGCCATACCCGCCGGCAGCAGTGCCGCCGCCAGTGCCCAGAGCGATCCGGTGAGGCCCGCGGCCAGCCACGGCAGGGCCATCAGTACGGTCATCCCCGCCAGGCACTGCCCGAGCCGCAGCCTCGCCGGCTTCAGCGCACCGTACGCCAGGCCCGCCGCGCACGACCCCGCCGCCTGGAGCGCGAGCACGGCACCCGCCGCCGCCCGATGGCCCTGCCCGTCGGCGTACGCGATCGTGACGAGCTCCATCGAGCCGAACACCGCGCCGGTCGCGACGAAGCAGGCCAGCAGCGGCGGGATGCCCGGGCTGCGCAGCGGCGAGGGCGCCGGCGAACGGGCCGCCGGCGGCGGCTCGGTCGCCCGCTGGGCGAGGAACAGCAGCATGCCGGCGAGCAGCAGCGCCGCCGCCGCGAGCGTGCCCGCCTCCGGGAAGAACGTGCCGGTCAGGAAGGACGCCAGCACCGGTCCGAGCATGAAGCACAGCTCGTCCGCGGCCTGCTCGAACGCGTTCGCGGTGTGCAGCGCGCCGGGTTCGTCGCGCAGCAGGTGGGCCCAGCGGGCGCGGGACAGACCGCCGATGTTCGGGGTGGCCGCGGTGCCGGCGTAGGCGGCGAACAGGGTCCAGTCGGGGGCGTCGTAGCGGACGCACAGCAGCAGCGCGAGGCTGCCCAGCACGGCGACGACCGTGGCCGGCAGCGCGATGCGGGCCTGCCCGTGCCGGTCCACCAGCCGGGCGAGCCAGGGCCCGGCCACCCCGGTCGCCGCGAGCCCGGTCGCCGAGACGGCACCGGCGAGGGCGTACGAGCCACGGGAACCGGCGATCATCACCACCGCGCTCACGCCGAACATGCCCATCGGCAGGCGGGCCAGCAGGTTGCCGGTGGTGAAGGCGCGGGCGCCGGGGAGGCTGAACAGGCGGCGGTACCCGGTCGGTTCCGGGGCTTCACCGGATACCGGTCCCGGTCTGTCTTCGGTGGTCTGTTGCGGCATGGCTCCACGGTCACCCGGAGCGGATCACCGGGTCCAACACCTTCCGCGTGCCGATTCACGCACCCACGTTGTAGGTTCACCGCCATGTCCGCCCCCGCCCACATAGACCCCCGGCTGCTGCGCGCCTTCGTCGCCGTCGCCGAGGAACTGCACTTCACCCGGGCCGCGGCCCGCCTGTACGTCGCCCAGCAGGCGCTCAGCCGGGACGTACGGCGGCTGGAACGGGAGCTGGGTGCCGAGCTGTTCGTCCGGACCACCCGGCAGGTCACGCTGACCGCCGACGGCGAGCGCCTGCTGCCCCACGCCCGCCGCGTCCTCGCCGCCCAGGACGACCTGCTGAGCGCGTTCGCCGCCGGCCAGGGCCGCCCGCTGCTGGTCGACCTCAACACGTCGGGCCTGGTCACCGGTCGCCGGGTGCTGCACCGGGCCCGCGAACTCGCCCCCGACTGCGAGCTGATGGCCCGCTACGAGAGCGGCCTCACCGGAGCCGCCGCCGAACTGCTCGCCGGCCGCCTCGACGTCTCCTTCGGCCGGTTCGCCGGACTCGACCCGGGGCTCCGCTCCGGCCTGGCGCAGCAGCCGGTGCGGTACGAGCCGATGGCCGTCGTCCTGCCCGAGGACCACCCGCTGGCCGGAGCGGCCCGGGTGCCGCTGTCCGCGCTCGCCGGGGAGACGGTCTACGCCGGGGCCGGCAACCCGCGCACCCGGGAGTGGACCGACCTGGCCCAGCGGCTGTTCGCGGACCACGCCGTCCGGCTCGCCCCGCCCCTCCCGCTGGCCGTCGGGGACGAGGAGTTCGGCCGCATCATGGCGAAGACCCGGACGCCGGTACTGGCCGTCGTGGACTTCCCGCCCCTGCCCGGCACGGTACGGCGTCCCCTCGTCGACCCCGTCCCGCTGTCGCCCGTCTCCCTGGTGTGGCGGAAGGGGCTGGTTCATCCCGGACTGACCGCACTGCGGACGGCGGTGGCCGAGATCGCACGGGAGGAAGGGTGGCTGCGGCGGCCTGTCGGCGGATGGATTCCGGCCACGGACGAGGAGGTGATGAACCCGGAAGGGGGCGGCGTCCACCCGTGACGACCCAGCGCGCAGCACCCCTTCGCGTGCGCTACATTCATGGCCCGGGCACAGGTGGTAATGGCGATCGTGAGTACGCCCGGACCTGTCCCGTGGGGGGATGTAAGCGCGTGAAAAAGTGGCCGAAAGGCGCCCAACCAGAAGCACGGTCAACGGCGTCGACGGGGCTCGTCGAGCCGGTGGCCGAGGGCGAAGAGCGAACGGATCCGGACGCGGTGCGCGTCCCTTCGCCCACTCCCGTCGCCGATGCGCCGGCCTCCGGCCCGGACGACACGAGGACCCAGCCGGACGACGTACGGCCCGCAGCCCCGGGCGCGTCCACGGACGAGGCCGAGGCGAAGACCCCTGCGGAATCCGAGCCCACGGAATCCGAGCCCACGGGATCCGAGCCCGGCGAGTCTGCCGCGCCCGCCCAGTCCGTCGACGCGGTGGAGTCTTCCGAGGCGCCCGTGCCCTCGGAGTCCCGCGCACCGTCGGCACCCTCCGAGGCGCCCCGGCGCTGCGAGCTCGCCGAGCCGGCCGAGTCCGCCGGGGCGGCGGAGGCTTCCGTGGCATCCGAGCCCGGCGAGGCCGCAGAGCCGTCGGAGCGGACCGAGCACCCTGAGCCGGCCGAGCACCCCGAGCCGGCCGAGCCGTACCAGTCGTCCAAGCCCTCCCAGCCCTCCGTGCCCTCCGTGCCCTCCGTGCCCGTCGGTACCGAGGAGGCTGGCGTGGTGGCTGGCGAGGGGGCGGGGACCCTCGCCGATGCGGCGGTCCTTGCCGCCGCTCCCGGTCCGGGCGGCGTGGGTGTGACCGAGTCGGTGGACGTGACCGTTCGGCTGGGTGACGTGCGGCTCGGGCTCCCGGGCACGGTGGTGGCCGTGGACGGGGCGCGCGGGTCCGACGGGCCGGTCTTCGTGGACGAGTCGGGCCGGCGCAGCCGCCGTTTCCGCCGGCTCGGGCAGGCCGTGGCGGTCGTCTGCGCGGGGTACGCCGCCGTCATCGTCGCCACCCTGCTGTCCGGGAACTCCGCCGCCCCCTGGCTTCCGGTGCCGGGCCAGAAGCAGGACAGGCCGGCGAGCAAGGTGGACACCTCCCCGCTGCCCAGCGCCTCCACGACGCCGACGCCGACGCCGCCTGGCACCGGTGTGGTGACCGGGCCGGCCGTGGGCACCGTGGTGACCGGTACCGCCATACCGGGCAACGGTTCGCCCGCCGCGGCCGACGTCTCCGCCTCGGGTGAGCCGTCGGCCGGCACCTCCTCCGCGCCCGGCAGCACGGCGTCCCCCTCCCCGGCCGTGTCCTCGGCCGCACAGACCCCGGCACCGTCCGCCTCAGGCACCGCGACCGCCGCGACGCCCACGCCGACCCCGCCGGGCCGTACCCACACCCCGCCCGGCCGCACCCGGCACCCGCACCCCAAGCTCTCCCTCTGACCAGGCGGAACACCCTCAGATGGCTTCACATCCCCGGCGCCGCCCCCGGCTGCCGCTGCGCTACCTGCTGCCCCTCCTGGTCCTGGGCGCGACCCTGGCGATGCTGATGCTGCGCGGCTACGTGCACAACGAGATCCTCGCGGACCACCGCATCCGGCCCGCCGCGGCGAACGACGAGGTGCCGCGGCGGATCCTGGACGGCGGCCCGGTCATCGACACCCGGCACGGCCGCAGCAGCAGCCTGCGCATCCCCGACCACCGCATCGTCCTCACCTTCGACGACGGCCCCGACCCGGCCTGGACCCCGAAGGTGCTCGACGTACTGAAGAAGCACCACGCGCACGCGGTCTTCTTCGTCACCGGCACCATGACCTCCCGCCACCCGGAGCTGGTCCGGCGGATGGTCGCCGAGGGCCACGAGGTCGGCCTGCACACCTTCGACCACCCCGACCTGTCGTACCACTCCACGCGGCGCATCGACTGGGAGCTGTCCCAGAACCAGCTGGCGCTCGCCGGAGCGGCCGGCATCCGCAGTTCGCTGTTCCGGCCGCCGTACTCCTCCTCCGCGGACGCCCTCGACAACCGGTCCTGGCCCGTCACCCGGTACATCGGCGGCCGCGGCTACCTCACCGTCGTCGACGACACCGACAGCGAGGACTGGCGCAAGCCGGGCGTCGCGCGGATCGTCCGCAACGCCACCCCGCACGGGGGCCGGGGCGCGGTCGTCCTCATGCACGACTCGGGCGGCGACCGGCACCAGACCGTGCAGGCGCTCGACGCGCTCCTGCCCCGGCTCCGGCAGCAGGGCTACACCTTCCCGACCCTCACCGAAGCGCTGCGGGCGCCCAGCGCGGACACCCCCGTCACGGGCCTCGACCTGTGGAAGGGGAGGGCGTGGGTCGCGCTGGTGAAGGGCGCCGACCACCTCACCGCCGTCCTCGTGGTGGGCCTGGCCGTCGTGGGCTGCCTCGTCCTCGCCCGCTTCGGCCTGATGCTGCTGCTGTCCGGCGCGCACGCCCGCCGCACCCGGCGCCCCGGCTTCCGCTGGGGCGACGGGCCGGTGACCGAGCCGGTGTCGGTGCTGGTGCCGGCGTACAACGAGGCCAAGTGCATCGAGAACACCGTCCGTTCACTGACCCGCGGCGAGCACCCCGTCGAGGTGCTGGTCATCGACGACGGCTCCGGCGACGGCACGGCCGACCTCGTCGAGGCGCTGGACCTGCCCGGGGTCCGGGTGATCCGCCAGGCCAACGCGGGCAAGCCGGCCGCCCTCAACCGAGGCCTGGCCGAGGCCCGGTACGACCTGGTCGTGATGATGGACGGCGACACCGTCTTCGAACCGGCCACCGTCCGTGAACTCGTCCAGCCCTTCGCCGACCCGCGCGTCGGCGCCGTCGCCGGCAACGCCAAGGTCGGCAACAAGAACCGGCTCATCGGCGCCTGGCAGCACATCGAGTACGTGATGGGCTTCAACCTGGACCGCCGGATGTACGACGTCCTGCGGTGCATGCCGACCATCCCCGGCGCGGTCGGGGCGTTCCGGAAGTCCGCCCTGGAGCGCGTCGGCGGCATGAGCGACGACACGCTCGCCGAGGACACCGACGTCACGATGGCCCTGCACCGCGACGGCTGGCGCGTGGTGTACGCCGAGAAGGCCCGCGCGTGGACGGAGGCGCCGGAGTCCGTCCAGCAGCTGTGGTCCCAGCGCTACCGCTGGTCGTACGGCACCATGCAGGCCATCTGGAAGCACCGCCGCGCCCTGTTCGAGCGGGGTCCCTCGGGCCGCTTCGGCCGGGTCGGCCTGCCCCTGGTCGCCCTGTTCATGGTGGTCGCCCCGCTGCTGGCCCCGCTGATCGACCTGTTCCTCGTCTACGGCCTGGTGTTCGGACCGACCGCGAAGACGATCGCCGCCTGGTTCGCCGTCCTCGCCGTGCAGGCGGCCTGCGCGGCCTACGCCTTCCACCTCGACCGCGAACCCCTCACCCCGCTGCTGTCCCTCCCGCTCCAGCAGCTCCTCTACCGCCAGCTCATGTACGTCGTCCTGCTCCAGTCCTGGATCACCGCCCTGACGGGAGGCCGGCTGCGCTGGCAGAAGCTGCGCCGCACGGGCGGGGTGGCGGCGCCGCCGGCCGCTACCGCGGGTGGGCCACCGCTTCCTTCTGCAACTGCACCGCGGCCAGCAGACTGAGCCCCGGCTCGGCCTGGCGCAACGCCTTGACGGCGGCGACGGACTCGATGTCGCCGCCGAAACCGACGTCGGCCAGCCGGCCGCGCACCCAGTCGGCCCGCAACCGCCCCTCGCTCGCACCGGCGGTGGCCCCGACGACCGCGACCGCCCGCTCCAGTCCCGCCCGCTCCTCCTGCGAGGCCCCGGCCAGCGCCTCCCGCAGCGCCGCCGCGACCACGTCGGAGTCCCGGATGACCAGCACGAGGTCTTGCTTCCTGCCGAATCCCGTGAGTCCCTTCATACGATCATGCTGACGCCCGGGCCCGGCCCGCTCCAAACGACTTGAGCAGTTCCAGAGGCTTTCCGGTGCCTCACGCGTCCGCGTACTTGGCGTCCGCCGCCGGGTCCAGTGCCAGGCGGTAGCCCCGCTTCACCACCGTCTGGATGAGCTTCGGTGCGCCGAGGGCCGTGCGGAGGCGGGCCATCGCCGTTTCGACGGCGTGTTCGTCGCGGCCCGCGCCCGGCAGGGCGCGGAGCAGGTCGGCGCGGGGCACCACCCAGCCGGGGCGGTGGGCCAGGGCGCGCAGGAGGGACATGCCGGCCGGCGGGACCGGCTTCAGCTCGCCGTCGACGACGACCGCGTGGCCGCGGATCTCCACCCGGTGGCCGGCGACGGGCAGTGAGCGGGCCCGGGACGGGAGTTCCTGGCACAGGAGCTGGACCAGGGGGCCCAGGCGGAACCGCTCCGGCTGGACGGTGTCCACTCCGCGGGCCTGGAGGGGGATCGCGGTGACGGGGCCGACGCAGGCCGGGACGACGTCGTGGGCCAGGGCCGCCAGCAGCTCGTCCAGCAGGCCGCGGTCCTCCGCGCGGGAGAGCAGCGAGGCGGCGGCGGGGGCGCTGGTGAAGGTGAGGGCGTCCAGGCCGCGGGTGACGGCCGCGTCCAGGAGGCGGTCCAGGGGGCCGAGGTCCTCGGGCGGCATCCAGCGGTAGACCGGGACGGGTACCACTTCCGCGCCGGCGGCCCGCAGCGACTCGACGAAGCCGGGGAGCGGTTCCCCGTGCAGCTGTACGGCGACGCGGTCGCCGTCGACGCCCTCCTCCAGCAGCCGGTCGAGGACCTCGGCCAGGGATTCCGAGGAGGGCGACCACTCCTCGCTGAGGCCGGCCGCGCGGATCGCGCCCTTCACCTTCGGGCCGCGCGCCAGCAGCCGTACCCCGCGCAGCCGGCCGAGGAGCTGCTCGCCGAGGCCCCAGCCGTCGGCGGCCTCGACCCAGCCGCGGAAGCCGATCGCGGTGGTGGCCACGACCACGTCCGGCACCTGGTCGATGATCTCCTTCGTGGCGGCGAGCAGTTCGCCGTCGTCCGCGAGCGGCACGATCCGCAGCGCGGGGGCGTGCAGGACGGTGGCGCCGCGCCGCTGGAGCAGGGCGCCCAGTTCCTCGGCCCGGCGCGCGGCGGTGACGCCCACGGTGAACCCGGCGAGGGGGCCGTGCTCGGGTTGCTGCTCTTCGTCGTACATGGGGCTCTCCTAGCTGACCGGCACGCCGAACGAGCCTGTCAACGAAGCGTGACAGGCTCGGTTCGGCATGATGTCACCGGTGTTACGTCACACCTCGGCATAGCTGAGCTGGGTCTTCTCCTGTGAAGCGGCCGCTGCCGCGGTGACCCGGCCGGCCGGGCGGCGAAGGTATACGGCCCACGTCACCGCGAAGCAGACACCGTAGTAGGCGAGGAAGGCGACGAACGCGCCCGTCCCGGAGCCGTAGGAGAGGAAGGACTGGCGGAAGGCGAGGTTGATGCCGACTCCGCCGAGCGCGCCGACCGCGCCGATCAGGCCCATGGACGCGCCGGACAGCCGCCGGCCGTGGGCGACGGCGGCCTCGCCCTCCAGGCCCTTGGCCAGCGCCTTGGCCTGGAAGATGCCGGGGATCATCTTGAACGTCGACCCGTTGCCGAGCCCGCTCAGCACGAAGAGGACGACGAACACGGACACGAACAGCGCCAGCGACTTCTGCATGCCGGCCACGATGAGCACGGCGGTGGCGGCGGCCATGCCGACGTAGTTCCACAGGGTGATGCGGGCGCCGCCGTAGCGGTCGGCGAGCCGGCCGCCGAGGGGGCGGACGAGGGAGCCTAGCAGCGGGCCGATGAAGGTGAGGTACGCGGCCTGCAGCGGGGTCCGGCCGAACCCGTTCGTCAGCACCTGGCCGAAGGCGAAGCTGTAGCCGATGAAGGAGCCGAAGGTGCCGATGTACAGGAAGGCCATGATCCAGGTGTGGGCGTCCCGG
The DNA here is from genome assembly GCF_000720135.1 of Streptomyces sp. NRRL S-1022. GTDB lineage: Bacteria > Actinomycetota > Actinomycetes > Streptomycetales > Streptomycetaceae > Streptomyces. The sequence continues at coordinate 25,008 of NZ_JOIU01000037.1, read as the reverse complement.
GCGGCGTCCTTGGCCGCGCCGGTGTCGTTCTTCACCGAGGCCAGGTTGTCCATGAACAGCGCGGCCATGACGGCGGCGACGACGATCAGCGGGATGTAGATCCCGAGCAGCACGCGCGGGCCGCCGCCCGCGCCGATGACGGCGAGCGCGATGAGCTGGATGACGGGCACGCCGATGTTGCCGCCGCCCGCGTTGAGGCCGAGCGCCCAGCCCTTCTTCCGCAGCGGGAAGAAGGCGTTGATGTTGGTCATGGAGGAGGCGAAGTTGCCGCCGCCGATGCCGGCCAGCAGGCCCACCAGGAGGAAGGTGGAGTACGACGTCCCGGGCTCCATGACCGTGAACGCGGCCACGGTCGGGATCAGCAGCAGACTGGCGGAGACGACCGTCCAGTTGCGGCCGCCGAAGACGGCCACGGCGAAGGTGTACGGCACCCGGGCCACCGCGCCGACCAGGGTCACCACCGAGGTCAGCAGGAACTTGTCGGCCGGGGTGAGGCCGTACTCCGGGCCCATGAACAGCACCAGCACGGACCACAGCGTCCAGACGGAGAAGCCGATGTGCTCGGAGAGCACGGAGAACCACAGGTTCCGGCGGGCGGTCCGTTCCCCGGTCGCCTGCCAGAATCCCTCGTCCTCCGGGTCCCAGCGCTCGATCCAGCGGCCACTGCGACGGGTTGGGGCTGGGGGTGTCATCACGCCTCCACGGTGCTCCGGCTGCTCGGTCTGCTCGGTCTGCCGACCACTGACTGAGCCCGAAGGTAGGGAGGCCGGGTTTCCGTCCTGTGGCCGCCGGTGACCGGAAGGGAACGTTGCTCTCACTCGGCCGGGGACCCGCCGGTGAGGCGTGCCGCCCGCCCCGGTGACCGGCGGGGCGGGGGCCGGTGCGGCACGGGGGGTTCCGGTGTCCGCTCCGCGCGGGCACTGTGGGGGAGACCCCGCACGGTTCCTGCCTAGGCGGTGACTGGCACATGGCACTCGGGAGCGCCCCCTCCGCGCACGAGCCGCGGTTCGACGCCGGGCGGGTGTGCCTGGATCTCCTCGCCACCTCGTATCCGGGCGAACGGCTGGACGGTGTCGGCGCGTTGTGCGCGTGGATCGGCGGCGCCGGGCTCGTGCCCGGCGGTACGGCGCTCGGCCCCGCCGACGACTCCTGGCTGACCGGCTTCCGGGAACTGCGGGGCCACGTGGGGCTGTTGGTGCGGGGGACGCGGGACGGGCCGGGAGCGCAGACGCCGGCGTACGGGCGGGCGCTGGCCCGGGTGAACGAGGCCGCGCGGGCCGCGACCCCGGTGCCCCGCGCCGTACGCGGGGAGGACGGCCGTCTCGTACGGGAGTTGGCGGGGCCGCCCGGCTGTGCCGCGCTGCTCGCCGTCGTCGCCCGGGACGCCGTGGAGCTGCTCACCGATCCCGTCGCGCGGGCCGCCCTGCGCGAGTGCGAGGGGGACGACTGCCCGCTGGTGTACCTCGACACCTCCCGCGGCCGGCGCCGGCGCTGGTGCTCCAGCGAGGTGTGCGGGAACCGGGAGCGGGTGGCCCGGCACCGGCGGCGGGCCGCACTGGCGCGCGCCTGAGACGGAAGTGATTTCCGTAACACCGGGTTTTAGGTGGCCCGTACACGAGCCTCGCGGGCCGCCCTCGGCGATGTGCCGGAAATGTAAAGATCATGCGGTGGGAATGTGCGCCCATGTCCCGCTCGTCACGCCACTCCAGAGAAATCTGTCACTCCGGTTTGAACGCTCGCGCACCGGGGTCCGTACAGGTGGGCGAGCGACCGACTGGGGGGACCCCCGGACACCGGAGGTGGGCGTGCGCAAGGATGCGGCCGTGGCCAATGAACGTGGAGCGAGGGCCCGACATCGCATGTCCTCATCGCAGCCCTCCGAACCCGACGAGGAGTTGATGCGTGCCCTGTACCGGGAGCACGCGGGGCCCCTGCTCGCGTATGTCCTGCGGCTGGTCGCCGGAGACCGGCAGCGCGCCGAGGACGTCGTGCAGGAAACGCTCATCCGTGCCTGGAAGAACGCCGGTCAGCTCAATCGGGCGACCGGTTCGGTACGCCCCTGGCTGGTGACGGTCGCGCGCCGCATCGTCATCGACGGCCACCGCAGCCGGCAGGCCCGGCCGCAGGAGGTCGATCCGTCGCCGCTGGAGGTCATCCCCGCGGAGGACGAGATCGACAAGGCGCTGTGGCTGATGACGCTGTCTGACGCGCTCGACGACCTGACCCCGGCCCACCGGGAGGTGCTCGTCGAGACGTACTTCAAGGGGCGTACCGTCAACGAGGCGGCCGAGACGCTGGGCATACCGAGCGGCACGGTCCGCTCCCGGGTGTTCTACGCCCTGCGGTCGATGAAGCTGGCACTGGAGGAGCGGGGGGTGACGGCGTGATGAGCAACGGGTACGGGGGAATGCAGGGATTCGGACCGGGTGGTCCGGGTATGTCTGGGCCCATGAACCCCAGTCAGGGATCTTCGGTGCCGAGCGAGCACGAGACCGTCGGCGCCTACGCCCTCGGGATTCTCGACGACGCCGAGGCAACCGCTTTCGAAGCGCACCTCGCCGGCTGCGAGTGGTGCGCCCAGCAGCTGGACGAGCTGGCCGGGATGGAGCCGATGCTCGCCGCGCTCGCCGACCTGCCCGGCTCCGGCAGCACGCCCGCGATCGGCGAGTCGCTGTCCGCCAAGCCCAGCCCGCGGCTGGTGGAGAAGCTGGTCGACGAGGTCGCCGAGAAGCGCGCCCAGAAGCGCCGGCGCAGCTTCTACATGATCGCCGCGGCGGCCGCGCTGATCATCGCCGGACCGCTGGCCGCGGTCGCGGTGAACGGCGGCTCGGACACCGGCGGGCAGGTCACCGCCACCCCGGCCCAGGCGACCTTCAGGACCATGGCCGACAAGAAGTCCGCCACGGACGCGTCGACCCACGTCAGCGCGACCGTCGCCATGGCGCAGAAGGAGTGGGGCACGCAGGCGGTCCTGGAGCTGAAGAACGTCAAGGGCCCGCTGAAGTGCTCCCTGGTACTCGTCGCCAAGAACGGGCAGCGCGTCACCATGTCGTCGTGGTCGGTGCCGAACTGGGGGTACGGCATCCCGGACGCCCAGACCGAGCAGTCGAAGCAACCGCTGTACATCGGCGGGGCCGCGGCCTTCCAGCCCAACGAGATCGACCACTTCGAGGTGGTCACGTTCGAGGGCAAGAAGCTGGTCCAGGTGGACGCGTAGCCGGCGTAGCTTCGACGGGCCCCCTTCGCGTACGGTTGACGGCTGCCCAGCACGTCAGAAGGGGGCCCGGTGGCCGCTCAGGTTCAGCAGTCCGCGGTCGGCTCGGTACAGGACGCACCCGATTCCGTCCGTGACCGGGAGATCAGCGTCGAACAGGAACACCTGGACCGGGTGTACCGGCGGCTGGAGGAGAAGATCCACGAGGCCGAGTTCCTGATGCACGACGCGGCCAAGCGCGGCCAGGTCGGCACCCCGGGGGCACTCGCCGAGCGGGACGCGCAGGTCTTCCGGGCCGGCGTCCACCTCAACCGGCTGAACAACGAGTTCGAGGACTTCCTCTTCGGACGGATCGACCTGCTCCTCGGCAAGGACGGCAAGAAGGGGCCCGACGGGGCCTACACGGCGGTGGAGGCGGCCGAGGGCGCGGTACGGCCCGACAACACCGCCGACATCGCCGAGACCCTGCACATCGGCCGGATCGGTGTCCTCGACGCGGACTACTCCCCGCTGGTCATCGACTGGCGTGCCCCCGCCGCCGCCCCCTTCTACCGGGCCACGCCCGTGGACCCGGGCCGGGTGGTGCGGCGCCGGGTCATCCGCTCCAAGGGCCGCCGGGTGCTCGGCGTCGAGGACGACCTGATGCGGCCGGAGCTGACGGCCTTCCTCGACGGCCGGAAGCTGCCCGTCATCGGCGACGGCGCCCTGATGGCCGCCCTCGGCCAGGCCCGCAGCCACACCATGCGGGACATCGTCTCGTCCATCCAGGCCGAGCAGGACCTGGTCATCCGGGCCCCCGCCGCCTCCATCACCTACGTGGAGGGCGGCCCGGGCACCGGCAAGACCGCCGTCGCCCTGCACCGCGCGGCCTACCTGCTCTACCAGGACCGCAGACGCTACGCGGGCGGCATCCTGATCGTCTCGCCGACCCCGCTGCTCGTCGCCTACACCGAGGGCGTGCTGCCCTCGCTGGGCGAGGAGGGCCAGGTCGCGATCCGAGCCATCGGCTCGCTGGTCGACGGGACGGAGGCCACCCTGTACGACTCCCCGGCCGTGGCCCGCGCCAAGGGCTCGTACCGGATGCTGAAGGTGCTGCGCAAGGCCGCCCGGGGAGCCCTGGAGCTGGGCCCGGCCGCACCGGAGGGGGAGACGGTCACCGGCCCGCCCGCCCGGCTCCGGGTCGTCGCCTTCGGGCGCCGGCTGGAGCTGGAGGCCGACGAGCTGGAACGTATCCGCCGTACCGCCCTCGGCGGCACCGCGCCCGTCAACCTGCTCCGCCCGCGCGCCCGCAGGCTGCTGCTGGACGCCCTGTGGGCCAGGTCCGGCGGCGCCGCCCGGCACACCGACCCGGAGCTGGCCGCCGAGCTGCGCTCGTCCTTCGACGAGGACGTCACCGGCGAGGACTCCTTCATCGCTTTCCTGGACGCCTGGTGGCCCGAGCTGACCCCCGCGGCCGTGCTCGCCGCGATGGCCGACGAGAAGCGGCTGGGCCGCTGGGCCCGGCGGATCCTCAACCCCGGCGAGGTCCGCAAGGTGGCCCGCTCGCTGAGGCGGGCCGGCCACTCCGTGCACGACGTCGCCATGCTCGACGAACTCCAGGCGATCCTCGGCGCCCCGGCCCGCCCCCGCAAGAAGCGCGAACTCGATCCGCTGGACCAGCTCACCGGCCTGGAGGAGCTGATGCCGGTGCGCGAGGAGACCCAGCGCGAGCGGGCCGAGCGGCTGGCGCAGGAGCGCACCGAGTACGCGCACGTCATCGTGGACGAGGCGCAGGACCTCACGCCGATGCAGTGGCGCATGATCGGCCGCCGCGGCCGGCACGCCACCTGGACGGTCGTCGGCGACCCGGCGCAGTCCTCCTGGTCCGACCCGGACGAGGCGGCCGAGGCCCGCGACGAGGCCCTCGGCACCCGGCCCCGGCGCCGCTTCCAGCTCACCGTCAACTACCGCAACCCGGCCGAGATCGCCGAGCTGGCCGCCCGGGTGCTCGCGCTCGCCATGCCCGGCTCCGAGGCGCCGTCCGCCGTACGGTCCACCGGGGTCGAGCCGCGTTTCGCGGTCGTCCAGGGCTCCCTGGAGCGGACCGTGCGCGCGGAGGCGGAGCGGCTGCTGGACCTGGTGGACGGCACGGTCGGTGTGGTCGTCGCGATGAACCGGCGCGAGGAGGCCCGGCGCTGGCTGGCCGGGCTCGGCGACCGCGTGGTGGCCCTGGGCAGCCTGGAGGCCAAGGGCCTGGAGTACGACGCGACGGTCGTCGTCTCGCCCGCGGAGATCGCCGACGAGTCGCCGGCCGGCCTGCGCGTGCTGTACGTGGCGCTGACCCGGGCCACCCAGCAGCTCACGGTGGTGTCGGGGGACCGGGACGAGCCGGACGCGGCGGGGGTTGCGGACCTGCTCCGGGACTGAGTCCCGGGCACGGGAATGGCCTTGCCGGATCCGTTTGTTAGCCTGGGTGTGGCACCGGCCCGATCCAAGCCCCCGGGCCCAACCTTCGTCCCTCAGAGGGACCACTTGCCGCGAGGCGAGCATGGCGGGTCGGTGTCATGAACGGAAGAGAGACCCACGTCACGAATCGTGACGTGGGTCTCTTTCTTTGCCTGATCGTTTCTCGTATGGTGGAAGTGGTTTTCCGAAATCGGCCACCGCTCATGAACACAACGTCCGCAATCCGGGGCGACTACCGCGTACTCCGCGGTAGGTGCGACGATCGGACGGCACAACACGCGACACGGTGAAAGCAGAGGAAGTCGGCCATGGCAACGGCGCCCAGCGTCTCCTACTCGATGACGATCCGGCTGGAGGTGCTGGCGAGCGGAACCGCCGTCTCGCAGCTCACCAACGCCGTGGAGTCCTCCGGAGGCTCGGTGACCGGCCTCGACGTCACCGCGTCCGGTCACGAGAAGCTCCGTATCGACGTCACCATCGCGGCCACCTCCACGGCCCACGCCGAGGAGATCGTCGAGAAGCTCCGCGGCATCGAGGGCGTCACGCTGGGCAAGGTCTCCGACCGTACGTTCCTGATGCACCTCGGCGGCAAGATCGAGATGGCGTCGAAGCACCCCATCCGCAACCGTGACGACCTCTCCATGGTCTACACGCCCGGTGTGGCCCGCGTCTGCATGGCCATCGCCGAGAACCCCGAGGACGCCCGCCGCCTCACCATCAAGCGCAACTCCGTTGCGGTCGTGACGGACGGCTCCGCCGTGCTCGGCCTCGGCAACATCGGCCCCAAGGCCGCGCTGCCCGTCATGGAGGGCAAGGCGGCCCTCTTCAAGCGCTTCGCCGGCATCGACGCCTGGCCGATCTGCCTGGACACCCAGGACACCGACGCCATCGTGGAGATCGTCAAGGCGATCGCCCCCGGCTTCGCCGGCATCAACCTGGAGGACATCTCCGCGCCGCGCTGCTTCGAGATCGAGGCCCGGCTGCGCGAGGCCCTCGACATCCCCGTCTTCCACGACGACCAGCACGGCACCGCCATCGTCGTGCTCGCCTCCCTGACCAACGCCCTGCGCGTCACGAACAAGGCCATCGAGAACATCCGGGTCGTCATGTCCGGCGCCGGCGCGGCCGGCACGGCTATCCTCAAGCTGCTCATCGCCGCCGGGGTGAAGAACGCCGTCGTCGCCGACATCCACGGTGTCGTCCACGCCGGCCGCGAGGACCTGGTGAACGCCCCGGCCGACTCGCCGCTGCGCTGGATCGCCGACAACACCAACCCCGAGGGCCTCACCGGCACCCTGAAGGAGGCCGTGCGCGACGCCGACGTCTTCATCGGTGTCTCCGCCCCGAACGTCCTGGACGGGACCGACGTGGCCGCCATGGCCGAGGGAGCCATCGTGTTCGCGCTCGCGAACCCGGACCCCGAGGTCGACCCGGCGATCGCCCGGCAGACGGCGGCCGTCGTGGCCACCGGCCGCTCGGACTTCCCGAACCAGATCAACAACGTGCTGGTCTTCCCGGGTGTCTTCCGCGGCCTGCTGGACGCGCAGTCCCGCACGGTGAACACCGAGATGATGCTCGCCGCCGCGAAGGCCCTCGCCGACGTGGTCACCGAGGACGAGCTCAACGCGAACTACATCATCCCCAGCGTCTTCAACGACAAGGTCGCGGGCGCGGTCGCCGGAGCGGTCCGCGAGGCCGCCAAGGCGGCCGGCGCGACCGTCTGAGCACGGCGTGTCGTAATGTGCAGGGGGCTGTGAGCATCACCACGGCAGCCCCCCGTACCGGCGCGTCGTGGAACGGCCAGGTGCCGGACGCGCTCTAGGGTGACGGCCGAGCGGGCGCTTTTCGTGTGACTCCCCAGGGTGTTCTCACGACTCCTACGGGTGCCGGATTGGCTTTCCCGCCGCAGGTAGGGGCAGGATGCTCCTCCAGGGACACAGTCCCCGGGGGCACCCCCAAGGGCGCGAGCGCATCGGCATCGCAGTGCTTCGGGCGGCTCCGCCGCGTGGCACACCCCAACGGCAAGAAATACACGGGAGTAACAACATGAACCGCAGTGAGCTGGTGGCCGCGCTGGCCGACCGCGCCGAGGTGACCCGCAAGGACGCCGACGCCGTGCTGGCCGCGTTCGCCGAGACCGTCGGCGAGATCGTCGCCAAGGGCGACGAGAAGGTCACCATCCCCGGCTTCCTGACCTTCGAGCGCACCCACCGTGCCGCTCGCACCGCGCGCAACCCGCAGACCGGCGAGCCCATCAACATCCCGGCCGGCTACAGCGTGAAGGTCACCGCGGGCTCCAAGCTCAAGGAAGCCGCCAAGGGCAAGTAAGCGGAAGCGCTCCGCCGTCGGCGCCGGTCCACTGGAGCGCCGTTCGACGCGAAGCGCCGTGGGCGGTGCCGTCAACCGGCTGGTCGCGCCCGCGCGGCGGAGCCGCAGATCGGCACGGCCCCGCGCCCCTTCGGGCGCGGACCGGCTGAAGACGTCGAAAGGGCGGCCCCCGTCGAGGGGGGCCGCCCTTTCGCGTTCGTGATGCCTAGCCGAGCGCCTTGCCCGGCAGCTCGACCTTCGCGCCCAGTTCCACGAGCTTCTCCATGAAGTTCTCGTAGCCGCGGTTGATCAGGTCGATGCCGTGGACGCGGGACGTGCCCTCGGCGGCCAGCGCCGCGATGAGGTACGAGAAGCCGCCGCGCAGGTCCGGGATGACCAGGTCGGAGCCCTGGAGCTTGGTGGGGCCCGAGACGACCGCGGAGTGCAGGAAGTTGCGCGCGCCGAAACGGCAGGCGGAGCCGCCCAGGCACTCGCGGTAGAGCTGGATGTGCGCGCCCATCTGGTTCAGCGCGGAGGTGAAGCCCAGCCGGGACTCGTACACCGTCTCGTGGATGATGGACAGCCCCGTGGCCTGGGTGAGGGCCACCACCAGCGGCTGCTGCCAGTCGGTCTGGAAACCGGGGTGCACGTCCGTCTCCAGCGCGATGGACTTCAACTGCCCGCCGGGGTGCCAGAAGCGGATGCCCTCGTCGTCGATCTCGAAGGCACCGCCCACCTTCCGGTAGGTGTTCAGGAACGTCATCATCGAACGCTGCTGGGCGCCGCGGACGTAGATGTTGCCGCGGGTCGCGAGGGCGGCGGAGGCCCAGGAGGCGGCCTCCAGGCGGTCGGGGAGGGCCTGGTGGTTGTAACCGCCGAGCTTGTCCACACCCGTGATGCGGATCGTGCGGTCGGTGTCCATCGCGATGATCGCGCCCATCTTCTGCAGCACGCAGATGAGGTCCTCGATCTCCGGCTCGACGGCCGCGTTGGCCAACTCCGTGACGCCCTCGGCCAGTACGGCCGTCAGCAGCACCTGCTCGGTCGCGCCGACGGACGGGTACGGCAGCCGGATCTTCGTGCCGCGCAGCCGCTGCGGGGCCTCCAGGTACTGACCGTCCGCCCGCTTCTCGATGACGGCGCCGAACTGCCGCAGCACGTCGAAGTGGAAGTCGATGGGCCGGCCGCCGATGTCGCAGCCGCCCAGGCCCGGGATGAACGCGTGGCCGAGGCGGTGCAGCAGCGGGCCGCAGAAGAGGATCGGGATCCGGCTGGAACCCGCGTGGGCATCGATGTCGGCCACGTTGGCGCTCTCGACCCGCGTCGGGTCCAGCACCAGCTCGCCGGGCTCCTCGCCCGGACGGACCGTCACCCCGTGCAGCTGGAGCAGGCCGCGGACGACCCGCACGTCACGGATGTCCGGAACATTGCGCAGTCGGCTCGGCTCGCCGCCCAGCAGGGCGGCGACCATGGCCTTCGGTACGAGGTTCTTCGCACCGCGGACACGGATCTCGCCCTCCAGCGGGGTTCCGCCGTGGACAAGCAGGACATCGTCGTTGACGGTCATGAATCTCGCGTTCCGATGAGTTGGTCAGGGGCCGGCCGATCACTGTGCGCAGGGGCCGGGAAGACAGGGTAATCGCCGATCACCCCCCGCCCGTAAGCCCGAGGACCACCCAGTCGCGTCATAGGTGTGTCACAACACGAACCGTTCCCTATCGGGCACATGGGGTCACCGGCGTCCGGGTGTGCGCCCCCCGGCTTCGATGCGCCCTGAGCAGCCTTCACTCCGGGGCGCCCGATTGGGTCCCCACACCGGGGGAAGATGCGGGATCATGTCTGGCATGACCGAGGTGTCCTCGCTCACAGGGCGGCTGCTCGTGGCCACGCCCGCCCTGGCGGACCCGAACTTCGACCGTGCGGTGGTGCTCCTTCTCGACCACGACGAGGAGGGTTCCCTCGGTGTCGTCCTCAACCGCCCCACTCCGGTGGTCGTCGGCGACATCCTGGAGGACTGGGCCGGACTCGCCGGCGAGCCCGGGGTGGTCTTCCAGGGCGGCCCGGTGTCGCTGGACTCGGCACTGGGCGTGGCGGTCATCCCGGGCGGCGCCGACGGTGACCGGGCCCCCCTCGGCTGGCGGCGGGTGTACGGCGCGATCGGCCTGGTCGACCTGGAGGCACCGCCGGAGCTGCTCGCCTCGGCCGTGGGCAGCCTGCGGATCTTCGCCGGGTACGCCGGCTGGGGCCCGGGTCAGCTGGAGGACGAGCTGGTGGAGGGCGCCTGGTACGTCGTGGAGTCCGAACCGGGTGACGTGTCCTCGCCGGCCCCGGAGAGGCTCTGGCGCGAGGTGCTGCGGCGCCAGCGCAACGAACTGGCGATGGTGGCCACGTATCCGGACGACCCTTCGCTCAACTGATGCGTGTGAGCTTCAGTACCCTGGCTGTTATGAGCACTCTTGAGCCCGAGCGCGGGACTGGTACGGGGACCCTCGTAGAGCCGACGCCGCAGGTGTCCCACGGCGACGGCGACCACGAGCGCTTCGCCCACTACGTCCAGAAGGACAAGATCATGGCGAGCGCCCTCGACGGGACCCCCGTCGTGGCGCTGTGCGGCAAGGTCTGGGTGCCGGGCCGCGACCCGAAGAAGTACCCCGTCTGCCCCATGTGCAAGGAGATCTACGAGTCCATGGGCAGCGGCGGCGACGAGGGCAAGGGCAAGGGCGGCGACAAGAAGTAGGCCACCGGCCCGCCCGCCGGCGGTCGGATCCCCGGGACGTGCGTCCGGCACGTCCCGGGGATCTTCGCGTTTTCCGGCCGTCAAGTGGTCCAGACCTCTTGTGGGGCGTCGGCCCGGTCCCTAGCCTGTCGTCGGATGCGGTGGTGCACAGGGTGACGGAGGCGTTGCACACGGTGCAATGCGGTGAGGGGCTGATGTCGTGGAACTGATTCCGGCGCCGCGCGCCGTCGACGGGCCCGCGGGGCCCGGTGTGCCGCTCGGCGAAGCCACCACGCTGTGGGCCGGCCCCGGCACGGAACGCACCGAGCGCTGGCTGCGCGCCACCCTCGGCGCCGCCCTGGGCCTGCCGCTGCGCCCCGGGCCGCGGGACGCCCGGGGCGGCATACGGCTGCTGCTGGACGACACCCTCGCGCCCGAGGCGTACCGGCTGGACGCGGCCGCCGGGCAGGGCGTGGAGATCCGCGGCGGCGGACCGGCGGGCGTGTTCTGGGGCGCGCAGACGCTGCGCCAGCTGCTCGGCCCCGACGCCTTCCGGCGCGCCCCCGTCCGTCCGGACACCGCCCCCGGCGTCCCGCAGCAGGCCGTCGAGGACGCGCCCCGGTTCCGCTGGCGGGGCCTCCTGCTCGACGTGGCCCGGCACTTCATGCCCAAGGAGGGCGTGCTGCGCTATCTGGACCTGATGGCCGCGCACAAACTCAACGTCCTGCACCTGCACCTGACGGACGACCAGGGCTGGCGCATCGAGATCGAGCGCTATCCGAAACTGACCGAGATCGCCTCCTGGCGGGCGCGGACGAAATTCGGCCACCGGGCCTCACCGCTGTGGGACGACAAACCGCACGGCGGGTACTACACCCACGACGACATCCGCGAGATCGTCGCCTACGCCGCCGAGCGGCACATCAGTGTCGTCCCCGAGATCGACGTACCCGGCCACTCGCAGGCCGCCATCGCCGCCTACCCCGAACTCGGCAACACCGACGTCGTCGACACCGCCGCCCTCTCCGTCTGGGACACCTGGGGCATCTCGTCCAACGTGCTGGCCCCCACCGACGCCACCCTGCGGTTCTACGAGGGGGTGTTCGAGGAGGTCCTGGAGCTGTTCCCCGCGGACGCCGCCGAGTTCTCGGCGTTCGTGCACGTCGGCGGCGACGAGTGCCGCAAGGAGCAGTGGGCTCGGTCCCTGACCGCCAAGACCCGCATCGCCGACCTCGGCCTCGCCGACGAGGACGCGCTGCAGTCCTGGTTCATCGGGCACTTCGACGCCTGGCTCTCCGCGCGCGGGCGCCGCCTCATCGGCTGGGACGAGATCCTGGAGGGCGGGCTCGCGCCGGGCGCGGCCGTCTCCTCCTGGCGCGGCTACGCGGGCGGGATCGCCGCCGCGCGGGCCGGCCACGACGTGGTCATGTGCCCGGAGCAGTACGTGTACCTGGACCACCGTCAGGCCCCGGGCGAGGACGAGCCCGTACCGATCGGCTTCGTGCGCACCCTGGAGGACGTCTACCGGTTCGAGCCCGTCCCGGAAGGGCTCGACGAGGCGGAGGCCCGGCACGTGCTGGGCACCCAGGCCAACGTGTGGACCGAGGTGCTGGAAGACGCCGCGCGCGTGGACTACCAGGCCTTCCCCCGCCTCGCGGCCTTCGCCGAGGTCGCCTGGAGCGCGCTGCCCGCCCCGGCCGAGCGCGACTACGCGGACTTCGAACGCCGGATGACCGCCCACTACCGGCGACTTGACGCCCTCGGCGTCGCCTACCGGCCGGCCGCCGGTCCCCGCCCCTGGCAGCGCCGCCCCGGCGTGCCGGGCCGCCCGATCGAGGGGCCGCCCCCGAACCGGTGACCGCCCCGGACGGTCACCGCCCCCGACCGCCGCCGCCCCGAACAGGTAACGGAAAAACCCGGCAGCGTCACCGAAGAGTGGCAATCCGTGCGCACTGGTGATGCCGTACGAAAACGGACCATCTCCCCGGTGAGATGGGCGAATGTCTCCTAGCGGACCCCCGCGTTCGAGCGTTGCGAAGATGTGCCAGAGTTGCGTCGTCCGCCCTGTCAGCACGTACCGTACGGCAGCACAGGCGGGACCAGGTGGGGCAGCGGGAAGGGGCAGCCGGTTTGACCACGCACGCACCGCAGGCGGCGCAGGCCGTCACCTTGCCCACGACACTGGACGAGGCCGTGGCGGCCCTCACCGCCATGCCCACCGCCGTCCCCGTGGCGGGCGGCACCGATCTGATGGCCGCCGTCAACTCCGGGCAGCTCCGGCCCGCCGCACTGGTCGGCCTCGGCCGGATCAGCGAGATCCGCGGCTGGCAGTACCAGGACGGCCACGCGCTGCTCGGCGCCGGCCTCACCCACGCGCGCATGGGCCGCCCCGACTTCGCGGCCCTGATCCCGGCGCTCGCCGCCGCCGCGCGCGCCGCGGGCCCGCCGCACATCCGCAACGCCGGCACCCTGGGCGGCAACATCGCCTCGGCCGCCCCCACCGGGGACGCGCTGCCGGTGCTGGCCGCCCTGGAAGCGACGCTGATCATCGCGGGCCCGGGCGGGGCCCGCCGGGAGATCCCGGTGTCGCACCTGCTGGCCGGCGTGGAGATGCTGCGCGGCGGCGAACTCATCGGCTACGTGCGCGTGCCGCTGCTGCACGCCCCGCAGGTCTTCCTGAAGGCGACCGGCCGCACCGGACCGGGCCGCGCGCTGGCCTCCGTGGCGCTCGTCCTCGACCCGGCCCGGCGCGGCGTGCGCTGCGCCGTGGGAGCCATAGCGCCGATGCCGCTCAGGCCGCTGGAGGCCGAGCAGTGGGTCGCCCAGCTGATCGACTGGGACAACGACCGCGCCCTCGTCCCGGAGGCCCTGCACGCCTTCGGGGAGTACGTCGCCGCGGCCTGCATCCCCGACCCGGCCCCCGAGCCGGACGGCTCGGTGACCCCGCTCCCGCCCGCCGTACTGCACCTGCGGCGCACCGTCGCCGCGCTGGCCCGACGAGCACTGGGGAGGGCGCTGTCGTGACCGACGACCAGCACGGAGAGGGCACGCCCCAGGGCGGCGGACGCTGGAACCCGCTGCCCCAGGGCGACTACGACGACGGAGCCACGGCCTTCGTCGAACTCCCCGAGGGCGGCATCGACGCCCTGCTGTCCGGTGACAGCCCGCTGGCCGCGCCCGGCCACGGCTACGTGCCGCCGCGGATAACGGCCACGCACACCGACGGCACCCCCGGTGCGTGGCCCGCGCCCGACGACGGCGCCCGGTGGCCCGACCCGAACGCCGTACCGGCCCCGCCGCAGGCCGCGGACGACCGGTTCACGTACCGGCCCGGTGCCACCCAGCACTGGACCTTCGAGGAGCCCGCGGCGCCGGGCGCGCCGGGACACGACGTCACCGGAGAGTGGTCCATCCCGGTCGCCGGGGGCGAGCTGCCGGACGAGTCCGGCGAGTACACCGCGTCCTCGCTGGTCGAGCAGTGGGGCACCCCGCCGGCCACGCTGCCCGGCGGCGCGCCGGCGCCCTGGGCTACGGACGGCGCGGGCCACGCGTGGGACAGGCCGGCCGCCCCCGCCCCCGCCCCCGCGCCGGACCCGGACGACGCCGCCGGCCACCAACCGCGGGGCGGTGCGCCGGACGCGTACGGTCCGCGGGAGGGGTACGGCCCGGCGGACGGGTACGGCGACTACGCCGATACCGAGGACACCGGGGACACCGGGGACGCCAGGAACGCCAGGGACACCGGGGAGACCGACACGCCCGGCGGTACGGGACTGTCCGCCGAGACCGCCGAACTCGCCGAACCGGTCGCGTCCGCCGAGTCGGGTACGGCGCCGGAAGCAGAGGCCCACAGCCTCGCCGAAGCCCCTGAGCGGCCCGCTGACGGCCCCGCGGGCCACGACCGGCCGGCCGGCCCCGCCGACGCCTCCGAGCCCGCCGCGACGGCGCCCACGGCCGAGCGCATCGCCTCCCCCGAGGCCCCCGGCAGCGACCCGGAGGACCCCGAGGCCGCGGCCGGCTCCGCCGTACCCGACGGCCACTCCGACGGCGCGGGCACCGAAGAGGACGCCCCGCGCGGGCAGGATGACGCCTCCGTCGACGCCGGGGAGGAGACGCCCGAACCGCCGGCGCACGACGACCACCCCCTCGCCTCCTACGTGCTGCGCGTCAACGGCGCCGACCGCCCCGTCACCGACGCCTGGATCGGCGAGTCCCTGCTGTACGTGCTGCGCGAACGGCTCGGCCTCGCGGGCGCCAAGGACGGCTGCTCCCAGGGCGAGTGCGGGGCCTGCAACGTGCAGGTCGACGGCCGCCTGGTGGCCTCCTGCCTGGTCCCGGCGGTCACCGCGGCCGGCAGCGAGGTCCGTACGGTCGAGGGTCTCGCCGCCGACGGGCAGCCCTCCGACGTGCAGCGCGCGCTCGCCCGGTGCGGTGCCGTGCAGTGCGGTTTCTGCGTGCCCGGCATGGCGATGACCGTGCACGACCTGCTGGAGGGCAACCCGGCGCCGACCGAGCTGGAGACCCGGCAGGCCCTGTGCGGCAACCTGTGCCGGTGCTCGGGCTACCGGGGCGTGCTGGAGGCCGTCCAGGAGGTCGTCGCCGAGCGCGAGGCGTCCCACGCGGGCGGCGAGCCCGAGACGGACGAGGCCCGCATCCCGCACCAGGCGGGCCCCGGCTCCGGCGGCGTCCACCCGTCGGCGTTCGAGGCACCGGGCGCCTTCGACACCCCGCGGACACCCAACCCGTACGACCCGCCGGAACCGTACGACCCGACGCATTCTTACGACCCGTCGGACCCGTACGGCACGCCCGACGCGTACGGCACGCCGCCGGGACCGCAGGACCAGCACTACGGCCAGGACGGAGGCCAGGCGTGAGCAACGAAGCCGGCACCGCGACCACCGCCGCGGAACCCGCACCCGCGGCCGAGCCGCCGCCGCACGGCATCGGCGCCTCCCTGCCGCACGCCGACGCCCGCGCCAAGACCGAGGGCACCTTCCCGTACGCGGCCGACCTGTGGGCCGAGGGCCTGCTGTGGGCGGCCGTGCTGCGCTCCCCGCACGCGCACGCGCGCATCGTCTCCATCGACACCACCCACGCGCGCGAGATGCCCGGCGTCCGCGCCGTCATCACTCACGAGGACGTGCCCGGCACGCCCCGCCACGGCCGCGGCACGCCCGACCGGCCGGTGTTCGCCTCCGAGGTCGTACGCCACCACGGCGAGCCCATCGCCGCCGTCGCCGCCGACCACCCGGACACCGCGCGGATGGCCGCCGCCGCCGTCATCGTCGAGTACGAGGTGCTCGACCCGGTCATCGACCCCGAGCGGGCCTTCGAGGCCGAGCCGCTGCACCCCGACGGCAACCTGATCCGGCACATCCCGCTGCACCACGGCGACCCGGGCGCCGTCGGCGAGGTCGTCGTCGAGGGCCAGTACCGCATCGGCCGCGCGGACCCGGCCCCCATCGGCGCCGAGGCCGGCCTCGCCGTGCCCCGCCCCGACGGCGGGGTGGAGCTGTACCTGGCCTCCACCGACCCGCACACCGACCGCAACACCGCCGCAGCCTGCTACGGCCTGCCCCCCGATCGAGTGAAGATCGTCGTCACCGGGGTGCCCGGCGCCACCGCCGACCGCGAGGACCAGGGCTTCCAGCTCCCGCTCGGCCTGCTCGCCCTGAAGACCGGCTGCCCGGTGAAGCTGACGGCGACCCGCGAGGAGTCCTTCCTCGGCCACGCCCACCGCCACCCCACCCTGCTGCGTTACCGCCACCACGCCGACGCCGAGGGCAAGCTGGTGAAGGTCGAGGCGCAGATCCTGCTGGACGCGGGCGCGTACGCCGACACCTCCGCCGAGGTGCTCGCCGCCGCCGTCTCCTTCGCGTGCGGCCCGTACGTCGTCCCCAACGCCTTCATCGAGGGCTGGGCCGTCCGCACCAACAACCCGCCCTCCGGCCACGTCCGCGGCGAGGGCGCCATGCAGGTGTGTGCCGCCTACGAGGCGCAGATGGACAAGCTGGCGAAGAAGCTGGGCCTGGACCCGGCCGAACTGCGCGTGCGCAACGTCCTCGCCACCGGTGACGTCCTGCCGATCGGCCAGACCGTGACCTGCCCGGCCCCGGTCGCCGAACTCCTCCAGGCGGTACGGGACTTCCCGCTCCCGGCGCTGCCCAAGGACACCCCCGAGGAGGAGTGGCTGCTGCCCGGCGGCCCCGAGGGCGCGGGCGAACCGGGCGCGGTGCGCCGGGGCGTCGGCTACGGCCTGGGCATGGTGCACATGCTCGGCGCGGAGGGCGCCGACGAGGTGTCGACGGCCACGGTCAAGGTCCACGACGGCATCGCGACCGTGCTGTGCGCGGCCGTCGAGACCGGCCAGGGCTTCACCACGCTGGCCCGGCAGATCGTCCAGGAGACCCTCGGCGTCGAGGAGGTCCACGTCGCCCCGGTCGACACCGACCAGCCGCCGGCCGGCGGGGGCTGCCGGGGCCGGCACACCTGGGTGTCCGGCGGCGCGGTGGAACGGGCCGCCAAGATGGTCCGCACGCAACTGCTCCAGCCGCTCGCGCACAAGTTCGGCATGTCCACCGAGCTGCTCCAGATCACCGACGGCAAGATCACCTCGTACGACGGCGTCCTGTCGACCACCGTCACCGAGGCGTTGGAGGGCAAGGAGCTGTGGGCCACCGCCCAGTGCCGCCCGCACCCCACCGAGCCGCTGGACGCCGCCGGCCAGGGCGACGCCTTCGTGGGCCTCGCCTTCTGCGCGATCCGCGCGGTGGTGGACGTCGACGTCGAGCTGGGCTCGGTCCGGGTGGTGGAGCTGGCGGTCGCCCAGGACGTGGGCCGGGTGCTGAACCCGGCGCAGCTGGCGGCGCGCATCGAGGCGGGCGTCACGCAGGGCGTGGGCATCGCCCTCACCGAGAACCTCCGCACGCCCCGCGGCCTGATCCGCCACCCCGACCTCACCGGCTACGCCCTGCCGACCGCCCTGGACGCCCCCGACATCCGGATCGTGAAACTGGTCGAGGAACGGGACGTGGTGGCCCCCTTCGGCGCCAAGTCGGTCAGCGCGGTCCCGGTCGTGACGGCACCGGCGGCGATCGCCTCCGCCGTCCGCGCCGCCACCGGCCGCCCGGTCAACCGCCTGCCGATCCGCCCGCAGGCGGCCGTGGTGACCGACCGATGAGCACACCGCCGCCCGACGAGCACCGCTACGAACCACCGCCCGGAGTGGGCAAGCTGGCCCTGTGGATCCTGGTGTTCGCGGTGGCGGCGCTGGCCGTCGTGCTGGGCGGGATCTACTTCACCTAGCGATCCCCACGGACGGGCAACGGGCCGGCGTCGCTCGGCGTCTTCCCTCGTGAGGGCCGTTGTCAGTGGGGCGGCGTAGTGTGCTGAGCGGTGGGGGCACCTGCCCGGGGACCGCGTACGACGGTGTGCGCCGGCCCGTCACGCACGGGGAAGATCGCGGGGGAGCGATGAGCACGACCGACGCCGGAGTACCGGTGATCACGCTGACCGAGGCGGAGCTGGACCGGCTCGTCACGCACACGCCGACCCGCGGCCTGCTCACGGGCACCGGCCTGCCCGCCGAGACCGACCTGCTCACCTTCTCCCCGCTGCGCACCCACGGCCTGCGCACGCTCGCCGACGCGGCCGAGGGCCCCTTCGGCCTGGCCGAGGAACTGCGCGGCCGCCTGGTGATAGGTGAACTCCTCACCCCCGCCGGCATGGAGCGCGAGTCGATCCTGCTCGACGGCGCCACCGGCGAGCTGACCACGGCCTACCTCTTCGACCCGTCCGGCGCCCGCCCCTTCGCACCCTCCCTGACCACGCTGCTGCGCTTCGCCGCGGTCACCGAGGAACTGGCGGGCCTGCGCGGCCGTTTCGCCTCCCTGGCGGGCCAGTACGGCCCCAGGACGGCGGCCGAGGCCTCCCGCCGTCTCCTCACCCTCTTCGCGGAGGGCACGGACGGCCGGGTCCCGCCGTACTGGAAGGCGGCCGCCCTGATCCGCCCGCTCTCCCTCGTCGCCGGCCCCGGCACGGCCTCGGGCCTCACCCTCGACGTCCCCGCGCGCCTCCTGGAGCAGGAGTTCGGGCAGGGCCGGGTGGCCCGCTTCGAGGAGGTCGACTTCCCGGCGACGCTCACCCACGAGCCGACCCGCCGCTTCCTGCGCGAGACGGGACTGCCGGAGGAGACGGTCTTCTTCCGAGCCGACACGGACGTCCCGCTGCCGACGCTGCGCGAGTACTTCACCGAGGAACGCCCCGAGTACCCCCTCGGCCGGCTCCCGGCCCACTGCGACCACCTGATCCGCCTGGGCCACCTCCTGGAGGAGACCAGCCTGGTGGTCGACGGCCGGACGGGCGCGGTCCTCACCTTCGACGAGCCCGAGGCGTCCCTCCACCCCCTCAACACCGACGTCTCCACCCTGGCCTTCACCCTCTGGCTCATCCACCACGAGCGCACGATCGACACCCACCTGGGCCGTGAACTGGCCACCCACGCCTACGACCACCTGGTCGCCGCCATGATCCACACCCTGAACACCCTCGACCCCACGGGCACTTTCCCGGACACCACCTGGCACTACTGGACGGATCTGTTCCAGGACGAGGCGGGCGGGCTGTTCTGAGGCACCTCGTCCCGGTGCATTTCCGGGTTCCGGTCACTCAGCGTGGCCGCACCGCCCTACCGTGAGGCGTGACGGTGTCGGCACGCACGGTGACGGAGGGGCGCGAATGACGGTCGGCGTGGAGGCGGAGCCGCTCAAGGACGAGGTGAGCGAGCGGGGCTGGGAGGTGGACCCGGACGACGAGTGGGGCGTCGCCGTCATCACCACGGTCGGACGGCAGCTGAAACTGCGCCGGGAAGCCGTGGGCATGCGGGCCGGCGACTTCGCCAAGGCCGTCGGCTACGGCGAGGACATGATCTACAAGATCGAGAGCGGACAGCGGATCCCCAGGCCCGAGTACCTGGACAAGGCCGACGACGTCCTGCGGGCCGGCGGCCTGCTCTCGGCGATGAAGGAGGACGTACAGAAGGTCCGCTACCCGAAGAAGGTGCGGGCCTTGGCGGAGCTGGAGGCCAAGGCCGTCGAGATCGGCGTCTACGAGTGCAACAGCGTCCACGGGCTCTTGCAGACACCGCAGCACGCCCGGGCCCTGATCGAGGCGGCGCAGCCGCCGTACTCGCCGGACGACGTGGACCGCATGGTGGCCGCTCGACTGGCCCGGCGGTCGGTCTTCGAACGCACACCGGCCCCGTCCATCCACTTCGTCCTGGAAGAAGCATCGCTGCGCCGCCGGGTCGGAGGCACAATGGTGTGGCAACGGCAGCTCGAACACCTGTTGGGAGTGGGGCAGTTGAACAACGTCTCGCTCCAGGTCATGCCGACGGACACGGACGCCCACCCGGGACTCGACGGAAAGATCGAGCTGCTGAAGTTCTCGGACGGCAAGGTGGTGGGCCGCTCCGACGGCCTGTTCAACGGCCGGCCCGTCTCCGACGCGAAGCAGCTCCGCATCCTGGAGTTGCAGTACGGCACGATCAGGGCGCAAGCTCTCCCACCGCGGGAGTCGCTCGCCTTCATCCAGAAACTGCTGGGAGAGACATGACGCGCGAGGCCTCCGCCGGGCACCCCTCCGAACTGGCGTGGTTCAAGAGCAGCTACAGCAGCGGCACCAACGGCGAGTCCTGCGTCGAGGTGGCCACCACTCCCCGCACGGTGCACATCCGCGACTCGAAGTCCCTCGCCGGCCCGCAGCTCGCGGTTGCATCGCGCGCCTGGACGGACTTCGTCTCGTACGCCTCCCGCAGCTGAAGCGACGAACGGAAGGGTCGGCATCCCGCACGGGGTGCCACCCGACGGAGGGCTGATGCCGGCGAGTGCAGATCTCGCCGCGTGGGCCGGCGCCGTGGGGACATGGGCAGCACTGGCAGCCGCGACGCCCGGACCTCCTGGTGACCAGCGTGGCTTACAGACGCGAGGACTTCTTTCCCGACATTCACTTGGTCAACAGCTCACGTCTACCCGTTTACGAGGTCAGGATCTTCGTCTGGGTCGACTTCAGCGATCGCCCGATTCACTGGCAGGATCGTGTCATCCTCCCGCCCACGCCCGAACCCGTGATCGCCAGCGCGTACGTGGACGCGGTCCCCTATGCCGCGCAGGTCATGGAGCACGTCGTCGGCGTCAGCGTTGCCTTCCGTGACGCCGAGGGGAAGTACTGGCAGCGCACCAGAAACGGGTCCCTCCGTGAGGTCGACACCGGGGATGTGGCGCAGCGGACGGGAGTTGCCGACGGCGACGGTTTCGTGCAGCCCCAGGATCTGGACGACGTGGACCCTCGGAACCTGAACCGATTGCCGGGTACCCGCTGACTCGGACGAGCGAAAGGGCGGCACCCCTGGGTGCCGCCCTTTCGTATCGCCCTGGTTCGGGCTTCGGAGGCCGTGGCGGGAATCGAACCCACGTAACTCGCTTTGCAGGCGAGTCCCTAAACCACTCGGGCACACGGCCGTGTTCGGTTGTTGCTCTCGGCCGTGGTGGGGATCGGACCCACGTGACTCCCCGCGAGCGGAGCTCGCTGTTGGATGCAGCGCGGGCGAGTCCCTGAACCACTCGGGCACACGGCCGTGTTCGTGAGAAGAACGTACGGGCCGGGCTCCGAGGGGCTCAAGGGGGGCGGGGGTGCTGCAACGGGACTGCCATACGCCGTTCATGAAGCGGGGTGTGTGTACGACCGTGTGTACGACCAAGGGCGTAGTCCGGGGTCGGACTTCCGACAGGGGTCAAAGAGGGGAACGCGGCTTACTCTGACGGGCATGAGTGCCCTTGGATCCCGTGAGCCCGCTGTCCTCGATCCGTCCGTCGAGCAGGACGGCGGTGTGCTGAGCAGGGCGTACCGGGCGCTGAGTGTCGGGATCGTGTCCGTCGTGGTGCTCATCGCCTTCGAGGCGACCGCCGTGGGGACGGCGATGCCGGTGGCCGCGCGAGAGCTGGACGGACTGGCGCTGTACGCGTTCGCGTTCTCCGGGTACTTCACGACCAGCCTGTTCGGGATGGTGCTCGCCGGGCAGTGGTCCGACCGGCGAGGTCCCCTGGGCGCTCTCACCACGGGTATCGGCGCCTTCGCGGCGGGGCTCGTCGTCGCCGGGACCGCGCAGGTCATGTGGGTGTTCATCCTCGGACGGGCCGTGCAGGGGCTGGGCGGCGGACTGGTCATCGTGGCGCTGTACGTCGTCGTCGGCCGCGCCTACCCCGATCGGCTACGCCCCGCGATCATGGCGTCCTTCGCGGCCGGCTGGGTCGTACCGTCCATCGTCGGCCCCCTCGCCGCCGGCACCGTCACCGAGCACCTCGGCTGGCGCTGGGTGTTCCTCGGCATCCCGGTCCTCGTCGTGTTCCCGCTCGCCCTCGCCCTGCCCCAGATACGGCGCAGGGCGTCGGGCCCGGTGGACGAGGAGGCCGGCGCCGGCTCCTTCGACCGGCGGCGGATCCGGCTCGCGCTCGGCATCTCGCTGGGCGCCGGGCTCCTCCAGTACGCCGCCCAGGACCTGCGCCCCCTCTCCCTGGTGCCGGGGCTGGCCGGTGCCGCCTTCCTCGTGCCCGCCGTGCTCGGACTGCTGCCCCGCGGCACCTACCGGGCCGCCCGCGGCCTGCCCTCCGTCGTGCTGCTGCGCGGCCTGGCCGCCGGTTCCTTCGTCGCCGCCGAATCGTTCGTGCCGCTGATGCTGGTCACCCAGCGCGGCCTGTCGCCGACCCTCGCCGGCTTGTCGCTGGCGGCCGGCGGCGTGACCTGGGCGCTGGGCTCGTTCGCACAGTCCCGGGCGCGCATGGCGCCGTACCGGGAGCGGCTGATGACCATCGGGATGGTGCTGGTCGCCATCGCGATCGTCACCGCGCCGAGTGTGCTCGTGCACGCCGTGCCGGTGTGGACCGTGGCCGTCGCCTGGGGTGTCGGCTGCTTCGGCATGGGACTGGTGATCTCCTCCACCAGCGTGCTGCTGCTCCAGCTGTCCGCCCCCGAGGAGGCCGGCTCGAACTCGGCCGCGCTCCAGATCTCCGACGCCCTCGCCAACGTCGTCCTGCTGGCGGCGACCGGCGCGGCCTTCGCGGCCCTGGGCGGCGGCAGTACGGCGGCCCCCACGGCCTCGGCGGCCGGCAGCGGGCACCCCGCCGCCTTCGCCGCCGTCTTCCTGCCGATGGCGGCGGTCGCGCTGGTGGGGGCCTGGGTGACGCGGCGCCTGCGCGAGCGTGCGCCTGCGCGCTGAGTCACGGTCGGTGACGGCGGGGTCCGTGCGGCTGCTGTGACGTGCCTCCCACCCGAGGGCGACCCGGCCTCGTTCGCGCGTTGACGGCACGGCGGCGCCGGTAGGGTGGCCCGGTTGTCATACGTAGCCGCCCTACCCCGCACGGAGACCGTGACTACCGCCCGCCCGTCACCCGCCACCACCTCCAACGGAGGGCCCTTCGGGCCCACACACATGTCTACTTCAGCAGCCTCCACCGCTCACTCGCACCACCTCTCGCCCGCCTTCCCGGGCCGGGCCCCGTGGGGTACCGCCAGCAAGCTGCGTGCCTGGCAGCAGGGCGCGATGGAGAAGTACATCCAGGAGCAGCCGCGTGACTTCCTCGCCGTCGCCACGCCCGGCGCCGGCAAGACGACCTTCGCGCTGACGCTCGCCTCCTGGCTGCTGCACCACCACGTGGTGCAGCAGGTGACCGTGGTCGCGCCCACCGAGCACCTGAAGAAGCAGTGGGCGGAGGCGGCCGCCCGGATAGGGATCAAGCTCGACCCCGAGTACAGCGCGGGGCCGCTCGGCCGGGAGTACGACGGGGTCGCCGTGACGTACGCCGGTGTGGGCGTGCGCCCGATGCTGCACCGCAACCGGGTCGAGCAGCGCAAGACCCTCGTCATCCTGGACGAGATCCACCACGCCGGTGACTCCAAGTCCTGGGGCGAGGCGTGTCTGGAGGCCTTCGAACCGGCCACGCGGCGGCTCGCGCTGACCGGTACGCCGTTCCGGTCCGACACCAACCCCATCCCCTTCGTGACGTACGAGGAGGACAACGCCGGGATCCGGCGGTCCGCCGCCGACTACACCTACGGCTACGGGTCCGCCCTGGCGGACGGGGTCGTCCGCCCCGTCATCTTCCTCTCCTACAGCGGCAACATGCGCTGGCGGACCAAGGCCGGTGACGAGGTCGCCGCGCGGCTCGGCGAGCCGATGACCAAGGACGCGATCAGCCAGGCCTGGCGTACGGCCCTCGACCCGCGCGGCGACTGGATGCCGAGCGTGCTGCGCGCCGCCGACCAGCGGCTGACCGAGGTCCGCAAGGCCATCCCCGACGCCGGTGCGCTCGTCATCGCCTCCGACCAGGACTCCGCGCGGGCGTACGCCAAGCTGATCCGGGAGATCACCGGTACGAAGGCGACGCTCGTCCTCTCCGACGACACCGGGGCCTCGAAGCGGATCGACGACTTCAGCGCGAGTGACGACCGGTGGATGGTCGCGGTGCGGATGGTGTCCGAGGGCGTCGACGTACCGCGGCTGGCGGTCGGCGTGTACGCCACCACCATCTCGACGCCCCTGTTCTTCGCGCAGGCCGTCGGGCGCTTCGTACGGTCCCGGCGGCGGGGCGAGACCGCGTCCGTGTTCCTGCCGACCGTGCCCGACCTGCTGACCTTCGCCAACGAGATGGAGAAGGAGCGGGACCACGCCCTCGACAAGCCGAAGAAAGAGGGCGAGGAGGACCCGTACGCCGAATCCGAGAAGGAGATGGAGGAGGCGAACAAGGAGCAGGACGAGGACACCGGCGAACAGGACATGCTGCCGTTCGAGGCGCTGGAGTCCGACGCCGTGTTCGACCGGGTGCTGTACGACGGTGCCGAGTTCGGCATGCAGGCGCACCCGGGCAGCGAGGAGGAGCAGGACTACCTCGGGATCCCGGGGCTGCTGGAGCCGGACCAGGTGCAGCTGCTGCTGCAGAAGCGGCAGGCACGGCAGATCGCGCACAGCCGGAAGAAGCCGGACAGTGAGGCGGACCTGCTGGAGCTGCCGGCCGAGCGGCGGCCGGTGGTCAGCCACAAGGAGATGATGGAGCTGCGGAAGCGGCTCAACACGCTGGTCAGCGCGTACGTCCACCAGAGCGGCAAGCCGCACGGGGTGATCCACACCGAGCTGCGGCGGGTGTGCGGGGGGCCGCCGAGCGCGGAGGCGACGGCGGGGCAGTTGCGGCAGCGGATCGCCAAGGTGCAGGAGTGGGCCACCCGCATGCGGTGACGCTCCGCCGGGTCGGCGGTTCCTTCCCACCCGCCCACC
>NZ_JOIU01000036.1 GCF_000720135.1 Streptomyces sp. NRRL S-1022 | reverse complement strand
GGGGCGGGGGCGGGCGCCGTGGGGGCGCCCTGGGGCTGGGGGGCGGTGAGCGCCGGCGGGACCGTGGAGAGGGCGCCGGCCGGGGTCACGGCGCCGGGGGGTGCCGGAGCGGTGAGGGCGGCGGGCTCGGGCGCGGTGCCGGGGACGCCCTTGACGGTGCCGTCGGGGCCGAGGAAGGCCGGGTCGCCGCCGGGGACCATGCCGAGTTCGCGGGCGCGGCGCTGGAGGGCGTCCGGGGCGGAGAAGGCGTCGATGTCCCGCTGGAGGGCCTGTTCCTGGTCGGTGAGGCTCTTCGTCTGCTTCTGCAGGTCGTCGAGTTCGAAGGAGCCCTCGCTCAGCGCCGAGTTCAGTACCAGCAGCCCGATCAGGCCGCCGCCGAGGAGCACCACGACGAGCAGGACGAACGGGGTGCGCGCCGCCTGGGCGCGGCCGGCCGGGAGGAGCCGGGCGAGCCGGGCGGCCCTCCCCTTCGGTTCGGGTTTCCTGCTCACTGCTCCCCCGGTGCGTGGGGCAAGCCGCTCCCTCGGTGCGCGGCGCCGGCCCTCCGGCCCGTCTCGCTCACTCGACGTCCTCCCTGATGCGCTCGGCACCGCGCAGTCTGGCCGGTGCGGCCCTGCGGTTCTCGGCGATCTCTTCCTCGGTGGGAAGTTCGGCACCGCGGGTGAGCAGCTTGAGCCGCGGCTGGTAGCGCTCGGGCACGACGGGCAGCCCGGGCGGCGCGGTGGTGGCGGCCCCGGCCGCGAACACCTGCTTGACGAGCCGGTCTTCGAGCGAGTGGTACGACAGCACGGCGACGCGCCCGCCGACGTCCAGGGCCTTCACGGCGGCCGGGACGGCCCGCTCCAGGACGGACAGTTCGCCGTTGACCTCGATGCGCAGCGCCTGGAAGGTGCGCTTGGCCGGATTGCCGCCGGTGCGCTTGGCGGCCTGCGGCAGCGCGTCCCGGATGAGTTCGACGAGCCGCGCGCTGTTGCCGAACGGCTCCTTCTCCCGCTCCCGGACGATCGCGGCGACGATCCGCTTGGCCTGCTTCTCCTCGCCGTACGCGCGCAGGATGCGCACGAGTTCGCCGGCCGGGTAGGTGTTGAGGACCTCGGCGGCGCTGATGCCCGCCGTCTGGTCCATGCGCATGTCCAGGGGCGCGTCCTGCGCGTAGGCGAAGCCGCGGTCGGCCTCGTCCAGCTGCATGGAGGAGACGCCGAGGTCGAACAGCACGCCCTGCACGCGCGCGATGCCGAGCCGGTCCAGTACCTCGGGCAGCTCGTCGTACACGGCGTGCACGAGGGTGGCGCGCTCGCCGTAGGGAGCCAGGCGCTCACCGGACAGGCGCAGTGCCTCCTTGTCCCGGTCCAGGCCGATCAGCCGGGCGCCGGGGAACCGGGCGAGGAGTGCCTCGCTGTGCCCGCCGAGTCCGAGGGTGCAGTCGACGACCACCGCTCCGGGGCGCTCCAGGGCGGGCGCCAGCAGGTCCAGGCACCGCTGGAGCATCACCGGGACGTGTCGACTCTGGCTCAAGGGGGCCTCTCAGTTCCGGCGGGCCGTACGCACCGTCGGTCCCCCGAGCCGTACGTACGCGCCGCGCGCGCGGGGAGACGGGTCCGGTTCACGGGCCGGGGTCTCCGGGGGTTTCGTCCGCGGGGAGAGACTCGTCTCCCGCCTTCGCGTCACTTTAGTCCACCCCGTCCGCTGGTCAATCAACCGGCCTGCGCGTCGTGTACCGCGGCACGGCGGGAACCGCTATTCGACGGGTCCGCCCGTTCGGCCCCGCTTCGCCCTCCCTGTGGGTTAGCTCACAACACGCCGTGATGACGTTCTTTGTCCTCTCCGAGGAGAGGCCGGAACCGCGTGTGACCAGTAACGTCGTCGGTATGACGACTTCCGCAGCCGCACCCACCGGATCCGAGGGCGCCATACTCCCGGGCGGGGCCGTGACCGACCGCCTCGTGGAGGCCAACCGGCGGTACGCCGAGGCGTTCGCCGATCCGGGCATGGACGCCAGCCCGGTGCTGCACGTCGCCGTCGTCGCCTGCATGGACGCGCGTCTCGACCTGCACAAGGCGCTCGGCCTCGAACTCGGCGACTGCCACACCATCCGCAACGCGGGCGGCGTGGTCACGGACGACGTGATCCGGTCCCTGACCATCAGCCAGCGCAAGCTGGGCACGCGCAGCGTCGTGCTGATCCACCACACCGGCTGCGGCCTGGAGTCCCTCACCGAGGACTTCCGCACCGAGCTGGAGATGGCGGTCGGCCAGCGGCCGGCCTGGGCGGTGGAGTCGTTCAGCGACGTGGACCAGGACGTGCGCCAGTCCATGCAGCGGGTGCGCACCTCGCCGTTCCTGCTGCACACCGACGACGTCCGCGGCTTCGTCTTCGACGTGCGCACCGGTCTGCTGCGCGAGGTCGACCCGGCCTGACGAGCCGGACCGGCCGCCGGCCGGCCCGCGCGGCATCCCTTCGTCCGGCCGTCCCGCAGCGGGAACACGGTTCGAAAGCATGGTCGAAAAGACCGTAAGGCCGACATCGAGCGGGCAGTTGTCCACAGGCGAGTGACACGAATCGGTAACGGCAGCAAGAATGCGGGATGTGACGTCACGCGGAACTTTTTCCGCGTGGTGTCCGTGTTTCGGGGTGGGCCGGTGCCGCACGAAGAGCGTCGGCCCGGAAAGAACGGGCCGAGGAGGGCCGGGTGACGACCTATGACGATCGAGCGAGCCATGGGGGTACCCCCACCCGAGTGAGTTCGAGGGTGGGGGAAGATCTGACCGCCACGGTGGAGCGGGTACGCGGTTCGGTGGAGAGCGTGATCGAGGGCAAGCCCGAGGTCGTACGGCTCGCGCTGACCGTGCTGCTCGCCGAGGGTCACCTGCTGATCGAGGACGTCCCCGGGGTGGGCAAGACGATGCTCGCCAAGGCGCTGGCGCGGTCCATCGACTGCTCGGTGCGGCGCATCCAGTTCACGCCGGACCTGCTGCCCTCGGACATCACGGGCGTGTCCATCTGGGACCAGCAGCGCCGGGACTTCGAGTTCAAGCCGGGCGCCATCTTCGCGCAGATCGTGATCGGCGACGAGATCAACCGCGCCTCGCCGAAGACCCAGTCCGCGCTGCTGGAGTCCATGGAGGAGCGCCAGGTCACCATCGACGGGCAGACGTACGAACTGCCCAGCCCCTTCATGGTGGTGGCCACCCAGAACCCGGTCGAGATGGAGGGCACGTACCCGCTGCCCGAGGCCCAGCGCGACCGCTTCATGGCCCGCGTCTCCGTGGGGTACCCGAGCGTCGAGGCCGAGTTGCAGATGCTCGACGTCCACGGCGGGGTCAGCCCGCTGGAGGACCTCCAGCCGGTGGCGCACGCGCACGAGATCGTGAAGCTGGTCGAGGCGGTCCGCGGGGTGCACGTCTCCGAGGCCGTCCGCAGGTACGCGGTCGAACTGGTCGCCGCCACCCGCACGCACCCCGACCTCAGACTCGGCGCCTCCCCGCGCGCGACCCTGCACCTGCTGCGCGCGGCCAAGGCCTCCGCCGCCCTCGCCGGCCGTGACTACGCACTGCCGGACGACGTCCAGGCACTCGCCGTCGCCGTCCTGGCCCACCGCCTGCTGCCCACCGCCCAGGCACAGCTCAACCGCCGGTCGGCGGAACAGGTGGTGCTGGAGATCCTCCAGCACACGCCGGTGCCGGCGGCACCGGGCCGGCAGAGCGGCCTCGGCGGCCTGGGCCGCACCATCCCGGCCTATCCCCAGCAGCCGCCGCGGAGTATGTGATGAGCACCGGGGGGACCGCGCCGGCGGACGCCGACCGCGGGGAGACGAGCGGGGTCCGTACGGCCCTGGCGGGTCTCACCACCCGGGGCCGTTCCTTCCTCGCCGCCGGGATCGCCGCGGCGGTGTGCGCGTTCGTGCTGGGCCTGAGCGAGCTGCTGCGGGTCGGCCTGCTGCTCGCGGTCCTGCCCCTGCTCTGCGCGGGCGTGCTGTACCGCACGCGCTACCGGGTGGCAGCGAGCCGCCGTCTCGCCCCCGCGCGGGTGCCGGCCGGCAGCGAGGCCCGGGTGCACCTGCGCATGGACAACGTCTCCCGGCTGCCCACCGGCCTGCTGATGCTTCAGGACCGGGTGCCGTACGTCCTCGGTCCGCGGCCCCGGTTCGTGCTGGACCGGGTGGAGCCGCAGGGCCGCCGCGAGGTGTCCTACCGGGTCCGCTCGGACCTGCGGGGCCGCTATCCGCTGGGCCCGCTGCAGCTGCGGCTGACGGACCCCTTCGGCATGTGCGAGCTGACCCGCTCCTTCTCGGCGTGCGACACGCTGACGGTGACACCGCGCGTGGAGCCGCTGGCCCCGGTCCGCTTCGGCGGCGAGGCCACGGGGTACGGCGACGGGCGGCAGCGTTCGCTCGCCCTGGCCGGCGAGGACGACGTGATCCCGCGCGGCTACCGCTACGGCGACGACCTGCGCCGGGTGCACTGGCGGTCCACCGCGCGCTACGGCGAGCTGATGGTGCGCCGCGAGGAGCAGCCCCGGCGCTCCCGCTGCACCGTGCTGCTGGACACCCGCGGCGGCGCCTACGAGGGCGCGGGCCCGGACGCGGCCTTCGAGTGGGCCGTCTCCGGTGCCGCCTCGGTGCTGGTGCACATGCTGGAACGCGGCTTCTCGGTACGGCTGCTGACCGACGGCGGCAGCGCGGTGCCCGGCGAGGGCGCCGACGGGTTCGCGGGCACCGGCCAGGCGACCGCGGACGCGGCCGGGCTGATGATGGACACCCTCGCGGTGATCGACCACTCCGACGGCACCGGCCTGTCCCGGGCGTACGACGTGCTGCGCGGCGGCAACGAGGGGCTGCTCGTCGCCTTCCTCGGCGACCTGGACGAGGAGCAGGCGACGACGGTCGCCAAGATGAGCAGGCGCAGCGGCGGCGCCGTCGCCTTCGTGCTGGACCCCGGCACCTGGACCCGGGAGGCGACCGACGTGCCCCGTCCGGGCGACCGGCACGAGGAGCGGCTGCGCATGCTGCGCGAGGCGGGCTGGACGGCGCTGAGCGTGCCGCGCGGCGCCTCGATGGACGAACTGTGGCGGCAGGCGGACCGGGAGCGCTCCGGCCTGGCCGCCGTGAGCGGGGAGGCAGGCCGATGAGCGGGCGGGCACGACTGGCGCTGTGCGCGGCGGCGGCCACCCTGATGACCTCCTGCGCCCTGCTGCCGCTGGTCGCCGCGCCGACCTGGTTGTTCCAGCTGGTCCCGCTGCTGGCCGTGCAGACCGGGGTGGGCGCGGCGGCCCGGCGGGTGCCGCTGGGCCGGCCGCTGACCGTGGCGGCGCAGGCCCTGGTCACGCTGGTGCTGCTGACGCTGGTCTTCGCCCGGCAGCACGCCGTCGCCGGGCTGGTCCCCGGCCCGGACGTCTTCCGGTACCTCGCCGAGCTGCTCCGGCAGGGCGCGGACGACGTCGGCCGGTACGCGATTCCGGCGCCGCTCACCGACGGCATCACGCTGATGCTGATCGGCGGTGTGCTGGTCATCGGGCTGCTGGTGGACGTGCTCGCGGTGACCTTCCGCAGCGCGGCCCCGGCCGGGCTGCCGCTGCTCGCGCTGTACTCGGTGGCCGCGGGCCTGTCCGACGGCGGCGCCGGCTGGCTGTGGTTCCTGGTGGCGGCGGCCGGCTACCTGATGCTGCTGCTCGCGGAGAGCCGGGACCGGCTCGCCCAGTGGGGCCGGGTCTTCGGCGGCGCGCCCCCGGGCCCGGGCGTCCCGGAGGCGGGTGCCGTGGCGCCGGTGCGCACCGGGCGGCGGATCGGCGCGGTCGCGCTCGGCGTGGCCCTGGTGGTGCCGCTCGCCCTGCCCGCGATGCACGGCGGCCTGCTGGACGCGGCGGGCACCGGCGTGGGGGCGGGCAACGGCGACGGGGGCACGATCTCGGCGGTCAACCCGCTGGTGTCGCTGCGCGACAACCTGAACACGAACGACGACCGCCAGGTGCTGACCCTGCGGACGGACACCAGCGACATCTCCGACCTGTACCTGCGGATCGTCTCCCTGGACGAGTTCGACGGCACCACCTGGACGCCGGCCCAGCGGCACATCGTCGGCGTGCCGGACCAGCTGCCCACGCCCGTCGGCCTGGGCCCGGACGTCAAGCGCGGCACGGTGCGGACGCTGGTCCGGGCGGCCGACTGGTACGCCCAGAACTGGCTGCCGATGCCCTACCCGCCCAGCGAGGTGAAGGCCGGCGGCCGGTGGCGGTACGAGCCGGTCGGGATGACCCTCGTGGGCGACCGCGGGCAGACCACGCGCGGCGCGAGCTACCAGGTGACCAGCCTGGACGTGCAGCCGACCGCGCAGCAGCTGGCCGCCGCGCCGCAGCCGCCGGCCGCGCTGCAGAGCGAGTACACCAAGGTGCCGTCCTCGCTGCCGAAGGTGGTGGAGCGCACCGCCCGGCAGATCACCGCGGGCGCGGACAGCCACTACGAGGAAGCCGTCAAGCTCCAGGACTGGTTCGCCGTCACCGGCGGCTTCCAGTACGACACGTCGGTGAAGGTGGGTCACGGGCCGGGCGCCATAGCGAACTTCCTGAAGCAGAAGGAGGGCTTCTGCGTCCACTTCTCCTTCACGATGGCGGCGATGGCCCGCACGCTGGGCATCCCGGCCCGGGTCGCGGTCGGTTTCGCGCCCGGCACCGTGCAGGCCGACGGCACCATCGCGGTGAGCCAGAGGGACGCGCACGCCTGGCCCGAGCTGTACTTCGAAGGCGTGGGCTGGACCCGTTTCGAGCCGACCCCGACCCGCGGCACCACGCCGTCGTACACCCAGTCGGACACCCCGGGCAGCTCGCTGCCGGAGGAGGCGCTGCCGTCCAAGGGCGCCTCGTCGGCGCCCTCGGCCTCGGCCTCGGCGAGCGAGAGCTGCAGCAGCACTCTGCGCAAGCTCCAGGCCTGCGGCAGCCCGTCCGCGGCGGCGGTCCCGCAGCACGACGACAGCGGTACGCACTGGTGGGGCTGGCTGCTGATCGCTCTGGGCGCGCTGCTGGTGCCGGCGGTTCCGCTGGCGCCGCTGCTGTGGCGGAAGCGGGTGCGCGCCCTGCGGCTGGGCGGGCATGCCCGGACCCCGGAGGGCGCGGCGGTGCACACCCTGGCGGCCTGGCAGGAGCTGACCGACAGCGCCTGGGACCACGGCATCCCGCCGGACGAGTCGCTGACCCCGCGCAGGGCCGCCGACCGGATCGTCCGGCTCGGCCGCCTCGATCCGGCAGCCGGGACCGCCGTGCACCGGCTGGCCGGCGCGGTGGAGCAGGTGCTGTACGCGCCCAGCCCGCGCCCGGCGGCGGGGGCGGCCGAGGACGTGCGCCGGGTGACCGAGGGGCTGCGGGCCGGGGTGGGCACCGGGACGCGGCTGCGGGCGCTGTTCCTGCCCCGTTCCTCGGTCCGGGTGCTGTGGGCGGCCTCGGCCCGCTGGTCGGCGCTGCGGTCCCGGGCCGCGGCGGCCCGGCCGGCGCTGCGCCGGCCCTCCGGACAGCGGGGCTGAACGCACGAGTGAGGGGCGGCCACCGGATGGTGGCCGCCCCTCACTGGTGTCTGCTGTGGCCGGCGCGGGAGGCGCCGGGGGTCAGTGCCCCTGTTGGTCCCGGCGGCGCTGCCAGCGCTGCTCGATCCGGTCCATCACGGAGCGCTTCGGACGCGCCGGACGGCGCATTCCGGCCGGGGGCTGCTCCCCCGGCTTCGGGGCCTTGCGCCAGCCGGTGACGGCGAGCACGGCACAGCCCAGCATGACGAGGAAACCGACCACGCTGACCCAGATCAGCTGCGCGACCATTCCGGCCATGAGGAGCGCGATACCCGCGAGGAAGCCTGCGACCGCCTGGTAGACCCGCCGCCGGGTGTACGTCCGCAGCCCGTTTCCCTCAAGCGCCGACGCGAACTTGGGGTCTTCGGCGTACAGCGCTCGCTCCATCTGCTCAAGCATTCGCTGCTCGTGCTCAGAGAGCGGCACGGAGTCCTCCTCATCGTGCAGTCGCCGGGGGCGACCCGGGGGGTCCCTTCAGGATAGGCAGGGAATCGCCCCCGTGAAACCCGCCCCTCTACGCCAATCGGCCAACCGGAATCCGTCGGGGCGTCCCGGCTCGCTGAGGCTTCCATTCCCCGGCGGCCGACCCGTCATGCCGGGTGGTGTACCTCGATCATACGGCGCAAACCCCTCGATCGGGCGGGTTGTGGCGTACTCCATCCGCCGCCGAGGCGCTGATCAGCGGCTCGCCCCGGTAGTGTGCCCGGGTGCCGGTGGCCGCTCAGGCCTCGGCGGCACCGGCCGTCTCACCGAGCACGTGCAGCTGGGTGGCCACGGAGTGGAACGCGGGCAGTTCGGCCGCCGCGGCCTCCAGCTTCAGCAGCGCGTCCAGGGCGCCGGGCTCGGTGTCCACCAGGACGCCGGGCACGAGGTCGGCGAAGACGCGCACGCCGTGCACCGCGCCGACCCGCAGGCCGGCGCCCTCGACGAGCGCGGTGAGCTGCTCGGCGGTGAAGCGGCGGGGCATCGGGTCGCCGGTGCCCCAGCGGCCGGCGGGGTCCGTGAGCGCCTGCCGGGCCTCGGTGAAGTGGCCGGCGAGGGCGCGGGCGAGCACGGCTCCGCCGAGGCCGGCGGCGAGGACGCTCAGCACGCCCTCGGAGCGCAGCGCGGCGACCGCGTTGCGGACGCCCTCGGCCGGGTCGTCCACGTACTCCAGGACGCCGTGGCACAGAACGGCGTCGTGGCCACCGCGCTCGACCACGTCGAACAGGCCGTGGGCGTCGCCCTGGACGCCCCTGACCCGGTCGGCCACACCGGCCTCGGCGGCGCGGCGCTCCAGCGCGAACAGGGCGTTGGGGCTGGGGTCGACGACGGTGACCCGGTGGCCGAGGCGGGCGAGGGGCACGGCGAAGTTGCCGCTGCCGCCGCCGGTGTCGAGGACGTCCAGCGAGTCCCGGCCCGTGGCCTTGACCCGGCGGTCGAGAGCGTCCTGCAGGACCTCCCAGACCACGGCGGTACGGAGAGAGGCGCGGGGGCGCGTCGGGTCCGACACGAGATGACTCCTCGGCAGGGCGAACGTCAGGAGAGGTCCACCCTATTGCTTCCGTGCCGTGCCTGGTCACCGCGGCGGCGCACGGCCCGTGGCGCCGTGTGGTCAGCCCGCGCCCGGCAGGCCGCCCCCCTTCCCCGGGCCGCCGGTGCCTGCGCCGGTTCCGGTGCCGGTTCCGATGCCCTTGTCGGTGTCCTGGCGGGGCTGGGGCAGGACGGGCTGGAGGACGAGCATGCGCTCCACGATGCGGAGGAACATCGCCACGTCCCGTACCAGGTCGTCGGCGTCCCGCTGCCCGGCCGCGCCCCGGATGCCCGCCTCGGCGCGGGCGCGGCGCGCGGCACCGGAGGCGAACAGCGCGCTCCACTCGGTCAGCTCGGGCGCGATCTCGGGCAGCACCTCCCAGGCGCTGCGGATACGGGCCCGGCGCCGAGGGGAGGTCTCGGGGCGGCCCCGGGCGGCGAGTACGGCGGCGGCGGTGCGCAGGGCGGCCAAGTGGGCCGTCGCGTAACGCTCGTTCGGTGTGTCCAGGACGGTGGTCTCCTCCAGTCCGGCCCGGGCCTGGGCGAGCAGGTCGAGGGCGGCGGGCGGGGCCGTGGCCCGGCGGAGCACGGGGTGCACATCGCTCGCCGGGCCGGTCAGTGAGGGGGCAGGGCCGGTGGCGCGGCGCCGGCGGGCGGCGGCTGCGGACGAGTGGGCCATGACGAACCTCCTGTCGTCTGGGTGACGGCACGTATGCCGTATGTGCCCATCGTGCGGTATGCCACTGACAATCCGTTCTGACCTGGGCTTTTGCCTCGACCGTAGGTTCGGGCGTATTTTTGCACTGACCAGTCAGTTCAAATCAGCCACGCAGGGGGGCCAGTGGACGCCACGGTCGGCGCGGACGTCAGGGCCGAAGGCCTCGGACTCAAGGGACCACGGGGGTGGGCCTTCCGCGGCGTCACCCTGGACGCGGAACCCGGCTCACTGATCGCGATCGAGGGACCGTCCGGCTCCGGCCGCACGAGCCTGCTGCTCGCGCTCACGGGACGGATGAAGCCCACCGAAGGAGTGGCCGCTGTCGCCGGGTTCAAACTCCCCCGGCACATGGCGGCCCTGCGCCGGATCAGCGCGGTGGCCAACGTCAGCGGGGTGACCGACCTGGAGCCGGCCCTCACCGTCGGCGAGCACCTGCGTGAACGGGCCCTGATGCAGCGCCGGTTCGACGACTCCCTGCGCGAGCTGCTGCGGCCCCGCGCCCAGCGCGCGCACGAGGCGCGGCTGCGGGTCGACGCGGCCCTGGCCGCCGCCGGACTCGACCCGGAGACGCTCCCGAAGGGCTCCCGGACGGCCGTACGCGACCTGGAGCGGCCGCAGGAGGTGCGGCTGTCGCTCGCGCTGGCCCTGCTAGGCCGGCCCCGGCTGCTCGGCGTGGACGACATCGACATGAAGCTCTCGGACGCCGAACGCGAGGGCATCTGGCACGTGTTGCGGTCCCTCACGCGCGCGGGGACGACGGTCGCCGCCGTGTGCCGCACCGCTCCCGGGGACTGCGTCACCGTACGGACCGGGCAGACGGAGACCACACGGACGGAGAACGGGCAGACGGAAAGCGGGCAGACGGAGACCGGACGGACCCAGGACGAGCCGCACCAGGCCGAGCCGAAGAAGGAGGAAGCCGGCGATGCGCTCACCGAGGCTGGCCGCGCTTGAGCTGAGGCGTTTCGGACGCGGCAGGCTGCCGCGGGCCGCCCTGGTCGCGCTGCTCGTGCTGCCCCTGCTGTACGGCGCGCTGTACCTGTGGTCCTTCTGGGACCCGTACGGCCGCCTGGACCGGATCCCGGTGGCCCTGGTGAACGACGACCAGGGGGCCACGGCGGCCGGCAAGAAGCTCACCGCCGGCGACGACATCGTCGACGGGCTGCGCGACAGCCGGACCTTCGAGTGGCACGAGGTGAGCGACGCGCAGGCCCGCGCGGGCGTCGAGGACGGCACCTACTACCTGTCGCTGACCATGCCGGCCGACTTCAGCCGCCGTATCGCGTCCAGCTCGGGCGACTCCCCGGAGACCGGCGCCCTGCGGGTGCGCACCAACGACGCGAACAACTACATCGTCGGCCAGATCTCCCGCACCGTCTTCAACGAGGTGCGCTCGGCGGCGTCCGCGAAGGCCTCCCGGGGCTTCCTGGACAAGATCTTCGTGTCCTTCTCCGACATCCACGACAAGACCGTCACGGCGGCCCGGGGCGCGGACAAGCTGAACAGCGGTATCGGGAAGGCGGAGAAGGGCTCCAAGGACCTCGCGGACGGGCTGAAGGAGGCCAAGGGCGGCAGCGGCAAGCTGGCCAAGGGCCTCAAGAAGCTCGACACCGGCTCCGGCGACCTCCAGCAGGGCTCGCGGCAGGTCGCCGACGGCACCCAGGCGCTCGCCGACAAGGTCAACGGGGTCTACGCCGAGGCGGGCCCGTTCCTGAGGACCAACGAGAAGACCATCGGGGACACCGCCCGGCTGGTCTCCGACTCGGCGAAGGCGGTGAAGGACAACCTGGACGAGCTGGTGAAGCGCGCGCCGGCCGCCGCGAAGATCGCCCACGGGTCCTCCGCCCTCCTCGACCGGATCTACCGGGAGCGCTGCGAGGGGGCGGCCCTCCCCGACCCGGCCTGCCCGGAGCTGAAGCGGGCGAGGACGGCCGCCGCCGAGGTGGCCACCGTCGCCGACGACCTCAACACGCTGATCGCCGACCAGAACGGCGACCTGAAGACGATGCGGGCCAACCTCGGCACGCTGCAGAAGCAGGCCGACGCCCTCGCCGCGCGCGCCCCGCACCTGTACGAGGACGTCGACGACGCCGTCAAGAAGATCAACAAGCTGAACACCGGCGCCCGGAAGGTCGCCGCCGGTGCCGAGAAGCTGCACGCCGGCATCGGCACCGCGCACACCGGCGCGGTCACGCTGGACCAGGGCATCGGTACCGCCAAGTCGGGCGCCGAGACCCTGAACGGCGGTCTGTACAAGCTCTCGGACGGCTCCGGGAAGCTGGCCGGCGGCCTGCACTCGGGCGCGAAGAAGATCCCGGACTACGACAAGCAGGACCGCGACCGGCGCACCGGCGTGATGGCCGACCCGGTCCAGCTGGCCTCCCACGACCTGCACAAGGCGCCGAACTACGGCACCGGGTTCGCCCCCTACTTCATCCCGCTGTCCCTGTGGGTCGGCGCGATGGTGGCCTACATGCTGATCCCGCCGCTCAACCGGCGGGCCCTCGCGGCCGGCTCCTCCGTCTGGCGGATCGCGCTGGCCGGCTGGCTGCCGGTGGTCGCGGTGGGGGTGCTCCAGGTGGCCGCGCTGATGGCCGTGCTGCACTGGGGGATCGGGCTGCAGATGCTGCGGGCGGCCGGCACGATCGGCTTCCTGTGCCTGGTCACGGCGTGTTTCGCGGCGATCGTGCAGTGGCTGAACGCCCGCTTCGGGCCGGCCGGCCGGATCCTGGTGCTCGCGCTGCTGATGCTCCAGCTGACCTCGGCGGGCGGCACCTATCCGGTGCAGACCAGCCCGGGCTTCTTCAACGCGATCCACCCGTTCCTGCCGATGAGCTACATCGTGGAGGCGCTGCGCCGGCTGATCACCGGCGGCGGGCTCGGCCCGGTGTGGCAGGCGTGCGGGGTGCTCGCCGCGTTCACCGCGGGCGCGCTCGCGCTGACCGCGCTGGCGGCCCGCCGCCGCCAGGTGTGGACACCGGACCGGCTGCACCCGGAGCTGAGCCTGTGATCCGGGGGCGGCGTCCGCACGCGCGCGTACCTGTGAGAATCGGAACCATGGAAAGCAGCAGCGCCCGGGCCGGCGGCAGCACGCGCCGCGAGGCCACCCGGCAGAAGCTCTACGAGGCGGCCGTCACCCTCATCGCCGAGCAGGGCTTCTCCGCGACCACGGTGGACGAGATCGCCGAGCGGGCCGGGGTCGCGAAGGGCACGGTCTACTACAACTTCGCGAGCAAGTCCGTTCTCTTCGAGGAGCTGCTGCGGCACGGCGTCGGCCTGCTCACCGCCTCCCTGAGGGAAGCGGCCGAACAGACGGCACGCGAGGGCCGCGGCAAGGTGGACGCGCTGGACGCGATGGTCCGCGCGGGACTGGTCTTCATCGACCGCTACCCGGCCTTCACCCAGCTGTACGTCGCCGAGCTGTGGCGCACCAACCGGGCCTGGCAGTCCACCCTGATGGTGGTGCGGCAGGAGGCGGTCGCGGTGGTCGAGGGGGTGCTGCGCGAGGGCGTGGCGGCCGGCGAGTTCAGCGACGAGATCGACATCCAGCTGACGGCGGCGGCCCTGGTCGGCATGGTCCTGGTGGCCGCGCTGGACTGGAAGTCCTTCCAGCCGGAGCGCTCCCTGGACGACGTGCACGCGGCCCTGTCCCGGCTGCTCCAGGGACGGGTCAGCGGCACGGTCTGAGACAGCCGCAGGAGAACCGGGAGACGCACGAGGAAGGCGCCGGTCCGTTGCCGGACCGGCGCCTTCCGCTCCCCCGTGTGCCACCGGGATCCCCCGTGATCCCCCGTGATCCCCGTTCTCCCGGTGTTTCCCCCGTTGCCCCCGTACTTCCTTCCCGTACTCACCCGCGTACGGGCTCCCCCGTGCGGACCCCCGTGGTGGTCTCTCCCCCAGGGCCCCCGTGTCTCGCTTCCGCCGACGGATCGGCGGAAGGAGCGGCCGGCGGGCGGGCGCCGTTCCGCCGCCCCGTGCCGGCGGTGCCGGGCCACGCCCCCTGCCGTGGCTCCACTCTCTCGTCCCGGCGGCCCGCGCCCCATCCGCGCGCGTACTCATCTCGCGGTCTGAGTACCTGTACTCAGCCCCTGCGCGCCCGCCCCCACGCGCCCCGCGCCGCCCGGCGGCCGGGTTGTCGGCGGCGGTCGATAAAGTCGCGGGCATGGCACGGATTGCGGTGATCGGCGCCGGGATGGGCGCGATGGCGGCTGCCGCCCGGCTGGCCGTCGCGGGCCACCGGGTGGTGGTGTACGAACGCACGGAGACGTACGGCGGTGCGGTGCGCCGGTTCGAGCGGGAGGGTTTCCGCTTCGACACGGGCCCGGGTCTGCTGACCCTGCCGGCGGTCTACCGGGATCTGTTCCTCAAGACCGGCAAGGAGCCGCTGGAGGACCGCGTCGAGCTGGTCCAGGTCGACCCCTCCTCGCGGCACGTCTTCGCGGACGGCACGGAGGTGACCCTGCCGAACGCCTCCCGCGCCGGCGTGGTCGCGGCGCTGGACGAGGCGCTGGGCGCGGGGGCGGGCGAGCGCTGGGGCGACTTCCTGGTGCGCGCCCGCGAGGCCTGGGACCGCACCCGCCGGCCGCTGCTGGAGGAGCCGCTGTGGCCCAACTGGGAGGTGCTGGCCGGCAAGGAGCCGTACCCGGGCACCCGGTACAAGCGGCTGCTGCGCACCCACCGCGTGGTCAAGCTGCACGAGATCGGCAGATGGGAGCTGCGCGACCCCCGGCTGGCCCAGCTGCTGGCGGGGTACGCGCTCGCGTACGGCGTCGACCCCGACATCGCCCCGGCGAGCGCGGCCGTGCTGGCGTACATGGAGCACGCCTTCGGCACCTGGTACGTGCGCGGCGGGGTCCGGGAGCTGGCCCGCGCGGTGTACGAGCGGTGCCTGGAGCGCCGGGTGGAGTTCGTCTTCGGCGCCGAGGTGGTCCGGGTCCTGGAGGCGGACGGCCGGGCGGCCGGGGTGGAGCTGGCCGACGGGACGGTGGCCGAGGCGGACTTCGTCGTCGGCCAGGGACCGTGGCGGCTGCGCGGCCTGCTCCGGGACGGGCAGCCGTTCGGCCCGCAGGACGTGCCGCCGGACCCCGAGGACGCCTACCCGGGCCGGGTGGTCGTGTGCCTGGCGCTGCGCGGGGCGCGGGAGCCCGGCGCGGTGCACCGCACGGTGGTGCACTCGGCCGACGCCGACGGGAGCCTGGACCTGTTCCGGCACGGGGTCGTGCCCGACCTGCCGCAGGTCGTCGTGGACCGGCCGGACGACCCGGCCCTGTGCCCCGACGCCGGCCACGAGTCCGTGGTGCTGACGGCCACCGTGCCGTCAGCCACGGAGTACGACTGGGCCGCGCCGGGGGCCGCCGACGCCTTCGCCGACCGGCTGGTGGCCGCCGCCGAGCGTGCCGTACCGGGGCTGCGCGAGCGGGTGCTGTGGCGGGAGGTGCGCACTCCGCTGGACACCGAGCGGGAGACGGGCGCGACGGGCGGTGCGGTGCCGCCGCCCGCGCTGGCCGGGCCGGAGGGTGTGCTGCATCCGGCCAACACCACGGCGGTGCCGGGCCTGTTCGCGGTCGGCGGCTGGTCGCACCCCGGCGGCGGCCTCCCGCATGCCGGCATGTCGGGCGCGCTGGTGGCCGGGCTGATCGTGGAGGGGCCGGAGTTCCGCGGCTCCCGGTGACGGGCCGGGCCCCGGCGGGCCCTCAGAAGCGGTACTGCTCGTCGTACCCGGCCCCGGGCTGCGCCTGCTGGCCGCCCGTGGTGTGCGGGTACGGCTGCTCCTGCGGGAGTTCGCCGCCGTAGGTCTCGTCGGTGCGCTGCTGCGGTACCCACACCCCGCCGGCCGGGGTCTCGCCGTAACCGCCCGTGACGTACGGGTCCTGGGCGTAGCCCTGCTGCTGCCCGTACTGCTGGCCGTAACCCTGGTCGTATGAGCCGTAGGACTGGTTGCCGATGTACGGGTCGGAGTAGTTGGCGTAGCTCTGCTGGCCCGCGGTGTCGTAGCCGTAGCCCTGCTGGCCGTAGCCGGTGTAGTCGTAGGCGTAGTTCTGCTGGGCGGCGCCCGCGGGGGCCGGGTCCGCGGGGGCTGCGTCGCCGTAGACGCCGTAGGCGCCGGTGTCGTCGGGGAGGGGCTGCGGCGCGTAGACGGCGGAGGTCTCGGCGGCGGCCTCGGCCGCGCGGGAGGCGGCCGGGGTGAAGACGTCGTCGCGGTCGTAGTCGTCGTCGTAGTCGCCGTGCGTCCGGCCGGAACCGTGAACGTCCTGGTCGGGCGCCTGGTCGTCGGCGGGCGCGGCGAACCCGGCGTCGTCCCGCGGGGCCGCCCCGGCCCTGTCCGACCGGCCGCGGCGGCGCTTGCTGCCGCCGGCCTCGGCCTCGGGCCGCTTGACCGCCCAGCCGGAGGCGAAGCCGCGGCGGAACGACAGCGTGACGTAGGTCTGGCCGAGCGCGAAGGCGATGGCGCCCAGTCCGATCACGACGACGGACGGCATCAGCACGCCGACCACGACGCCGAGGAAGCCGGCGAAGGCGAGAAGGCGCCAGCGCAGCCGCGCCTTGTACTGCAGCAGCACCTCGCCCAGCAACCACAGCGCGACGACGCCGAACGCGATGTAGAGGACCGTCCAGCCCATGTACGCCCCTCTCCCAGTGACCGCTACGCAGTGTGTCGTATCGCGGTGCGGCCGGTCTAGGCCTGCGGGGGGTGGTGCAGGCCCAGGTTCTCGTAGATTTCCAGGGTCGCCGTGGAGCTGTTGAGCGTGATGAAGTGCAGTCCGGGCACTCCCTCGGCCAGCAGCCGAGCGCAGAACTCCGTGGCGAACTCGATACCGATGGAGCGTACCGCCGCCGGATCGTCCTTCGCCGAGAGGATCCGCTCTTTCAGGGCGTCCGGGAAGCGGGCGTTGCTGAGCTTCGGCAACCGTTCCAGCATCTTCACGCTCGTGACCGGCAGAACCTCCGGGATCACCGGGGTGTCACAGCCCGCTGCCGCCACCCGGTCGCGCAGCCGCAGGTACGACTCCGGCTGGAAGAACATCTGTGTGATGGCGTAGTCGGCGCCCGCACGGCACTTGTCCACGAAGTGGGCGACGTCGGTGTCCCAGTCCGCGGAGCGCGGGTGCATCTCCGGGAAGGCGGCGACACCCACGCAGAAGTCGCCCGACTCCTTGATGAGCCG
Source organism: Streptomyces sp. NRRL S-1022 (assembly GCF_000720135.1). Lineage (GTDB taxonomy): Bacteria > Actinomycetota > Actinomycetes > Streptomycetales > Streptomycetaceae > Streptomyces. The sequence goes on along the minus strand of NZ_JOIU01000036.1, from coordinate 50,237 downwards.
GACGAGTTCGGCGGCGTAGGCCAGCCCTCGCGGGTGCGGCACCCACTCGCCCATCGGGTCGCCGGGCGGGTCGCCGCGCACGGCGAGCATGTTGCGGATGCCGGCGTCCGCGTACTGGCCGATGATGTTGCGCAGCTCGGCGATGGAGTGGTCGACCGCGGTGAGGTGGGCGACCGGGGTCAGCGTGGTGTCCGCGACGATCTGCTCGGTCTCCTTGACCGTGCCCGCGCGGGTGGAGCCGCCGGCGCCATAGGTCACGGAGACGAAGTCGGGGGCGACCGCCTCGACCCGCCGGAGCGCGCTCCACAGGTTCCGCTCGCCCTTCGGGGTCTTCGGCGCCGAGAACTCGAACGAGTACGTCGTCTTGCCGGTGGCGAGGATGTCGCGCACGGTCCGTGCGCGATCAGTCCTGGTGGATGCGGTTCCGAGGGCCATACCGGCAGGTTAGCCAGGGGTGGGCGGTCCCCCAACCGGATGCCGGTAAATTGCCCGATTTGTCGCTGTCCTGTCCAGCAAGTGGACAGAAAGGCTCTAGCCGGCGTCCCGCAGCCGCTTCGCGAGCTCCGCGGCCGCCGCGCCCGGGTCGTCCGCCTCGGTGATCGCGCGGACCACGACCACCCGGCGGGCACCCGCGTCCAGCACCTGGTCCAGGGTGCCGAGGTCGATGCCGCCGATGGCGAACCAGGGCCGGCCGGTGCCGAGGGCCGCCGTGTGGCGGACCAGGCCGAGGCCGGGGGCGTGCCGGCCGGGCTTGGTGGGGGTGGGCCAGCAGGGGCCGGTGCAGAAGTAGTCCACGCCCTCCTGGACGGCGGCCGCGGTGGCCTCGGCCTCGGCGTGCGTGGAACGGCCTATGAGGACGCCGTCGCCGAGGATGGCGCGGGCCGCGGGGACCGGCAGGTCGCCCTGGCCGAGGTGGAGCACGCCGGCGCGGGCGGCGTGGGCGACGTCCGCCCGGTCGTTGACCGCGAGCAGCTTGCCGTGCCGGGCGCAGGCCTCGGCGAAGACCTCGAGGTGCGCCAGCTCCTCGGCGGCCTCCATGCCCTTGTCGCGCAGCTGCACGATGTCGACGCCGCCGGCCAGCACCGCGTCCAGGAACTCGGGCAGGTCGCCCTGGCGCTTGCGGGCGTCCGTGCACAGGTACAGGCGGGCGCCGGCGAGCGCGGCGCGGGCGGTGTCGGACATGGGTGGTCCCCCCGTGGTGTCGGTGTCCCCGGCGGTCCGGGGCGGTGGCGTACGGGCGTCCGTCCGCACGCCACCTCCTGCTGCGGGCCGGCTCAGACGGCGAGCGCCTGGGCGCGGCGCTTCACCTCCGTGCCGCGATTCTCGCTCAGGGCCTGCGCGGGGGTGCCGGGCAGGGTCGGGTCGGGGGTGAAGAGCCACTCGATCATCTCTTCGACCGTGAAGCCGTCGTCCCGCAGGAGCGTCAGGGTCCCGGCCAGGCCCTTGACGACCTTGTCCCCGTCGATGAAGGCGGCGGGGACGTGCAGCGCCTTGTTCTCACCACGGCGCACGGCGACGAGCTGGCCCTCCTTGACCAGCTGCCGGACGCGCGTCACCTCGACGCCGAGCATCTCGGCGATGTCCGGGAGAGTGAGCCAGGCGGGGACGAGAGCATCAATTTTTGCGTCAATCTCGGTCACGGGGACAAGCCTGCCATCCCCCGCCGACAGTCGGAAGCCAGGCAGGTCCACCTGGGAGAACGTCCTAGTCGGCGGTGGCGTCCTTCAGCGGGCGGGACGGGTCGTCCAGGGCGTCCGCGTCCATGGTCCGGGACGCCTCGATCAGCCGGCGGCCCTGGGCCAGGTCCCGGGGGCGGCCCACCGCCAGCAGGGCCACCAGGCGGCCCTCGCGCAGCCAGCACACCGTCCAGGACGGGCCCGCCGGGTCACCGCGCCACACCAGGCGGTCGGCGGCGGCGTGGTGGCCGGCGTACTGCACGAACCGGCCGAACTGCTCGGACCAGAAGTACGGCACCGGATCGTAGACGGCCGGGGTCTCGCCGAGGATGTTCGCGGCGACCGTGCGCGGGCCCTGGAGGGCGTTGTCCCAGTGGTGGACGAGGAGCCGTTCGCCGTAGCGGGCCGAGGGGAAGGAGGCGCAGTCGCCGACGGCGTACACGTCCGGCGCGGAGGCGCGCAGGCGGTCGTCGGTGAGGACCTCGCCGTGCGGGCCCAGCTCGATGCCGGAGCCGGCCAGCCAGGCGGTGGCGGGGCGGGCGCCGATGCCGACGACGACGGCGCCGGCGGGCAGCCGGGTGCCGTCCGTGAGCACCACCTCGCCGGGCTCGACACGCTCCACGCGCGCGCGGGTGCGCAGCTCCGCGCCCGCGTCGGCGTACCAGGCGGCCATGGGCGCGGCGACCTCGGCGGGCAGGGCGCCGGCGAGCGGGTGCTCGGCGGCCTCCACGACGGTGACCGCGCAGCCGGCCTCGCGGGCGGCGGTGGCGAACTCGGCGCCGATCCAGCCGGCGCCCACGACCACGATGTCGTGCTGGCGGGCGAGCACGGGCCGCAGCCGTTCGGCGTCGTCCAGGGTGCGCAGCAGGTGCACGCCGGGCACGCCCTCGGCGCCGGGCAGCCGGACCGGTTCCGCGCCGGTGGCGAGGACGAGGACGTCGTACGGCACCGGGCCCGCCTCGGTGTCCAGCTCGTGCTCGGCGGGACGCAGGCCCAGCACCTCGCAGCCGAGCCGCAGCTCGACCCCGAGGGAGTCGAAGTCGACCTCGAAGGCGGAGTCCTCGGCCTTGCCGAGCAGCACGGCCTTGGACAGCGGCGGCCGGTCGTACGGCTGGTGCGGCTCGGCGCCGATCAGGGTCACGCCGCCCCGGAAGCCCTGCTCGCGCAGGGCGACCGCGGTCTGCACCCCGGCCATGCCCGCGCCGACGACGACCACGCGCCGTCCCGCCGCCGTGCCCTCTTGCGCTGTCTGCTCGCTCACCCGATCACCATAGACAATTGACGATCTGTCAGTCAGGGGGCCTGACCGGTGACCTGTTCCACAACACTCGTGCCGGAGCCCGGCCGGGACTCCCACTCCCAGGTCTCCTCCAGCCGCACCCGCCCGTCCGGCAGCTCGGCGACCGTGGACACGCAGTGCCCGGAGGCGGTCGTCCCGTCGGTCTTCAGCTGCACGTACCGGAAGTCCAGCCGGTCCCCCTCCCGGGTGCCCACCAGACGGCCGCGTACGACGTCGCCGCCGGCGTACTCGGCCCAGATCGCGCCGTCCTGCTCGTGGTAGGTGAAACGGGTGCGGGTGCCCACCTGACCTGGGGCTTGGTCCGCCACCGGGGCGAGGATCAGTCCGTCGAGCGACCGGGCCATGAAGCGGGGCTCCCTTACGGGTGAGGAGGGCTGCGGGCTAGGGTGGCCACCGTACAAGCACTCGCGGGAGCCCGGACGCACCGGGCTGAGAGGGAGGCTGGCGGCCTCCGACCGTACGAACCTGATCCGGGTCATGCCGGCGAAGGGAGGGGCTGGACGCCCATGTCGTCACGTACGTCCGACGTCCTCGTCATCGGGGGCGGGATCATCGGCCTGGTCACGGCCTGGCGCGCGGCGCAGCGCGGGTTCGCCACGGCCGTGGTGGACCCGGAGCCCGGCGGCGGGGCCGCGCAGGTCGCGGCCGGGATGCTGGCCGCGGTCACCGAACTGCACTACGGCGAGGAGACCCTGCTCGCCCTGAACCTGGAATCGGCCCGCCGCTACCCCGGTTTCGCGGCCGAGCTGGCCGAACTGACGGGTCACGACCTCGGTTACCGCCGCTGCGGCACCCTCGCCGTCGCGCTGGACGCCGACGACCGCGCCCATCTGCGGGAACTGCACGAACTCCAGCAGCGCTCGGGGCTCGCCTCGGAGTGGCTGTCCGGGCGGGACTGCCGGCGTCTGGAGCCGATGCTGGCGCCGGGGGTGCGCGGCGGGCTGCGGGTGGACGCCGACCACCAGATCGACCCGCGCCGGCTGGCGGCGGCCCTGGTGACCGCGTGCGAGCGGGCCGGTGTGGTGTTCCACCGCGCGTGGGCGCAGCGGCTGGACGTGGTGCGGGACCGGGCCGCCGGGGTCACCACGGCGGACGGCACCGCGCTGCGCGCGGACCAGGTGGTGCTCGCGGCGGGCAGCCTGAGCGGGCGGCTCGCGGGGGTACCGGACGAACTGCTGCCGCCGGTGCGGCCGGTCAAGGGGCAGGTGCTGCGGCTGACCGTGCCGCGCCGGTACGCGCCGTTCCTGAGCCGGACCGTCCGGGCCGTGGTGCGCGGCAGCCACGTCTACCTGGTGCCCCGGGAGAACGGCGAACTGGTGGTCGGCGCCACCAGCGAGGAGCTGGGCTGGGACACGACGGTCACGGCCGGGGGCGTGTACGAGCTGCTGCGCGACGCCCACGAGCTGGTGCCCGGCATCACCGAGCTGCCGCTGACCGAGACGCGCGCCGGACTGCGTCCCGGCTCCCCCGACAACGCACCGCTGCTCGGCCCGTCCGGCCTGGCCGGGCTGCTGCTGGCCACCGGGCACCACCGCAACGGAGTGCTGCTCACCCCGGTCACCGGGGACGTGCTGGCGCACACCCTGGTCGCCGGTGAACTGCCGGAGGAAGCCCGCCCGTTCGCCCCGCAGCGTTTCGGCGCCGCGCCCGTGGAGAAGCTGGAGCAGCCCGCATGAACAGTCCGGTCCGCATTTCCGTCAACGGGGAGCGCCGGGAGATCGCCCCGGGCACCGCTCTCGACACCCTCGTGCGGACGCTCACCGCGGCGCCGCGCGGGGTGGCCGCCGCCGTCAACGAGACCGTCGTCCCGCGCGCGCAGTGGGCGGCGACCGCTCTCGCCGACGGCGACCGGGTCGAGGTCCTCACCGCCGTGCAGGGAGGCTGAGCCATGGCGGACGATCTCCTGGTCCTCGGGGACCTGACCCTGTCCTCCCGGCTGATCATGGGCACGGGCGGGGCACCCAGTCTCGACGTGCTGGAGCGGGCGCTGATCGCCTCCGGTACGGAGCTGACCACGGTCGCGATGCGCCGGGTGGACCCCTCCGTGCACGGCTCGGTGCTGTCGGTGCTGGAGCGGCTCGGCATCCGGGTGCTGCCGAACACGGCGGGCTGTTTCACCGCCGGTGAGGCCGTGCTGACCGCCCGGCTGGCCCGGGAGGCGCTCGGTACGGACCTGGTGAAGCTGGAGGTCATCGCCGACGAGCGGACGCTGCTGCCGGATCCGGTGGAGCTGCTGGAGGCGGCGGAGACACTGGTCGACGACGGGTTCACGGTGCTGCCGTACACCAACGACGACCCCGTGCTCGCGCGGAAGCTGGAGGACGTGGGGTGCGCCGCGGTGATGCCGCTGGGGTCGCCGATCGGGTCCGGGCTGGGCATCCGCAATCCGCACAACTTCCAGCTGATCGTGGAGCACGCGCGCGTGCCGGTGATCCTGGACGCGGGGGCCGGCACGGCGTCCGACGTGGCGCTCGCGATGGAACTGGGGTGCGCGGGGGTGATGCTCGCCTCCGCGGTGACGCGGGCGCAGGAGCCGGAGCGGATGGCGTCCGCGATGAGGCTCGCGGTGGAGGGGGGCCGGCTGGCCCGGCTGGCCGGGCGGATTCCGCGCCGGTACCTCGCCGAGGCGTCGTCTCCCCCGGAGGGGCTGGCCCGGCTGGATCCCGAGCGGCCGGCGTTCTGACCGTCACAGGTCGGCTGCAGTGCCGGTCGGAAAGCGCTCTCGGCGCGGGAACCGTCCGTGCCCCCTCGTAGACTCCCCTGCGTGGATACGACCCTTCAGGACCCTCTCCTCGGGCAGGTGCTCGACGGCCGGTACCGCGTGGACGCGCGCGTCGCGGCCGGCGGGATGGCCACGGTGTACCGGGCCCTGGACACCCGTCTGGACCGCGTGCTCGCGTTGAAGGTGATGCACCCCGCGCTCGCGGCCGACGGGACGTTCGTCGAGCGGTTCATCCGGGAGGCGAAGTCGGTCGCCCGGCTCGACCACCCCAACGTGGTGCAGGTCTTCGACCAGGGGACCGACGGGTCGTACGTCTACCTGGCGATGGAGTACATCGCCGGCTGCACCCTGCGGGACGTGCTGCGCGAGCGGGGCGCGGTGCAGCCGCGGGCCGCGCTGGACGTCCTGGAGCCGGTGCTCGCCGCGCTCGGCGCCGCGCACCGGGCCGGGTTCGTGCACCGGGACATGAAGCCGGAGAACGTGCTGATAGGCGACGACGGCCGGGTCAAGGTCGCCGACTTCGGGCTGGTGCGCTCCGTGGACACGGTGACCAGCACGACGGGTGCCGTGCTCGGGACCGTCTCCTATCTCGCGCCGGAGCAGATCGAGCAGGGCGCCACGGACGCGCGCGTCGACGTGTACGCGTGCGGTGTGGTCCTGTACGAGATGCTGACGGGCGGGAAGCCGCACGCCGGGGACTCCCCGGCGCAGGTGCTGTACAAGCACATCCACGAGGACGTGCCCCCGCCCTCGGCGCTGGTGCCCGGGCTGCCGTACGCGCTGGACGAGCTGGTGGCGTCGGCCACCGCGCGTACCCCGGACATCCGGCCGCACGACGCCGTCGCGCTGCTCGCCCAGGTCCGCGAGGCCCGCCTGACGCTGACCGACGAGCAACTGGACGCGGTGCCGCCGCAGGCGCTGACCGCGGAGCACGACATCGCCGAGGACCGCACGAGCGTGATCCCGCGCGCGCTGACCGTGCCCCGGCCGCTGCCCGTCCACGAGGACGCGGACGCCCCCGGGGACGGCGTCGACCGCACCGCCCGCTTCCAGAGCCCGCCCGTGCCGCACCGCCGGCGCCCGGGGCGGCCCCCGCGCGCGGTGCTCGCGGTGATCGCCGCCGTCCTGGTGGTGCTCGGGGTGGGCGCCGGGGTCTGGTACATCAACTCCGGACAGTTCACCAAGGTGCCGCCGCTGCTGGCGCAGAGCGAGGCGAAGGCGCGGCACCGGCTGAGCGCGGCCGGTCTCGACGTGGGCCAGGTCAAGCGGGCGTACAGCGACACCGTGAAGCGCGGCGCGGTGATCGGCTCGGACCCGGCGCCCGGTGCGCGGATCCGGGACCACGACGCGGTGACGCTGACCGTGTCGCTGGGCCCGGAGACGGTGAACGTGCCGAACGTGAAGGGGCAGTCGCTCGCGAAGGCGCAGGCACGCCTGAAGGCGGACGGCTTGGAGCCGGGCATGGTCACCCGCGAGTTCAGCGAGGACGTGGCCAGGGGCTCGGTGGTCGGTACGACGCCGGAGGCGGGCACCGAGCGGCACGCGGGCTCGGCGATCGCGCTGATCGTGAGCAAGGGCAGCCCGGTCGACGTGCCGGACGTGACCGGCGACGACGTGGACAGCGCCCGGCAGGAGCTGACGGACGCCGGGCTGAAGGTGAGGATCGCGGCCGGGCGGATCAACTCCGAGTACGACAAGGGCCAGGTCGCCGCGCAGAGCCCGGACGAGGGCAGCCGGGCCGCCGAGGGCGACACGGTGACGCTGACCCTGTCCAAGGGCCCCGAGATGGTCGAGGTCCCGGACGTGACCGGGGACAGCGTGGACGACGCGCACAAGGCCCTGGAGGCCGCCGGCTTCGAGGTGGACGAGGACCGCGGGCTGCTCGGGCTGTTCGGCGACACCGTGAAGAAGCAGTCGGTGGCCGGCGGCGACGAGGCGCCCAAGGGGTCGACCATCACGATCACCATCCGGTGACCGGTCTCACCGGGGACTGCGGTCCCGTCGCGGGGGGCGGACATGACACCCTGAACGGGTGAGTCCACTTCCCTCCTCCCTTCCGCGCAACCCCGTCGGCGGCCATGTGCCGGTGGCCGGCGGCCTGCACTCCGTGGGGCTGTCGTACGCCCGTGACCTGAAGGCGGAGACCGTGCAGGTCTTCGTCGCCAACCCGCGCGGCTGGGCCACTCCGCCCGGCAATCCGCGGCAGGACGAGGCGTTCCGCGCGGCGTGCGCCGAGGAGGCGGTCCCGGCGTACGTGCACGCGCCGTACCTGATCAACTTCGGCTCGCACACCGAGGCGACGGTGGAGCGGTCGGTGGAGTCGCTGCGGCACTCGCTGCGGCGCGGGCGGGAGATCGGCGCGCTGGGCGTGGTCGTGCACACCGGCAGCGCGACCGGCGGCCGGGCCCGGGACGTGGCGCTGAAGCAGGTGCGTCAGCACATGCTGCCGCTGCTGGACGAGCTGACCCACGACGACGACCCGTTCCTGCTGCTGGAGTCGACCGCCGGGCAGGGCGCCTCGCTGTGCTCGCGGACCTGGGACTTCGGGCCGTACTTCGAGGCGCTGGACGCCCATCCGAAGCTGGGCGTGTGCCTGGACACCTGCCACGTCTTCGCCGCCGGGCACGACCTGACCGGGCCGAGCGGCATGCACCAGACCCTGGACCTGCTGGTGGACACCGTGGGCGAGGGGCGGCTGAAGCTGATCCACGCGAACGACTCGCAGGACGTGGTGGGCGCGCACAAGGACCGGCACGCGAACATCGGCGCCGGTCACATCGGCGAGGACCCGTTCCGGGCGCTGATGACCCACCCCGCGACCGAGGGCGTCCCGCTGGTCATCGAGACGCCCGGCGGCAAGGAGGGGCACGCGGCGGACGTGGAGCGGCTGAAGAAACTGCGCGACGCATAACCCTGTGGGAATACCCCTGGGGGGTATACGGTTCCTGTCCGGTGCAGGAGCCGTCATCCGACATGGGGGTACACGTCATGCAGCACGAGGCACACACGGAACACGTCCACCACGACGCACACCACGCACACCACGCCGGTCACGCGGGCGGGGCCGGCTGGGCAACGGCCGCACAGGCCACCCTGCACTGCCTCACCGGCTGCGCCATCGGCGAGGTGCTCGGCATGGTCGTCGGCACGGCGCTGGGCTGGGGCAACCTGGCGACCACCCTGCTCGCGATCGTGCTGGCCTTCTTCTTCGGCTACTCGCTCACCCTGCGCGGGATCCTGCGGGCCGGCGTCGGCTTCCGTGCGGCCTTCCGGGTGGCACTGGCCGCGGACACGCTGTCCATCGCCGTGATGGAGCTGATCGACAACGGGGTGATCGTGGTCTGGCCGGCCGCGCGGGACGCCATGCTGGACGACGCGCTGTTCTGGATCTCGCTCGCGGTCTCGCTCGTGATCGCCTTCGTGGTGACCACCCCGGTCAACAAGTGGATGATCGGCCGGGGCAAGGGGCACGCGGTGGTGCACCGGTACCACCACTGACGCGCCGGGCCGGGAGTCAGAGCTCGGGGCCGTCCCCGGGCTGCTCCTGGTAGGAGTAGCGCTGCTCCTTCCAGGGGTCGCCGATGTTGTGGTAGCCGCGCTCCTCCCAGAAGCCGCGGCGGTCGGCGGTCATGTACTCCACGCCCCGGACCCACTTCGGGCCCTTCCAGGCGTACAGGTGGGGCACGACGAGGCGGACCGGGAAGCCGTGCTCGGCGGTGAGCAGCTCGCCGTCCTTGTGGGTGGCGAAGAGGGTGCGGTCGGAGGCGAAGTCCGACAGGCGCAGGTTCGAGCTGAAGCCGTACTCCGCCCAGACCATCACATGGGTGACGTCCGGCGCCGGCGGGGCCAGGTCGAGGATGGCGCGGGCCGGGATGCCGCCCCACTCGGCGCCGACCATGCTGAACTTCGTCACGCAGTGCAGATCGGCCACCACGGTGGTGTACGGCAGGGCCGTGAACTCCTCGTGGTCCCAGGTGCGCTTGTCCCCGTCGGCGGTGGCGCCGAAGACCCGGAACTCCCAGCGTTCGGGCCGGAACTTCGGGACCGGACCGTAGTGCGTGACCGGCCAGCCCCGCTGGAGCCGCTGACCCGGCGGAAGCTCGGACCCGGTCGCTGCCCCAGACTCTCGCTCCACCGGATGACCCATGTATCCATCCTGACAGACCTCGGGCGGTGCCCTTGACCACCTTCCCCGGAATCGGACAAGAAGCATCAAGTCAGCACGAACTTACTAAGTACGCACTTACTGGACGATCTTCGCCGCCGGTGCAATCATGCCGCCGCACCCTCTCCCGTATCCCGTGTGGAAGGAGCCGCTGCGATGCAGGGCGACCCCGAGGTCATCGAGTTCCTCAACGAGCAGCTGACCGGCGAGCTGACGGCGATCAACCAGTACTTCCTGCACGCGAAGATGCAGGAGAACTTCGGCTGGTACAAGCTCGCCAAGTACACGCGGCACGAGTCGTTCGACGAGATGAAGCACGCCGAGGTGCTCACCGACCGGATCCTGTTCCTGGAGGGGCTGCCCAACTACCAGCGGCTGTTCCACGTGCGGGTGGGGCAGACGGTGCGGGAGATGTTCGAGGCCGACCGGCAGATCGAGGTGGAGGCGATCGACCGGCTCAAGCGGGGCGTCAAGGTGATGCGAGAGAAGGGGGACATCACGTCCGCCAACGTCTTCGAGGACATCCTCGCCGACGAGGAGCACCACATCGACTACCTCGACACCCAGCTGGAGCTGCTGGAGAAGCTCGGCGAGGCGCTCTACCTCGCCCAGCTGATCGAGCAGCCGGAGAGCAGCTGAGCCCTAGGCCGCCCTGGGGACGTCCGTGGGGATCTCCGCCAGTGCCGGCCTGCCCTGGTCGGCCAGCTCACGGCGCGGGCAGGCGCCCCGGCCGAGGATGGCCTGGATCCGGCGGACGCACGAGCCGCAGTCCGTGCCCGCCTTGCAGGCGGAGGCGATCTGGCGGGGGGTGCAGGCGCCCTGGTCCGCGTGCCGCTTCACCTGGTCCTCGGTGATGCCGAAGCAGCTGCACACGTACACGCGGATTCACCTCCCGACGGGATCGCTGTCTCTACTGCCGTCCCGTTCCCGGTGAGGCAAACCTAACCTAACCCATGCCGTGGGGACCGCAAAAGGGAAAGAGGCGCGGATCCGGTGTGATCCGCGCCCCTTCCGGTGCTCAGCGGCCGCTCACTGGTCCCGGTACATCTCCGCGACGAGGAACGCCAGGTCCAGCGACTGGCTGCGGTTCAGCCGCGGGTCGCAGGCCGTCTCGTAGCGCTGGTGCAGGTCGTCGACGAAGATCTCGTCGCCGCCGCCCACGCACTCGGTGACGTCGTCGCCGGTCAGCTCCACGTGGATACCGCCCGGGTGCGTGCCGAGCGCCTTGTGCACCTCGAAGAAGCCCTTGACCTCGTCCAGCACGTCGTCGAAGCGGCGGGTCTTGTGCCCGGAGGCCGCCTCGAAGGTGTTGCCGTGCATCGGGTCGGTCACCCAGGCCACCGTGGCACCGGATGCCGTGACCTTCTCGACCAGCTCGGGGAGCTTGTCGCGGATCTTGCCGGCGCCCATGCGGACGATGAAGGTCAGCCGGCCCGGCTCCCGCTCGGGGTCGAGGCGGTCGATGTACCGCAGCGCCTCCTCGGCCGTGGTGTTCGGGCCGAGCTTGATGCCGATCGGGTTGCGGATCTGCGAGGCGAACTCGATGTGCGCGTGGTCCAGCTGCCGGGTGCGCTCACCGATCCACACCATGTGCGCCGAGACGTCGTACAGCTTGCCGGTGCGGGAGTCGACCCGGGTCAGGGCGGACTCGTAGTCCAGCAGCAGCGCCTCGTGCGAGGAGAAGAACTCGACGGTCTTGAACTCCTCCGGGTCGGTGCCGCAGGCCCGCATGAAGTTCAGCGCGTTGTCGATCTCCCGGGCGAGCTGCTCGTAGCGCTGGCCCGACGGCGAGGTGCGCACGAAGTCCTGGTTCCAGGCGTGCACCTGGCGCAGGTCCGCGTAACCGCCGGTGGTGAAGGCGCGCACCAGGTTCAGCGTGGACGCCGACGCGTGGTACATGCGCTTCAGCCGCTCGGGGTCCGGGATGCGGCTGGCCTCGGTGAAGTCGAAGCCGTTGACGGAGTCGCCCCGGTACACCGGGAGCGTCACGCCGTCACGGGTCTCCAACGGCTTGGAGCGGGGCTTGGAGTACTGCCCGGCGATCCGGCCGACCTTCACCACGGGCACGGAGGCCGCGTAGGTCAGGACGGCGCCCATCTGGAGCAGCGTCTTCAGCTTGTTGCGGATGTGGTCGGCGGACACCGCGTCGAAGGCCTCGGCGCAGTCGCCGCCCTGGAGGAGGAACGCCTCTCCCTTGGCGACGGCCGCCATCCGGGCGCGCAGCTGGTCGCACTCGCCCGCGAAGACGAGCGGCGGATACGACTCAAGGTCCGCGATCACTGCGCGCAGAGCCTCGGTGTCGGGGTACTCGGGCTGCTGCGCCGCGGGCAGGTTTCGCCAGGTGTTGCCAGCGCTCGGGCTGGTCTTAGCGTTCACGGTCACGAACTCAACACTACGGGGTGCTGTCGCGCCTTCCCGTCGGTGCTCAGGTAATGAGACACGGCATACAGAGTGCGGACATACGGAGCGCGGGCATGCGGTAGGGTTCCCCGCATGTTCGCGCCGTCGATCCAGAACTGGTGGTGGACCGCTTCTCCGGCGGCCCACTGATCGCGCGTACCACCGACATCGCGAAGGCCGCCCGAGGGGCGGCCTTCGGCGTTTCCCGGGGCCGTTCCTCCTCACCGAGTCACCGACGGAAGAGGAACCATGGACCTGGCACAGCTGCTGCACGACCCCCGCCCCTTCGCCCTGCTGCGCCGCCGCGCCCCGGGCCGCGACGAGCACCCGGTGGAGGTGCTGCTCGGCCCGGTGACCGGCCGGGACCGGCTGGCCGACCTGCCCGACGAGGGGCTCGCCCTGGTTCCGTTCCGGCAGCTGCGCGAGCGGGGCTTCGACGTCCGCGACGACGGCACCCCGCTGCTGGTGCTGACCCCCGAGGAGTCGTACGAGATCCCGCTCGCCGACGCGCTCTCCCAGCTGCCGGCGCACGAGGTGCGGGTCGAGGGCGGGGGCTTCGACGTCGGCGACGAGGAGTACGGCGAGATCGTCGGGCGGGTGCTGCGCGAGGAGATCGGCCGGGGCGAGGGCGCGAACTTCGTGATCCGGCGCACGTACCAGGGCACGGTCCCCGGCTTCGGACGGGCGGACGCGCTCGCGCTGTTCCGGCGGCTGCTGGCGGACGAGCGGGGCGCGTACTGGACGTTCGTGGTGCACACCGGGGAGCGCACGCTGGTCGGGGCGAGCCCGGAGGTGCACGTCCGGATGAGCGGCGGGACCGTGGTGATGAACCCGATCAGCGGCACGTACCGCTATCCCGCCGAGGGCCCCACGCCGGAGCAGCTGCTCGGCTTCCTCGCCGACGGCAAGGAGACCGAGGAGCTGTCGATGGTGGTCGACGAGGAGCTGAAGATGATGTGCACCGTCGGCGACATGGGCGGGATCGTGGTCGGCCCGCGGCTGAAGGAGATGGCGCACCTCGCGCACACCGAGTACGAGCTGCGCGGGAAGTCCTCCCTGGACGTGCGGGAGGTGCTGAGGGAGACGATGTTCGCGGCGACCGTCACCGGGTCGCCGGTGCAGAACGCCTGCCGGGTGATCGAACGGTACGAGCCCCTCGGGCCGGACGGCGTCGGGCGCGGCTACTACGCCGGTGCGCTGGCGCTGCTCGGCCGGGACCCCGGGGGCGCGCAGACCCTGGACTCCCCCATCCTGATCCGCACCGCCGACATCGGTGCCGACGGCCGGCTGCGGGTGCCCGTCGGGGCGACGCTGGTGCGCGGCTCCGACCCGGCCGGCGAGGTCGCGGAGACCCACGCGAAGGCGGCGGGCGTGCTGGCCGCCCTCGGGGTGGGGCCGGCCCGGCCGCGGCGGGAGCGGGAGCTGCCCCGGCTGGCCGACGACCCGCGGGTGCGGGCCGCGCTGGACGGGCGCCGGGCCGGGCTCGCGCCGTTCTGGCTGCGGATGCAGGAGCGGTCCGACGCCCTGGCGGGCCACGCCCTCGTCGTGGACGGCGAGGACACCTTCACCGCGATGCTGGCGCACGTCCTGCGCTCGGGCGGGCTCGACGTGACCGTCCGGCGCCACGACGAGCCCGGGCTGCGGGAGGCGGTCCTCGCCCACCGGGGGCCGGTCGTCCTGGGGCCCGGTCCCGGTGACCCCCGCGACCTCGCCGACCCCAGGATGCGGTTCCTGCGCGGCCTCGCCGCCGAGGTGGTGCGCACCCATCGGCACGGTGTGCTGGGCGTCTGCCTCGGGCACGAGTTGATCGCGGCGGAGCTGGGCCTGGAGATCGTGCGCAAGGAGGTGCCTCACCAGGGGGCGCAGACCCGGATCGACCTGTTCGGGCGGGACGAGACCGTCGGTTTCTACAACAGCTTCGTGGCGCGCTGCGACGAGGACGCGGCCCGCGAGCTGGCCGCGCACGGGGTGGAGCTGAGCCGGGCGGGGAACGGTGAGGTGCACGCGCTGCGCGGCCCCGGTTTCGCGGGCGTGCAGTTCCACCCCGAGTCGGTGCTGACGCTGAACGGGGCCGCGGTCGTACGGGAGCTGATCGGTCAGCTGCGCCGCACGACCGTGTAGCCGCCGAAGGGCCGCCGTCAGCCGAAGAACACCCCGGCCTCCTCGTACAGCTTCGGGTCCACCGTCTTCAGCCTGGCGGTGGCCTCGGAGAGCGGGACGCGGACGATGTCGGTGCCGCGCAGGGCGACCATCGTGCCGAAGTCGCCGTCGTGGACGCTGTCGACGGCGTGCAGGCCGAAGCGGGTGGCGAGCCAGCGGTCGAAGGCGCTGGGGGTGCCGCCGCGCTGGATGTGACCGAGGACGGTGGTGCGGGCCTCCTTGCCGGTGCGCTTCTCGATCTCCTTGGCCAGCCACTCGCCGACCCCGGAGAGCCGGACGTGTCCGAAGGAGTCCAGCGACTGGTCCTTGAGCACCATGTCGCCGTCCTTCGGCATGGCGCCCTCGGCGACGACCACGATCGGCGCGTACGACGCCCGGAAGCGGGAGGTGATCCAGGCGCACACCTGGTCGAGGTCGAAGCGCTGCTCGGGGATGAGGATGACGTTGGCACCGCCGGCGAGGCCCGAGTGGAGGGCGATCCAGCCGGCGTGCCGGCCCATCACCTCGCAGACGAGCACCCGCATGTGGGACTCGGCGGTGGTGTGCAGCCGGTCGATGGCCTCGGTGGCGATGCCGACCGCGGTGTCGAAGCCGAAGGTGTAGTCGGTGGCGGACAGGTCGTTGTCGATCGTCTTGGGCACGCCGACGCACGGCACGCCGTACTCGTCGGACAGGCGGGCGGCGACGCCCAGGGTGTCCTCGCCGCCGATCGTGACGAGGGCGTCGATCTCCTGCTTGGCCAGGTTCTCCTTGATACGGCGGACACCGCCCTCCACCTTGAGGGGGTTGGTGCGCGAGGAGCCGAGGACGGTGCCGCCGCGGGGCAGGATGCCGCGCACCGCGGCGATGTCGAGCCGCACGGTGTCGCCTTCGAGAGGTCCGCGCCAGCCGTCCCGGAAGCCGACGAAGTCGTAGCCGTACTCCTGTACGCCCTTGCGCACGATGGCCCGGATGACGGCGTTGAGCCCGGGGCAGTCGCCGCCTCCGGTCAGTACTCCGACCCGCATGGAATTGTCCCTTCACCGCGGTTTCCTGACAGACAGTCACGCTAGTGGTGATCCGTGTCACATCGGGAGAGGCGGGAAGGGTGATTCGGGCGCGTTTACTCCTCGTCGAGCCCGCGCTCGATCGCATACCGCACGAGCTCCACCCTGTTGTGCAGTTGCAGCTTGCCGAGGGTGTTCTGGACGTGGTTCTGGACCGTGCGGTGGGAGATGACGAGGCGTTCGGCGATCTGCTTGTAGCTCAGGCCCTTCGCCACCAGCCGCAGCACCTCGGTCTCCCGGTCCGTCAGCCGGGGCGCGCCCGGCTCGCCGGCGTCCGGGGCGGGCACCGGCTCGGCGGCCAGCCGCCGGTACTCGCCGAGGACCAGTCCGGCGAGCCCCGGCGTGAACACCGGGTCGCCCACGGCGGTACGGCGGACCGCGTCCAGCAGTTCCTCGGTGGAGGCCGACTTCAGCAGGTAGCCGGTCGCGCCGGACTTCACGGCCTCCAGCACGTCCGCGTGCTCACCGCTCGCCGAGAGGACCAGGACCCGCAACGCCGGGTTGTGGCCCACGAGTTCCTTGCACACCTGGACGCCGGGCTTGGCGGGCAGGTTGAGGTCGAGCACCAGGACGTCCGGGGCGGCGGCCCGGGCGCGGCGGACCGCCTGCTCGCCGTCGCCGGCGGTGGCGACCACCTCGAAGCCGGACTCGGCCAGGTCACGGGCGACCGCGTCACGCCACATCGGGTGGTCGTCCACCACCATGACCCGGATCGGGTCCTGCTGCTGTGTCATCGCTGCTCCGCCTTCTTCCCCCGCGCCCGCACGGCGCCCTTCGGTACCTTCAGTTCGACTTCCGTGCCCTGCCCGGGCACCGAGACGATCTCGGCGCTGCCGCCGAGGTCGCGCAGCCGGCCGCGGATCGACAGGGCCACTCCGAGCCGGCCCTCCCCCTCGGCCTGCGCGAGCCGGCCCTCGGGAATGCCGGGGCCGTCGTCCCGGACGGTGACGACGATCTCCTCCGGCTCGTCCTCCACCAGGATCCAGGCCCGGGCCTCGGCCCCCGCGTGCAGGCGCACGTTGTCCAGGGCGGCCCCGGCCGCGTCGGCCACCTCGCGGGCCGCGGCCGGCGGCAGCAGCACGGGGGCGCCGGGCTCGGCGAGGCTGACCCGGGCGCCGGCGTGGCGGGCGAGCAGGGAGCGCAGGTCGACCGGGCCCGCCGGGTCGTCCTCGTCCGGCTCCTCCACCGCGCGGACGACGGCACCGGCCGCCAGGTCCTCCGAGACCCGGGACACCGGGACCAGACCGCCCGACACCAGCGTGCGCAGGGCCACCTCCTGATCCCCGGCCAGCCGGCCCAGCTCGGCCGCCTCGCCGCCGAGGGCCGCGCCCCGGCGCTTCACCATCGCCAGCACCTGCAGCACGCTGTCGTGGATGTCCCGGGCCAGCCGCTCGCGTTCCCGGGTCGCGGCCTCGATCTCCAGGGCGCGGGCGAGGGTGCGCTCGGAGGCGCGGGCCACCTCCACGACGTAGCCGATCGCGATGGAGGCCACCCAGACGAGGATCACGTTGTGCACGGTGTCCCGGGCGGGGTGGCCGCGCTCGACCAGGTTGACGGCGGCCACGGCCGTGGAGGCGGCGGCCGCCCAGCGCCAGCCGCCCTTGATGGCGAAGGTCAGCACCGCGCCCGCGGTCCATATCGAGGGCAGGGTGGGGCCGCCGCCCGCGATCCGCTCGTGGCTGTCGGCGACCGGGGTGAGCAGGATGCCGGCGAGGGCGACGGTGAGGTCGGCGGCCAGGAAACGCCGGGTGCAGGCGGCCGCGGTGGCCAGCTTGGGCAGGGTGGCGAGGGTCCACACGAACAGGAAGGCGTAGTAGGCGACGGCGACCCAGGGCCGGACGAAGTGGTCGTACGCGGTGGCGCACAGGCCGATGGCGTACAGCATGGTCAGGACGCGGTAGCCGGCGAGCGCGCGCCACAGCGGCAGCTCGACCGACATCCGCATGACGCGCTCGCGCTTGGGCATGTCCCCCGGTCCCCCCGGCTCCCCCTTGTGCCCCCGTCTAGGACTCGTCCTGCTTCTTCCCGGCCTTCTGGGCCTTCTCGGCTTCCCTGGCCGCCTTCGCCGCCTCGGCTATCTGCCGTTTGGCGGCGGTGGCGTACATGTCGACGTACTCCTGGCCGGAGAGCTTCATGATCTCGTACATGACCTCGTCGGTCACGGCGCGCAGCACGAACCGGTCGTGTTCCATGCCCTGGTAGCGGCTGAAGTCCAGGGGCTTGCCGATGCGGATGCCGGGCCGCATCAGCTTCGGCACCACCTTGCCGGGCGGCTGGATCTTCTCCGTGTCGATCATGGCGACCGGGATGACCGGCGCGCCGGTGGCGAGGGCCACGCGCGCGAGGCCGCCGGGCTTGCCCCGGTACAGCCGGCCGTCCGGCGAGCGGGTGCCCTCCGGGTAGATGCCGAACAGCTCGCCGCTCTCCAGCACCTCTATGCCGCTGCGGATCGCGGCCTCGCCGGCACCGCGCGCGCCGGAGCGGTCCACCGGGAGCTGGCCGACCCCCTTGAAGAAGGCGGCGGTGAGCCGGCCCTTCACGCCCGGGGTGGTGAAGTACTCGGCCTTGGCGATGAACGTGACCTTGCGGTCCAGCACCGCCGGCAGGAAGAACGAGTCCGAGAAGGACAGGTGGTTACTGGCCAGGATGGCCGGGCCCGTGGCCGGAACGTTCTCCAGGCCCTCCACCCAAGGCCTGAAGGCGACCTTCAGCGGCCCTCCGATGGCGACCTTCATCGTGCCGTACAACACCCGTGTGCCTCCTGGTTTCCGTCTCAGAGACCTTAACCCGGGGGACCGTCAATGAGCCCGACGACCCTGGTCGGTGTCAGTGCGGTCGCGTACGGTGAAGCACATGCCAGTTCTCCCCGGAGCCGAGCCGTACCGCCACCAGGGCGGGGAGGTGGGGGTTCTCCTCTGCCACGGCTTCACCGGCTCGCCCCAGTCGCTGCGTCCCTGGGCGGAACACCACGCGGCGCACGGCCTGACCGTGTCCCTGCCGCTGCTGCCCGGCCACGGCACCCGCTGGGAGGACATGCAGCTCACGACCTGGCAGGACTGGTACGCGGAGGTGGACCGCGAGCTGCGCCTGCTCGCCGAGCGCTGCTCCCGGGTCTTCGTCGCGGGCCTGTCGATGGGCGGCGCGCTGGCCCTCCGGCTCGCGGCCCGGCACGGCGAGCGGGTCGCGGGCGCGGTGGTCGTCAACCCGGCGAACCGGGTGCACGGCCTGTCCGCGTACGCCCTCCCGGTCGCCCGGCACCTGGTGCGCACGACCCGGGGCATCGCCAGCGACATCGCGAAGGAGGGCGCGGCCGAGCTGGGCTACGACCGGGTGCCGCTGCACGCGGCGCACTCGCTGCGGGTGTTCCTGCGCCGGCTGGACGGCGAGCTGCCCCAGGTCACCCAGCCGTTGCTGCTGCTGCGCAGCGCCCGTGACCATGTGGTGCCGGCGGCCGACTCGGCGCGGGTGCTGAGCCGGGTGTCGTCCACGGACATCACGGAGGTCGTGCTGGAACACAGCTACCACGTGGCGACGTTGGACAAGGATGCGGACCGGGTCTTCGAGGAGAGCCTCGCCTTCATCGGCCGGCTCGCACCCGATGTCGGCAAGGAAGGGACGGCCGCAGTTGGCTGAGCACGACTCCGACCGCGAGGACCGTGAGGACCGCGAGGGCCGTGAGGGCCTCGACGGTCACGAGGTCCGCGAGCCGGACAAGCAGGAGGTGCCGTTCGACGAGGACGCCGCCTGGCGGGCCATCGTCGCCGGGTACGGCGAGGAGCCGCCGGACCCGCCGGGCACCCGGCCGTTCAAGCCGGTGGAGGACCTGGCGCTGCTGGAGAGGCAGCTGGCGAAGGAGCCGGTGACGGAACCGGCGAAGGAACCGGTGCCGGAGCCGGACGGCGACGCCGGGGGCGACGCGGAGGACTCCGCGGGCCGGCCGGCCGCCCGGCCCCTCGGCGGTTCCGTCTCCTTCGCGCCCGGCGTCGGCCCGCGCGACTACGCGGTGGCCGAGCCGTCCGACGACGACTTCACCGAGGACGACGAGGGCCACTTCGTACCGCCCGAGCCGCCGCCGCTGCCGACCGCGGACACCACCGCCCGGTTCGCCTGGCTCGGGGTGGTCGGCGGTCCCGTCCTGCTCCTGCTGGCGGTGCTGCTCGGCTGGGAGATGACCTGGTGGCTGGCGACCGCCGGCATCGGCGGCTTCCTGGGCGGCTTCGTGACGCTGGTGGCGCGGATGCGGACGGACGACGAGGAGGACGACGACCCGGGGCGCGGAGCGGTGGTCTGACACCGGACGGGAGCGGCGGGCCGGCGTCCTGGACTCAGTACAGGACGCGGCCTGGTGACCTGTCGTGTGCCCATGCCGCGCGACACGCTCACGCTGGAGCGGGCCCTGCTCGCCGGCCTGCGCCCCGAGAACGCCTGACGCCCGGACCGGACGCCGCCCGCCGGGACGTGACCGTGCCGTCGGCCGCGCGGGAGGAGAAGCCGCGCTGTCCCTTCAGGCCGCCCTCGCTGCGGCCGGGGGGGCGAGGGCAAGAGGTTTCTTGTACTGCTTCAATCGCCGGCCGGGACGCGGAGGGCGGCGAGGACCGGGAGGTGGTCCGTGGCCGCCCTCAGGTCCGCTTCGTGCACGCCCGGCTGGCCCAGGGGCACCCCGCAGCCCAGCACCTCGATGCCCTCCGTCGCGAAGATCGCGTCGATGCGCTGGTGGGGGTCGGCGGGCGTGGAGGTGAACTCGCCGCCCCAGGGCGCGGTCGTACGGCAGTCCTGGAGGGTACCGGCGAGCCGGCGGAAGGTGTGGCCGTCGGGGCGTTCGTTGAGGTCGCCGCCGACGACGGCGTGCTCCGCGCCCAGTGCGGCGAGGCGGTCGAGGAGCATGCCGCCCTGCTCCCGGCGCTCGGCCTGCTGGAGGCTGAGGTGGCAGCTGACCACGCCGAGGCGGGCGCCGCCGAAGCGGACCACCGCCGTGGCGAGGCCGCGCCGGTGGAGGCCGGGGGTGAGCGGGAGGAGGACGTCCTCGGTCCGCTCGACGGTGGCCCGGAGCGAGCAGAGGATCGCGGGGCCGGCGGCGGTGGCCCCGCCGGTGAGGATCACCTGGCCGGAGGCCGCGGCCAGGCGGGCGAGCTTCTTGCGCCAGCGGAAGAAGCGCGGGGCCTCCTGGACGAGGACCAGGTCGGGGGCGCAGGCCGTGATCACCCTGGCGAGGGCGGCCGTGTCGTCCCGCATCGAGCGGATGTTGTAGCTCAGGACCCTGATGACCGCGGAACCGTCGGGTTCCGTACGGGAGTTGGGGAGCAGCTCCATGTGGATCAATGTACGCCCGACGAAGCGGGGCGCGAGAACCGCCGACACGGCCTCGCGCCCCCCGTGCAGTGCACGCCGGTCACATGACGGGGTCCGGCTCCCGGGCCAGGTCCGCCGCGCCCACCAGGCCCGCCTTGTTGCCCAGCCGGGCGGCGATCACCTCGGCCATCGGGCGCCAGTTGGCGCCGACCAGCCAGCGCTTGTACGACTTGCGGATCGGGTCGAGGACCAGGTCGCCCTCGTCGGAGAGGCCGCCGCCGACGATGAACGCGGACGGGTCGAAGAGGGAGGCCAGGTCGGCGAGGCCGGCGCCGGCCCAGCGGGCCAGCTCGCGGTAGGAGTCCACGGCGACCGGGTCGCCCTGACGGGCGGCCACGGAGATGTGCTTGCCCTCGATGCCCTCGGGGGTGCCGTCGCCGAGCGCCAGCAGGACCTCGGCGCGTTCGGGGGTGGCGTTGGCGCGCTGCTTGGCGTAGCGGACCAGGGCGCGGCCGGAGGCGTACTGCTCCCAGCAGCCCTGCGAACCGCAGCCGCACAGCAGGCCGTCCGGGACCATGCGGATGTGGCCGAACTCGGCGGCCACGCCGAAGTGGCCGCGGCGCAGCTTGTTGCCGATGATGATGCCGCCGCCGAGGCCGGTGCCGAGCGTGATGCAGATGACGTTGCGGTGGCCCTTGCCGGCGCCGAACTTGTACTCGCCCCAGGCGGCGGCGTTGGCGTCGTTCTCGACCACGACCGGGAGGCCCGTGCGAGCCTCGACCTTCTCCTTGAGCGGCTCGTTGCGCCAGTCGATGTTCGGCGCGAAGTACACCGTGGAACGCTGGCGGTTGACGTAACCGGCCGCGCCGATGCCCACGCCGACGATCTCGTGCCCGGCGCGCGCCCCCTCCACCGCCGAGGCGATGGCGTCCACGATGGCCTCGGGCGTGGTGGGGGTCGGCACCTTGAAGGTCGAGAGGATGTTGCCTTCCTCGTCGACCACGCCGGCCGCGATCTTCGTGCCGCCGATGTCGACGCCGATGGTGAGTCCCATGAATCCCTCAGTTTCGGTCGAGCCCCGCTACGGCCAACCGTACCCGAGGCCCTGCCGTGCGAGGGCTTCAGTCCAGGTCGATGCGTTCGCCCGGACCGTCTCCCTCCCCCGGGTCACGCCGGCCCGGCCGGTCGTCGCCCGCGGGGTCGGCGCTGCGGGCGGTCCAGCGCTGCTCCTGGGCCTGGACGGCGGAGCGGTAGGCGGCCAGCAGCTCGCTGCCCGCCGCGGCGAGGTGGTCGAACACGTCCGGGTTGCGGTCTATGACGGGCTCGACGGCGGCCTTCGCCTGCTGGACGACCTGCCGCACCACCTGCTGGGCGGCGGGTCCGGCGAGACCGCCGAGGAGTGGTGACGGCAGGCCGGACAGCTTGTCGGCCACCGTGTCCACGAGTCTCTTCAGTTCCTCGGCGGCGGATCCGGGCGGCGGGCCGTGCCGGTCGTGGCGGCGGGCCTGCTCGGTGGCGAGGTCCTCGGCACAGGCCGTGGCCCAGGCGTCGGCGTCGGTCGCCCGCGGACGCTCCTCCTCGGCAGGGTCGGGTGCGGGGCGCTCTTCGCTCATGGCGGCTCCTGACTACGGTTCGCCTTTACGACGTTACCCGAACGGGCGTACCCGTTCACCGTCCCGCGGCGGGCCACAGGTCCGGGTCGGGGGCGAACCGGATGCGCAGCTCGCCGTCGCGCAGTGCGGCGCCGGCGACGGTGCAGCGGCGCAGGGCGGAGGGCAGTGGAACGATCCGGCGGAACGGACCCGCGGTGATCAGGAGTTCGTCGCCGCGCCGGACGAGGTCCAGGTCGTCCCGTATCGCGCCGGGCAGCGGGAGGTGCCAGACCAGGACGCCGTCCTCGGCGAGCCGGTCGGTGACGGGCCACCCGACCGGGGTGGGCGCCGGGTTGACGGCGGGCACGGCGAGGGCGGTGAGGTCGTCCGGGCCGTGCGGGTCGCGGCCCAGGTGCGGGGCGGGGTGGACGTCGTACGTCTCCTGCCAGTCGGCGAGCGTCTTGCGCTGCTGGGCGAGGAGCGAGCCGAGCCAGCTGTCGGGGGCGGCGTCGGGCAGGGTCCGGTTGGCGATCAGGGCCTCGGTGGGCAGGCCGCGCAGGGCGAGGCCGAGGCTCGCGGCGCGGACGGCGTCGGCACCGGCCGGTCCGGGTTCGGCGACCAGGCGTACGGCGGTGTCCCGGTCGGTGAGGACGGCCTCGACGGCGGCCAGTTCGACGTCCCAGCGGGCGGCCGTCTCGTACAGCCAGTCGGCGGGCATGGGGACGCCGGCCAGCCGGCCGAGGACCGGGCGCAGGGCGCGGGCGGCCTGCCGCTCGGGCGGCAGCAGGCGGCGCAGGTAGCGGCGCAGCTCCTCGGGCAGGGCGAGCAGGGCGAGGGCCTGCGGGAGCGGCGGGAGGTCGACGACGAGCAGGTCGTACCGCTCGGACAGGGCCGCGTCGCGCAGCGCGCGCAGGAAGGACAGTTCCTCGGCGCCGGGCAGCGGGGTGACCTCCTCGGCGTCCAGGCGGGCCGCGCCCAGGAGGTCGAGGACGCTCGCGGCGCGGGTCTGGAAGGCGGTGAGGTCCGCCCGGAAGCGGGCGCCGGCGTCGGGCCGCCAGGCGGTGAGGCGCTCGGTGACGTCGGCGGGGGCCGGTCCTGTCGCGGTGCCCAGTGCCGTGCCCGGGGTGTCCGTGCGGTCGGCGCTCAGCAGGAGGGTGCGGCGGCCCTCGCGGGCGGCGGTGAGCGCGGTGGCGGCGGCGACGGTCGTGCGCCCGCTGCCGCCCGGGCCCGTGATCAGGATGGTGCGCATGAGGGTGAACGGTACCGCCGGGCGCGCGGGCCGCAGCGGAGCGACTACTTCTCCCCGGACTCGACCCGCTTCTTCAGGCCCGCCAGCGCGCGGTCGATGATGACCTTCTCCGCCTTGCGCTTGATCATGCCGAGCATGGGGATCTTGACGTCGACCGTCAGCCGGTAGGTGACCTCGGTGGCGCCCGCGCCGGCCGGCTTCAGCAGGTAGGAGCCGTCGAGGGAACGGAGCATCTGGGACTTGACCAGGGTCCAGGAGACCTCGTGGCCGCCGGTCCAGGTGTAGGCGAGGGTCTGGTCGTCCTTGATGGCGCCGGCGTCCATGACCAGGCGGACCTGTTCGGCGCGGCCCTGCCCGTCGGTGGCGAGGACCTCCGCCTCCTTCACCTCGCCGGTCCAGTCCGGGTAGCGCGCGAAGTCGGCGATCACCGCCATGACGTCGGCCGGAGCCGCCTCGATCGTGATGCTCGAACTGGTGTGTTCCGCCATCGCGGTGGCTCCTCCAGATGCGGGCCGGTGGGAGAGGTCTGTGTGCGCCGGGCTGCGCACGTGTGTGCAGCGTGAAGGCTACCGCGCCGCCGACCTGCCGCCTTCACCGCGCCCGTGTGCCTCACCATTCGAGCGCCCAGGGCGTGCCGGTGCCGGCGAAGTGCCCCACGTTCACGCACTCGGTGGCGCCGATCCGCATCCGCCGTGCCAGCGGCTGGTGCACGTGCCCGAACAGCGCGTACCGGGGCCGGGTGCGGCGGATGGCGTCGAGCAGGGCCCGGCTGCCCCGCTCGAAGCGGCGCGCGACGGTGTCGTACACCAGCTCGGGGACCTCGGGCGGGATGTGGGTGCACAGCACGTCGACCTCGCCGACGGCCTCGATCTTCGCCGCGTACTCCTCGTCATCGATCTCGTACGGGGTGCGCATGGGGGTGCGCAGGCCGCCGCCGACGAATCCGAAGACACGGCCGCCGATCTCCACCCGCTGGCCGTCGAGGACGGTGGTGCCGGGCCGGACGTACTCCGGCCACAGCTGTGGCATGTCGACGTTTCCGTAGGTGGCGTACGTCGGCGTGGGGAACGCGGCGAAGAGTTCGGCGTACTGCCCCCGCACGGCCTGCTCGATGGCCGTGGCCCGGTCGGTGCCGATGCCGGCCCACAGCCGGGCGCCGAACTCCCGGGCCTCGGCGAAGCGGCGGGCGGTGCGCAGCTCGACGATGCGGTCGGCGTTCTCCTTGCCGAACAGGTCCGGGAAGATGCCGCGCGAGTGGTCGGCGTAGTCGAGGAAGAGGACGAGGTCGCCCAGGCAGATCAGGGCGTCGGCACCGTCGCCGGCGCGGGCCAGGTCGCGGGCGTTGCCGTGCACGTCGCTGACGACGTGGACGCGGGTCCGCCGGTTGCCGGAGCGTGTGGATGCCATGGCGATCAAGCGTAGGCGTGTGCGGTGGAGGTGAACAGTGCCGGTCCGGCCTGCGGTTACTCGCCGGTCGGTTGGGCCGTGGACTACTGTGCGCAAAGGAACGCCCACCTGTGTGACGCAGCGAACATCTCGCCGGGACCCCCTGTCGTAGACGCCATACCGGCGGGTAACGTCCGGGCAGTCCAGTCGTGCTCAGGATTTCAACATGTGAATCGTCATGTTGTTCCGGAGCACTTGCCCGAGCCTTGGACCGCACCGTCGCATCGCACAACGTCGTGGCGCCGGCGCCCTATGAGGAGCAGCAGTCTTGCGCGAGTTCAGCCTTCCGGCTTTGTACGAGGTCCCCGCGGACGGGAATCTGACCGACATCGTCCGCAGAAACGCCGCGCAGCATCCCGACGTCGCCGTGATCGCCCGCAAGGTCGGGGGCGCCTGGCAGGACGTGACGGCCCGGGAGTTCCTGGCCGAGGTGCACACCGCCGCCAAGGGCCTCATCGCCTCCGGCGTGCAGCCGGGCGACCGGGTGGGCCTGATGTCCCGCACGCGGTACGAGTGGACGCTGCTGGACTTCGCGATCTGGAGCGCCGGCGCGATCACCGTGCCGGTGTACGAGACCAGCTCGCCGGAGCAGGTGCAGTGGATCCTGTCCGACTCGGGCGCCACCGCCTGCGTCACGGAGCTGGACAACCACACGGCGGCCGTGGAGTCGGTGCGCGAGACGCTGCCCGCGCTCAAGCACGTCTGGCAGATCGAGGCCGGGGGCCTGGCGGAACTGGGCCGGCTCGGGCAGGACGTGTCCGACCGGGCGGTGGAGGAGCGCAGCTCGCTCGCCCGGGCCGACGACCCCGCGACCATCGTCTACACGAGCGGCACGACCGGGCGTCCCAAGGGCTGTGTGCTCACCCACCGCAGCTTCTTCGCCGAGTGCGGGAACGTGGTGGAGCGGCTGCGTCCGCTGTTCCGCACCGGTGAGTGCTCGGTGCTGCTGTTCCTGCCGCTGGCCCATGTCTTCGGGCGGCTGGTGCAGGTCGCGCCGATGATGGCGCCGATCAAGCTGGGCTGCGTCCCGGACATCAAGAACCTCACCGACGAGCTGGCCGCGTTCCGGCCGACGCTGATCCTGGGTGTGCCGCGGGTCTTCGAGAAGGTCTACAACTCGGCGCGGGCCAAGGCGCAGGCGGACGGCAAGGGCGCGGTCTTCGACAAGGCGGCGGACACCGCGATCGCCTACAGCAAGGCGCTGGACAGCCCCTCGGGCCCGTCGCTCGGTCTGAAGATCAAGCACAAGGTCTTCGACAAGCTGGTCTACAGCAAGCTGCGCGCGGTCCTGGGCGGCCGGGGCGAGTACGCCATCTCCGGCGGTGCCCCCCTCGGCGAGCGGCTCGGGCACTTCTTCCGGGGCATCGGCTTCACGGTGCTGGAGGGCTACGGCCTGACCGAGTCCTGTGCGGCGACCGCGTTCAACCCGTGGGACCGGCAGAAGATCGGCACGGTCGGGCAGCCGCTGCCCGGCTCGGTGGTACGGATCGCGGACGACGGCGAGGTGCTGCTGCACGGCGAGCACCTGTTCAAGGAGTACTGGAACAACCCGGGCGCGACCGCGGAGGCGCTGGCCGACGGCTGGTTCCACACCGGAGACATCGGCACCCTGGACGAGGACGGCTACCTGCGGATCACCGGCCGGAAGAAGGAGATCATCGTCACGGCGGGCGGCAAGAACGTGGCCCCCGCGGTGATCGAGGACCGGATCCGGGCGCACGCGCTGGTCGCGGAGTGCATGGTGGTGGGTGACGGACGGCCGTTCGTGGGCGCGCTGGTCACCGTCGACGAGGAGTTCCTGGGCCGCTGGGCCGCCGAGCACGGCAAGCCGGCGGGGGCCACCGCGGCGTCGCTGAAGGACGACCCGGATCTGCACGCGGCGATCCAGGCGGCGGTCGACGACGGCAACGCCGCGGTGTCGAAGGCGGAATCGGTGCGGAAGTTCCGCATTCTGTCCTCCCAGTTCTCGGAGGAGTCGGGCCACCTCACCCCGTCGCTGAAGCTCAAGCGGAACGTGGTGGCGAAGGACTACGCGGACGAGATCGAGGCGATCTACGCCAAGTGACGCGGGCGGTGCCTCATGGCGCGGTGTCCTCGGCGAGGACCCGCGCCATGGTGCGTTCGGCGAGGGCCGTGATGGTGACGAACGGGTTCACGCCGATCGACCCGGGGACGAGCGAGCCGTCGGTGACGTACAGCCGTGGACACCCCTTCACGCGTCCGTAGGCGTCGGTGGCCCGGCCGAGCACGCAGCCGCCGAGCGGGTGGTAGGTGAAGTCGTCCGCGAAGACTTTGCTCCCCGGGCCGAACAGGTCGTACCGGTAGATCGTGGCGTTGGCCGCGTTGATCCGGTCGAACAGCTTCTTCGCCATGCGCACCGAGACGGCGCTCTGGTCGGCGGTCCAGCCGAGCCGCACCGCCCCGGACGAGGAGTCGTAGGTGAACGTCGCCCGCTCGGGGTTCTTGGTGATCGCCAGGTACAGGCTGACCCAGTGCTCGAAGCCCATGGGCAGCGGGGCGATCTCCGCGAAGACCGGGTTGTCGGGGTTGGCCCAGTCGTCGATGCCCATCACGGGCATGGTGGCCTGGTGGGCGCCGACGGTGTCCCACACGTGGTTGGCGCGGCCGAGCATGGTGTTGCCGTTGGTGCCCCAGCCCGCGCCCACGTCGGCGCCGAGGCCGGGCAGGGTGCCGGTGTCCCGGGCGCGCACGAGGAGCTCGGTGGTGCCGAGGCTGCCGCCGCCGAGGAAGAGGTACGTACAGCCGTACTGCCGCCTCTCCACGACCGCCCCGGTGTCGTCGATCCGGTCGGCGGTCAGTACGTACGACCCGTCGCCCGCGCGGCTGACCGAGGTGACCTTCTCCAGGGTGTGGATGGTGACGTTGCCGGTGCCGAGGGCGGCGGCCAGGTAGGTCTGGTCGAGGCTGCGCTTGCCGTGGTTGTTGCCGTAGATGACCTCGCCGGCGAGCGCGGACTTCTCGGCCGTGCCGGCGGCCTCGCGCTGCATGTGGCCGAAGTCGTAGACGTTGGGCACGAAGGTGGTCCTCAGACCCGCGTTGGCGGCGGCCTTCCGGGAGGTCCGGGTGAACTGGTACCACTCGGTCGACTCGAACCACGCCGGGTCGACGGAGTTGACGCCGAGCATGGCGCGGGCGCGCGGGAACCAGGTGCCGTACATCTCGTCGGCGTCCACGCCCGGGAACTGCTCGGTGAAGTAGGACCGCGGCGGGGTGACGGCCATGCCGCCGTTGACCAGGGAGCCGCCGCCGACGCCGCGGCCCACGTAGACCGACATGGCGTCGTAGTGCACGCGGTCGAGGACCCCGGGGTAGGGGCCGATGGCCCGGTTGACCACGTCCAGCCAGAGGAAGGTGGCGAGCGGCGCCTCGGTGCGGGTGCGGAACCACATGGAGCGCCGGTCGGGGGCGCTGGTGGAGCAGAACACCTTGCCGTCGGGGCCGGCGGTGTTCCACAGCCGGCCCATCTCCAGGACGAGGGTGCGGATGCCGGCCTGGCCGAGGCGGAGGGCGGCGACCGCGCCGCCGTATCCGGAACCGACCACGATCGCCGGGGAGTTGTCGGTGGGGGCGGGTTCCGCCGCGCGGGCGGACTGGAGTCCCACGCGGGTGAATCCGAGGGCGGCCGCCGTCTGGAGTGCCGCCATGCCGAGGATGTGACGCCTGGTCAGCTGACGCTGCATCAGTTTTGCTGTCATGCGCGCAGCATGTGCGGATTTTCCGGTTCCGCCTAGGCCCGCGACGGGTTTCTAGAGCAGAGCTTTCAACTTCTCCGCCAGCAGGTCCCAGCGCCACTTCTCCTCGACCCACTGCCGGCCGCGCGCGCCCATCCTCCGGCGCAGCTCGGGGTCCTGGAGCAGGGTGACGATCCGCTCGGCCGTCTGCCCGGCCGAGCCGCCCCGGACCACCCAGCCGGTCTCCCCCTCCAGGACCGCGTCCGGGGCGCCGCCGGAGTCGCCCGCGACGACGGGCAGGCCGGTGGCGGAGGCCTCCAGGTAGACGATGCCGAGGCCCTCCACGTCGAGGCCGCCGCGGCGGGTGCGGCAGGGCATGGCGAAGACGTCGCCGGCCCCGTAGTGGGCGGGCAGCTCCGCCCAGGGGACGGCGCCGGTGAAGCGGACCGAGCCGGCGACGCCCGTCTCCCCGGCCAGGCGGCGCAGGTCCCGCTCGTAGGGACCGCCGCCGACGATCAGCAGGACGGTGTCCGGCTCGGCGGCGAGGATGCGGGGCATGGCCCGGATCAGGGTGTCCTGGCCCTTGCGCGGCACCAGGCGGGAGACGCAGACCACGACCGGCCGGTCGGTGAGCCCGAGCCGCGCGCGGACCTCGTCGCCGCCGGAGCCGGGGTGGAAGGTCTTCTCGTCGACCCCGGGCGGCAGCTGCACCATGCGGCCGGCCGCGTCCGGCGTGAGCGCGGTCGATATCCGGGAGCGGGTGTACTCGCCGAGGTAGGTGATCGTGTCCGTGGACTCGCCGATCCGGCGCAGCAGCTGCCGGGCGGCGGGCAGCTGGGCCCAGCCGGCCTCGTGGCCGTGGGTGGTGGCCACCAGCCGCTCGGCGCCGGCGCGGCGCAGCGCGGGTGCCATGAGACCGAGCGGGGCCGCCGCGCCGAACCACACCGAGGTGCAGCCGTGCTCGCGGAGCAGCCCGGCCGCCCGCCGGGTCGCGCCCGGCGTGGGCAGCAGCATGGTCGTACGGTCCCGTACGACGGTGAAGGGCTGCTCGGCGTCGAAGGCGGCGGTGGCCTCGACGCCCTCCCTGCCGCGCTTCCAGGTGGAGGCGTACACGACCAGCCGGCCGGGGTCCAGGCGGAGCGCCATGTTGTGCAGGAAGGCCTGGATGCCGCCCGGCCGGGGCGGGAAGTCGTTGGTGACGATCAGGGTCTTGTGCATCGCCGCCGACCCTACCGAATGGGCCGTCCGGCGGGCCGGGTCCGGCCGGGCCTGTGGCATGTGCACAGCCGCGCAGGACATCATGGTCGCCCGACGCGGAAATCGAACGGCAGGGGATCACGTGGACACGAAGGGTGCCTGGCGGTCCCTTGCCTGGCTGCTCGGGACCTGGGCCGTCACCCGCACGGTACTGCTGCTGTTCGTGTTCCGGGTGTACGCCTTCCCGGGCCCGGACGTCACCTCGGACGTGTCGGTGATCTACCGCGGCTGGTACGAGGTCCTGCAGCAAGGAACGTTTCCGCTGGACGACGTGACCTGGCAGTACCCGCCGGCCGCGGCCCTCGCCGTCCTCTCCCCCGCCGTGCTGCCCTTCCTGTCGTACGCGCACGGCTTCTACGTGCTGGCCTGCCTGGCCGACGCCGTCGTGCTGGCACTGCTGGTGTACGCGGCCGGGCGCCCCGAGCGCTCCGCGCGCGGGGCCTGGGTGTGGGTGGCGGGCGTGCCGCTGCTCGGGCCGACGGTGTACGCCCGCTACGACGTGATGGTGACCGCGGTGGCCGTGGCGGCGCTGCTCGCCGGGGCCCGCCGGCCGCGGGTGATGGGCGCGCTCACGGCGTTCGGGGCGCTGCTGAAGGTGTGGCCGGCGCTGCTGCTGGTCGGTGCGGTGCGGCGGCGGGCGTGGGCGGCGGCGGCGGTGACCGCGGCGGGCGTCGCGCTGCTGTTCGCGGTGTCCATGCCGGGCGCCTTCGCGTTCCTGACCTTCCAGCGGGACCGGGGCACCGAGGTGGAGTCGCTGGGCGCCCTCGTCTTCCACGTGGCCCGGCACTTCGGCTGGCAGGGGCAGGTGCTGCTGAACTACGGGTCGATCGAGTTCCTGGGCCCGCACGTGGACGAGGTCAGCACGGCGGCGCTGGCGCTGACCGGGGCCGCGTTCGGCTGGCTGCTGCTGTGGCGGCTGCGCGCGGCCCGCTTCGCGCCGCACACCCTTGCCGACGCGGCCCTGACGGCGGTGCTGCTGTTCACGGTGACCAGCCGGGTGATCAGCCCGCAGTACCTGGTGTGGCTGGTCGGACTGGCCGCGGTGTGCCTGGCGCACCGGGCGAGCCGCATGGGGCCGCCCGCGCTGCTGGTCGTCCTCGCCTCCTTCGTGACGGTTCTGGAGTTCCCGCTCGGCTTCTCGCACGTCGTGCTGAGCGACTGGTACGGCGTGACGCTGCTGGCGGTGCGCAACGGCCTGCTGGTCGCGGCCACGGTCACGGCGGGCCGCCGCCTGTGGCACGCGACCGTCCCGCGGTCCGCGGACACCCCCTTCCCGCCCCGGGCCGCCCGCCAGGAGGAGACCCCGGTCTCCCCCTGAGGGCCGGCCCGCCGCTGCGGCGGGGGGACCGCTCAGCCGAGCTGTGCCGTGACGTAGGCGCGCCAGCGGGCGGTGAATTCCCGCGGGGTCGCGCCGAGCACCTTCTCCAGGGCCTCCTCGACCGCGCCGGCCCGCTGCCCGTGGGCGCCGACGGCCCGGTAGAAGGCGCCGAGCCGGGCCGCGCCCCACTGGTCGGCGATCATCCGGCAGGCCAGCCAGCCGCCCTCGTAGGCACGGGCCAGTCCGGTGGGTTCGCTGGTGAAGGCGAAGTCCTTGTCGGCGGGGAGTGTGCGGGGCGTCTCGCCGTCCCGGACGGCTCGGGCGAGTTCCGGGGCGGCCTCGACCGGGGTGCGGCCGGTGCCGAGGTAGCCGATCCAGTCGGCGTAGCCCTCGGAGAGCCACAGCGGGGTGGCGGCGGTGGTGCGCGCCCGGGTGGCGACGTGGGTGGTCTCGTGGGTGAGGACGACCTGCTTGCCGGGGTCGCCGAGCCCGGCGTACGCCTCCGGGTTGACCACCACCCGGTCCGCGGGCGACCGGCCCGAACCGCCGGCCTCGCCGGTGGTGACGGCGGCGATCCCCCGGTAGCTGGCGGCCGGCGAGCCCAGCAGGGACGCCATGCCCGCCAGGGACCGCGGGACGAGCACGACGACCCGGCGGCTCCAGTCGGTGCCCCACGCCCCGGAGACGGCCGGGACCGCCCGGTCCGCCAGCCGGGCGTACGACCTCAGGCCGGCGGCGGAGCCCCCGGTGCCGAGCACCAGGCTGTGCGCGCCCCGCACCGCGGTCACCGTGCCCTGGTCCCACAGCTGCTGCCCGGCCCGTGCGGCGGGCCGGTCGGCGGTGACGTACCACCGGCCGCCGGCGGTGCGGCCCAGGGTGAGGGTGCGGCGGGCGTCGACGGGGGCCTTGTCGTAGCCGGCGACGCGGTAGCGCAGCTCGGCGTCGGCGGTGGCGCCGGAGGCGGTGCGGCGCACGGCGGTGACCCGGTAGCTCCAGGAGGCCAGCGGGAGGGCGCGCAGCCGGCTGTACCCGGTGCGGGTGCCCGTCGCGCCGTACGCCGTCTCGTCGCGGCCGAGGAGCGCGGCCGCGCGCCGGTCCAGCACCTGCTGCACACCGGCCCGCGCGGAGTCGGCCGCCGTGGGCCCGCCGCACCCGGCCAGCGGCAGCAGCAGGCCCAGTCCTACCGCCCCGATGCTCCACGCCCGCCTGCGACCAGCCATTTCCCGATCGTACGGCGCGCGGCGCGGTCAGGGCCGGGTGACCGAGGAGACGGGCATCATCCCGACCGGGTCGTACCGCACCGGGGCGCCGGGGTAAGGGGCGTGGATGACCTGGCCGTTGCCCGCGTACATCGCCACGTGGCCGGCGTCGGAGCGGTAGACGACCAGGTCTCCGGGGCGGGCCTGGGAGAGCGGGACCCGCCGGCCGGCGAACCGCTGTTCCTGCGAGGTGCGCGGCAGGTGGACGCCGGCGTGCGCGTACGCCCACTGCGTCAGGCCCGAACAGTCGAATCCGGAGGGGCCGTTGGCGCCCCACACGTAGGGGCGGCCGAGAGCGGAGCGGGCGGCGGCCAGGGCCGCGGCGGCGCGGCCGTCGGGCGCGGGGACGCCGGACAGGTCGGGCAGGTCCGTGCGGCCGCCGCGGGAGGCCCGGTCGTAGGCGGCGCGTTCGGCGGTGGGCAGGGCGTTGATCAGCTGCCGGGCCCGGGCGAGCTTGCGCTCCACGGTCCGCTTGTGCTCGGCCACGGCCTTGCGGCTGCGTTCCAGCTCGGCGAGGGTGCCGGCCGCCTCCGCGCGCTCCTGGGCGAGGTCGCGCAGCACGGACTGCAGCTCCTTGAGCCGGCCCGCCTGCCGGGTGCCGATGCGGTCCAGCGTGGACGCCTTGTCCAGGTAATCGTCGGGGTCGGCGGAGAACAGCAGGGCGACCGCCGGATCGATGCCGCCGGAGCGGTACTGGGCCCCGGCCAGCGAACCGATCTGCTCGCGCAGGTCGTTGACGCGCTCCTGCTGGCGCGCGATGTGGTCCTGCGCGTCCCGGACCCGGCGGCGCAGCCGCCCCGCCTGCTCGTCGGCCTTGTCGTAGGCCTGGGTCGCCTTCTCGGCCTCCTCGTACAGGCGGTCCACCTCGGCCCGGGTGTCGGCGTTCGGCGCGGCGTGCACCGGTACGGCACCGAGCGCGGCCATCGAGGTGGACAGTACGCACAGGGCTAGGGCGCCCCGGTCGAATCCGGACGGGGCAAGGCGGCGATGGGACCCCACGGCAGTCCTTCTGCTGGCGGACACAGACCGTTTCCCCGGCGCCTGGGGACGGGGAGGCCCCAGCGCCGGGGAAACGCGGCAGACAGTAGCCGTGCCGAGCGGCCCGGGCCAAAGACCTCGGAGTCAACGCAGAGTGACGCCCCGCCGCTGACGCAGGTCATGGGCGGGGCGTGGAGTCAGTTTGGGTTCCGGTGATTCGCCCGTTCGGGCGCCACCGTGTCCGGTGTGTCGCCGGGTGTCAGACCCGGACGCCGAACATGAACGGGCCGCCGATGGTCGTCATGGACTCGTACCGGACGACCGTGCCGGTGCGCGGGGCGTGCAGGATCTGGCCGTTGCCCGCGTAGAGGCCGACGTGGTGGATGTCGTTGAAGAAGAAGACCAGGTCGCCGACCTTGAGGTCGCTCTGGTTGTAGATCTTCGTACCGATCTGCGCCTGCGCCTCGGAGGTGCGCGGGATGGAGACGCCGGCCTGGGCGTAGGCCCACGAGGTCAGGCCCGAGCAGTCGAAGGAGGAGGGGCCGGTGGCGCCGTAGACGTACGGCGAGCCGAGTCTGGTCTGGGCGGCGGAGAAGGCCGCCTGGGCACGGCCGGAGGCCGGCGGGGCGTCACCGAGGTCCACGCGCTCGGTGGAGGAGCGGTTGGCGCGCTGCTCCTTCTCGGCGAGCTGCGCCTTCTCCTTGGCGGTCAGGGTGTTCAGGAGCTTCTGCGCCTCGGCGAGCTTGCTCTGGACTTCCTTCTTCTTGTTGCCCAGTTCGGTGCGGGTGGCCGAGAGGTCCTTGAGCTTCTCGGTCGCCTCGGCCCGCTCCTGGGCGAGTTCGCGCTGCTTGTCCTGGATCTTCTTCAGCGCGTCGACCTGCTGGCTGCTCAACTGGTCGAGCGTGGACGCCTTGTCGAGGAAGTCGTCCGGGTCCGAGGACAGGAAGAGCTGGACCGAGGAGTCGATGCCGCCGGACCGGTACTGCGCGGTGGCCAGCGAACCCAGGCCGTCGCGCAGCTTGTTGAGCTCCTCCTGGCCGCGGGCGACGTCGTCCTGGATGGTGGCGATTTCCTTCTGCAGCTTCTGCTGCTTCTCCTTGGCGCCGTTGTACTTCTCGGTCGCCTGCTCGGCCTGCTCGTAGAGCTTGTCGACCTTGGCCTTGACCTCGTCCTTGCCGAGCTTCTCGCTCGGCGCGGCGTTGGCGGCGTTGGCGCTGAGCGCGACGGCAGCTGCGGCAGCGGTGGTGAGCACGGTCACGCGGGTGCGGCTCGGCTGCTTGGGTCGACGGTGGGACGCCACGGAGGACGAACTCCTTCTTGTGAGTGTTCACCCGTTCGGAGGTTCGAGCCCAGACCCTAGTGACCCAGTTGTGATCAGTTCAAATCCCACAGCAAAAAAACTCGTCACGCAGTGCATTCTTTGCACACAACTCACGTGCAGTGAGTCCCGATTGACACTACGTTGCGTGACGATACGGCCAATTCGGGCATTACCTATGTCCGTTGGGCCTTCAGGACAGTCGCTTCAGAAGCACCGCAGAGGCCACCGGCCGGGCACCCGCCTTCGCGACCCCGTCGGCGACCTCCCGGTCGGTGGAGGCGACGATGACCGGACGTCCCGGCGGCTCCGCGCGCACCAGCTGGCGGATCAGCTCGTCGGCCGTCACGCCCGGCTTGGAGAACAGCACCCGCACCCCGCGCGGCGGCGCGAGCAGCACCGGCGCGGCCAGTTCGGCACCGTCGAAGACACAGGTCACCTCGGCGCCGGTCTGCGCGGCGAGCGCCGACAGCTGGCCCAGCAGCCGCAGCCGCTGCTTCTCCAGCGGCATCTGCGGATAACCGGTCTTGGTCACGTTGTAACCGTCGACGACCAGGTGCGCCTGCGGCAGGGCCAGCAGCTGGTCGAGGATCGCCGGATCGTGCTCCGACAGGGCGCGCGCCGCGATGTCCTTCGGGGTCATCCGGCCCGGCTCCACCGCGTCGACGGTCTCCGCCGGGCGCACGGACACCGGCGGCAGCGCGAGTTCGCGCCGCAGCCCCTGGGTGGCGTCCAGCAGGGTGTCCAGCAGCAGCCGCACCCGCATGTCCTCCACGCTGCGGCCCTCCCGGGCGGCCCGGCGAGTGGCCTCCAGCGCGGACTCGGCCTCGCCCAGGCGGGTCTTGAGCCGCCGGGACTCGCTCTCCGCGGCCGACACCTGCGCCTGCGCCTCGGCGCGCACGGCGTCCATCTCGCCGTGCGCCTTGCGCAGCGCGGCCTCGCCCCGCTTGACGTCGCTCAGC
Organism: Streptomyces sp. NRRL S-1022; assembly: GCF_000720135.1. Classification (GTDB taxonomy): domain Bacteria; phylum Actinomycetota; class Actinomycetes; order Streptomycetales; family Streptomycetaceae; genus Streptomyces. The sequence continues at coordinate 14,408 of NZ_JOIU01000036.1, read as the reverse complement.
GCGGCACGCAGCTTGCGGTGAAGCGATTCCGCTTCCTTCCGGGCAGACTCCAGCTCCGCCCGCAGCCGTTCGGTCTCGGCGCGGGTGTGCTCCCGGGCCTGCGCCAGCTCCGCGCGCAACCGCTCCAGCTCGGCCCGGCTCTCCTCGTCGGCGCGCTCGGCGTCCGCGCGCTGGGCCTCCTCGCCGGCCGCGGTGACCAGCTTCACCCAGCCCGCCGGACGCAGCACGTAGGCCGCGGCCGCCACGTCGAGCGGGTCCGCGGCCGGGGGCGGGGAGCCGGAGTCGAGGGCCCCGGCGAGTTCCGGCTGGGCCTCCCGGAACTTCTCCCCGATCCGCTGCCGGAACAGCGGATCGGTCTCCAGCGCCGCGGCCATCGCGTTGCCCGCGAACTTGGTCCGGCGATTGGGGGCGAACCGGGCGTACTGCCTCAGCTGGGCGGGCAGTTCCGCCATGGTCAGTCCGCCGAAGCCGTCCGACACGATCTGCACGACCCGGCGGCGCACGCCGTCGGGCAGCGGACGGTCAAGCACCTCGGCGGTGCCGTCCCCCGGCCCCCCGCCCGCGGTCTCCACCATCCGTCACACCCCAATACCGGAAAATTCCTCCCGGGGCCGCTCCGCTCAGGAGCCGGCGCCCGGCCTGTCCACCAGTTCCACCTGGTTGTCCGCGTTGCACCAGCGGCAGCGGACCGACTCGATGGTCTCACTGACCACCTCGCGCTCCTCCACCGTCGGCTCGCCGGCCAGATCGAGGTGGACGTACTCGACGACCTTCGACGAGCGGGTGACGTCGAACCGGGTGAGGTTGCCGCACAGGGTGCAGCGCCATCGTGTGGTGGCCGTCGGCAGGGGAACCGTCATCGTGACTGTTCTCTTCCTTCTCGTGTCGGTCCGCGCCGGCCCCCGACGCGTGTGGCTCGTAACCCTACGGCCTGGCGGGGACTCGCCGCCCGTCCGTTCCGAGCGGCGAGGCGGTCTGTCTGCTTGCGTCCCGTTACGTCATGCTCTGTAGTCATGATCAGCACCTGGAGCAGGGCGGCCGGCCGGACGTACAGAGCGGTCCGGGGTGCCACGGCCCCGACGACGTACGGCCTGATCGGCCTGTGCGCCCTGGTCTTCGCGCTCGGCCCGGCTTCCGGGCTGGCCCCCGGGTACGGCACCGGAGAGGCGCTGCTCGCCGCGCAGCGGACGTACTTCCGGCACTGGGGGGTGGTCCCGGCCGAGCTGTTCGCCGGACAGGCCCGCGCGGCGCTCACCCCGGCCACCGCGCTGTTCGTGCACGGCAGCTGGGTGCATCTGCTCGGCAACATGCTCTTCCTCTTCGTCTTCGGGGGGATGACCGAGGAACGGATGGGCCGGGTGGAGTTCACCCTCTTCTACGCCGGCTGCGGCTACCTCGCCCTGCTGGGGTACGCGGCCGTCAACGCCGCCTCCGAGCAGTCGCTGGTCGGCGCCTCCGGGTCGATCTCCGCGGTGCTCGGCGCGTTCCTCTACCTGTTCCCCCGCGCGCGTGTGACCAGTCTTCTTCCGTTCCTGTTCTTCCTGCCGCTGCGCTTCCCCGCGTGGGTGGTGCTGCCGTTCTGGGCGGCCCTGCAGTGGCTGGCGGCGAGGCAGGCCTCGGACGGGCCGGGGGTGGCGTACCTGGCGCACCTGCTGGGGTTCGGGCTCGGGTTCGGTTACGCGTGGGTCAGATATGGCCGTACGACTAGAGTGAAAGCCGCCCCAGCTCCGGTCACCGAGGGAGAGAAACAGCCGTGATCACCGCGATCGTCCTGATCAAGACCAGTGTGGACCGGATTCCCGAGATCGCGGAGCGGATCGCCTCGCTCGACAGCGTCAGCGAGGTCTTCTCGGTCACCGGCACCTACGACCTGATCGCCATGGTCCGCGTCGGGCAGCACGAGGACCTCGCCGAGGTCATCCCGGGCCGGATCAGCAAGATCCCCGGCGTGGAGGCCACGGACACGCACGTCGCGTTCCGCACCTACTCCCAGCACGACCTGGAGGCCGCCTTCGCCATCGGCCTCGACAACTAGGGCACCGCTAGACGATCAGGTCGACCGCGGCGATACCGGTGCCCGAGGGGACGTAGAGGCGGCTGCCGCGGACCAGCGGGCCGTGCTGGTCGCCGGCCGCGGCCCGGCCGAGGGCCGCGTCCCAGCGCCGCCCGCCGTTCAGGTCCAGCGCCCACACCCGGTCGCCCGCGCGGGCGTACACGGTGTCGCCGGCCACCACCGCCCGGGGCTCGGCCGTGCTCCCCTCGACGTCGTGCGCCCAGGCCCGGGTGCCGTCGGCCGCCCGTACGGCGTACACCGTGCCCTGCTCCGTGCCGACGGCCAGCGCCCGGTTGCCGGCAGTCAGGGGCCCGGCGTCGGCGTCCCTGCGCCACAGGCGGCGGCCGTCCGAGACGCGGAAGCCCTGGCGTACGGGGCCGGAGTGCGTGATCAGGGTGGTGCCGGCGAGGGCGAGGACGGTGACGTCGGTCCCCCCGGCCACCTGCCACTTCCGCTTCCCGTCCCGCGCGCCCAGCGCCAGCAGCTCGTCGCCGTAGCTGCCCGTGTAGATCACCCCGGCCGCGACGAGGGGGGTGCCGGTGGGACCGGCCGGGGTCCTGAAGGTCCAGTTCTCGCTGCCGTCGGGGGCGTAGCTGCGCAGCGCGCCCGCGTCCGTGCCGCCGGTGGAGACGAGCACGTCCGCACCGAGCAGGACCGGGACGGCGTAGCCCGTGTCGCCGAGGGTGCGGGTCCACAGCGGGCTGCCCGAGGGGCTCACCGCGGTCAGCCGGCGCACGCCTTCGCCGTGCAGGCCCACCACGCAGTACACGGCGTCCCGGGTGGCCACGGGCGTGGAGACGTCGTCGCCGAGCCGGACCTTCCAGCGCCGGGAGCCGTCCCGGGAGATTGCGTGCAGCACACCGCCGGAGGTGCCGGCGTAGACGACGGAGCCGTCCGGGGAGAGCGCGCAGCAGGCGCCCTCCAGGCCGCCGAGGCCGCCGAGGTCGTACTGCCAGCGCAGCACCGCGGACCGGGCGGAGGCCTTGCTCTCGGCCACGCCGGGGTCCGAGCTCCCGGGCGACCGGTAGCTGCCGCTCATGCTCTCGGTATCGAACCCGCGGTACAGCAGCCAGCCGCCGGTCCCCGCACCGGCCGCGGCGACGGCTCCCCCGGCGAGGATCTTCAGCAGCCGCCGGCGCCCGGGGGCGACGGGGCCGAGCCGGCCGACGGACGTGGTGGGGGCGAGGGGGCTCGCGGGGGCGGCGGTCGCGGTGACGGGGCCGGGAGCGGGAGCGGGGGCTTCGGCGGCGGGAGCAGGGGCCGCGGCCGGGGTGGCGGGGCCGGCGGGGGACCCCGGGAGCGCGGGGCCGGCGGCGGACGCCGGTGTGACGGGGCCGGGGGCCAGGTACTCCACGCCGCTGGGGCGGTCGGCGGAGGCCGGGCCCGCCTTCGCCGCGGGGCCGTACCAGCCGGGGTGGACGGCAGCGCGCAGGGTGGCCGGGGCGAAGCCCGCCTCGGCCAGCACCTCCGCCGGTTCCGGCCGCTCCAGCGGGTCCTCGGCCAGGCAGGCCGCCACCAGCGGGCGGATGCCGTCCGGGACGCCGGACAGGTCGACGTCGCGGGTCAGGATGCGCAGCAGGACCACCGAGTCCTGGCCCTCGCCGAACGGCTCCCGGCCCGCCGCCGCGTAGGCGAGGACCGCGCCGAGGGAGAAGACGTCGCTCGGCGGGCCGACCTGGCCGCCGTTGCGGATCTGCTCCGGCGAGACGTAGCCGACCGAGCCGACGACCGCGCCGGTACGGGTCAGCGCGGTGGCCTCCAGGGCCCGGACGATCCCGAAGTCGATGACCCGGGGCCCGTCCGGGCCGAGCAGGATGTTGGACGGCTTCAGGTCGCGGTGGACCAGGCCCTTGGCGTGGATCGCGGCCAGCGCCTCGCCGAGCGCGGCGGCGAGGATCCGGACCGCGGGCCCGGGCAGCGCGCCGTGGTCCAGGACGGCGTCCCGCAGATTCGGGCCGGGCACGAACTCCGTCGCCATCCAGGGCCGTTCGGCCTCGGTGTCGGCGTCCACCACCCGTGCGGTGTACGTGCCCGCGCCGCCGACGGTCTGGGCGGCGCGGACCTCGTGGCGGAAGCGGGCGCGGAAGGTGCGGTCCTCGGCGTGCTCGGCCCGTACCACCTTCACGGCGAGCCTGAGACCCGTGCGGGACTCGGCGAGGTACACCTCGCCCATGCCGCCGGCGCCCAGTCTGCGCATGACGGTGTACGGGCCGATGTGGCGCGGGTCTGCTGCGCGCAGCGGCTGCACTCCGGGCTCCCCCTGTCCGACGAGTCGTCAGGGGGAGGTTATACGGCGCTCACACCGCCGGTACGCAGCGGCCGTCCTCCGTGCGGTACTGCCACTTCGCGCCGTCCGCCACGAGTTCCCGGACGGCGTCGACGAAGCGCTCGACGTGCTCGTCGGGGGTGCCCGCGCCGAAGCTGACGCGGATGGCGTTGAGGGACTTCTCGCCGGGGGCCGCCTCGGGGGCGCCGCACTCGCCCTGGGTCTCGGGGTCGCTGCCGAGCAGGGTGCGGACCAAGGGGTGGGCGCAGAAGAGGCCGTCGCGGACGCCGATGCCGTACTCGGCGGAGAGGGCGGCGGCGAAGTGGGAGCTGTTCCAGCCCTCGACGACGAAGGAGATGACGCCGACCCGCGGGGCGTCGTCGCCGAAGAGGGAGAGGACCCGCACCCCGGGGACCTCGGCGAGGCCCTCGCGGACGGTGCGGACGAGGTGCTGCTCGCGGGCGACCAGGGTGTCCCAGCCGGCCTCCGTGAGGGCCTTGCAGGCGGAGGCGATGGCGTAGGCGCCGATGACGTTCGGGGAGCCGGCCTCGTGGCGGGCCGCGGTCTCGTGCCACTCGACGGCCACGCCGCCGTCCTCGCGCCGGGTGACCTTGCGGCTGGCGCCGCCGCCGGCGAGGTACGGCTCGGCCGCCTGGAGCCAGTCGGCGCGGCCGGCCAGCACGCCGGAGCCGAACGGGGCGTACAGCTTGTGACCGGAGAAGACGACCCAGTCGACGTCGAGGTCCGTGACGGACACCGGGTGGTGCGGGGCCAGCTGGGCGGCGTCCAGGACGATGCGGGCGCCGTGGGCGTGCGCGGCGGCGGCCAGTTCGCGCACCGGCCACAGCTCGCCGGTGACGTTGGAGGCGCCGGTGACGCAGACCAGGGCCGGACCGTACGGGTCGCGGCCGGCGAGGGCCCGCTCCAGGGTCTCGACCGCCTGCCGCGGGGTGCGCGGGGCGTCGAGGTAGGTGACCCGCGCGTCCTGCCAGGGCAGCAGGGAGGCGTGGTGCTCGGTCTCGAAGACGAAGACCTGGCAGCCGGCCGGGACCGCGCGGGCGAGGAGGTTGAGGGAGTCGGTGGTCGAGCGGGTGAAGATCACCTGGTCGGCCGGCCGGCAGCCGAGGAACTCGGCGACCGTCCTGCGGGCGTTCTCGAACAGGTCCGTGGAGAGCTGGGAGAGGTAGCCGGCACCGCGGTGGACGCTGCCGTAGTACGGGGCGTACGCGGCGACGTCGTCCCAGACGCGCTGGAGGGCGGGGGCGCTGGCCGCGTAGTCCAGCGCGGCGTAGGCGACCTCGCCGCCGGTGACCAGCGGGACGGTGACATCCCGCCCCAGAACGGGCAGAGGGGTGCAAACGGACTGGTCGGCGGCAGCGGTGGAGACAGACATGGCGGAACTCCCGTGAGAGGAAGGCGAAGAAGACAGAGAAAGGGTGTGCGGAGGCGGGGCTCTGCGGCCCTAACGCATTCGCTTGCTCACGGAAGACTCCTCGACGACCAGGATCCCTGGATGCGTGAGGGATCCGCGCTTGCCGGGGACCTTGCTGTCCACGGCCTGGTCTTCACCCGGGGCACCCCGCCACGGACGGAGGGTTGCCGGACAGTCGGCCGGGGCCTCATGACTGTCACTCATGACCTGGTACAGGAACGTACGCGATGTGATCGTCGTCCCGCAACCCGTGTCCGGATCGCGGGACGACGTCCGGTGGCCCTAGGCGTTGCTGACGGCCACCCAGCGCTCCAGGGTGCGCTTGGCCGCGCCCGAGTCGATGGACTCGGCGGCCCTCGCCATGCCGGCCCGGAGCTGCTGCGCCAGCGGAGCGCCGGTCGGCGCGAGCGCGACGAGCGCCGCGGCGGAGTTCAGCAGCACCGCGTCCCGTACGGGCCCCGTCTCGCCGTCGAGCAGACGGCGGGCGACCTCCGCGTTGTACGACGCGTCGGCGCCGCGCAGGGCCTCCACGGGCACGAGGCCGATGCCGACGTCCCTCGGGTCGAAGGTCTCCTCGGTGACCTTGCCGTCCCGGACGACCCACACCCGCGAGGTGGCGGTCGTGGTCAGCTCGTCCAGGCCGTCGTCGCCGCGGAAGACCAGCGAGGAGTTGCCGCGCTCGGCGAGGACGCCGGCCACGACCGGGGCCATCCGCGGATCGGCCACGCCGACGGCCTGGGCCCGTACCTTCGCCGGGTTGGTCAGCGGACCCAGCACGTTGAAGGTCGTACGGATCCCCAACTGGCCGCGGGCGGCGGCCACATGGCGCAGGGCCGGGTGGAACTTGACCGCGAAGCAGAAGGTGATCCCGGCCTCCTCGGCGACCTGCGGGACCCGCTCCAGCGGCAGGTTCAGGTTGACGCCCAGCTTCTCCAGCACGTCCGAGGCGCCCGACGCGGAGGACGCGGCCCGGTTGCCGTGCTTGACGACCTTCGCACCGGTGCCGGCGACGACGATCGAGGACATCGTGGAGATGTTCACCGTCTTCGCGCCGTCGCCGCCGGTGCCGACGATGTCGACGGTCCGGCCCGGCACCTCGATGACGTTCGCGTGCCGGTACATCGCGCGGACGAGCCCGGTGATCTCCTCCACCGTCTCGCCCTTGGCCCGCAGGGCCACGGCGAACCCGGCGATCTGCGCGTCGGTGGCCTCCCCGCGCATGATCCGGTCCATCGCCCATGCCGTGGCGTCCGCGCTCTGGTCACGGCCTTCCAGCAGGGCGTCCAGTACCGCGGGCCAGGAACGGCCCGCCGCGGTGTCGCCTCCAGCGGGGGTCACAGCGCTCATCAGCCGCTCCTGGTGTCGTACACAGCATCGGATGTCGGCCCCAGCCTATCGACCCCCGCACAGGGCGAAGGGCCCCGTCCGTGTACCGGACGGGGCCCTTCGCGTGGCGTGGCGACGCGGGATCAGTGGTGGCCGTGGCCGCTCGTGATCTCCTTGTACTCCTCGACGGTCGGCTTCGGGATCTGGTTGTCCTCGCCGTAGTAGGCGTTGGACAGCTTCGCCCGGAGCTTCTCCGCGGCCGGCACCTTGCGCTCGACACCGTTCTCGTCGACCGTCGGGCCGATCTCGGCCGGCTTGTACTGCTCGTGCGCGGTGAGCGTGTGCAGCTGCTCCTGGCTGAGCGGCTCGTGCACCTCGATGAACTCACCGTGCGGCAGCCGCTTGATGATGCCGGTCTCGCGACCGTGCAGCACCTTGTCGCGGTCGCGGCGCTGCAGGCCCAGGCAGATCCGCTTGGTGACGATGAACGCGATGACCGGTCCGGCGAAGAAGAAGATCCGGACGAACCAGGTGACGGCGTTGATCGACAGGTGGAAGTGGGTGGCCCACAGGTCGTTGCCACCGCCGACCAGGGTGATCATGTAGATCGTCACCCAGGCCACACCGAACGCGGTACGGGTCGGGGCGTTGCGCGGGCGGTCCAGGATGTGGTGCTCGCGCTTGTCGCCGGTGACCCAGGACTCGATGAACGGGTAGACCGCGATCCCCGCCAGGACCAGCGGGAAGAGCACCAGCGGGATGAACACGCCCAGGACGAGCGTGTGACCCCAGAAGTTGATCTCCCAGCCCGGCATGAAGCGGATCAGGCCCTCGGCGAAGCCCATGTACCAGTCGGGCTGGGCGCCGGTGGACACCTGGTCCGGACGGTAGGGGCCCATCGCCCAGATCGGGTTGATCTGCGCGACCGCGGCGATGGCCGCGATGACACCGAAGACCAGGAAGAAGAAGCCTCCGGCCTTGGCCATGTACACCGGCAGCAGCGGCATGCCGACGACGTTGTTGTTCGTCTTGCCGGGACCCGCGAACTGCGTGTGCTTGTGGTAGAAGACCAGGATCAGGTGCGCCACCATCAGGCCGAGCATGATGCCCGGCAGCAGCAGGATGTGGATCGAGTAGAACCGGGCGACGAAGTCGTGGCCGGGGAACTCTCCGCCGAACAGGAAGAACGACAGGTACGTGCCGACGATCGGCACGGACAGGATCGCGCCCTCCATGAAGCGGACACCGGTGCCGGAGAGCAGGTCGTCCGGGAGCGAGTAACCGGTGAAACCGGTGAACATGCCGAGGACGAACAGCAGGAAGCCGAACAGCCAGTTGATCTCACGCGGCTTGCGGAACGCGCCGGTGAAGAACACGCGCATCATGTGCACGAACATGCCGGCGAGGAAGATCAGCGCGGCCCAGTGGTGGATCTGCCGGACGAGCAGACCACCGCGCACGTCGAAGGAGATGTGCAGGGTCGAGCTGAACGCCTCGGACATCAGCTGTCCCTGGAGCGGGATGTAGCTGCCGTGGTACTCCACCTCGTTCATCGACGGGTGGAAGAACAGCGTCAGGTACACACCCGTCAGGATGATGATGATGAAGCTGTACATGCACACTTCGCCCAACATGAACGACCAGTGGTCGGGGAAGATCTTGCGCATGTTGGACTTGGCCAGGGAGTAGATCCCGAGCCGGCCGTCGGCCCAGTCGGCGACACGCTCGCCGGCCGGAGCCTTCCCGCGAGAGCGGGGCGTCTCGTTCGCTGCAGTACTCATCCGCGCTCCCAGAATGCAGGACCGACGGGCTCCTCGAAGTCGCCGAGCGCCTGGAGGTAACCCTCGCTGTCCACGCCGATGCGCAGCTGCGGCAGGGCGTGGCCGGCGGGACCGAAGATCACTCGGGCACCGTCGGAGAGGTCGAAGGTGGACTGGTGGCACGGGCACAGCACGTGGTGCGTCTGCTGCTCGTACAGCGAGATCGGGCAGCCGACGTGGGTGCAGATCTTGGAGAACGCGACGATGCCCTCGTGCGACCAGTCGAGCTCGCGCTTGTCCTTGATGTTGCCCGGCTGGAGCCGGACGATCATCAGGGCCGCCTTGGCGATCTCCGTCTGGAACTCCTCCTGGGTCTCCTCCAGGCCGTCCGGCTTGGCGAAGGTGAGGGAGCCGACGGCGACGTCCTCGGGACGCAGCGGCTGGTTCGTGTTCATGTTGACCAGGCGCTTGCCCTTGGCCCACAGGGTGTGCCGCAGCGTGCTGTGCGGGAGCGGACCGAGGTCGCGCAGCAGCATGACGCCGGAGAGCGGCACCATGGCCAGCGCGCCGAACATCGTGTTGCGGATCAGCTTGCGACGGCCGAGGGCCGACTCCTTGGCGCCCTGGCGGAAGTCCTCGTGGACCTTCGCCCGGACCTCCGGAGAGGCCTGGATCGGGTGCCGCTCGTCGGCGACCTCCACGTCGGACATCAGGGTGCGGGCCCAGTGGACCGCGCCCGCGCCGATGCAGAACAGCGCCACGCCCAGGGTCAGACCCAGCGCGAAGTTCAGGGCGCTGACGTGCCCGATCGGGAAGACGAAGATCGACTTGTCGTCCGGGATCGCCACGTACGAGGCGATGAAGCCGATGGTGGCCAGCATCGACACCGTGAACAGCAGGGCGACCATGCGCTCGGACCGCCTGGCGGCCCGCTCGTCGATGTCCTGGATCCGGTGCTCGTGCGGCGGCAGGCCCGGGTCGGAGAACGGGTTCTCCTCGTCCGCGACCCCTACCGCGCCGTGCGCGTGGTCCTGCTCAGCGGGCAGGTTCTCTTCTGGAATGTCTTGGCTACTCATGACTTCTTGGCCTTTGCGGTCCGAGCGGCGACCCAGACGGCGACCGCGATCAGCGCGCCGAGGCCGAAGATCCAGGCGAACAGACCCTCACTGACCGGCCCGAGGCCGCCCAGCTCAAGACCGCCGGGGTTCTCCGTCTCGCTGCCGTTGACCGCGTTCAGGTACGCGATGATGTCCTTCTTGTTCTTCTCCGACATGGTGGTGTCGGGGAAGGACGGCATGTTCTGCGGGCCGGTCTGCATGGCCTCGTAGATGTGCTTGGGAGCGACACCCTCCAGGCTCGGGGCGTACTTGCCCTTGGTCAGGGCACCGCCCTTGCCGGTGAAGTTGTGGCACTGAGCGCAGTTGGTGCGGAACAGCTCGCCACCCTTGGCGATGTCCGCGCCCGCGGGGCCGTACTGCTGCTTGGTGGGCACGCTCGGGCCGGCACCCAGCGAGGCGACGTACGCGGCGAGCTGGTCGATCTGGGCCTGCGTGTAGATGGGCTTCTTGCGCGGGACCTGGGCGCCCTGCGAGGTCGCGGCGGGCATACGGCCGGTGCCGACCTGGAAGTCGACCGCGGCGGCACCCACGCCGACGAGGCTCGGGCCGTCGGAGGAGCCCTGGCCACCGGTGCCGTGGCAGCTGGCGCAGCCGACCTCGTAGAGCTTCTTGCCCTCCTTGATGGTCAGGGACTGGGAGGTTTCATCGGCCTGCGCCTTGCCCGCGGGCGCGAACGCGGCGTACAGCCCCCCAGTGGCCGCCAGCGCGAGGAGTAGGACGACGACCGCCGCCAGCGGATGGCGTCGTCGTGCGGAGAGCTTTTTCACGGATTACCCCGGTGTCAGGATCTTCTGCGTCGGTGCTTCTGGATGTGCGGGAGCGGTCCCGGCTACTTGATCAGGTAGATCGTGGCGAAGAGGCCGATCCAGACGACATCGACGAAGTGCCAGTAGTAGGACACGACGATGGCGGCGGTCGCCTGCTCGTGAGTGAACCTCTTGGCCATGTAGGTGCGGCCGAGGACCAGCAGGAAGGCGATGAGACCGCCCGTCACGTGCAGGCCGTGGAAGCCGGTGGTCAGGTAGAACACCGAGCCGTACGGGTCGGAGGACAGCGAGATGCCGTCCTTCTTCACCAGCTCCGTGTACTCGTAGATCTGACCGCCGATGAAGATCGCACCCATGATGAAGGTGAGGATGAACCAGCCACGGAGCTTCTTCACGTCGCCGCGTTCGGCCGCGAACACGCCGAGCTGGCAGGTGAGGGAGGAGAGCACCAGGATCGTGGTGTTCGTGGCGGAGAAGGGCACGTTGAGTGCCTCCGCCTGTTCCTTCCAGTGGACCGGTCCGGTCACCGACCGGAGGGTGAAGTACATCGCGAAGAGGGCCGCGAAGAACATCAGCTCGGAACTCAGCCAGATGATGGTTCCGACGCTGGTGAGGTTCGGCCGGTTGACCGACGGGTGCGCGTGCCCGGTTTCTACTGTCGTTGCTGTCGCCACGACCGACATTATGTCGGTCGCTTATCTCGCGCTCACTCCGGGGGGTGCCGTTCGGAGTGTTGCCACCCGCGGGACCGGTGTTGACGTGGTGTTCATGCGGACGACGACGGGAGTAACATCCGCCGGAACGGGCCTGCCCGTCCTGTCCGTACGACGCTGACGTCTCGGAGGAACAATGCAGCCGACCGCCACGGTGCTGGTCTACAGCGACGACTCCACCACCCGCGAGCAAGTACGGCTGGCCGCCGGGCGCCGGCCGGCTCCCGATGTGCCCCTGGTCGAGTTCGTCGAGTGTGCGACTCCCGACGCGGTCCTCGCGGAGCTGGACAAGGGCGGCATCGACGTCTGCGTGTTCGACGGCGAGGCCGTGCCGATGGGCGGCATGGGCATGTGCCGGCAGATGAAGGACGAGGTCTTCGGCTGTCCGCCGGTGCTGCTGCTGATGGGACGGCCGCAGGACGCCTGGCTGGCCACGTGGAGCCGGGCCGACGCGGCGGTGACCCTGCCGGTGGATCCGGTGGAGTTCGCCTCCGCCCTGGCCTCTCTGCTGCGCCGGAAGCGGTTGGTGGGCGCCTAGCGGGGAGGGGCGCGAGGATCCTGCGCGAGTGCGGGCCGGTGGTCCCTTCCCGCGCCGTTCCCCGCGCCCCTTCAGGGCGCTCACAGGGCCGCTGGCTGGATCCTCAGGGCGTCCGACGGAGCCGGGCCGTCCGGTCTGCCGTTGAAGAGGGCGCTGCCCTGGCGCCACTTCTGCCAGTCGAGGTTCCAGTCGCCGAAGCCGTTGCCGAAGGGCTCCATCTCGTCGCCGGCGGAGTTGACGACCTTCACGATGTCGCCCTCGCGGACGGTGTCGAAGAACCACTCCGCGTTGGACGTGCTCATCCCGGTGCAGCCGTGGCTGACGTTGGCGTATCCCTGGGAACCCACGGACCAGGGGGCGGCGTGCACGTACTCGCCCGACCAGGTGACCCGGGTGGCGTAGTAGACCGGCAGGTCGTAGGAGTCCGCGCTGCCCTCGGCGATGCCGACCGTGGCGCCGCGCATGCGTACGAAGTACTGCTTGGCCAGGACGACCTTGACTCCGTTGCGAGTCTCGAAGCCGGGCTTGCCGGTCGTGACGGGGATCTGGTTGATCTCCTGGCCGTTCTTGAAGACGGTCATCTGGTGCGAGGCGGCGTCCGTGACGGCCTCGATCCGCTCCCCTGTGGTGATCTTCACCGGCTTGGCCTTCCCGCCCCACAGCCGGTCGCCGATCCGGACGCCCTCCAGGTTGCTGTGGACCTGGATGGTGGCGTGGACGGGCCAGTAGTCCTTGGGGCGGTAGTGGAGTTCCTTGTTGTCCACCCAGTGCCAGGCGCCCGGCACGGCCGGCGTGGAGTCCACCCGCAGGGCGCGTTCCACGACGGCGCGCTGCGCCTTGTCCTTGATCTCGTGGTCGAGTTGGGCCGTGATCGGCTGTCCGACGCCGTAGGTGCCCTTCTCCGGCCCGAACGTGACGTTCAGGCGCTGCTTGCTGGTGGGCGCGCTGGTGTCGAACGTGAGGACCTTGCGGCCGGGCGCGCCGTCGTCGTCCTCGGTGCTCACCGTGACCGTGTAGTGGGCGTTGGCGGCCAGCGGGGACGTGCTGTGCCAGCGGCTGCCGTCGGCGGCCAGTTCGCCCGCCACGTAGCGTCCTGAGGAGTCCTGGGCGGTGACGTCCGTGATGCGCCCGTCACCGCTGTTGGCGGTGACCTCCAGGGGCTTGTCCGGGTCGGCCCGCTTCCCCGCCTCGGTGGGGCCGTTGAAGGAGATCAGGCCCGCTGCGTCGTACGGCCTGGCCGACAGGGGGTTGCCGTCCGAACCGCAAGCGGTGACGCCCGCGCCGAGGGCGGTCACCAGCAGGGTGCAGCTGACGACGGTGCGGGTCCGCGGAGTGTGGTTCATATGATCACGCTATGAGCTGGAGACCGTACCGGCGCGGCAGGTAACTCGTACGAGCGAACGACACTGCGCCAAAGGAAGGACACGCCGGGGCCGCCGGAAAAGCCGGGAGCCCGGACCCTCCCCGAGGGAAGGTCCGGGCTCCCGGTGCGTTCCGCGAGTCCTACTGGGTGCGGTTCTCACCGTGGTAGTACTCGAACACCCAGCCGAACAGGCCGAGCACGATGAACGGCGCGGAGAAGTAGATCAGCCACCAGCCGACCGCGATGCTGAGGAAGGCGATCGCGCCGCCGAAGCCCAGCATGAGCGGCTGCCAGCTGTGCGGGCTGAAGAAACCCAGCTCGCCCGCGTCGTCCGCGACGTCCGCCTCCTTGTCGTCCTGGGCGCCCGCGTCGACCCGCCGGGCGGTGAAGCCCAGGTAGAAGCCGATCATGACGCTCAGGCCGAAGGCCAGGAAGAGCGCGGTGGTTCCGGCCGGCTCCTTCGACCACACGCCATACACGATGGCCATGATCAGGATGAAGACGCTCAGCCAGATGAACATCCGACCCTGGATCTTCACTTGCCGGCCTCCTTGCTGCCCGCGACGGCGGTGCCATGACCGGCGTGCTCAAGCTGTTCGAGCGCGGCGATCTCAGGGTGGTGCAGGTCGAACGCCGGGGATTCGCTGCGGATCCGCGGCAGGGTGAGGAAGTTGGGCGTACCGGCGCGGCATGCCCTCGGCACCCAGCCAGTGCTGGACCAGGAAGGTGCCGTGGAAGCCGACGAACAGCGTCCAGAAGGTGATCTTGCCGAGACGCTCGTCCAGCATCTTGCCGGTCATCTTGGGCCACCAGAAGTGGAAGCCGGCGAACATCGCGAAGACGACCGTACCGAAGACGACGTAGTGGAAGTGGGCCACCACGAAGTACGAGTCCGAGACGTGGAAGTCCATCGGCGGCGAGGCCAGGATGACACCGGTGAGACCACCGAAGGTGAAGGTGATCAGGAAGCCGACGGCCCAGAGCATCGGCGTCTCGAAGGACAGCGAGCCCTTCCACATGGTGCCGATCCAGTTGAAGAACTTCACGCCGGTCGGGACGGCGATGAGGAACG
>NZ_JOIU01000035.1 GCF_000720135.1 Streptomyces sp. NRRL S-1022 | reverse complement strand
GCTCGTTCGACATGAACTGCAGACCCGGGCGGGCCAGCTCGGCGCGCATCAGCAGCGCCATCACGCCGCCGATCAGGAAGAACGCGAACGAGGTGACCAAGTAGAGCGTGCCGATCGTCTTGTGGTCGGTGCTGGTGAGCCATCGCACGGCCCTGCTGTTTCTGATCCTCTTCACGCCCCGCCTGTGTCCGCGCCCGGCCCGGGGGTCACACTCGGACGACGCGAGGAGCATCACGGGAGAAGGGTGTGACGATCCGGCCGGTGCCGGACACGAACCGGGCATGAGCAACGACGAGATCTTCGCCGCTGCCTATCGCGCGCACTACTGGGCGGTCAGCCGCTATGTCGCGAGGCGACTTCAGGGGCGGGCCGACGAGGTGGAGGAAGTGGTGGCGGAGGTGTTCACGGTCGCCTGGCGGCGTCGGGCCGACCTGCCGGCCGCGCCACTGCCCTGGCTGTACGGGGTGGCCCGCAACTGCCTGGCCAACGCGGTACGCGGCTACGGGCGGCGGCGCCGGCTGGTGGACCGGCTCGGCAACGACGAGGCCGCGCACGGCCGGCACGTCGCGGCCGGGCCCGGAACGGAGGCGCCGGGTGCCTGGGTGCACGAGGCCCTGGACCGGCTCTCCCCGGCCGACCAGGAAATCCTGCGCCTCGCCGCCTGGGAGGAACTCGGCGCCGAGGAGATCGCGATCGCCCTCGGCTGCGGCCGCCGCGCGGCGGCCATGCGCCTCCACCGCGCCCGCCACCGCCTCCGCGAGGAGATAGCCCGCCTGCGCCCTGTGACACCGGCGGCTCAAGCGCCTGCCGGGCCGGGTCTGGCCACCGTCGACGCCTGCCTGTCCGAGGAACCCCGACATGACCGATGAACTCGACCTTCTTCGACGTGCCAATCCGGTTCCCGGGGACGCGCCCCGCTTCGGGGACGGACCGCTGGATCACCGGGCCGAGCGGGGACTGGAGCGCCTGTTGGAGGAAGGGCGGCCGGCGCGCCGGGCACCCGGGTCGCGGCTGCTGTGGGGGCTGGCCGCCACCGGGGTCGTCGTGGCGACCGCCGCCACCGCGCTGCTCGGCGGGCCGAGCACGCAGCCCGCTCTCGCCGCGCCCCGGCCGCTGGCCGTCCGCGCGCACTCCACGCCCGTACCACTGGCGCAGCTGGCCGAACTGGCCGACGCCGCCGCGGCAGGGGGCGCACCGCGACTGCGCAAGGGCACGCACGTGCAGACGTGGAGCCTCGGCATGGCGGACGGGAAACCGCCCGTCACCCTGCCCGAGGAGCGGGTCGTGCGCTGGCGGGCGGACGACAGCCACACCGAGCTGGTCGTGGCGACCGACCCGCGCCGTCCCGGCCGCCCGGTCCTCACCGACACCGGCGGCGAGCCCGGCCTGGTGGCCGACGGCCACGTCCTGAGCCGGACCACGTACCCGCCGAGCTGGAGCGACGCCCCGCCGGAGGCAGCCCCGCCGCACACCCCGGCCGCCCTGCGCGCCTACCTCGCCGAGGCCGTGCGCACCGGCTCCCCGAGCACCCCCGAACTCCTGCGAGCCGTCGATGAGTTGCTGGACCGCTGGACCCTCGGCGCCCGCGAGTCCGCGGCCCTGGTCCGGGTCCTCGCGGACGCGAAGGGGCTGCGGCCCGCGGGCCAGGTGACGGACCGCCTCGGCCGCCCGGGGCAGGCGTACGTGTACGAGGGCGGCGGCAGCCGGCGCATGCTGATCCTCGACGCGCGCACCGGTGCCGTCCTCGGCCTGGAGACCACCTTCACCCGCGACGACCCGGCCTACGGTGTGCAGGCCGGGGACGTCAGGGAGTACAGCGCCTGGATGCGCTGACCGGGCCGCCCGCCCGTCACACCCCCAGCTGCCGGGCGGCGGCCGTCACGGTCTGCTCCAGCAGCGTCGCGATCGTCATGGGACCGACCCCGCCCGGCACCGGGGTGATCAGCGCGGCCCGCTCCACGGCCGAGTCGAAGTCGACGTCACCGACGTTGCCCGCGTTGTAGCCCGCGTCGACGACGACCGCGCCCGGCTTGATGTCCTGTCCGCGGATCAGCCGCGGCCGGCCCACCGCGGCCACGACGATGTCGGCCTCGCGGACCGCCGCCGACAGGTCCCGGGTACGCGAGTGGCAGTACGTGACGGTCGCGTCCCGGGCCAGCAGCAGCATCCCCACCGGCTTGCCCAGGATCGCGCTGCGGCCCACCACCACGGCCCGCTTCCCGGCCGGGTCGACGCCGTACTCGTCCAGCAGCCGCACGATGCCGCCCGGCGTGCAGGAGACGAAGCCCGGCAGCCCGAAGCTCATCGTGGCGAACGAGGCGAAGGTGACGCCGTCCACGTCCTTCTCCGGCGCGATCGCCTCGAACGCGGCCCGCTCGTCGATGTGGTCGCCTACCGGGTGCTGGAGCAGGATCCCGTGCACCCCCGGGTCGTCCGACAACTCCCGCAGCGTGCCGACGAGTTCCCCGGCCGTGGTGCTCGCGGGCAGCGCCACGTGCCGGGACTCGATGCCGGCCTTGCGGCAGCGGTTCTGCTTCATGCGGACGTACGTCACCGACGCCGGGTCCTCGCCGACGAGCACGGTCGCGAGACACGGCGCGGTACCGGTGCGCTCGGTGACACCGGCGGCCTTCCTCGCCGTGTCCTCGACGATGCGGCGGGCGAGCGCGGTGCCGTCCATCAGCCGGGCCTGGGTCATGCTGCACACTCCTGAGCTGGATCGACTCTCCTCGCCCAGGCGCGCGGCAACCACCACGGACCGCTCCCCGGTGGTGCTCCACCTCAGCGCCAGTCACGGCCCGCGTACAGCGTAACCGAGCGCGCGCACGGCCTTCGGACCTCCGGCCGGGACCGCGCTCGCCGTACCCGCCGGCCCTACTCGTCCCAGGCCTGGACGATGAGCTGATCGGTGATCTTGCCGTCCCGCAGGGTGACCATCGACTCGGCGAGCACCCGGGTGCCGTCCGCGTACTCGCAGGACTCGCTGTACGCGGCCTGGTCCCCCTGCATGACGCACCGGTCCAGCTTGTGGGTCATGTCGCGGCTGTAGACGTCGTCCAGCAACTCGGCGATCTGGCTCCGGCCGTGCAGGACCGTGGGATGACTGGGCTGGTTGTTGCGGTCGACGATGCGGATCTCCGCGTCGTCCGCGTAGAGCGACAGCAGGTTGTTGCCGGTGTTGCCCTCGATGGCCCGGCGCAGTGTCTCGGTGTCGAAAGCGGACCCCGTCGCGGTACCCATGGTGACCTCCTTCAGGCGCCCGCGGCCCGGCCAGGAACGGCCCGCACGGGCCCCACCTCCGAGCGTCCTCCGCCCCGGCGGCCACGGCAAGCCCGGCCGTCGCCCTCCGCCTCACGGGTGAGCGCCGCCCGCCGCCCGTGTCCGGCCGGGGCCCGCGGCCGTTGCAGGGACATGATCTCAACACGACGTATCGTCGCCGCCGTCGGTCTGGCCGCCGGGATCGCCGGTCTCGCCGCACCGCAGGCGAGCGCCGCGGGCACCGGCGCACCGCTCGTCGGCGGGCTCGGCGCGCTGAGCACGCTGGACTCGCTCGCCGGCGCCGACATCCCGGCACCGTACAAGGGCCGCGTCCCGCGGGTCAGCGAGCAGGTGGGGGAGCTGAAACACCTCCGCGAGCTGAACCAGCTGAACCAGCTGGAGCAGGTCATCGCCCCCGCGGCGCCCCTGCTCGGGCTGGTCCAGGGCATCCACTGACCGCGGCTGCCGCGCGAAGGGCCGTCCCGGCCGGGACGGCCCTTCGCGCTGTCCGCCACCGGTGGCGCAAAGATCCACGGCCACCGTCGTGGACCGTCCCGCCGCCCCCCGGTCGCGCGTAGGGTCGGCGGCGTAGGTATTCGACGGAAGGAACCAGACCATGGCGCAGGAAGTACGCGGCGTGATCGCACCGGGCAGGAACGAGCCCGTTCGGGTCGAGACGATCGTGGTGCCGGACCCGGGACCCGGCGAAGCCGTCGTACGCGTCCAGGCCTGCGGGGTCTGTCACACCGATCTGCACTACAAACAGGGCGGCATCTCCGACGACTTCCCCTTCCTGCTCGGCCACGAGGCCGCCGGTGTGGTGGAGTCGGTCGGCGACGGCGTCACCGACGTCGCCCCGGGGGACTTCGTCATCCTCAACTGGCGTGCGGTGTGCGGCCGGTGCCGGGCCTGTCTGCGCGGCCGGCCCTGGTACTGCTTCGACACCCACAACGCGCGGCAGAGGATGACCCTCGCCGCCACCGGCCAGGAGCTGTCCCCGGCCCTCGGGATCGGCGCGTTCGCGGAGAAGACGCTCGTCGCGGCCGGCCAGTGCACCAAGGTCGACCCGTCCGTCTCCCCGGCGGTCGCGGGCCTCCTCGGCTGCGGCGTGATGGCCGGCATCGGCGCCGCCGTCAACACCGGTAACATCGGCCGGGGCGACGCGGTCGCCGTCATCGGCTGCGGCGGTGTCGGCGGCGCGGCCGTCGCCGGGGCGAACCTGGCCGGCGCGGTGAAGATCATCGCGGTGGACATCGACGACCGCAAGCTGGAGAAGGCCCGCACGCTGGGCGCCACCCACACCGTCAACTCCAAGGAGACCGACCCGGTCGAGGCGATCCGTGAGCTGACCGGCGGCTTCGGCGCCGACGTCGTCATCGATGCCGTCGGCCGCCCGGAGACCTACCAGCAGGCCTTCTACGCCCGCGATCTCGCCGGCACCGTCGTCCTCGTCGGCGTCCCCACCCCCGAGATGAAGCTCGAACTGCCCCTGCTGGACGTCTTCGGCCGCGGTGGCGCGCTGAAGTCCAGCTGGTACGGGGACTGCCTGCCCACCCGGGACTTCCCCATGCTGATCGACCTCCACCTGCAGGGCCGCCTGCCGCTCGACGCGTTCGTCACCGAGACCGTCCGACTGGACGAGGTGGAGGCGGCGTTCGAGCGGATGCACCACGGTGACGTGCTGCGTTCGGTGGTGGTGCTGTGATGACCGTACGCATCGAACGCCTCGTCACCGCAGGACAGTTCAGCCTCGACGGCGGCACCTGGGACGTGGAGAACAACGTGTGGATCGTCGGCGACGAGCGGGAGGTGATCGTCATCGACGCCGCCCACGACGCCGAGGCCATCGCCCGCGCGGTCGACGACCGGCGCCTGACCGCCATCGTGTGCACGCACGCCCACAACGACCACGTCAACGCCGCCCCGGCGCTCGCCGATCTCACCGGTGCCACCATCTGGCTGCACCCCGACGACCTGCCGCTGTGGAGGCAGACCCACCCGCACCGCGACCCCGACCGGCATCTGCTCGACGGCCAGGTCATCGAGGCCGCCGGCGCCGACCTCACCGTCCTGCACACGCCCGGTCACGCCCCGGGCGCCGTCTGCCTGTACGACCCCGGCCTCGGCACCGTCTTCACCGGCGACACCCTCTTCCAGGGCGGCCCCGGCGCCACCGGACGCTCCTACTCGCACTTCCCGACCATCATCGACTCCATCCGCGACCGCCTCCTCACCCTGCCGCCGGAGACCAAGGTCCTCACCGGCCACGGTGACGGCACCACCATCGGTGCCGAGGCCCCCCACCTGGAGGAATGGATCCGACGCGGGCACTGAGCCCCGCGGAGCGCGCCGGGCGGGAGCACGCGCGAATCCCGACAGCAGGTGTCCGGCTTCCCGGGGACGGTGGACGACGACAGCAGTCGTACCGCACAGGAGGCCGGACATGTCAGGACCGCTCGAAGGCAAGGTGGCGCTGGTCGCCGGGGCGACCCGGGGCGCCGGACGCGGCATCGCCGTCGAACTCGGCGCGGCCGGCGCCACCGTCTACGTCACCGGCCGCAGCACCCGGGCCCACCGCTCCGAGTACGGCCGTCCCGAGACCATCGAGGACACCGCCGACCTCGTCACCGCGGCCGGCGGACAGGGCATCGCCGTACCGGCCGACCACCTGGACCCGTCCGCCGTACGGGACCTGGTGGACCGGGTCGCGGCCGAGCAGGGCCGCCTCGACGTCCTCGTCAACGACATCTGGGGCGGCGAGAACCTGTTCGAGTGGGACACCCCCGTGTGGGAGCACGACCTCGACAACGGGCTCCGGCTGCTCCGGCTCGCCGTCGAGACCCACGCCGTCACCAGCCACCACGCCCTGCCGCTGCTGCTGCGCCGCCCCGGCGGCCTGGTCGTGGAGGTCACCGACGGCACCGCCGAGTACAACCGCGACACCTACCGCGTGAACTTCTTCTACGACCTCGCCAAGACGTCCGTGCTGCGCATGGCCTTCGCCCTCGGCCACGAACTCGGCCCGCGCGGCGCCACCGCCGTCGCCCTCACCCCCGGCTGGATGCGCTCCGAGCACATGCTCGACGCGTACGGCGTCCGCGAGGAGAACTGGCGGGACGCCCTGCGCCGCGAACCCCACTTCGCCATCTCCGAGACGCCGCGCTACACCGGCCGGGCCGTCGCCGCCCTGGCCGCCGACCCCGGCGTGGCCCGGTTCAACGGCCGGTCCCTCTCCAGCGGTGGCCTCGCCCGGGAGTACGGCTTCACCGACCTCGACGGCAGCCGGCCGGACGCCTGGCGGTACCTGGCCGAGGTACAGGACGCGGGCAGACCGGCGGACGTCACCGGATACCGGTGAAAGGGCGCCCGCGGAGCCGTACCGTCGGCCCATGACTGATCCGACTCGCTTCGCAGGACACGGAGTTCTCGTCACGGGCGGCGCCCGCGGCATCGGCGCGGCCGTCGCCCGGCGGCTCGCTCAGGAGGGCGGCCGGGTGCTGGTGGCCGACCGGGACCTGCCCGAGGCCGAGCGGACCGCCGCCGCGCTGCGCGGGCAGGGCCTGACGGCCGAGGCGGTCGCCTGCGACGTGGCCGACCGCACCGCCGTCGAGGCGGCCGTCGCCCGTGCCGTCACCGCGTTCGGCTCGCTCGACGTGCTGGTCAACAGCGCCGCCCACTGCAGCCCGGACGTCCCGCGCTACGAGGACGACCCCGACGAGGCCTGGGCCCGCGATCTCGACGTCACCCTCACCGGCGCCCACCGCTGCTGCCGCGCCGCGCTGCCGCACCTCGCCGCCTCCGGACGCGGGGCGATCGTGAGCATCGGCTCCGTCAACGGCCTGCAGGACTTCGGCAACCACGCCTACAGCGCCGCCAAGGCCGGCCTGGGCTCGCTCACCCGGACCCTCGCCGGGCACGCCGCGGCCCGGGGCGTCCGGGTCAACCTCGTGGTGCCGGGCACGGTCCGCACCTCGGCCTGGGAGGGGCGCGACGACGACCTCGACGCCGTCCGCGCCCTGTACCCGCTGGGCCGGGTCGGCGAGCCGGAGGACATCGCCGCCGCGGTCGCCTTCCTCGCCTCCCGCGACGCCGCCTGGATCACCGGGACCAGCCTCGTCGTCGACGGCGGCCTGACCGCCGTCCACACCGGCTTCCACACGGCCGTACGACGCTCCGGCTGACCGTCAGCCCGAGGCCGCCGCCAGTACCCGCAGCACCCGGTCGGTGTCGGCCTCGGTGGTGCGCCAGTTGCTGAACGCGGCACGCAGCCCGGGCACCCCGCCGTACACCGTCGGCGTCACGAACGCCTCCCCGGAGTCCGCCACCGCCCGCGCAAGCGCCGCCACCCGCTGCGGTGACGGGTCCCCGGCGAGCGTGAAGCAGACCACGTTGAGCCGGACCGGGGCGAGCAGGCGCAGGCCCGGCAGCGCGTCGACGCCCGCGCCGAGCCGGCGGGCCAGCGCCACGCTGCGCTCCACGATCTCCCGGTGCCCGGCCCGCCCGTAGGCCACCAGCGAGAACCAGGCCGGCAGGGCCCGCAGCCGGCGCGAGTTCTCCGGGGTCAGGTGCAGGAAGTCCGGTTCGCCCTCGGGTCCGCCCAGGTACGGCGAGTCGTTGTGGAACACCGCCACCTGCAGATCACGCCGCCGGGTGAACTGGACGGCCGCGTCGTAGGGGACGTTGAGCCACTTGTGCAGGTCCACGCAGACCGAGTCGGCCGCGTCCAGCCCGTCGACCAGGCCGGCGTGCTCCGGACACAGCGCGGCGAAGGCACCGAACGCTGCGTCCACGTGCAGCCAGAAGCCGTACCGCTCCTTCAGCGCCGCGATCGCCCGCAGATCGTCGAAGTCGACGGTGTTCACGGTGCCCGCGTTCGCGACGACGATCACCGGCCGGCCGGCCCGCTCGGCCAGCGCCGCCTCCAGCGCGGCGACGTCTACGGCCTCCCGGCCGCCGGGCAGCAGCGGCACCCGGTGGAGCCGGTCCCGGCCCAGGCCCAGTACCGACATCGCCTTCGTGATGCTGGAGTGCGGGCTGCCGGAGAGCACGTCGAGCGGGCCCAGCGCGGCGGTGCCGGCCCGGGAGACGTCCACGCCCAGCCGCTCGCCGGCCCACTCCCGGCCGATCGCCAGACCGACCGTGTTCGACATGGTCGCACCCGTCACGAACGCCCCGCTGTGCGCCTCGCCCAGCCCGAACAGCTCGCGCAGCCACGCCACCGTCTCCCGCTCCAGTTCCTGCGCCCAGGACCCGCCCGCCCCGGACAGGTTCTGGTCGAACGCGGACGTCAGCCAGTCCCCGGCGACGGCCGCGGGCGTCGCGCCGCCGGTGACGAAGCCGAGGTAGCGCGGCCCGGCGGAGCCGGAGAAGCCGGGCGCCCACCGCTCGGCGAACCGGGCGAGCGCGCCGTCACCGCCCGCGCCCGCGTCCGGGAGCGCGGCCCGCCCCGGCGGGGCCCCGGGTGCGGCGACCGGCCGCTCGGCCAGCCCCGCCGCCTCCCGCACGGCGAGATCGCGGGCGGCCTGCAGCAGTTCGGGGAGCCGGGAGAGATCATCGGCGAGGGTACGGTCCATGCGCCGCAGCGTAGACCGCGACGGCATCCGCCACCTGGTCCACTTCACCACAACTGGACCAGCGAAAATGGACCGGTGGACACAGGATTCGTCGCCGCCCTCGGTGACTGGCGCGCCCGCCCCGGGCCCCTCGCCCGCACCCTGGCCGCGGCGGTGCGCGACGCCGTGGTCGACGGCCGGCTCCCGGCCGGCACCCGGCTGCCCTCGGAACGGGAACTGGCCCGCACCCTGCGCCTCAGCCGCGGCACCGTGGTCACCGCGCTCGGCCTGCTGCGCGCCGACGGCTGGCTGCACACCCGGCACGGCAGCGGCAGCGCGGTACGGCTGCCCGCCCGCCTCACCGAGCGCACCACCCCCTGGTCCCTGGACCGGGGCGGCGCCCCCGACGCCGGCCTGGACCTCACCCTCGCGGTGACCGCCGCACCCCACGAGGCCTACCGCGCCGCACTCGCCCGCGCCGTCGAACGCTGCGCGCCCCTGCTCGTCGACTCCGGCGTCGCCACGGCCGGCCTGCCCCGGCTCCGCGAGCTGATCGCGGACCGCTACACCCGTGCCGGCCTCGCCACCCGCCCCGAGCAGATCCTGGTCACCGCCGGCGCCCAGGCCGCGCTCACCCTGCTCCTGGACCACCTGCACACCGACCGCAGGGCACCCGTGGTGGTGGAGAACCCCGCCTATCCCGGGGCCCTCGCCGTGCTGCGCGCCCGCCGGGCCCGCCTGCTGCCGGTCCCCGTGACGGCACCGGCCGGCTGGGACCTGGACCACTTCGCAGCCGCCGTACGCCGGCACCGCCCGCGGCTCGCCTACCTGGTCCCCGACTTCCACAACCCGACCGGCGCCCACATGGACCCCGCCGCCCGCCGGACGCTCGCCGCGCTCGCCGACCGCCACCGGCTGACCGTCCTCGCCGACGAGACCATGCGCGACCTGGACCTGAGAACACCGCCCGGCACCGAGCCCCACCTCGCCGGGGCGCGGGTCATCCAGATCGGCTCCGCGAGCAAGACCCTGTGGAGCGGCCTCAGGGTCGGCTGGATCCGGGCCACCGCGGACCTCGTACGAGACCTGCGGCTCACCCCGCTGCAGGCCCAGCTGGCACCGCCGCCCCTGGAACAGCTCATCGCCGCCGAACTGCTCGGCGCACCGCTGCCCGCCCTGCTCGCCGACCGGCGCGCCCGGCTGCGCGCCCAGCGCGACCACCTCGCCGCGCTGCTCGCCGGCACGGGATGGACGTACACCGTCCCGGCGGGCGGGCTGACCCTCTGGCTGCACCTCGGGGACGCCGGCCCGCTCGCCACCGACCTCGCGGCGAGGGCCGCCGCACGCGGCCTCGCGATCACTCCGGGACCCCGCTTCACCGCCGACCGCACCACCCTGGCCCGCCACCTGCGGCTGCCGTTCACGGCGACACCCGACACCCTGACCCGGGCGGTCGGGCTGCTACGGGAGTGCTGGACGCCCTGAGCGCCGTACGGGCCGAAGTTCACCGTTTCGTCACAGCCCGACCGGAACCACAACCCTCGGCCGCCCGGCCGGGTCTAGTAGTCGGGACCGAGGGAACCGCGCCGGTGAGGACCGGGGGAGGCCCGGGCGAACGGACGGAAAAAGGGGAAGGGGACGAGGACGCATGGGGGTCATACGCAGACGAGGCGTGGTCGCGCTGGGGGTCACGGGACTGGTGGCGCCGCTCGCGCTGGCGCTGACCGCGACGCCGGCCCAGGCCGCGAGCTGCACCACGCGGACGGGGCCGTACCAGAAGCAGGTGGAGAAGTTCCTGGGCCGGCCGGTCGACGGCAGGCAGTCCGCCGCCGACTGCAAGGCGGTCCAGGCATTCCAGACCAAGCACGGCATCATGCCGAACATCGGCTACGCCGGCCCTCTGACATGGGGCGTGATGGACCTCATGAACAAGCAGAAGGCGGTCGGGAGCAAGCCGAACAAGGACGGCAAGTGCCCGGTGAACAAGGGCCGGACCGCCTGCGTGAACCTCACGCTCCAGCTCAGCTGGATCCAGGACGGCAACCGGCTCGTCTACGGCCCGGTGCCGGTGCGCACCGGCCGTGACGGCTACGAGACCCGTACCGGCCTGAAGAAGATCTACTGGCGGGACATCGACCACCGCTCGACCATCTACGACGTGCCGATGCCCTACAGCCAGTTCTTCGACGGCGGCCAGGCCTTCCACTCGGTGGGCCTGAGCATGTGGAACCCGCCGGGTTCGCACGGCTGCGTCAACATGACCACCAAGGACGCCAAGAAGTACTGGTCGCTGCTGAGGACCGGGGACGACGTCTTCGTCTACGGCCGCAAGCCGGGCACCTGAGCCCGCACCCCGCCCTGCCGTGCCGACTCGCTCGCGAGGAGGCCCGGCGGGGCGCGGCGGGTGGCGCCTACGGGCGCGAGGTGAACGCGCGCGAAATGAACTCCCGCCTCCGGTTGACACATTGACGTGATGAGTAACACGGTCCGAAATGTCCGTATCGCGGGTACTTACTCACAGTGCCTTCACGTCGCTCGGCATATGCTTCACAGCATGTCCACCACTGTTGCAACCGCCTCCGAGCGATCGGCCGCGGAGGTCAACGAGGAGATCCGGGCCCTGTGGCGCCGGTCGGGCGGGACACTGACCACCGAGCAGCGCGCGGAGTACCAGCGCCTCGTGATGGAGTGGGCCGCCGCGGCCCCGCGGGGGCGCCGGGCGGCCTGACCGGCCCGCGCCACGCCGAACCGTCCGGGGCACCCGTGAGCACACGGGTGCCCTTCTCGTCGTACCCTCGGCCGTTCCGTCAGCCCCATGTCGCCGAGTAGTACCGCTGGTACGCCTTGCGGTCCTGCTCGGCCCGGATGAACCGGGTCGCCACCAGCGCGATCAGGCTGCCCGCGATGACCAGCAGCCCCGGCCCGATGTTCCGGGTGTCCGTCAGCCGCGCCAGCAGGGTGCTGCCCTCCGACGCGCCCGTCACCGGGGCCGAGGAGCCCGGCGAGGCCGCGCTGGGGGCCGCCGCACCCTGGTTCGCGGGCGCCGACGACGCGGGGGAGGAGGCACCGCCCGGCGCGCCGCCCGCGTTCTGCGCCGACACGATCAGCCGCACCCCGAGTGACGTCAGCGCCTTGGTCACCGGCTGGAAGAACGTCGTACCGCCCGTCGTGCAGTCGCCGTTGCCGCCCGAGGTGACGCCGAGCGCGATGCCCTCGGAGAACAGCGGGCCGCCGCTGTCGCCCGGCTCCGCGCACACCGTGGTCTCGATGAGCCCGGTCACCGTCCCCTCCGGGTAGTTGACCGTCGCGTTCAGCGCGGTGACCTGGCCGTCGTGCAGACCGCTGGTGCTGCCGCTGCGGAACACCCGCTGCCCGACCGCCGCATCGGCGGCCCCGGTGATCCGCACCCCTTTGCCGCCGCCGATCGCGACGACGTCGGCGCCCGCACCGGCCTTGCCCGCGGCGTACTGCACGAGCGAGAAGTCGCTGCCC
Organism: Streptomyces sp. NRRL S-1022; assembly: GCF_000720135.1. Classification (GTDB taxonomy): domain Bacteria; phylum Actinomycetota; class Actinomycetes; order Streptomycetales; family Streptomycetaceae; genus Streptomyces. The sequence continues at coordinate 58,787 of NZ_JOIU01000035.1, read as the reverse complement.
GGGAAGGAGCTGTTCACCGTCCGGCCGAGCTGCTGATCGCCCTGGTTGTCGGCGAACCAGGTGGACCCGGCCGGCCCGCAGTGCCCGGCCGTCAGGATGAAGTCCGACCGGCCGTTGGTGACGTTGAACCCCGCCGAGCAGCGACCGCCCGTCGACAGGATCGGCTGGGCGCCGTTCAGCCGGGTGGTGAACGTGCCCTTCGTCCGCTCCATGTGCACGAACCCGCCGATCCTCGCGGCGACCCCGGTCAGCCGGGACCAGTCGCCGGCGGACACCGTGCGGTCCGCCCGTACCACGACCTGGTTGGTCCGGTAGTCCACCGCCCACGCCGTACCCGGCACCCGCGGCGCCGAACGCAGCGTGGCCGTCGCCGACTTCAGCTCGTTCATGCTGTGCGGCACCATCTTCGCGCGCACCCCGGCCCGCCGCACCGCCCGCGCCGCGGCCTCGTCGGTCACCGCGACGACCGGACGCCCGTCCGCACCGATCCAGTTGCCCGCCGTACGGGCCGTGCCGAGCCGCGCCACCAGCGCGGCACCGGGGTCGTCCGTGGCGGCGAACGGCCGGGCGGAGGCGGGCGGAGGCTCGCTCGCCATGGCCGCCTGGGCGACCATCGCGCCCCCCAGGAGGAGTCCGCCGACCGCCGCCAGCCGTGTCACTCGCCGGACGACCCGTCGTCGTGCGTGCCGCATGCATGGCTCCCGAAGCCGAACCCGAACGCGCGCTGCCCCACAGGCACCGCGGAGCCCCCGGTTCGTCGAGGGCCCGCATCTCCATACGGGCCCCGGGGCGGCGGCGTTCACCGACGGCCGGGCTCAGATCTTCCGGGCCACCCCGCCGAACATGGCGACCTCCGCCGGCTCGGCACCGGACGCGTCCTGCGGGCGCCACCGCGAGCAGGACACCACACCCGGCTCCAGCAGTTCCAGACCGTCGAAGAACCGGGCCACGTCCTCGGGCGTGCGCTGGGTGAGCTTCGGGGTGCCGTGCTCGTTCCAGAACTTCACCGCCTCGTCCACGTCCGGCATCGACGGGCTGGTGACGGTGTGCGACAGCACCAGATGGCTGCCCGCCGGCAGCCGGTCCGTCAACTGCCGCACCAGACCGTACGGGTCCTCCTCGTCGCCGATGAAGATGACCACGCCGAGCAGCATCAGCGCCACCGGCTCGCTGAAGTCCAGCGTCTGCGCGGCGTGTTCGAGGATCGCGTCGACATTGCGCAGGTCCTCGTCCAGATAGTCGGTACGGCCCTCCGGCGTACTGGTCAGCAGGGCCCGCGCGTGTGCCAGGACCAGCGGGTCGTTGTCGACGTACACGATCCGGGACTCCGGCGCGATCCGCTGCGCCACCTCGTGCGTGTTGTCGGCCGTGGGCAGCCCGGTACCGATGTCCAGGAACTGCCGGATGCCCACCTCGCCGACCAGGTGGCGCACGGCGCGGCCCAGGAAGAGCCGGTCGGCGCGCGCGTACTCCCCGATGCCCGGGTGCAGCCGGCGGATCTGGTCGCCGGCCGCGCGGTCGACCTCGTAGTTGTCCTTGCCGCCGAGCCAGTAGTTCCAGATCCGGGCGGTGTGCGGCTGGCCGGTGTTGATGCGGGCGCGCAGCGACACGGCCACGTCGTTGGTGGCTGCCGGGTTGTCGGTCACGTGGGTCAGCTCCTGGATACCTGAAGGGTGAAGAGATGCACCGTGCAAGACGCAATCTAGACGCCCGAGTTGATCTCCGCCGACCGCCCCGGGATTTCCGCCGCCGGAGCGAGCCGGGCCCAGCTGCGCGCGTCGCCCCACACCGACCGCGCGTCCACGTACGGCCGCAGGCACGCCGCCAGCTCCGGGTCACCGCCGCCGGCCAGCTCGTCGGAGGCGATCCTGCGGGCGACCCCGGCCAGGAAGTCGGCGATCTGCACCCGGGCGTCGTCCCGGGAGTCGACCAGCCGCAGCCCGCCGAGCGCGATCCCGTCCCGCCGGGCCGACTGCACGATCCGGGCGATCCGCCCCGGCGTCAGCGCGTTCTGCTGATCGTGCACCAGCAGCACCGGCCGCCCGTCCGCGCTCCAGTGGGCGGCCGTGCAGCGGATCGCCGGGAACAGCGGATTGAGCACCGGGAACAGCGGCGGTGCGGCCCGCACCCGGGTCCGGTAGGCCTCCGCCCGCGCCCGGTACGCAGCCGGCCGGCCCGCAACCCACGCGGCCCGCGTGCCCGCAGCCGCCCGCACGAGCGTGTCGACGGCCGCGAAGAACCCCTCCCCGCCCGCGTCCCCCGCCCCGCCCGGGCGCACCCGCAGCAGACGGTTCGCGGCCACCAGGAACTCCCGCCAGGCCGCGGCGCCGAAGACCTCCGGCCCCTGCCGGTACAGCGCGGCGGCGTCCACCGGGTCCGCGGACAACAGCCCGACGACCCGGTCCACGAGGAGGAACGCCTTCTCGGTCAGGTGCACATGGGCCCGCCCGTGGATGGGGCCGCCCTCGGCCAGCAGCCACAGCAGCACCGCCCGGTGCTTCTCGCGCAGCAGGTGGCCCGCCTTGTACTCCGCGGCGGGCGAACGGATCCGGCGCCGGATCTCCCCGACGCACTCCGCGGCCGCGTCCACCGGCAGGGCCACGCTCGCGTGCGCGAACACCTCGGTGTTCCCGCCGGCCAGGTTCTCCCCGTCCGACCCCGACTCGTCGCAGGCCACCTCCCGCGAGCGGCCCTCCGCCACCGCCTCCCACGCTTCGTGCGCCGCGCCGGCCCCGTCTCCGCCCACACCACAGCCCTTCGTCCCGAGCCCCACGACCAGCATGCCGCACGGCGCCGGCCGACGGCAGCGCGCAGCTGCCCCGCGGCCCACACCACCGCGGAAGACCGGGACGGTCCGGCCAGGCCGGTCAGGCCGGTCAGGCACGGCTGGGTGCCGGCTCCGCGGCGGAGGTGCGGCGGGGCAGCAGGAGCGGGGTGGCCAGCAGGAGCACGCCGGCCAGGCCGATGGCGGTGCGCGGGCCGAGCACGCTGCCCAGCACCCCCCACAGGGCCGTCAGGAGCGCGGTCGAGGCCCTGGTCGTCACCTGCCAGGCGGAGAGCGTGCGGGTGACCCGGTCGGCCGGGGTGCGTCGCAGGCGGTAGGTGGCGTAGACGGGGTTGAAGACCCCGCAGCAGAAGATCAGCCCCAGCTCGACGCCCATCACCAGCAGCAGCCCTCCGGTGCCCGGCCCCAGGAACGCCAGCCCCACGGGCCAGAGCGCGCGCAGCGCCCCGGCCGCGAGCAGGACCTCGTGCTGCCCGAACCGGGTGACCAGCGGCCGGGCCAGCCGGGAACCGAGCAGCCCGCCGATCGAGGGCGCGGCGAAGGCGAGGCCGTACTGCCACGGTGCGAAGTGCAGCCGCCCGAGCATGAGCACGGCCAGCAGCGGCTCGGCGGCCATCACCAGGCCGTTGAACAGGGCGGTGTTGAGGAACAGCGGACGCAGCGTCGGGTCGGCGAGGATGTACCGCCAGCCGTCGAGCAGGTCCCCGGCCCGCATCCGCGCCGCCTGCCGGCGCTCCGGCGGGGGCTCCTGGCCGCCCGTCGCACGGATGCCCAGGGCCGAGAGCAGGTAGCTGACCGCGTCGGCCACCACTGTCACCACCGGGCCGAGCAGCCCGGTCGCGGCACCGCCCAGCGGGGGTCCGAGGATCGTGGTCGACCAGGCCGTGGACTCGAACCGGGCGTTGGCGACGAGCAGGTCCCCGGCCGGCAGCAGCGTCTTCAGGTACGCGCCGGAGGCGGCGCGGAAGGTGATGTCGGCCGCCGCGACGACGACCGAGACCAGCAGGAGCTGGAGGAAGGTGAGCGCGCCGAGCGTGAACGCGGCGGGGATCGTCAGCAGCGCCGCGCACCGCACCAGGTCCGTCGCGATCAGCACCGGCCGCTTGCGGCGGAACTCCACCCACGGGCCGAGCGGCACGGCCACGGCCGCGCCCACCGCGGTCCCCACCGCGGAGAGCGCGGCGACCTCCGCCGGACCGGCGTGCAGCACCCGGAGGGCGATGAGCGGGAAGGCGCCGAAGGCGAGCCACGTGCCGAGCGCGCTGGTCCCGTAGGACGCCCACAGCCACCCGAACCGCCGTCCCAGCCGGTGCCCGCTCCGCATGCCCGCCGCCCCCGTCCCTCGACCCGTACAACCGATCCGCGACCGGAACCATCCAAGCGAGCACGGCACCGGGAGATCAAACAACCGCGGAGCCGCCAGGCACAACCGATCGTTGTGGCCGTAGGCTGCCGGCATGGACCTCGACGCCGTCCGTACCTTCGTCGCCGCCGCGGACGCGGGCCGGTTCCAGGAGGCCGCCGCCGAGCTGGCGATCACCCAGCAGGCCGTCTCCAAACGCATCGCCGCGCTGGAGCGCCACCTCGGGGTGCGCCTGTTCACCCGCACGCCGCGCGGCGCCCGGCTGACCATCGACGGGCAGGCGTTCCTGCCCCACGCGCGCGAGCTGCTGCGCATCGGCGAACGCGCGGTCGCCTCCGTGCGCACCGGCCGCCGTCCGCTGCGCGTCGACGTGATCGCCTCGCGCGGCGCGGGCTCGGGCCTGATGCGCGGCTTCCACCGCGCGCACCCCGGGATCGATCTCGACGTGCTGTGGCTGTTCGACATCGAGACGGCCCTCGCCGCGATCCGCTCCGGTGAGATCGACGCCTCCTTCCGCGCCGTCGCCGCACCCGGCCACCCCCTTCCGGAGGACATCGAGTCCGTCCGGGTGCTCGACGAACCGCTCCAGCTCCTGACCGGCCCCGCCCACGCGCTGGCGGGCGCCAGGTCCGTGCCCCTCGCCGAGCTCGCCGGGCACCGGATCTGGATGCCCGGCGTCGTCCCCGGTACCGAGTGGGCCGCCTACTACGACGACCTCGTCGCCGAGTTCGGCCTCACCATCGAGGCGACCGGCCCCAACTTCGGCTCCGACGCGCTCCTCGACACCGTCGCCGACACCCCGGCCCTGGCCACGTTCATGGGCGCACAGACGCGTCTCGTGTGGCCCGCCGGCCACGGCCTGCGCCGCATCCCGGTGACCGACCCGACGCCCGTCTACCCGCACTCGCTCCTCTGGCACCGCGACAACGCCCACCCGGCGCTGGCCGCCCTGCGCGCCCACCTCGCCACGACCACAACCGGCCTCGACGCCGCCGGCACCTGGACACCGGGCTGGGTGCTCCCACGCCCGGCGGAGCCCGAACAGGTCGCCCGACGTGCGGATCTGACGCTGCCGAGGGACACCGGAGCCAGGGGCAGCGACCGGCGCGGCTCCGGCGCGCCCCCGGCCGGGAGCCGATGAGGGGGACCCGTACGAGCTCGCCGTCCGTCGTGATCCCGCCGGAGACCGACACCATGGGGACATGAGCGGACAGCCGGCAGCACCCGTCATCGACACCCACGTCATCGTCCGCGACGACGACCTGATCCTGCTGTCCCGGCGGGGCAGCCCGTACGGCTACGGCCGGTGGCACATGCCGTCCGGGAAGCTCGACCGGGGCGAGCCGCTGCACGCCGGCGCCGCCCGCGAGCTGTTCGAGGAGACCGGGATCACCGTCGCCCCGCACGATCTCCGGCTCGTCCAGGTCGTCCACCACCGCCAGGAGACCGAAGGGGAGCGGATCGGCTTCTTCTTCGAAGCCCTCGCCTGGGAGGGCGAGCCCGTCAACAAGGAACCCGGCAAGTGCCTGGCGCTCACCTGGTTCCCCGTGCACGGCCTCCCCGACGACATCATCGAGTACCCCAGGGCCGGCCTGCTCGGCTACCTCGACGGCACCGGTCCGCTGACGATGCACAACTGGCCGTAGCACCGGACGCGGTGGCCGGCGTACGGATGCGTCGACCGCCGCCCCTCCCGGACCCGCTGCTCACGGGCGGACGGTTGCGGTGAGGCGGCGCAGTGCCGCGTGCGCGGGCGGGCCCCACGTGGGCTTGCCCCCGGGCCGGCCGTGGACGCCGGCGTGCCCGATGTGGAGGCAGGAGAGGGCGCGCAGCACTGCCCAGCCGCGGGCGCGGCGCAGCGTCGCGGCGTCCGGGCCCGGCCGGTACGTCGCGTGGAATCGGTCGATGGCGCCGTCCGGCAGCAGGATCCAGGCGGCGGCGAGGTCGAAGGCCGGATCGCCGGCGAACAGGTCGCCGAAGTCGATCACGCCGGAGAAGGTGCCGTCCGTGGTCAGGATGTTGGCCGGATGCAGGTCGCCGTGCAGCCACAGTGCCGGACCTGCCCAGTCCGGCGCGGCGGCGGCGTCCTCCCAGACCGCGCGGACGGCGTCCGGGTCGCGCACCAGCCCCAGTTCGGTGGCCGAGGCCAGCCCGTGGGCGAAGTCTCCGGCGGTGCCGGCCAGCGGGCCACCCCGGTCCCGGCCTTCGGGCGCCCCGTCGGGGGCGGGGCGGTGCAGGGCGGTCAGGAAGGCGGCCAGGGCGACGGCCGCCTCCGCGGCGCGCGTGGCGGGGGCGCGGTCGGCGGGTTCGCCCGGGACCCAGGTGGTGACGAGCCAGGGCCGGGGAAACCGTCCGGAGGGCTCACCGAGCCGCTGCGGGACGGGTACCCGGAGCGGGAGGTGCGGGGCGAGGCGCGGCAGCCAGGCGTGCTCCTTGCGCAGCAGCGCGTCCGCGGACCGCGTCGCCCAGGGCAACCGGACGGCGAGGTCGTCGCCGAGCCGCCACACCTGGTTGTCCCAGCCGAGCGCTCCGAGCTCCAGGGGCCGGTCCGCCAGGTCGGGGTGCTGCTCGCGCAGCAGTTCCCGGACCAGGTCCTCGGTGATGTCGATCCCGGTGGCCGTCATGCGAGGCAACGGTAGCCGGGCGACGGCCTGCCGGGGCAGCCGCCCGCGCCGCGCGCCGGGGCGGGCGGCTGCCCACCGCTCGCCGGCGTCGCGCTCGGCGCCGGTCCGGCCCTCCTCCCGCGGCGCGTCGCCTCCTAGACTGCGGGTATGGACGACACGCGGCTCGACCGGCTCGGTTCCGGCAAGTACCTGCTGGTGACCAGCTTCCGCAAGAACGGCACCCCCGTCGCCACCCCGGTGTGGGTGGTCCGGGACGGCGGCGCCCTCGGGGTGTGGACGGTCGCCGGCAGTTGGAAGGTCAAGCGGATCCGGCGCCGTCCCGACGTCCTCGTCGGCCCCTGCGACGTGCGCGGCAACCCCACCGGCGACCAGAAGCCGGCCACCGCCGAGATCGCCGACGCGGCCACCACCGCCCGCTACCGCAAGCTGATCGCCCGCAAGTACGGCGTCCTCGGCCGCCTGACCCTGTTCGGCAGCCGCCTGCGACGGGGCCTGGACGGCACGGTCGGGATCCGGGTGACCCTCGGGGAGTGAGGGCCACCCGGGCAGGGCGTCCTACGACGCGTTCCGCACCGAACCCTTCAGCTCCAGGCCGCCGGTCCGCGGCTCACCGGTGCCCGGGTCGGCCTGCCGGAACCGCACCGACTCCGTGGACTCCCGCACCCCGTCCTTCACCGTCGGCAGGGTGATGTCCGCGCTGGTACGCCCCGCGGGGATGTCCGCCCACAGGTAGAGCCCGTTCACCTTGGACAGCGGACGCTCCGGGTCGGGCTTCTCCCCGCTCATCTCCCGCAGCCAGTTCGCCGGGACGTCCTTGGTGGACACCTCGGGCGAGGTGGCCGGCGCGACCGCGAACAGCGCGCCCATGTCCACGTCGACCGCCTCGGACAGCGACACCCGCCATGTCAGCGACTTGCCCTCGGTCACCTCGCCGGCGACGGGCGTGACGGTCATCGTGGGCGCCGGATCGTCGTCGTGGACGGTGATCCCGCCCCGGTAGGAACCGACGACCGCACCGCGGACCGCCTTGACCAGCACGTCGTACGACACGTCGGTGCCGTACCGGGTGTTGCCCTTCACCCGGACCGGTACGTCGATGTCCTGACCGCCCGGCCGCACCGTCACCAGCCGGTCGGTGGCCTTGCCGCCGGCCGGGTCGACGACGTACACCCGGACCTGACCACTGCCGCCCCGGCCCGTCACCCGTGCCGGGACCCGGTAGGTGCGCACACCCGAGTCACCCTCCTGCACGGTCGTCCGGCCGAGGTCGACCCGCGGCAGCGCCTCGGTCCGCACCGCCGGCGTCCCCGGCCGCCAGCCCCACGCGTCCATGAGCCAGGCCCGCCCCGACGGCGAACGCGGCGTCAGTTCGAGCGACTTGACCGAGCCCAGGTCCGGTCCGGAGCGGCCGGCCGCCGGCAACGGCACCCGGATCTCCCGCGCCCAGTAGGACGCGGTCCGCTCGCTGCCGGGCAGCCCGTCCAGCGTGACCCGGCCGAGCTCGGCCTTCTTGCCGGCGGTGTCGGTGAGGGACACGTCCAGCTGCGTGCCCCTGGAGTTCGGCGGCACGAACAGCCGCAGCGCGAGGGCCTTGGCGCCGGACAGCGACACCGGCTTGCGCACGGTCACCCGGGCCGGGGCGCCGGTGCGCGTCCAGTGCAGCGCGATCGCGTGCCGGCCCGCCTCCGGGCCGACCTCCCACTGCGCGAAGTGCGGCGAGGCCCCCTTGGCGCCCTGCCCCAGACAGGCCTTGGCCGGGCTCGGGTCCACCGCGGCGCACAGCGTGCCGCCGCTCACCGACACCCCGCCGTCGGGCAGGAAGCCGCCGGAGCGGCGGGCACCCACCGCGTGGGTGAGGACCCGCGCCGGGTCCGCGGACGGCGCCCGCTTCCCGGAGCCGTCCAGCAGCGGCCGTACCCGGTCGTCCCCGGCGAGGAACAGGCGTGCCGCCGCGGCGATGTACGTCGAGCCGGCCCGGTGCTGCCGGTCGGCGGTCAGCCGGGTCGCCGCCCGCTTGCCGCACACCTTGTCCGGGTGCTGCGGATCGTCGTAGAAGTCGTCCTCGGCGGGAGCCGCGGCCTGGCCGGGCGTCCACTCCGAGTTGAAGAAGTTGTGGTCGGCGCCGATCACGTACACCGCGCTGTGCAGCGCGGCACCGGCGCCGACCCCGCGCGTGCCGTCGACGTACACCTCGCCCTGGAGGTCGGAGACGTCACCGTCGCAGCCCGGCAGGATGGTCACCGAGGGCACGTCGGGCACCGGGTTCTGGCCGAAGACGGTCGGGCCGATCAGGACGGTGCCCCGGATGGTCCAGCGCACCGGCCCGTGGTAGCCGTCCTGGTCGGCGGGCGGCGGGGCGAGGCTGTCCAGCACGGCCCGGTTGACACCCTCGCCGCCCCGGGAGTGCCCGACCAGCAGCACCCGCGACAGGTCGGCGCGGGGCGCCTCACGGACCACCTTCGGTGCGGTGCCGGGGTGTTCGGCCCAGTCGGCCCAGCGGGCCAGGTGCAGCCGCACCAGCGACGAACGGGCCTGCGCGCCGCCGTCCTCCGCCGCGAAGTCCTGCCCGTTGATCCCGTTGGCCGAGATCGACACGGTCACATAGCCCTGGGAGGCGAGCAGTCGCTGGTCCCGCAGGTAGCCGCGGTGGCTCGGCACCGGCTTGGTACCGGCCGGGCAGGGCCAGGTACCGCTGCTTTCGTCATGACCCTTGTAGCACGTGTAGTGGCGGCCGTGCAGGAACAGGGCCAGCGGCCGCTTGCCGGTGGCGCCGACCGGGGCGACGACCACCGCGCGCATCTCCACCGGCTTGGCGAAGCCCGGCAGCCGCACGGACTTCAGCCCGTACTCGCCGGTCCTGGTGCGGTACGCGCCGGGCTTGCCCGGGTCCACGCCGTTCGCCGGCAGCGGGGCCGGCAACCGGGGCGCCGACGCGGTGGCGGCCGGCTCCCGGACGTCCAACCGCCGTCCGCCGGACCAGACTTGCAGCCCCCGCAGCCCGGTCGCCCGCCGTCCGTCCAGCGGGAGCCGGAAGGTGTGCCCGTCGGCGGCCGGCCGCGGCACGCCCAACAGCCTCTCCCCGGCGCGGAATTCGACTCGCGCGTCCCCCATCGGCACCGGCCCCCGCGAGCGCCACACCAGCTGTGGTGCCGAGCCGCCGCCGGTCAGCCGCCATCCCGGCGGCAACGGCGTGTCCCCTGTCGACACGCCTGGTGTCGCGGGCGGTCGGGAGTGGGCGAGAGCCACTCCCGGGGATGCCCCCGCCACCGCGAGCAACGCGGCGGCGGTCACCCATATGCGCCGGGCACGGACCACAGTTCCTCCTCGAACCCCGACCACGGACGTCCCGGCCCTCCCGGGCGTCCCTCGCCCCGGGAGGATGAAAAGGGGAGGCTGTGGGTTGCCTGTGGAGGAGAGGTGGTCGATCACATCGGGGAACGAGCGGGGCGCCGTTCAACAGGGCCCGACGGCAACCGGGTTGGTCCCGGGTGCGGCGCGGGGTACGGCGGTCAGGTCCAGGCCCGGTACGGCTCGTCCAGCAGCTGGAAGACCGGCTCGCCGCGCACCGGGTCCTTGGCGGTGGACAGCCGGACCCGGTCGCCGCTGTGGATCCCGACCGGCGGGCCCATGACCCGGCCCCGGACGACGAACCCCTCGGCCATCTCCACCAGCGACACATTGCGCGCCGCGGGCGTGTTGCGGTGCACCACGGTGGAGTGGCGGACCGTGCCGACGCCCTCGCTGCGCTCGGTGCGCAGCTCGCTGCCCTGGCAGACCGGACAGAGCAGCCGGTGGTACATCGCGGTGCCGCACCAGGTGCAGCGCTGGAAGAGGATGGCGTCCTTGGAGTCCGCGGCGGGATCGAGAACACCCGCAGCGGAACCGGCCGCCGGATGCGAGGTGCTTGCTGAGTGGTGGTACACGCTGGTCAACTCCCTGCGCTCGGCCGGATCCCGCGTACCCGGCGCAGACCGGGCACACATGTGCGCGGTTGCCGTGCCACCGCGCACGCCGTCAGGTTATGGCACTGAGTGTCACTCGTAAAGGCACTCCGTACCCCGAATTTGCGCCAGGGAGGGTTCGCGGATCAGCCGCGGCCGAGCGCCGTCTCCAGTTCCTGCACCAGCCGCCACAACGGGGCGTCCCGGCGGGCGACCAGCACCACCACGTCGTCGGGCCGCGCCGGTCCCGCCCCGGCGCCGGCGGGGCCGAGCCAGGCGGCGGCCGTCGCGGTGGCCGGCGGCGAGGGGGCCGCCTGGGTGGCGGCCGTCCGGCCGAACGTCCGCTGCACGTGTCCCAGTGCGTGGTCCACGGCCGCGCCCGGGTCGTCCTCGCCGTCCGAGCGCAGCCAGGAGCGCAGCGCGTTGTTGTGCGCGGCGACGACCGCGGCCGCGATGACGTCGGCGTTCAGGATCCCGTCGGGCCGCCCCGCGAACCGCGCGCGCAGGTACTCGGCGAGCGCCCGCTCGTAGCGCCACACCACCGACAGCTCGTAGGCCCGCAGGCCCGGCACCTGCCGGGTGAGCTGGTAGCGCTGCACGGAGAAGGTCGGGTTCTCGGCGTACATCCCGAACACCAGCCGGGCCGCGTCGCAGACCCGCCGCACCGGATCGTGCTCCGGGCCGCCCGCCGCCAGGAACGCGGTCATGTCGGCCAGGCAGCGCTCGTGGTCGGGGAAGACCACGTCCTCCTTGGAGGGGAAGTACCGGAAGAACGAACGCCGGCCGACCCCGGCCAGGGTCACGATGTCGTCCACCGTGGTCTGCTCGTAGCCGTGTTCCAGGAAGAGCCGGAAGGCCGCCCCCACCAGGGCGTCCCGGATCGGCGGCTTCGCGGCCGGCGCCGCGCTGCTGGAGCTCATGGACGGGAACGTAGCATCCGGGCCCTGGATTCGTGGCACTCAGTGCAGCGGGAGTGCTCCTTCGGGGGAACTGAGTGCTGCCGTGGGCGGGTCGACGGGGTGGCCGGCGAGTGGGTCGACGGGGGTGGCCGAAAACCGCCGCACCCCCCGGCGTAACCTTTCTCCGCCGTCGGCAACGACGACTCGCAGCGCCTTTCCCTCACTCCCGCCTGACACCCGCGCCGTCCCGAGGAGCCCCCATGCCGGCCGCCCGTCCCCGCCTGCTCTACGTCACGGACCTGGCGTACCAGGCCCGCGGGCGCCGCTACTGCGACGAGGACATCCACCTCGCCTCGCGGCTGCGCGACCACTTCGACCTGGCCCTGTGCCATCCGCTGGACGCGGCGGCGCTGATGGACGGCTTCGACGCCGTCGTCGTGCGCAACAGCGGTCCCGTCCTCGGCTACCAGCGGGAGTACGACGCCTTCCGCGCCCGCGCGCTCGGCACCGGCACCCGGGTGTACAACCCGCTCACCGGGAAGGCGGACATGGCCGGCAAGCAGTACCTGCTCGACCTGACGGCCGCCGGCTACCCGGTGATACCGACCGTCGACCGCGCCGAGGACGCGGACCGACTGCCGTCCGCCGAGCAGTACGTGGTCAAGCCGAAGCTGGGCGCCGACTCCCTCGGCCTGCGCGTCGTCCCGGCCGGCCGGCTCGCCGGACTCACCGCCGGGGACGTCCTGATCCAGCCCCGCGTCGACTTCGCCTACGAGGTGTCCTTCTACTTCGTCGACGACGACTTCCAGTACGCCCTGTACGCCCCCGACCCCGGGCGGCGCTGGGAGCTGGAGCCCTACGCGGCCACCGCCGCCGACCTGGAGTTCGCCCGCCGGTTCATCGACTGGAACGACCTCGGGCACGGCATCCAGCGCGTCGACGCCTGCCGCACCCCGGACGGCGGTCTGCTCCTGGTGGAGCTGGAGGACCTCAACCCCTACCTGTCCCTGGAGGCCCTCCCGGAGGAGGCCAGGGACGCCTTCGTCACCGCGTTCACGGCGTCCCTGAGCCGCTTCGTACAGGGGGCGCTCAGCCCCGCCTGACAGGAACACCCCGGGGTCAGCGCGCCGGCCGTCGGTTCGGCGGTGTGCCGAAACCGTGGCCGAGCGGCGCTCCCGCCCGCCCCGGAGCGCTGTCGGCGGTCGCCGGTCCTGTCCGGCCACATGAAGGTCGAATCCCTTGTCGGGGCCCGGGAGATCGGCGTCCCCGGCCCGGGCGGCGCCGGGCGCACCGCGGGGCGGCCCTTCGTCGCCCCGGAGCTGGACGGCTGGCGCCCGGTCTTCGGTCCGTTCGACCTGCTCGTCGGCGACTCCTGGGACGGCATGACCGAGACGGTCGAGCGGGTCAGCGACCACTGCGGCCGGGCCCAGTTCTTCTTCCTGGACGACGCCGGCGGCTCCGACGTGTGGATCGTCGCCGAGAACGGCCGGGTGATCCGCCGCTACGCCGCCGACAGCGACCCCGAACGGGAGGGCGAGCCGCTGCCCTGGGAGACCGCGAGGCCCCGCCGAAGGCGGGCACCGTGGGCGCCCGGTCCGCCCGCGGATACCTCTCGCTCGACCCCGGCGAGGTCGGCCCGGACACCGTCGTGCGCGGCCACGGCCGGCTGGCCGTGACCGCACCGGGTGTCGGCCACGGCGCGTTCCCCGGGACCCTCCCCGTCCGACCGGCGCTGCTGCGAGCGCGGGCGGCCCGGTGCGCGGGAGGTGTCTGAACGGGGCCGCGGTGGGCGCCGTATCTGAGCGTGGGGGTGTGACAGCCCCGTATCCGCGGGACGGAAGGAGAGCCAGGTGCCGACACCGCCCGACCCCGAACAGCCGCCGCCCGGACGGGTGCTGGAGCCCGTCCGGGTCCTGCGGACCCGCCGTTTCGACGCCCTCGCGGAGCTGATGCGCGAGTTCCGGCCCGACCCGGTGACGTACCGGCCCGTCGGCGCGGCACCGCGGCCGCGGACGGCGCACTCCGCCGAGGCCGACACCCAGGAGATCCCGCCCGTCCCCACGCCCCGGCCGGCCGGTGCCCGTCCCGCGACCGCCCCGGGACGGCCGCCGGCCAAGGGCGCTCCCGGTTCCGGCTCCGGACGGCGCCGGGCCGCCGTCGCCGTGGCGGTGGCCGCCGCGGCTCTCGTGGGCTTCGGCTGCGCCCTGCTGCTCCCCGGCCGCCAGCAGGCCGCCACCGCCGCCCCGCCCCCGCCGGCCACGACCGCCCCGCCGGCCACGACCGCCCCGCCCGCCAGCGCCTCAGCCCCGCCGGCCCCGAGCGCCCCGGCCGACGTCGCCCCCGCCGCGCCCACCGGCGCGAGCGACCCGGACGGCCCCGGCACGCTCCGGCAGGGCGACACCGGCCCCGAGGTCGCCGACCTCCAGCGGCGTCTGCTGCGCATCCCGGACGTCTACCGTGACGGCTCCGCCGGCGGCACCTACGACGTCACGCTCACCGAGGCCGTGGCCCGCTTCCAGCTCTGGTACGGCATCAGCGGTGACGAGAGGGGTGTCTACGGGGACGACACGCGGCGCGCGCTGGAGTCCCGCACCGGCTCGGGGGACGATGCATGAGCGCACGCGGCGCGAGCATGCGTAACCCAACGGCGGCGGCGGACGGGAGCGGACGGCATGGCGGACGAGAGCGGCACGCGGGGCGGCGCCGGGCGGTTGAGCGGCTTCTTCGACCGGCTGGATCCGGACATGTGCGTGGTGACCGCCGCGGCGGGCGGCGAGCGCGCTGGCTGTCTGGTCGGCTTCGCCTCGCAGTGCTCCATGGAGCCGCTCCGGTTCGCCGTCTGGCTGTCCAAGGTCAACCGCACCTACCGGGCCGCCCGGGCCGCCCAGTTCCTCGCCGTCCACCTGCTCACCCGGGACCAGCGGGAGCTGGCGGAACTCCTCGGCGGGGAGACGGGCGACGAGACCGACAAGTTCGCCCGGCTGCACTGGCGGGAGGGACACGGCGGCAGCGCCGTCCTGACGGACACGGCGGCCTGGTTCGTCGGCGCCGTCCTGCACCGCATCGACGGCGGCGACCACGTCGGCTTCGTGCTCGACCCGGTCGAGTGGGGCGAGGGCCGGGACGGGCCGCTGCTGCGGCTCTCCGACGCCGCAGGCATCGAGGCCGGCCACCCCGTGGACTGAGCACGCCCGGTTCCCGGACGGCGGCCCTAGCCGTCCGCGCCCGGCTCCTCCTCCAGGGGCACCCGGATGTCCAGCACGCACACGTCGTCCCGCCGCTCCTCGGCGATCATCGAGGCGAGCAGTGCCTCCAGGGAGTCGGAATCGCCGCTGCCGTGGGCGCGCACGGCCTCGGACAGCCGGGCGAAGCCCGCGTCGAGACCCTCGCCGGGGCGTTCGACCAGGCCGTCGGTGTAGAGCAGCAGCCGGTCCCCGGGCTCCAGCCGCAGCTCGCGCGACTCGTAGGCGGGGCTGGACATCGCACCGAGCAGCATGCCTCCGGGCCGGTCCAGGAAATGCACCTCGCCCCGGCGCACCAGCATGGGCGGCGGGTGCCCGGCCTGCGCCCAGGCCAGTACGTGCCGGTCGGGGTCGTAGCGGGCCAGCACCATGGTGGCGGTGATCTGGCCGTCCCGGGAGTGCAGCAGGAGCTGGTTCAGCCGCGCCAGGGCCCCGGTGAGCGAGGAGCCGGTGCTGACCATGCCCTTCGCGGTGAACCTGAGCTGGGCCATGGTGGCCACGGCGTCGATGCCGTGGCCCGCCACGTCGCCGACCACGAACAGCGCTTCGCAGTCGGGCAGTTCGATGGCGCTGAACCAGTCGCCGCCGACATGGATGCCGGCCTGCGCGGGCAGGTAGGCGACCTCGACGCGCAGCCCGGCCAGCTCGACCGGCTTGCTGGGCAGTGGCAGCAGGGCGTGCTGCAGCCGGGCCGCCAGGGCCCGTTCGGCCTGGAGGATGCCGCGCTGGAGGAGCATCGCGCGTTCGCTCTCCACCAGCGCCAGTTCCGCGCTGCGCTGCGCGGTGAGGTCCTGGACGAAGCCGTGCACCTCGACCGGGGTGCCGTCGGGCGCCGTGACGGCCTCCGCGACCATCCGCAGGTGCCGGACGCCCGCCGGCGTGTCGATGCGGAACGGCACGTTGAACGCCCGGCCCCGGGAGACGAGTTCGGCGATGGCGTGCGCCAGCGGACCGGTGTCCTCCGGCAGCGCCAGGTCGGGCAGCCGCTCCAGCCGGACCGGTTCCTGGCCGGGGACCACGCCCAGCACGGCGTACGTCTGTGCGGCCCAGGAGATCTCCTGGGTGATCAGGTTCCAGTTCGCCCAGCCCAGGTTGCCGAGCCGCTGCACGTCGGCGAGGCGCTGCTCCTGCCGGTCCACCGGGTCGTGCCGGAGCCAGGTCACCACCAGGCCCTCGCCCAGCGGGGCCGCACGCACCGTGTAGGTGGCGGTCACGGGCACGTCGCCGATCACGTCCTGGTAGGCGAACGGCTCGCCCTCGAAGGGCACTCCGGTCTCCAGGGCCTGCAGGTAGCCCTGCCACAGCGGTTCGCCCGCGACCGACGGGTAGCTCTCCAGGATGTGACTGCCGACCATGTCCCGACCGGTCCGGCCGAACACGTCGACCGCCTCCGGGGTGGCGGCGTCGATGCGGTAGTCCTCCACCTCGCCGGAGGCTCCGCGCAGCGGGGTCAGGAAGGTCGCCGCGCCCGGCAGCGCGTCGAACACCGCCTGCACGGTGGGGGAGAGGTCCCCGGGCGTGCCGCCCGGCGGGCCGTCGAAGGCCCGCAGCCGGCCCGCGCACAGCCGGCTCACGGCCCGCAGCAGCTCCCGCTCGCGCGGCGCGAACGGCCCGCTCCGGCGGCGCAGCACCCCGAGGGCGATGTGGGCGGTCTCCCCGGCCCGCAGGGGCAGCCAGGCCCGGGTGGCCCACCGCTCCGGGGGATCCCCGATGAGCAGGTAGCGGGTGCGGTCGGCGGTGAGGTCCTCCAGCCAGCGGGGCTCGCCGGACCGCAGGGCGTCCATCGCGGCCACGCTGCTCACCGGTGGCAGCTGCCGCCACTGGGCGGCGAGGGTGGGGTCGAGGCCGGCGTACGCCATCAGCCTCAGGCCGCCCTCGGGCAGCCGCTCGTACAGCATCACCGCGTCGCCGTCGATCTCGTGCGCCAGGTGTTCGAGCAGGCACCCGGCCAGTTCGTGGGGCGAGCCGACCCGGACGAGGTCGCGGGCGATGTGCCCGAGGACCTCCGCGAGTTCCGTGGTGCCGGCGGCCGGGGCCCCGGAGGCGTCGGCCTCGGCGGGCGGCGCGGCCGGGGTGGCGGCGGGCCGTTCCAGGGGCGGCAGGGCGCCCAGGGTGAGCCAGCACTGTTCGAGGAGGGTGCGGTTGCCGTCCTTGGCGCGCCGGGCCAGCTCCTCGTGGGCCTCGTCCGGCGTACACCCGGTGAGAGCCATCAGTACGCCCTTGGCCCGCTCCAGCACGGCCGAGGTCGCGGCCAGGTCCCGCAGCCGTTCCATCTCCGCGCGCTGCCGGGCGACGACCTTCGCCAGCGCCGCCAGATCGGCGCTCGGGTCGCGGTCCACCGGAGGCAGGGGCTCGCTCGTCACGCGACGAGCATCGCACACCCGGGGCCGTTCGATCACTCGTCTGCCGGGTCGGGATTCGTAGGACCGTCGGGAAAGCTGTCCGCGAGGGGGAATCCGCAGGTCGGACGGGGTCAGCGGCTGGTGCCGCGACCGGCCAGGGCCTCGCTGACCGCACGGACACTGCGCGCGATGTGCTGCAACTGGAGTACCTCCGCCGCGTACATCTTGATCGTGTGTTCGATAACCGATTCGGGCAGTCCCAGCATCGGCAACTCGGCCCGCGCGGTCTGCAGGGCGGTCCGTGCGACCCGGATCTCCTGCTGCACCTGGATCTGCGCGTGCCGGGCGAGCAGGACCGGGTGCCGGATGAGCGCCGGATAGCTGGCGTAGCGCGCGGGGATCAGATCGCGCAGCCACTTGGCCGCCGAGCGTTCCCAGTCGTACGAGCCCGGCGTCTTGACCTGACAGGGCCAGTCGGGGGTGATGCGCGTGGTGGTCAGGGGCATGATCATCGCTTCCGGTGTGCGGCGTCGTGAAGGTTGACCGACGGATTCGGGGCGGCCCCGGCCTAGGGGATGGCCGGGGCCGCCACGGGCGCGTCGCGCAGACGGCGCGCCCCGGTGCGCCCCGGGCGCCGTCGTGGGTAGGGGACGGCGGCACGGGGTGCGCCGAGCAGTATTTATATATGCCGACCGGTTTGCAAGACGTATGAAAACATTCATGCTCGGTATGGGGTGAATCATCCCGGTCCAGGAAGTGGAGGACCGCAAGATCTTCACGGCCGGCCCGGTGCGGGCGAAAGAATCGGCCGGTCAGTCCCGAAGGAAGAACTGGTGCTGCTCCGAGAGCTGCTCGTACTTCTCCAGCCGGGCCTGGGTGCGCTCCGGGTCGGCGTCGGTCATGGCCTGCAGCAGCGCCGCGGCCAGCACACCGGGCGCGGCATAGGAGTCGAACACCAGCCGGGAACCGGTGCCGGTGGCGAAGGTGACGTCGGCCTCGTCGGCCAGCGGGCCCAGCGCCAGGTCGGTCACCAGGGCGACCTTCAGGCCCGCCCCCCGCGCCACCCGGACCGCCTGGAGCGTCTCCTGGGAGTGCCGGGGCATCGCGAAGGCCAGCACCCAGCTGCCGCCCGCCTCGCGGCACTGCAGCAGCGCGTCGTACGCCACGCTGCCGCCGCGGGTCACCAGCCGCACGTCCGGGTGGATACGGCGGGCGGCGTAGCCGAAGTACTCGGCGAGCGACACCGAGATGCGCAGGCCCAGCACGGTCAGCGGGGTGGAGCGGGACAGCTCGCGGCCGACCCGGATGACCCGGTCGGGGTCGGCGAGGTCGCGCCGCAGGTTCTCCAGGTTCTCGATCTCCGCGTCGACGGCCGCCTGCAGCTCGTTGGCCCGGTTCTCCTCGCCGGGCCCGCCGGCCAGGCTGCTGAGCGCGATCGACTGGAGCCTCTCGCGCAGGGCGGGATAGCCGCTGAAGCCGACGGCCGCGGCGAAGCGGGTCACCGAGGGCTGGCTGACCCCGACCCGGTCGGCCAGCTCGGTGATCGACAGGAACGCGGCCTCGGTGATGTGCTCGATCAGGTACTGGGCGATGCGCCGCTGCCCCGGCGACAGACGCGGGCCGTCGAAGAGTTCCCGGAGCCGCGAGGTCGGCGCGGCCTCGGCCTGGGGCACCGTCTTCCCCGACGTGATCGCTGATGCCTGTGCGCGTGCCTGCTGCGGCGAGGGCACCGGTCGGCCTCCTTTGTCTGCCACGAGCACTCAACATAGCTCACCGACCGCCGTGACCAGGGGCTCGGAGCAGGCGGCTCACCGGCGGTACAGGCTGATGGAATGGCCCACTTCGCCGACCGGCCGGCTGTCCGCGATCAGCTCGGCCAGCCGCCCGCGCGCCTTGGCGACGGCGGAGTCCGACACCACCAGCAGCCCGTGCACCCGGCCGGGTGGCACGGACCGCGGATCGGCGGCGTGGATGCCGTAGTACGACGGCACTCCGCTGCCCTTGTACACCAGCCACACCCGCTCGCCGGGGTACCGCTCCCGGAGCCGGTCGGCGAGCCGGCCCAGGTCCTGTCCCCAGTCCACGTTCGAGTCGTGCAGGAGCCGGTGCGTGTGCGCCGGGCCGCCGAACGCCTCGTTCGCGTACGGCAGGTAGTACGGGAAGGTCCGCACCGAACTCACCGCCGCCCACAGCACCAGCGCGCCGGTCAGCAGTCCCGCCCACCGCCACCGCAGCGCGAGCACCCCGGCCGCCGCCACCGCGAGGAACACCGGCACGAACAGCGCGTACCGGGTGCCGAAGTCCCGCGACCCCGTCATCGCCGCCGCCAGCAGCACGGCCGGCACCGCCAGCAGGTACGGCGCCGCGGGCCGCAGCCGGCGCCGCGCCACGACCGCCACGGCACCCGCCGCGCCCAGCGCCGCCAGCCCGAGCGGGGTCTTCACCAGCAGGGCGGCCGGCAGGTAGTACCAGAGCGAACCGGTGTACACGTGCCCGAACAGGTACCCCTGCCAGGGGTAGTCCTCCAGCCCGAACTGCACCCGCATCCCGGCCCGGTACGCCGGCGGCACCGGCAGCAGCTCCACCAGCCGTCCCCGCAGCCCGTGCACCCCAGGCACCGGCCCGGCGGGCACGAACCGCAGCCGCGGGTCGACGGCCAGGTACGCGGCCCACACGACGGCGACGGCCACGAACGCGACGACGACGGCACCCACCAGCGCCGACACCGCCGGCCGTCGCGCCCGGAGCCAGGGGAGCGGCCGCCAGGAGACCGCCTCGGACCGGTGGGCCGTCAGGGCGGACAGCGCCGCCAGCGCCATCAGCACCGGCACCGCCGGCAGGGCGCTCATCTTGGTCGCCACCGCCCCGCCCAGGGCCGCGCCCGCCAGAGGCAGGTACCGGGCGGGGCGGCGGCGGGCCCGCCAGACCAGCAAGCACGCCGTCAGGACGAGGGCGACGGCCGGCATGTCGAGCGTGGCCAGGGAACCGTGGGCGATCACGTCGGGGGAGAACGCGTACAGGGCGAGGGCGGTCAGGCCCCCCGCCGTGCCCGCCAGGTCCCGGGCGAACGCGAACACCACCAGCCCGCACAGCAGCGTCAGCGCGATCACCGGCAGCCGCGCCCACAGCATCAGCCGCCAGGGGTCGTTGCCCGAGGCGTACAGCAGGTGCCGGCCCACCTCGCCCTGGTCGCCGGTGTACGAGGGGTCGTAGTGCGGGTCAGCCACCGCCACCCCGGCCTCGATCAGCAGCTTCCCGAGCGGCGGATGCTCGGGGTTGTAGCGCAGCCGGTGCTCGCGCAGGTAGTCGGTGGCCGTGGCGACGTACACCGGCTCGTCGATCGTCGGCGTCTGCTGGACCGCCGTGGTGACCATCGCCGCGGCCATCTGGGTGAGCAGCAGGGCGACCAGGAGCGGCGGCAGCCACCGCCGGTGCCGGCGCAGCCGGGCGTAGCGGCCGGCCGGCGCCTGCCGTACCGGCGCCGTGGGGGCCTCGGGAGTGAGGACCGGGTGTCGTGCGCGTGCCATCATCCGCCCCGCGGCGGCACCGGCCGGCCGGCGACGGGAGGGTCCGGGGGCCGGAACATGGCCCCACTGTCGCACCGCTCCCGCCGCCGTGGACGTCACCGCCGCACGAGTCGTACCGACAGACCTTCTGCCGTGTACACGGGTACGGCCCGCAGCGCGTCGGAGTTCACCTCGATCCGGTCGAACCGCCCGGCCAGCCGGGGCGCGTCCAGGACGGGCAGGGTGTCGCCCGGCGCCGGTGGCCGCTCGGTGTCCAGCCGCAGCGCCAGCACCGCCGGGCCGCCGAGCACCACCCGGCGCCCGGCCGTCAGCGGTGCCCTGCCGCCGGCCCGTACGGTGACCTCCAGCGTGCCCGCCTCCTGCGCGTAGGCGCCCCGCACCCGCAGCCGCCGCGCCACCCGCAGCGTCCCGGCCGTCACCCGCACGTCCCCGTGGCCCAGCGCGTCCTCGGAGCCCGCCACCAGCGTGCCCCCGGCCGGCACGGTGGCGCCGGTGTACCGGTTGCGGCCGGTCAGCGTCAGCGTGCCCGTGCCCCGCTTGGTCAGCCCGCCGCGCCCGCCGATGTCGTTGCGCCAGCTGTCGGCGGCCGAGAAGCCGCCGGCCGCCGCGTCCATGGTGACGGTGACGTCCGCGTCGAAGGCGCCGTAGCCGTCCGCCGCGGCGAACAGGTCCAGCCGACCCCACTGCTCGAACCCGTCGAGCAGCGCGTACCCGGAGGGCAGCCCGGTGCTGCGCAGCACCTCCCGGCGCTGGTCCGCCGTCAGGTACGGCAGCCGGGTCTCCAGCAGCACCTCCGCACCCTTCGGCACGGTCAGCGGCACCTCGCGGCCCTCCCGGGGCAGGACGTACGTCAGCCGGTGCCGCACCGCGCGCCGCCGGGCGTCCCGGTCGGCGTCACGGTCGTCGGCCGGGTGGGCGTAGGCGTGGAGCGTGTCGGCGGTGGTGCCGGTCCGCGCGGTGAAGCGGGCGAGGGCCTGGGCGCGGGCGGCGGCCTTCAGCCCGGCGTTGGCCGGGTCGGCGAGGGTGGCCGCGGCGAGCGCGGTCGCCATGATCCGGCCCCCGATGACGTCGACCGGGTGGTGCATGCCGGCCACGATCCGGGTGTGGCTCAGCTCGAACGCGCGCGCCACCAGCTCCTGGAAGCGCTCCGGCACGGCGTACGCGTACGCCAGCGCGGCCAGGTGGAAGGCGTTGGTGTGGCCGCTGGGGAAGCCGCCGTCGTCGGCGGGGGAGGTGCCGCGCTGGCGCAGCAGCTGCGGTGCCACGGTCACGTCCGACGCGTACACCGGGAAGCCGAACGCGTCCGTCCGGCCGGTGTCCACGACCTCGCTGTCCTCGGTCAGCCGCCACGGCCGCGGGTACTGGTAGGCGTACTTGGCCGGGTTGCCGGAGGCGAACGGGCCGCGCACGGTGTCGACCAGCTCGGCGACCTTGCCCAGCGGCGAGTCGTGCGCGCCGGCGCCGAGCGCCGAGCCCGCGGGTGCGTCCGCGGGTACCGCGTCGCTCACGGTGGTCGCGGGGGTGCCGTCGGGTGCGCTCGTGATCGACGTGACGGCCCGGGCGTCCGTCCGGTACACGTCGGCGAGCGGGCCGAGGCCGGCGATCATGGCGTAGCTCTGGTGCTGGCGGTCGTAGACGAACGCCTCCGCGGCCTGCGCGTCGGTGCGTCCGGCGGTGATCCGCGCGCAGTAGCGCAGGTCGGCGCGGAGGATGTCGGGGCGCAGCGGCAGGCCGGTGTGCCATGCCGGGCCGGTCTTCCACAGCCGGCCGAAGCCGCCGAGAACACGGACCACCGCGTTCGTCCCGGGCGTCAGATTGCCCGCGGTGTTGGTCCGGTAGTCGTCCACGAACGCGGCCGGCGCGGTCGCGGCCTTCGCGTCGGCCGCCAGCAGCCAGACGGCGGCGGCCGGCACGGAGAGCACTCCAGCCGACGCGGCCAGCGAGGTGGTGAGGAACCCGCGGCGGTTCGGAACAGGGGTGCGGTGCCCGGCGGTTGACGGCATGCCTGTGCCTCTCGGAGAGCGTGCCCGGAACGGCCGTGCCGCTGTGCGAAGTTGTGCGGTCCCGGGGGAAACGCTGGAGCGGGAAGGTGAACGGGTGCATGTCTAGGGCCGGTTCGTGTCCGCCCGGGGAGGACCCGGCGGCCGGCGGGTGGGCGGCGGGTGAACGCGCGGCCCACGGCGCACAGAACCGAACGCCGGCGCCCGCGTCGGCGCAGGCATGTCGGCCCCGGCGTCCCGCGCCTCGGTGCAGCATGCCGGCCCTGCAGAGCGCGCGTCAGCGCAGCACGCCGGCAACCGCGGCCCGCGCGTCGGCGCAGTACGCCGGCCCCGCACAGCGCGCGTCAGCGCAGCATGGCGGCCCGCGCGTCAGCTCAGCACGCCGGCCGGCACCAGCAGATCCGCGCGTTCCCGTGTCCTCGCGACCAGGTCGGCGTTGCGCTGGTCGGTGTCCAGCACCCAGGACACGGCCGCCGCGTGCTCCTTGCCGAACTCCTCGTGCCGGGCGACCAGCCGGCGGATCCGCTCCTCCTCGTCGATCTCGCAGAACCACACCTCGTCCAGGCACGGCCGCACCCGCGCCCACGAACCCTCCCGCAGCAGCAGGTAGTTGCCCTCGGTCACCACCAGCCGGATCCCGGGCGGCACCGGGATCGCACCGGCGAGCGGCTGCTCCAGATCCCGCTCGAACCCCGGCGCGTACACCACTTCGCCGGTCTCCTCGCGCAGCCGCCGCAGCAACGCCGCGTACCCGCCCGCGTCGAAGGTGTCCGGCGCGCCCTTGCGCAGGCGGCGGCCCAGCCGGTCCAGTTCGGCGTCGGCGAGATGGAAGCCGTCCATGGGCACCTGCGCCGCCCAGGGCGGTCCGTCGCCGTTCAGCGCGGCCACCAGCCGCTCGGCCAGGGTCGACTTGCCCGAGCCGGGGCTGCCGGCGATGCCCAGCAGGGCACGCCGGCCGCCGCGCGGCAGGGCACGGGCGCGGAGGAGGAGGTCGTCGAAGGTCAGCGGCACACAGCAGAGTGTGTCACCGCCCGGCCGCGCGGCATGTGGCGTGCGCCACTCACTGGAGCGCTCCGGACGGGGAACAGTCCTGGGTATGACTCAGCTCGGTCTGCCCGACACCATCCAGGCCTGTCTCTTCGACCTCGACGGGGTCGTCACCAGGACGGCCGTCGTGCACGCGGCGGCCTGGAAGGAGACGTTCGACGCGTTCCTGCGCGACTACCCGGGCGAACAGGGACGGCCGTTCGACACCTCCGCCGACTACGACGAGTACGTCGACGGCCGCCCCCGCGCCGACGGCGTCCGCTCCTTCCTGGCCTCGCGCGGCATCCGGCTGCCCGAGGGCGACCCCGGCGACCCGCCGGACGCCCGGACCGTCCACGGCCTCGGCAACCGCAAGAACGAGCTGCTGCTGGAGAAGATCCGCACCGGGGGAGTGGAGGCGTACGAGGGCACCCTGCGGTACCTGGAGGCGGTGCGCGCCGCCGGGCTGCGCACCGCCATCGTCTCCTCCAGCGCCAACTGCCGGGACGTGCTGCGCTCCGTCGGCGCCGAGCACTTCTTCGACGTCCGCATCGACGGCGTGGTGGCCGCCGAGCGGAACCTGCCGGGCAAGCCGCGCCCCGACACCTTCCTCGCCGCCGCCCGCGACCTGGGCGTCGAGGCGTCCCGCGCGGCCGTCTTCGAGGACGCGCTGGCCGGCATGGACGCGGGCCGCGCGGGCGGCTTCGGGTACGTCGTCGGCGTGGACCGGGCCGGCCAGACCGACGCGCTGTACGCACACGGCGCCGACACCGTCGTGAAGGACCTCGCCGAACTGGGAGGCAAGCAGTGATCACCGACCGCTCGTACGCCGTCGAGCCGTGGACCGTCCGCGAGACCGCCCTCGACCTCGACGTCCTCGCCCAGAGCGAGTCGGTGTTCGCCCTGTCCAACGGGCACGTCGGCTGGCGCGGCAACCTCGACGAGGGCGAACCGCACGGCCTGCCCGGCAGCTACCTCAACGGCGTCCACGAGGTGCACCCGCTGCCGTACGCGGAGGCCGGCTACGGCTACCCGGAGTCCGGGCAGACCGTCATCGACGTCACCAACGGCAAGATCGTGCGCCTGCTCGTGGACGACGAGCCGTTCGACCTGCGCTACGGCCGCCTCGTCTCCCACGAACGCGTCCTGGACCTGCGCCGCGGGGTGCTGGAGCGGACCTGTGAGTGGACCTCGCCGGCCGGCTCGACGGTCCGGGTGCGCTCCACCCGGCTGGTGTCGCTGACCCAGCGGGCGGTGGCCGCCGTCGCCTACGAGGTGGAGGCCGTCGGCAGCCGCAGCCGGGTGGTGATCCAGTCGGAGCTGGTCGCCAACGAGAGCCTGCCCGAGCCCGACGGCGACCCGCGCGCGGCGCGGGCGCTGAAGAGCCCGCTGGAGCAGGAGGACCACTTCGCCTCCGGCACCCGGCTGCGCATGGTCCACCGCACCAGGCGCAGCGGCCTGCGGGTCGCCGTGGCCGCCGACCACACCGTCACCGGCCCGGAACGCACCACCACCCGCAGCGAGAGCGGCATCGACGTCGCCCGGCTGACCGTCACCTCCGTGCTGGAGCCCGGACAGACGCTGCGCCTGGAGAAGCTGGTCGCCCACGGCTGGTCGGGTGCCCGGTCGCTGCCCGCGATGGCCGACCAGGTCGACGCCGCGCTCGCCGCCGCCGGCCACGACGGCTGGCAGGGCCTGCTCGACGACCAGCGGGCCTGTCTGGACGACTTCTGGGCCCGCGCGGACGTCGAGGTGGAGGGCGACGAGGAGATCCAGCAGGCGGTCCGGTTCGCGCTGTTCCACGTCCTGCAGGCCGGTGCCCGCGCCGAGCAGCGCGCCATCCCGGCGAAGGGACTGACCGGTTCCGGCTACGACGGGCACGCCTTCTGGGACACCGAGATGTTCGTGCTGCCCGTGCTCACCCACACCGCGCCGCAGGCCGTCGCCGAGGCGCTGCGCTGGCGGTACAACACCCTGGACGAGGCCCGTGAACGCGCCGCCCAGCTCGGGCTCGCCGGGGCCGCGTTCCCCTGGCGGACCATCGCCGGCCCGGAGGGCTCCGCGTACTGGCCGGCCGGCACGGCCGCCTTCCACGTGAACGCCGGCATAGCCGACGCCGTCGTCCGGTACGTCGAGGCCACCGGCGACACCGCCTTCGAGCGGGAGACCGGCGTGGAGCTGCTGGTGGAGACCGCCCGGCTGTGGCGGTCGCTGGGCCACCACGACCGGCACGGCGTCTTCCACCTCGACGGCGTCACCGGCCCCGACGAGTACAGCGCGGTCGCCGACGACAACACGTACACCAACCTGATGGCCCGGCAGAACCTGCTGGCCGCGGCCGACGCCGTCGAACGCCATCCGCGCGAGGCGCGGCGGCTGGGCGTGGACGAGGAGGAGAGCGCGGACTGGCGGGACGCCGCCGAAGCCATGCACGTCCCCTACAACGAGGAGCTGGGCGTTCACGAGCAGCACGCCGGCTTCACCCGCTACCAGCGCTGGGACTTCGACGGCACCCGCGCCGACCAGTACCCGCTGCTTCTGCACTTCCCCTACTTCGACCTGTACCGCAAGCAGGTCGTCAAGCAGGCCGACCTGGTGCTGGCCATGTACACCTGCGGCGACTGGTTCGAGCGCCGGTACGACGAGGAGCAGATCGCCCGGAACTTCGCCTACTACGAGCCGCTGACCGTCCGCGACTCCTCCCTGTCCGCGTGCTGCCAGGCCGTCATGGCCGCCCGGACGGGCCACCTGGACCTGGCCTACGCCTACGCCTCCGAGGCCGCTCTGATGGACCTCCAGGACCTGGAGCACAACACCCGGGACGGACTCCACATCGCCTCGCTCGCCGGCACCTGGATGGCGCTGGTCGCGGGCTTCGGCGGGATGCGCCGCGACGGCGAGCGGCTGCGGTTCGCGCCCCGCCTGCCCGAGCGGCTGCGCCGGCTCGCCTTCCACGTCCAGTTCCGCGGGCGCCGGCTGCGGGTCGACATCGGCGCGGACAAGGTGACGTACGCGCTGCTGGACGGCCCGCCGCTGCGGCTCAGCCACCACGGCGAGCCGCTCACCGTCAGCACCGACGAGCCGGCCGTGCGGGCGGTACCACCGGTGACCCGCCGCCCCACCCCCGAACAACCCCCGCACCGCAGCCCCAACAACGGCTGACCCCCACCGGCCGGCGGCCCCAGGACGACGGGGGCACCGGATCGCAGCCTCCGGGACGGACCACCGTCCCCGGCCCCGGGCAGCGGCTGAGCGCTGCCGGTCGGCCGGCCGCGCCGGGCAGCGGCTGCGGGTTGACCGCGGCGGTGGATCGCAGGCTCTGGGGCGGGTCGCTGTTCCTGGCCCCCTGGGCAGCGGCTGAGCCCTGCCGGTCGGCCGCGTCGGGCAGCGGCTCCGGGTCGACCGCGGCGGTGGATCGGGCTCGGGGGCGGGTCGCTGTTCCTGGCCCTCGGGGCAGAGGCTGACCCCCGCCTGCCGGTCGGCCGCGTCGGGCAGCGGCTGCGGGTCGACCGCGGCGGTGGATCGCAGGCTCTGGGGCGGGCCGCCGATCCCGGCCCCGGGCAGCGGCTGAGCGCTGCCGGTCGGTCGGCCGCGTCGGGCAGCGGCTCCGGGTCGACCGCGGCGGTGGATCGGGCTCCGGGGCGGTCGGGGCGGTGGATCGTGATTCGGGCAGTGGTCGGGCGGTGTCGGTCAGTCGAGCATGGCGGAGAGCAGTCCCAGCAGGTCGCCGGTGGCGTCGGCGGCGAGGAGCGCCGGGAGCGTGCCGAGGGCGAGGGCGACCAGCGCGACGGGCCACAGGAACGGGGGCGGGCCGGTCTGCAGGGCCGCGATGCGGCGGGTGACCGCCCGGTCGGTGAACTGCAGGGCGCACACCGTGCCGGTGCGGCCCGCGGTGAGCGCGGCCCGGGCCAGTGCCCGCGCCGTCACCCGCCGGTCCCCGACCGCGGCCGCCGCCCGCTCGTCGGCCCAGCGCTCCACCAGGAAGACGACCGCCGTGCGCACCGGACCCAGCAGCGGATCGGCCGCCGCGGCGAGCGTCACCGCCGTCACCACCAGCCCGTGCCGGTGCGTGAGATGGGCCCGCTCGTGCGCGAGGAGCACCCGCCGCTCGGCGGGCCCCAGCGCACCCAGCATCGCCGAGGTCACCAGGATCCGGCCCGGCCGGCCCGGGATCGCGAACGCCCGCGGCACCTCGGAGGCGGCGACGATCAGCTCGGTGTCCCCCGGCTGCCCCGCGGCGAGCCGTCGCAGCGCCCGCCGCGTGCTCCGCTCGGCCCGCACGGCCCGGCGCAGCCGCAGGGCGACGACCGCCAGCGCCAGGCACGCGGCGAGCCCGATCGCCTCCGGCACCGGATCGGTGAACGGACGCCCGTCCTCCCGGGCCTCGCGCACCAGCGGCGGCACGTCCCCGAGCAGCGCGGCGGCCAGCAGCACGAGCGACCACACGGTGGCCGCCGCCGTGAGCACCGCGGCCGGGGCCAGCACGCGCGCGGCGAGCGCCGGCTCGGCCCGCCGGGCGAGCACGGGAGCGAGCGCCGACAACAGCAGCGACAGCACCAGCGGGGCGTACACAGCGAACCTCATGCGCCGTACCTCACCGTCCGCTTCCGCTCATGGGCCCGGCCTCACACGCCGCCTCCGGCGAGCAGCTCGCGCAGCGCCCGCTCTTCCTCGGCACTCAGCCCGGTCACGAACTGCTGGAGCGCAGCGATCGGGTCCGGCCCCCGGTCCAGGGCCTCGTGCATCGCCTGCGCGGTCAGCTCGGCCGCGTTCTTGGCCGGCCGGTACGCGCCGCGCCGCCCGTCGGCGTCCCGCAGCACCAGCCCCTTGTCGTACAGGCGTTTGAGGATCGTGTGGACCGTGTTGTAGGCGAGGCCGCCCCCGATCCCGTGCTGGATCTCGGCCGGTGTCAGCGGCCGCTCGGTGGCCCAGAGCGCGGCCAGCACCTCGCTCTCCAGCGCCCCGGCGCTGCGCCGCTCCGCCCTGCCGCGGGACCCTGTGCCAGCCATGCCCCAACCTTACAGCGCGTAGGGCCGTCGGCCGGTTGGCCCCGTCAGCCGGGCATCGCCGGGTGGTCCGGGTTAGGTTGAGCCGTGTTCCCCGGCTCCCTCCCTCGGCCCTACAGGCCGTAGGGTGGCGTCGGGCCCTACGACCTGTAGGGGACGGAGGGGTGGTCCATGACCGGCAGTGCGCACGCGGCAGTCGCCACGGCGAGCCGTGCGCGTGCGCGGCGCCCGTCCGCCGGCCCGCCACGCACCGCCTGGCCGCTCGCGGCCGTCGCCGCGGCCTTCACCGTGGCCCAACTCGTCCTGGTCCGGCCCGGGATGGGCCTCGGCTGGGACGAGACGGTGTACGTCAGCCAGGTCAGCGGCCACGCCCCCGCGTCCTTCTTCAGCGCACCCCGTGCCCGGGGCATCTCCCTGCTGGTCGCGCCCATCGCGTCCTGGTCGTCGTCCACCCCCCTGCTGCGGGTCCACCTCGCTCTGCTCTCCGGGCTCGCCCTGTACCTGGCCCTGCGCGCCTGGCGCGGACTGTTCCCCGCCCGCGTCCTCGCCCTCGGCGGCGCCCTGTTCGCCTCCCTCTGGGTGACCTTGTTCTACGGCCCCCAGGCCATGCCCAACTACTGGGTAGCCGTCGGCGCCCTGGCCGCCACCGGCTGCTTCCTGCGCTCCCGCACCGGGCCCGGCGCCCTGTGGGGGCTGGCGGGCAGCGCGGCACTCATGGCGTGGATGCGGCCGGTGGACGCGGTCTGGGCGGCTCTGCCCCTGCTCGTCCTCGCTCTGGCGCGCCACCGCCGGCATGCCCTGCCCGCCCTGCTCACCGGGCTCGCCGCCGGAGCCGCCGAGTGGGTGATCGAGGCGTACACCGGCTACGGCGGCCTGGCGCGGCGGCTGTCCGAGGCCTCGGCGATCCAGGGCGGTCTCGGCTGGCACGTCGCCGTCGTGGACCAGCTGCGCAGCCTGGGCGGGCGCACGCTGTGCCGGCCCTGCACCGGCGCCCTCCCGCACCCGCTGCTCACCCTCTGGTGGTTCACCCTGCCGCTGCTCGCCGCGCTCGCCCTGGCCGTCGCCGTCCGCACCCGGCGCACGACGGCCACGGCACTCCCGCTCGGCTGCGCGGCGACCGCCGCCTTCCCCTACCTCTTCCTGATCGGCTACGCGGCCCCCCGCTTCCTCCTCCCGGCCTACGCCCTGCTCGCCGTGCCCGTCGCGGACGCCCTCTTCCATCTGACGACCGCCCCGCCCCGGGCACCCCGCCGGCCCCGGCGCTCCACCCCGCGCACCGCCCCGCTCCTGCTCCCGCACCTGCCCCGGCGCCCGGCCCTGCCCCCGGCCCCGCGCCCGGCCGTCCGTCCGGTCGCCGTGGTGCTGGTCTGCGCCGGGCTCGCCGCCCACCTCGCGGTGCAGCTCGCCGTGCTCCTGCACACCGTGGGCCACACCACCGCCGCCCACCGGGAGTGGACGCGCACCGCGGCCGCACTGCGCCGCACCGGTGTGCGCCCGCCCTGCCTGGTCGCCGGCCACGAGGCCCTGCCGGTCGCCTTCGCCGCCGGCTGCGGCTCGGCCGCGACGGCCGGGCCCAACGCCAACGCCACCGAGGACGGCATCGCCGGGGCCGCGCGGCACACGCCGGTCGCCGTGCTGGTGCCGACCGGTTCCGCGCCGCCCGGCTACGCCCGCGCCTGGCGGTCCGTCCCCGCCGGCACGGTCCGGATCTACTACGCCGTACCGGGCGCCGGCTCATGACGGCGCCCGCCGGACTCGCCCCCACCCTCGGCCGCCGGCACGCCCGCTGGCAGGCCGGCGTCTGCCTCGTCCTCCTGCTCGGCGCGGTGTACCTGGCCCGCCGGCACTGGCCCGCCGTCGAGAGCGGGGCCGGACGGCTGGCGGTCGCCGACCAGGGCTGGCTGCTGGTCGGCGCGGCGGCGGCGCTGGGCACCTGGGCGGCCTCCGCGCTCGCCCAGCAGGGCGCCGTCGTCCCGCGGCTGCCCGGACCCCGGCTGGTCGCGGCCCAGTTCGCCGCCTCCGCCGCCAACCACCTGCTGCCCGCGGGGCTCGGCGCGGGCGCGGTGAACCTGCGGTTCCTGATGCGCTGCGGGCTGCCGGCCGGGCGCTCGGCCGGCGCGCTCGCCGTCAAGGCCGCCGCCGGCGCCACCGCCCGCCTGACGCTGATCGCGCTGCTCGCCCCGGCCTGCCCGGGCCTGCTGCGCCTCCCGCGCTTCTCCCTGGCGGCGGTCGCCGTCGCCGTGGGCGTCGCCGCCCTCGCGGCGGTCCTGCTCGCCAGCCCCCTGTGGCCGCGCTGCCGGCGGCCGCTCGCCGCCGTCCTGGCCGACATCCGCGCGCTGCACGCCTGCCCGGTCCGCGCGGCGGCTCTGTGGGGCGGCTCCGTGGCCTTCGCCCTGCTGCACGCCCTGGTCCTCGTGGCCGTCACCCGGGCCGTCGGTCTGCCCCTCGCCCCGCTCCAGGTCGTCCTGCTGTACCTCGCCGCCAGCAGCGCCGCCGCGCTGCTGCCCACACCGGGCGGCTTCGGCTCGCTGGACGCCGCACTGGCCCTCGCGTTCACCGCCGCCGGCACCCCCGGCGCCGCCGCCGCGTCCGCGGTGCTCGGCTACCGGCTGCTGACCGTGTGGCTGCCGCTGCTTCCCGGTCTGCTGGTGCTGGCGGTGCTGGTGCGCCGCAAGGCCCTGTGAGCGCCGGGGGAGTTTCCCGCGCGCCCGCCGCGCCACGGCCCGGCGCGGCTTTCCCCGCCCTTTACTGCACATGGGTTGCAGGTACGGGTGGATGACACAAGGCTGTCAAGCGCGGGAAACGCCTCCCCTCACGGCCGCCCCTGATCCGCTCCGTCCCTCCCCGCTCGGACCGGGGCACCGCCCCCGGCCCGGCACCGCGTCCGCGGCTCCGTGACGCGGCAGGAGCGGATCAGGGCCGGCGGCCGATCCGTCCGGGCGCCCGCGGGGTCGACGACACGGGGTTAATGATCCGGCCACGGGAAACGCGGACCGGGACCGTCCGACAACCCCCGCAGGAGGCGACCATGAGCGACCAGCAGTCCGAGCAGACCCCCATGGCGGACGACGCCTACCAGCCCACGGGCACCAACGAGGAACAGGAGGACGCCGGGCCCCTGGACCTGCAGGACGCGGTCGGCGAACGCACCTACGACGACATGCTCGACGAGGGCTACTCCCCGCCCGAACGCCCCCTGGGCGTCACCCGGCACGGCACGACCGCCGCCGAACAGCAGGCCGGCGAGACCCTGGACGAACGGCTCGGCCAGGAGGTCCCGGACGTGACCGCACCGCCCGGCGACGACATCGGCGACCTCCCCGGCGGCGAGGGCGAACCGGTCGATCCCGAGGCCGGCGAGGCCCGCGCCGGGCGGCTCGTCGCCCCGGACGAGGGTGCCCACACCGACACCACCAAGGAAGAGGTCGCCCGGGACGTGGGCATCGACGGGGGAGCGGCCGGGGCGGAGGAGGCCGCGATGCACGTCGTACCGGACGAGACGGAACTGCCGGAGTAGGCGGACCCCCGCCGGCGGCCGTCGGGCCGGCGCGCACACACCACCGGCCGGGCGCGAATGCGCCCGGCCGGTTCCCCGTTGCCGTCCCGGAAATCCCCGGACCGCCCTAGGGCAGCAGCTTCTCGATGGCAGCCGTGCCCTCCGACTCCAGCTTGCGACGCGCCCAGTCGAGGGTCTTCGGTGTGACGTCCCTGCCCGCCGCCATCACCAGGTCCTCAGGGGTGACGTCCCCGGGGGGCGCGGAGTGGAGCAGGGCGTCCGGGGTGCAGACGTCGTCCGACGAACGGGACTCTTCGGGTGTGGATGTCGACATGATGCCTCCTCCTCGGTCCGGATGACCGCATCCGTGCCGGTGCCTCCGAACGGAGCACACTCTCACCATTCCCCTCCCCGGCGCAGCGTGCATCCCGAAGCGCCCCGGGGAAGGGTGAAGGGCACCTTCCCACGCCACACGGATCCACTCCCCCCTAAGCTGGAAAATATCCGAAAGCGGGAGAATCCCGTACACCGGACGAGACCACAGCCCCGACCGGGAGGCCGCCGATGGTCCACACGCCGTATCCCGAGGACCCCCCGCGCGGCCCCCGCTACCTGCCCATCGCCGAGCACGGACTCATCGGCGACCTGCGCACGGTGGCCCTGGTCGGCAGCAACGGCACGATCGACTGGTACTGCTGCCCCGCCTTCGACGCCCCCAGCATCTTCGCGGCGATCCTGGACGCCGAGCGCGGCGGCTCCTTCGAACTGGCCGCCGCCGTACCCGCCCGTACCAAGCAGTTCTACTTCCCCGACACCAACGTGCTGATCACCCGGTTCTTCACCGAGGACGGCGTCGGTGAGGTGCAGGACTTCATGCCGGTCGCGGCGGAGGCCCCCCACGAGACCGGCCGGCACCGGCTGATCCGGCGCGTGGTGTGCGTCCGCGGCACCGTCCCCTTCCGGATGCTGGTCGCCCCCCGCTTCGACTACGGCGCCGTCGCCCACACCGTGCGCACCGTGGACGGCCTGGTCCTGTTCGAGTCGTCCGTCCGGTCGCTCGCGCTCACCTCGACCGTCGCCCTGGAGTGCGACGCCCGCGACGCCCGGGCCGATTTCAAGCTGAGCGAGGGCGAGTCCGCGGTGTTCGCCCTCGACCAGGTCGACGGCGCGGTCGCCCCGCGCGGCTGCGCCCACGCCGAGGCGGAACACGAGTTCAACGCCACGGTGGCCTACTGGCGGCGCTGGCTGCACCAGTCCCGCTACCGGGGCCGCTGGCGCGAGATGGTGCACCGCTCCGCGCTCACCCTCAAGCTCCTCACCTACGCCCCCACCGGCGCCATCATCGCCGCCCCCACCACCAGCCTGCCCGAACAGCTCGGCGGCGAGCGCAACTGGGACTACCGGTACGTGTGGGTGCGGGACGCCGCCTTCGCCGTCTACGCACTGCTGCGGCTCGGCTTCAGCGGCGAGGCCGAGGCGTTCATGCGGTTCCTGACCACGCACATCAGCCCCGGCTGCGGCGACGGCTCCGGCCCGCTGCAGATCATGTACGGCATCGACGGCAGAGCCGACCTGCCCGAACGCGTGCTGCCGCACCTGGAGGGCCACCGGGGCTCGGCCCCGGTCCGGATCGGCAACGCCGCCGTCGGCCAGCTCCAGCTCGACATCTACGGCGCCCTGATCGACTCCATCTACCTCTACGACAAGTGGGCCCAGCCCATCCCCAGCGGCCAGTGGGACGACGTGTGCCACCTGGTCGACTGGGTCTGCGACAACTGGGACCAGCCCGACGAGGGCGTCTGGGAGACCCGCGGCGGACGGAAGGACTTCCTGTACTCGCGGCTGATGTGCTGGGTCGCGATCGAGCGCGCCATCCGCCTCGCCACCCACCGCGGCCTCCCGGCCGACCACCGGCGCTGGCGCCAGGCCCGCGACACCATCTACCGGCGGATCATGGACCGCGGCTGGTCGGAGCGCCGGCGTGCCTTCGTGCAGTACGAGGGCGGTGACGTGCTGGACGCCTCCCTGCTGATGATGCCCCTCGCCAAGTTCATCGCCCCCACCGACCCCAAGTGGCTGTCCACCCTGGACGCGCTCACCGAGGACCTCGTCTCCGACTCCCTCGTCTACCGCTACGACCCGCAGGCCAGCCCCGACGGCCTGCGCGGTGACGAGGGCACCTTCTCCATCTGCTCGTTCTGGTACGTCGAGGCACTCGTGCGGGCCGGCCGGCTCGACGAGGCCCGGCTGGCCTTCGAGAAGATGCTCACCTACGCCAACCATCTCGGCCTGTACGCCGAGGAGATCGGCCGCACCGGGGAGCAACAGGGCAATTTCCCGCAGGCGTTCACCCACCTGTCCCTGATCAGCGCCGCGTTCAACCTGGACCGCGCCCTCGGCTGAACCGCGCGGTGACCGGCGGGCGGGGGCGGACCCGAACGGCCGGTGTGCCCGCAGGCGGCACGGGTACCCGGGCGGTCCGCAAGCGGAATCGCCACAGGGTCGACAGAAGGAGGAGGCCCCGGATGACCAGCACCAGCGAGACCGGCGACGTCACCGGCACCCGCGACAAGGACTACAACCTCATCTGGTACGTCGAGGCGTGCCTGAGCAACGCCCTGCGTCTGGAGCAGTACATCCAGGACGCCGAACGCGACAAGGACAACGAGGTCGCCGAGCTGTTCCGCAAGGCCCAGGCCGACAGCCGCAAGGGTGCCGACATGGGCAAGCGGCTGCTGCGCTCGCGGCTCGACGGCGGCTGACCGCCCCGCTCAGGCGAACCGGGAACTCGGAACGGGCCCGGCGGACCGCACACGCGCCCGGTCGCCGCGCAGCCACGTGCCCGCGACGGCCGTGGCGAACGCGGCGAACTCCGCGTCGCCGTCCGCCGGGCCCGTGCCGTCCCCGGCGCCGTCGGACAGGCCCGCGCCGGTGATGCCGGCGGCCACCTCCGCCTCCGGACGGTCGTCCGCCGGCCCCTGCTCCACCCCGCCGTCGGCGGACTGGCGCAGCTGCGCCCTCCACGGCGCCACCACCGACTGGTGCAGCAGGGCGGCACTGTCCGGGGTGACGGCGGGCGGGTCCGTCCAGCAGCACGCGTGCGCGTGCAGCACCTGCCCCGGGACCCGCTCGAACAGCTCTCCGATCAGCTCCGGTCCGCCGTCGTGCGCCGCGAGCCCGTCCAGGTCGTAGGCCACGACCACCGTGTCCGGCCGGCCCGGCGCGAACGGCTCGGCCGGCAGGCCCAGTACCTCCGCCGCGGCGAGCCCGAGGATCCGCGAGTCCCGGTCGGGCAGCAGCGACACCGTCCGCGGCCGGACCCCGGCGCCGTCCAGCAGCGCCCGCAGCCGCAGCAGACCGCGCAGGCACTGGTCCGGGGTGTCCTGCAGCCATGCGTAGCGACCGTTCATGCCGTCGTCGAAGCCGTACGGCGACAGCGTGCCGAGCACCGTGCCGCCCAGCACGTACTGCCAGCCCCGCACATCCGACGGGCCGAGCCGGCCCGCCCGCCCGGCGTCGGCGGCCCGGGCGAGGGTGCGGTTCTGCCGGTCCCGGGCGGGCTGCCACTGCGGGTCCTCCGGGTCGGACAGCAGCGCGTGCCGGCTCCGGGCCAGGTCCAGGTCGCCCGCGAGGACGGCGTTGTAGACCAGCAGGTAGCGGTCCGGCCAGTCCGCCAGGCGCTCGTCGTGACGGAGGAGTTCGGTCACCGCCTCGCGGTGCCGGCCCTCGTCCTCGTACGCCGACACCAGCTCCCGGAGCACGGGCAGCGCCCCGCCGCTGCGGCGCAGCGCCTCCCGCAGCGCGGGAACCGCCAGGGCCGGCACCCCCCGCTCGACGCACGCGTACCCGAAGTCGTACAGCGCCCGCGCGTCCTCGGGCGCCGCGGCCAGGGCGGCCGAGGCGTCGGCGAGGTCGGGGAAGCCGGCCGAGCCGGCCGCCCGCCCCACCACCAGGGCCACCTCGGCGAGCGGCTGGTCCTCCCCGGCGGCCCGGACCTGCCGCAGGGCACCGGGCACGTCCCCGGCGTCCAGGGCTTCCCAGGCGGTGACGAGAGCGGGGGAGGAGGGCCGGTCCGACCGGCCGGCCCGGCGGTTTCTGCGCGAGAACATGCCGGAGATCATCACCCGCCGGCCGGTCCCGGCTCAACGCATTTCCCGTGCCCCCGGATCTCGGGGCAGCGGCTGCTCCGCCCAGATCACCTTGCCGTGCGGGGTGTACCGGGTGCCCCAGCGTTCGGCGAGCTGGGCGACCAGGAACAGGCCCCGGCCGCCCTCGTCGGTGCTCGCCGCGTACCGCAGGTGCGGCGAGGTCGTGCTGCTGTCGGAGACCTCGCAGACCAGCGCGCGGTCACGCAGCAGCCGGACCCCGATCGGGTCGCGCCCGTAGCGGATGGCGTTGGTGACCAGTTCGCTCAGGATCAGCTCCGTCGTGAACGCCAGCTCCTCCAGCCCCCAGTCGGCCAGCCGCCGGGTCACCGAGGCCCGCACCTCCGACACGGCCGCCGGGTCGGACGGCACCTCCCACTGCGCGACCCGGTCGCCGCCCAGCACCCGGGTCCGGGCGACGATCAGCGCCACGTCGTCGCTCGGCCGGGCCGGCAGCCGGTCCAGCACGGTACGGCAGGTGTCCTCCGGGGAGGCGCCCGGCGTCCTGAGCAGGGCGTCGCGCAGCAGATCGAGCCCCTCGTCGATGTCCCGCTCCCGGTCCTCCACCAGACCGTCGGTGTACAGCACCAGCCGGCTGCCCTCCGTCAGTTCCAGCTCCGCCGTCTCGAACGGCAGCCCGCCCAGGCCCAGCGGCGGGCCCGCGGGCACCTCCGCGAACTCCACCGCGCCGTCCGGGTGCACCAGCGCGGGCGGCGGATGGCCGGCCCGGGCCACGGTGCACCGCCGGGACACCGGGTCGTAGATCGCGTACAGGCAGGTCGCACCGGTCACCACCGCCCCGCCGGTCACCGGGGTCTCGTCCTGGTCGAGCCGGCCCACCAGCTCGTCCAGCAGGCCCAGGAGTTCGTCCGGGGGCAGGTCGAGGGAGGAGAAGTTGTGCACGGCCGTGCGCAGCCGGCCCATGGTCGCCGCCGCGTGCAGCCCGTGCCCCACCACGTCCCCGACGACGAGGGCCACCCGGGCACCGGACAGCGGCAGGACGTCGAACCAGTCGCCGCCGACGCCGGACTGCGCCGGCAGATAGCGGTAGGCGAGCTCCAGGGCACCCTGCTCGGGCAGGGTGCGCGGCAGCAGACTGCGCTGCAGCGTGACCGCCATGCTGTGTTCGCGGGTGTACCGGCGGGCGTTGTCGATCGACACCGCCGCCCGCGCCACCAGCTCCTCCGCGAGGGCCAGTTCCTCGGAGTCGAACGGCTGCGGCTTCTCCGCCCGCCAGAAGTTCGCCACGCCCAGCACCAGACTGCCCGCCCGCAGCGGCACGGTGATCAGCGAGTGGATGCCGTACGCCAGCACCTGGTCGGCGCGCTCCAGGTGCTGCGCCCGCCAGCCGGGCTCGTCGCGCAGCCGCGCTCCCACGACGGACTGCCCTGTCGTCAGGGCGCGGGCCTGCGGCGAGGTGGCCACGAACCGGATAC
This sequence comes from Streptomyces sp. NRRL S-1022, assembly GCF_000720135.1. Classification (GTDB taxonomy): domain Bacteria; phylum Actinomycetota; class Actinomycetes; order Streptomycetales; family Streptomycetaceae; genus Streptomyces. Next base: position 20,955 of record NZ_JOIU01000035.1, on the reverse strand, counting down.
GCTCGCCGGCCGGCATCAGCGGCGAGTCCTTGCGTACGCCCACGCAGGCCGTACGGCGCAGCGCCGTCCCCGGCCGCGGCTCCTCCCCGTTCAGCACCGCGTCGAACAGGTCCACCGTCGCGAAGTCCGCGAACCTGGGCACCGCCAGTTCGGCCAGCTCCTCCGCGGTCCGGGTCACGTCCAGGCTGGTGCCGATGCCCACCCCGGCGTCGTACAGCATGTTCAGCCGTTCCCGGGTCACCTCGGCGCGACCCGACAGGGCGCGCAGCTCGGTGGAGTCGCGCAGCGTGGTGACGCTGCCGGGCGGGCCGCCGCGCAGGTCGGTGGGCCGCTGGTTGACGGCCAGCAAACGGTCCTTGACCAGGTGCACCTCGTCCGTGGCGACCCGGCCCGAGGTCAGCAGCCCCGCCGTCTCGTCGTCCAGGCCCAGCTCCAGCACATGCCGCCGCTCGGCGTCCGCCGGCAGGTTCAGCAGGCGGTGCGCCTCGTCGTTGGCGAGCAGCAGCCGGCCGTCGCCGCCGACGATCAGCACACCCTCACGGACGGCGTGCAGCACCGCGTCGTGGTGCTCGTACATCCGGGTCATCTCGTACGGCCCGAGGCCGTGCGTCTGGCGCAGCAGGCGTCTGCTGACGAGCGCGGTGCCCGCGGTGGCCAGCGCGAGCGCGGCGGCCGCCGCCGCGAGCAGCAGGGGCAGCTGCTGGTGGGCGGCCCCGCCGACGTGCGCCGTGGTGATGCCCGCCGACACCAGGCCCACCACCGTGCCGGCGCGGTCCTTCACCGGCACCACGACCTGCACCAGCGGGCCGATCGTGCCGTTGATGTGCTCGGTGACCGTGCCGCCGGCCACCGCCGGCGCGAGCGTGCCGACGAACTTCTTGCCGATGCGGTCGGGCTTGGGGTGCGTGTAGCGGATGCCCTCGGTGTTCATCACGACGAGGAAGTCCACGCCGGTCGCCTCGCGGGCGGCCTCCGCGCGCGGCTGCAGGACGGCCGAGGGATCCGCCGAGCGCAGCGCGGCGACCATGCCGGGCGAGTTGGCGAAGGTCTCGGCCACGGCGAGGGAACGGTTCGTCGCCTCCCGGTCGCTGTCGTGCCGCACCTGGAGCACCTGGGCCACCACCGCCGAGACGACCAGCAGCAGCACGATCACCACCTGCAGGAGGAACACCTGACCGGCCACGCTGCGCCCGGTCACCGCCGACCGCAGCACTCCCGGCCGGCTGACGCCCTTGCCGCCCTTGCCGCGCGCCTGCCGCGGCGGGCTGTGCGGTGCGCGCGGCTGCCCGGGAGAACGGGGCGGCCGGGACACGGGCCGGCCGGGCAGACGCACCATGTGCCCATGTCTACACTGCCGGACGCCTTCAGGCGAGACCGTCACCCGAGCCGCCTTCGGCGACCGGAGCGCGCCGGGCCGGCGCGGTCGGGCCCGGGGTCCCGGACCGCGCGCCGGGCGGCGAGGAGGAGGGCGACGTCGTCGGGGCGGTCGGTGGCGTGCCGGGCGGTGGCCGTGAGCCGGTCGGCGACCGAGGCCAGGGACCGCCCGCCGCGCCGGCCGGTGGCGGCGCCGGCCCCGGCGAGCGCCCGGCGCAGCGCCGCGATGCCCTCGTCGATGTCGGCGCCGGGCCGCTCCACCAGGCCGTCGGTGTACAGGGCGAGGATCGCGTCCGGCTCCAGCAGCAGCCCGGTCACCGGGTACCGGGCGTGCGGGTCCACCCCGAGGACGACACCCCCGGGTATGTCCAGCGGCCGGGTGCTGCCGTCGGGGGCCCGCAGCAGCGGCGGGAGATGGCCGGCCCGGGCGATCCGGGCCCGGCCGGTCGAGGGGTCCAGCCGCAGGTAGCAGCAGCTGGCGAACTGGCCGGGGTCCAGGTCGATCAGCAGGTGGTTGGTGCCGCTCAGCACCTCGTCCGGCGGCCGGTCGCCCAGTGCGAACGCGCGGACCGCGCTGCGCAGCTGGCCCATGGTGGCCGCCGCCTGCACCCCGTGCCCCTGCACATCGCCGATGACCAGGGCGAGCCCGTCCCCGGCCTCCACCACGTCGTACCAGTCGCCGCCCACGTCCATGCCCTGGGTGCCCGGCAGGTAGCGGCCCGCGGTCTCCACCCGCGGGTGTGCCGACAGCCGCCGCGGCAGCAGCGCCTGCTGCAGTCCGCGGGCGAGGGCCGCCTCGTCGTCGTACCGGCGGGCCCGCTCCATCGCGTGCGCGATCAGCCCGGCGAGCGCGGTGAGGACCGTACGCTCCTCCGTGCTGAAGCTGCGCGAGCAGTCGAAGCCGAGGATGCAGGAGCCGACCGGCCGGCCCGAGGCGATCAGCGGCAGGAAGGCCCGCGCCCCCTCGTCCGCGTCGAGCGCGATGCCCGGATAGGCCGCCGCGATCTGCTCCATGGACTCGAAGAACAGCGGCCGGCCGGTGGTCAGGGTCTCCACCCCGGGCAGGCGGGCATCGAGGCCGACGCCTTCGAACGGGGCGAGGAAGCCCTGCGGGAACCCGGTCTCCCAGGCCAGGTACAGATGGCGGTCCTGGAGCAGGTAGATCGCCAGCTGCCGGCCGCCGAACGCGGGCAGCAGCTCCTGCATCACCACCTCCGACACCTGCCGGGCGGTCACCGCGTCCGTCAGCGCGATGGCCAGCGCGATCGGCCGGTACAGCGGCGCCATCGCGTGACCGCGGGCCGCCGGGTCCCGCACGACGTGCGGCGCCGGAACCGCCTCCCGGGTGGTGTCCATGCGGATGGCCGGGACGAGTGTGCAGGTCAGCAGGTCGGGGCCGGGGTGCACCGACACGGCGAGCCAGTCGCCCTCGGCGGGTTCCTCCCGGCCCCCGGCCGGCCGCCGGGCGTGGAAGTGCACCGGCTCGGGAGAGAGCAGCGCACCGCGCAGGTGGTCGTCGTAGGGCGGACCGGTCAGCCAGGGCAGCGCCTCCCACAGCGGCCGCCCGAGCAGCGCCTCCCGCGGCCGGCCCGCCAGCCGGGCCGCGGCCGGGTTGACGTACACGATCAGCCCCAGCCGGTCCAGGCAGAACACACCCTGCGGCAGCAGGTCGGCCGCGCCGTCCGCGGAGGCGGACGTTCCGAGGTCGAACACCATCCCGCCGACCCCCGGACCGACCCCGCCGGTGCCGGCCGGCCACAGGTCCATCAGCCGCGGTGTGCCGTCCCGGGCGCGCAGGCTGAGCAGTGCGCCCGGCGGTTTCCCGGCGGCGGCTTCGCGCAGCGCGGCCAGGACCCGGTGCGCGTCCAGCGGGGCCACGGCGTCCGCGAGCGCCGCCGCCGTCCCCGCGAACTCGCCGGGGCGCAGCCCGAGGAGGGCGTGCAGCCGGTCGTCGGCGTGGACCGCGGAGGTCGCCGGGTCCCAGCTGAACCGTCCCACGGCCGCCTGCGCGGGCGGGCTCGCGGGCGGCGGCCGCAGGCAGAGCGGCTCCGCGTCCCAGGACACCGCGTTCGCGTTGCCGTCGGTCAGGCAGAGCAGCTCGGCGCCCAGGGCGTCGGCCAGCCGGGCGAGCACGTCGCGGTCGAGGAGTTCGTCCACGCTGTCCGCCACCGCCGGGTGCAGCACGGTCAGCACGCCGAGCGGCTCGGTCCCGCCCGGCACCGGCACGTGCACGGACCCGAACGGGAAGGGCAGCCCGGCCGCGAACTGCGGATAGCGGCGCATGGTCTCGATGGCGTTCGGGAGGATCACCTGCACGCCGAGCCGGTAGGCGTCGGCGACCGGGAACGGACGGTCGACGTGCAGCCGCCACCAGGGCTTGAACAGCGGGCCGGGCAGTCCCACGAGCACGGCGAGGCGCAGCAGGCCGGGGATGCCGGAGCGCAGGTACACACCCGCCACCCGACCGCCGCCCGCGGTGAGGGCGCCGGTCGAGGCGTCGGCCAGCAGCGCGGTCAGCCGGGCCCCCCTGCGGACGGCCTGCTCGTCGCTCCCAGCCATCGGCCCTACCTCGTCCCGTGCGCCTCCGGGTGGATGACACAGCAAGAATGCGCCACGGGACGCGCGGAACGCACGTCAGGGCCGGTCGGTCAGGACCCGCCCGTCTCCCGTGGCAGCGGCCCGGCGGTGCGCAGGCTGCGCAGGGCCAGGAGCAGAACGCCGATGTCGTCCAGGTAGACGGGGTCGGGCAGCAGATCGGTGGGCAGCAGCAGATACGCGACCGCGCCCCAGAACACCCACCGCGGTCCCGTCGGCAGCCCGGCCCGCCGCAGGGTCCGCCGCGCCCGCACCAGCCGTACCAGCAGACCCACCGCGACGGCGAGCAACGCCGCCGCCACGACGGCGGCGATCACCAGTAGGGTCGTGGTCGTGTCCATCCCGGCTCCTCGTCCTGGTCGTGCGCCTACGACGACCGGTCGCCGGCGCCCTCGGTGTCCTCGGCGGCGTCCGTCTCCCGCGCGGTGCCGTTCGGCGAGGCGTCCGCGGCGGGCTCCGGCTGCGGCCGCCCCCTGGCCGTCAGCCTCAGCTTCTCGAACGTCCGCGTCAGCTGCTGCAGCGCCCCCGGGGTCCGCGCGGCGGGCCGCTGCTGGGGCAGGGCGGACACGGGCACGTCACGGTAGGCGGCCAGGGCCTCCAGTGCCTGCTCGGCGGCCTGCTTGTACAGGTCCCGGGACCTCGTCATCGCCTCCAGCGCCTCGGCGTACATGGCGACCAGCCGCCGCTGGCGCTCCAGCTCCTCCTGGAGGGTCAGCAGGGTCCAGTTGTCCCGCAGGTCGGCCAGCGCCTCCTCGGCGCCCTGCGGCAGCGGCCGGGGCAGGGCGGCGAAGTGCCGCAGCGCCGCGATGAGTTCGGCCGGTTCCGAGCCGTCCAGGAAAACGTTGCGTACGCTGTGCTCCCGGCCGTCGTAGTCCTCCGGGGCCGGATCCGGCGGCAGCAGCACGGCGCCGCCGCGCGGCACCTCCACACCGAGGTCCTTCAGCGCCCAGTTGACCGCGCGCAGCTGCTGCGGGGCGGCCCGGTGCTCCACCACGCGGTGCCGCAGCCCGGGCGGCAGCAGCCGGGCCAGCGGCAGCCGGCCCCGCTCGTCCGGCGTCATCGCCTCGTGCACGACGACGTGCACGCACCACGCCTGGCGGGCCGCGTCCCGCAGCCGGCGCCGCATCTCCTTGTCGTCGTCGGGCAGCGCGTTGACCTGCCGCAGGCGCAGACCGGGGACCGTGGGGTGGTGGTCCCAGGCACCGTCCTCGCCCTCGTCCGAGCCGCCCTCCGGCCAGAACAGGGTCGCCGGCGAGGGCCACGCGTCGTCCCACGGCCGTTCCGCCTCCGCGACCAGCCGCCACTCGTGGCCCTGCGGCCGGCCCTGGTGCGGTACGAGGGTGAGCCGGGCCCGCACGGCCACCGTGCCCCCGGCCCGCCAGCGGGCCTCGAAGACCCGCAGGTCCGGGTCCTCGGCCGGCGGTTCGGCGAAGTCGTCGATGTCCCCGCTGTTCTTGTGCCGGCGCAGGGTGCGGCGGACGGCCTCCTCGGGTGCGGGACCGGTGTGACGGCCCCGGGCCGCCCAGAGGGTCTGAGGGATGGTGGCGTGGTCGCTGGCGGAGTTCGACATGAGCCAATCTGCTGATGGGGGCGGGTGTGCCACCCAGTATCACCGTTCGGCGGCGGGATACGGTGGCCGGGGCCCGGCCCCGCGCGTCGTCCGGGGGCGCGACCGGCGCACGGGGTGTGTGCCGTACGCCCGGGGTGTGCGCGGCGCGCGTCGGGCGACCGCGGTTCACCCGTGCCCGGCAGCCCCGTACGGCGCCCGGAATGTCCGGCGATCGGGGTCCGTCCCGTCCGCTCAGAGGCGGCCCCCGTTCGCCCCGCCCCGGCGCGCCACCGCCCCCCTCCTCTCGATATATATCGGCGGCCTATATATCCTGGCCGCATGACAGCGAAGGGCATGACCCGGGCGGCGTTCTTCGTCCTCACGGCGCTCGCCGACCAGCCGCGGCACGGCTACGGCATCCTGCGCGAGGTGGAGGACCTCTCCGACGGTGAGGTGCAGCTGCGGGTCGGCACGCTGTACGGCGTGCTGGACCGGCTCACCGCGGACGGCCTGATCGTGCTGGACCGGGAGGAAGTGCAGCAGGGCCGGCTGCGGCGCTACTACCGGCTCACCGACGAGGGCGTGGCGGCCCTCGACGCCGAGGCCGAGCGGATGGCCGCGGGCGCCGGGGCCGCCAAGCGGCGCATCGCCGCGGGCCGCGCCGGCGCCCCGGCCCGCCCCACCACCGGCGGCCAGGCCGGCCTCGAACCCCCGACCACGCCCGGACTCGCGGGAGGCTTCGCGTGACCACGCTGCTGGAGACCCGCTACCGCACCGTCCTGCGCCTGCTCCCCGCCTCCTACCGGCGCGACCGGGAGGAGGAGATGGTCGAGACGTACCTGTGGGACGTCGACCGCGACCTTCAGGACCAGAGCCGGCCCACGTTCGGCGAGGTGGCCAGCATCGCCGCGCTCGCCGTGCGCTGCCGGCTCGGCGCCCCCGGCGCACCCCGGCGGTACGCCCTCCTCGGCTCCGCCGTCCGCCTCTTCGCCCTGTCCGCCCTGCTGCTCCAGGCGGCCTGCGCGATCGTCGGCCCGGTCCTGCAGCTGACCTGGTCGTTCACCCACGGGCCGAGCGGGCGGCACATGTTCCTCACCGGGTTCACCGGCCGGGGTACGACCGAGACGGTCGCCGCCGTGCTGACCTGGACGCTGCCCCTGCTGTGGCCGGTGGCCTACTTCGCGCTCCTGCACGACCGCCGCCGCCCGGCCCGCTACGCCGCGCTCGGCGCGGCCCTGCCGGCCCTGTGGCCCCTCGTCCGTGCGATGGGCCCGCCGGCCGGGGACGGCATGGCACCGGGGCTGCCGTGGTACGAGACGTCGGCGGCACTGCTGGCCTGGCTGCCGGCGCTCGCCCTGTGCGCCGCCTACCACCGGGACGCACCCGCGGCCCGCCTGCCCGTGGGCTCGCCGGGACTGGTGCTCCTGGCCGCGTGCGTGGTGACCGGCGGGTCAACGGTGCTGCTGCCGGGCGTCGCGGACCTGGTCTGGGCGCCCGCCACCGGATTCGTCGTGGGCGCCCTCGGCTGGCTGCTGTGGCGCGCCCGGAGGACCGACCGTGCGACCCCCGGGGCCGGCCTCGCCCTGGCCGCGCTCGGCCTGCTCCTCCTCGCGGTCCGGATCGCGGCCCTCTATCCCTGGCTGCACGTTCCCGGAGCCGGTGCGCTGCTCGGCGGCGGCCTCGGCCAGACGGCGGCCCTGGCCGCGCTGACCGTGGCCCTGGCCGTGGTGGGGGGCCGCGACCTCGCCCGCAGCCGGCCGGTTCCGGGCCGTGCGGACGGACGGTGACCGCTCCGTTCGCGGTGTTCCGGTCCGCCGCCGTCCCGGCCGGCCGGCGGTCAGCGGTCAGTGCGGGAACACGCGGGGCGGCCGCTGCCGGGGCAGCTCGTCCCGGAACGCGCTGACGGCGGTGCTGATCTGGCGCATCAGCACCGTGTCCGCCAGCCGGTCCAGGTACAGGTTGGCCTGCGCCAGCGCGGGCAGGTCCACGCAGAAGTACAGCGCCATCAGCGGGTTGACGAACAGTTCGCTGCCGCGGGTGCGTTCGGTGAACCGCACGTCGCCGAAGGCGCCCCGCACCGCCGCGGCGACGGACCCGTGCACGATGCTGGGACGGCTCCCGTGGCAGCGCTGGGCGTGGTCCACGGCGTCCAGGTAGGCGGTCCCCTCGGGACTGTCGCGCGGGAGCGAGAACGCGCCCAGGTAACCGCCCGCGCGGTCCAGCGCGGCCAGGTTCTCCAGCACCAGGGAGTGGTTGACGCCGTGATGGGCGTCCACACCGAAGCCCAGGCAGGCCACCAGCCGGTCCGGCACCTCGTCGAGACCGGCGACGGCGGCCAGGCTCGCCATGTCCTCCTCCGGAGTTCCGAGTCCGTGCTCGTCCCCGCGCATCAGGATGTCCGTGCCGCCGTCCACCAGCACGATCGCGTCCACCCCGCCGAGGTGCGCGAGGAGCGCCCGGTAGGCGGCGCGCAGCGGCCCGACACCGGTGAGGGGGAAGGCGTACACGGTCTCGGGCAGGCCCTGTGCGCGCAGCCACTGTGCGAGCGAGCGCTCGGGGAAGTAGTCGCCGCGCAGCGGGGTGTCGGCCCGGACGGCGGCGACGTCCTCCGCGACCCGGCTGTCCGGGCCCAGGCCGTACAGGTCGGCGAAGGACAGACTGGCCAGGTGCACCTCCTTGCCGGCCGAGCGCAGCGCGAGGGCCAGGGGGAGTCCGGCGTAGACGTCGAAGCCGCCGCCGGCGCCGGCGACCAGCACGCGACGGGCCTCGCGCAGGCGGGTGAAGAACGCGGGTTCGGACAGCGAGAACACCGCAGGACCCTAACAGGGCCGCCCCCGAGGCAGCTTGGGGATTCCCGCCGTACGGACCCGCAGCCGGCCCCGAGTGTCCACAGGCCCGGGGGCCGGCCGCGGCGGTCGTCCACAGGCCCGCACGGCTGTCGGAGCCGTGTGCGCAGGTTCGAATCCTGCCGGGGGCACTCGTCGGTCAGCCAGCCTGAATCAGGCCCTGACCAGGACACACCGTTGAGCGCCGCGCTCACCCTCGCCCCGGAGCCGGACCGTTCCTTCGCGATGTGCTTCACCTCCACGCCCCGCGGAGCCCGTCTCGCCCGCCGCCAGGCGGCCGTCCGCCTGGACGCGTGGGGCATCCCGTGCGGCACCGGTCCCCACGACGCGATCGTGCTGATCGTCGCGGAGCTCACCGCGAACGCCGTGCAGCCCGGGCACGTCCCCGGCCGGGACTTCCACCTCCGCCTCCACGCCGCGCCCGGCGGCCGGGTCGTGCGCGTCGAGGTGACCGACACCCGCACCGAACGCCTTCCCCGCCGTACCGCGGTTCCGGAGGGTGTCGCCGGCGCCGAGTAGGCCGGCCGCGGGCTGCTCCTGGTGTCGCACCTCGCGGCCCGCTGGTCCTGCGCACGCGCGCCCGGACGGACCGGGCGGGACCGTCCGGGCCGAGTACGCGTTCCCGTCGCCTCCCCGGCAGTGAGCCGGGACCCCGCTCACCCCGAGGAGAGGATCCCCGGCGTCGTCACTGCGCCATGCGACGGCTCCGGGGCGGGCGCGCACCCGGATTGCAGGTGGCCGACAGGACGCCCAGGCTGGAAGGAGCGAGGCCGGGAAGCGGTCGTCGGCCGCGCCGTGCGGCGACCGGCCGGTCACCGTGCCGGTGCCCCGGTGTACGGCAGCGGCGACACGTCTCGAGGTGGCACATGACATCAGCGACGACGACCGACGCGGCGGAGGAGTTCCGCCGGCTGAGCGACGACGATCCGGAACTGCGGGCTCACGGCACGTACTACTCGTGCAGCTTCCTGCTGGACATGGCCCCCCACCGGTTCCTCGTGCGGATGCACAAGGGAAAGGTGGAGGAACTGGTCACCGACCCCGAGCCGTTGGCGGCCTACGACTTCGCGATCCGCGCGGACGCGGAGACATGGCAGGGTTTCTGCCAGGAGACGCCTCCGCCGATGTGCCACGGCATCTGGGCGGCCACGTTCCGGCGGGGCATGCGCCTGGAGGGCGACCTGCTCGTGCTCATGCAGAACCTGCGCTGCGTGACCCGGCAGCTGGAGCTGCTGCGCGTCACGGGCCCCCTCGGTCCGGCGGACGAGGCCGGGCCCGCCCCATCCTCTCGTGAGACATAGGAGCTTCCCATGGTCAGCGGCAGGATCTCTCCGGTCACCGGCCACTACGTCACCGTCGACGTGGAGGACGCACAGTACAAGGTGTTCTACCTGGAGAACGGGCAGGGCACGCCTCTGGTGTGCCAGCACACCGCGGGCTGTCACAACCACCAGTGGCGGGGCCTCCTTGAGGACGAGGAGATCACTGGCCGCTATCGGGTGATCGCCTACGACCTCCCCCGGCACGGCAAGTCGGACCCGCCGTCGAACCAGGAGTGGTGGAAGGAGGAGTACCGGCTCACCGCGGACCACTTCACGTCCTTCATCGTCGCCTTCTGCGACGCCCTCGAGCTGCAGGACCCGATCTTCATGGGGTCGTCGTTCGGGGGGAACGTGGCCCTGCAACTCGCCCTGCGGCACCCGGACCGGTTCAAAGCGGTGATCCCCGTCGAGGGCGCGGACTACTCACCCGGCTTCTACCTCGACTGGTGGCAGCATCCCCACGCCAATGCCGCCCAGGTGTGCGCCAGCGGCGTGTGGGACCTCATGGCACCGCAGTCCCCGGAGCAGGACCGCTGGGCCACCTGGTTCTACTACACCCAGGGATCGGAGGCGTTCAAGGGCGACCTGTACTTCTACTCCGTCGACCACGATCTGAGGGACCGGCTGGACGACATCGACGGCGACCGGTGTCCCGTGATCATGCTGACCGGCGAGTACGACTACCTCACCACCCCCGAGGACGGGCGCCGGACCGCGGAGGCCATCCGCGGAGCGGAGTTCATCGAGATGAAGGAGATCGGCCACTTCCCGATGAGCGAGAACCACCCGCGCTTCGCGCAATACCTGGGACAGGCCCTGGAGCGGATCGAGAAGCGGACCGGCTCCTGAGGCCACGGCGTACGTCCCTGCGTCCCGCACCACCCGGTCCATGCCGCCGCTGCCGATGGAGTCGGCCAGCCGGTGCACCCGCGGTCGTACGCATGCCGGCCGGCCCCTTCAACGGCTGGCCACCATCTGGAGGCCCGGACGTCGGCGGGGGCGCTGGAGCAGCGCGAACCGCGTGCCGTCCGGGTCCGTCACCCGGGCCAACGGCCGTGGGCCCCGTCGTGGGCCGGTACGAGGACCTGGCCGCCGAGGCGGGCGAGACGGTCCAGCACGTCGTCCAGGCAGGCCACCTCGAAGTAGGTCAGCCAGTGCGGGCCCAGGTCCCGGGGCAGGGCGCGCCCCAGGCTAGGGGGAGATTGCGTGTTACGCCCACTGATCACGTGGACCGTTGGTGGACGAGGTCTTCAAGTACGCCCAGCCGGATGCCTCTGACCAGCACAGCGGCCGTGGAATCAAGCCCCTGTAGGAGCCGCGTGCCAAGATCGCCGCACGCTCACTCACGATCTGCTGCTTGCGGAAACCCTCCGGTCCACGACCTATGCGCTCTGGGTCAGGTCCCACGACCCGGGGGCCGAGGGCGCCGCCGTCGCCCTGCTCGGCACCGGTACCGCTGCACGAGCTGTTCGCCCGCGCGGCACAGGCGCCTGAACGGCAGGCCCGAACGGCAGACCCGAACGGCGGCGGGGGCCGGCGCACCCGGCGCCGGCCCCCAGGGGCCCGAGGGGGAGGCGGGAGCCTACGCCCCGCTCTCCCGCAGCATGTCCGCACGCTCGACGATCTTCACGCGCTCGCGGCCCTGCGGCTCGCCCAGGGCGCGCTCGGCGGCGTCCAGCCTGTACCAGCCCTCCCAGGTGGTGAAGCGGACGTTCCGCTCGGCGAGGAAGGCCTCCACGGCCTCCGGCTCGGGCGCCGACGGGGTGTGCAGCCGGCCGCCCGCGTGGTCGGCCAGCAGGTTGGCCACCGTCTCGTTGGCGTCGCCCTTGGTGTGCCCGATCAGGCCGACGGGGCCGCGCCGGATCCAGCCGGTGACGTAGGTGGACTGCAGGTGGGCGCCGCCCTCCTCGATGACCCGGCCGCCCTCGTCCGGGACGGTGCCGGAGTCGAGGTCCCAGGGCAGCTTGGGCAGCTTCTCGGAGAGGTAGCCGACCGCGCGGTACACGGCGGTGACGTCCCAGTCCTTGAACTCGCCGGTGCCCTTGACGTTGCCGGTGCCGTCCAGGGCGGTGCGTTCGGTGCGCAGGCCGACGACCTTGCCGTCCTCGCCGAGGATCTCGGCCGGCGACTCGAAGAAGTGCAGGAACAGCTTGTGCGGGCGGTCGCCGACGTCCCGGATCGCCCAGTTCTCCAGGGTCTTCGCGACCATGTCGGCCTGCTTGTTGCCGCGCCGGGTCTCGATCGAGCCCTCGTCGTAGTCGATGTCCTCCGGGTCGACGATGACCTCGATGTTCGGGGAGTGGTCCAGCTCGCGCAGCTCCATCGGGCTGAACTTCGCCTGCGCCGGACCGCGGCGGCCGAAGACGTGGATCTCCACGGCCTTGTTGGACTTCAGGCCGTCGTAGACGTTCGGCGGGATCTCGGTCGGCAGCAGCTCGTCGGCGGTCTTGGCGAGGATGCGGGCGACGTCCAGGGCGACGTTGCCGACGCCGAGCACGGCGACCTTCTCGGCCTCCAGGGGCCAGGTGCGCGGCACGTCGGGGTGGCCGTCGTACCAGGACACGAAGTCGGCGGCGCCGTGGGAACCGTCCAGGTCGATGCCGGGGATGGACAGATCGCGGTCGGCCGTCGCGCCGGTGGAGAAGATCACCGCGTCGTAGAAGGCGCGCAGGTCGTCGAGGCTGATGTCGGCCGGGTAGTCGACGTTGCCGAACAGGCGGACCTGCGGCTTGTCGAGCACCTGGTGCAGGGCGGTGATGATGCCCTTGATGCGAGGGTGGTCGGGCGCGACGCCGTACCGGATCAGGCCGAAGGGGGCGGGCATTCGCTCGAAGAGGTCGATGGACACACCGGGGTCGGCGGCCACCTCGGATTTGAGCAGGGCGTCGGCGGCGTAGATCCCGGCGGGGCCGGCTCCGACGATGGCTACCCGCAGGGGGCGCGGCATGATCAGGTTCCCTTCGAGGCGAATGGGTGACTGATCACGAAGCCTAAACTAAGGCAGACCTTACTTGGTACGCGGGTCCGGTCTATGACCTCATAAGGTGATCTTATGCCTCCCCCAGTCGTGCCTTATCGCCGACGATCGGGGCGGCCGAGGCGATGACGTCGTTCCATGAGACGTCCCGCACCCGACCGGGTCCTGGGTGCCGCCTTCGGCCTCACCCAGGACTACATCGCAGACACCTCGGCATCCGGTTCCGCGTCGGCAACAGCTCCCCGTGGAGGAGACCCCTTCTCGACCACTACGAGAGCATGCGCGCCCGGCGACGCCGCGGCTGACCCCGGTCAGGCCGGCCGGACGATCCGGTGGATGGCCGCCTCGCCGGCACCGTAGACCGACTCCTCGCGGACGGACGACCCCGGCCCCGGGGCGTGGACCATCATGCCGTCGCCGACGTGCAGGCCCACGTGCCGGTCGTCGTCGAAGAAGAGGACCAGGTCACCGGGTTCGATACCGGCGAGCGTCACCGGCGTGCCGGCCAGCGCCTGCTCGTGCGCCGCGCGCGGCAGCGTGACGCCGGCCGCCCGCCAGGCCGCCTGGGTGAGGCTGGAGCAGTCGTACGAGCCCGGTCCCATCGCACCCCAGACACAGGGCTTCCCGATCTGCGCCCGGGCGAACGCGATGGCCTTCGCGGCCCGGAGGGCGCGCGGCGACTCGGGTGCGGGTGCGGCGGCAGGGGCAGCGGCGGGGACGGCGTAGGAACCGGTGTCGGTGAGGGCGGTGAGCGCGGTGAGGGAACCGGTGTCGGTCAAGGAGGCGATGGGCGCGGCCGGCGGAGCGTCCGTGGCCGGCGTCGCCGTCCACTGAGGCTGCCGCCACTGTCCCGTGGCCTCGGCCACGGCGGGTTGCCGCACCTCCTGGGTCCCGGGCGCCCATTCCGGCTGTACCGCGATGCCGGGGAAGCTGGTCCGAGCGGCCCCCAGGGACAGCAGGTCGCGTGCCCTGCCCAGTTTCCACCGGGCGCCGGACTTGGAGGCGGTGGGGGAGAGGCGTCCGGGCACGTCGGTACCGGGCAGCGTCCTGGGCAACTGCGCCGCGGCCCCCGCCGGCACCTGAGCGGTGGCTGTCCCCGGCAGCTGCACCGCGGCCCCCGCCGGCACGTGGGTCGGGGCCGTCGTGGGCAGCGGCACCGCAACCCCCGTCGTTATCTCGACCGGGGCTCCCGTCGGCGCCGGGACCGGGTGCGCCATCGGCAGCGCAGCCCCCGTCGCCACCTGAGCCGACGCTGCCCCCGGCAGCTGCATCGCTGCCCCCGGCAGCAGACCCGGAGCCTCAGGCCGCAAAAGGTCCGCACCTCCCGTCGGCAGCAGACCCGGAGCCTCAGGCCGCGGAAGGTCCGCACCTCCCGTCGGCAGCAGAGCCGCCGTCGCCGACGGGCCCGCGGCTCCCGGTTCTCCCTGGACCGCGGTTGCCCACGGTGCCTGAGCGGCGGCTCCCGGTGCGCCCGGCCCCGCAGCAGCCGGCAGGGCGGCGTAGCTCACCGGGCCGGGCGTGCCCCAGTCGCCCGGTTCCGCCGTACCGGCGCCGGGCAACGCCACCGCATGCCCCGGCAGTTCGGGGCCCGTCGCACCCGGCAGCGCGAACTGCCCGCTCTGCGGGGCCTGCGTGGGCCGGCCCGGCGGGTCCGCCGGTGAGCCGGCCGTCAGTTCGGCCACCGCGCTGGCGCCCCGCTCAAGGGCCTCGGGCCGCTCGGCGGACGGCAGGGCCGGCCGCTCCCCACCCGGAAGGGCGAGGGCGTCCCCGCCGGCGGGGAGTGCCCGGACCTCCCGCTCACCCCCGGACGGACCGCCGGTCCGGCCCCATGAACGCCCGGACGTCACGGGGACGTCGGGAAGCCGGTCGGCGGGCAGTGCGGCCGGGACGGTCGGGCCGAGCTTGGCGCGGGCCGCGTCGAACCACTGCCGGGCGATCTCTTCGAGCCCCGGATCCGGACGCCGGCCCGTCCGCTTGGCCAGCGGGACACCACGGGACCGTGTGCGGGCGGCCATCGCCCGGGTCGCGTTGAAGTTCCCGGTGTCGTTCTCCGCCTGATCGTAGAGGGATGCGATCCGCTGCCGAACCTCGTCGCGGCTCTCCGGCGCCATGGAAGACGTGCTCCTTCCTTGCCCCGCAGGGCAGTTGAGCGGCTCGCCGGGACAGACCCGGGCGGCGGCCTCGCGTCAACCTAGCCAACGTGTGTGGCTCGTGTGAAGGTTGAGGTGTGAAATGTCCGATACATATTCGTGATGTTCGCTGAGACGTTCGGCAGGGAAGGGGCGCGAGCCATGGTTTCCTGTGAGATCCCGGTGAATTCGAGATTCCGTTGAACACGGTGACTCCCGCTCCCGTATGAAGCCGGGGAACTCCATGCCCGACCGGTGCTCACACACAGGGGACGACCTTGGTACGCAACAGCCGCAGACGCCCGACCCGCGCACGACGCGCGACCCTCGCCGCGGTCTCCCTGATGCTGGGCGGCGCCGGGCTCGTGGCGGCGAACGTCTATGCCTCGGCCAGCGAGGGCTGGGGTGACGGTTCCGGTACGGACACCACCGGGCACGTCCGGTCCACGGGCATGGCGACCGTCGACTGCCCCGACGTCGGCGGCCGGCTGACGGCCGTACCGGACGCGGCCCGCGCGGACGTCGACCGTGAACTCGCCCGCCTCGACCAGCAGACGGCGGCGGCCTACCGACAGCTCCAGCAGGCCGGCGGCCCGGACGCCGGCTCCCTCGACGCCACGATCATGCAGCCGTTGAAGGAGCAGCGGTCGGCGTCCATCGGGCGGATAGCCGACGCCATCGACCGGGCGGGGGAGCGTCCGCAGGGCCTGGATTCCCTGGCCGCCTGCACCCTGCGCCCCGGCGACACCGGCCAGGCCACCGGCACGCCGGCGGGTGACGGCGGGCAGGGCGGCGACGCTCAAGGGCAGACCGGCGCGGGGCAGGGGCAGACCGGCACGGGCCAGGGCGGCGCGGGGCAGGGCGGCAACGGGCCCGTCGTCTCCGACTACGCGGACATCACCGCCGTACCGCCCGCCGCACCGGCCCCGCCGCCGCAGGCCGGCGCCTCGCGCGGCACCTTCACCTCCGACTGCGGGGTCAACGCGAACGGCCTGTTCAACTCCGACAACGTCATCGTCGCCCCCGGCGTCTCCAACGGCGCCCACCACTTCCACGACTACGTGGGCAACCAGGCGAACAACGCGTTCGCGAGCGACGATGACCTGGCGCAGGCCGGCACCAGTTGCGTGGACCAGGGTGACAGGTCCACGTACTACTGGCCGGTGCTGCGCCTGCAGAACGGCACCCAGGAGCGGGACGCCGGGGCGCCGGGCGGCGGTACGGAGGGCAACGCGGGCCGGATCGTGACGCCCAAGCAGGTGACGCTGACCTTCGTCGGCAACCCGCTCGGCCAGGTCACGGCCATGCCGCGCCTGCTGCGCATCATCACCGGCGACGCCAAGGCCTTCGTCAACGGCCCCGGCAACGCCAACGCCTCCTGGAGCTGCACCGGTTACGAGGACCGGCAGCTGAAGGACAAGTACCCGCTGTGCCCGCGGGGCAGCGACGTCGTGCGCACCTTCCGGTTCCAGAGCTGCTGGGACGGCCGCAACATCGACAGCGCCAACCACCGGACCCACGTGGCCTTCACCGCCGTCGACGGCTCCTGCCCGGCCGGCTTCCGGCCCATTCCCCAGCTGGTCCAGCGCATCGTCTACGACGTCGACGCGCCGAGCCTCGCGGACGGCGGCCGGACGGTCCCGCTGTTCGCGGTGGACTCCTTCCCGGAACAGCTGCACAAGCCCGTCACCGACCACGGCGACTTCATCAACGTCTTCGACGAGGACCTGATGCGCGAGATGGTCGACTGCATCAACACGGGCCGCACCTGCGGCCCCTCGGCCGGGGACGGCTCCGGTACGACGGCGGCTCCCACCGCGGCTCCCACCGCGAGTCCGGGCTCCGCCGCCCCCGGTGACGGTTCCACCGAACAGCCGGGCGACGGCGGTGCCCAGCAGTCCGGCGACGGTTCCAGTGCGCAGCCCGGTGACGGTTCCGCCGGGCAGCCCGGCCGGAGCGGCGCCTCCGCCTCCGCGCCGCCCGCGGCCTCCCGGTCCGCCGAGGTACCGCGCCACGACGCGACGACCGCACCGGCCCGCACCACCAAGCACGACACGGACGACAAGGCCGCACCGGCCGAGTCCGCCCGTCCCCGTGTCACGCCGGCTCGTTCGGCAGCGGGCCGCCCGACGCCTTCCCCGTCCGCGCCCGTCTCCTCCGCAGCCGTCTCCTCCGCGCCGGTCTCCTCTGTGCCCGCCTCCTCCGCTCCCGGCCAGGTCACCGCGGCGGCCTTCGCTCCGCCGTCGTCCGCGCGCTCCGGATCCCAGGCCGCACAGGGCGGCTTGGCGCAGACGGGAGCCCGGTTGTGGCCCGGGGCGATCGGCACGCTGCTCGCCCTGTCCGGCCTGTTCATGCTCCTGCGGGCCAGGCGCCTGCGCTACTGAACCGTCACAAGGGTGGGGCCGCCGTACCGGCACGGCGGCCCCACCCTTGTGGGAGCGCTCCCAAACCGCCAGGATGCCTGTATGCCGAGCTCTTCCCAGGGCGCCGTGATACGGCCCTACCACCCCGCCGACCGCGACGCCGTGGCCGACGTCTGCGTCCGCACCGCGCACCTGGGGGGCGACTCCCGGGCGATCTACCCCGACCAGCGCCTCATGCCGTCGCTCTTCGCCGAGCCGTACTGCCACTTCGACCCGGACCTCGCCTTCGTCCTGGACGCCGGCACGGGCCGGGCCGTGGGGTACATCGTCGGCACCGCCGACACCGAACGTTTCGTCGAGGACTTCCGGCGGGACTGGATCCCCCGGCTGTCCGACCGTTATCCGGAGCCCGCCGGGCCGCCCCGGACGCCCACCGAGGAGCTGGTCCGGCTCCTGCACCACCCGGAACGGATGCTCGTCCCCGAACTCGCCGGCTACCCGGCCCATCTGCACATCGACCTGCTGCCGGCCTGGCAGAGGCGGGGCTACGGCCGCCGCCTGATGCGCACCTTCCTGGACGCCCTGCACGGACAGGGGGTCCAGGCGGTTCACCTCGGCATGGTGACCGCGAACACCGAGGCCCGCGCGTTCTACGACCGGACCGGCTTCCACCGCATCCCGGTCGCGGACGCCGGGCCGCTCACCTACCTGGGCCGGTCCACGGCACCGGACTGAGCGGGCGCGGGGCGGCCGGCCTCATGCCAGCCGGAGGGTCGCCTTGGCGAGTTCGTACGCGGGCCGCATCTCCTCGTGCTCCTGGGTGTCCATGCCGCCGAGGTGCAGGACGACCGGACCGTCGGGCGTGGCGACCGCGAAGGCGCTCTCCTTCTTGGTCTCGTCCAGGAGCTTGCTCGTGTAGAGGTACTCCACCTCGACGGCGTCGACGCCGCCGCCGGTCTTGAAGGAGTGGTACTTCGGTTTGCTGACGTTGTCCTCGGCGGCGACGAACGCGCGCAGCACACCGGCCGTGTCCGTGTCGCCGGGCTTGCCGGTCCACACGCGCAGGAAGCCGATGTTGCCGGCCGGCTTGGCGTCGATCTCGCAGGCCGCGGTGACCGGTCCCTGGCGGAGGAAGGCGTCGGCGAGGGCCCCGTTCAGGTCGCCGTCCTCGCCCTCCCCGCCCTTCGAGGACTTGGACAGCTCCTTGCCGGCGTCGACGGACTCGGGCTTCCAGTGCCTGGCGAGGGCGAAGCTGACGGGCAGTTCGCAGGCCGAGCCGGCCGCGCCGACCGTGCCGCCGCGTGCCGCAGCCGGGCTCTTCGCACCCGCGCCCCCGGCCGCCCCGCCCGCGGCGTCCGCCGAGGCGCCCGCGGCCTTCTTGCCGTCGCCGTCCGCCGAGCCCGCGCAGCCGCCGAGCAGTGCGGCGAGCGCCGCCGCCGCGACCACACGGCCCCCCACGGTCCCCACACTGACCTGCACCGTCGCCTCCCCTTCGGTTCCGAGCCGTCACTGTAACCGAGGGCACCGACAACGCCGAACGGGAATACGGCTCACCGCCCGGGGGCCGTGTCACCGCGCCGCACGCCGGGCGAGGACGAACAGATGCGGCTCGGGCACGGCCTCGGGATGGGCCGGGGTGAACACCTCGTGCTCCTCGGACAGCACCGTCAGGCCCGCCCCGGACACCAGCCCGGTGAACGCCTCCGCGGCGAAGCTCGTCACCCGCACCGGCTGACCCATGAAGACACCCTCGACGTCCTCCACGTCCAGGGGCACGGTGGCCAGCGCGACCAGTCCGCCGGGCCGCACCGCCCGGGCCAGCTTCGCCACCACCGCGGCCTGTTCGGCGCGGGTCATCTGGAGCAGCGAGAAGTAGGCGCACGCGGCGTCGAAGGAGGCCTCCGGCACCGTCGCCTCTCGGATGTCGGCGAGCCGGAACTCGGCGCCGGGCACCTGCCGGGCGGCCAGCTCGACCATGACCGGGGAGACATCGACGCCGACCACCCGGTGACCGGCCTCGGCCAGTGTCCCCGCGGTCGGCCGTCCCGTCCCGCTGCCCACGTCCAGCACCCTGCTGCCGGGCGCCAGCAGCTCCAGCAGCCGGCCGAGCGACGCCCGGTGCGGTGCGGAGCCGGCGAACGCCCGCTCGTAGTCCAGCCCCAGCGCGTCGAACACCACGGCGGCCGGTGCCCGGCGCTCCTCCTCGGTCCGGTGGTCCTCCTCGGTCACCACGACTCCTCCCGCCACCCCCGGCGGCGTGCCCCTCGCGACGCCGCCGCGGCCCGCCCGCCGTTTGCCACGGGTGGCGGACGCACGGCAGGGTGCCGCTTGTGCCTACCCTGCTGATCGTCCATCACACCCCCTCGCCGCACTGCCAGGCCCTGTTCGAGGCCGTCGTGTCGGGCGCGACGACACCGGACATCGAGGGCGTCCGCGTCGTACGCCGGGCGGCCCTGTCGGCCACCGCCTCCGACGTGCTGGAAGCCGACGGCTACCTGCTCGGCACGCCCGCCAACCTCGGTTACATGTCCGGCGCCCTCAAGCACTTCTTCGACCAGATCTACTACCCCTGCCTGGACGAGACCCGGGGCCGCCCCTTCGGCTACTACGTGCACGGCGGCAACGACGTCACCGGCGCCGTCCGCGCCGTCGACTCCGTCACCACCGGCCTCGGCTGGCGCCGGGCGGCCGAGCCGGTGACCGTCACCGGTGAGCCGGGCAAGGCCGGCATCGAGGCCTGCTGGGAACTGGGGGCCACGCTCGCGGCGGGCCTGATGCCCGGCAGCTGAGCGGTCGCGCGGCCACCGGAGTGATCTTCGTACGGTTGCGTCCGGTGCCCGGCGTGTGCCGAAGCCCGCCCGCAGACCGCCCTGTTAGTCCTTTTCGTGTGTTCATAGGATTGTTAGGGAGGTGCTGGCGAGCCCTCGGGACACGTCTTCCCGCCGTGTTGCCGCTGCTCATGGCCGCCTACGGCGGACCGGCGCAGCGTGCCGTCGCCGACGGCGCCGGGTCCGAGGGGCTGGACCTCCGGGTCGCCGTCGACACCAGACCGGGTACGGAGGCGACCAGCCCCGGCATCCGCGTGGGCCGCCCGCTGGTGAAGACGTACCGCCTCATCAACCGCACCGGGGCCGACCTGTACGACGTGCGGGTGAACGACCCGGGCCTCCCGGACGCCGACATCCGCTGCCCCGGCGGCGGCGACCACCTTCCGATGCTCCGTGGCCTGGACTCGGCGACCTGCACCGCGTGGGCCACCGCCCGGCCGGGCACCTGGATCGCCGACGTCACCGCCGTCGGCCGCATTCCCTCCCTCGGCACGGAGTCCCGGGCCGCCGCCCGTTCCGGATACGCCGGCGTCGGCGGGCACCTGGAGCTGACCGAGACGGTGACGACCGGCGCCGGAACCCCGGACCGGTTCCTGACCCTCGGCCGCGCCACCGTCTTCTACGACGTGACCAACACCGGTGACCGCACGGTGTTCGACCTCCGGCTCACCGACCCCGTCCTCCAGCCGCCCGCCATCGTCTGTGCGTCCGGCGGCGACGTCGTCCCGAGCCTGGAACCGGGCGGCTCGGCGCGCTGCGTCGCGACCGTGGAGCGGCTCCCGGGCTGGTACCTCAGCGAGGGGAAGGTGACGGGCAGCGACCGGCTCAAGACGCTGCGGCCCGACGGCTGTCCGGAGTGGCCGCCGCTGCTCAAGGCCCACGCGACCGGCGAGTTCGAGCTGCACGAGCCACCCCCACCGCCCCCGCCTCCGGCGCCCGTACCGCTGCCCCCGCCCCCGGCCCCCGTACCGC
>NZ_JOIU01000034.1 GCF_000720135.1 Streptomyces sp. NRRL S-1022 | reverse complement strand
CGCCCCGCCCGGCCCCCCGGCGTCCGTCCCCCGCCTCCTCCAGCACCACGTGCGCGTTGATCCCCCCGAACCCGAACGCGTTCACCGCGGCCCGGCGGACCCGGTGGGGGCCGTCGGTCTCCCAGGGCCGGGCCCGCTCCAGGGTGCGGAAGCGGGTGGCGGCGAGGGCGGGGTGGGGATCGTCGCAGTGGAGGGTGGGCAGGAGGGTGCGGTGGTGGAGCGCGAGCGCGGCCTTGACCAGGCCGGCCACGCCCGCCGCCGGCATGGTGTGGCCGATCATCGACTTCACCGAGCCGAGCACCGGCCGGCCCGCGTCCCCGGCGCCGGCCGCGGCCGGCCCGAACACCTCGGCGAGCGTGGTGAGTTCGGCGGTATCGCCGGCCGGTGTGGCGGTGCCGTGCGCCTCCAGCAGGCCGATCGAGTCCGGTGCGGCGGGGTCGAGTCCGGCGGCCCGCCAGGCCTGGCGCACGGCGCGGGTCTGGCCGCCCGGGTCCGGGGTGACGAGCCCCGCCGTACGGCCGTCGCCGGCCACGCCGGTGCCGCGGATCACGGCGTACACGCGGTCGCCGGCGCGTTCGGCGTCGGCGAGCCGTTTCAGTACGACGACTCCGGTGCCCTCGCCGATGAGGATCCCGTCGGCGTCGCGGTGGAACGGGCGGATGCGTTCCGTCGGGGAGAGGGCGCGCAGCTGGGAGAAGACGCTCCACAGGGTGATGTCGTGGCAGTGGTGCACTCCCCCGGCCAGCATCAGGTCGCAGCGGCCGGTGGTGAGCGCGGTGACCGCCTGGTCGACGGCGACCAGCGAGGAGGCGCAGGCCGCGTCGACGGTGTAGGCGGGGCCGCGCAGGTCGAGGCGGTTGGCGATGCGGGAGGCGGCGAGATTGGGCACCAAGCCGATCGCCGCGTCGGGGCTGTCGGGGCCGAGCCGTTCGGTGAACGCGGCCCGGATCCGGTCGAGCTGGCCGGCCGGCAGGTCGGGGAGCAGCTCGCTCAGCGTCCGGGTGAGCTGGTGGGCGGTGCGGACCCGCTGGTCCAGCCGGGCGAGGCCGGGGGTGAGATAGCCGCCGCGGCCGAGGACGACCCCGATCCGGTGCCGGTCGGGCAGCCGTTCGGTGCCGCCGGCGTCGGCGAGCGCGGCGGCGGCCACGTCGAGGGCGATCAGCTGGTCGGGCTCGGTGCCGGCGACCGACGCGGGCATAATGCCGTACCGGGTGACCTCGACCTCGGGCGGGCCGGTCACGAATCCGCCGCGCCGGCAGTACACCTGGCCGGCGACGGCGGGTCCGGTGGCCGCGCCGGGCCGGTAGTAGTCGGCGTCCCAGCGGTCGGCGGGGACCTCGGTGATGGCGTCGGCACCGTCCCGCAGATTGCGCCAGTAGGCGCCCAGGTCGCGGGCACCGGGCAGCAGCACCGCCATCCCGACCACGGCGACGGCGGCTTGGGGTTCCGTCATGTCACCAGCCCGACGCGGTGTAGACGACGGCACGGGCCGCCGGGTCTCCCCAGGCGAGTTCGCGCAGCAGGGCCGCGGTGCCCTCGTCGGGGTCGATCAGCGCGACCCCGCGCCGGGCGTAGGCGCGGCCGAGTTCCGCGCCCACCATGCCGGGGTGGCCGGCGGCCGGCGCCCAGGGCCCCCAGTGCACGGTCAGTGCCCGGTGGCCGGTGCGGGCGGCCCAGTCGGCGCCGAGCGTCTCCAGGGCGTCGTTCGCGGCGGCGTAGTCGGCCTGGCCCCGGTTGCCGAGGACGGCGGCGATGCTGCCGAACAGCACGGTGAACGCCGGTGCGGCGGGCAGCCCGTCCAGCGCGGCGAACAGCGCGCCGGCCCCGGCGGTCTTCGTGCCGTAGACCCGCTGGAAGGACTCGGGGGTCTTCTCGGCGATCAGCCGGTCCTCGATCACCCCGGCGGCGAAGACGACCCCGTCGAGCCGGCCGTGTTCGGCGTGGATCTCCTTGACGGCCTGGAGGACGGCGTCCCGTTCGCGGAAGTCCACCGGGCGGTAGCGGGCGGGGCTGCCGAGGGCGGTGAGTTCGGCGAGCGTGGTGGCGATCTCCCGCTGGGCGAAGATGAGTTCGGCCGCCCGGTTGATCTCGTCGGGCCTCGGGGCGCCGGGGCCCGCGGCGAGTGCGGCCCGCAGTTCCACGGGGGTGCGGGCGGCGGCGGTGTGCGGGGCCTCGGGTCCGGTGGGTGCGGGGGTGCGGCCCAGCAGCTCGATCCGGCACCGGCAGGCGGTGGCCAGGGTGGCCGCGAACCGGGCGGTGATGCCCCGGGCCCCGCCGGCCAGCAGCACCACGGAGTCCCGGTCGAGCCCGAGCGCGGCGGCCTCGGCGGCGCCGTCCGCGGCGGGTCCCGCACCGGTGCTGCCGAGCGGGCCGAGCGGCACGGGCACCAGGTCCAGGCCCCGGCGGTGCCCCGGGGCGGTGTGCAGCACGACGGGGGCCGGGTCCGGGGCGCGCAGCTCGGCGAGCACCGCCTCGGCGACGGCCGCCGGGCCGGTGTCGTCCACCACCAGCACCCGCGCCAGCAGGTCCGGGTACTCGCGGCCCACGCTGCGGACGAGGCCGTCCAGCCCCGCCGCGCGCAGCGCCCTGGCGCCGTCGGCGGCGCGCACCGCCAGCAGCACGCGGGGGGCGCACGCCAGCGCCGCTTGGAGTACCGGGAAGGCGTCGGGCAGTACCGGGTGGTCCGGGCCGGGCAGCGCGCCCAGGTACAGGACGCCGTGGACCGGGCCGTCGGCCGCGCCCAGGAGGTGGCCGGTGTCGAGGAGTACGGTGCCGGCGCCGGACGCGCCGAGCCCCGCGGCGACCCCGGCCGCCAGGGCTCCGGTGCCGCCGAGCAGGACGAACCGCTTGCCGGACAGGTCGGTGGCGGGGCCGGGGCCGGGCAGCGGGACCGGCCGCAGCTCGAAGCGCCGGGGGGCGACACCGACGGCCGCCGCCGGCTCCGGTTCCGGCTCCGGCTCCGGCTCCGGTTCGGCATCGGGTGCGTGACCGGCCCCGGTGGCCGCTGCCGTCCGTGCGGTCAGCCATGCCGTGACGGCCGCCGCGGTGCGTGCCCTGGCCAGCTCCTCCAGTTCGCTGTCGTCCAGGAGTTCCGCGCCGCCCGTGATGCCCAGGCGCCGGGCGAGTTCCCCGGCGATCTCGGCCCGCTTGATCGAGTCGATGCTGAGGTCGGCCTCCAGATCCAGGTCGGGCTCGATCATGTCGACGGGGTAGCCGGTGCGTTCGCTGATGATCTCCCGTACGACCCGTTCGACGTCGTCCGGCGCTGCGGGCTCGGGACCACCGGCCGGCCCCACCGGGACGGCCGGCTGCCGGACGGCCTCCACCGGTTCCGGGACGGCCGGCTGCCGGACGGCCTGCACCGGTCCCGGGGCCGGTGCGGGCGGCACCGGCCGGGCGGGCGCGGGTGCCGTGGCACCGAAGTAGGTGAGCAGCACGTCCCGCTGTGCGGCGATCATCTCCCGGCTGGTGCGCAGGAATTCGGAGATCAGCGCGTCCCGGTCGGCGGGGGCGCCGTTCGGCTGGTCGGTCGTCACAGTCGTCTCCACGACGCGTCGGGCCGGCGCGAGGGCACCGGGCAGGAGGGCTCCGTCGGCCGTGCGGACGAGGTGTCCGTCGACCGTCCAGCCGGGCCGCTTCGGCGCCGGGGTGCGCAGCGCGTCGACGGCGTCGCGGCCCTGCAGGAGCCAGGCGGCGCGCACCGGCTGCCCGGCGACGGCGAGCCGGGCGAGGGCGTCAAGCCACCCGGCCAGGCCGCTGTCGGCCCGGGGCTCGCAGGCGACCGTGCGGTGCGGGCGGTCGCCGAGGATCTGGCCGACGAGCCGGGTGAGGACCGTACCCGGGCCCGCCTCCACGAAGATCCGCGCGCCCGCCTCGTACATCGCCTCGATCTGCGCGGCGAAGGCCACCGGGGCGCCGATCTGGGCGGCGAGTCCGGCGCGCACGGCGTCGGGGTCCGGCGGGTACGGCGTGGCGGTGCGGTTGGCCCAGACGGGGAACTCGGGGGCGCGGACCGGCTTGTCCGCGAGCACCTTGGCGAACCGCTCCCCCGCGCCCGCCACCAGCGGGCTGTGGAAGGCGCAGGCCACCGGGATGCGGCGGGCGCCCAGACCGGTGGCGCGCAGCGCGCGTACGGCGGTGTCGACGTCCGCCGTGGGCCCGGAGATCACCGTCTGCTCGGGCGAGTTGACGTTGGCGACGACGACCGACCCGGGGGCCCCGGCCGTGCGCAGGGCGCGGACGACGGTGTCGGCGGGGGCGCCCACGGCGGCCATGGTGCCGGGCTCGTCGCCGGCCGCCGCCAGGATCGCTCCGGCCCGCTCGGCGCTCAGCTCCAGCAGGGTCTCCGGGTCGAGGGCGCCGGCCGCGGCGAGGGCGGCCAGCTCGCCGTAGCTGTGCCCGGCGGCGAGGTCGGGGTGGACACCGGCCGAGGTGAGGAAGGCGTGGGCGGCGAGAGCGGTGATGCCGAGGGCGGGCTGTGCCGTCCGGGTGTCGGTGAGCGCAGCCCTCCGGCGGTCACGGGCGGTGTCGTCGAAGGCGGCCGGCGGGTGGAGCCGGTCGGCGTGGGCGCGGCCGAGGTGCAGGTAGTGCCGCAGGTCGGGCAGGGCGACCAGCAGTTCGGCGAGCATGCCGGTGCGCTGGCTGCCCTGGCCGGGGAAGAGGAAGGCGACCTGGCCGGCCGCCGGGTCCGCGAGGTGGGTCCCCGCGCCCGGGTCCCCGGACAGCACGCGCCGCAGGTGCGCGGCCAGTTCCCCGGTGTCGCGGGCCACGAACGCCGCCTGGACCGGCTCCTGGGAGGTGTCGGCACGGACGGCCGCGGCGAGGGCGAGGTCGCGCAGCCGCCAGGGGCTGCCGGCGGCCTCGGCGGCCCGCAGGAGCTCCTCGGCGTCCCGGCGGGCCGCCGCCCCGTCCCGGCCGCGCAGGAGGAACAGTTCGGCGGGCCAGGCGTCCAGGGCCTGCCGGGGTGGCGGGGCGTCCGGGTACGCGGCCAGTACGGCGTGGAAGTTGGTGCCGCCGAAGCCGAACGCGCTCACTCCGGCGAGGCGTTCGGCGGCCGGTGCGGCCCACGGCCGGGCGCGGGTGTGGAAGACGAACGGGCTGTCGTCCTCGTCCCAGGCCGGGTTGGGCCGCTCCAGGTGCAGGGTGGGCGGCTTGACGCCGGTGTACAGCGCCAGGGTGGCCTTGATCAGTCCGGCGAGTCCGGCGGCGCACTTGGTGTGCCCGATCTGCGACTTGACCGAGCCGAGCGCGCAGCCGCCGGTCGCGGCACCCGCTTCGGCGAAGACCTCGGCGAGCACGCCGAGTTCGGTGCGGTCGCCGACGACGGTCCCGGTGCCGTGCGCCTCCACCAGACCGACCGCGGCGGGTGCGACCCCGGCGTTGCGGTACGCCCGCTGGAGCGCGGCCCGCTGGCCTTCGGGGCGGGGTGCGGTCAGGCCGAGGGAGCGGCCGTCGCTGGCGGAGCCGAGGCCCTTGACCACGCCGTAGATCCGGTCGCCGTCGCGTTCGGCGTCCGCGAGCCGCTTGAGGACCACGCAGGCCACGCCCTCGCCGAGGGCGATGCCGTCCGCGGAGGCGTCGAAGGCGCGGGACCGGCCGGTCGGGGAGAGCGCGTGGACGGAGGAGAACAGGACGTAGTCGTTGATGCCGTTGTGCAGGTCGGCGCCGCCGCACAGCACGAGATCGCTGGTGCCGCAGACGAGTTCCTTGCAGGCGACGTCCAGCGCGGCCAGCGAGGAGGCGCAGGCGGCGTCCACGGTGTAGTTGGCGCCGCCGAGGTCGAGGCGGTTGGCGATCCGGCCGGAGATGACGTTGGCGAGCATGCCGGGGAAGGAGTCCTCGGTGAGCCGGGGCAACTGCTCCTCCAGCCCGTCGGGGACCCTGCCGTGGTAGGACGGGAGGACGGCGCGCAGGGTGACGGCGTTGGACAGGTCGCTGCCGGCCTCGGCGCCGAAGACGACGGAGGTGCGGGAGCGGTCGAACTCCCGGCCCTCGTCGCCGTATCCGGCGTCGTCCAGTGCTCTGCGGGCCGCCTCAAGGGACAGCAGCTGGACGGGTTCGATGCTGCCGAGGGAGGCGGGCGGGATGCCGTAGCGCAGCGCGTCGAAGGGGACGGGTGGCAGGAAGCCGCCCCACCGGGACGCGGTGTGGCCGGCGGTGTGGTGCACCTCGGGGTCCCAGCGGTCGGGCGGGACCTCGGTGACGGCGTCGCGTCCGCCGACGATGTTCGCCCAGAAGGCGGCGAGGTCGGGGGCCTGCGGGAACATGCACGCCATGCCGACGATCGCGATGTCGAGCGGCGGGGGCGGCGGGGGTTCGGGGGTGGTGGTGCGGGGGGCGGGGTGCGCGGCTCGGGCCCGTACGGCCGGCGTGGCCCGGCTGCCCGGTACGGCCTCTGCGGCCTCTGCGGCCTCTGCGGCCTCTGCGGCTGCGGCCCGTGCGGCCCGGTCGGTCAGGAAGTCGGCCGCTCCTTCGGTCACCGCGTGGTGGAGGGCCGCCACGGTGGTGGGTGCCGAGCGCAGGACGGCGACCTGGCCCGCCATGAACAGCCCGTCGGCCAGCTGCCGTTCCTCGCCGACGTGCCGTAACTCGCCGTCCCCGGTGCGGGTCAGGCCCTTGCTCGCCAGGCGCAGCCGGCCGACGTTGAGCCGCTCCAGCTGTTCCCACACCTCCCGGTCGGGCCGGCCCTCGGCCCGTAACGCCGCCTCCCGCTCGCGGTAGTCGCGGGTGAACGGGCTGGGCACGCAGCGGGTCGCGTGCCCGGGCGCGGTCTCCAGCAGGGCGGTCCCGGTGGCAGCGAGGACCTGGCGCTGGAACAGCGGCCGGACCGCCCCGTGGGTGACGGCCTCCCCGGTGAACAGGTAGGCGGTGCCCATGAGGACGCCGACGGCGGCGCCCCGGGCGGTGAGCGGGGCGGCCAGCGCGGCGACCATGGCCGCCGACCGCGCGTCGTGGACACCGCCCGCGAAGAACAGCTCCAGCCGCCGCGCCACCTCCTCCCCGGTCTCCGCCAGGAAGTCCTCCAGGACGGCGAGCTGGGTCTCCCAGAGCGGGAAGGACGCCCGGGGGCCGACGTGCCCGCCGCACTCGGACCCCTCGAACACGAACCTGCGCGCGCCCGCGTCGAGGAACTGGCGCAGCAGCCCCGGCGAGGGCACGTGCAGGAAGGTGCGGATCCCGGCCCGCTCCAGCACCTCGGCCTGGGCGGGCCGGCCGCCCGCGATGACGGCGTGCGTGGGCCGCAGCTCGCGTACGGCGTCCAGCTGGGCGGTGCGGATGTCCTCGGGCGCGAAGCCGAGCACGCCCACACCCCAGGGCCGGCCGTCCAGCACGGCCCGCGCCTCGGTGAGCAGGTCCCGGGTGCGGGGGCCGTCGGCCAGGGCCAGCGCGAGGAAGGGCAGCGCCCCGTCCCGGGCCACGGCGGCGGCGAAGCCGGTCTGGTCGCTGACCCGTGTCATGGGCCCCTGCGCGACCGGCAGCCGGGTGCCGAGCGCCCGGCTCATCGCCGACCCGGGGCGCAGGGCCGTACCCGCCGGTGCGGCCCCGGCCCCGATGACCTCGTGCATCGCCGCCGACAGCTCGCGCACGACCCCGCGCACATCGCGCCGGCGCTCGGCGAACCGGGCGGCGAGGCAGCCGTCCTGGCCTACCGGGAGCAGCCGGCCGTGCGGCTCCCGGGCGCCCAGCAGGGAGGCGACCCCCCGGGGGTCGTCGGCGGCCGGCCGCGGCGCGCCCGGGCCGCGGCGGCGCAGCACCCGGTGCCCGCCGAGCAGTACGGTCTCCGAACCGTCCAGGGACCGCAGCACCGCCCGGACCGCTTCGGGCAGCTCCGATTCGGCGAGCAGGGCCAGTTGGCTGTCGAGGACGACACCGGCCGCGCCGCCGGCCACGGCGGCCGCGGCCGTGCGCGGTCCGATGCCTCCGCAGGCCCAGACCGGCAGGACGGTCGACTCCGGTTCCGCCAGCAGCTGTTGCAGGAGGACGAAGGTGCTCAGCTCACCGACCCGGCCGCCGCTCTCACAGCCCCGGGCGATCAGTCCCCGGGCGCCCGCCCGGGCGGCGGCACGAGCCTGCCCGAGGTCGGTCACCTCCGCCAGGACCCGGCAGTCGGAGGGGAGTTCGGCTGCCGTCCAGGGCGCGTCCGGGGTCAGGACCACGGTGTCGACGGCGCCGCCGAGGTCCGCGGGGGTGAGGACGCAGCGCCCGGTCACCCGCACGCCGAAGGGGCCCGGTGCGGCGCCTCTCAGCCGGGACAGCTGTTCGCGGGATCTTCGGTCGCCGGTGCCCAGGTCCAGGACGCCGAGCGCGCCGGCCGCGGTGGCTGCGGCCGCGAGAGCGGCGTCGGCTTCTCCGAACGGGGTGAGGCACAGGATCAGGTCATGGGCACGCACAGGGGAGGTCATGATGCTCCGGCACGATCGGCGGGGACAGCACGGTGGGGGGTACGCGCGGCGAGACACTCTGGTGCGAGGGCAACGGAAACTAGCGAGGTCCTTACTCGCGGGTCAATAACGGCGCAGGCTTTCCGTGGGCGGGGACGCCGATCCGGCCAGCGCGCCGAATTCCCCGCAAGCGGCGCCAAATCCAGCGATTCGCCGCGGCGGCGCGGGCCCGGGACCGTCCGGCCGGGGACGCGGCACCGGCACAAGCCCGGCATACCGTCCGCCCACCCCACCGTGGCCTCGGCCCCGTGCCGCGTGACCGTACATCCGGCCCCCGTCTGTAAATTCCTGATCAGGTGGGCCCGGTGGCTCGAACCGGGCCGACGGGAAACGGACAAGGGGCGCGAGGGCGCCGTACGAGCGGGGGCACCCCGTGCCGGGCGCCCCCCTTCGCAGGTCAGCCGAGCACCGCCCGCACGGCCGCCGCCGCGGCGCCGCCGTCCCCGGCGACCGGCTCGGTCAGCGTGTCGACGACGGGCTCGGCCAGGGTGCCGACGACCGGTGCCACGAGGTCATCCGCCCTGTGCACGGCCCCGGTTCCGGCGGCCGGCCGCCCTGCCCCGGTCGCGCGGATCCGCGCGACGCGCGGCGCGCCCCGCTCCCCCGTCGGCTCGGGTTCGCCGCGCGAGGTGCCGCCACCCTCCCGCTCACGCCGGGGGGACCGTCCGGTCCCGCCCGCCGACAGCTCCGGCCGCCCCGCACCGGACCGGGGATGCCCGGCGGCTGCGTCCGGCACCGCGTCGGAACGCGGCCGCCCGCCGGCCGCCGCCGGCTCAAGCACCCACCGCTGCCGGGCCGAACCGTCGCGTTCCGCCACCTCGACCCGGGCGCCGGAACGGCCGGATCCGGCTGCGAGGGCCAGCCAGTGGTGCCGGCGCGGCAGGATCTCGCCGCGCACCGTGAGGTCGTACGACACCTCCCCGGCGGGTACGGCGCAGCCGGCCAGCGCGATCCTCTTCGTGCCGGGGTCGGCGGCGAGGCACAGGCGGGGGTCGGCGGCGCTGCGCAGCAGGCCGTCGCCCTGGTACGACCACTGCTGCGCGGGGGCTGCCGTGCACAGGCCGAGCCGGACACCGGCGCCCGCCTCGACCCGCTCGCCGCGCAGCGTCAGGCAGCGCCCGGAGGACAGGGCGCGCAGGGTGCCGTGGGCCGGTGCGGCGGGTCCGGCGGCGGAGGCGGTGGCGGGCGAGGGCGCGGGACGGGCGCCGGTGCCGCTCGGCCGTGGGGAGTTGCCGGCGGGAGCGCCCCAGGTGACGGCGGGGCCGGGGACACCGTTGTCATCGGACCAGCCACGGTCCACGAGGACGGTGGCGAGCAGGGCGAGGGAGGTGACTGCGACGCCGATGGCGACGGCCTTGCGGTGGCGGCTCGCCGGTCCGGTGCGGTGCCGGCCGCCGGACACCGGCGGTGCGGCCGGCGGTGCCTGCGGGGGCGGGGGCGGCCACTGCCCGGGGGCGCCGCGGCCGGGCCGGGAATCGAGGTAACGGCGGGCGCCCCAGCCGAGCACGGTCTCGGCGAGCAGCAGGGGCAGGGCGCCGTCGAAGTGGCCGAGTTGTTCGGCGGCGTGCCGGCAGTGGTGGCAGACCGTCAGGTGCCGGCGCACGTCCGGCAGCAGGGTGCCGCCGCGACGGATGGGGACGTCGAGGAGCCGGTTGTAGAAGCGGCATTCCCGGGTGGGTGCGAGTTCACGGTGGGCGCGGACACAACCGGCGCGGAATTGCTCGCGCGCCCGCTCCAGGGCGGTCGTGGCGTCGGCCGGGTCGAGGCCCAGCAGACCAGCGGGTATGTTTATGGGTTCCGCTTCGACCTCGGTGTGCCAGAGAAGGCATTGTGCGGCGCCGGGAAGGGCCCGGAATGCGCGGGCGGCGAGTTGCCTGTTTTCCGGCGGGCCGGGCTTTGTCGCGCGCAGTCCGCGGCCGCCGGTGGTTTTGCGCAATTCCGTCAGGGCGATGCAGGCGACGTCGTCCGCGGCCCAGGCGCGGACGGTGTCCCGGACGGCGGCGAGCAGATGGGGGCGCAGGGCGCCGCCGGTCACCGCGCTCGGCATCCGGCCGAGCACGTGGTGGAAGGCGGCGGTGGCCACCAGCTGGGCGGTGGGACCGGCGGCGGTCAGGCAGACCACGGCGTAGTCGCGGGTGGCCGGCCAGTGCCGGGCGAGCAGCAGCGCGACGGCGTGGTGGCGGCCGTCCTCGGGGCCGTTCAGCCGGGCGAGGAGAGCCCGGTCGGGCTCCCCGGCCGGGCCGGGCAGGGGTGGGTGGGGCGGGCGTGGGGGGTAAGGGGACTGCACGGAACCATTTCCTTTCCAGCCGCAGGACCGTATGCGCAAGGAGGTCCTGTCGGAAAGCAGTGCCTGATTGGTGCATACCTCAAGGGCCGGCCTCGACGTCGACGTCTGCCATTGCCCTCCCGTGGGGAGGCTCACCTTGACACACGCTGCTCACAGGAAACAAGGAGGGGGAATGCCCCCGGCGGCAAAGCCGGGGAATTACCCCGTGGTTACCGGCGGTATCCACCGGAGGCGGCCGGAACGGCGGCCGACCGCCGTCCCGTAAAAGCCGGATGGCGGACGAAATCTCCGCCTTCCGGCACGCTCACGCCGGTTGGCGGCCGGCGTGGGACACGCGGACCACCATGGCCAGGAGCGCGGCCACCACGCAGACCGCGCCGAGGGTGATCCACACCGTGTCGTAGGTGCCGAAGACGTCCCGTGCGGTGGCGCCGAGGAACGCCGAGACACCGGCGCCCAGTTGGTGCGCGGAGTTGGTCCAGCCGAAGACGATCGGACCGTCGTCCCCGTAGGTCCGCTGGCACAGGGCGATGACCGGGGGCACGGTCGCCACGTCCACGAGCCCGTAGACGACGGCGAAGACGAGCAGGGAGGGGCGGGCGGCGCCCTCGGCCGGGGCGGGCTTGGCGACGAACTCCTCGCTGCCGTACGGCCGGACGCCGAGGTCGGCCGGGTGGTCGCGCGGGAACAGGGCGACGAGGGCGGACACGGTCAGTGCGGCGAGCGCGAGGGTGACCACCGGGGGCTGCCAGTCGTAGCGGTCCACCGCCCAGGCGAGCAGCGGCAGGAAGAGCAGCTGGCCCAGATGGCTGGAGGCACTGAGCGCGCCGGTGACCAGGCCGCGCCGGCGGGTGAACCAGCGGCTGGTGACGAGGGCGGCGAAGGTCATCGTCAGGCAGCCGCTGCCCAGGCCGATCAGTACGCCCCAGTACAGGACCAACTGCCACGGTGCGGTCATCGCGTTGGCGAGCAGGGCGCCGGCGGCGACGAGGAGCATGGCGCCGGCCGCGACGCGGCGGATCCCGGCGCGTTCCATCAGGGCGGTGGCGAAGGGCGCGGTGGCCCCGAAGAGGACCATGTTGACGGAGGCGGCCCCGGTAGACGGCATCGGTCACGGTGTCGAGCCCAAGAACAGCAAGCATCTACCAGCGCCCCTTGAGACACCACGCAAGCCCCTCGTCTCGTTCCGCTCCTTGCTCAGGTGTTTCCGCTCGGGCCCCTAACCGGAACTGACAAGATCAAACCGGTGGGCTCGGGCCAACGGGGGCGCGGCAGGGACGCGTCGGCCGGAGCAGCCCGCCGCACGGCGCTGCTCCGGCCCGCACGCCGACCGTGGCCTTCCGGCTCACTTCCCCTGGTCGGCCGGCCGGAGGGTCCACAGGACGCTCATCTCGCCGGTGACGGCGCCGTCCGCGCGCCGGATCTCGATCGACACCGGGAACTCGGGGCGCTGTCCCGCGTCCAGTTCGGCGACGACCTCGGCGGCCGGGCGGCCCAGCGTGGCGGTCGCGGTGACGGCCCCCATCGCCAGCTTCTTGTAGGCGATCTCGGCCCGCACGGCGAGCGGTACGGCGCGCGAGAGCTGGTCCCCGAAGGCGGCCAGCACGATGGCGCCGCTGGCCGACTCCCCGAGGGTGAACATCGCACCGGCGTGCGGGCCGCCCACGTGGTTGTGGTACGCGCCCTGGTCCGGCAGGGACACCACGGCCTTGTCGGGCGTGGTCTCCAGGAACTCCAGGTTGAGGGTCCGGGCCATGGGCACGGTGGCGGCGAGCATCTCGCCGATCGACATCTGGTCTGCACTCATGCCCGTCATGTTACTCACGAGTAGCGAAGCCTGGCCAGTGAAGCCCATTAGGGTTACGGGCCATGTGGCCAGATCAGCAGCCGCCAGGGGGCGCGCAGAACCCGCAGCACAACCAGCAGAACCCGTACCAGCAGCCGGGCTACCAGCAGCCGAACCCGTACCAGCAGCCCGGGTACCAGCAGTACCCGCAGGCCGGCTCGCCCGGACAGCAGGCGCAGCCCGGTCCGTACGGACAGCAGCAGTGGGGGCAGCCCCCGACGGTGCCGGTGCCCCAGCCCCCGCAGGGCGGCGGCGGCCGTACCAAGCTGATCGCTCTCATCGCGGCCACGGCCGTCGTGGTCACCGCCGCCGTGACCGGCTACCTGGTGCTGGGCGGCTCGAAGGACGACGAGGCGGACAACGGCAAGGGCGGCCGGAGCACGAGCCCGTCGCCGACCGGCTCCTCGCCCGCCTCGCCCACCTCGACCACGACGGACAATCCGCGCTCCAACGAGTCGGAGAAGCCGACGGTCCCCGGCTGGAAGGTCGTGGTGAACCCCAAGTACGGGACGGCCTTCGACGTACCGGCGGACTGGGAGGTGGAACGGGCCGGCACCTTCTCCTTCTTCGAGGACGAGAAGAAGGGCGACGGCTCGGCGTACATCGGCTTCTCCGGCCCCTCGTTCCTGAAACCGGACTACTGCACCTCCGACGCCGGCGGCTACAAGGAGTCGCACGCGCTCGCGGGCAGCGGCACGAAGGGCGAGAACGGCGCCAAGGACACCGCGAGCATCGCCCGCGGCGACTCGGCCACCTTCGCGTTCGGCGGGTACACCGACCAGTCCGACGGCGCCAAGAAGTACCTGCGGATCGGCAAGGCCAAGCCCTTCACGACGACGGCGGGCGTCAAGGGCAGCGTCGCGACCTCGTACGTGGTCGGCGTGCCGAAGAAGCACAAGTGCGACACCGACGGCAAGGCCGTCACGTTCGCCTTCAAGAACTCCACGGGCAGCTTCGTCTCCTGGACGCTCTACGGCGCCAGGGGCGTCAAGGACGAGCTGCCCGACGCGACCGTCGACAAGATCCTCGCCACGGTTCGCCTGCACGGCGACCCGGTCGTGGAGTGACCGGCCGGCCCGGCGGCCTCAGCCGATGCCGAACGCCCCGTCGGGGGGCTCGGGTGAGGGCACCGCGTCGGTGTCCGCGACCGGGCGGGCCGAGCCGATGAACCCGCGTACCGCCGGGCCGTGTTCGACCCGCGCCGGAAAGGCGTCGGCCGCGGCGCGGCGGGCGACCGCGGCGACGTCCAGCGGCCGGTGCGAGGCCACGACCACCGCGTTGCCGAACCGCCGCCCGCGCAGCACCGCCGGCTCGGCGATCAGCGCCGTCTCCTCGAACACGGCCGCCAGGTTGGCCAGCTGGGAGCGCAGGAAGCCGAACGGCGCCGCGTCCGCGAGGTTGGCGGCATAGACCCCGCCGGGCCGCAGCACCCGCTCGGCCTGGCGGACGTAGGGCAGCGTGGTCAGGTGCGCCGGCACCCGGGACCCGCCGAACACGTCGGCGACCAGCACATCGGCGTGGTCGTCCGGCGCCTCCTCCAGCCAGGCCCGGGCGTCCGCCGCGTGCAGCGCGACACCCGAGCCGGCCGGCAGCGGCAACTGCTCGGTGACCAGCTCCAGCAGCCCCCGGTCGGCCTCGACCACGTCCTGCCGGGACCCGGGCCGGGTGGCGGCCACGTACCTCGGCAGGGTCAGCGCGCCCCCGCCGAGGTGCACCACGTCCAGCGGCGCGCCCTGCGCGGCGACGGCGTCCAGGACGAACCCCAGCCGCCGGGCGTACTCGAACTCCAGGTACGCCGGGTCGTCGAGGTCCACGTACGACTGCGGCGCCCCGTCGACGGTGAGCAGCCAGGCCCGCTCCCGGTCGACATCGGGCATCAGCTTGGCGGTGCCGTGGTCGGTGGTGCGGAAGACGGGTATCTGCTCGGTCACCCGTTCATTGTGACGCGCGGGCGAGCGGCACGGGACACCGCGCGGCCGGCCGGGACGGCCCCGCGGTCCCCCACGCTGCCCGGTCTCACTCCACCGTGATCACGGTGCCCGCTGCCACCGTGCGCCCGCCCTCGCGGACGGCGAACCCGAGCCCCGGCTCCAGCGGCACCTCCCGCCCCAGCTCGACGGTCATCCGCACCGTCTCCCCGGGCCGGACCACCGCCGCCTCGCCGAGGTCCACGTCCCCGACGACGTCCGCCGTCCGGATGTAGAACTGCGGCCGGTAACCGGTGGAGACGGGTGTCGTACGGCCCCCCTCGCGCCCGGAGAGCACGTACACCCGCGCCGTGAAGCGGCGGCTCGGCACCACGCTCCCCGGTGCCGCGACCACGTGCCCGCGCCGGACGGCGTCCCGGGGCACGCCCCGCAGCAGCAGCGCCACGTTGTCCCCGGCCTGCGCCTCCTCCATCGGCTTGCCGAAGGTCTCCAGACCGGTCACCACGCATCGGACGCCGGCGCCGAGCACGTCGACCCGGTCGCCGACCCGGACCACCCCTCTTTCGACGGCACCGGTCACGACGGTCCCCCGCCCGGTGATGGTCAGCACGTTCTCGACGGGCAGCAGGAACGGCGCGTCCAGGTACCGCTCCGGCATCGGCACGTAGGTGTCCACCGCGTCGAGCAGCGCCTCCACGGACGCCGTCCAGCGCGGGTCGCCCTCCAGGGCCCTCAGCCCGGAGACGCGTACGACGGGTACGGCGTCGCCCGGGTAGCCCTGCGCGGAGAGCAGGTCGCGGACCTCCAGCTCGACCAGGTCGGACAGCTCCTCGTCCCCGGCGTCGGCCTTGTTCAGCGCGACCACGATGTGGTCGACGCCCACCTGCCGGGCGAGCAGCACGTGTTCGGCGGTCTGCGGCATGATCCCGTCGAGCGCGGAGACGACGAGGATGGCCCCGTCGAGCTGGGCGGCGCCGGTGACCATGTTCTTGACGTAGTCGGCGTGACCCGGCATGTCGACGTGGGCGTAGTGCCGGGTGTCGGTCTCGTACTC
Organism: Streptomyces sp. NRRL S-1022; assembly: GCF_000720135.1. Taxonomy (GTDB): domain Bacteria; phylum Actinomycetota; class Actinomycetes; order Streptomycetales; family Streptomycetaceae; genus Streptomyces. The sequence goes on along the minus strand of NZ_JOIU01000034.1, from coordinate 60,551 downwards.
GACGTGGGCGATGTTGATGGTGATGCCGCGGGCGGCCTCCTCCGGGGCGCGGTCGATGCGGTCGAACGGCACGAAGGTGCCGGTGCCGCGCTCGGCGAGGACCTTGGTGATGGCGGCGGTCAGGGTCGTCTTGCCGTGGTCGACGTGACCCATGGTGCCGATGTTCAGGTGCGGCTTGGTGCGCACGTAGGCCGTTTTGGACATGGCTGTACCTCGAAGCCTCTCGGGCGTGACGAAGGATGCGGGACCCCGGGGACTCGCCGACCCTCCCCCTGCGGGGTCCGCCGGACGATCCGGAGAGGGTCAGCTTCGGGCGCCGTCGACAGCGGCCACGAGGATCAGGACGGCAGCCTTCGGCGCATCCGCGACGGCGGATGCTGCGAGGAGGAAGGCGTGCCGGAACATGGGGTCGATCATCGCCGACGGTCCGTCCGGCGTCGAATGGTTTTCGGGGCGGGTGAGTTCGGGCTCACGGCGCTCAACCGGGATCGTCGGTTAGGGTCACCGGATGCCCGATGCCGACCGCTCCGGCACCGCCACGGCCTCTCCCCGGGCCGCCGCCACGGAGCTTGCCGTTCCCGTCCCGCCCCCGCCGCGCGCCGGGGGACCCGTCGCCGCCTGCACCCGGGTGCTGTTCTCCCCCTACGCCCGCCTGTCGCTGCTGCTCGCGCTGCTCGCGGGCGCCGCCGTCTGTGTGCTGCTGTTCGAGCCGCAGCGGCTGCTGACGCACGGACTGCCGCCGCGGCTCGGCGGGGCGGCGGCGGCCGTCGTGTTCGCGGCGGCGTACGGGCTGTGCACGGTGGCGTTCGTGCCGCGCCCCTTGCTGAACCTGGCCGCGGGCGCGCTGTTCGGCTCCCAGCTGGGGCTGGCGACGGCGCTCGCGGGCACGGTGCTCGGTGCCGGAGTCGCCTTCGGACTGGGCCGGATGCTCGGGCAGGACGCGCTGCGCCCGCTGCTGCGGGGCCGCTGGCTGAAGGCGGCCGACGGGCAGCTGAGCCGGCACGGCTTGCGGTCCATGCTGGCCCTGCGGCTCTTCCCCGGGGTGCCGTTCTGGGCGGCGAACTACTGCGCGGCCGTCTCCCGCATGGGCTGGCTGCCCTTCCTGCTGGCCACGGGGCTCGGCTCGATCCCGAACACGGCCGCCTACGCGGTCGCCGGCGCCCGTGCCTCGGCGCCGACCTCCCCCGCCTTCCTGGTCGCGATGGCCTGCATCGCCGTACCGGCGCTGGCGGGCACGGTGGTGGCCTGGCGCAAGCGCCACCAGCTGCGTGGGCGGTGAGCGATGTGGTCCAGCATCATCGCCGTGGCCGGCACGCTGCTCGGCGGGGCGTTCACCGCGCTGCTCCAGTCCCGGCGTGAGCGGGCCGCCCGCGCCGAACGGAGGGCGGACGCGCTCCGCGTGGCGCTGGGCGAACTGGTGGCGGCCCTCGGCGACCACCGGCGGGCCCTGTGGCACCGCGAGGACCTGCGGCTCGGCGGCGCGGGCGCGGAGGCCGTCGAGGCGGCGCGCGCGACGGCCCGCGCCACCCGCTCCGCCGTGACCGCCCCCCTGGTCGCGGTCTGCGTCCTGGAACCCGCCCTCACCGAACCGGCCCGCAGGGCCGCCCTGGCCGCGTTCGCCCTGCGGGACGCCCCCGGCCGCACCGCCCTCGCGGCCCTCCGCGAGGCCGCCGTCACGGCGACGGACGAACTGGTGGCGGCGGCGGGCCGGATCATGACCCGGTAACGGCCGCCACGGCTCCCGCGCTCAGACTCCTTCCAGGATCATCGCGTTGGCCAGTCCGCCCGCCTCGCACATGGTCTGGAGGGCGTAGCGGGCGCCGCGTTCGCGCATGGCGTGGACCAGGGTCGTGGTCAGCCGGGTGCCGCTCGCGCCGAGCGGGTGGCCCAGGGCGATCGCGCCGCCGTGCACGTTGACCCTGGCGAGGTCGGCGCCGGTCTCCTGCTGCCAGGCGAGGACCACGCTGGAGAAGGCCTCGTTGACCTCGAACAGGTCGATGTCGCCCAGCGTCAGACCGGCCCGGCGCAGCACCTTCTCCGTCGCCGGGATCACGCCGGTGAGCATCAGCAGCGGGTCGGAGCCGGTCACGGCGAAGCTGTGCAGGCGGGCCAGCGGGCGCAGGCCGAGCCGGGCCGCGGTGTCGCCGGAGGTGATGAGGACGGCGGAGGCGCCGTCGTTGACGGGACTGGCGTTGCCCGCGGTGACGTTCCACTCGATCTGCGGGAAGCGCTCGGCGAAGTCCGGGTCGTGGTAGGCGGGCCTGAGGCCGGCGAGGATGTCCGCGGTGGTGTCCGGGCGCACGCTCTCGTCGCGGGCGACGCCGTCGAGGGGCGCGACCTCGGCGTCGAAGAGTCCGCCGTGCCACGCGGCGGCGGCCTTGTGGTGCGAGGAGACGGCGAACTCGTCCATCCGCGCGCGGGTGAGGGACCACTTGGCGGCGATGAGTTCGGCGCTGATGCCCTGCGGGACCAGTCCCTCCGGGTAGCGCTCGGCGACGCCCGGCCCGAACGGGTCCTTGCCGGCGGGCACGTTGGACCACATCGGCACCCGGCTCATCGACTCCACACCGCAGGCCACGACGAGGTCGTAGGCGCCCGACATCACGCCCTGCGCGGCGAAGTGGACGGCCTGCTGGGAGGAGCCGCACTGGCGGTCCACGGTGGTCGCCGGGACCGACTCGGGCAGGCCGGCGGCGAGGAGGGCGTACCGGGTGGTGTTCATGGCCTGCTCGCCGACCTGGTCGACGGTGCCGCCGATCACGTCGTCGATCAGCGCCGGGTCGACGCCGGAGCGCTCGACCAGGGTGCGCAGGGTGTGCGCGAGGAGCCGGACGGGGTGGACGTGGGCGAGGGAGCCGTTCGGCTTGCCCTTGCCGATCGGGGTGCGTACGGCTTCGACGATGACTGCGTCTCGCATGGGCGGGCCTCCGACGGTGATCCCAGGAGCTACCAGTGAGTAGGAAATCCGGACTCACCATAGCCCTTCGAGTTGGAAAATCAAACCCTCCTCTAGACTGGGCCGCATGGCCGCCACCAAGGACCCGCGCCCCTGCTCCATCGCCGACGCCCTCGCGGTGGTCGGGGAGAAGTACTCGCTGCTCGTCCTGCGCGAGGTGTGCCTGGGCAACGGCCGCTTCGACCAGCTCGTGCGCAACACCGGCGCCCCGCGCGACATCCTGTCCGCCCGGCTGCGCCGGCTGGTGGAGGCCGGCATCCTCACCAAGCGCCTCTACAGCGAGCGCCCCCAGCGCTTCGAGTACCGGCCCACACAGGCGGGCCTGGAGCTGGAGCCGGTCCTGATGACCCTCAAGGAGTGGGGCGACCGCCACCTCCGCAAGGGCGCCGACCTGCCGATGGCCGTCGACCACGCCTGCGGCCACGAACTGGTGCCCGTGGTCACCTGCAGCGCCTGCGGCGACCCCGTGCGCCACGAGGACCTGACGGCCCGTCCGCAGGCCCCGGGCTGGACCCTCACGGGGCCGACGGCCGCGTAGCCGGATCCCCGCCCGCACCGGCCGGCGCCGGCCCGCCGACCGCCCGGCCCCTGGTGCCGCGCCGCCGGCCGGGCCCGCTACGCTTCGTCCGTCACATGATCACCTCGTCTTCGAACAGCGCTTGGACGCCACACCTTCATGTCTTGGTTTGAATCCCTCGTCCTCGGACTCGTCCAGGGGCTGACCGAGTTCCTGCCCGTCTCCTCCAGTGCGCACCTGCGGCTGACCGCGGCGTTCTCCGGCTGGAAGGACCCGGGCGCGGCCTTCACGGCGATCACGCAGATCGGCACGGAGACCGCGGTGCTCATCTACTTCCGCAGGGACATCGGCCGGATCATCTCGGCGTGGTCCCGCTCGCTGTTCGACCGGACGATGCGGCGCAACCACGACGCGCAGATGGGCTGGCTGGTGATCGTGGGCTCCATCCCGATCGGGGTGCTGGGCGTGACGCTGAAGGACCAGATCGAGGGGCCGTTCCGCGACCTGCGGGTCACCGCCACCATGCTCATCGTCGTCGGCCTGGTCATCGGCATCGCCGACCGGCTGGCGGCCCGTGACGAGAGCGGCGGCCGGCACCGGGCGCCCAAGCAGCGCAAGACGCTGGAGAACCTCGGGGTCAAGGACGGCCTGGTCTTCGGCCTCTGCCAGGCCTGCGCCCTCATCCCGGGCGTCTCCCGCTCCGGCGCGACGATCAGCGGCGGCCTGTTCATGGGGTACAAGCGCGAGGCCGCGGCCCGTTACTCGTTCCTGCTCGCCATCCCGGCCGTCCTCGCCTCCGGCGCCTTCGAGGTGAAGGACTCGCTGGGCGAGGGCCATGTGGACTGGCCGCCGACCCTGTTCGCCACGGTGATCGCGTTCGCCTCGGGTTACGCGGTCATCGCCTGGTTCATGAAGTGGATCTCCAACAAGAGCTTCATGCCGTTCGTCTGGTACCGCATCGCCCTCGGCGTCGTGATCATCGCCCTGGTCGGCGCGGGCGAGCTCAGCCCGCACGCGGCGGAGTCGGCGGGCTGAGGTCCGCCCACCATCCCGGTTTCGGACATCTTCCGCGCACGGGCGGGCCGCCTATGACCTGGGCAACTTCCAAGAACCGCACGGCAGTTCGCCGCTACGGACGAATGAGCGGGCGGCGCCGGTGACCAACCCCATACCTTCTGCGTAGCCACGCGGTAGCGCACCGTCAGTGCTTGCGCCTAGGCTGTGGCGCATGTCCCCCGAAACCCCCTCCCCTGGTTCCGCGCGGTCTGCCGCCGAGGTGAACGAGCAGATCCGGGCGCTGTGGCTGCGTGCGGGCGGCACCCTGTCGGCCCAGGAACGCGCGGAGTACGAGCTGCTGGTGATCGAGTGGGCCGAGGCGATCCGCGCACGGGTCATCGAGGCGGCCTGACCCGGCGATCCCGCAAGCGTCCCGCCGCCGCCCGTCGTACCGGTCGGGGCCGCCGTAGCGCAAAGACCCGCGGCTCCGCTCAGGCCCGCCGTAGCGCTCAGGCCGGCAGGTGCGCGAGCACCTCGTCGGCCACCGGGTACGGCGGCTCCACCGGCAACAGCTCGCCCGCCCGGTCCTCCCGGCCCGACCGCACCAGCGCGTGGATCTCCGTGGCCAGCGGGGTGACGTCCTCGATGCCGACGATCCACTCGTCGGCGTACCGCGCCGCCGCCTCGCCCGCGAGGCCGAGTTGCAGCGACCGGTGCGGCAGCGGGTTCAGGTGCAGGTCCCGCTCCGGGTCCCACTGGACACGGGCCGGGCTGCGCGCCAGCTCCCGCTTCCAGGCGGCCTGGCCGGGGTGCAGGGCGGGCACGTAGTGGGACAGGCAGGCGTGGCGCAGGGCCCACTCGAAGCCCTCGCGGCTGATGTCGACGGCGAGGACGGTCTCCTGCCCCTCCTTGGTGCCCCAGCCGCAGCGGTACATCATCCACAGGAAGGACGGCTTGATCCAGGTCATCCGGTCCCGCTTCCAGGCGGACGGGAACCGTCCGGTGCGGGCGGCCGGACCGCCTATCCGCGGGTGGTAGGCCTGGTACACGGTGACGGTGGTCTGCGTATGCCGGGCGCGGATACGGAACTTGGGCTCGGTGACGGTCGTTTCCTCATGCACGGGTACAGACTCCGCCGCCGCACGCGCCCCGCACCACCGAATATTCACCACGCACAACACTTGGATCCACGCCCGGCGTACCCAAGACTGGCCCGATGACGCAGCGTGCGGAGTTCGCGACCGTGAGGGACCGACTGGCCGTGGACGACCTGGTCACCGCGTACGCGGTGGCGGTGGACGACGGCGACTGGAGGGGCTACCGAGGCCTGTTCACGGCGGACGGGCGCGCCGACTACCGCTCGGCGGGCGGCATCGAGGGCGACGCGGACCGGGTCGCGGCCTGGCTCGCCGAGAGCCTGGCCCTGTTCGCCATGCGCCAGCACCTGATCGTCAACCGGCAAGTGCGCTTCGGGGCCCTCGACCAGGACACCGGCGACACCGCCCGGGTCCGCGCCGACTACGTCAACCCGCTGCGCCTCACCGACGCGGACGGCTCCGCCGCGCCGGACCTGGTGTGCGGCGGCCGGTACGACTTCGGGGTCCTGCGCACACCGGACGGCTGGCGCCTGAGCGAGGTCGTCGTCCACGAGAAGTGGCGCCGCGGGGGCGCCCCCCGGGAAAGCAGGCCGTAGGGACGGCGACGCGCACCGCCGTACGCTCACCACGCACACTGGAGCCATCGGTGGGTAGGGAGGGTCCTTATGAGGATGATCTACCACTGGCCGGCCTCCCCCTGGCGCCGCTCGGCCGCCGCCGCCCTCGCCGGTGCCCTTCCCGTGCTCGCGTTCCCGGCGCCGTCCTTGTGGTGGTTCGCGTACGTCGCCCTGGTGCCGTGGATCCTGCTGGCCCGCTCCGCGCCGACCGGACGCCGGGCCGGGTACGACGGCTGGTGGGGCGGCATCGGCTTCCTGGTGGCCGTCCACCACTGGCTGCTGCCGAGCCTGCACGTGTTCATCTTCCTGATCGCCGCGCTGCTGGGCCTGCTCTGGATGCCCTGGGGCCGGCTGGTGCGCCGGTTCCTGGGCGGGGCGCCGACTCCGGGCCGGGCCGCCGCCGCGCTGCTGGTGCTGCCGTCGGCGTGGCTGGCGGTGGAACTGGTCCGGTCCTGGCAGGGCCTCGGCGGACCGTGGGGCATGCTGGGCGCCAGCCAGTGGCAGGTGGGCCCGGCGCTGCGGCTGGCCTCGGTCGGCGGGGTGTGGCTGCTCAGCTTCCTGGTGGTGGCCGTCAACGTGGCGGTGGCCATGCTGCTCACCGTGCCCGGGTCGCGGGCGCCGGCCGTGGCCTCGCTGGTCGCCACGGCCGTGGTGACCTCGGCCGCGTGGGTGTGGGCGCCGCGCCCCGACACCGGCGGACGGGTGCGGATCGCCGTGGTCCAGCCGGGCATCGTGGCCGGGCGGGACAGCGGCGACAAGCGGTTCGTCCGGGAGGAGCAGCTGACCCGGCGGCTCGCCGGGCAGGGCGTCGACCTGGTGGTGTGGGGCGAGTCCAGCGTCGGCTTCGACCTCGACGACCGTCCCGACCTGGCCCGGCGGCTGGCCGCCCTGTCCCGCGAGACCGGCGCCGACCTGCTGGTGAACGTGGACGCCCGCCGCTCCGACCGGCCCGGCATCTACAAGAGCTCGGTGCTGGCCGGCCCGCACGGCCTGACCGGTGACCGGTACGACAAGATGCGGCTGGTCCCGTTCGGCGAGTACATACCGGCCCGTTCACTGCTGGGCTGGGCCACCTCGGTGGGCCGGGCCGCGGGCGAGGACCGGCGGCGCGGCTCCGCGCAGACCGTGATGAACGTCGGGCACGGGCTGCGGATCGGCCCGCTGGTCTGCTTCGAGACCGCGTTCCCCGACATGAGCCGGCATCTCGCCGAGGACGGCGCGGACGTCCTCCTCGGCCAGTCGTCCACCTCGTCCTTCCAGCGCAGCTGGGCGCCGGAGCAGCACGCCTCGCTGGCCGCGCTGCGTGCCGCCGAGACCGGCCGCCCGATGGTGCACGCCACGCTCACCGGTGTCTCAGCGGTCTACGGCCCGGACGGGCGGCGCCTCGGCCCGTGGCTCGGCACCGACACGAGCACGGCGCGCGTGTACGACGTACCGCTCGCGCACGGCGTCACGCCGTACGTCCGCTACGGCGACTGGCCGGTGCACGGCGCACTGCTGGTGCTGGCGGCGCTGGGCGTGACGGAGGGGGTGCGGGCGCTCAGGCTGCGCCGCAGCGGTCCTGAACCGCTTGGACCACCCGCTCGCACAGTTCATGGGTCGCCAGTGCGTCACGGGCGCTGAGCACCTTCCCGGCCCGTACGGCGTCCAGGAACGCGAGGACCGCCTGCTCGATGCCGCGCTGCCGGGCCACCGGCACCCAGTCGCCGCGCCGGCGCACGGTCGGCTGCCCCTTGTGGTCGATCACCTCGGCGAGGTTGACGACCTGGCGCTTGGTGTCCTGGCCGGACACCTCCAGGAGCTCCTCGGTGGAGCCGCTGAGCCGGTTCATCAGCCCGAGCGCGGTGAAGCCGTCCCCGCCGAGCTGGAGCACGACGTGCTGGACCAGCCCGTCCTCGACGCGGGCGCGCACCGTCACGTCGTCGACCGGTCCGGGCGCCAGGAACCGCAGGGTGTCGACGACGTGGATGAAGTCGTCCAGGATCATCGAGCGGGGTTCCTCGGGCAGGCCGATCCGGTTCTTCTGCATGAGGATCAGCTCGCGCGGGTGGTCCCGGCACTGGGTGTACCCGGGGGCGTACCGGCGGTTGAAGCCGACGAACAGCGAGACGCCCCGCCGCTCGGCCAGGGCGACCAGCCGCTCGGAGTCGGCGAGCCGGTAGGCGAGCGGCTTGTCCACGTACGTCGGTACGCCGGCCTCCAGCAGCCGGGCGACGATCTCGGGGTGGACGGCGGTCGGCGCGTGCACGAAGGCGGCGTCGAGGCCGGCGGCGAGCAGCGAGTCCAGGGTGGTGTGCCGCTGCTCGCCGGGCAGGTGCAAAAGGTCGCCGACCCGGTCCAGGGTGGCGGGCGTGCGGGTCTGCAGGTGCAGGTCGATTCCCGGCTGGCTGCCGAGCACCGGCAGGTACGCCTTCTGCGCGATGTCCCCGAGTCCGATGCAGCCGACCTTCACGTGCTCTCCCCTACGGCTTGCCTGCGTGGTGCCTGCCGGAAGCATACGGGGGCCGCCAGTCGGCGATGCCGTCGAAGCCGCGCAGGAGGAGCGCGGGCCCGGCCAGCGACAGGGCCGTGACGGCGGTGTTCCGTACGGCCACGACGGCCCGGCTGCCGGCCATGTTGAGGCGGGCGACCCGGACGGCCCGGCGGGCGAGGGCGGTCGTGCGCGGGAGGCGGTCCGCGGTGTAGGAGGGCAGGTCGCCGCCGTGGTGGGCGAGGACGACGGCGTCCTCGATGGCCTGGTTGCCGCCCTGCCCGAGGGTCGGGGGCATGGCGTGGGCGGCGTCGCCGAGGAGGGCGGTCCGGCCCGCGTGGTAGGCCGGCAGGGGCCGGCCGAGGTGGTGCACGTCGTGCCGGAGCACGTCCTCGGGGCGGGCGGCGGCCAGCACGGCGGGGACGGGGTGGTGCCAGTCGCCGTAGCGGCGCAGGAGTTCGGCCTTCTCGTCGTCCGGGGCGTGCTCGCCCGCCGGGACCCTGGCCGCCCCGTAGGCGTACACCCGGCCGTCCCGGAGGGGCTGGGTGCCCCAGATGTGGCCGCGGCCCCAGGTCTCGTGCGGGGCGAAGTCGGTGCCCGGCAGGGGGACCAGGACGCGCCAGGTGGTGAATCCGGCGTACGCCGGTCCCGGGTGCGCGGGGAACAGGGCGGCACGGACCCGGGAGCCGACGCCGTCCGCGCCGACGACCAGGCCGGCCTCCAGCTCCTCCGCGCCGGCCCTCACGCGGGCGGGGCGGTCGCGGTCGCCGGGGTCGGTGAGGGTGGCGGGCGTCCCGGTGCGGACGGCGCCGGGCGGGAGCAGGGCGGCGAGCCGGTCGACGAGGACGGCCCGGGGCAGCAGGACCAGGGGGCCGCCGAAGCGGGCCGCCGCGGCCTCGGCGTTCGAACGGGACAGCCAGCGTCCCCCGGGGGTGCGCAGTCCGCCGTCGCCCTGCCACGCCGCCAGGTCGCGGATCTCCTCGCCGATGCCGAGGACGTCCAGGGCCCGCAGGGCGTTCGGGGCGAGGGAGATGGCCGCGCCCACGGGCTTGAGGGCGGGAGCGCGCTCCAGCACGGTCACCGCCCGGCCCCGCTGGTGCAGGGCGGCCGCCGCGGCGAGTCCTCCGATCCCGCCGCCGATGACGATCACGCGGGCATCCTCTGCCATGACTCCTCCTCCGACTACAGCTGTAGTACGCGTCACTGTACTACAGCCGTAGTGAGACGGATAGGGTTCCCCCATGGCCGCACACTCCCCCGGCGTCTCCCGCGCCGATCTCGTCGCCGACGCCGCCCTCGCCCTGCTCGCCGAGCGCGGCATGCGCGGACTGACGCACCGTGCGGTGGACGAGGCGGCCGGGCTGCCGCCGGGCTCGACGTCGAACGTGGCGCGCACCCGGCAGGCGCTGCTGGAACTGGCGGTGCGGCGGCACGCGGAGCGGGAGGCACGGGTGCTGGCTCTGACGGAGCTGCCGGACCCGCGCGGCGGTCCCGAGGCGCTGGCGGACGGGCTGGCGCTCGCGGTCCACCGCTCCCTGACCCGCCACCGCGCGTTGCTGATCGCCCGGTACGAACTGGCTCTGGAGGCCACCCGCCGCCCGGAACTGCGCGCCTATTACGACCGTACCGGCGCCGTCTTCAGGGAGCAGCTGACCGCGCTGCTCACGGCCGCGGGCTCACCCGAGCCGGACCGCCACGTGCTGTCCCTGGCCGCCTGGGCGGAAGGGCTGTTGTTCTCCTGCGCGGCCGGTTCCTTCAACAGCCGGACGCCGGACCTGGAGGAGATCCGCACGGGGCTGCGGGAACTGCTCGTGAGCCTGCTGGGATCGCGACCCGGCGGCGGCTGACGTCCCGCCCCGGCACGAAGCCGGCCACCGGAGCCATACCGCTGACGCGGCGGCACCCAGCCCTCGCCCCGACACCGCCCAGCTGGCCGACAGCACTGCAGGTGGCCGACGACACGGCCGGCCCCGCACCGCACCGAGCACCCCCGTCCGGCCCGCCGGAGACTACCGCCGGCGCGGCGGCGTCCAGCCCTCGCCCCCCCCGGGCCGGCCTCCTCCCCCAGCCGCAACGCCAGCCGGCTGATCGCCGACCGCACCCCCGCGCCGTCACCGTCATCCGCGAGAAGCCCCGCGGGACTGCCGCCCGGCGCAGCTGGCCGACCGCACGGCCCCGCACCGCACCGAGCGCTCCCGCCCGGCCCGCCGGAGGCTACCGCTGACGCGGCGGCACCCAGCCCTCGTCCCCCCGGCCGGCGTCCTCCCCCAGCCGCAACGCCAGCCGGCTGATCGCCGACCGCACCCCCGCGCCGTCACCATCATCCGCGAGAAGCCCCGCGGGACACCGCACGGCCCCGCACCGCACCGAGCACCCCCGCCCGGCCCGCCGGAGACTACCGCTGACGCGGCGGCGTCCAGCCCTCGTCCCCCCGGCCGGCGTCCTCCCCCAGCCGCGACGCCAGCCGGCTGATCGCCGACCGCACCCCCGCGCCGTAGCCGTCGTCCGCGAGGACCCCCGCGGTGCTGCGGGCCCGGCGCAGGTGGCTGCGGGCGGCCTCGGCGCGGCCCAGCCTGTCGTAGTCCGCGGCCAGGTTGAGATGGAGGGAGGGGAGGAAGCCCTGGACGCTCGACGGGTCGCCGCCCGCCCGGCCGTCGGCCAGCTCCTCCGCCGCCGACAGCGCCCGCAGGTCCCAGGCGAGTTCGTCCGCCGGGTCGTCCTGGGTGTCGGCCAGGTAGTGGGCGAGGGTGCAGCGGTGCAGCGGGTCGCCCTCCTCGCCGATCTCCGCCCACAGGTCCAGGAAGCGGCTGCGGGCCTCCTCGCGGTCACCCCCGTGGTGCAGCATCACGACCTGCCCGATCCGCGTCAGCACGGCGTCCGGCGCCGCCTGTTCCTGTCGCTCCGCCACGGGTGCCTCCGGGCCGTCGGCAATGGTTCGGTCCTGACGCTAACCGGCACCGGGAGGATTCCCCGCCAGGCGGGGCCGGTGGGCAACTGCGGGGCCGCCGTGGCCAGTCGCGCCCGTGCGGCGGGGCCGCGGGGCGGTACCGGTCCCGCGCTCCTCCGCGGCGCTCCCCCGGCCGCCGGCGGCGGTCAGCCCAGGTCCGGGATCCGCCAGTCGACCGGCTCGTGACCCTGCGCGGCGATCGCCTCGTTGATCTGCGTGAAGGGACGCGAACCGAAGAACTTCTTCGCGGACAGCGGCGAGGGGTGCGCGCCCTTGACCACCACGTGCCGGGTCTCGTCGATCAGCGGGAGCTTCTTCTGCGCGTAGTTGCCCCACAGGACGAACACCGCCGGGTCGGGACGGGAGGCCACCGCGCGGATCACCGCGTCCGTGAACTTCTCCCAGCCCTTGCCCTTGTGCGAGTTGGCCTCGCCGGCCCGGACGGTGAGGACCGCGTTGAGCAGCAGCACGCCCTGCCGGGCCCACGGCATCAGGTAACCGTTGTCGGGGACGGGCAGGCCCAGCTCCTGCTGCATCTCCTTGTAGATGTTCCGCAGCGAGGGCGGGGTCTTCACCCCCGGGCGGACCGAGAAGCACAGGCCGTGGCCCTGGCCCTCGCCGTGGTACGGGTCCTGGCCGAGGACGAGGACCTTCACCCGCTCGTACGGCGTCGCGTCCAGCGCGGCGAAGACCTCCTCGCGCGGCGGGTAGACGGGACCCTTCGCCCGCTCCTCCTCGACGAACTCGGTCAGCTCCTTGAAGTAGGGCTGCTGCAGTTCGTCGCCCAGAACCCCGCGCCAGGACTCGGGCAGCATGGCGATGTCGGTCACGTCAACGTCCTCACGATGTCGATCAACTACGGCGTGCGGTCACTTCCAGGTTCCCGAACCTACAGGCGACCACTGACAACCGGTGCCGCGAGGCCGTTCGCCGGTCTCACCAGCTGGTCTTGCGGTGCAGTGCCCACATCATCATGATCGTCGACGGGTCGAGGGCCTGCTCGCCGCCGGAGATGTCGACGCTGGCCGCCACGAACTGCCGGCCCTGCCACAGCGGGACCAGCCGGGCGTCGTCGACCATGATCTGCTGGGCCGCCTCGACGTCCTTGACGGTCCGGGCCCGGTCGCTCTCCGCGCGCGAGTGGGGCAGCAGCCTGCCGGTGATCTCCTTGGCCGGGTAGGGCGTGCCGAGGGCGTTGTGCTCGCCGACGAACGGGGCGATGAAGTTGTCCGCGTCCGGGAAGTCCGGGAACCAGCCGCGTCCGAACACCGGGTACTCGCCCTTCTGGTAGCCGACCACGTAGGACTTCCAGGGGCGGCTCTTGAGGGTGATGGTGAACAGGCCGGAGGCCTCCAGCTGCCGCTTCAGCTCCTGGAACATCAGGGCCGTCTCGGAGCCGTAGCGGTCGCTGGTGTACCAGAGGGTGAGCGGGACGGGCCCGGTGATGCCGGCGTCGGAGAGGATCTTGCGGGCCTTGGGGACGCTCGGGTCGCCGTAGTCGTCGAAGAAGCCCGTGGCGTGGCCGGTCAGGCCCTTGGGGACCATGGAGTACAGCGGGTCGACGGTGTCCTTGTAGACCTTGTGCGCGATCGCGCCCCGGTCGACGATCTGCGCGACGGCCTTGCGCACGGCGGGCTGCTTGGCCCAGGGGTCCTTGGGGTTGAACACCAGGTAGCTGATGTCGGTGCCGGCCCCGTCGACCAGTTGCAGGTTCTCGCTGTCGTGCTCCTGCAGCGCGAGGATGTCGTCGGCGGCCAGACCCCGGTAGGTGACGTCGATCCGCTTGTCCTTGAGCGCCTTGACCATCCCCGCGGAGTCCTTGAAGTAGCGGATGGTCACCGCGTCGTTCTGCGGCTTGGCGAAGCCCTGGTAGTTGCCGTTGCGGACCAGGACGGCCTGGGAGCCCTCCTCGTAGGACTGCAGCTTGTACGGTCCGGAGCCGTACACCGAGGTGTCCTTGCGCAGCGAGTTGGCGGGGTAGTCGTCCGGGTCGACGATCGACATGGCGGGCGTGGCCAGCACGAACGGGAAGGTGGCGTCCGGCTGGTTGAGGTGGAAGACGACCTCGCGGTCGCCGGAGGTCTCGACGCGGTCCAGGCTGCCGAGCAGCCCGGCGGGGCCGCCGGGGGCGTTGATGGTGCGGATGCGGTCGATCGAGTGCCGGACCGCCTCGGCGGTCAGCGGGTCGCCGTCGGCGAACTTCATGCCGGAGCGCAGCTTGCAGCGGTAGGTGCGGCTCGTGGAGTCGGTGAAGGAGCAGCTCTCGGCGGCGTCGGGCTGGGGGGTGGTGGCACCGCTCGGGTAGGCGAGGAGCGTCTGGAAGATGTTCCGGTACAGCTCCCAGGAGCCGTCCCAGGCCCCGGCCGGGTCCAGCGTGCTGGGGGCGCTGGTGGTACCCACGACGATCGGCCCCTGGCTGTCGGGGTCGCCGTCGGACAGCAGACTGCATCCGGCCACCAGCGATATGGACGCGATCGCCGCGACTCTCCGCAGGAATCGGTTCCGGTTGAACACGCGCACGCTCCTCGATCTGCCATACCAAGGGTCGGCAGACCATACCGCAGCGTCCGGAGCCCCGAACCTCCCCCGCGACCGGCATTCTTGATCGTCTGGACCATGACGACGTTGTCATCGCGCTGGGCGGATTCCGTACGGCCTCCCGGGCGCCGATCCGTCCGGAAATCGGCGCCCGGAAGAGATGCTCAGCCTCAGCCGACGCCGGCGTTGAGGAAGATGCCGCCGTCCACGACGAGGGTCTGACCGGTGATCCAGTCGGACTGCTCGGAGGTGAGGAACGCGGCCGCCCCGCCGATGTCGGAGGGCACACCCAGCCGGCCGAGCGGGTAGGCGGCGGCCGCCTCCTCCTCCCGGCCCTCGTACAGGGCCTGCGCGAACTTCGTCTTGACCACGGCCGGGGCGATGGCGTTGACCCGGACCCCGGGCGCGAACTCGTGCGCCAGCTGCTGGGTCAGGTTGATCATCGCGGCCTTGCTGACGCCGTAGGCGCCGATGAACGGCGAGGGCGCGAGGCCGGCGACCGAGGCGATGTTGACGATCGCGCCGCCGTTGTCCTTCTGCCAGGCGTGCCAGGTCTTCTGGGCGAAGCCGAGCGCGGAGACCACGTTGGTCTCGAAGACCTTGCGGGCGACGTTCAGGTCGAGGTCCGCGATGGGGCCGAACACCGGGTTGGTGCCCGCGTTGTTGACCAGGAAGTCGACCCTGCCGAAGGCCTCCATGGTGCGCTCGACGACCTCGGTCTGGTGGTCCAGGTCGTGCGCCTTGCCGGCGACGCCGATGACGCGCTCGGTGCCGAGCCGCTCGACGGCCTCCTTCAGGGCGTCCTCGCCCCGGCCGGTGATGCACACGCGGTCGCCGCGGGCGACCAGCGCCTCGGCGACGCCGTAGCCGATGCCGCGGCTGGCGCCGGTGACGATCGCGACCTTGCCGGACAGCTCCGGGAGTTCAGTCATGGCTGTGTTACCTCTGAGTCCCTTAGTTGAGCGGTCCGCCGGCGACGTACAGCACCTGGCCGGAGACGAAGCCGGCCGCCTCGCCGGTGAAGAAGGCGATGGCGTTGGCGATGTCCTCGGGCTCGCCGACGCGCTGCACCGGGATCTGGGTGGCGGCGGCCTTCTTGAAGTCGTCGAAGCCCATGCCGACGCGGTCGGCGGTGGCCTTGGTCATCTCGGTGGCGATGAAGCCGGGGGCGACCGCGTTGGCGGTGATGCCGAACTTGCCCAGCTCGATGGCGAGGGTCTTGGTGAAGCCCTGGAGTCCGGCCTTGGCGGCGGAGTAGTTGGCCTGGCCGCGGTTGCCGAGCGCCGAGGAGGAGGACAGGTTGACGATCCGGCCGAAGCCCGCGTCCACCATGTGCTTCTGCACGGCCTTGGTCATCAGGAAGGAGCCGCGCAGGTGCACGTTCAGGACGGTGTCCCAGTCGGAGACGCTCATCTTGAACAGCAGGTTGTCGCGCAGCACGCCCGCGTTGTTGACCAGGATCGTCGGCGCGCCCAGCTCCTCGGTGATCCGGGCGACGGCGGCCTGGACCTGCGCCTCGTCGGAGACGTCCGCGCCGACGGCGATGGCCTTGCCGCCGGCCGCGGTGATCTTCTCGACGGTGTCCTTGCAGGCGGCCTCGTCCAGGTCGATCACGGCGACCGCACGGCCTTCGGCGGCCAGTCGTACGGCGGTGGCGGCGCCGATTCCGCGCGCCGCGCCGGTGACGACCGCGACCCGCTGTTCAGTGGTGGACATTGCTGCTTCTCCTCGCCCTTGAGAGAACCTCTTGAGAGAACCTGTCGGGGCCCTCGGGAGGACCCCCTGATGCGGTGAGCGACCGCTTAGTACCTTCAGCACCCGTGACGCTAGAAGCCCTGGCACGCGGTGTCAACGGCACATCGGCCCGGTGTGATCCATTACCTCACCAGGAGGTCCAGCAACCGCTCCGTCTCGGCGGCCGGGTCGGCGGTCAGACCGGTGTGCACGGGGCCGGGCTGGACCACCGTGGAGCGCGGCGCGACCAGCCAGCGGTAGCGGCGGCCCGCGTCGTCACCGGCCGCCTGTCCCGCCTGCTCGCCGCCCGCGCAGTGCCGCTCGACCGCGGCGAGCGCGGCGCGCACCCCGGCCACGTCGGCGGCCGGGTCCAGCGCGAGCAGCCGGGACTCGTCCAGGTGGGTGAGGGCGCCGACGTAGCCCCGGGCGCGGCAGTACACGACCACGCCCGCGTTGATGCACTCCCCGCGCTCCACCCGGGGTACGACCCGCAGCAGCGCGTACTCGAACACGTCCCGGTCGCCGCCCTGGCCGGCCCGGGTGATGTGCCGCTCGGTCACATGACCGGCCATGTGGATGTGGCGCTCGCTCACTTGTCCTCCTCGGTCGCGGAGCCGTCACCGGTGCCGATGCCGGTGATCCGCCCGGCGATGACGGCCGCCCGGGCGAGCAGCGGCCGCGCGTAGGCCCGGCGCAGCTCGTCCGGGGTGCCGAAGCCGGGCTCGTCGGCGAGCCAGGCGTCGGGGATCTCGGCGGTGACCTCGGCGAGCAGGTCCTCGGTGACCCGGGGTGCCAGCTCGGCCGCGGCGGCGCGGACGTCCGGGGCGAAGCGGGCGAGGGCGTGGTCGGAGGCGTCGTAGGGGCGCGCGGCCGAGGCCTCGGCCGCGGGCCAGTTGTGGTGCCAGATCATGGTGGCGCCGTGGTCGATGAGCCACAGCTCGCCCTGGCGCACCAGCAGGTTGGGGTTGCGCCAGGAGCGGTCGACGTTGTTGATCAGCGCGTCGAACCAGACGATCCGGCCGGCCTCCGCCGCGCCCACCGGGAAGGCGAGCGGGTCGTAGCCGAGGGCACCGGACAGGAAGTCCATGCCGAGGTTGGTGCCGCCGCTGGCCCGGAGCAGGTCCTGCACCTGCTGCTCGGGTTCGCCGAGCCCGAGGACGGGGTCCAGCCGGACGGTGACCAGCCGGGGCACGCGCAGTCCGAGGCGGCGGGCGAGTTCACCGCACACCACCTCGGCGACGAGGGTCTTGCGGCCCTGCCCGGCGCCGGTGAACTTCATGACGTAGGTCCCGAAGTCGTCGGCCTCGACGAGCCCCGGCAGCGAGCCCCCCTCGCGCAACGGCGTGATGTAGCGGGTCGCGGTGACTTCCTTGAGCATCGCCCCAGGTTACTGGGGTGCGGCCGGGCGTCCGGCAAGGATCCGGGTGCCCGTCTGAACGGCCGCGCTCCCCGGGCCGTACCCCATGACGGACCAGGAGAAGCTCCGCGGAAGGGAATTCCCACATGACCAGCGCACCGCTCCACCCCGCAACCGGACCCGGCCGCCGTACCGTCGTGGCGGCGGCCGGAGCGGCGGGGCTCGCCGCCGCGCTGACCGCCTGTGGCTCGGGCGACGACTCCTCGGACACCGGATCGGGATCCGGCGGCTCCACCGGGTCGGCGCAGGGCGGCGGTGCCGCGGCCGGCGGCTCGGCGCTCGCCAGGACCGCGGACATCCCCGAGGGCGGCGGCAAGATCTTCAAGGACCAGGGCGTCGTGGTCACCCAGCCGACGGCGGGCACCTACAAGGCGTTCTCCGCCAAGTGCACGCACCGGGGCTGCTCGGTGGGCAGCGTGGCGAACGGTGTGATCCTGTGCCCCTGCCACAACAGCGAGTTCTCGGCGGCGGACGGCAGCGTGAAGAAGGGGCCCGCCACCCAGGCACTGCCCGCGGCGAAGATCACCGTCGCCGGCGACGAGATCAAGCTGGCCTGAGCCGGCTCAGCGCCGCCCCCGCGCCCGGGCCAGGCAGCCGAGCACCTCGTCGGTGGCCGTGATCGTGGCGACCAGGGCGAGGGTGTTGCGGATCATCGCGGGGGTGTACTCGGCGGGCACCCCGGCGATGGCGTCGGCCGGGACCACGGCGGTGTAGCCGAGGTTGACGGCGTCGAACACGGCGTTGGGGACGGCGACGTTCGCCGAGACCCCGGTGACGATCAGCGTGCGGCAGCCGAGGTTGCGCAGCAGGGCGTCGACGCCGGTGCCGTGGATCGGGGACAGCCCGTGCAGCCGCCGTACGACGAAGTCCTCCTCGGCGACCTCGATCGGGGGCGCGACCCGGACCGCCGTGCTGCCGGCCAGCTGGTGCACGGGGAGCCGTTCCGCGGCCCGGAACAGCCGGGCGTTGCGGTTCGCGCCACGGCCGTCGGGCCGGCGCTCGGCGACCGCGTGGATCACCTGCACCCCGCTCTCGTGGGCGCCGGCGACCAGTCGGGCCACATTGCGCAGGGCTCCGGAGGAGCGTGCCTCGCGGGCGAGTTCGGGCAGGGCGCTGTCCGGTCCGACGACCCCCTGCTGGCACTCCACGGTGAGCAGGACGGTGCCGGCGGGGTCGAGGAGTTCGCCGAGTCGCTCGTACGACGGCATGGCAGGTGCCCCCTTGAAGACGACGGCTTCTCTTTTCTGACGTGATGTCAGAGGATCACGATAGTTTTCTGACACGACGTGGGAGAAGAGGGGGCCGCATGTCCGTCACTCAGCAGCGCCGGGGCCGGAAGATCATGATGACGCCCGGTGAGCTGGACGAGTTCCTGACCACCCAGCGCACCTGCCGGGTGGCGACCGTGTCCGGCGACGGCACACCGCACGTCAGCGCGCTGTGGTTCGCCTGGGACGGCACCTCGCTGTGGCTGTACTCGGTGGTGCGCAGCCGGCGCTGGGCGCAGCTGAGCCGCGACCCGCGGGTGGCCGTCGTGGTCGACTCCGGCGAGGAGTACGACCAGTTGCGCGGGGCCGAGCTGTCCGGCCGGGTGGAGTTCGTGGGCGAGGTGCCCCGCCGGGGCGAGTTGTGCGCCGAACTCGACACGGCCGAGACGCTGTTCGCCCGCAAGAACTTCGGCCTGGACGAGATGCCGCACGACGGCCGGCACGCCTGGGCCCGGCTGACCCCGGACAAGATCGTCTCGTGGGACTTCCGGAAGCTGGGCGGGGCGTGACGCCCGCCGCGGGGCTCAGCCCAGCTTCCGCGCGGCCGTCCGCAGCGCCTCCACCGCCGCGCGGATCGAGGGCCGGCGGTCCGCGTCCGCCCGCCAGACCACGTACACGTGGCGGCGCACGCGCTGCGTGAGCGGCACCAGGACCACGCCCTCGGGCACCGGGTGCCGGCCCAGCAGCGGCGCGATGCACACGCCCAGCCCGGCGGCGACCAGGCCGAGTTGGGTGTGGGTCTCGCCCGCCCGGTGGCCGACGATCGGCTCGACGCCCCTGGACCGCAGGGTGAACATCAGCCACTCGTGGCAGAACTCGCCCTCGCCCCAGGTGATCCACTCGTCCTCGGCGAACTCGGTGAGCTCCACCTCGTCCCGGTCCGCGAGCCGGTGCCCGACGGGCATCGCGACATCGGCCGGGTCGTCGAGCAGCGGCGCCTTGACGAGGCCGTCGGGCACGGGCATCGGCTTGTTGTACCAGTCCAGGACCACCGCGAGGTCGAGATCGCCGCGGACGACCCCGGCGATGCCGTTCTCCGGCTCCAGCTCGCTGGAGCGCACGCGCAGCCCCGGGTGCTCGGTGCGCAGCGCGCCGAGCGCGGCGGGGAAGAGGCCGCGGGCGGCGGTCGGGAACGCCGACAGCCGGAGCTCGCCGACGACCTGTCCGCGGTGCGCCTCCAGGTCGGACTCGGCCAGCTCGACCTGTGACAGGATGCGGCCCGCGTGCTCCGACAGCAGCCGGCCGGCGTCGGTGAGCCGCACGCCCCGGCCGTTCTTGGCCAGGAGCTGCTGGCCGATCTCCCGTTCCAGCTTGCCGAGCTGCTGCGAGACCGCGGACGTGGTGACGTGCAGCGCCTCGGCGGCGGCGCTGACCGAGCCGTGCCGGGCCAGGGCGTCGAGGGTGCGCAGGCGCTCCAGATTCAACATGTAAGTGATACTAAGAGGTACCAGGCGAGAAATCTCGATTGTGCTACGAAGTCCGGTCCCGCACAGTGGTGGGCATGAGCACGCTCACCACCTCGTCCCGCACCCGGCCCGCCGCACCCGCCCGCCCCCGGGCCCGCCTCGACTGGCGGCTCCGCTTCGGCGCCCTGTCCCTGATCTGGGGGTTCAGCTTCCTGCTGATCAAGGTGGGGACCGAGGGGTACGCCCCCTTCCAGGTCACCCTCGGCCGGCTGGTGTTCGGTACGGCGGTCCTGGTGACGGCGATGGCGGTCAAGCGTGAGCGGCTGCCGCGCGGGGCCCGGCCGTGGGGACACATGGCGGTGGCCGCGTTCCTGCTGAACGCCCTGCCGTTCTCCTTGTTCGCCTACTCCGAGCTGACGATCCCGTCCACCCTGGCCGGCATCTGCAACGCGACCTCTCCCCTGTGGGGGATGGCCCTGTCCCTGGTCGCCCTGTCCGAGGACCGGCCGACCCGGGTGCGCGTGGCCGGGCTCGGGCTGGGATTCCTGGGCGTCCTGACCGTGCTGGGCGCCTGGCAGGGTTTCCACGGGCTGGACGCGACGGGCACGGCGATGGCGCTGCTGGCCTCGCTGAGCTATCCGGTGGGGTGGATCTACGTGCGGCGGACGCTGGCCGGCACGGGCAACTCCCACCTGTCGATGACCGGCGGCCAGCTGCTGCTCGCCACGGTGCAGCTCGCCGTGGTCACGCCACTGTTCACCGGTGTGCCCGAGCACTTCGCCCTCGTTCCGCTGCTGGCCGTCGCCGGGCTGGGCGTGCTGGGGACGGGACTGGCGGTCCTGATCCAGTACGGGCTGGTCGCCGAGGTCGGGCCCACCACCGCCCAGATGGTCACGTACTTCATTCCCGTCATCGCCACGGCCGCGGGGGTGGCGATCCTCGGGGAGTCGCTCCGGTGGACGACGCCGGTGGGCGCGGTGATCGTGCTGGCGGGGGCCGCGCTCACCCAGGTCCGGGGCAAGCGCGCCTGAGCGGGCGGCGGTGCGCGTCGCACGGGTGTGGCGGAGCCGGGTCGTGGCGGACGCGCACGGTGCCGCGACCCCGTCGCTTCCTCGGGGCGCCGTCAGCCGTAGACGCGGGCCGGGGACGGGCGTACCGCCTCCGCCACCGCGTCCGCCAGCGGTGCGATGTCCTCCTCGGCGAGCGGTGAGACCGTGATGCGGACCGCCTGCCGGGAGGCCAGACGGAACCGGGCTCCCGGGGCCACCGCCCAGCCCCGCTGGAGCAGGCGGGCGATGGCGCCCGTCTCGTCGGGCACCGGCACCCAGACGTTCATGCCGCTGCGGCCGTGGGCGTCGACCCCCCGCTCCGCCAGCGCGTCGACCAGCCCGGTCCTGCGGTCGCGGTACGACCGCGCCACCGCCGCCCGGTCCACCGCGCCGTGCGCCCACAGGTGGGCCACGGCCCGCTGCAGCAGGAGGCTGACCCAGCCGGGACCCAGGCGCAGCCGGCCCCGCACCCGGTCGACGGTGACGGGGTCCCCGGCGAGGACGGCGAGGCGCAGGTCGGGGCCGTAGGCCTTGGCGGCGGAGCGGACGAAGGCCCAGTGCCGGGTGACCCCCGCGAGGGGGTGCAGGGGCAGCTCGACGATGCCGTGGCCGTGGTCGTCCTCGATGAGCAGGGTTTCCGGGTGGTCGCGCAGCACCGCGCGCAGGGCACCCGCGCGCGTGGCGGTCACCGAGGCGCCGGTCGGGTTCTGCGCCCGGCCGGTGACGACCAGGGCGCGGGCCCCGGCTTCCAGGGCGCGGCGCAGGTCGTCGGCGCGCGGTCCGTCGTCGTCCACGCCGACCGGGGCCGTGTGCAGGCCCAGGGCGGGGACGAGGTCGAGGAGGCTGCCCCAGCCCGGGTCCTCGACGGCGACCGTGTCACCGGGCCTGAGGTGCGCGGTGAGGACGCGTTCGATGGCGTCGAGGGAGCCGGAGGTCACGGTGAGCGGGCCGGCCGGGACCCCGTCGGCGTCGAGTTCGGCGCGGGCGATGCGCGCGAGGTCCGCGTCCACCGGGTCGTCGCCGTAGCGGACGGGCCGGCGGTCGCCCTGCCCGGCCGCCGCGGCGAGGGCCGGGGCCAGCCGGGGCAGCAGGGCCGGGTCGGGGTTGCCCGTGGACAGGTCGATGCCCCCCGGCGGCACCTCCACGCGCAGCTCCTCGCGGCCGGTGGTGGCCGGCTTGGGGCGCACCCGGCTGCCCCGGCGGCCGGCCGTCTCGATCACCCCGCGTTCGCGCAGGATGCGGTAGGCGGCGGCCACCGTGTTCGGGTTCACGCCCAGCTGGGCCGCCAGCTCCCGCATGGGCGGCAGGGGCCGGCCCGGTCGCAGCTCCCCCGCGCCGACCGCCCGCTCGACGCCGGCCGCGATCTCGGCTGCGCCCCGCCCTTCGATCCGATACTCTCCTAGCACAAAGCCAATTATGCACTAGTACAAACGTGCCGCAAGTGGAGGGGATCGCCGTGCAGCGCACGACCGAGGACACCGGGACCGCCGCCTACTCACCGACCGACCGGACCGTGCCGACGCGCTCCGCGGAACGGGCGTCGTACGACAAGGAGCTGGTGCACGCGATCCTCGACGAGGGGTACGTCTGCCACCTCGGCTTCGTCCGCGACGGCGCCCCGGTGGTGCTGCCGACGCTGTACGGCAGGGTCGGCGAGCGGCTCTACGTCCACGGCTCCACCGGATCCCGGCCGCTGCGGATGGCCGGCACCGCCGACCCCGGACTGCCGGTGTGCCTGACGGTCACCCACATCGACGGACTGGTGCTGGCCCGCTCCGCCTTCCACCACTCGATCAACTACCGCTCGGTCGTGGTGCACGGCACCGCGTACGAGGTCACCGACCCCGAGGAGCGGCGCATCGCCCTGGACGCGCTGGTCGAGCACGTCGTCCCGGGCCGGGCCGCCGACTCCCGGCCCGCGAACAAGAAGGAGCTGGCCGCCACCGCGGTCATCCGCCTGGACCTGGAGGAGGTCTCCGCCAAGGTCCGCACCGGCGACGCCAACGACGAGCCGGAGGACCTCTCCCTGCCGCACTGGGCCGGGGTCGTCCCGCTCCGCAAGGGCTACGACGCACCGGTCCGCAACGCCGACCTGGCGCCCGGCATCGACCTGCCGGAGTACCTGGCGGCGCGGTGACGGCACCGGGTCACACCGGAACCGGCTCCGGCCGGCCGGCCCCGCGGGCCTCGCCGACGGCGAGGCCCGCGACGGCCCCGAGCATCAGCAGGGTGCCGGCCACGGTGGTCGCGGTGAGCCGCTCGCCGAGCAGGACGACGGCGAGCACGGCCGCGGTCACCGGCTCCAGCAGCATGATCACGGAGACGGTGGCGGAGCGGACCACGGCGGCTCCCGCGAAGTAGAGGGCGTACGCGAGGGCGGTGGGCACGGCGGCGATGTAGAGCAGCAGCCACAGCAGCCGGGCCGGGTGGGCGGTGTGCGGGAGCAGCCCCTCGTGCACCGCGAAGGGCAGCAGGCACAGGCTGGTCACGGCGAAGGCGCCCACCGTGGTGCCGGTGCCGCCGCTCCTGCCCCACCAGCGGGTGAGCAGGGTCATGACGCCGTAGCCCGCGGCCGAGGTCAGCGCGAGCAGCACGCCCGCCGGACGGACGGTCGCGGCCGAGCCGCCGAAGGTGAGCACGGCCAGTCCGGCGAGCGCACCGGCGACCGCGGCGGCACCGCCCGCGCCGAGCCGCTCGCCGAGCAGCAGCCGGGCGCCGAGCGCGATGAGGACCGGGCCCGCGCCGAGGGTCACGACGGTGGCCACCGCCAGCCCCGTCGACGCCACGGCCGCGAAGTACGCGGTCTGGAAGACGGCGAGCGCCAGCCCCGTGGCCAGGGCCCGCGCGAGGCTGCGCCGCACCGGCCGGCCCGGGGCCGTACGGCGGGCGCGCGGGCGCAGCGGACGGCCGGCCAGCAGGAAGGCGAGGCCCAGGGCGCAGCGCCAGAAGGACAGGGTGAAGGCGCCCATGTCGCTGGTCCGGTAGACCAGCGAGGCGACGGCGCCCGCGGTGCCCCAGGCGGCACCGGTGACGATCAGGCAGAGCAGGCCACGCCCGACGGGCAGGCCGGCAGTGGGATGCGACGAAGTCGGCAAGGGGATCTCTCCGCAGAAGCGCACACGACGGTGCGGAAGTTCGAGGGCGTCCCGCTGCGAGCGGGGCGCGCGGACTTCATCTGCGGGCAGCACCGTCCAGCCCGGGCGCGTGACGCGCCGGGCGATGACCCGGAGGCCCGCCTCAGGCGGCCGGGGGCGGAAGGACGAGTGCGTGGTGCGGCATGATCCGTACTCTAGGCGGCGGTGCGCCGGGCGGACAACTCCCTTTCCGGGCCGCCGGAGGCGACCGGTTGCGGGGAGCCCTCGGCCGGGGTGGCGGACTGGGCGATGAAGGCACCGACCAGGACGACCGCGCCTCCGGCGACCTGCGGCGCGGACAGGTGCTCGCCGAGCAGCACCCAGGCCAGCACGGTCGCTATGACCGCCTCCAGACAGGCGACCACGCCGGCGACCTGCGGCGACAGCCGGCGCACCGACAGCACGCCGGTCACGTACGCGATCACCGTGGCGACCAGCACGATCCAGGCGAGCAGGGCGACGGCCGGTACGGCGGTGCCGTTCAGCCGTGCGGAGCCCGCCAGCACCGACCAGTCCATGGTCCAGGGGCGGGACAGGACGGTGAGCACGGCGGCGCCGACGAGCAGGCCGTAGGCGATGACGCCGAGCGGGTCCGGGGCCGCCTTCCCCGCGTCGCTGCCCTGGTCGGACAGGACGAAGTAGCCGACCTGGCAGCAGGCGGCGCCGAGGGCGAGCACCAGGCCGAGCGCGTCGAAGCTCAGCCCGGACCAGATCTCGACCACGCAGGCGAGGCCGCCGGCCGCGAGGATCACACCGAGAGCGGCGGCGCGCGTGACGGGCCGCCGCTGCACGAACCGCACCCAGCCCAGCACCAGGGCGGGCGCCAGGTACTCGATCAGCAGGGCCACGCCGACGGGTATCCGGGAGAGCGCGGCGAAGTAGCAGGCCTGGACACCGGCGACGGCGAGCAGTCCGAACCCGGCGAGCAGGGCGGGCCGGCGGCGCGGCAGGGCCCGGTGCCGTACCGCTACGGGCAGCATCACCAGGGCGGCTCCGGCGACCCGCAGCCACACCACGTGCAGCGGATCCAGCCCGGCCTCGATCAGCGGCTTGGCCGCCACTCCGGACCCGCCGAAGGCCAGCGCCGAGGCGAGTGCGAGGCCGAGCCCGGCGCCCTTGCCGGGGTTGTGGTGACTGCTCACAGACGTATGCACCGGCACATGATGACAGGAGCCGACAGGAGCGTCACTCCGGATGACACCTGTCTCAGCTGATGGACGGCACGGCGGGCGGCGGGCCGGACCCCTCGGGCCGCCCGGCGGCGCCGGCCTCGATCCGCGCCGACAGCTCGTGCGCGGGGATGCCGGCGTGCTCCAGGACCTCGACGGCCCGGGACGCCGGGTCCGCGGCGAGCGCCGCGAGCAGGTCGGTGCCGCTGACGTGCGGCGCGCCCCGCTGCTGGGCCCGCGCCCGGGCGTCCGCGAGCGCGGCGGACGCAGCGGGCGACCAGCCCTCGACGCCGCGGGCCGGCCCGTCCTGACCGACAGCCGGAACCGGGCGCGCGCCGAGGGCGGACCACTCACCCGGGTCGGCCTGTGCGTCCGGGTCGGGCCGTGCGTTCGGGTCGGGCCTTGCGCCGGGGCCGGACCGTGCGCCGAGGGCAAGCTGTGTGCCCGGGTCGGCCGGACCGGCGGGCGAGGGTACGCGGGGGAGCGCGCCGGAGTTCTCCACGCCCGTCTGCCAGCGCAGTCCGTAGCCGATGCTGCGCTGCACGAGGTAGCCGAGGAGCCGGGCCAGCCGCGGGCCGCCGACGGCCGCGCGGGCCTCGGGGTCGTGTTCCAGCAGGGCATGGAGCAGATGGGCGGTGTCGGTCTGGCGGTCCCTGTCCCGGACGGCCCTGCGGCGGGCAGCGGCGACCACCGCCGCCAGCTCGGCACCGAGCCCGGCAGCGCCGTCCGCGTGCGGAACCGCTCCGTCATCGGCGGTCCGGTGGGCTGTACGGGGTTGCACATCCCCTACCTCATCAGGCCCAGCGGAGCGGGGCATCCACGAGGGGAACCATCTTCGCGTCCCACACGGAGTGGACATCGCCGGCCCGGATCTCATCCTTACGGAGGAGATCCGGGCCGACCTGCGCAAGAATGCGCACACTCCGACCGTTCCTGACGGTTCATCAGTATTGAATGTTCACGCCCCTGGGGCTACGTTCCGCGACACCGCAGCCCGGTACGCCCGATCCGAAGGGGTGGTCGCATGGCCGAAGTCAGCGCGGAGGCACGCATCCAGGCACCGGCCGGGAAGGTGTGGGCGCAGCTCACCGACTGGCCGTCGTACGGGGCGTGGAACGCGACCCACACCAGCTTCCCCCGGGGCGGGCCCGAGGAACTGGCCGTGGGCGGGACGTTCCAGGAGAACATGAAGCTGATGGGCTTTCCGGCGGAGGTCGACTGGACCATCGAGGAGCTGGAGCCGGCCCGGGTCCTCGCCGTCCGGGGCAAGGGGCCGATGGCGGTGACCGTCGCCACCCGCTACACGCTGATCCCGGACGGGGACGCCACGACGGTCCGGATCGACGGCGAGTTCACCGGCGCCGCGGTGTCGCTGATGGCGGGCAAGCTGAAGGATTCGGCGACGGCCGCGCTGAACGAGTCGCTGCGCAGGCTGGGCGGTCTGGTGAGCTGACCCGGGCGCACGGAAGCGCCCCGCGCGGTGGTCACGCGGGGCGCCCGGGCCGTCGTGCACGGGACGACGGCCGCCTTACGGCTCAGTGCTCGTCGGCGAGGATGAGGTACAGCTTCTTGCGGGCGTCGTTGATGACGGCCAGCGCCTTCTCCCGCTGTTCCTTGCTGCCGGTCTTCCACACCTGGCCGAACGCCTCCATCAGACCGAAGCCGGCCTGGCGGATCTCGGTGAGGGCCTCCCAGTCGACCCCGCGCGAGGCCTCTTCCCAGGGGGCGTCGGCGCCCTCCTCGGCGGCGGCGCGTCCGCCTTCGGTGAGGGCGAACAGCTTCTTGCCGCCCTCGCTCTCGCTGGCGATCAGACCCTCGTCCTCCAGCAGTTGGAGGGTCGGGTAGACGGAGCCGGGACTGGGCTTCCAGGCGCCGCCGCTGCGTTCGGCGATCTCCTGGATCATCTCGTAGCCGTGCATCGGCCGTTCCTTGAGCAGGGCCAGGATCGAGGCGCGTACGTCACCCCGCCGCGCCCGCCCCCGCGGACCTCCCCGGCCGCGCGGCCCCCAGGGCCCCGGTCCGAAACCGGGCCCGCCGGGCCCGAACCCCGGGCCGCCCGGCCCGAAGGGCCCGAAGGCGGCCCGCCGCCCCTCGAAACCGCCCATGCCCCGCCGGCCGGGGCCCTCGTGCCGGTGCCCGCGCTCGAATCCGTGGCTGCGCATAGCGATCACTCCATTTCATCGCCGATCTGTCATGTTCGTATCGCGTATCGTTCGCGATGCCTCAACGATATATCGGAACCGATCGCATGACAATCCCCTTCCCCGGGTGGGGAGGCATGTGGCCGGTCAGCCGGTCCGCTCGGCCGCCCGCAGGGGGCAGCCGGTGCCGACGCGGGCGGTGAGGTCGGCGCGGAGTGCCGCCAGCGCGTCCATGCGTGCGTCGACGATCCGGATCTTGTCCTCGAACAGGGCGGACAGGGCCTCGGCGCTGTCCGGCGCGTCCCGGAGTTCCGCGCCGTGCCGGCCGATCTCGGCCAGGGTGAACCCGAGCGCCTGCGCGGTGCGCACGTACTCCAGCCAGGTCACCGTCTCGGGCGGGAAGTCCCGGTAGCCGTTGGGCAGCCGGTCGCCCTCGATCAGGCCGAACTTCTCGTAGAAGCGCAGCGTGTCCTTGGACACCCCGGTACGCGCGGCCAGTTCTCCGATGCGCATGGCTCCCCCGCGGCTCGGTCGACTTGACCTTGGAGCGTACTCCGCTGTCTAGCGTGGGCGGCGCCCGAGAGAGCCCTTCCGAGGAGGCCCTGTGCACCCCGCCGCCCCCGCCTATCTGCGCGTCGTCCGGACCAGCGGCTGGTACGACCTGGTCGTCACCGCCGGTTTCGCGTCGCCCTGGACCTACGCGCTGCTCCACCGTCTCCTGTCCGCCGGAGGCGACGCGGCCGGTCTCGGCACCATGCCCGCGCTCACCCCGGTGCAGACCCTGTACGCCAACCTCATGGGCTCGGTCGTCGTGGTCTGGTCCGTCCTGCGCGTCATACGGCCGCTCCCGCTGCACGGTCTCCTCGACGGGGGCGCACGCGCGCTGTTCTCGCTGTGGCAGGCGTACGCGCTGGCCCACGGCGGGCCCCGGGTGCTCTGGCCCTTCCTGCTCCTGGAGGTCTCCTTCGGCGTCGTCCAGCTCGCCCCGTGGCTGCGGGCGTGGGCGACCACGGCCGGCCGGGAATCCCTCCGGCGTCCCGAATCAGTCCGGCACTCGTGAATTGGCCTTGGGCCGGCGGCCGTCGCAGCCGCTAGCGTCGGCGTCATGCGCATTCGAATCGTGGACGCCTTCGCCGAACGCCCCTTCGCCGGCAACCCGGCCGGCGTGCTGCTCCTGGACGACGTCTTCCCCGACGACGACTGGCTCCAGAACGTCGCCATGGAGGTCAACCACGCCGAGACGGCGTTCGCGCACCGGCTGCCCGCGGGCGGGGAGGCGGACTGGGCCCTGCGCTGGTTCACGCCCGTCACCGAGGTCGCGATGTGCGGGCACGCCACCCTCGCCACGGCCCACGTCCTGCACACCACCGGCGCGCACGAGGGCCCGGTGCGGTTCGCCACCCGCAGCGGGGTGCTGATCGCCACGCCCGCCGCGGACGGCTCGATCACCCTGGACTTCCCGACCGCCCCGCTCACCCCGGTCGAGATCCCGGACGGGGTCGCCGCGGCGCTGGGAGCGGAGCCGGTCGCCGTCTTCGACACCGGCCCCCACATCGGCGACCTGCTGGTGGAGCTGGCCGACGAGAAGACCGTCCTCGGCCTCTCCCCCGACCACCGGGCCCTGCGCGCCCACTCCTCCCGCGGCGTCATCGCCACCGCCCGCGCCGACGACCCGTCCCGCGGCTACGACTTCGTCTCCCGCGGCTTCTTCCCGAACGTCGGCATCGACGAGGACCCGGTCACCGGCAGCGCCCACACCGCGCTCGCCCCGCACTGGTCCGCCCGCCTCGGCCGCGACGACCTCACCGGACTCCAGGCCTCCCGCCGCACCGGTCTGGTCCGCACCCGGCTGCGGGGCGAGCGGACCCTGCTGACGGGCCGCGCGGTGACCGTCATCGACGGCGAGCTGCGCGCCTGAGGCCCGCCTAGGCGGTCGGCAGCCAGCCCACCTTGCCGGCGAGGAGGGCGTACCCGACGAAGGCGCCGATGTCGAGCAGGGAGTGCGCGACGACCAGCGGCCCGACCCGGCCCCAGCGGCGGTAGAGGTACACGAAGACCACGCCCATCACCATGTTGCCGAGGAAGCCGCCGATGCCCTGGTAGAGGTGGTACGACCCGCGCAGGACCGCGCTGGCCACCAGTGCGGTCCCCGGGGTCCAGCCCAGTTGGCCCAGCCTGCGCAGCAGGTAGCCGACGACGATCACCTCTTCGAGGATCGCGTTCTGCAGCGCGGACAGGACCAGCACGGGGTACTTCCACCAGACGTCCGGCAGCGCCTCGGGGACGACGGTGAGGTTGAAGCCGAGGCCGCGGGCGGCGAGGTAGAAGGCGATGCCGGTGCTGCCGATCACGGCCGCGACACCCGCGCCCCGGGCCAGGTCGGGCCAGGGCCGGGTGCGGTCGAAGCCGAGGGTGCGCAGGCTGCCGCCCTCGCGCAGCAGCAGGTGGGCGACGAGCGCGACGGGGACCAGCGCGGTGGCGATGCCGAAGAGCTGCCAGGCGAGGTCCAGCCAGGGGCGGCCCGGGGCGGCCGAGGCGTTCAGGGTGGCCGCCTGGTCCTTGAGACCGCCCGGCTTGGTGACCGAGCCGATGAAGCTGATCAGCGCGGAGACCCCGCTCGCGCCGAGCGAGAGCGCGAGGACGAGCAGTGTCTCGTCCCGCAGGATCCGCCGCGGGTCGCGGTCCCGCGCCGAGGAATCGGCCACCGAGTCAGCCTCCACCTGCACCCCTGCCTCCAGCCGGCTCACGGGCCCCTGGCCCACCTTCGCCCGGCAAGGATCGCAGACAGAGTCCCGCCCCCCGCGGACCGGCCCCTTCCCCTGCGGCGCCTCCTTCTGCTCCGCGCCGGCCTCTTCCCCTCCGCCGGCCCGTCACCCCTCGGCCGGCACCTCGCTTTCCCACCGGGCGGTTACTTGCCCACCGGGCGCCGGCGCCGGCGCCCGCCTTACCGCCGCCCGTTGCCTGCCCACCGGCCATTCCGGCTCCACCGGCCGTTCCCACTCCACCGGCCGTTCCCGCTCCGCCGGCCAGGGCCGCCCCACCGCGACGGCGCTCAGCCGGGCGGCCCGCTCCGGTGGGCCCCTCGATGCTCAGCCCCGCCGGTCGGGTGCCGGCCCCCTGGGGCAGGTGAGCAGCCCCGCCGGGCAGGTGCCGGCCCCGCGGGGGCAGGTGCTCAGCCCGCGGGGCAGTCGCCGGAGACCGTCAGCCCAGGGGTACCGGGTCCGGCAGGCCCACGGGCCAGGTGTGCACCGGCTCGCCGACGTGCATCAGCTCGGCGTACCGGCGGGTGGTCGCCGCCAGGGCTGCCTCGCGGGACATGCCCTGCTCCAGTGCCCGGTGGAAGGTGGCCGCCTGCCAGGACGCCCCGTTCACCCGGCGCCGGCAGCGCTCCTCGATCACACCCAGGTAGAGGTCCCGGTCGGCGGCCTCCACGCCCCACGCGTCGAGCCCGGCCGCCGCGAGCGGCAGCAGTTCGTCGCGGACCAGCGTGACCGCGTCGACCTCGCCGGTGCCGCCGTACCGTCCCCGCCGGGGCCAGACGAAGCGGGCGTCGATGCCGTACCGGCACGCCGCGTCGAAGTTGGCCTCGGCCGCGGCGAACGGCAGCCGCGTCCACACCGGCCGGGGCTCCTCGGCGAGGGCGCGGACGAGGCCGTAGTAGAAGGCGGCGTTCGCGATCACGTCGGTGATGGTCGGCCCGGCCGGCAGCACCCGGTTCTCCACCCGGAGGTGCGGGACACCGTCCGCGATGCCGTACACCGGCCGGTTCCAGCGGTAGATCGTGCCGTTGTGCAGGACGAGTTCGGCGAGCGTCGGCACCCCGCCGGCCTCGACGACCTCCAGCGGCTCCTCGTCGTCGCAGATCGGCAGCAGGGCCGGGAAGTAGCGCAGGTTCTCCTCGAACAGGTCGTACGCGGAGGAGATCCACCGCTCGCCGAACCAGGTGCGCGGCCGTACGCCCTGGGCCTGGAGTTCGGGCGGCCGGGTGTCGGTGGACTGGAGGAACAGCGGGGGCCGGGACTCGCGCCACAGTTCGTGACCGAAGAGGAACGGTGAGTTCGCCCCGACGGCGATCTGCGCGGCGGAGGCCGCCTGCGCCGCGTTCCACACGTCGGCGAACCGGCCCGGCGTGACCTGCAGGTGCAGCTGGACGGAGGTGCACGCGGCCTCGGGCACGATCGACTTGGAGGTGCAGACGAGGTGCTCCACGCCGTCGATGTCGAGCCGGAAGTCCTCCCCGCGCGCCGCGACGATCTGGTTGTTGAGCAGGGTGTAGCGGTCTGCCTCGGAGAGGTTGGAGGAGACCAGGTCGTCCCGGTCCAGCGTGGGCAGGATGCCGATCATCACGATGCCCGCGTCCACCTCCCCGGCCTTGCGGTCGGCGTAGGCGAGCGAGGTGCGCAGCTCCTCGGCGAGCCGGTCGAACACCCGGCCGCCCAACCGGTGCGGGGCTATGTTGACTTCCAGGTTGAACATGGCGAGTTCGGTCTGGAAGTCGCGGCTCGCGATGCGCTCCAGTACCTGCCCGTTCAACATCTTCGGCATACCGTCGGACCCCGCGAGATTCAGTTCGATCTCGACTCCCATGAGGTTCTTCGGCCGATCGAATCGCTTCTCGCGCAGCAGCCGCTCCAGCCCCGTCAGGCACATCTGGAGCTTTTCTCGGTAGCGCTGGCGATCGGACAGGTCGAACTGCCCTGCCGCGACCTTTTCCCCCATCGAAGCTTCCCTCCTCGGATGGGCGGGCCGACGATCCGGCCGCCGGGCTCCCGGGTCAGGTGGGATGATGCCCAGCCGAAGCGATCGATAACGTCCCGCGCGGGCGCGTCGCCCGCTACTCTTACGAATGTTCCCGGCGGCACATTCACGGGGCATGCCGCACGGTGCATCTCCGGGTGCCCCGAACGCCTCGTGAAAAACGCCGATGGCATTCGGCCGACCGCTACTGGCGCGTATGGCGAGGTCAGGGCCCCGAGGCCGGTCCGGAAATCGGGATTATTTCCGCAAAACGACGCCTTAATTCGGCCTTGCCGGGCCGAACGGAATCGGATAGCCGAAACACCGGCTGAACACGCGTCGTATAAACTCCGTCTACAAGGCGGAAGGTTGGCGCCCTCGGTCCTGGTTTCCGCGGTGTTCCCGCCGTCCCGGTTGACGGGCGGCGGACCGAGCCGCACTCTCTTCCACACCGAACAGGGCCCCCACCTCTCCGGCCTTCCCCGTGAGCAGACAGCGCCGTCCGCCCCACCCTCCTCGCGCCGCCGCGCCTGTCGAACGAGAGGCGACCCACATGCCGCTGCACGTACCCCCTGCCCCCGCGCCTGCCCTGCGCTCCGTCCTGACCGCCCTCGGCTCCCCGACCGCGGTCCGTGAGGCCCGCACCCCCTCCCTGTGTGCCGCGCAAGGGCCCGCCACCGCGGAACTCCCGCTGCCGGTCCACGTGCTGGACCGGATCACCGCGCAAGGCCTGTCCGCGACGCGGCTGACCGGCTGGCGCTTTTTGATCCGGTGCGGCGACCGCGCGGTGGCCGCGGCCGAGACCATGCTCACCCCCGACGGCTGGGCCTTCTCCCATTTCTTCGAGGGCCCCTACGTCGCCTCCACCGAGCGCGCCCTGCAACAGGCCGAGACGCTGCAACAGCCGTACCAGGCGCGGCTGTTGTCCGTGCCCGGTCTGTACATGC
Source organism: Streptomyces sp. NRRL S-1022 (assembly GCF_000720135.1). Classification (GTDB taxonomy): domain Bacteria; phylum Actinomycetota; class Actinomycetes; order Streptomycetales; family Streptomycetaceae; genus Streptomyces. The sequence continues at coordinate 27,411 of NZ_JOIU01000034.1, read as the reverse complement.
TCACCCTGTGGCTGCACGGCGACTGCTCGGGCGACGGCACCGAGGGCCATCCGGCCGCCACCGACCTGCTCGTCCCGCTGGCGCCGGCGCCGCCCGGCATCCCGGCACACCGTCCGTTCCGGGTCGCCGAGCTGCTTCCGGTGCTGACCCATCGGGCGACTCCTCTCCCGCTGCTCGGCTCGCCGGTGCTCGGCTCACCCGCCTGACCCCCGCCCGCACGCGTACCCCGCTCCCCGGAAGGGAAGCGGGGTACGGTCGTGTGCGGGGACTTCTCCGTCCCGGGCCATCCGGACTAGTCCCATTCGGCCACCGCCGACCACCCGGAGAGTCACCGCGAACCACCCGAAGAGACCGTGCAGTTGGACTGAACCGTCCACGCGGGTGACGCGTCATGAACCTGTGAGAAGCGGTGCCGTGAAATCCCTGCGGAAAGACGCCCAGAGGACAACACTGGACTCCGACCGACTCATCACCACGGGGGACGGACATGATCACGTCAGAGCGAAAGATCCCGCCCATGTGCCAGCACCAGCCGTCGTGCCCGCCAGCCGAATCCGCCGACCGGGAGTCCGCCCGCCTCGTGGCGCACCACCCGGAGCAGGGGTGGAGCCTGCTGTGCAACGGCGTCCTGCTTTTCGAGGACACCGGCGAACTGCTGCCCGACGGCCGCATCATCGCCCCGCACCGTCCGCTCGGTGCGGATCGGGTGATGACCGCCGCCTGAGCGGCACGGAACCGAGGGGCCGGCCGCACGCACCCGGTGCGCACCGGCCCCGACGCGTGTCCGGAGGCGGCTACGAAGGGCAGCGGGGTGTTAACGCAGCGCTTCCCGCAGCGCCCGGTAGGCCGGCTTGGGACGCAGCTCCTCGTCCCACGGCAGGGCCGCGCCCTCCCCCGGGAAGAACGCCGGTATCCAGGAGTACTTGTCCGTGTAGTCCCAGATGGTCACGCCCACACAGCGCCGCACGGCCAGACAGGCAGCGGTGAGGTCCCGGTACCAGGCCGCCTGCTCGGCGAGCTTCTCCCCGGTCGCGGGCAGCTGCATCCGTACGTCGACCTCGGTGAGCGCGGTGTCCAGGCCCAGCCGGGAGAAGCGGCGGAGGTTGTCCTCCAGAGTGGTGGGATAGCCGTACTGGAGGGCCAGGTGCGTCTGGAAGCCGATGCCGTCGAGGGGCACGCCCCGGGCCAGCAGGTCCTGGGCCAGCCGGTGGTAGGCGTCGCTCTTGGGGCCGATGGCCTCGATGTTGTAGTCGTTCAGGTAGAGCCTGGCGTGCGGATCGGCCTGGTGGGCCCAGCGCAGCGCGTCGGCGATGTAGCCGGGGCCCAGGGTCCGGTACCAGAGGGTGTCGCGGTAGCTGCCGTCCTCGTTGAAGGCCTCGTTGACGACGTCCCAGGAGTACACCTTGCCCCGGTAGTGCCGTACCTCGGTGGTGATGTGCTTCTTCAGCACGGCGCGCAGTTCGCTCGCCGTCCACTGCTTCGAGGTGAGCCAGTCGGGCAGCTGGCTGTGCCAGACGAGGGTGTGCGCGCGGACCTTCTGGTGGTTGCGGCGGGCCAGGCCGACGATCTGGTCGCCGTCGGTCCAGTCGAAAACGCCCTGCTGCGGCTCGGTGGCGTACCACTTCATGCCGTTGCCGGGCGTGATCATGTCGAACTCGCCGCCGAGGACGCCGGTGTAGGCGGTGTCGGTGAGTTCCGGGTTGTCGGTGGCGCTGCCGAAGTAGCGGCCGTGGCGCTCGGCGAGGCCGGCGAGGGTCGGCGGGGCGGGCCGGTGTACCGGGTCGGGGGCGGCCTGCGCGGCGGGGCCGGTGGCCAGGCCGGCGGTCATCAGCACGGCCGCGAGGGCGCCGGCGAGTCTCAAACGCATGGTGGGGCTCCTGTCCGGATGTCGGGGAAGGTGCGGTTCAGCCCTTGGTGGCGCCGGCGGTGAGACCGCCGACGAGCTGGCGTTCGGCGACCGAGTAGAAGGCGAGGGCGGGGACCATGGCGAGGACGAGATAGGCGAAGACCCGGGCGTACTCGGCCGAGTACTGCCCCTGGAACTGCTGGACGCCGATGGGCAGGGTCCACCAGGTGCTGTCGGTGAACACCAGCAGCGGCAGGAAGAAGTTGTTCCAGCTGGTGACCACCGCGAGGACGGAGACGGTGCCGAGCGCCGGCCGCGCCATGGGCAGCAGGACCCGCCAGAAGAACCCGAAGGCGCTGCAGCCGTCGAGCGTGGCGGCCTCCTCCAGTTCGCCGGGGATCTGCCGGAAGAAGCCGCGCAGGATGATGATCGTCATCGGCAGTCCGAACGCGGCCTGCGGGAGGATCACACCGAGCGGGTTGTCCAGCAGGCCCAGGGAGCGCAGCAGCAGGAACAGCGGCAGGGCGGCCACCGCGAAGGGGAACATCAGTCCCATCGTGAAGACGGTGAACAGCACCTCCCGGCCTCGGAAGGCGAACCGCGCGAAGGAGAAGGCCGCGAGCGCGGACACCGCGACCACGAGCACGGTCGTGCCCACCGCGATCAGCGTGCTGTTGCCGACCAGCCGCCAGAACCCGCCCGAGCCGAGGATGCCGGTGTAGTTGCCGGTCAGCCAGTGCTCGGGCAGTCCGAACGGGTTGCGGGACAGCTCGTCGGTGGACTTGAAACCGGACAGGACGGCGTACAGCAGCGGCACGACCATCACCGCGCCGACCACCAGGAGGATCAGGTGCAGCGGCAGCGCGCGGACGCCCCTGGTTCTGCGGGTCACGTGCCGTCCCCCCTCATCGTCGTGGTGGCTCCCTGGAGGTCGCGGCGGAGCACGAACCGCTGGTAGGCGAGGGCGAAGACGAGGCAGATGCCGAACATGACCACGCTGATCGCGCTGGCGTAGCCGACCTGGTAGCGCTTGAAGCCGTACTGGAACATGGTCACGGCCATCGTCTCGGAGTGGTGGTCGGGGCCGCCCTGGGTGATCACCCACACCAGGTCGAACAGCTGGATGGCCCCGATCACGGACAGGAAGACGCTGATGCGCAGGGTGGGCGCGAGCAGCGGCAGGGTGACGTTGCGGAACCGCTGCCAGGGCCCGGCGCCGTCGATCAGCGCCGCCTCCGTCAACTCGGCCGGGATCGACTGGAGTCCGGCCAGGTACAGCATCATGTGGAAGCCGAAGTACTTCCAGGTCATGACGAGGAAGAGGGCCGCCATGACGGAGGAGGGGTCGGCGAACCACTCCCCGCCCAGGCCGTCCAGGCCGACGGCGCCCAGGACATGGTCGGCGAGTCCGTCGTCCGGGGCGAAGACCATGCCGAACAACACGCCGGTGATGGCCTCGGAGAGCACGTACGGCGCGAAGAACAGCATCCGGTACACCGCCCGGCCGCGCAGCCGCTGGTTCAGCAGCACCGCCATGGCCAGCGCGAACGGCAGCTGGAGCACGAGCGAGAACAGCACCAGTACCAGGCAGCGCCACAGGTCGCCGAGGAAGACGTCGTCCTGGAAGAGGCGGGTGAAGTTGTCGGCGCCGACGTAGTCGGAGGGCATGCCGAAGCCGCCCCAGCGGAAGAAGGCGGCGTACAGCGCGAACAGCACCGGCAGCAGCACCAGCCCGATGAACAGCACCAGCGCGGGCAGCTGGAAGCCGACCGCGGTGAGCCAGTTCAGCGCGCGCCGCCGGGTCCGGGCGCGGTCCGCGCCGGCGGCCGGGACCGGGGGGCCCGCGGCGGGACCGCTGCGCTGGTCCGGGAGGAAGGTGGAGGTCATCGCCGGCTACTGCTCTTCCTTGGCGGTCCGGGTGATCGACTGCGTGACCTGCTCGGCCGACTTGGAGCCGGCGATGAGCGCGGCCACGCTGTCGTTGATCTCCTGGCCGACGGCGGGCGCGTAGGCCTGGTCGAGGTAGAGCTGGAAGCCGGTGGCGGCCTTCAACTGGGCTTGCACGGCCTTGAGGTTGGGGTCGGTGAGCGCGGACTCGGCGGCCGGGACGACCGGCAGCACCCCGGTCTTCTTCACCAGTTCCGAGTCGGTGGTCTGTGAGGCGAAGAACTTCAGGAAGTCGACGGCGGCCTGCGGGGCTCCCCGGCGCAGGGCGTGTCCGCCGCCTCCGCCGAACACTTCGGTGATCTTGCCGTTGCCGCCCTCGACCTCCGGGAACGGGAAGAAGCCCAGGTTCGCGCCGAGGCCCTTGCCGGCGTCGGCCTCCACGACCGGGGCCCACTGGCCCATGAGTTCCATCGCCGCCTTGCCGTTGCCGACGCCGGCGGCCTGACCCGTCGGGGTGGAGTAGGCGGCGCCGAGGAAGCCCTTCTGGAACGGCTGGAGGTCCACCAGCTCCTTCAGGTGCTGTCCGGCCTGGACGAAGCCGGGACCGGTGAAGTCCTTGCTCTCGCTGGCCGCGCGGAGCGCGTCGACACCGGCGGTGCGCATCGCCAGGTACGCCCAGTAGTACATGCCGGGCCACTTCTCCTTGCCCGCCAGGGCGAGCGGCGTGACGCCGGCAGCTTTCAGCTTCCGTACGGCGTCCAGGAAGCCGCTCCAGGTGGTCGGGGGTGTGCTGATCCCGGCCTTCTTGAAGAGCGCCTTGTTGTACCAGAAGCCGATCATGCCGATGTCGAACGGGATGCCGTACGCCTTGCCGTCCAGGAGGTACGGCTCCTTCGCCACCGGCAGCAGGCCGTCGGCCCAGCCCTTGGTGCGGTCGGTGAGGTCCTCGACCAGTCCGGCGTCGACCTGCTGCCGCAGCACGCCGCCGCCCCAGGTGTGGAAGACGTCCGGCAGTTTCCCGGAGGCGATCAGCGCGGTCATCTTCGACTTGTAGGCGTCGTTCTCCAGCTGGACGATCTTCACCTTGACCGTGGGGTTGTCGGCCTCGAACTTCTTGGCCAGGGCCGCCCACACGGTCTTGGTGGGTTGCGTGGTCGAGATGTTCCACCACTCGATCGTGGTCGTCCCCGAGGACGACCCTCCGTCCGAGTCGCCGCCGCAGCCGCTGAGTGCGGTCACCCCCAGGCCGGCGCCGACGGAGGCCGCCAGAAATCCGCGGCGGGACAGTGCAGGGTCGCCCATCATGCGCTCCTTCGAAACTTTCGAGTTGCATCGGAGAGGGTCCCGACTGAGAAGATCGGGCACCACCGAGAGCCGCCGACGCACTCGTCGACCACCGGCGGGCCGAAACATTCGAGTTATTCCTCGAACGTTCCGAACGGCGACTCTAGGAAGGCGCGTTGGGAGCGTCAAGGTGTCTGCACGAGGTGGCGGGCACACGACCGAACCCGCCGGAGGCGGCGCGGTCCCCCGCGAAGGCCGAATGTTTCGGCCACGGCGCCGCATCCGGCCCGGCCCGAGGGGACCCGGCGGGGCGGACCGGCCCTCCGGCTGGTCGGATCGCCGGCGCGGGAGTGGGATGGAAGGGAGCGAGAGCTTGCCCGGGACGGTGGAGCCATGTCCGGTAACGACGCCTCGGCGGTCGCCCGCGTGGTGGTCGGCGTGAGCGGTTCCCTGAACAGCGTCACGGCCCTGCGCCGGGCCACCGCGCTGGCCCGGCGGCTGGGAGCCGAGCTGTGGCCGGTGCTGGCCTGGGAGCCGCCGGGCGGCGATCCCGCCGCGCGCCGCGCCCCCGCCGCCGGCCCGCTGCTCCAGGAGTGGCGGCGCCTGGCCAAGCAGCGGCTGGCCTCGGTCCTCCACGAGATCCTCGGCCCGGACGGTCCCGGCGTACCGGTGCACGCCGTCGTCGTGCGCGGCGCCCCGGGCCCGGCCCTGGTGGCGACCGCCGACCGGGAGACCGACGTCCTGGTCGTCGGCACGGGCCGGCGCGGACTGCAACGCCCCTTCGCGGCCCGCGTCTCCCGCCACTGCGTGTCCCACGCCCGCTGTCCGGTCCTGGCGGTCCCCCCGTCCCCCCTGGAGTCGGAGCTGCTCTCCGTCCACCGCCGCAACACCTGGCACCTGCGGCTGGACACGCGGGGACTGTGAACCGGGCGGCGGCCGGCGGTCGCCGCGCTGCCATCCCGTCAAGAACGCCCGCTCCGCCGTCAGGGCGCCGTCAAGGGGAGGTGCGCCTCGCCGCCGGCGGTCTACCGTCGTCCTCATGGAGCACCGCGACCGCATCCTCCCCCGGGCGACCGGCTCGTACCCGTCCGGCGCCGGGACCGTCGTGTACGACCGGAGCTGGGCCGGGGAGGTACGCAGCGCGGGCCGGTGTGCCGGTGCGCTGTTCGGGCTGCTGCTGGGCGTGGACCGGACCGCCGGCTCACTGACCTGGGGGCGCGCCGCCCTGTGGCTCCTGCTGGCCCTGCTCCTGCTCCTCGTGCTGGTCCCGGTGCGCGTGTCGGCCGGTCCGGGCTGGCTGGCGAGCCGCCGGCTGCTGCGCACCCGCCGCGTCCGCACCGATCTGCTGGCCGCCGCGAGCCCGCTGGACGGTGTCGCCCAGCGCCTGGTGCTTCGCGACACCCTCGGCAACCGGGTCGAGATCGACCCCGACGTCCTCATCCGCAACCCGGAGCTGTGGTACCGGCTCGACGAGGGCGCCCGCGCCTCCGAGGCGGCCGGCACGCTGCTGTGCGGCACGGCCGCCCTGCACCGCCTGGCCCGCCGCGTGGACAGCGAGACGGCCCTCGGCGTGTTCCGGGCATCCGGACTGGAGTGACGCTCGGTGGCCGCCGCCCGAGCCGGCCACCGGCCGGGGGTCACCCGCCCGGCTGCGCCCCGGTACACCGCCTCCGGCCTCCTGTTCTTCCGGCGGGCGCCCTTTCCGGAGGCCATTCTTAACGCAAGATTGACGCCGCCGGAGCCCTGATCCATAGGCCCGGGCGTCACGCTCTGCTTACGCTGGTGCCGCCGTCCGCGTGATGGCCCAGAACAGCCGAGCCGTACCCCAGGAGCACGCCGATGGCCACGACCGAGCGCCCTCCCAGTACCAGCCGCCTGCGCGCCTGGATGCTGGAGGGACTGTCCGACATGGGCAAGAACGGCGGCCACACCGGACCGCACGCCGAGCCGGAGCCGCCGCACCAGGGACAGCGCTGGTGGCGCGTGATGTGCCTGACCGGTGTCGACTACTTCTCCACCCTCGGCTACCAGCCCGGCATCGCGGCCCTGGCGGCCGGTCTGCTCTCACCCGTGGCGACCATCGTGCTCGTCCTCGTGACCCTGGCCGGCGCCCTGCCGGTCTACCGCCGGGTGGCCGAGGAGAGCCCGCACGGCGAGGGCTCGATCGCGATGCTGGAGCGCCTGCTGTCGTTCTGGCAGGGCAAGCTCTTCGTGCTCACCCTGCTGGGCTTCGCGGCGACCGACTTCCTGATCACCATCACGCTCTCCGCCGCCGACGCCTCCACCCACCTGGTGGAGAACCCGCATCTGACGCAGGCCCTGGAGGGCAAGCAGATGCTGATCACGCTGATCCTCGTGGCGCTGCTCGGCGCGGTCTTCCTCAAGGGCTTCCTGGAGGCCATCGGGGTGGCGGTCGTCCTGGTGGGCGTGTACCTCGCCCTCAACCTGGTCGTCGTGATCACCGGCCTGTGGCACGTCTTCACCGCCGGGCACGTGATCACCGACTGGGGCACGGCGCTGACCGCGCAGCACGGCAACGTCTTCATGATGATCGGCGTGGCGCTCATCGTCTTCCCGAAGCTCGCCCTGGGCCTGTCCGGCTTCGAGACCGGTGTCGCCGTCATGCCGCACGTCCAGGGCGACCCGGGTGACACCGAACAGCGGCCCGCCGGCCGGATCCGGGACACCAAGAAGCTCCTGACCACCGCCGCGCTCATCATGAGCTGCTTCCTGATCGCCACCAGCTTCATCACCACGCTGCTGATCCCGGAGAAGGAGTTCCGGACGGGCGGCCAGGCCAACGGCCGCGCGCTCGCCTACCTCGCGCACGAGTACCTGGGCAACGCCTTCGGCACGGTGTACGACGTCTCGACCATCGCCATCCTGTGGTTCGCCGGCGCCTCCGCCATGGCCGGCCTGCTCAACCTGATGCCGCGCTACCTGCCCCGCTACGGCATGGCCCCGCACTGGGCCCGGGCCGTGCGCCCGATGGTCCTCGTCTTCACGCTGATCGCCTTCCTGGTGACCTGGCTCTTCGACGCCAACGTCGACAAACAGGGCGGCGCCTACGCCACCGGTGTGCTGGTACTGATCAGCTCGGCCGCGATCGCGGTGACCATCGCCGCGCGCAAGGCGGGGCAGCACGGCTGGACCGTCGTGTTCGCGGTGATCTCCGCGGTGTTCCTCTACACCACCGTAGTGAACGTCATCGAGCGCCCGGACGGTGTGAAGATCGGTGCCTGTTTCATCGCCGGCATCATGCTGGTCTCGCTGCTGTCCCGGCTGGCCCGTGCCTTCGAGCTGCGGGTGACCAGTGTGTCGCTCGACCCCATGGCGGAACGATTCGTCCGGGACATGGCCAGCCGTAAGATGCGGTTCATCGCCAACGAGCCCGACCGGCGTGACCACGCCGAGTACCGCGACAAGATCGAGCAGATCCGCACCGACCACGACTTGCCCGAGCAGGAGGACTTCATCTTCCTGGAGGTCACGGTCACGGACCCGTCCGAGTTCGAGGCGGGCCTGACCGCGCACGGTGAGGTGCTGCACGGCCGCTACCGGGTGCTGACGCTGGAGTCCGCCTCCATCCCGAACGCCCTGGCCGCGCTGCTGCTGCACGTCCGCGACCTCACGGGCTGCATCCCGCACATCTACTTCGAGTGGACCGAGGGCAGTCCGTTCGCCAACTTCCTGCGCTTCTTCCTCTTCGGACAGGGCGAGGTCGCACCGGTCACCCGCGAGGTACTCCGCGAGGCGGAACCCGACCGCACCCGCCGTCCCCGCGTCCACGTGGGCTGACCCCTGGTCCCCGGTTCCCGGCGGGTGGCCCTATCGTGACCGGCATGCAGTCCTACACGATCGGCCAGGCCGCGCGGCTGCTCGGCGTCAGCCCGGACACCGCCCGCCGCTGGGCCGACGCCGGCCGGGTGGCCACCCACCGCGACGAGTCCGGGCGCCGGCTCGTCGACGGCAGGGACCTCGCCGCGTTCTCCGTCGAACTGGCCAAGGGCGGCGGCGCCGAGGAGGAGGCCTCGCACACCTCCGTCCGCAACGCCTTCCCCGGCATCGTCACCGCGATCAAGCTCGGCGACGTCGCCGCCCAGGTGGAGATCCAGGCCGGCCCGCACCGGCTCGTGTCACTGCTGACCCGCGAGGCCGTGGAGGAGCTGGGCCTGGAGGTCGGCATGGAGGCCACCGCCCGCGTGAAGTCCACCAACGTGCACATCGACCGCACCTGACCCGGACGCCGGTTCACGGGCAGCCGTCACGTGACCGCACATGCAAGCTACAAGTCGCGAATGCACGGCTCATGCGATACGACAAGGGACTTACACCTCGCAGATGCGGCAGTATCATCGTCGCAGGGCGCGACGCTGGTGTGACCGACCCCGAGGAGTAGATCCGTGATGACCCGTTCCGTGCGCCGGACCCGGCGGATGTGGCAGCTGGCCGGTGCGGGAGCCGCCGCCCTGATGGCGCTGAGCGCCTGCTCCTCCTCGTCGGACTCCGCCGGCAACTCCGGCACGCCGGCGTCCCCGAAGCTCTCCGGCACGGTCACCGTGTTCGCGGCGGCCTCCCTGAAGGAGAGCTTCACGAGCCTGGGCCGGACGTTCGAGCGGGACCACCCGGGCACCAAGGTCAGCTTCAACTTCGGCGGCAGCGACAGCCTCGCCGCGAGCATCACCGGCGGCGCCCCGGCGGACGTGTTCGCCGCGGCCAGCCCCAAGACCATGGCGCTCGTGACGGACAAGAAGGACGCGGCCGGCACCCCGGCCACCTTCGTCCGCAACCAGCTGGAGATCGCCACCGTGCCGGGCAACCCGCATGGGGTGGCCTCCCTGAAGGACCTCACCAAGTCCGGTCTCAAGGTCGTCCTGTGCGACGAGACCGTGCCCTGCGGCGCCGCCGCCCGGAAGGCGCTGGACGCCGGCAAGCTGACGCTCACCCCCGTCTCCTACGAGCAGGACGTCAAGGGCGCCCTGACCAAGGTGGCGCTGAAGGAGGCCGACGCGGCGGTGGTCTACCGGACCGATGTGAAGGCCGCAGGTGACAAGGTGCAGGGCGTGGAGTTCCCCGAGTCCGCCCACGCGATCAACGACTACCCGATCGCCCTGCTGAAGAACTCCCGGAACGCCGAGGCCGCCAAGGCGTTCATCGCCCTCGTGCGGTCCGCCGAGGGTCAGCGGGTGCTGAGCGGGGCCGGGTTCCTCAAGCCGTGACCCCGCTCGGTGAACCCGGCGCCGCGACCGCCCCCCGCACGGGCCGGCCGCGGCGCCGCCGCGCCGGCACGGGGGCCCGGCGCGGGGTGCCGCTGCCGCTGCTGCTGCCGGGCGTGCTGGCCCTGGCGTTCCTGCTGCTGCCGCTGCTCGCGCTGCTGATCCGCGCGCCCTGGCGCAGCCTGCCGGACCAGCTGACCAGTACCGAGGTATGGCAGGCGCTGCAGCTGTCCCTGGTCAGCGCGACCGCGGCGACGGCCGTGAGCCTCGTCCTGGGCGTGCCGCTCGCCTGGCTGCTGGCCCGTACGGAGTTCCCCGGGCGGGGGTTCGTACGGGCCCTGGTCACCCTGCCCCTCGTCCTGCCCCCGGTCGTCGGCGGTGTGGCACTGCTGCTGGCCCTCGGCCGCAACGGCGTCATCGGCCAGTGGCTGGACTCCTGGTTCGGGATCACCCTGCCGTTCACCACCACCGGGGTCGTGGTCGCGGAGGCGTTCGTCGCGATGCCCTTCCTGGTCATCAGCGTCGAGGGCACCCTGCGCGCCGCCGACCCGCGCTACGAGGAGGCGGCGGCCACCCTCGGCGCCTCCCGCTTCACCGCGTTCCGCCGGGTCACGCTGCCGCTCATCGCGCCGGGCGTCGCGGCCGGCGCGGTGCTGGCCTGGGCCCGGGCGCTCGGCGAGTTCGGCGCGACGATCACGTTCGCGGGCAACTTCCCCGGCCGCACCCAGACCATGCCGCTCGCGGTCTACCTCGCCCTCCAGAACGACCCCGAGGCAGCCATCTCCCTGAGCCTGGTCCTCCTGGCCGTCTCGATCACGGTCCTGGCCGGACTCCGGGACCGCTGGATGACACCGTCATGACGAGCAACGCCGAATCCACCCGGAACACGCGGGGAACAGCCGCGTCCGCCGGCCCCGCGCAGCCCCCGCCCGGGCCGCCCGCACCCGCCGGCCTGGACGCCCGTCTCGTGGTCGACCGCCCCGGCTTCCGGCTGGACGTGGCCCTCACCGCCGCCCCCGGCGACGTCGTCGCCCTGCTCGGCCCCAACGGCGCCGGCAAGACCACCGCCCTGCGCGCCCTCGCCGGCCTCACCCCCCTCACGGACGGCCACCTCCGCCTGGACGGCACCCCCCTGGAGGACGCACCCCCGGAGTCCCGCCCGGTCGGCGTGGTCTTCCAGGACTACCTGCTCTTCCCGCACCTGTCCGCCCTGGACAACGTCGCGTTCGGCCCCCGCTGCCGGGGCGCGGGCAAGGCCGAGGCCCGCGCCCGGGCGGCGGCCTGGCTGGAGCGCATGGGCCTCACCCCGCACGCCGCGGCCAAGCCCCGCCACCTCTCCGGCGGCCAGGCCCAGCGCGTGGCCCTCGCCCGCGCCCTGGCCACCCGGCCCCGGCTGCTCCTGCTGGACGAGCCGCTCGCGGCCCTGGACGCCCGTACCCGGCTGGAGGTCCGCGTCCAGCTCCGCCGCCACCTGGCCGAGTTCGAGGCCGTCTCCGTACTGGTCACCCACGACCCGCTGGACGCCATGGTGCTCGCGGACCGGCTGGTGGTCGTGGAGCACGGCCGGGTCGTCCAGCAGGGCACGCCCGCCGACATCGCCCGCCACCCGCGCACGGACTACATCGCCCGGCTCGTCGGCCTCAACCTCTACCGCGGACAGGCCGCCGGGCACACCGTACGGCTGGAGGCCGGGCCCGCGATCACGACCACGGAGGAGCTGTCCGGCCCGGTCTTCGTGGCGTTCCCGCCGTCCGCCGTGACCCTGTTCCGGGACCGGCCCTCCGGCGCCAGCGCCCGCAACCTGTGGCGCTGCGAGGTGGCCGGGCTGGAGACGCACGGCGACCAGATCCGCGCCGACCTCGGCGGGGAACTCGCTCTCGCCGCCGACCTCACGACACTCGCCGCCGCCGACCTGGACCTGCACCCCGGCGCATCCGTCTGGGCGACGGTCAAAGCGGCGCAGACACACGCATACCCCGCCTGATCGGACGGGCGCTCTACCGTGGATGCCCATGACCCTCAGCATCCGCAACCAGCTCGCCGGCACGGTCACCGCGATCCAGCCGGGCGAGGTCATGGCCACCGTCAAGCTGCGCCTGGACGGCGGGCAGGACCTCACCGCGGCCGTCACCAGGGAGGCCGCCGAGGACCTGGCCCTGGCTCCCGGCTCGCCCGTGCGGGCCCTGGTGAAGTCGACCGAGGTCTCCCTCGCCACCCAGCGCGTCGAGGGCCTGTCGATCCGCAACCAGCTCCCCGGTGCGATCATCGGTCTCACCGCCGGCGCCGCGATGGCCTGCGTGCGGATCTCCGTGCCCGGCGGTGAACTGACCGCCGTCATCACCCAGGACGCCGCCGCCGACCTGGGTCTCTTCGTGGGCTCCGACGTGGTCGCGCTCATCAAGGCGACCGAGGTGTCCCTGGCGACGGCGTGACACGGCGGGGCCCCGCCCGGAAACCGGACGGGGCCCTTGGGAACCGGCGCTCGCTCAGTCCTCGTACGCGTCCAGCGGCGGGCAGGAGCACACCAGGTTGCGGTCGCCGAAGGCCTGGTCGATCCGGCGCACCGGCGGCCAGTACTTGTCGGCGGCCGAGACACCGGCCGGGAAGACCGCCTCGTCGCGGCCGTAGGCGTGCGTCCACTCACCGCCGAGCGCGGCGGACGTGTGCGGGGCGTTGCGCAGCGGGTTGTCCTCGGCGGGCCACTCGCCGGAGCCGACCTTCTCGATCTCCGCGCGGATGGCGATCATCGCATCGCAGAAACGGTCCAGCTCGGTGAGGTCCTCCGACTCGGTCGGCTCGATCATCAGCGTGCCGGCCACCGGGAACGACATGGTCGGCGCGTGGAAGCCGTAGTCGATCAGGCGCTTGGCCACGTCGTCCACGCTCACGCCCGTCGCCTTGGTCAGCGGGCGCAGGTCGATGATGCACTCGTGCGCGACCAGGTTGCCGGGGCCGGTGTACAGCACCGGGTAGTGCGGCTCCAGGCGCTTGGCGACGTAGTTGGCGGAGAGCACGGCCACCTGGGTGGCCCGCTTCAGGCCCTCGCCGCCCATCAGGCGGACGTACGCCCACGAGATCGGCAGGATGCCCGCGCTGCCCCACGGGGCCGCCGAGATGGGACCCACGCCCGTCTCCGGACCGGCCTCCGGCTGGAGCGGGTGGTTCGGCAGGTACGGCGCCAGGTGCGAGCGGACCGCGACCGGGCCGACGCCGGGACCGCCGCCGCCGTGCGGGATGCAGAACGTCTTGTGCAGGTTCAGGTGGGAGACGTCACCGCCGAAGTGACCCGGCTTGGCGAGGCCGACCAGGGCGTTGAGGTTGGCACCGTCGACGTACACCTGGCCGCCGGCCTCGTGCACCTGCGCGCAGATGTCGGCGACGTGCTCCTCGAACACACCGTGCGTCGACGGGTAGGTGATCATCAGCACCGCCAGCTCGTCGCGGTACTGCTCGATCTTGGCGCGCAGGTCCTCGACGTCGATCTCGCCGTCCTCGGCGGTCTTCACGACGACGACCTTCATGCCGGCCATCACGGCGCTCGCCGCGTTGGTGCCGTGCGCGGAGGACGGGATGAGACACACGGTGCGCTGCTCGTCGCCGTTGGCCCGGTGGTAACCGCGTACGGCGAGCAGACCGGCCAGCTCGCCCTGTGAACCGGCGTTCGGCTGGAGCGAGACCTTGTCGTAGCCGGTGACCTCGGCGAGACGTTCCTCCAGCTCGCGGATGAGCGTGAGGTAGCCCTGCGCCTGCTCGGCGGGGGCGAACGGGTGCAGCTGCCCGAACTCGGGCCAGGTGACCGGCTCCATCTCGGTGGTCGCGTTGAGCTTCATGGTGCAGGAGCCCAGCGGGATCATGCCGCGGTCGAGCGCGTAGTCGCGGTCGGCCAGCTTGCGCAGGTAGCGCAGCATGGCGGTCTCGGAACGGTACTGGTGGAAGACCGGGTGGGCCAGGTAGGTGTCGGTGCGCAGCAGCGTCTCGGGCAGGGTGTCCTCGGCGCTCGCGTCGAGCGCCTCGATGTCGCCCGCCACGCGGAAGGCGGCGAAGACGGCGACCAGCTGCGCCCGGTTGGTGGTCTCGTCGCAGGCCGCCGAGACGTGGTCGGCGTCGACGAGCCGCAGGTTGACCCCGTTCTCCCGGGCGGCGGCGACGACCTCGGCGGCCTTGCCGGGCACGCGCGCGGTGACCGTGTCGAAGTAGGCGCCGTGGACGATCTCCACGCCGCCGGCCTTCAGCCCCTCGGCGAGGATCGTGGCGTACCGGTGCGTCCGCCGGGCGATGGTCCGCAGCCCCTCCGGGCCGTGGTAGACGGCGTACATGCCGGCCATCACGGCGAGCAGCACCTGCGCGGTGCAGATGTTGCTGGTGGCCTTCTCGCGGCGGATGTGCTGCTCACGGGTCTGCAGCGCGAGCCGGTAGGCCTTGTTCCCGTCGGCGTCCACGGAGACGCCCACCAGGCGCCCGGGCAGGCTGCGGGCGAACTTCTCGCGTACGGCCATGTAGCCGGCGTGCGGGCCGCCGAAGCCCATCGGCACACCGAAGCGCTGGGTGGTGCCGATGGCGATGTCCGCGCCGAGCTCGCCGGGCGAGGTGAGCAGGGTCAGTGCCAGCAGGTCGGCGGCGACGGTGACGAGCGCGCCCAGCTCGTGCGCCTGGTCGATGACCGGCTTGATGTCGCGTACGGCTCCGGAGGCGCCCGGGTACTGGATCAGTACGCCGTTGATCTCGCGCCCGGCGAGCTCGGCCGGGATGCCGTCGCCGAGGTCGGCGACGACCACCTCGACGCCGGTCGGTTCGGCGCGGGTCTCGATGACGGCGATGGTCTGCGGCAGCACGTCCGCGTCGACCAGGAACAGGCCCTTCTTGTTCTTGCCCATCCGCCGGGACAGCGCCATGGCCTCGGCCGCGGCCGTGCCCTCGTCCAGCAGGGAGGCGCCGGAGGTGGGCAGCCCGGTGAGGTCGGCGACCACGGTCTGGAAGTTCAGCAGGGCCTCCAGCCGCCCCTGGGAGATCTCCGGCTGGTACGGCGTGTAGGCCGTGTACCAGGCCGGGTTCTCCATGACGTTGCGCAGGATGACGGGCGGGGTGAACGTGCCGTAGTACCCGAGGCCGATCATGGAGCCCAGCACCTGGTTGCGGTCGGCGAGCGAGCGCAGTTCGGCGAGCACCTCCGCCTCGGTGCGGGCGCCCGGCAGGTCCAGGGCGTCGGCGTTCTTGATCACATCCGGGACCGCGGCGGCGGTCAGCTCGTCGAGCGAGCCGTAGCCGACCTGCGCGAGCATCTTGGCCCGCGCCTCCTGGTCGGGTCCGATGTGGCGCTGCTCGAACGGAATGCCCGCTTCGAGCTCGGAGAGCGGAATGCGATGGGCGGTCATTGCGGAGGCCTCCTGGTCTGACACGACCTTCGAGGGGCACCCCGGTACGGATACCCCGACGGCCTCCCCCTCTGTCATCTCAACCTGAGAGCTTCACCGGCCACCCGAGGGCGCCGGCTTTCACCGTCGGTGAGGGCGGGAGCCGTCGACACCCGCCCTGCTTTCCAGAGTGACCTCGTCCGAGCGGTACGTGAGCCTGAGAGATTCCGGGGAGGAGTTGCTCCTTCGGCGCCTCCGAGGTGGTCGGAGGACTCTCCCGCACGGGGTCAGCAGCCGCTGTCAGCCTACCAGCGAGGTCAACGCCGGAGCCTTCGAGTGGCCGCCTCACTCAATGTGCTCTTTTGTAGTGCTTACGGATGAGTTGCGACCACGTGGAGGGAGAGGGACCGTGCAGACCGACATCGATCCGCGCAACCTGATCGGCCGCAAGGCGTTCGACCGCAAGGGCATCAAGATCGGCACCATCGACGAGGTGTACCTGGACGACGCCACCGGAGTACCCGAGTGGGCGGCCATACGCACCGGCCTGTTCTCCCGGGACGCCTTCGTGCCCCTGGAGCCCAGCGAACTCGTCGGCGGCACCCTGCACGTCCCCTTCGACCGCGCCCTGATCAAGGACGCTCCCGACTTCGGCGTGGGCCGCCACCTCTCCCCCGAACAGGAACTCCAGCTCTACCACCACTACGGCCTCGACGTGGCCCCGCCCCCCACGGTCCCGGACCACGACTTCGGCAAACTGGCCGGCTCGGAAGAACCCTGACCGCCTCCCCCCGTCCGGCCCATCCCCGCCCCTCCGAAATCCGGCTCACCTCCCCCGCACAACCCGCACCCACCCGACGTCACACCCCTCCCCGGAAGCCGGTGCGCTCGTAGTGGAGCGGGAGCCGGGTTTCACCGGGAACGGCAACGACCCGGAACCCGCGAACCCACCCCACACACGCGACCCCGCCCACGTCCCGGCCCACGCCTGCGACTCGATCCGCTTGCCAGGCCCGGGCCCGCTCCCCCCCGTCTCCGGACCTGCCCCCCGGGCCGGCTGGCCGCTCCGGCTGGACCCGGCTTACACGCCCTCGCCCGCATCTCGGCCCGCCCGCCACCCGACGCTCGATCCGCGTGCCCGGCCCGCGCCCGTCCGGAGCGCGGCCCATACCGTCTCCTGCGCCCCGCACCCCAGGACACCGCCGCGCCTCCACGGCCCGCCCTTCCCCGCGCCATCGCCCCTGTCCACGGCCATGCTCAGGCCCGAGCCACCGCGCCCTCCGAGCCCGGCCCTGTCTCCGGGGCCCGAGCCATCTCCACCTCCAGACCCGCACCCCCGGCCCGGAAGCCGCCCGAATGCTCCGCGCCCCGGGCCGCGCCCGGTCCCTCGGGCGGAACCCCGTCCGAGGGGCCCGGCACCAGCGGCAGCGGCTCGGCCGGCTCCAGCGCGGGGTCGTCGACGAGGAACGTCCGCACGCGCCCCGGCTCGGACAGCGGCGTCTCGAACCGCACAGTGACCCGCCCCAGCCCGCTCCCCTGCACCCATCCGGGCCCGTACTCCGCGTGCCGGACGTCCTGCCCGGCACGCCAGTGCCGTTCCGCCGGCTCCGGCCGCTCCGCGATCCCCTCCGCCGCGGCCTCCTCCTGCACCTCCGCGACCGCCGGCGAGGGCATCGCCTGCGCGAAGAGGTCCTCCTGCGTGTAGTCGGCCAGCCCGGACACCCCCACCCCGAGCAGCCGCACCCCGCCCGTGGTGTCCACGGAGTCCAGCAGCCGCGCTGCCGCCTCCCGGATGACCGCGGGGTCGTCCGTGGGCCCCCTGAGCGTCTCGGAGCGGGTCAGCGTGGAGAAGTCGTACCGCCGCACCTTCAGCACGATCGTGCGCCCGGACAGCCCCGCCTCGCGCAGTCTCCGCACACACCGGTCGGCCAGCCGCTGCACCTCAAGGCCGACCCGCAGCCGGTCGTGGATGTCCACGTCGTACGTGTCCTCCACCGACACCGACTTGGTCTCCCGCTCGGCGACGACGGGCCGCTCGTCCCGAGCCAGGGCCATGGCGTACAGCGCGTGCCCGTGCGCCTTGCCGAGCAGCCGCACCAGCTCGTCCTCACCGGCCTCGGCCAGCTCCTGCACCGTGCTGATCCCGGCCCGGCGCAGATGGTCCCCGGTGGCCGGCCCCACCCCCGGCAGGGTCCGCACCGACATCGGCCCCAGCAGCGCCCGCTCGGTGCCCGGCTCGATCAGCACCAGGCCGTCCGGCTTCGCCTGCTCGGAGGCGATCTTCGCCAGCATCTTCGAGGCGGCGAGCCCCACGGAACCGGTGAGCCCGGTGACCGCCCGTATGTCCGCGCGCAGCCTCTCCCCGGCCCGTCGCGCCGACTCCTCGTCCCGGGCCGCTCCCCCGGCCTCCAGATCCACGAAAGCCTCGTCCAGGCTGAGCGGCTCCACCAGCGGTGACAGCTCCCGCAGCAGCGCCATCACCTGCTCGCTGACCGCCCGGTACAGACCGAAGCGCGGCACCAGGTACGCGGCGTTGGGTGCGAGCCGGCGCGCCTGGGCCATGGGCATCGCCGAGTGGACCCCGAACACACGTGCCTCGTACGACGCCGTGGCGACCACCCCGCGCGGTCCGAGGCCGCCCACGACGACCGCCTTCCCGCGCAGGCTCGGCTTGGACGCCTGCTCCACCGAGGCGAAGAAGGCATCCATGTCGAGATGCAGGATCGTGGGCGCGTTTCTCACATGTCCGATGCTGCACCACGCCACTGACATCGCGGTGGTGCCGGAGCGCCCCTGGGGGGATTCGTCGGTCAGACCGCCCGGTTGCGGCGCCGCGCCAGTTCGTCCGCGGGGTTGTGCCCGACGAGCGTCTCGCCGGTGTCGATGCGTTCGCCGTGCAGCTGGGAGAGTGCGCTTTCCACGTCGCGCCACACCACGCCGACGGCGATCCCGAAGATGCCCTGACCGCCCTGGAGCAGGGCGTGGACCTCGTCCGGCGAGCTGCACTCGTACACCGTCGCGCCGTCGCTCATCAGGGTCATCCGCTCCAGGTCACGGAAACCGCGTTCCCTGAGGTGCTGGACGGCCGTGCGGATGTTCTGCAGCGACACCCCGGTGTCCAGGAACCGCTTCACGATCTTCAGGACGACGACGTCCCGGAAGCTGTACAACCGCTGGGTGCCCGACCCGTAGGCGGGCCGCACGCTGGGCTCGACCAGACCGGTGCGAGCCCAGTAGTCGAGTTGCCGGTAGGTGATGCCGGCCGCGGCGCAGGCCGTGGGCCCGCGGTAGCCGATCTCTTCGGACGTCATGGCCGCCACCCCTCCACCGTTCGGCACCGCCGTCGGCAGCTGCGGAGCGTGATCCACCGCGCTGCCCGGTTGGGGGTGCCCCCCGCCTGAGCGCAGTCGCGGGTTCGGGGGCGGGTACGGACCGCTCTCCCCGAAACTGCGTCCGGGGGCACCCCCAGCCGTACCGTCGCCGCTGGTTCTCACGCCGACCTCCGTCCTTGACCTGCCTTCTCGACGGTAGGCAGTCACCAGGGGTGCGTCAACGATCGCCACACTCGGCACGCCGAGTGATAATCACCCTAGGAGTGGTTTCCCGTGTCCCACCGCGGGGAAAGGCTAGCCGAATGCGCTCGCGGCGGGCCGTAGGACGCTCTCACTGGCCGGAGGCAAATGCCGGGGCGACGCCCGCGCGGAGCCACCGGCCGGCCCGGTGGAACCCGGGCCCGGCGGACCGCGCGCCGCGGCTCACTGGCTGCTGGTGCCGAAGTCCTCGGGCGAGATCTGGTCGAGGAACTCGCGGAACTTCTCCACCTCGTCCTCCTGCTCGTCCGGGATCGCGATACCCGCGTCGTCCAGCACCGTGTCACTGCCGTAGATCGGCGTTCCGGTGCGCAGGGCGAGCGCTATGGCGTCGGAGGGGCGGGCACTGACCTCGACCCCGCTGGCGAACACCAGCTCCGCATAGAAGACGCCTTCCCGCAGATCGGTGATGCGTACTTCGGTCAGCTCCTGGCCGACGGCCTCCAGCACGTCCTTGAACAGGTCGTGGGTCAGCGGTCGCGCGGGGGCCATGCCCTGCTGGGCGAAGGCGATCGCCGTCGCCTCCCCCGGCCCGATCCAGATGGGGAGGTAACGGTCGCCCCCCACTTCGCGCAGGAGCACGATCGGCTGGTTGGAGGGCATTTCGACCCGGACACCTACGACATCGAGCTCGTTCACACAGCAACCCTAGGCCGTGCCCGGGACGTTTGGGTAGTCGGGCCGGGAACAGGTGCCCGATCCGGCCGTCCCGCGGGGCCGCCGTCTCAAGGCAGCCGCACGCCCAGAGCAGTCTGCACCAGGGCCGCGTGCAGCCGGACCGTGAGGGCCGCCAGCTCCTTCGTACGGGCCTCGGCGTGCGCCCTGGTCTGCGGGTTGCGGTGGCGCCTGAGGGGGGCCACCACCTGGTCGACCAGCCCCGCCTCCCGGTCCGCGGCGGCCTTCATCACCCTGAGGTGGCGCGGCTCGATCCCGAACCGGCCCAGTTCGGCGATGAGCGAGGCCACGGTCACGGCCTCGGCGTCGTACGCCCCGTCCTCCAGGGGAGCGAGCAGCCCGTAGGACTCCCACTCCTGGAGCGCGTCCTCGCCGATGTCCGCCGCGGCCAGCAGCTCGGCCCTGCCGATCCTGGCCACCGTGCGCCCCTCCGGCTGCCCGGGCGCGTCGTCCGGGGTGCGCTGGCGCCCCACCACGGGCAGCGGGGCCGCCTCACCCCGCTCCATGGCGTCCAGGTGCTCCCGGATCACCTTGAGCGGCAGGTAGTGGTCCCGCTGCATCCGCAGGACGTGGCCGAGGCGCTCGACGTCCGCGGCGCTGAACTTGCGGTACCCCGACGGGGTCCGCTGCGGCTCGATGAGCCCCTCCGACTCCAGGAAGCGGATCTTGGAGATGGTGACTTCGGGGAACTCGTCGCGCAGCACGTTCAGCACCGTGCCGATGCTCATCAGACCACTGTCCCTGGCGGCGGTACCGCTTCCGGCACCGCCGCTCGGTGTTTGAAGCATGGACCTTCCCTGGGGGTTCCCCCCGGACGTCGGTCCGGGGGCGGGTCAGATGCCCTGCCGGCTCGCGTAGAACACCAGCCGGTACTTGCCGATCTGCACCTCGTCACCGTTCGACAGGGCGACCTGGTCGATGCGCTCGCGGTTGACGTACGTGCCGTTCAGGCTGCCCACGTCGGCCACGGTGAACGAGCCGTCGGGGGAACGCCGGAACTCCACGTGCCGCCGGGAGACCGTCACGTCGTCCAGGAAGATGTCGCTCTGCGGGTGGCGGCCGGCCGTGGTCAGGTCGCTGTCCAACAGGAAGCGGCTGCCCGAGTTCGGGCCGCGGCGCACCACCAGCAGCGCCGAGCCCACCGGCAGGGCGTCCACCGCGGCCTGTGCCTCCGGGGAGAGCATCGGCAGCGGCGTCTGGCCCGTCGCCTCGGAGTCGTACGCCTCCAGGCCGGAGATAGAGATGGTGGACGTCGTCTCGGAAGCCCGCTCGGGCGCCACCCCGGGGCGCAGCGGCGCCCCGCAGTTGGAGCAGAACCGGGCGTTCTCCGCATTCCGGTTACCGCACCTCGTACACACCAGGACCGACATCGACGGATCCTCCTGCCGCGGCTGCCCCGCCGGGGCGTTGGACGCGTACGGGCCGGAGGCAAACCCTCCACCCGTACCTGAGGTTGACGGTTGCCCGAAACCTATGCCGCCGGACTGGGCAGGGTCAACAGACGCCGCGCCCTGACCACCGGAAATGTCACCGCCCGGACCAGCGACCTGGTCCCGGAACAGCGGGCGCTGGCCCTCCGCGTCAGGCTGTGCGCGATGACGAGCGGTCGCGTTGTCGCGGCCCTCTCGCGCGCTCTTGCCGAACAACTTCGCAAACAACTTCACGGGCGATTCCCCTTGACCGAAACAGACCCGCCCGTGGGGCAGGACGAACCCTGATTGCCTACACCGGCCGAGCCGGACATTCTCACAACGTCCGTATCCACCAGACAGTTTCCACCACGCACCACCCCTTCGATGCGCCGACCCCCCGCAACCTCATGCCCCTGCGCGACGACCCCCATGCACCACCGGTTCACCGGGAGGACGACCGAGCGTAGTCAGGCCGCTTCGCCTGTCGCAAGGCGTCCACGACGATCTTGTCCGACCGCTCGACGGTCACCGTGGCCTGCTCCTTCTCCAGAGTCTGCACCACGCCTCCCGGGATGTTCAGCGCCGGCTCGAGGTCCTGCGGCTTGCCGATGACCTTGAAACGATAGGGAGTGTTGATCTTGTTCCCGTCGACGCTCACGCTCTTGCCGGCATCGGTGACGTAGGTGCCGGCGACCACCCGCACCCCGTTGACCTGGATCGCCTCCGCGCCGGCCGCGCGCAGTTCCTGGATCGCGTCGAGCAGCATGTCCGCCTGGACCGTCCCCTTCGTGTCCTCGATCGTCATGGTGATGCCGGGACCCTGCGCCGCCACGGTCCCCGCCAGGATGCCGAGTTGCCTCTCCTTCTCGGCGGTCTGCCGGCGGGCCTCGGCGGCCTGGTCGGAACTGGACTGCAGCTCCTGACGCTGCTTTTCGAGTCCCTGCTTCTCGTCCTCAAGACGCTGAGTACGCGAATCCAGTTCATCGAGGATACGAACAAGATCTTCTTGACGTGCGCCGCGCAGTGCGCCGTCGGTGTCGCTGTTGGACGCCACCTGCACGGCCAGGCCGAAGCCCAGGCCGAACAGCAGCAGCGCGACGATGAGTTGGGCCCGCGTGAAACGCGGCGGCCACAGGCCCTTGACGAGCCGCTGCCTGCCCGTCAGCGGCTGCTGGGGCTGCTCCTCGCCCTGCTGCACCGTCTGGGGCGCGGGCGCGGGCACCTCGGCCGGCAGCTCCCTGCGCAACGGGTTCTCCGGCCGGCCGTCCCGACCGTCCCGATCGTCCCGGCGGTCCCGGTCGTCCCGGTCGTTCCGGTCGCTCTGCTCGTTCTGCTCGTTCTGCTCGCTCATCGGCCTCACGCTCGGAAAACGTGCCGCCGGATCGCCGCGGCGTTGGAGAAGATCCGGATGCCCAGGACCACGACGACCCCCGTGGACAGCTGCGCGCCCACACCCAACTTGTCGCCGAGGAACACGATGAGGGCGGCGACGACCACGTTCGACAGGAACGACACCACGAAGACCTTGTCGTCGAAGATGCCGTCCAGCATGGCCCGCAGGCCGCCGAAGACGGCGTCCAGCGCCGCGACGACGGCGATCGGCAGATAAGGCTCGACGACCGCCGGAACCTCGGGCCGGACCAACAGGCCGGCCACGACTCCCACGACGAGGCCCAGTACGGCGATCACGATGTGCCCTTCCCGGTCTTCTCGGACTTCGGCTGTGCTGTACGTACGATCACACTGGGGGCGGCGGGCAACCGGACGTCGCCCTCCGTGGAGATGGTGGCGCGGATGCCGTAGTTCTCCTCCAGGGCATGCAGATACAGGCCGTCGGCGCTGTTCTGGAACCTGGTGCTCAACCGTTCTCCGTCCCCTACCGCCAGCACCGTGTACGGCGGCACCAGCGGCCTGTTGTCGACCAGTATCGCGTCACCCGCGGCCCTGATCGCGGACAGGGCGGTCAGCCGCTGCCCGTTGATGGAGATCGCCTCGGCCCCGGAGGCCCACAGACCGTTGACCACGCGCTGCATGTCGCGGTCCCGTACCCGGCCGGTGTCGGAGAAGCCCGAGGTCTCTCGGGGATTGGTGCCGTCCCCGCCGCCGGCGGCCTCCTTGGCGTCGTTCACGACGAGCCGGACGCCGGGGCCGTGCGCCGCGGTGGCCCCCGACAGCAGGCCCACCAGGTCCGCCTCGGCGCTGCCGCCGCTCGACCTCAGGGCCGCCCGCTGGCGCGCGCTGACGTCGTCGCGCAGGGTGTCGACGGTGCTCTCCAGCTTGTCCGCGTCCGCCGTCTCGGCGTCGATGCGGTCGATCAGCTCCTGGCGCTCCTTGGCCACGACGGGCGCTGTCACCCTGGTCTGTGCCGCCCCCACGGTCACGACCAGCGCCGCCAGGACGAGACCCGCGGCCAGCACCAGCTTGGCCCGGAGCGTCTTCGGCAGGCCGCCCTCGCCCTGGGACTTCCTCCGGGCTGCGGCCTCGGCATAGCCGTCGTCGAGGCTGTGGTCCATGACGTTGGTGATCAACGACATGGAGGCGTCCGGGCGCCGCGACCTCGTGGGGCTGCTCCGAACGGGGGGTTGCTGCGGCATGCCGCACATCGTCGCACGTCGCGCGCAGTACCTCCGAACGGCCCCACGCGCGCGTGCCGGACAGGCCCCCTGCGGGGCACTCGTCCGGCACGCGCGCGTGCGGCGGCTTCTGCCGTTGTCAGCCGTCCGGGACTACCGGCCGGCGCTGTCCACGACCGCCGCCCACTCGTCCAGCAGGGCCTGCGCGGAGGCGTCGTCGGGCCCCTCGGCCCACAGGTGGGTCACCGCCTCGGCCGGGTCCGGCAGCACCATCACCCAGCGGCCGTCGGCCTCCACGACCCGCACACCGTCGGTCGTGTCGACGGAGCGGTCCCCGGCGGCCTCGACCACCCGGCGCATGACCAGGCCCTTGACGGCCCACGGCGTCGCCAGGTCGCGCTTGAGGACGTGCGCCCGTGGAATCCGGGCGTCGATCTGGCTGAGCGTGAGCTGCGTCCGCGCCACCAGCCCGATGAGCCGTACGAAGGCCGCTGTGCCGTCGTAGACGCTGCTGAACTCGGGGACGATGAAGCCGCCCTTGCCGTCGCCGCCGAAGATGGTGCCTTCCTCGCGCCCCACGCGCGTGAGGTCGTCGGGCGAGGTGGTCGTCCACTCCACCTGCGTGCCGTGGTAGGCGGCCACCTGCTCGGCGATCCGGGTCGTGGTGACGGGGAGCGCCACCCGTCCGCTGCGCCGCTCGGCGGCCACCAGGTCCAGCATCACCAGCAGCGCCCGGTCGTCCTCGATGATCCGGCCCTTCTCGTCCACGAGCGACAGCCGCTCGCCGACGGGGTCGAACCGCACACCGAACGCGGCACCCGAGGACGCCACGATCTCACCGAGGCGCACCAGGCCCTTCCGACGCATCTCCTCGGTCTCCGTCGGCCTGGACTCGTCGAGACCGGGGTTGATGGTCAGCGAGTCCACACCGAGCTTGCCGAGCAGGCTGGGCAGCACGAGCCCGGCACTGCCGTTCGAGGCGTCCACGACGACCTTGAGACCCGATTCCGCTATCCCGGTCGTGTCGACGTTCCGCAGCAAGGATCCGGTGTACGAGTCGAAGACGCTGGCCGGGAAGTACAGGTCACCGATCTCGCCCGGGAACGCCCGGCGGTACTCCTGGCGCGCGAAGACACGGTCCAGCTTGCGCTGGCTGCCCTGCGAGAGGTCCGCGCCCTGACCGTCGAAGAACATGATGTCGACCGAGTCCGGCACACCCGGCGAGGTCCGGATCATGATGCCGCCGGCACTGCCGCGCGCGGTCTGCTGCCGGGCCACGGGCAGCGGCACGTTCTCCAGGTCGCGTACGTCGATGGCGCTGGCCTGGAGCGCGGAGATCACCGCCCGCTTGAGCGCCCGGGCGCCGCGGGAGTGGTCACGGGCCGTGGTGACCGTGGAGCCCTTCTTCAGCGTCGTCGCGTAGGCGCCGGCGAGCCGCACCGCCAGCTCCGGCGTGATCTCCACGTTCAGGATGCCGGTGACACCGCGGGCGCCGAACAGATGGGCCTGCCCGCGGGACTCCCAGATCACCGAGGTGTTGACGAAGGCGCCGGCCTCGATGGTCTTGAACGGGTACACACGGACGTTGCCCTGAACGATCGATTCCTCACCGATCAGGCACTCGTCGCCGATGACCGCGCCGTCCTCGATCCGGGCGGCCCGCATGATGTCGGTGTTCTTGCCGACGACGCAGCCGCGCAGATTGCTGTGCTGCCCGACGTACACGTTGTCGTGCACGACGGCCCTGTGCAGGAAGGCGCCGCTCTTGACGACCACGTTGGACCCGACGACGGTGTGCTCGCGGATCTCCGCGCCGGCCTCGACCTTCGCGTAGTCGCCGATGTACAGCGGTCCGCGCAGTTCGGCGTCGGGGTGCACCTCGGCGCCCTCCGCGACCCACACACCCGGGGAGATCTCGAAGCCGTCGATGTCGACGTTGACCTTGCCTTCGAGGACGTCCGCCTGGGCCTTCACGTAGCTCTCGTGCGTGCCGACGTCCTCCCAGTAGCCCTCGGCGACATAGCCGTAGATCGGCTTGCCTTCCTTCATCAGCTGCGGGAAGACGTCACCGGACCAGTCGACGGGCACGTCGGCTTCGACGTAGTTGAAGACCTCGGGCTCCATGACGTAGATGCCCGTGTTGACCGTGTCGGAGAAGACCTGTCCCCAGGTCGGCTTCTCCAGGAAGCGTTCGACCTTGCCTTCCTCGTCGACGATGGTGATACCGAACTCCAGCGGATTCGGCACGCGGGTCAGGCAGACCGTGACCAGCGCACCCTTCTCCTTGTGGAAATTGATCAGTTCGGTGAGGTCGAAGTCGGTCAGCGCATCGCCGGAGATGACGAGGAAGGCATCGTCCTTCAACGCCTCCTCGGCGTTCTTGACGCTTCCGGCGGTACCGAGTGGCTTCTCCTCGTTGGCGTACGTGAGCTCCATACCGAGCTCTTCACCGTCACCGAAGTAGTTCTTTACGAGGGACGCCAGGAACTGCACAGTGACCACGGTCTCGTTGAGCCCGTGCTTTTTGAGCAGTCGCAGCACGTGCTCCATGATCGGGCGATTCGCCACGGGCAGGAGCGGCTTGGGCATGCTGGAGGTCATTGGGCGAAGGCGCGTGCCTTCGCCGCCGGCCATCACGACGGCCTTCATGTCGGAAGCGTCCTCCTAAAGAGATGACTGTCTAGCCGACTTCACCCGTCCAAAGTGTCCCGCATTTCGTGGCGGGCGGCCATCGGACGACTTTGTCCAGACAAGGAACGGGCTCAATCGGCCTCGGCGTCCGCGCGCACCAGACGGCGGACTTGTACTACGTACAGCACTCCTGCCCACCAATAGAGGGTTGTACCCCATCCGGCGAAAGCCCACCCGAAAACTGCGGCGAGTGACGCGATCCATCCGTTTCCGTCGCTGAGGAGCAGGAGCGGGAAGGCGTACATGAGGTTGAACGTGGCGGCCTTGCCGAGGAAGTTCACCTGCGGCGGCGGATAGCCGTGCCGGCGGAGGATGCCCACCATGACCAGGAGGACCAGCTCGCGGGCCAGCAGGAGGGCGGTGAGCCAGAGCGGGAGGATTCCCCGCCAGGTCAGCCCGAGCAGCGTGGAGAGGACGTAGAGCCGGTCGGCGGCGGGGTCGAGCAGCCGGCCGAGGCTGCTGATCTGGTTCCAGCGCCGGGCGAGCTTGCCGTCCAGGTAGTCGCTGACCCCGCTGAACGCGAGGACGAGGAGGGCCCAGCCATCGCTCTTGGGGCCGCCGAACTCCGGCCTGAGGATCAGCCACAGGAAGAGGGGTACGCCGACGAGCCGCGCCATGCTGAGGATGTTGGGGATGGTGAGGACCCGGTCTGTCTGGACACGGGTCTCCTGGACCTCCACCCGGGGGCCTCCTGTGCGAAACGAGCCGACGATGCCCCCTGACCTTACCTCAACGCAAAAAAGCTCCGGCCCCTGGGCAGTGCCCAAGAGCCGGAGCTGTAAAAGGAGTTCGGCGGTGTCCTACTCTCCCACAGGGTCCCCCCTGCAGTACCATCGGCGCTGTGAGGCTTAGCTTCCGGGTTCGGAATGTAACCGGGCGTTTCCCT
>NZ_JOIU01000033.1 GCF_000720135.1 Streptomyces sp. NRRL S-1022 | reverse complement strand
AACCGCCGCCGGCTTCTGGCAACGGGCGAACGCCTTCTTCACCGCCCACGGCATCACCGTCGAACGAGTCCTGACCGACAACGGCTCCTGCTACAAGTCAAACCTGTTCACCCAGACACTGGCCACGGCCGGCATCACGTGGGCCTACCAGCGGCCCTACCAGACGAACGACGAGCGGACCCAGGCCCTGGCAGACTTCCTCCACACCTACAACCACCACCGCTGCCACACCGCACTGGGCGGACACCCGCCCATCAGCCGCGTCAACAACACTGCGGGTCAATACACCTAGGCCGCGCCGCTGCACGAGCGGCGGGCCGTGCACCGGGCGCTGGCCGAGGCCACCGATCCGCGCGGCGATCCCGACCGGCGGGCCTGGCACCGGGCCCTGGCGGCGCTCGGGCCGGACGAGGCGGTGGCCGACGAGCTGGAACGCTCAGCCGAGCGGGGCGCGCAGCCATCTGGTCCTGTCCAACTGGGTGCTGACAGAGCTGATCGAGGCGGGCGCCCGCGGCGGCCGACCCGACCTGGCCGGTGATGCCCTGGGACAACTCTGCGAACGTACCCGTGCCTGCGGCACCGGGTGGGCCCTGGGCATCGAGGCGTGCTCTCGGGCTCTTCTCAGCGAGGGCACGGTCGCCGACGCGCTGTACCGGGAGGCCATCGACGGGCCGAGCGCGGCCGCCGCGAGCTGGTGGCCACCGGCGAGACCGTCCGCAAACCCGCCGCCCAGCCGCTGGACGCGCTGACCGCGCAGGAGGTACAGATCGCCCGGCTGGTCCGGGCCGGGCAGACCAACCCCGAGATCGGCGTCCGGCTCTTCCTGAGCCCCCGCACCGTCGAGTGGCATCTGCGCAGGTCTTCACCAAGCTCGGCATCGGCTCCCGCCGGGAACTCCGCCAAGCGCTGCCCGACCCCGCATGGACGGCCACACCCGTGTGACCGGCCCACGCCCGTGGCGGCCGACGGGGGCGCCCCCGCTCGGTGCTGCCGCGCACCGCCGACGGGTTTCCATAATCCCAGGAGCTCGCGCCGAGCCCGTGCTGTACCGGATGACGCCGTGATCACGGCTGCACCGGGGCGCGTGCATCCGCTCCACCCACCGGCTGGCACCCCTGGACCCGCCAGTTCCGACGATCATGCGGGGGCCGGAGAGGCCCAGGGACGTTCGCACTCTGCTCGATCGCGCCCGCCGGTTCGGATGGGAGCGGCGCGACCCCGCCACCCGGGCGCGGCGCGAGGGTTGGTTGCCGCTCGGCGGGCAGGACCCGGCTTGCGGGCGGTCTCTCCTGCGGCCGGACGACCCGAGCGGGCTCACTGCCTTCCTCATGCCAGCTCCGCGTAGCTACGGTCCCTGCCCGGGAGCGGCAGTTCGACGCGCAAAGTGGTTCCCGCTGCGCGCGGACTGTCGACACAGAACCGACCGCCGAGCGCCTCCACACGATCCCTGAGACCGACGAGGCCCGTACCGCGGCTGACGTCGGCACCGCCGACACCGTCGTCGTGAACGGTCAGGATCAGCACCTCATCGCCATCCTCGACCGTGACGGTGACGGCCGAGGCGCACGCATGCTTGACCACGTTGGTCAGCGCCTCCGAGATGACGTAGTAACCGCTCACCTGGACCTGCTTGGGCAGCTGCCCTGCGGCATGCACCGAGAGATCGACCGGGAGGGGGCAGCGGCGAGCAAGCGCCTTGAGCGCGGGGAAGAGACCGCCCGTGGCGAGGACCGACGGATGGATTCCCCGTGCCATCTCGCGCAGCTCGTCCGAGGCATCCGTCAAGCCGGCGCCCACGTCGATGAGCCGTGCCCTGAGCTCTTCCTGCCCCGGCGGCACCAGTTCCTGCGTCGAACCCACGAGCAAGACCAGCGAGACCAGCCGTTGCTGTACGCCGTCGTGGAGGTCGCGCTCGATGCGCCGACGCGTCTCGTCAGCGGCGTTGACGATGCGGGCGCGGGAGGCGGACAACTCGGCACGCGCTTCGGCGTTCTCCACGGCGGTGGCGACCAGCTCGGTGAAGCGGGCGATCTGCGTCTCCGTGTCGTCGGGGAAGGGTTTGTCGTTCCTCGTCGAGGCGGCGATCACCCCCCACAGGCGCCCGGCCACGGTGACCGGGCAGCCGACCGTGGAGTGGATGCCCACGGCGCGGGACTCCTGTGCGATCGCCCCCGTGGCGCCATCGAAGCTCTCGATCCGGACCGGGCGGCCGCCGTGCTGGACGTTGCGCGCGACGCTGAGCCCGCTCAGGTTGAATCGGGTACCGACGAGGAGAGGGTCCGATTGCCTGCTCCGGCTCCAGGCGGCGAGCCCGGTGACGGTTCCGTCCGCCTCGTATCGCTCCATCCGGGCCACATCGGCACCGCAGAGCAGGCCGATCTCCCGTGTGACGGCCTCGAAGACCATAGAGGGCGGAACGGACTGGGCGACCAGTGTCGCAACCCGGCGCAACGCAGCCTGCTCCTCGAACAGGCGTTCCGCCACCAGCGCGGCTCGCCGCAACCGGGCCGCCAGCTGTCCCACGACCACCGCCGTGAGGAGGAAGACGCCCAGCGCCACGAGATCCTCGGAGTTGGCGGCCTGCAGCGAGTGGAACGGCGGTACGAACAGGTAGGCGTAGACCGCGACGCACAGCACCGACGTGACCAGCGCGAGTTTCGTCCCCCACACCACGGCGACGGGAAGAACCACGAGCAGATAGAGCAGCAGAAGGTGCAGCGGCGCGGTGTGCGGCTTGAGGAGGGCGATGAGGCCGGTCAGCGCAGCCACCATGGCCACACTGACGAGAAGGCGGTTCGACCAGCGCACAGCCGGCGAGCGGACCCAACGCCGTGCCATCGCATCGCTTCCCTGGTCGGCCATGAACGGACGTAGATTCAAAGTGTTACACATCGGACGGACAGGAAGGCGGTTGTCACGGCTCCGACAAGCTGGAGCCCTCGACGCGTGGCCTCGCGTGGCCATCACACGGCGGGTGTGCCGGTCGTGGCGAAGGTGCGGGGCGACGCGTCACGCCGCGTGGGCGATGTGGGCCCAGTGGATGGCCTGGCCGGCTTCCTGGCGGTCGCCGTGGGCCGCCGTGACATGGTCGATGATCATCAGTCCGCGGCCGTGTTCGTCATTCGCGAGACCGGCTGCCCAGTCGTCGGGGGCGGGACCTCCGTCCGACACCTCGACGTACACGTGCCCCGTGGCGGGGTCCGGCCGGCCGCGACCTGTCGTGTGGCCGGTCGCGCTCGGCTGCACGCGGCGACGAATGCATTGAACAACGGGCTGCGAATGCAGCTAGCAGGAATGCCGACCGGGTACCGTCCTGGGATTCTGGACGCATGCTGCGCTGTCTGATTGTCGATGACAACCCTTACTTCCTGAGCGCCGCCCGCTGCCTGCTCGAGCACCAGGGCGTCGCCATTGTGGGCGTGGCATTCGACAGCGCCGAGGCTCTGCGGCTCGCTGAGCAGCTCAGGCCGGATGTGGCGCTGGTGGACATCGACCTCGGTTTCGAGTGTGGTTTCGACCTGGTCGGCCGGCTTCAGTACGAGACCGGTCCGACACCCTTCCCGGTGATCTTGATCTCCAGCCACGCCGGGGAGGACTACGCCGACCTGATCGAGGAGAGCCCCGCGGTGGGCTTCCTGGGCAAGACGGCCCTGTCAGGTGATGCCATCCGCGCGGCGCTCACCGGGACGGACGACAGTCACCGGCACGGCCCGGTCAACGGGCCTCCAGGTAGGTGATCACTGCCCGGACGCGGCGGTGGTCATCGTCGGTCTCCGGCAGGTCCAGCTTGGCCAGGATGCTGCGCACGTGTTTCTCCACCGTGCCCTCGGTGACCCACAGCCGACGGCCGATACCGGCGTTGGACCGGCCCTCGGCCATCAGCTCCAGCACTTCGCGCTCCCGCGAACTGAGCATGTCCAGTGGATCCGCCCTGCGACGGGCGGAGACCAGTTCCTGCACCAGTGCCGGATCCACCACTGACCCGCCCCTGGCGATCCGCTGCAGCGCCTCAAGGAATTCCTGCACGTCACGCACGCGGCTTTTGAGCAGATAGCCCATGCTGTGGCCACTGGCCAGCAACTCCATCGCGTGCTCCACCTCGGAATGCGCCGACAGGACCAGGATGCCCACGGGGGGGAACTCCTGGCGGATGGTGCGTGCCGCCTCCAGCCCCTCGGTGGTCTGCCCCGGCGGCATCCGGATGTCGACCACCACCAGGTCCGGTGCCGTCTGCCGGACCACATCGAGCAACTGCGCCGCGTCGGCGGCCTGGCCGACCACCGCACAGCCCGAACGCTGCAGCAGGCTGGCCAGTCCTTCGCGCAGCAGGACGTCATCGTCCGCGAGAACGACCCGCAGATGCGCCATGACCGGTTCGTTGTCGCTGGGCCCGTCCCCAGTACTGGGGGTTTCTGGCGTCATACCTCACATTTTCGATGAGCCTCCGCGAGTGGGCATCCGGCAACGGGTCCCCGGCGCCGTGTAGGGGCACGGTTCGGGGCTGGTCGGCTTCACCGACCAGCCCGAGATCGCGGACGGGGCCTTCGCCCATCCTCGGCCTTGCTCAACCGTGACCGTTGCCTCCGCCGTGGTCACCGCCGTGGTCACCGCCGTGGTCACCGCCGTGGTCACCGCCGTGGTCACCGCCGTGGTCACCGCCGTGGTCGCGGTCGCCGTGGTCACCGCCGTGGTCGTGGTCGCCGTGGTCACCGCCGTGGTCGTGGTCGCCGTGGTCGTGGTCGCCGTAACCGTCGTAGTTGCTGTTCCACCAGTCGCCGTCGCCGTCATCGTGGCCGTAACGGCCGTCGTGGTTCGGGCTGCTGTGGTAGCTCGCGGAGACAGAGCCGCTGTGTACGTTCGACGGAGCGGCACTGGCGAGACCCACCCCTGTGAGTGTCAGTGCGGCCACAGCGACGGGAACAGAGGCCAGGCGTACGATCTTGGACGCGTTTGCGCTCATGATGAGTCCTTCGAGAAATGGTGAGTCTGTGCTGCAGGTCGCTCTACCGGTCGGCACACCCGTCGCCAAGGGCGAAGGGCGCCGTGGCGGATGCAGCCGCAACAGCTGGTAAGACTGAGCCGGCAGCGGCGGCGAGTACTTGTCGCCTCCGCGGCTGGGAACCGAACTGCTCTGAAGTGCTTCCAGCCTTGCGCTGTTATGGGGACGCGTCTTTGCAGCCAGCGGTGGTTCTCACCTACCGCTAGCAGGAATCGAGGCCGCAGACTGCCGCATCAATGCTGCTCACAGAGGTCAGCCCGGCAGAGACGCAACGCAGAATGCCGAAGCGGTGGGCCGGGTCAGGTGTCCCGCAGGGTGTGACGCGACAACGGTAGCGGGCCGGAACGTACACCTCGGCGCCGTAGCCGTGCACAGTCCACAAGCCGCGCAGCTGTACTCGGACCAGCCGCGGAGGGTTACCAGTTCTCCTCCGCGTCCGAACGACAGGGGTACGAGGTCACGAGGTCACGTCCGCCGATTGCCTGGACCTCTTCGTCGTCGAGGCGCAGTGAAGCGGCCGCGACATTCTCTTCGAGGTGGGGAGCCGAGGTCGTGTCCGGGATGGGCAGGGTGACCGGCGAGAGTGCCGACAGCCAGGCCAGTGCGACCTGTCCCGGGGTTGCGCTGCGTGGCGTTCTGCCACCGCTGCGACGGGTCCAACGGGCTCTGCGAGCTTTCCGCCTTCCAGCGGACGATACGGCAGGAAGCCGATCCCGTGAGCCTCGCATCCGGCGAGAAGGTCCGCCCGGCACGGCCAGGCGCACGATGCGGCTCGTGGGCGGCCGCAACGACGTCCTCGCGCTAATCGACCTCAGAAGGCCAAGAAGGGCATCTGCCCAGTTCGCGCCGGTGTATCTCAGCCCCCTGGCCGGCCACGAACCGGGGGGCAATCCGCTCAGATGGGCGGCGGCGAGACCGAACCCCTGCACCTGATGCAGGCAGGTCTTGGTGAGCCGGGGCGGCCCTTGTCGCTGATGAGCGGCCAACCGGGCACGTAATTCCGGGTCGCGGGCCCTGCGGCGTGCCGGCATCTCCGGTCAAGGGGCTCCCCGGAACCGGCGCGCCCGACTCGGTGTCAGCTTTGTGCGGTGGCTTGGAGGACGACCCTGCTGATGACCTCCGGATGCGTCACGAGTGACAGGTGGCCTGCGTCGACCTCGGTGGTCGAGGCGTTCATCCGTTTGGCCATGAAGCGCTCAAGCTCTGGGTTGATGGTGCGGTCGTCCTTCGAAACCACGTACCAGGACGGCTTCTTGTGCCAGGCCGCGACACTCGTGGTGGGCGGAGCGGTCGAGAGCGGCCCTTGGGCCGCATAGAGCTCGAGAGCCTCCTTCCTGGGCACGCCGTTCGCGAAGTCCCGGAGGAATGCCGACTGGCTCAGAAACTTGAAGCCGCTCTTGGTGATGATCCCCGAGTTGACCGGCGGGGTGGGGAAATTCGCTGAGAGAGCGGCGAAATCCTCGCCGGCTTCCGGAGCGCGGGCGGCGACGTAGACGAGTCCGGTAACGTTCGGGGAGAGCCCGGTCTGGGAGATGACGGTGCCGCCATAGGAGTGTGCGACCAGGACCGTGGGGCCGTCCTGCCGAGCGAGTGCGAGGTTCGTGGCGGCGACATCATCGGCGAGAGACGTCAGTGGGTTCTGCACCGCGATGACGTTCATTCCGGCCGCCTGCAAGAACGGGATCACCTTCGCCCACGAGGAGCCGTCCGCGTAGGCACCGTGGACGAGTACGACATTGCGTACTGCGGGTCTGCGGCTACGCGTTGCCGCCCGCACTGTGGGGGCCCCCGAAAGCGTGGCGGCTGCCGCTCCAGCGCCCAGAACCGAGAAACTTCGACGACTGATCACCATCATGACCGTTCCTTGCGTGCACCCACATCCTGGCCTTGTCCAGCGCGATCCGAGGGACGGCAGGAGGCGGATGACCATGGACATACGGGACAGGTTCCGACTCCGTCCCCGGCAGCAGATGCCGTACACGGACAAATTTACCCGGGGGTGGTGGTTGACGCTTGGTGGCGGAACCAGCAACGGATGATTTCCGCTGCTCGTTCGGCGATCGCTTACACCGCTGCGTTGGAGTTGGCGGAGATCAGAGAGGGCATGACCGAGGCATCGGCGACTCGGAGGTTGCGGATGCCGTGTACGTTCAGATCGATGTCCGCCACGGACCGCTCGTGTGCGCGGAATCGGTTATCGGATGTGCGCGAGGGGCCCAGCCCGCCAGGCGAAGCGAACCCCGCCTGAAGCGGGCGGACAGGTAGATAACACCGCACATCCAATCGCCGTCCAGCAGCACCCGAGACGCCTGCGCATCGGTGACCACGTCCAGGTTCGACTGACACGATTGGGGCGAAATAGGCATTCGCCGTGCTTTGGCGCTTACCGCAGACGACGTTCATACCGCACCAACGCTGTACTCGAAGGTCAGTTCGTCGGCGCCCACGCTGTAGCGTTAACCTGGCGCCCGCGCTGTGGCGTCAACCTGCGGCGATCTTGCTCCACCGACCTCTACGCGCTTGGTTCCTACTCCGCCAGTATGCGCGTCACGGGACTGGAGCGCTACACCGGCGACCTG
The DNA here is from genome assembly GCF_000720135.1 of Streptomyces sp. NRRL S-1022. Classification (GTDB taxonomy): domain Bacteria; phylum Actinomycetota; class Actinomycetes; order Streptomycetales; family Streptomycetaceae; genus Streptomyces. The sequence continues at coordinate 69,459 of NZ_JOIU01000033.1, read as the reverse complement.
GCTGACGTCGATGCCCCGGACACCACCCCGTCTCCGCCGTCCTGCCCAAGCGCCCCTCCCCCGCCTTGCGGTACCCGGCGAACTCCGCCTGCACAACGAGGCGTACGGCGCCGAACCCGGACAGTTCGCGATCACCGCGGCCGAGGAAGGCGTGCAAGGGGGCGACCTGCCCGTGCGCACGAACACGGTCGTCACCAAGGTCGCTCACGATCGCGAGTCAACCACCCTGACTTTGAAGGACGGATGCACGCTGGACGCCGACCACTGTCTGACCGTTCCCCTCGGCGTCCTCAAAGCGGGGCACCTGGCAGAAAGCGCTGGTTCAGCGGAGTGCGAGGATGACAGCCGCGCCGATCCCTCCGAGGCACAGTGCTGTGGCGGCTGACAGCATTCCGCCGTCGCGCCAGCGGAACGGGCGGTCCAGAGCCAGCCGGCCGGGGCCGATGGCAGCGACGGCGAGCGCGGTCACGGCGATGGTCAGTGGGTACTCCATGCCACCGTTGGTCGACCAGAGGCCGTGCGGGGACGTCACGACCATGGCGTTGATCATGACCCCGATCACGGCGGCCGCGCTCAGGGGAACGAGCAGACCAACGGCCAGACCGAGCCCTCCGACGAGTTCTGAGGCGCCGGCGAGACCCGCGAAGAACTCAGCGGGGTGGTAGCCCAGAGCGGCGAACCCTTTCCCGGTGGCACTCAGCCCCGCGCCACCGAACAGGCCCAACAGCTTCATGGCGCCGTGGGCGGCCAGCAGGAGGCCCACGGTGGCCCGGAGCAGGAGCAGGCCCGCGTCTGCCGCGGAGACGAACGGTCTGGGGGAGGCGACAACTGTCGCAGAGGCCGGCGGAGACGCCGGTGCCAGCAGTCGCTCAGTGGTCATCCTCATAGCTGGCTCGCTTTCTGCACCGGTTGCCGGTAGGGGCAACGCCAGGCCGACCGCCAAGGCGCGATGCGATTCGTTCGATCAGTCACAGGTGTGACAGCACCGCCAACGCGGCAGGTGCCGAGCAAGATCTACACATCGATCAACGATGGGTCGATGGCAGCTCGTGTGGACGCTGCTCGAGAGCCGGCGCCACCCCGAGGTGCACCTCGTGAGTCACGCTGCGTGAACTCAGTCGGCGCATGCCACAAGGTTCTCTTTGCGAGGGCGCTCTGCAAAGACGGTGCCGCCTCTAGTAGTGGCGCTACTACCCTGGGGAGGGTGAACGGTCAGGCGCGACGTCGCCAAGACCTGGGCGAATTCCTCAGGGCCCGGCGTGACCGGCTCGTGCGCGCAGACCTCGGCCTGCCGCCGGTGGGTGGAAGAAGGACCTCCGGGCTCCGCCGCGAGGAGGTGGCGTACCTCTCCAGCGTGAGTGTCACCTGGTACACCTGGCTGGAACAAGGCCGAGAGATCACCCCGTCCCGGCAGGTGCTGGATGCGCTAGCACACACCCTGCGTTTGTCGGCCGCGGAACACGCTTACGTGCTGTCGCTGGCCGGGTATCCCGCCCCGCAGCCCACCGCCGCCCCGGTCCCCCACACAGTCCCGGCCGCCCTGCAGCGGCTCCTCGATGCGCTCGCCGGCTACCCGTCGTACGCGATCTCTCCTGACTGGTGGATATCGGGCTGGAACACAGCGTACGAGGCGTTGTACCCGAACGTGGCGACCGTTCCAGCCGCGGACCGGAATCTGCTGTGGCTGGTGTTCACGGATCCGTACCTGCGTGGGCTGATAGCCGACTGGGACGACAGCAGCCGCCGCCTCCTCGCCGAATTCAGGGCCGAAGCCGGCCCGCGACTGGGTGAGCTGCCCTACTCCCGCCTGATCGAGCGCCTTCGCGAAGCGAGCGAACCGTTCTGCAGAGACTGGGAAAGCCAGGACATCCGAGGATTCTCCTCACGAGAGCGCGTGTTCCGTCACCCAACGGTTGGTGACCTCCACCTGGAGCAGCACCGCCTGGCACCTTCGGACCATCCCGATGTGCATCTGGTGATCTACACACCCGTGCTGACGACAGATGCTCCGGCACGGCTGCGCCGGCTGGTCGAGTACTGTCCACCGCAGGTCACTTAGACAAGAACTCCAGCAGCGTTTCGCTATCAGGGCCGGTCAGAGGCAGCGTCCGGAGTGGACGGCGCAGACCTGTGGTCGTCCGGCGTCGCCGGAGCGACCCGGCTGCTGCGCACCCGCGTCCGGTTCGACGCCCTCTTCTGCTTCCACGACGTGGTGGCCATCGGCGCACTCTCGGTGCTGGCGCGCAGCGGCATCGCCGTGCCGGACGACGTGGCGCTCGCGGGCTCCGACGACATCGAGGCCGTCCGATTCGCCTCGCCGTCCCCGACCACGGTCGACCTGGGGCGCGAGTCGATCGCCCGTACGGCGGTGGCGCTGCTGCGCTCCCGCATGGACCGGGAGGACTTCAGGGAGCTGCCGGGACGTCGGGAGAGCACGGGGTTCGAGCTCCGTGTCCGGGCGTCCTCCGCCGCGGCGTCCCCGCCCACGGAGCCCGGCCACTTACCTCGAGCCGAATGAGCCGACGGAGCCCCGGCTGCCGCATCCCTCGCCTGCCGACGAAGGGATGTGCGCGGAGCCGCCCGTACTGACCATGGTCCCGACGAGTGCGCGAGGAGGCGCACGCTGCTCGCCGAGCCCCCAGGGAAGCTGATCGCCGCTCGAGCCCGGGCCTCCTTCAGCGCTGGGGCTGGGAGTTCGCGGCGGCCACAACGGTGGCGGCTCCGGCCGACGCGTCGGCGGGGTCAGCCGATTGAACGGTCCTCCCCTGCCGGGTGCGCCGTCTCGGTCGAGGTCTCGTTGGCCAAGGGCTCCGCCAACACGCTGACCTTCTCCAACGCGTCGGCGTGGGCGCCGGACCTCGACGCGATCGCGGTCCGGGCGGTCCCCAGGACGAACGCCTACCAGATCGTGGGCGGAGGCTCCGGCCGCTGCGTCGACCTCTACAACACACCATCACCAACGACACCCAGGCTGAACTTTGGGACTGCACCGCCAGCCGTAACCAGTCCTGGACCTACACCACCCGCAAGGAGTTCGTGGTCTACGGCAACAAGTGCCTCGACGCCTACAACGCGGCCGCCACCAACGGCACCCAGTTGGTGCTGTGGTCCTGCGGCGACCGTGGGGCCGCCTTGTTCTGGTTGTAGGCCTCCATCAAACGCGCGATCGCCTTGTCCTGACTCCCGAAGCCGGACTCCTCGGTCTGCTTCCCCGCCGCGCCGCGGTACCGGATCTTGTACTCGGGGGGCACTTCGACCAACAGGACTCGGGGTCTCGCAGTGAAGAAGGAGCCCATGCGGCGGGCGAGCGTGCGTGCCGCCATGTGGTGCTGTCTCCTCGGCGTCCGATGCTGACCCTTTGCTGACGCCCGAAGGCGTTCGATGCCTCTGACCTGGGAAGAACCGTCACGCACGTGGTATGTGGTGGAACTTCGTCGCCCGCTCCCACGAGGAGATCGTCCAGGCTCGCGAGGACTGGACGAAGGGGGTTCGCTTCGGCGAGGTGAAGGGCTACGACGGGGCTCCGCTGCCGGCACCCGAGCTGCCGCCGGTGCCGTTGAAACCACGCGGAAGGGCGCGCTGACCCGAGACCATCCGGTCTTCCGGCCAGGTAGGTCCGTGACGATCTCGCCGCCCGTCTCGCAAAGAGTATCCGTGGCGGCTAGGCCATTGGAGGACCACCTCGTAGGCCGGTCCATCGTCTTCTCGACCGACGCCCTCGTACGTGCCCGCGGCGACATCCTCACCAGCCGAAAGGTCTGCGTCATCGGATTCGGCGAGGTCGTCGTCGATGCCGAGCACGACGCCCTGATGTTCTCCCGGCAGCCGGTCCCCTACCCGCGCGGGGGCCGGCCGAGGTACCTGCGTCAGCTCGGTCTCTACGGCTTCACCAGAACGGCCCTCAGCATGTTCCTGCGTCTCCCTCAAGGGCCGCTGGAACGTACCGAAGGCGTGGAGATGCTGCGCTTCATCGAACATGGCCACGGCGTACGGATGCTCGACGTCGCCGACGGAGGTTTGGCAGGCGACACTCCCGACGACCTCGCGAGAGCCGGCACCTTGTTACGGACTCACGCCGAGCGTACGACCCCCCACTTCTCCTGATGACCACGGTCGACGGCCGCTCCCTGGATCCGGCGCTCTGCTCGCCCGCTTCCACCAGGTCACGCTCCATCCCCCGATGCCGGAACAGCGGCACGCTCGGCGTTTTGGCCACCGTCGCTGCAGCCCCTCACCCAGGGGCCGCAAGGGTCGATGCAACCCGCAAGCTCCGGCGCGCGCTCAATCCCAGGGCTATCAACACGACTGAAACACATGCGTTCGAAATTCCGGTCGGCTCGTTGAGCCACACGAACCAGCCGCACAACGTCAAGGGGGACCACGTTGACTTCAGCCGACACACAAGCACAGGCGGCTCCGCGGTTGAGCACGGCCGCAATGGCCCGGCGGCTGCCCGCGCGGGCTCTGCGGGCGCTGCGTCGGTCCCGGTCGGGAGGCGCCCGGTGAAGAGGTTCTTCGGGCGCGTGCGGATGGCTGAGCCGGAGGTCTCCGACGCCGAGCGGGAGCTTTTCGGCGGTCCTCTGCGCTATGACTTCGGCTGGTCGGAACACGAGCGTGCCCGGCTCGACCTGACGATGATGTCGGCTCTGCGCTCCATGCCCAGTCTGGTCGGGTCGACCCTGCGCATGGCGTGGCGCGCCGACCACCGAGCTCTGCTCACGGTCGCCACCAGCGAGGTCGGGCAGGGTGTCGCCGCGGCGGTCGGGTTGCTCGCGGTCAACGCCGTCATGCACGCACTGCTCGGCTCGGGCACCCCCGCGCAGCGGCTGCACGCGGTCCTGCCGGGACTGCTCGCCGCCGCCGGCGCGGCCGTGGTCAACTCGGGACTGGCCGGGTGGTCCACCTCGCGGGCGGGCCGGCTGGAGCCACTGGTCGAGCGGATCGCCACCACCCAGTACCTGGCTGCCGCCGCGTCGGTGGAGCTGGAGGCCATCGAGGACCCGGAGTTCCGGCGGCTGATCGACGTCGCGCAGTACGGCGCCGCATCCGCCCGCCGCATGATCAGCGCCTGCGTGGCCGCGCTGAACGGCACCATCTCCCTGATCTCAACGGCCAGCGTCCTCACCATCCTCCACCCGGTCCTGCTGCCGCTGCTGATCCTGATCGCGGCGCCGCGCGGCTGGGGCGCGATGCGGGTGGCGCAGGAACGGTACGTGTCGGTGATGAGCTGGGTCGAGCACGTACGGGCCAGCCGCCTCATCGGAAACCTGCTCACCGAGCGCTCCGCAGCGCAGGAGGTGCGCATCCACGCCGTCGGGCCGTTCCTGCTCAGCCGGTACGAGCGTATGGCGGAGAGCGCCGAGGCCGAGCAGGAGCGGCTGGCCGCCGGCAAGGCCGTCACCGAGTGGGTGGCTGCCGCGCTGTCCGGCCTCGCCATGGCGGCCACGTACGCGGCCATGTTCTTGCTGATCATGAGCGGGCACATGAGTCTGGCCGTGGCCGGCACCGCCGTCATCGCCGTCCGGTCCGGCTCGGCGAGCCTGGGCGCGCTGGTGATGAACGTCAACCAGCTGCACGAGGAGTCCCTCTACGTCCGCGACCACGCCCGGTTCCTGGACGAGGCGGCACGACGCACCATCACCAGCGGAGGCGATCCCGTTCCGCCGCAGGTGAAGCAGGTCGTCCTCGACCAGGTGAGCTACCACTACCCGGATCGGGACACGCCCGCCCTGGATGGGGTCTCCCTCACCCTGCCCATGGGCTCGGTCACCGCCGTGGTCGGCGAGAACGGCTCGGGCAAGAGCACGCTGATGAAGGTGTTGTCGGGCCTGCTGCTGCCGCAGAGCGGGACCGTGCGGTGGGGCGAGGCCGACGTCGCCTCCCTGGACCGCTCCCAGGTCTTCGACCGCGTCTCACTGCTCACCCAGGACTTCCAACGCTGGCCCGTCACCGCGGCGTTGAACATCCGGATCGGCCGGCCCACCCGGGAGGCCGGAACCGACGATCTGCAGCCGTCCGTCGACTACGCGGGAGCGCAACCGGTCATCGAGAGACTCCCCCACGGACTGCGCAGCCTGCTGGCCCGGATGTTCCGCGGTGCCAGCGAACTCTCCGGCGGCGAATGGCAGAAGATCGGCCTCGCCCGAACCCACTGGCGCAGCTCCACCTCGGATGACGACGGTGTGCTCATCGTCGACGAGCCCACCTCCGCTCTCGACCCGGAGGCCGAGATCGCCGCGTTCGACCGCATCCGCCGGCTCGCCGCACCGAACCGGGCCGTCGTCCTGGTCACCCACCGCATGTCCGGGGTCCGCCACGCCGACCGCATCCACGTCCTCCATCACGGACGGCTCGTCGAGCACGGCAGCCACGACGAACTGATGGCCGCCCGGGGGCGCTACGCCTCGATGTTCGACGCGCAGGCCGCTCAGTACGCCCCCACAGCCACCATTCCCCGCCCCGGCTCCCCCACCGTCGCGGATCCCGCATGAACCGCTCGACAGGCCCAGCGTGACGACTCCTCCCACCACCGCGCATGAGCACGATCCCAGCAGGCTACGGCGCCGGCTCGTCGATCAGCTCCGAGCGGCCGGCCACGTCCGCACCGCCGCCGTCGAGGCCGCCCTGTGCAGGGTGCCCTGCCGTGCGTGCGCACCGGAAGTGCCCGCGCGGACCGCGTACGCCGATGACATCACTCCGGTGCTGCCCCGTCCCTCAGCCTCCGCCGATGCCCGCCAGGACCAAAATCCCAGCCGTCCCGCCCGCTGACAAAGGAGCCGCATGGCGACGACCCCGGCCACCGCCGATTACTGGGAGCCGCTCTGGGCCGACGGACGCCGGTACAGGGAGGTCACCAGCACCGAGGCCACGCTCCTCGCCGACCATGTCGGACCGGGCCGAGGACGCCCGGCGCTCGACATCGGCACCGGCGAGGGCTCCCTCGCCCGCCACCTGGACCAGCTCGGTTACCGCACCACCGGCATCGACTTCGCCCCCAGCGCCATCACCGCAGCCCGGAACACCCAGCAGGACGAGGGGCCGGCCTGGCACCTGATGGACTTCACCTCCGATGACCTCAGCACCCTGCCGGACCCCGCGTATGCGGTCGTCGCCTGCCGCCTGGTCTACCGCTGGATGGACGACAAGGCGGCCTTCCTCGACCGCGTCCGGCAAGTCCTCGCACCCTGCGGGACCTTCTGGGTTGTCACCGAACTCGCCGGCCGTCGCGAGGCCGGTGATCCGTACCGGCATCTTGGGATCGACCCTGTCGAAGCCGAGATCCTCACCGCGGGCTGGTCCGTCGTACGCGCCGCCGATCTCGACGTGCTGCGCTGCTACGCACTCCGCCCCTGAACCCATCACCGGAGCCAACGTGTTGGACATCGAACATCGGACGCGCCTCGCCTGGGACGCCTACGGAACACACCACCGGGGGCGCGGTACGCCCCTGACCGAGGTGGACCAGATCACCTGGGGCCCTGCCGCGAACGCGGCGGGGGACGCCATCCTCGGGGACATCAGGGGCCTGCGCGTCCTGGACATCGGCTGCGGCCCTGGTCGGCACGCCGCACACCTGGCCCGCACCTACCGTGCACAGGTGGACGGCGTCGACGCTTCCCTCAGCCAGATCAAGAGAGCGCGCGCCCGTTACCCCGATGTACCGGGACTGCGGCTGGTCCACGCCGACGCCGTCGAGCACCTGGGCACGGCAGCGCCGTACGACGTGATCTACTCCGTCAGCACCTTCCATTTCCTCGACCCGCACCGACTCCTGCCCGCCCTGGCCACCGCGCTCAAACCGGGCGGACGGCTGTGCTTCACCGTGCTGCACACCAACTCCGCCGGCCACGGCCCCACCTCGACCATCACCCCACGCCCGGAGAGCCTGCGACTGGCCGGCGGTGACGACCTCACCGTGCACATGTGGGTACTCACACCCGAGTTGTGGGAAGACCTGCTCGTCCAGTACGGCTTCCGTGTGCAAGGCATCACCGTCCTCGACGCGCCGGAGAAGACCGACCACGCCTCCTACCGGCTCTTCCAGGTTCAGAGACCGGCCCGGATCACAGCCCGTCCCCGCACCCCGAAACCACCCCTCGCCCACGCCGCCGTCGGCGTCGGCGCCGTGCTGTTCGCGCCCCAGGGCCTCCTCCTCGGCCGACACCGGCTGGGCACACGGGAGCTGCCCGGCGGGACCGTGGAGCCAGGCGAGTCATTGCAGGAGGCAGCCGTGCGCGAACTCGCGGAGGAGACCGGCCTGTTGGCCGACCCAGCCGACGTCCGCCTTCTGGGCATGTTCCTCGACCAGGTCGGAGACGTCGTCCGCATCACCTTTGGCGCGCTCGTCACCCGTTGGCGCGGGGAACCGGCCGACCAGCCCGGCGAAAGCGTCGGTGACTGGCGCTGGTGGCCGCTGGACGCCCTGCCACCGGACCTGTTCGAGTGCAGCGCCCAGATCCTCACAGCATGGCGCCCCGGCCTGCCTATCGACCACGCCCCCGCTCGCTTCACCTGCATCACCGGCCCGTCCACGGCCCCCTCCGCGTGACCCGCTCCCTGGACGGGCAGGACCGCGCCGACAACCAGACCGTGGCCCTCTACAAGGACCAACCCATGACCACTCCACGCCGCGCCCTGCCCGCCGACGCCGAAGCCATCACCCGCCTGCGATCCGAACTGATCCTCTCCCAACCGCTCGACTCGGTCTGGCTCTCCCTCTGCCGAGACCAGCTGGCCGAACGACTCCGGCCTCGTGGCGACGCCCGGGCCTACGTCGTGGACGCACCGGAGGGAGGAGTCGCCACCTGCGCCCTGGCCCTCGTCAGCCCCGTACTGCCCGCCCCGCGGTACCCAAAGGGACTGTCCGCACGCATCCAGGCTGTGGCCACCCGACCCGACCACCGACGCCGTGGCTACGCCAAGGCCGCCCTCACTGCACTCCTAGACGATCTGGGTCAGGAAGGCGTCACCCTCTTTGAACTGCACGCCAGTGACGAATCCAGACCCCTGTACGAGGGACTCGGATTCGTCAGCGATCCGGCGCTCATGCGCAGAACCGCACTGCCTCCGCAATCCCACGGTCAGAACAGGTGCGGCGCCGCGACCGACGACTGGGGCACCATCCTGCGTCTGGCTGGCACGTTCAGCCGCCTCGACAGCGAGAACGGACTCGCACCAGAGGAGCAATGGACCCTGCAAGTGCTCAAGCTCGCCGAAGAGGTGGGCGAGGCTGCACAGGCCGTCATCGGCGCCCGGGGCACCAATCCGCGAAAAGGGCACAGCCACACGTGGACGGACGTTCAGGACGAGGTGGCCGACGCCATCATCACCGGCATGGTCGCCCTGGCGCGACTGCGTCCAGACGCACGTGAATACTTCACTGCCGTCCTGGCACGAAAAGCCGTGAAGTTCCTTCCGGCACAGGATTCCAGCGACGAGGTGCTTCGCTGACACGGCCCTGCCACCGTGCTGCCCGCTCCTTGGCAGTGCCCAGCCGCCTCTCCGAGCAGTGACGCAGAGTGGTCAGAGACGCATGGTCCCCGGCTGGACGTCGTCAGCCGGGGCTGGCGTGCATGCAGAGGCAACGCAGTGGTTCAGGACTCGGTGTAGCGAGCCAGGAAGTCCAGCTCGGCCTGAGAGATCCGGCGCGGCCTGCCGGTTTCCAGGTTGTAGGCGGCCATCAAGGTCGTGGCCTCGGCATACAGATGGTCCGCATCACGGATTTCGTAGGCGAGTTCCAGCCTCGCCCCCCGGCAGGCGATGACCCTGACGTCCACGTCCACGGGCTCCTCGCGGTAGGACAGGGGGGCGCGATAGTCAACGATCGAGCGGCTGACCACGAAGGCGTGATGGCGGCGGCCGGCCTCGTCGGTTGGCAGCATCTCCTGGAACATCCGGGTCCTCGCCTCCTCCATGTACCGGGGGAAGAGAGCGTTGTTGACGTGCCCGTACGCGTCCGCGTCCGCCCATCGCAAGGGGAGGGCATAGGTGTACTTCTTCACGAGAGGGATCTTCCTGTGTGTTGGGGGGGGCGGCTGGCACGGGGGCCGCTGATGCAACCTGCGGGTGGCTCCGAGCGGGGCCGCTGTCTCGTTCCCCCAGCCTGCCATGCAGTTCTTCGGCGACTCGGCAGTGCCTTCCTGGACCTGATGCAGCACCTCGCGGAGCACGCGCTGCTCGGTGTCGCGCTCATCGAGGAGTTGCCCAATGCTGACGCAGCGCCCACCGTCGATCGCCACGCAACCCCCTACGCGTGGGCGGACTTCCGTGACGGTTCACGGTTCCACATCACCGTGAGACCCGGCACACAGCTGGACCCACGGTGACCGCACCACAGTTCATCAGGGCCGGCAGGACGGCCGGACGCTGAGCAACTCGGTCCGCAGGACGGGCGTGCCGTCGACGGGCGCCGGGTCCTGGGTGGTCGGCTCGATACCGCCGGCAGCGATCTTGTCGAGCGTCTTCAGGCCGGCGGTACCGACCGTGCCGAACACTGTGTAGTTCGGTCGCAGCGCGGAGTCGCCGTAGACGACGAAGAACTGCGAACCGTTCGTGTTCGGGCCGGCGTTGGCCATCGCCAGCAAACCGCGCCCGTAAAGGCGACGGACGCCGGTCGGATCGCTCGGTGCCGGCGGCAGGTCCACCGGCAGCTCGTCCTTGAACTTGTACCCCGGCCCACCCTCGCCGGTGCCGGTCGGGTCGCCGCACTGCAGGACCTTCAGCGTCGGATACGCCGTCAGCCGATGGCACACCGTACGGTCGTAGAACCGGTGTCGCGCCAGGTGCGCGAAGCTCTGGACGGTGCACGGCGCCTTCGCCCGGTCCAGACGCAGCGGGAGCGGGCCCTGGCTGGTCGGGACAGCCATGTCGACCGTGCCGTGACCGGGGGTGTGCCGCGGGTCGGGCGGCAGGGGAACCGGCCGCGCCGCCGGCTCGTCCGGTGTCTGGGTGTACTGGCAAGGACCGTGCGTGGTTCGCGGCGGGGCATCGGAAGCGGAGGCGGTGGTGCCGCCCCCGGACACGACCAACGCTGCTGCCGCCAATGCGGTCATGAGAGTTCGGTTCATCCTGCACACCCTCCAAAAGATCGTCAGATTTCGGAGCGGTCGGATTCTAAAGCGCGGCCCGGCGGGCGAGAACCCGTCCGCAAGCCACATCCGCCTCCCAGCCTTCGGCCTCGTGGGATGGGCGGCCCCCACCCCTACAAGATCCGGTGCCGTTGGGCGCGCGGAAACCAGGGCAGGGTCGAGATCGGTTCCTGGGAGCCGGCCGTCGAGGAGGTCCGGGCCCGCCAGATGCCGCCCACTCTGGTGTTCATCCGGATGCCCGAGGGCAAGACTGTGTAGGCGGTCCGTGAGCGCAGGACGGGCTGTCCGCTCCGGTCGTCGTGCCAGATGGCGGTGGTCAGTGTGAGGACGCGCTGCATGACGCGGCGGATGACTCTCCTTGGCGAGCCTGGTCAGGCGGTCTGTCGTCCGTACACCCGATAGCGCTCGGCGTCCGGCCACTTGACCTCCAGACCGAGGCCGGGGCGGCCGGGGTCGGGCCGCAGGGCGCCGCCGTCGGGTGACAGCGTGCCGTCGAACAGCAGGCGCTCGACTCGCACGTGGTCGTGGAAGTACTCCAGGTGCCGCAGCCGGCGCACGGCGCAGAACGCGTGGGCCGAGACGGCCGGCGCGCAGTGGGCGGACAGGTCCAGGTGGTGCGCCGCCGCCAGGCCGGCCACCTCCAGCACACCGGTGATGCCCCCGCCGCGGGTGACGTCGGCCTGGAGGCAGTCCACCGAGGGTCCTTCGACGAGATTGACGAAGTCCCGGGTGGTGTACGCGTACTCGCCTGCCGCGATCTCCAGCCGCTCGGGGCCCCGCTCGCACAGCATGCGCAGTCCCTCCAGGTCGGCGGAGCTGACGGGTTCCTCGAACCACCGCACGTCCCAGTCGTCGTGGAAGCGGCGGGCCCAGTACAGGGCCTGTTTACGGCCCAGTGCCCCGTTGGCGTCGGTGAAGATCTCCGGTTCGTCGCCGATGGCCCTGCGTACGGCCGTCAGCCGTTGCGGGTCGCGTTCGGGATGGCGGGAGGTCTTGAGCTTGACGCGCGGGATGCCTTGTTCCACCCAGCCGGTGAGCTGCCCGGTGAGGCGGTCAAGGGAGTAGTTGGTGAAGCCTCCGCTACCGTAGACCGGCACCCGCTCGTGGAAGGCGGGCAGGACGTGGACGAGCGGCAGTTCCAGCAGCCGCGCCTTGAGGTCCCAGAGGGCCACGTCCACGGCGGAGACCGCCATGGCACCGACTCCGGGCCGCCCGGCGTTGCGGATCCGCCGGCCCATCAGGTGCCAGAGCGCCGAGGGCGAGGCGGCACTCCGCCCCCGGACGACGTCCGCGAGCGCGGAGTCGGCGAACGAGGCGACCGACACGTCGCCGTAGGTGTAACCGATCCCCGTACGCCCGCCGGCGTGCACCCGCACCAGAACCATGGTGGTGGAGTCCCACTCCAGCGTCCCGTCCTCCTCCTTGCCGTCCGGGCCGTCGGTCGGCACCTCGAAGGCGTGCACGTCGACCGCGTCGATCCGGCAGGCGGCGAGGTCCGCGCCGGGCCCCTCACCGCTCATGGGTGCCGTCCCGGCAGGTGCTCCACGACCTCGGTGACGACCTCGGTGAGCTTCTGCCGTACGCCCTTCGCTGCGATGCCCGCCCTCTCCGGGTCGTGTACGGGCCGCCTGGCCATGAACGCGGCCGTCACCTCGTGCCGTGACCCGACCGGCTCCGGCTGCCCCTCCGCACGGTCGAAAGCGCCCGGCATCCCGTCGGTCCCGTCGCCGGGACAGCCGTGCACCCGCGCGATCCCCCACTCCCGCAGGCGTTGCCGTACATGGCCGGCGACCAGCGTCATGACCTGCTCCCTCGGACGCGTACCTCTGGCATCGACACTGTGTGACCCCCGGCCGTCCCGCGTAAACCCTCTCCGCGCGCGTTCCTCTCGCCGGCGCCCCGGCGGGTCCGGGGGCCTTCTCGGCGGTCCCCACGGCCGGAAGCGCGGCGGGGCCGTCCGCCGGTGCGCGGCGGTCACGTGCCGCAAGGGGCTCGGGGCCATCCGCGAGACACCCACGGCCTGCGCGATCCGCTGCTGCGTCCGGTCGTGGGAGAAGCGCGGCAGCAGGATGCGGCGTTCGCGCTCGGGAAACTCCGGCAGGGCCCGCACGGTGTCCGCCCGTTCGGCGGCCGCTTCGACGCGTCGGTCCCGGGCCCCCGGCGTCTCGGCGCACGCGGGCATCTCCCCGTCCGCTCCGTCCGGGAGGGCGTCGAGGGACCGGGGCTGGAGCCGAGCGGGCAGGGGCGGCCGGTCAGTCGGCGCCGGCCTGCACAAGGGAACAAGGCGGCCGAGCAGTTCCAGCTCGACGCGTTCGGTGAAGCACTCCAGTTGTCCGCCGCGGCCGCGCACCACGACCGGCTCTACCCGGGAGGCAGAACAGGCGGTCACGGTCGCGGTCGGCGCGGTGGCGCGCGACTGGACGCGGCCGGACGCCGGCCTGTGGGAACCGGACGACCGGTGGTGGACCCAGTCCCGGCTGAGCGTGGTCTGCGGACTGCGGCGCGTGGTACGGCAGCCGCCCCGGTCCGGCGGACCGGCCCCGACCCCGTCCGGGAGCCGCCGGGCTGCGAGGTCGCCCGGTCTACCGCATAGTGGACGGGGCGACCTCTTCCAGGGCCGCCTGACATCGTTGTCCGGGAGGCTGTATGTCGTTCCAGGACCCGGCAGTGCCGCACTGCCCCTTCGACTTCGCCGACGCGCTGGAGTTCGACCCCTCGCTGGCCTCGCTGGCGCAGCACGGGCCGGTCAGCCGGATCCGGCTGCCCTACGGCGAGGCGGAGGCGTGGCTGGTGACCAGCTTCGCCGGAGTGCGCCAGGTGACGTGCGATCCCCGCTTCAGCCGGGCGGCGATCGTCGGGCGCGACTATCCGCGGATGACGCCCGAGCCCATCGTGTCACCGGAGTCGATCAACGTGACGGATCCGCCGCACGTCACCCGTCTGCGGCATGTGACGGCCCAGGCGTTCACCCGGGAGCGGGTGGCGGCGATGCGGCCGGCCGTGGACAGGGTGGTGGCCGGGCTGCTCACGCGGATGGCCGAGGCGGGGCCGCCCGCCGATCTGGTGACGCACCTGTCGGTGCCGCTGCCCCACCTGACGATCTGCGAGCTGCTCGCCGTCCCCGAGGCCGACCGCGATCAGCTGCGGGACTGGACCATGCGGCTGCTGGCCACCTCCCCGGACGCCCGGCAGGACGCGGCCGACGCCAAGGCCCGCCTGCGCAAGTACTTCGCCGAACTGATCCCGGCCCGGCGGACCGCGCCGGGTGAGGACCTGCTGAGCGCTATGGCCACGGCCGAGGTGCCGGAGGGCGAGGAACCGCTGAGCGACGACGAGCTGGCAGTGCTGGCGGTGACGCTGATCCTGAGCGGCAACGACACCGCGACCTGCCAGATCAGCAACATCGCCTATCTGCTGCTGACCCGGCCCGAGGAGTGCGCCGCGCTCGCGCGCGAGCCCGAGCGGTTCCCCGGCGCGCTGGAGGAGCTGCTGCGGTTCATCCCCTTCCGCAAGGGCGTGGGCATCCCGCGGATCGCGCTGGAGGACGCGGAGATCGAGGGCACCGCCATCAGCGCCGGCGACTACGTGCACGTGTCCTACCTGGCGGCCAACCGCGACCCGGCCGTCTTCCCGGACCCGCACAGGCTCGACCTGGCCCGGCCGGTGCACCCGCACATGACGTTCGGCTGGGGCGGGCACCACTGCCTCGCCGCACCGCTGGCCCGGGCGGAGCTGGACAGCGCGGTCACCGGCCTGCTGGCCCGCTTCCCCGGTCTGCGCCTCGACGTCCCCCCCGACGCGGTCCGCTGGGACACCGGCACCATCCGCCGCTTCCCGGTCAGCCTGCCGGTCACCTGGTGAGACCGGAGCCCGCCACCCGGCCCGGCAGCGGCCCGGCCTTACGGAGCCGTGACGTGTGGGCGCGGCCGGGTGGCGCGGCGCCGGGGCGGGCCTAGCGTTGGGCGCATGCGTGTACTGGTCACCGGCGGTGCCGGGTTCATCGGGTCCCATGTCGTGGAGGCGCTGACGGCGCGCGGGCACGAGGCGGTCGTCTTCGACGTGCGGGCGGATCCGGGCGCGGACGTGCGCGATCCGGCGGCGGTCGCCCGGGCCGTGGCCGGGGTGGACGCCGTCTGCCACCAGGCCGCGATGGTCGGTCTGGGGACGGGGTTCGGGGACGCGGTGGAGTACGTCTCCCGCAACGACCTGGGCACCGCCGTCCTGCTCGCCGCCATGGCGGAGGCGGGGGTACGGCACCTGGTGCTGGCCGGGTCGATGGTGGTGTACGGCGAGGGGCGGTACGCCTGCCCGCGCGACGGGGTCGTACGGCCGGGCCCGCGGACGGTCGCCGACCTGGACGCGGGGCGGTTCGAGCCGAGGTGCCCGGTGTGCGGTGCGGAGCTCGTTCCGGGTCTGGTCGGCGAGGACGCGCCGGCCGATCCGCGCAACGTGTACGCCACGACCAAGCTCGCGCAGGAACACCTGGCCGCGGCCTGGGCCCGGTCGACGGGCGGGTCCGCCGTGTCGCTGCGCTACCACAACGTGTACGGGCCCCGGATGCCCCGTGACACCCCGTACGCCGGTGTCGCCTCCTTCTTCCGGTCCGCGCTCGCCCGGGGCGAGGCGCCCCGGGTGTTCGAGGACGGGAGGCAGCGCCGGGACTTCGTGCACGTGCGGGACGTCGCCGCCGCCAACGCCGTGGCGCTGGAGGCCCGTTGCGCCCCGGGCTTGCTCACCGCGTACAACACCGGAAGCGGCGAGCCGCACACCGTCGGGGAGATGGCCCGCGCGCTGGCCGGCGCGCACGGCGGTCCCGCGCCGGTGATCACCGGGGAGTACCGCCTGGGGGACGTACGGCACATCACGGCCGACTCCGCGCGGCTGCGCAGCGACCTGGGCTGGAAGCCGGAGGTCGGCTTCGCGGAGGGCATGCGCGAGTTCGCCGCCTGCGAGTGAGCCGGGGCCAGGGCCCTTCGTTCGGATCAGGCCGGATCAGGGTCCGGCCTGATCCGGACGGCAGGCTCTAGGGTGCCGCGGGCAGGGTGACCTCGAAGCGGCAGCCGCCGGGGATGTTGTGCACGGTGGCCCGGCCCCGGTGGGCCTCGACGATGCCGCGTACGATGGCGAGGCCCAGGCCCGCGCCGGCCGGCGGGGTGCGGGCGTCGGTGCCGCGCCAGCCGGTGTCGAAGACGCGGGGCAGGTCCTGCTCGGGGATGCCGCCGCAGCCGTCCGTCACGGAGACGACCACGCCGTCGGGCGAACGCTCGGCGGCGACCGCGACCGTGCCGTCGGCGGGCGTCCGGCGGATGGCGTTGACCAGCAGGTTGCCCAGGACGCGGCTCATCTCCTTGGCGTCGACCTCCACCGGGACCGGCTCCACCCGGTCGCCGACCAGCCGGACGCCGTGCGCGCGGGCGAGCGGGTCCGCTCCGGCGAGGGCGTCGCCGACGAGGTCGTACAGGGAGATCCGGGACGGGGCGAGCGGCAGGGTGCCGGCGTGGATGCGGGAGAGTTCGAAGAGGTCACCGACCATGTCGTTGAGGCGCTCGACCTCGGTGCGCATCTGTTTCAGATAGCGGGCGGGGTCGTCGGCGACGCCGTCCTCCAGGGCCTCCGACATGGCGCGGAGCCCGGCGAGGGGGGTGCGCAGGTCGTGGGAGATCCAGGCGACCAGTTCCCGGCGTGAGGTCTCCAGCAGGCGTTCCCGCTCCCGGGACGCGGCGAGCCGCGCGCTGGTGGCCGCCAGTTCGCGGCTCAGCTCGGCCAGTTCGGCGGTGGCCGGGGCCGCGGGGGCGGCGAAATCGCCGGCCTCGCCGAACGAGCGGGCCGCCAGGGCCAGTTCGTGGCTGCGGGCGACCACCCAGCGGCCGAGCAGGAGGGCGGTGGCCAGGGAGACCACGGCCGCCATCGCGACGACCGTCGTCACCACGGTCAGGTCGTGCGGGGAGAGGAACATCGCCCAGGCGACCGCGAGGGTGCCGGTGAGCACGCCGCCGACACCGACCGCGGCGACGACGGTGAGGGACACGGTGAGCGAGCGGCGCCGCAGCAGCCGGAGCGCGGCGGCCCCCGCGAGGCCCGTGACGGCGGCCCCGGCGAAGGCGTACAGGGCGATGAGCAGGGTGTCGCGCATGTCAGCCCTCCTCGTCCCGGCCGCTCGGGTCGAAGCGGTAGCCGACGCCCCACACGGTCTGGATCAGCCGCGGCCGGGCCGGGTCGTCCTCGGTCTTGCCGCGCAGCCGGCGGATGTGGACCGTCACGGTGGACAGGTCGCCGAAGTCCCAGCCCCACACCTCGCGCATCAGGTCCTCCCTGCTGTACGCCCGCCCCGGGTGCCGCAGGAAGAAGGCGAGGAGGTCGAACTCACGCAGGGTGAGGGCGAGTTCATTGCCGTTCTTGGTGGCGCGGCGGGCGGTGGGGTCCAGCGTGAGGCCGGCGGCGGCCAGCGGGCCGGCGGCCCCGGCGGGGCGGGCGCGGCGGAGCACCGACTGCACCCGCAGGACCAGTTCGCGGGGGCTGAACGGTTTGGTCACGTAGTCGTCGGCGCCGACCTCCAGCCCCAGGATGCGGTCGTCCTCGTCGCCGCGTGCGGTGAGCATGACGACGGGTACGGCGGCCCGTGCGCGCAGCCGGCGGCAGACCTCCAGGCCGTCCATGCCGGGCAGCATCAGGTCGAGGACCACCAGGTCCGGCCAGTGCGCAGCGGCGCGGACGAGGGCGGTGGGGCCGTCGTCGGCCCGGTCCACGAGGTACCCGGCGCGGCCCAGGTAGCCGGCGACGACCTCGGCCACGGTGGCGTCGTCGTCGACGACCAGGATCCGGGCGGCGCCGGGGGCGGACGACGGGGCCGGTGCGGGGGCGGCGGGGGCGGTCCCGCCGGTGGCTGTGCCCGTGCCGGGCGGGTGCGGCTGCTGCATGGTCCCAGCCTCGCACCGGGCCGTCGCGGGTGTCGCACCCGCGGCCCGTCCCCGGCCCCGACGTCCGCGTTTCGTAAGGAGCGCCGGTCCGGTATGTCCGCTTCCCGTTCGTAGGGTAAACGGCGTGACCACCTCATCACCCACTTCACCGGCGAGCGTGGACGTGGTGCTGCCGTGCCTCGACGAGGCGGCGGCCCTGCCCTGGGTGCTCGCCCGGATCCCGGCCGGCTGGCGCGCCCTCGTCGTGGACAACGGCTCCACCGACGGCTCGGCCGACATCGCCCGCGAACTCGGCGCGACCGTCGTCCACGAGCCGCGGCGCGGTTTCGGCGCCGCCTGCCACGCCGGGCTCACCGCCGCCACCGCCGACGTCGTCTGCTTCTGCGACTGCGACGCCTCCCTCGACCCCGGGCACCTGGTGCCCTTCGTGCGGGACGTCCTCGACGGCCGGGCCGACCTGGTCCTCGGCCGGCGGCGGGCGCGGGGCCGGGGCGCCTGGCCCGCACACGCCCGGGCCGGCAACCTCGCGCTCGCGCGGCTGCTGCGCCGCCGTACCGGACTGCGGCTGCACGACCTCGGCCCGCTGCGGGCGGCCCGCCGGGAACCGCTGCTCGCGCTCGGTCTGAGCGACCGGCGCAGCGGCTATCCGCTCCAGATGGTGGTGCGGGCGGCCGACGCCGGCTGGCGCATCACCGAGCACGACGTGCCGTACCTGCCGCGCGCCGGCACCTCCAAGGTGACGGGCACCTGGCGCGGCACCTGGCAGGCGGTGCGGGACATGAGCCGCGTCCTCGCCGAGCCCCCGGCCGACCGGGGGGCCGTACGGTGACCACGCTGCTCGTCATCGCCAAGGAACCGCTGCCGGGACGGGTCAAGACGCGGCTCACCCCGCCGTTCAGCCCCGAGGAGGCGGCCGCGCTCGCCGAGGCGGCGCTGGCCGACACCCTGCACGCCGTCGCGGCCACCCCGGCCGACCGGCGCGTGCTGGTGCTGGACGGGTCTCCCGGCCCCTGGCTGCCGCCCGGTTTCGAGGTCGTACCGCAGTGCGCGGGCGGCCTGGACGCCCGGCTCGCCGACGCGTTCGCCCGGTGTCCGGGTCCGGCGCTGCTCATCGGCATGGACACCCCGCAGGTCACTCCGGAGCTGCTGACCGTGGACCTCACCGGGTACGACGCGTGCTTCGGGCCGGCGGCGGACGGCGGGTTCTGGGCGCTGGGGCTGGCCGAGCCGGATCCGCGGCTGCTGCGGGGCGTGCCCATGTCGACGCGGTGGACGGGTGCCGTGCAGCGGCGGCGGCTGGTGGCCGCCGGGCTGCGGGTGTGCGACCTGCCCCGGCTGCGGGACGTGGACACCGCCGCCGACGCGGCGGCGGTCGCCGCGCTCGCGCCGCACGGCCGGTTCGCGGCCCGGTTCGCCCGGTGCACCGCGCACTCCGGCCCCGGGACCGCCCGATGAGCACCCCGCCGGCCCTCGCCTGGGCCGGCGCCGATCCCTACGCGGCCGCGCTGCGCAGCGGGCGCGGCCCGCTGTTCCTGCGGCGCAGCGACGGCTGGCTGCTGCCGCTGGAGGTCGAGCGGTGGTGCGCGCGGGCGGACCCGGTCGACCGGGCGGTGCTGGACCGCTGCGAGGGCGCCGTGCTCGACGTCGGCTGCGGGCCGGGGCGGCTGGTGGCGGAACTCGCGGTCCGGGGCCGTACCGTCCTCGGGATCGATGTGAGCGGGGCCGCCGTCGAGCACACCGTGCGGCTCGGCGGCCAGGCCCTGCGGCGCTCGGTGTTCGACCCGCTGCCCGGTGAGGGCCGCTGGGGCACGGTGCTGCTCATGGACGGCAACATCGGCATCGGCGGCGATCCGCGCGCCCTGCTGGACCGGGTGGCCCGGCTGCTGTGTCCCGGCGGCCTGCTGATCGCCGAGACGGCCGCGGTGGACGTCGACGAACGCTCCGAGGTGCAGGTCGTCGCCGGCGCCGGGGCGGGGACGGGCGGCGGCGCCTTCCCGTGGGCCCGGCTCGGCACCCCGGCCCTGCTGCGCCGCGCGGGCCGGGCCGGCTGGCGGACGGCGGGTCAGTGGACGGCCGGCGGGCGCCGTTTCGTCGCCCTGCGCAGCCTGCCCCGCCCGCGGCCGCGCAGCGCCAGCAGCAGCGCCGAGGCGCCGAACAGTACGGCGCTGATCAGCAGCCAGCGGGCGAGGAAGCCGTCCGGGGACAGGCCGGTGGCCGACCGGTAGCGTCCGGCGGTCATCCCGGTGATCAGCGGGAACCACACGAGCAGGAGCAGTCCGGACAGGGCGGCCGGGACGCGGACGTACAGCGTCCGGTCCCGCCGC
Source organism: Streptomyces sp. NRRL S-1022 (assembly GCF_000720135.1). GTDB lineage: Bacteria > Actinomycetota > Actinomycetes > Streptomycetales > Streptomycetaceae > Streptomyces. The sequence goes on along the minus strand of NZ_JOIU01000033.1, from coordinate 49,131 downwards.
CCGGCGGCGCCGAGCCCGCGGACGACCGCCCGGTCCGCCACCGTGTACAGCGGCAGCAGCACGAGGTCGTGCAGCAGGGCCGCCCCCACCACCCACAGCGCCACGGCCCGCCAGTCGCCCGCGAGCAGCCGCACCCCGGCGTACCCGGCGAGCGCGAACGAGCAGGCCAGCAGCAGGATCTGGAAGGGGTTGCCGAGGGTCGGGCGCGGGCGCATCACAGGTCTCCGAAGGTCAGCCGGGCCACCCACTTGGTGTTGAGCACACCGGGCGCCGCGGGCACGATGATCCGCGCCGGGTAGCCGTGGTCGGGGGACAGTTCCTCGCCGTTGACGTACAGGGCGAGCAGCGAGCGGGGGTCGGCCACCTGGTTGGCGCGCAGGGCGGCGCGGCGGAAGGCGCCGTGCCGCTGGAGCGACTCCACGAACACGTCCGGCGGGTCGCCGTCGTGGCCGACGAGCGCGGCGAGGTCGCGCAGCCGCACCCCGCGCCACCACTGGTCGGCGGTCGACCAGCCCTCCACGCAGGCGATGGGCAGCGACGCGCTGTGCAGCGGCAGCCGGAGCAGTTCGGTGCGGCTCAGGCGCACGGTCCCGGTGCGTCCGGTGACGACGAGCCGCCACCCGTCCCGGTGCGTGTCGGCCGGGGTGATCCCGGCGTACGCGGCCGTCTTGTTGATCTGGAACCCGTTCGGGCCGCCGCCGGGGTCGGCCGCGCCGTGCGGCGCGAGCAGGGCCGTACGGCGGAAGGGGCCGCCCAGGCTCTGTCCCACCGTGGTCAGGAACAGCAGCAGCGAACCGCCGCCGACCAGCGCCAGCGCCCCGCGCCGGGAGACGGTGGGCGCCTCGGGTCGCGGGCTGACCAGGTCGCTCTCCTCGCGCGGTCGCCGCCGTACCGCCCGCAGGGCCGTCGGCGCCTTCAGCACGGCGTGCGCGACGAACGCGGCGAAGAACACCCACGCGCCGTAGAAGTGCAGCGGGTAGAAGGAGCCCGGGAAGACGTACTCCAGCTGGACGTTGAGCACACCGGTCGTGAACTCGAACAGGCCGCCGCCGACGAGCAGCAGCAGGGAGATCCGCTCCAGCGCGTGGGCGACCGAGCGGGCCGGGGGCAGGGCGAACAGCCTCGGCACCACCGACCACAGCTTGGCCAGCAGCACCGGGATCAGGGTGATGCCGAGGGTGACGTGGAGGCCCTGCGTGAACCGGTACAGCCACACCGGGCCGGTGGGCCAGGCGAAGAGGTAGAAGCCGAGGATCCCCTTGTCCGGTGTCTGGTCGTTCACCCGGGACAGGTCCGGGTTGTAGGCCGCGTACGACACCAGTCCGGTCACGAACAGCACGGTGATGCCGACGAGCAGCACCAGACCGAGCACCGAGGTGAACCAGGAGCCGCGCAGCGGGCTGCGCCAGAAGCCGGGAGAGGAGGGAAGCCGCGGTGGATGGTCTCGCATGGTCCGACGGTAGGCCGGAAAACGCCGGTGACGGGTGCGCCACCCATGACGAAACGCTGACGTCCGGCCGCCGGTCCCGTTCCGCGCCCGGTCGTCCGCCTAGCGTTCCGGTGTGACCCAGGCTCCCCTCCGTGACCGGTACGCCGGCCTGCGCGCCGACCTCGGTGCCGTGACCGCCGCCGCGCTGCTCGTCCTCGTCGCCGTGCTCGTCGGCCGGCACCTCCAGGACACCCGCCGCACCCTGTTCGTGCACTGGCCGCCGCTGTTCGCCGACTGGGCCCCGCACCTGGGCCCGGGCACGCCGGCCGCGGTCGTGGTGGCGGCCGCCGTGGTGGCCTGCGGGCCGTCCGTGGCCGCCCGGCTGCCGTGGCGGGGGCTGCTCCTCGCGGCCTGGGGCACGGCGCTGGCCTGGACGTGGTCGCTGGCGCTGGTCGACGGCTGGCGGCGGGGCGTGGCCGGCCGGCTCACCACCCGCAACGAGTACCTCACGGTCGTCGGCCGCTTCCACGACATCCCGGACGCCCTGCGCGACTTCACCCACCACATCGTCAGCGGCTCCCCCGCCCCCTGGCCCGCCCACATCGCCGGGCATCCCCCGGCGGCCACCCTCACCTTCGTCCTGCTGGACCGGGCCGGGCTGCGCGGCGGCGGCTGGGCCGGCGCCTGGTGCGTCACGGTCGGCTCGACCGCCTGCGTGGCGGTGCTGGTGGCGGTGCGGGCCCTGGCCGACGAGCGTCTGGCCCGGCGGGCGGCACCGTTCCTGGTCCTGGCCCCGGCCGCGGTGTGGGTGGGGGCCTCGGCCGACGGGTACTTCGCGGCGGTCGCCGCCTGGTCCGTGGCACTGACGGCCCTCGCGGTCACCGGACGGTCCGTGGCCTGGGCGGCGGGCGGCGGTCTGCTGTACGGCCTGACCTGCTACCTCTCCTACGGCCTCACGCTCTTCGCGCTGATCGCCGCGGCGGTGCTGGTGGCGGGCCGGCACCGGGTCCGCGAACGGCCGGTCCTGCCGGTCCTGTTCCTGGCCGGGGCGGCCGTCGTCCCGGTGGTGTTCACCCTGGCCGGGTTCGACTGGTGGCAGGGGTACCGGCTGCTGGTCACGCGCTACTACCAGGGCGTCGGCGGCACCCGCCCCTACGGCTACTGGGTGTGGGCCAACCTGGCCTGCACGGTGCTGATCACCGGTCCGGCCACGGCGGCGGGGCTGCGGCGGACGGGCGCGCTGCCCGCCCGCCGCCGCGCGGCGCCCCGCCCCGAGGCCCGGCTCGCCCTCCTCGTGGCGGCGGCCCTGCTGGCTCTGCTGGTCGCGGACCTGTCCGGGATGAGCAAGGCGGAGACGGAGCGCATCTGGCTGCCCTTCGCGATGTGGCTGCTCGCGTCCTGCGCTTTCCTGCCACGACCGCGCGGCTGGCTCGCCGCGCAGGCGGTGCTCGCGCTGCTGCTGAACCACCTGCTGTTCACCGGCTGGTGACACCGCCCGCGGCGGTGCGGCGCCCGGGCCGGCCGGAGTGCTGCCGGCCGGCCCGGTGCTCCCGGGTCAGGCTGTGCCCGGGGAGCGGTTCAGCCCTCCCGGCCGGCCGCCCTGGACCGGAAGCGCCGGTACAGGACCGTTCCCCCCGTCATCGAGGCCAGGCCGGCGAGGGCCGCCGCCCAGGTGCCGTCCGTACCGGTGTGCGCGAGGGCGCCGGGCGGCTGCCGTACGACGACCGGGACCGGCTTCGGCTGCGGGTGCACCGTCGGCGGGTGGTACGGCCGGGGCGGCTCGGAGCGCACCGGCGGCGTGACCCGCGTGGGCGGCTTCGACACGGGCGGTGCGCTGGGCTCGGGGTGGTCGCCCGGGCCGTTCACGGACGTGTTGCCGAAGACGGGATTGCCGATGCCCACCACGTTCACGGTGTTGCCGCTGGCGTTCACGGGCAGGTCGACCGGCAGCTGGATGCCGTTGCCGGAGATCACGCCGGGCGAGTCCTGCTCGACGCCGCGGGCGGTGGCCCCGCCCGGCGCCGCGCCCTCCCCCTTCTCCTTCCCGGCGGTGTGGCCGCCCGCGTTGGCGCAGCGGTTGCCCATCGCCGGGTTGAGCAGCCCGAGGACGTCGACGGTGTTCCCGCACACGTTCACCGGGAGGTGCACCGGCAGCTGGATGCCGTTGCCGGAGATCAGCCCGGGCGAGCCGCCCGCGGCGGAGTCCGCGGCGGAGTCGGCGTGGACCGGCCCCGCCACTGCCATCGCACCGGAAGCGGCGGCGACGGCGATCACACTGTTTCGGGTAACCCGTTTCATCGGTTCCCTGTCCTTCCACATACGGTCGCGGGCAGTCACCCGCATCCGGTGAAACGCTGGCCAAACCGAGCAAGTTATGGCTTATCAGCCTTTCGCTCGGCACGAAGGACGCGTAAGTGGGCCCGCGGGGCCGGATCCGGGCGGAGAAGTTCAGGCCGTTCCGGCCGTTTCGCACACATGGCCGAGCGTGCCGCAGCGGTGAAGCGGGGGTAACTGGTAGCTCTCGGTAGGGCATCCACTGCCCCCCCGAACGACCGCGGACCCGACCGAGACGAGGAGCGATGGCCACCACCGTGCGTGACCCCCGAGCCGACACAGCGCCCGCCAGCCTGCAACTGCCCGGGATCATCCTGGGAGTGGGGCTCGGGGGATTCCTCGACGGCATCCTGCTGCACCAGTTCCTGCAGTGGCACCACATGCTCAGCAGCACGAACCACGACCGCATCGGCGTCCGGTACTACGACCCGCACACCGTCTCCGGACTGGAGATGAACACCGTGTGGGACGGCATCTTCCACACGGTGTGCTGGCTCGCCGTCCTCGGCGGACTCGCCGTCCTGTACAGCCGGGTGACCACCGGCCGGCGGCAGGTGTGGGCCTCGCGGGTGCTGTGGGGGTGGATCCTGACCGGCTGGGGCCTGTTCAACCTCGTCGAGGGCCTGCTGGACCACCAGATCCTCGGCATCCACCATGTCCACGGCGGGCCGTACCAGGTGTGGTGGGACATCGCCTTCCTGGTCCTCGGCGCGCTGCTGGTGGCCGGCGGCGGGCTGCTGCGGCGCGGCGCACGGCCCTTCGTCCCGGCGGCCCCGGGGACCGGACGCGACGGACGCGCGGCCTGATGGGGCACCACCACGCCCCCCACCACGGGGGCGGCGGCGTGCTCGGCGTGCTGCTGCCGGCTCTGGCCCTGCTGGTGTGCGCGGGCGGCTACCTGCTGCTGGTGCGCCTGGCGCGCCGGCGTGACCGGTCCTGGAGCCGCTGGCGGACCGTCGGTTTCGGCGCGGGCCTGGCCCTGCTGGCGGTGGCGCTGCTGCCGCCGCTCGCGCCGTTCGCCCACCGGGACTTCCGCGGGCACATGACCCAGCACCTGCTCCTCGGCATGTACGCCCCGCTCGCGCTCGTGATCGGCGCCCCGGTCACCCTGCTACTGCGCGCCCTGCCCGCCCCCCGCGCCCGCCGGGTCACCGCGCTCCTGCACAGCGGCCCGTCCCGCCTGCTCTCGCACCCGGTCCCGGCCCTGCTGCTGTCCACGGGCAGCCTGCCGGTCCTGTACTTCACCCCGCTGTACGACACCGTCCTGACCCATCCGGCCGGGCACTGGCTGCTGCACGCGCACTTCCTGCTGTCCGGGTGCCTGTTCGCGCACTCCGTCGCCGGGCCCGACCCGGCGCCGGCCCGTCCCGGGGTGCGGGCCCGGCTGCTCGTCCTCGGCTGCGCGATCGCCGTGCACGCGGTCGTCGCGCAACTGATGTACGGCGGCTTCTGGGTGCACGTGCACGCTCCCGTCCCCGAGGTCCGGGGCGGCGCGGAGATCATGTACTACGGCGGTGACATCGCCGAACTCCTGCTCGCGGCGGCCCTGGTCGCCACCTGGCGCCCGGAGCGGCCCGCGCTGCGCAGGCCGGCGGCACGAGCCGTCTAGCGGCCACGGACACGGCGGCCAGGTACGGCATCCGGCACGAGCAAGGTGTCCGGAGGGGCCACGCCCGGTTTCCGGGTGTGGCGGCCGGCCGTGAAGTGCGGGTCGCCGTGGACCGTGCGGTGGCCCCGCTCGGCCCGACCCGAGCGCACCCCAGGTAGTGGAATATTCAACAATCCCGTTCCGTTGTGGCCGTCGAAGGCGTCGAAGGAGGTCACGAGTGGAGACGCAAGTGGAGACCACGTACTACGACCGGGGCACCCCCGCCGAGCGCTGGGAGCGCGCGCGGCGGTACTTCGAGGCGAAGGACTACGCGGGCGCGGCCCGGGTGCTGGCCCGGCTGGTCGAGGAGGTGCCGGAGCAGACCGGACCGCGGCTGCTGCTGGCCCGCGCTTACTACCACTCGGCCCAGCTGCGCCGCGCCGAGGCAGAGCTGCGCACCATCGTGGAGCGCGACCCGGTGGAGCACTACGCCCGGCTGATGCTGGGCCGCACGCTCGAACGGCAGGCCCGGCACGAGGAGGCGGAGCGGCACCTGCGCATCGCCTCGGCGCTCGCGGGCGACTTCCCGCGGGAGTGAGCAGGGGGCCCGGTTCCCTTCGGGGACCGGGCTCCCGGCATGTCCCGGGCCGCCGGCCCGCCGCCGCGGATCACAGCGGGGTCGCCGCGTGCAGGACCAGGAACAGGGTGACGGCGGAGTTCGCCGACGACATCGCGGACACCAGCGCCCCGGCGGCCGCGCCCCAGGCGGCCAGGCCGACCGAGGTGAACGCCGACGGCCAGGTACGGGCCACCGGCGCGGGGGCCAGCAGCGCGGCCACCCGGCGCGGCACCGGACCTGCCGCCGCCAGCGCGGCCAGGGTCGGCGCCGGGGCGGCCGGGGACAGCAGGGCCGCCTTGCCGATGGCGCGGGCCACCGTGCGCCGGTCGCCGACCGCGCGGGCCGCCTCCTCGTCCGCCCACCGCTCGGCCGTGTAGACGACGGCGGTGCGCAGCGGACGCAGGAACGGGTTGGCGCGGGCCGCCAGGTGGGCGGCGAGCAGATGCCGGTGGTGACGGGCGCTCAGGTGGGCGCGCTCGTGGGCGAACAGGGCGCGCCGCTCCGCGGGTGCCAGCCCGGCCAGCAGCGCCGTGGTGACCACGATCCGGCCCCGGCCGCCTGGCAGGGCGTACGCGTACGGCGTGCTGTCCGGCAGGACCGCCACCGTGCGCCCCGGTACCCCGGCCAGCGCCCGGCGGGCCCGGCGGGTGACCCGGCGGTGCCGCCGGAGGGTGCGGGCGCAGGCGGCGGCGACCACGGCGAGCGCGGGGATGGCGGCCCGGCCGGCGACCTCGTCGTGCGGGACGGCGGCCCGCACCTCCGGGTCGGACCAGCCGTCCGGCAGGGGATTGCCGGGCAGTTGGGCGGTGCCGACCACCATGAGCAGGGCCAGGCACAGCATGCTGCAGACCGCCATGACGACGGCGACCGCGGTCAGCAGCCGGGTGGCGGTGCGCGGGTGCAGCCGGGTGGCGGCGAGCCGGGCGACCGGCCACGCGGACAGCGGCAGCACCAGTGGCAGGAAGACGAAGACCCCCATGAGCGGTCAGTCCTCCGTACCGCCGGTGTCCGGGCCCGGGATGTCCAGCAGGGCCCGCAGTACCTGCTCGTCGCCGGGCGGCAGGGCGGTGACGAAGCTGGCCAGGACCGCCTCGCGGTCCCGTTCGCCGTCCAGCAGACGGCGCATGCGCAGGGCGGCCAGCCGGGCCACGTCGGCCGTCGGCGTCCACAGGAAGGACCGGCCGTGCCGTTCGCGGGCGACCACGTCCTTGGCGAGCAGCCGGGTCAGGATGGTGACGACGGTGGTGTAGGCGAGGTCGCCTCCGAGGCGCTGCTGCACCCAGGCCGCGGTGACCGGACCGTCCGCCTCGCGCAGGGCGCCGAGGACCTGGCCCTCCAGTTCGCCCTGGCCGCGCCGCCTGGCCCGCTCGCCTTCCCGCGCCATCGTCGCGTGTCCCCTCTCTCGGCGTCGGCGTGTCGCCCCACGCTACTTCACCCCGCGGGCAGCGCCGTAGGTGCGGCGCCCGCGCCGGTGCGCGATCTCGCCGAGGACGATGTCGACGGCGAGGAAGCCGGCCAGCGGGATGCCGAGCAGCGGCACGAACCAGCCGAGCACGGCGACGGCCGCGAGCGCCGGGACGAGCTGGTACGGCGGCACCTCGGCCCAGGCGCCGCGCGGGACCGGCCGGCCGAAGGCGGACCCCCGGTTGCGCTGCCACCACATGCGGTAGCCCCACAGGATCAGCAGGATCAGGGCGAGCGCGAGCAGCGCGAGGGCGATCTGGTTGACGAGCCCGAACAGGACGCCGGTGTGCAGGTCGATGCCCCAGCGGGTGAGCTTGGCGAGCACCGGGTAGTCGGCGAACCGCAGCTCGTCGGTGACCTGTCCGGTGGCCGGGTCGACGGCGACGGAGTCCTGCTTGGTGGGCCAGCCGCGCTGGACCTGCCGGACCACCCAGGCGCTGTTCGCGTCCGCCGGGGGCACGATCTCCACCGGGTCGTCCAGCCCCTTCGCGCGGGCCGCCGCGAGCACCCTGTCCAGGCCCACGCCGTGCCCGGCCGTGCCGCCGGCGCCGGCCGCCCCACCGTGGCCCGCGTGCTCGCCGCCGGCCACGGCCGCCGAGACCGACGGGGTCGCCTGGCCCAGCGAGGTGCGCAGCTCGTCGATGTTCGCTCCGGCGTACGCCGACCAGGTCAGACCGGTGGCGGACAGGAACAGGAACCCGGCGGCCGTCCAGACGCCGACCGTGCCGTGCAGGCCCAGGGTGCGGCGCCGGCCGCTGGTGCCGCGGACCCCGCGCAGGGCGCGGCGCCGGGAGCACCACAGCACCAGGCCACCGCCCGCGATCACCCACAGCCAGCTGGCGGCCAGCTCGCTGTAGAGCCGGCCGGGCTCGCCCAGGTGGAGGTCGCGGTGCAGTTCGTCGATCCAGGTGCGCAGCGGCAGCGCGCCGGTCGAGCCGTACTGTTCCAGCGCGCCGCGGACCTTCCCGGTGTACGGGTCCACGAACACGGCGAGGGTGTGCCCGGGGCCGACGCCCTCGGCGCCGGAGAGCAGCACCCGGGTGGTGGCGCCGGCCTCGGGCGCGGGGCGCACGGCGGTCACGGTGCCCTCGGGGTGGGCCTTGCGGGCGGCGGCCACCTGGGCGGAGACCGGCAGCGCCCGCTCCCCCACCGGGACGGTCAGCTCGTGGTCGTACACGAGCTTCTCGGCCTGGAAGGAGCCCGCGTACAGCAGGCCGGTGACGGCGGCGACCAGCAGGAAGGGCGCGATCAGCACACCGGCGTAGAAGTGCAGGCGGAGCACGAGGGGGCGCAGGGGTGCCCGGCGGCCGCGACCCGCGGGGCGGGACGCCTCCGCCGGGGCGGTCGGGGGAGCGGTGGTCATCGGCGGGCTTCTCCGGGGCTCGGGTGCGGTAGCGCTGACGGTCCATGAGTCGGACCGCGAAGCGGCTGAGTTCCCCGGGGTGTTGGTGACCCGTGCCACAGGGACCGGTGGGCGGGCGTGGCATCCTGACGCGATGGCACCTCCCCGAGATCACGCGCCGCTCGCCGAGCGGGTCGAGGAACTCCTCGCCGCCGGCGGCCCCTTGCCCATCGTCGCGGCCGGACAGCCGGTGCTGCGGCACGGCACCGAGCCGTACGACGGCCAGCTCGGCCCCGCGCTGCTGGCCCGGTTCGTCGAGGCCCTGCGCGCCACCATGCACGCGGCCCCCGGTGTGGGCCTGGCCGCGCCGCAGGTCGGCGTGCCGCTCAGGATCGCGGTCCTGGAGGACCCGGCGCCGGTGCCCGAGGAGGTCGCGGCGGCCCGGGACCGTGTCCCGCAGCCGTTCCGGGTGCTGGTCAACCCGGTGTACGAGCCGGTCGGCACCGCCCGCGCCGCGTTCTTCGAGGGCTGCCTGAGCGTGCCGGGCTGGCAGGCGGTGGTGGCCCGGCACGCCGAGGTGCGGCTGCGCGCCGAGGACGAGCACGGCCGCCCCCTGGACGAGCTGTTCACCGGCTGGCCGGCGCGCATCGTCCAGCACGAGACGGACCACCTGGACGGCACCCTGTACCTGGACCGGGCGGAACTGCGCTCGCTGTCGACGAACGAGGCGGTCGCCGCGCTGTGGAACGAGCCGGCGCCCCGGCGGGCCGCCGAGGCGCTGGGCTTCGAACTGCCCTGACGGACGCCTCAGTTGTCCCGGTAGGCCTCCAGCAGCCGCAGCCACACCTCGCTCAGGGTCGGGTAGGACGGGACCGCGTGCCAGAGGCGGTCGACCGGGACGCGGCCCACGACGGCGATGGTGGCCGAGTGGACGAGTTCACCGACGCCGGGGCCGACGAAGGTGACTCCGCGCAGGATCTCCTCCTCCAGGTCCACGACCATGCGGGCGCGGCCCTTGTAGCCCTCGCCGTACAGCCCTGCGCCCGCCACGGAGGAGAACTCGACGTCGACGGCGCGGACGCGGTGGCCGGCCTGTTCCGCCTCGGCGAGGGAGAGACCGACCGCGGCGGCCTCGGGGTCGGTGAAGACGACCTGGGGTACGGCGTGGTGGTCGGCGGTGGCCGCGTGGGCGCCCCAGGGCTCCTCCGCGAGGGTGCTGCCGGACGCGCGGGCGGCGATCGCGGCGCCGGCGATGCGGGCCTGGTACTTGCCCTGGTGGGTGAGGAGGGCACGGTGGTTGACGTCGCCGACCGCGTACAGCCAGTCGGTGCCGGTGACGCGGAGGCTGTCGTCCACGTCCAGCCAGGAGCCGGGTTCCAGGCCGACGGTCTCCAGGCCGAGGTCGCCGGTGTGCGGGACGCGCCCGGTGGCGAAGAGGATCTCGTCGGCCTCGATCCGGTCACCGGCGGAGGTGACGGCCACGACCGTGCCGTTCTCGCGGCTGACGGACTCCACGGAGGTGCCGGTGCGGAGGTCGACGCCCGCCTCGGTGAGCGCCTCGGCGACCAGTTCCCCGGCGAACGGCTCCATCCGGTTCAGCAGGCCCTTGCCGCGGACCAGCAGGGTGACCCGGGAGCCGAGGGCCTGCCAGGCGGTGGCCATCTCGGTGGCGACGACACCGCCGCCCACCACGATCAGCCGGCCGGGAGCCGCTTTGCCGCTGGTGGCCTCGCGGCTGGTCCAGGGCTTGACGTCGGCGAGTCCGGGCAGGTCGGGCAGCTGGGCGCGGGTGCCGGTGGAGACGGCGACGGCGTGCCGGGCGGTGAGGGTGGTGACCGTGCCGTCGGAGGCGGTGACCGTGACCGTGCGCGGTCCGGCCAGCCGGCCCTGGCCGCGGTAGAGGTCGGTGCCGATGCCCTCCAGCCAGGCGACCTGGCCGTCGTCGTGCCAGTGGGAGGCGTACTCGTCCCGGCGGGCGAGGACCGCCGGGGCGTCGAGCGGGCCCCGGACCGCCTGGGCGAGGCCGGGCAGGCGGCGTGCGTCGGCCTGCGCGATGACCGGCCTGAGCAGGGCCTTGCTGGGCATGCAGGCCCAGTACGAGCATTCGCCGCCGAGCAGTTCGCTCTCCACGAGCGCGGTGGTCAGCCCGGCCGCGCGGGTGCGGTCGGCGACGTTCTCCCCCACGGGTCCGCCCCCGATCACCACGACGTCGTACGCGATGGATTCCGTTTCCGTCATGGGGTCAGTCTGGTGGGTGGTGTGCGCTGTGGCCACACGGGTACGCGCGCGGAACACAGGCGTGCACGGGTGGAATAGGCGGCCCGGCGACCGTGTTTCCGCCGTCGGCACACCCCCTACACCAGGAAGCGGGAAACACGCCATGAGCAGCACCGTGGAGCTGACCAAGGAGAACTTCGACCAGACGGTCAGTGAGAACGAGTTCGTTCTCATCGACTTCTGGGCGCAGTGGTGCCCTCCGTGCCGGCAGTTCGCGCCCGTCTACGAGAAGGCCGCCGCCGCCAATCCCGACCTGGTGTTCGGCAAGGTGGACACCGAGGCGCAGCCGGAGCTGGCCGCGGCCTTCGACATCCAGTCGATCCCGACGCTGATGATCATCCGGGACCAGGTGGCGGTCTTCGCCCAGCCGGGCGCGCTGCCGGCGCCGGTGCTGGAGGACCTGATCGGCCAGGCGCGCAACCTCGACATGGACGAGGTCCGCAAGAGCATCACCGCCCAGCAGGGCCAGGAACAGAAGTAGACCGTGCGGGGGCAGCGGTACCGGGTCAGCTGGACTCCCGCTGCACCACCGAGGCCCCCAGCACGGTGTGCACCTCCGGTTCGCCGCCGGGATCGCGCACCGCGCGGTCGACGAGCGCGGCGAGGGCGCGGCCCGACGGCAGCTCGATGTGGACCGTGCTCAGCCGGGGCCGCAGCAGCCGGCCCAGCATCAGGTCGTCCGCGCCGATGACGGCGACGTCGTCGGGGACGTGCAGGCCCTCGTCCTGCAGCGCGCGCATCAGCAGCATGGCGTACTCGTCGTTGTACGCGAACACCCCGTCCAGGCCCGACGCGCGCCAGCCGGCGGCCACTTCGGCGGCGGCCTCCTCGGTGTGGGCGAGCGGCAGCTCCGTCACGGTGGCGCCGGTGCCGTGCAGCGCCTCGCGCACGCCGGCGAGCCGGGGCCCGGAGTAGGCCTCGAGACCGGGCTCGGCGGGCAGGACGACACCGATCCGGCGCCGGCCCCGGTCGTAGAGGTGGGCGCCCGCGCAGTGGCCGACGGCGGCGTGGTCCATCAGCAGGGCGTGCGCCCCGTCGACGCGGCCGGGGCCGAGGGTGACCACGGCCCGGGTGCCGGAGCGCTTGAGCAGGGCGACGCCCTCCGGGCCGAGTCCGGCGCCGGGCACCAGGACGGCCACCGGCCGCAACTCGGCCCAGGCGCGGGTGGCTTCGTCGCCGTGCAGGCCGACGCTGCCGTACTGCACGACGGTGTAGTCGAGCCGGCCGAGCGCCCACTGGAGTTCGTTGAGGAACCCGCCGTACAGCGGGCCCACGGGGATGGCCGGGGCGGGCATGAGGACCATCCGGCTGTGCCCCGCGCGCAGGCTGCGGGCGGCGGCGTGCGGGACGTACCCCAGTTCCCGGGCGGCCTCGTGCACGCGCCGGCGGGTCGCCTCGCTGATCCGGACGGCGCTGGTGTTGTTGAGGACGTAGGACACGGTCGCGCGCGAGACGCCGGCCAGGCGGGCCACGTCGGCACTCGTGGGCGTGTTCGGTATCTGCACCATGACAGACCGCATCTTGGCAGAGGGGCGGGGACCGGGGCCGGGCGGGGCAAGGTGGTTCATCGTTCGACAAACACGGCACATCACGCGACGGTGCGAACGCGTTCGCCACGAACTTGTTCGTGGCGAACATGTTCGTTACGGCATGAACGACGCTCCACGCTCCCGCCGGGAGCGCCCCGCCAAACCCGCCCTGACCCGGGAGGGCATCGTCGCCGCCGCCGTCGCGATCCTGCGGGCGGAAGGGCTGGCCAAGGTGACCATGCGCCGGCTCGCCCGGGAACTCGACACCGGCCCCGCCTCGCTCTACGTGTACGTCCGCAACACCGACGAGCTGCACGCGGCCGTCCTCGACGAACTGCTCGGCACTGTCGGTCCGGCGCCGGCCGAGGGCGGCTGGCGGGAGCGGCTGGAGCGGGTGCTGACCAACTACACCGCGATGCTCCTGGAGCACCCCTCGCTGGCCCGCTCGGCGCTGACCGCCCGGCCGAGCGGACCGCACTACCTGCACCTGATCGAGACCCTGCTGCGGCTCCTGCGTGACGGCGGGGTGCCCGCCGCCCAGGCGGCCTGGGGCGTGGACCTGCTGCTGCAGCACGCCACGGCGACCGCCGCCGAGCACGCCGGCAACCAGTCGCCGGACGAGTGGCAGGCGCTGACCCGGGCCCTGCGCGAGGCGCCCGCCGCCACCCACCCGCACATCGCCGCCGACGCGGAGGCCCTGCTCTCCGGCACCCCCGGGGCCCGCCTGTCCTGGGCCTTCCGCGCCCTGATCAACGGCATCGAGCGGACCGCCGTACCGACCGAAGGCCAGGAGGCCCCATGACCGCCGCACCCCTCCCCCACCACCCCGTCGCCGTCGTCGGCGCGGGCCTCGGCGGGCTCGCCCTGGCCCGCGTGCTGCACGTGCACGGCATCGAGGCCGCGCTGTTCGACCTGGAGGCGTCGGCCGGCGCCCGGACCCAGGGCGGCATGCTCGACATCCACGAGGACTCCGGCCAGGAGGCGCTGCGGGCCGCCGGGCTGTACGAGGAGTTCCTCGCCCGGGTCCACCCCGGCGGCCAGGCCACCCGGGTCCTCGACCGGTACGGCACCGTCCACCTGGCCGAGCCCGACGACGGCACCGGCGGACGCCCCGAGATCGACCGCGGGGACCTGCGCGCACTGCTGCTCGGCTCACTGCCCGCGGACACGGTCCGCTGGGGCGCCAAGGTCACCGGCGCCCGCCCGCTGGACGGTGGCCGGCACCGGGTGACGCTCGCGGACGGCACCGCGTTCACCACCGATGTGCTGGTCGGCGCGGACGGCGCCTGGTCGCGGGTGCGCCCGCTGCTCTCCGCCGCCCGGCCCGCGTACACGGGCGTGTCCTTCGTGGAGGCGGACCTGCGGGAGGCGGAGCTGCGCCACCCGGCGAGCGCGGCGGTGGCCGGCGGCGGCATGCTGTTCGCGCTCGGCCCCGGCCGCGGCTTCCTCGCCCACCGGGAGACCGACGGCAGCCTGCACGTGTACGCCGCGGTGACGGCACCGGAGGACTGGCTGGACGGCATCGACTTCACCGACACCGAGGCGGCCAAGGCGGCCGTGCTCAAGGAGTTCGACGGCTGGGACGAGAGCCTGCGGGCGCTGGTCGCGGACGCGGACGGGGCGCTGGTGCCGCGCCGGATCCACGCCCTGCCGGCCGGCCACCGCTGGGACCGGGTCCCGGGGGTCACGCTGCTCGGGGACGCCGCCCACCTGATGTCGCCGTTCGCGGGCGAGGGCGCCAACCTGGCCCTGCTCGACGGCGCCGAACTGGGCCTCGCGCTGGCGGCGGCCCCCGGGGACACCGAGGCCGCGCTGGCCGCCTACGAGGCCCGGATGTTCCGGCGCGCGGAGGCGTCCGCGACGGACTCCGCGCGCGGCCAGGACCTGCTGTTCCGCGCGGACGCCCCCCAGGGCCTGGTGGCGGTGTTCACCGGGGAGGGCGACTGACCGGACGCCGGGCCCGGTACCGGCCGGGTGGCCGACCCTCCCGGTCCGGTACGACGGTCAGCGCGGCGCCTCCGTGCCGGTCACCCGGGCGACCAGGTCGAACCAGCCGGCCTCCAGCCGCTCCATGGGCAGCCCGCGCTGCCGGGTCAGGTGGTGGATCAGCGCGGGGTCCAGCGCCGCCAGCAGGGTGTGGGCGAGCAGGTCGCAGTCGGCGCCCGGCACGATCTGCCGGAGCAGCACCGTGATGTGCATGCGCAGCGAGCCGAACGCGGGGTGGGTGAACCGGCGGGTCGGCTCCGGCTGGGCGGCCAGCTGCAGGTCCAGCTGCTCGGCCGTGCGGTAGAGCACCGCCACGCCGAACGCCCGCAGCCGCTCCAGGGGCGGTGAGCCGGGGCCCAGCGGAGGCGGTCCGCTCAGGAAGTCGGCCTGGAGCTGCTTGGCCGAGTGGTCGAGCAGGGCCGTCAGCAGCCCGGTGCGGTCGCCGAAGCGGCGGAAGACGGTGCCCTTGCCCACCTCGGCGGCGGCGGCCACCGCCTCCATGGTGACGCCGGCCACCCCGTGCTCGGCGATCAGCCGGGCCGCGGCCTCCAGCAGCCGGGCCCGGTTGCGGGCCGCGTCGGCGCGCAGGCACGGCTCGTCGGACAGCGAGCCGACTTCCAGCAACTGGGGTGCGTCGAGGGGCTCCTGAGGCCTGGGGAAGGGGGGCAGGGCGCTGGACATGAAGACAGCGTAAAGCATCGGGAAGAAAACTGGACCCTGGTCCGCTTAGGGTGGTAGAAAGCTAAACGGACCCCGGTCCGGATCGTGACAGCGATGTTTCAGCCCTTTGGAGTTCCCATGTCCGTTCGCATCCTCGCGCTCGTCGGCAGCCTCCGCGCCGGTTCGCACAACCGCCAGCTCGCCGAGGCGGCCGTGAAGCTCGCGCCGGAGGGCGCCGAGATCGAGCTGTTCGAGGGCCTGGCCGACGTCCCGTTCTACAACGAGGACATCGACGTGGAGGGCGGCGTCCCGGCCGCCGCCGCCAGGCTGCGCGAGGCCGCCCGGGCCGCCGACGCGTTCCTGCTCTTCTCGCCCGAGTACAACGGCACCATCCCGGCCGTCCTGAAGAACGCCATCGACTGGCTGTCCCGCCCGTACGGTGCCGGCGCCTTCGGCGGCAAGCCCGTCGCCGTGATCGGCACCGCCTTCGGCCAGTACGGCGGCGTGTGGGCGCAGGACGAGGCCCGCAAGGCCGTGGGCATCGCCGGCGGCAAGGTGATCGAGGACATCAAGCTGGCCATCCCCGGCTCCCTGACCCGCTTCGCCGAGACCCACCCGGCCGACGACGCCGAGGTCGCCGCCCAGCTGACCGAGGTCGTGGCCCGCCTGCACGGCACCGTGGGCGCGGCGGCCTGAACCGCCCGGACCCCGGCGCGGAGCCGACCGCAGGACTCCCCGCAGGCGTCCGAGCCGTACCCCCCGGCAAGGGCCGGAGCCACCGCGGCTCCGGCCCTGCCGTCTACCCCGTCCCGCCCGTCCGAACCCCGCGAGCCGCTCCGCCGCCGGGGGCCCGGCCGGCGGAGCACGGCTTTCGCAGGTCGTCGTCCGGGCGGGACGGGGTAGACGGCTGGTGACCGGGTACGCCGTGGCGGCGCGCCCGACGAGGGGGCCGCCGCCGGAGGAGGGGGGGTCCGCCCGGCAACGGGCCACCGCCCGGTGCGCCTACGCGTCAGACGCATCCTGGGAGGAGTCGCGATGTCCTTGGTCCCGCCGCCGTTCGATCCGGAGCTCGCCACCGTGCTGGAGTCGTTCCCGGAGGTGCTCGCGCCCGGCCTCACCCCGGACGACGTCGAGGCCGCCCGGCGCACCGCCGCCCTCGGGCTGATCGACGTGACCCTGGACGGCGCCTTCGAGGCGGAGGACCGTTCGGTGCCCGGACCCGAGGGCGACCCCGAGGTGTCCCTCCTCGTGTGCCGGCCCACCGCCGCTCCCGCCCGGACCGGGCTGCCGGTCGTCTACCACGTGCACGGCGGCGGCCTGGTGGCCGGCACCAACCGGGCCGGCGTGACCGAACCCCTGGCCTGGGCCCGCGAACTGGGCGCGGTGGTGGTGTCGGTGGAGTACCGGCTGGCGCCCGAACACCCGCACCCGGCACCCGTCGAGGACGTGTACGCCGGACTGCTGTGGACCGCGGAGCACGCCCGGGAGATCGGCGGCGACCCGGACCGGATCGTGGTCGCGGGCGCCAGCGCCGGCGGCGGGCTGACGGCGGCGCTCGCCCTGCTGTGCCGGGACCGGCGGGGCCCGCGCCCGCTCGGCCAGCTGCTGATGTGCCCGATGCTGGACGACCGCAACGACACCCCCTCCAGCCGTCAGATGGCCGGCCGGGGCGTGTGGGACCGCACCGCCAACGAAACCGCCTGGACGGCCCTGCTCGGCGACCGCCGCGGCGGCCCGGACGTCTCCCCCTACGCGGCCCCGGCCCGCGCCGCCGACCTCTCCGGCCTGCCCCCGGCCTTCCTGGACGTCGGCTCGGCGGAGACCTTCCGGGACGAGGTGGTCGGCTACGCCTCGCGCATCTGGCAGGCCGGCGGCGTGGCCGAACTCCACGTCTGGCCGGGTGGCTGCCACGGCTTCGACACCCTCGCCCCGGAGGCCTCCCTCTCCCGCACGGCCCGCACGGCCCGCGTCGCCTGGCTGCGCCGGCTGCTGGCGCGGTGACGGCCGGTCCGGCCACCCGTGCGACATCCGTGCATCCGCCGCGGGAAAACCGTGTGCCCGCCGCCGTGCGGAGGTTACCGTTCGGTAGACATCGTGCCCGGCCCTCCCGGAGGTGCTCCCCCATGACGCCCGACCGTGCCGCGGGTCTTGCGGAGAGTTGTCGTGCTCTTGCCGACGGGGAGATGAGTTCCCGGGAGCTGGTGGAGCAGGCGCTGGCGCGGATCGAGGGGGCGCGGGCGACGCTCAACGCCTTCCGGATCGTGCGCGCCGAGGCCGCGCTCGCCGAAGCGGACGCCGCCGACCGGGAGTTGGCCGCCGGCGGGCGGCGCCCGCTGCTCGGGGTGCCGGTGGCGGTGAAGGACGACATGGACGTGGCGGGTGAGCCGACCGCGTTCGGCTGCCGGGGCGTCTTCCCGCCGGTGGCCGCGGACGGGGAGGCGGTACGGCGGCTGCGTGCGGCCGGTGCGGTGATCGTGGGCAAGACGAACACCTGCGAGCTGGGACAGTGGCCGTTCACCGAGGGGCCGGCCTTCGGCGAGACCCGCAACCCGTGGAACACCGGCCACACGCCGGGCGGCTCCTCGGGCGGGTCGGCCGCGGCCGTCGCCGCCGGCCTCGTCCCGGCCGCGCTCGGCTCCGACGGCGCCGGCTCGGTGCGCATCCCCGCCTCCTGGACCCACCTGATCGGCATCAAGCCGCAGCGCGGCCGCGTCTCGACCTGGCCGCGCGCCGAGTCCTTCCACGGCATCACGGTCAACGGCACCCTCGCCCGTACGGTCGCCGACGCGGCCCTGCTGCTGGACGCGGCGAGCGGCAACCACGACCGCGACCGGCACCGGCCGCCCGCGCTGGTGGTGGCGGACGCGGCCGGCCGCGACCCGGGCCGGCTGCGCATCGCCCTGTCCCTGAAGCCGCCGTTCACCGCCGTGGCCGCCCGGCTGCACCCGGAGATCCGCGCCCGGGTCGTCGAACTCGCGGAAAGACTGGCCGGGTTGGGCCACGTGGTGGAGGAGGCCGACCCGCCGTACGGGCAGATCGGGCTGACCTTCGTGCCACGGGCCACCGCCGGCATCGCCGAGTGGGTCCGCGAGGCACCCGATCCCGCGCTGCTCGACCCGCGCACCCGGGGCGCGGCCCGGCTCGGCCGGCTGCTCGGCGGGGCCCCGCTGCGGGCGGCCCGGCGGGCGGAGGCGGTGCTGCACCGGCGGATCGGCGCGTTCTTCGGGTCGTACGACGTGGTCCTCGCGCCGACGACCGCCCTGCCCCCGCCGCGGATCGGCGCCTTCTCCCGGCTCGGCGGGCTGGCCACCGACCGGGCGATCATCGCGGCCTGCCCGTACGCCTGGCCGTGGAACGTGCTCGGCTGGCCGGGGGTGAACGTGCCCGCCGGTTTCACCGGTTCCGGACTCCCGGTGGGCGCGCAGCTGCTCGGCCCGGCCCACAGCGAACCGCTCCTGGTGTCCCTGGCCGCGCAGCTGGAGGCGGAGCTGCGCTGGCACGAGCTGTGGCCGCCGCGGCGGGCGGACGCGGACGACCCGGCCGTGTGACGGGGCTCCGCCCGTACGCTGGGGCCATGGAGGACGCGTCGATGGTCGGGCTGATGGGGCGGGTGACGGGGACGGTCGGGCCCGGTCTGGTGGGCGAGGTGATCGTGCGGGTACGCGGCGGCGCGGAACACTTCCTCGCCCATCCGGCCGACGGCAGGTCCCGGATCACCACCGGGACGGTGGTGATGGTCATGGAGCACCTGCCGCCGAGAACGGTCTACGTCACCGCGGCGTACGACAGTTGAGCGCCCGTCGCCCCAGGTGAGGGCGGCGTGCGTCAAGATTGCAACAAGGATTCGCCGGCGTCTTCACCCCGGCCCCCGGCAGGCGCACACTCCCTTCGTTCGGTGCCGGACGGGCACCATGCAAAGGGGGCGTATGCCGATGGTTGTCGGCGTCGTTGCGGGGGCGGTCGTCGTGGCCGTCCTCGTACTGATCGGTCTGTTCAAGATGATGTGGCGGGTCGCCGAGCCGAACGAGGCACTCGTCATCTCCGGGTCGAACCACCGCACGGAGGGCCTGGAGGAGGGCATGGGCTTCCGCATCGTCACCGGGCGGGGCACGCTGGTGCTGCCCGGGGTGCAGGCGGTGCGCAAGCTCTCGCTGGACCTGAACGAGACCGAGCTGCACGTGGACTGCGTGACGCACCAGGGCATTCCGCTGAAGGTGCGGGGCGTGGTCATCTTCAAGGTGGGCGACGACTTCGTGTCGATCGCGAACGCGGCCCGCCGGTTCCTGGACCAGCAGCGGCTGATGGCGGAGCGGGTGCACAACGTCTTCGCCGGTCATCTGCGGTCCATCGTGGGCGGGTTGACGGTCGAGGACATGATCCGCGACCGGGAGAAGCTGACCGGGCAGACCCGGGCGGCCTGCGGTACGGAGATGGAGAAGCTCGGTCTGATCGTGGACTCGCTGCAGATCCACGAGATCGAGGATCCGACCGGGTACATCCAGAACCTGGCGATGCCGCACGCGGCGGCCGTCCAGCGGGACGCCCGCATCGCGCAGGCGGAGGCGAACCGGCTGGCCACGGAGGCCGAGCAGCAGGCGGCGGCCCGGATGTCGGAGGCCACCCGGGACAGCGAGATCCTCCAGGCCGGCTACCAGGCCGAGCGTGACAAGGCGGCGGCCAAGGCCCAGCAGGCCGGACCGCTCGCCGCGGCCGCGGCCCGGCAGGAGGTCGTGGTGCAGGAGACGCGGGTCGCCGAACTGGAGGCGAACCGGCGCGAGCAGCAGCTCCAGGCGGACGTCCGCAAACCGGCGGACGCCCAGGCCTACGAGAAGCGGACGCTGGCCGAGGCCGAGCGCGACGCGCGGATCTCGGCGGCCCAGGCCAAGGCGAAGGAGACCGAGCTGGCCGCGGCGGCCGAGGCGACCCGGGTGAAGACCGCCGCGGCGGCCGAGGCCGAGGCGACCCAGACCCGGGGTACGGCGAGCGCCGCCGCCACCCGGGCCACCGGTGAGGCCGAGGCTGCCGCCGCGCAGGCGAGGGGTCTGGCGGAGGCCGAGGCGACCCGGGCCCAGGGCCTGGCGGAGGCCGAGGCCATCAAGGCCCGGGCGGCGGCCCTGGCCGAGAACCAGGAGGCGGTCGTCGCCCAGCAACTCGCCGAGAAGTGGCCGGAGATCGTCCAGGCCGGCGCGTCCGCGTTCGGCAACGTCGACAACATGGTGCTGCTCAACGGCGCCGACGGCATGGGCGAGCTGTTCGCGAAGGCGCTCACCATGGGCGGCACGGGCCTGGGCCTGGCCCGCAAGCTGCTCGCCACGACGGGCGACAACGGGCAGCCGGTGAACGGCGCTTCGCCCTCGCTCAACGGAGTGGTGGCGCCGCCGCCGCAGAAGATCCCCGTGGAGCAGGAGGGCTGAGGTCACCCGCCCGGCCGTGCGGCCGGTCACGGTGGGCAGGGAAACGGAACAGCCGAGGAGAACACCGGATGACGTCGCCGTCCGCGATCGACACCGCACCGGCCGGCCGGTGGCGGGCCCGCGCGTCCTGTGTGACACCCGCGCGCTCGCCGAGGCACCCCCGGTACCGGCCGGCGTGCTGTGGAAGCTGGCGGAGAGCGGGCGACAACTCGACGCGAACGTGGTCCGGTTGACGCCGGGCGGACGCATCACGGCCCACACCGAGACCCAGTTGGACGTGCTGGTGCTGGTCGTCGCCGGGCACGGCACGCTCGGCGACGGCACCGCGGAGGCGGTGGAGCCGCTCGCCGAGGGCGCCCTGCTCTGGCTGCCGCACGGCGCTCCGCGCAGCATCACCGCAGGCGAGGCCGGGCTGACGTACCTGACCGTCCACGGCCGGCGCCCGGGCATGCGCATCGGCGCGCGCGCCTGTTAGGGTGCGCCGATGCCGACGATCAAGCAGTTCCAGGTCACCTTCGACTGCGCGGAACCCGAGCGGGTCGCCCGGTTCTGGTGCGAGGTGCTCGGGTACGTCGTAGCGCCGCCTCCGGCGGGGTTCACCACCTGGGACGACTTCGACCGCTCCCGGCCCCCCGAGGACCGGGGTTCCTGGTTCGCGTGCAGTGATCCCTCGGGTGTGGGTCCGCGGCTGTTCTTCCAGCGCGTTCCCGAGGGCAAGGTCGTCAAGAACCGGGTGCACCTCGACGTGCGGGTGGGTACCGGGCTGGTGGGCGAGGAGCGCCTCGCCACGCTCGAAGCCGAGTGCGCACGACTGGTCGCGCTCGGGGCGGTCCGGGTGCAACTCCTGTACGACGGCCACGACTCGTGCATCGCGATGCAGGACGTCGAGGGCAACGAGTTCTGCATCGACTGAGCCCCCCGGACACCCTTAGGGTGCCTGCGTGAGTACGACCACCGAAGAGAACGTCCCCGGCCGTCACGGCCCGCACGCCACCACCGAGGCCGATCCGCGCGCGGTCGGCCGGGTGCGCACCGAGTACTCCCCCGCCCACGACGGCGACCCGGATCCCGGGGAGATCGTGTGGACCTGGGTGCCGTTCGAGGAGAACGACGGGCGGGGCAAGGACCGCCCGGTGCTGGTCGTGGCCCGGGAGCCGGGCCGCACCCTGCTCGCCGTCCGGCTGTCCAGCAGGCGGCACGACGACGACCGGGACTGGGTGGCGATCGGCAGCGGCCCCTGGGACCGGTCGGGCCGGGACTCCTGGGTGGCCGTGGACCGCGTGCTGCGCCTCCACGAGGAGGGCATGCGCCGGGAGGCGTGCGCCCTGGACCGGATGCGTTTCGACCTCGTCCGCCGGCGCCTGCACGAGCGCTACGGCTGGACCTGACCGGCCCGCACCACTCGAACCCGGCCGCCCGCCCGGGCACGGCGGCCGACCGCACCCCCGCACCTTCACCTACACCTGACGGACCCGGCCTCCGCCCCCGTCTGCGTGAACGCCCGTTCGAACGCCGTCCGCGCCACCGCCCCCGTTGTCCGGTCCAGCACGCCGAACACCACGTGTGCGAAGCGGTGGGCGAACCGGCCGCCGGGACCCAGCAGGGTGCGGAAGGCGCGGGCGACGAGGGCCGGGTCGTTCCGGAAGACGCCGCAGCCCCAGGCGCCGAGGACCAGGCGGCGGTAGCCGTGGGCCGCGGCCGTCTCCAGGACGCGTTCGGCGCGCACGGCCAGGGCGCCGGGCAGCCCGGCGGCCCGCTGCGGGGCCGTCCTGCGGATCACGCCCGCGTTGGGGGCGGCGGCCGTCAGGAAGCCCGCGCGGTACGGCTCGGCGAGCAGCCGGCCGCGGTCGTCGCGGAAGACGGGGACGGCCGGGGAGTGAATCACCCGGTCGGAGTAGAACGGGTCACGGTCGGCGCGGTGGTGGTCGTAGAAGGCACGGGCCGACAGCAGGCAGGTGTGCAGCGCGGAGGCGCGGCACAGGGCCTCCTCCTGGGCCTGCGCGCCGTTGAGGTAGCCGCCGCCCGGGTTCCGGGCCGAGGCGAAGTTCAGGACGGCGACGGGGGCGCCGGCCAGCCGGCGGGCCGCCTCCAGGCTGCTCTCGCCGGTGACCTCGAAGACCGTCGTGTTCGCGGGTGCTCCGGGCGGCACCGGCACCGGCGCGGGACCGAACAGCCGGGTGCCCGCCCGCGCGGCCTCGACCGCGTCCGCGACGGACACCTGCCGCCCGTCCGGTGTCCGGTACCAGCCCGCGGCGACGATACGTTCCGTCTCCGCGGCGACCCCGCGCAGGCGCGCGCTCACGGCGCCACCCCCGTGGGCGCCCCGACCACGGCCTGCGCGGTCTCCCCCGTCGTGCTCATGCAGGCATCCTGGGTGATGCTGGTGCCGCGGTGCAACGGAGTTTCCCGACCCGGGAACGGCCCGGAAACACGCAAAGAAACGGAGGTGACGGATCCGGAACGTCCCGGTTGGCACCCTTGTGCGATTCGCCGGAGTGGTTTTGGGTAGGACGAGCGCTGCCCGGACACGACGCCGGGCCGGTGGCACGGTGGAATTTCAGGAGGACCCGACATGTCGGACACACAGAGCGACGGCGGTGACTGTACGGAGCACCGCACCGCCGTCACCGAGGCCGAGGTGGAGGCCCTGGTCCGGGGCATCTGCTTCAAGACCGGCCCGCCCCGCACCCTCGGTGTCGAACTGGAGTGGCTCGTCCACTCCCTGGAGCTGCCGCAGCTCCCGGTCTCACCCGAACGGCTCGAAGCGGCCTACACCGCCCTGCGGGCCGTCCCCCTGGGCTCGGCGCTCACCGTCGAACCCGGCGGCCAGCTGGAGCTGAGCTCGCCGCCCGCCGCCTCCCTGATGGAGTGCGTCGACACCGTCTCCGCCGACCTGGACACCGTACGGTCGGTCCTGGCGAAGGACGGTCTCGGCCTCGCGGGCATCGGCCACGACCCCTGGCACACGCCCCGCAGATTCCTGCACGAGCCGCGCTACGACGCCATGGAGACCTGCCTGGACCGCACCGGTCCGGCCGGCCGTCACATGATGTGCACCACGGCCTCCGTCCAGGTCTGCGTGGACGCCGGCCACGAGGAACCGGGTCCGCTGGGGCACGCCAGGCGCTGGTGGCTGGCGCATCAGCTGGGCGCGGTCCTGGTGGCCGCGTTCGCCAACTCCCCGCTGCGGGGCGGCCGGCCCACGGGCTGGCAGTCCACCCGCCAGCTGACGTGGACGGAGATCGGTGCCGGCCGGGCCGGCGCCCCCCCGCTGGACGGTGAGCCGCGCACCGCCTGGGCCCGGCACGTGCTGGACTCGCCGGTGATGTGCGTCCGCCGGGAGAACGGGCCGTGGGAGGTGCCCGACGGGCTCACCTTCCGGGAGTGGACCCGTTCCCGGTCGCCCCGGCCGCCCACCCGCGCGGACCTGGACTACCACCTGACGACCCTGTTCCCGCCGGTCCGGCCCCGTGGTCATCTGGAGCTGCGGATGATCGACGCGCAGCCCGGCGAGGACGGCTGGCTGGTGCCGCTCGCGGTGACGGCGGCGCTGTTCGACGACCCGGAGGCCGCCGAGCGCGCCTACCGGACCGTGAAGCCGCTGGCCGAACGCGCCCTGAACCGGCCCGCGCCGCACAACCCGCTGTGGGTCGACGCGGCCCGGTTCGGGCTCGCCGACCCGGAGCTGCGCGAGGCCGCCGACACCTGTTTCGCGGTGGCCCTGGAGGCGCTGCCCCGGCTGGGCGCCACGGCCCGGGTCACCGACGCCGTGGCGGCGTTCCGGGACCGCCACGTGGCCCGGGGCCGCTGCCCGGCCGACGACCTGCTGGACCGGCTGACCGCGACCGACCCGCCCCGTTCCGGCCCGGCCGGGGGCGCCCGTACCGCCTACGGGAGGAAGGACATCCGTACATGACCGCGCCCGAGACCGACACCGAGACCCGGGCCGAAGGGACGGACAGCGAAGCGCTGCGCGAGCGCGCGCTGGCCTCCCTCCTCACCGCCCGAGACCGCACCACGCTGCTGACCAGCTGCGTCGACGAACCGGATCTCACCGCGCAGCACTCGCCGCTGATGTCCCCGCTGGTGTGGGACCTGGCGCACATCGGCAACCAGGAGGAGCAGTGGCTGCTCCGGACGGTCGGCGGCCGGGAGGCGATGCGGCCCGAGATAGACAACCTGTACGACGCCTTCGAGCACGCGCGTGCCGAGCGCCCCTCGCTGCCGCTGCTGCCGCCCGCCGAGGCCCGCCGGTACGCGGCCGAGGTGCGCGGCCGGGCGCTGGACCTGCTGGAGGCGGCCGACTTCCACGGCACCCGGCTGACCGAGGCCGGCTTCGCCTTCGGCATGATCGCCCAGCACGAACAGCAGCACGACGAAACCATGCTGATCACCCATCAGCTCCGCACCGGGCCGCAGGTCCTGACCGCCCCGGACCCGGATCCGCTCCCGCTGTTCACGGGACCGGCCGAAGTCCTCGTACCGGGCGGCCCGTTCACCATGGGCACCTCCAGCGAGCCGTGGGCCCTGGACAACGAACGCCCGGCGCACCCGCGGGAGGTGGCGCCTTTCTGGATCGACACCACCCCGGTGACGAACGCCGCGTACCAGGCGTTCATCGAGGACGGCGGCTACGGCACCGAACGCTGGTGGTCGCCCGAGGGCTGGGCGCACATCCGGCGGCACGGCATCTCGGCCCCGCTGTTCTGGCGGCGGGACGGCGGCCAGTGGCTGCGGCGCCGGTTCGGGATCACCGAACCGGTACCGCCGGACGAGCCGGTGCTGCACGTGTGCTGGTACGAGGCGGACGCCTACGCCCGGTGGGCCGGACGGCGCCTGCCCACCGAGACGGAGTGGGAGAAGGCGGCCCGCTTCGACCCGGCCACCGGCCGCTCCCGGCGCTACCCGTGGGGCGACGCCGACCCGGCGCCCGACCACGCCAACCTGGGCCAGCGGCACCTCAGGCCCGCTCCGGCCGGCAGCTACCCGGCCGGCGAGTCCCCGCTCGGCGTCCGGCAGTTGATCGGCGACGTGTGGGAGTGGACGGCGAGCGACTTCCTGCCGTACCCGGGCTTCGCGGCCTTCCCGTACAAGGAGTACTCGGAGGTGTTCTTCGGGCCCGAGCACAAGGTGCTGCGCGGCGGTTCGTTCGCCGTGGACCCGGTGGCGTGCCGGGGCACGTTCCGCAACTGGGACTACCCGATCCGCCGGCAGATCTTCTCCGGGTTCCGCACCGCCCGCTCGGAGACCGTCTGATGTGCCGTCACCTCGCCTATCTGGGCCCCGAGGAGCCGCTCGGCCGGCTCCTCGTGGAGCCCCCGCACAGCCTGTTCCGGCAGTCGTGGGCGCCGCGCCGGCAGCGGCACGGGACGGTCAACGCCGACGGTTTCGGGGTGGGCTGGTACACCTCCGGCGATCCGGTCCCGGCGCGCTACCGGCGCGCCGGGCCGATCTGGGCCGACCTGTCCTTCGCCGACCTGGGCCGGGTGGTGCGCTCGGGCGCCGTGCTCGCCGCCGTCCGGGACGCGACCCTGGCGGGGGCGGACGCCGAGGCCGCTGCGGCACCGTTCGCGTCCGGGCGGTGGCTGTTCAGCCACAACGGGATGATCGCGGGCTGGCCGGACTCGGCGGCGCCCCTGGTGTCCGCGCTGCCGCCGGTCGACCTGCTGTCGCTCCAGGCCCGCACCGACTCGGCGTTCGTCTGGGCACTGGTCCTGCACCGGCTGCGCAACGGGGACGAACCGGACGACGCCTTGGGCGAAACGGTTCGCCAACTGGCCCGGGCCGCCCCCGCCTCCCGTCTGAACCTGCTGCTGACCGACGGAGCCACGATCGCCGCCACCGCCTGGGGCGACTCGCTCTGGTACCGCACGGAGCCGGGCCGGAACACCGTCGTGGCCTCCGAGCCGTACGACGACGACCCCCTCTGGCAGGAGGTCCCCGACCGCACCGTGCTCACCGCGAGCCGCGCCGGTGTGCTGCTCGCCCCCTTGGACGAACCGGCGTCCGCCTCACCGAAGGAGCCCTGCCGTTGAGCCCCCTGCACGTCACCCGCACGCTCCCCGAGGACGCGACGGACGCCGCGCTGCGCGCCGACGTCCTGCACGGCCTCACCGCCGCGCCGAAGTGGCTGCCGCCGAAGTGGTTCTACGACGCCCGCGGCAGCGAGCTGTTCGAGCAGATCACCGAACTGCCCGAGTACTACCCCACCCGCGCCGAGCGGGAGATCCTCGCCGACCGGTCCGGTGAGATCGCCGCCGCGAGCGGTGCCCGCACCCTGGTCGAGCTGGGTTCGGGCTCCTCGGAGAAGACCCGCTATCTGATCGACGCGCTCCCCCTGTCGGCGTACGTCCCGGTCGACGTCAGCGAGAGCGCCCTCACCCAGGCCGGGCAGACCCTGATCGACGAGCGCCCGGACCTCGACGTCCACGCCCTCATCGCCGACTTCACCGCCCCGCTGACCCTGCCCGCGACGCCCGGACCCCTGCTGGTGGCGTTCCTCGGCGGCACGATCGGCAACCTGCTGCCCGCCGAACGCGCCCGCTTCCTGGACTCCGTGCGCTCGCTGCTCGCCCCGGGCGACGGGCTCCTGCTCGGCACGGACCTGGTCAAGGACGAGGGGGTGCTGGTCCGGGCGTACGACGACGCGGCCGGGGTGACGGCCGCGTTCAACAAGAACGTGCTGGCCGTGGTCGACCGCGAACTGGGCGCCGACTTCGACCCGGACGCGTTCGACCACGTGGCCCTGTGGAACGCCGAGCGGGAGTGGATCGAGATGCGGCTGCGCTCCCGTACCGCGCAGACCGTGAAGGTGCCCGCGCTGGACCTCGCCGTGGACTTCGCGGCGGGCGAGGAGCTGCGCACCGAGGTGTCGGCCAAGTTCCGGAGGGAGGGTGTGACCGCGGAACTGGCCGCCGCGGGCCTGGAGCTGACCCACTGGTGGACGGACCCGCAGGGCCGCTTCGCGCTGTCGCTGAGCGTGCTGCGGTGAGCCGGCTGCGGCCGGTCAGCCCACGTTCGGGGTGAGCAGCTCGGTGATCTTGCGGGAGGCTCGGCGGGCCTCGGTCGCCGGGTCCGCGCCGTTCAGCACCCGGGTCATGTACTCCTTGATCGGGTTGTCGGCCTCCACGTCGGCCCACTGAGGGCTGTGGGGGGTCGCCCGCCCGTGTGCCGCGCCCGCGGCCATGGCGGCGACCCCCTCCTCCCCGGCGACCGCGCCGGCCAGGGTGGTCTTGTTGGGCACGTAGTTCATGGTGCGGGCGAGTTCGGTGTCCCACTTGGCGCCGGTGAGCGCCGCGACGACGGCGGTCGCGGCGAACTGGTCGCCGGTGTTGCGCGGGACGACCAGGTCGGAGCCGCCGGTGAAGACGGTGCCGGGCCGGCCGGCGGTCGTGCCGGGCACGGGGAAGAAGCCGAGCTTGCCCTTCAGTGCCGGGTTCTGCTTGAGGATGGACTGGGCGAGCCCGGGTACGGCGATGATCTGGGCGGCCTTGCCGCCGGCGAACACCCCTGCCTGGGGCGGGTGTTCCTCGTCGGCGTCCACGGGCCCCTTGCCGAGCGCCTGGAGCCGGCGGTAGAAGTCCATGCCGCGCAGCGCGGCCGGGGAGTCCAGGGTGCCCCGCCAGGTGTAGTCCTGTTCCCGGGCGAGGTCGCCGCCCTCGTCCCAGATGAAGCCGGAGAGCGTGTACCAGTCCTGTCCGGCGAGGTAGATGCCCTGTGTGTCGCCGGAGTCGAGCTTCTCGGTGGCGGCGAGCCATTCCTCGCGGGTCCTCGGCGGGCGGGTGACGCCGGCCTGTTCGAACAGGTCCTTGCGGTAGATGACGACGCGGTTGGCCGCGTACCAGGGGATGCCGTACTGCTTGTTGCCGTCCTTGCCGGGCTGGGCGAGGCCGGGCAGCCACTTCTCCTTGCCCCAGTCCCGCATCGACTCCAGGGTGAGGTCGGTGAGCCGGCCGCCGTCGGCGTACAGCGGCACCTGGGTGTTGCCGACCTCGATGACGTCCGGGCCGTCGCCGGACTCCGCCTTCAGTGCGGTGCGGACCTTCTCGACGATGCCGGTCCACTGCTGGATACGGATGTCCAACCGCAGGTCGCCGTGGGTGCGTTCGAAGTCCTCGGTGAACCGCTGCAGGAACTCCCTGGAAGCGCTGTCCTTCATCAGCCACACGGTGACGGTCCTGCGCTCGTGGTCGCCGGGGAGCATCCCGCAGCCGCTGACGAGGGAGCCGGTGACGCAGATGAGGGCGAGCAGACGTCGTCTCACGAGGGGTCCTGTTCTGTCGGGCAGGGGTGCGGGGACAGGGAAGGGGCCCGGCGTGGGGGACGAGCGGGGGCTCGTACGGGTGAGCTGGATTTTGGTATGGACCAATGCGGAGGTCAAGGGCTACCCGGCGGTACAGCGGCGACGCCGTGCGGACGGAGCGCGGATACGGCACGGTGGAGTACGGCGTGACACGAGAGGAGCACCCGCATGTCGAACCACACCTACCGGGTCACCGAGATCGTCGGCACCTCCCACGAGGGACTCGACCAGGCCATCCGCAACGGCATCGCCCGAGCCGACCAGACCCTGCGCAACCTGGACTGGTTCGAGGTGACCCAGGTCCGCGGCCAGATCGAGAACGGCCGGGTCGAGCACTACCAGGTGGGCCTGAAGGTGGGCTTCCGGCTGGAGGACGGCGACTGAGCCGGCCGACGCGGCTTCTCAGGTACGCCCCTCGCGCTCCTGCGCCTCCTCCAGCACGGCCGACTTCGCGGCCCAGCGGGCCCGTACGACGGTGAACCCGGCGCGCTCGGCGTCGTCGCACACCAGCTCGTCGTCGTCCACCAGCACCCGCACCTCCCGGTCCCGGGCGAGCCGGCGCAGGATCTGCAGCTTGGTGAACCGGGCCGGTCTGCGGTCGGTGTCGCTCCGCATGTGGACGGGCCCCTCGGGCAGTCCGTGGGCAGCGAGCCAGTCCAGCGTGTCCCGGCGGCACCGCTCGGGGCGGCCGGTGAGGTAGACGACCTCACACGTGCCGGCGCTCTCCTCGGCCAGCGCCACGCCCTCCGCGAGCGGCGGGTCCTGGGGCGCGGCGGCGAAGAACGCGTCCCAGTCGCGCGGCCTGCTCGTCAGGAAGTGCTGGCGGTGGGCGGTGTCGGCCAGCGTGTTGTCGAGGTCGAACACGGCCAGCGGGCGCTTGCTGCTGTCTGTCACACCGGCCACCCTAGCCAGCCCGCGGGCCCCGGCGGCCTCCGCGCCCCCGCTGACGCGCCGCACGCTGACGCGCCGCACGCGCCGCACGCGCCGCACCGTGCGTGGCCGCGCGCCGACCCGGCGTGGCCGCGGGAATCCCGTGCCCGCCAGGGCGTTGAACCCTGCGTGAGCAGCTCAGTGATCAGCCGGACCCGGTTCTCCGTCCTCGACCGCTCCCGCACCCGCGAGGGCCGCCCGCCCGGCGAGGCGCTGCGGGACACCGTCGCCCTGGCCCGGGAGGCGGAGGCGCTCGGCTACCACCGGTTCTGGGTGTCGGAGCACCACGGGGTGCCGGGGGTGGCCGGCTCGGCACCGACCGTGCTGGCCGCCGCGGTCGCCGCGGCCACCCGCACCATCCGGGTCGGCACCGGCGGGGTCATGCTGCCCAACCACCAGCCCCTCGTGGTGGCCGAGCAGTTCGGGGTGCTGGAAGCGCTGTTCCCGGGGCGGATCGACATGGGGCTGGGCCGCTCCGTCGGCTTCACGGACGGGGTCCGCAGGGCGCTCGGCCGGGACAAGGACGATGCCGAGGACTTCGCCGCGCAGCTCGGGGAACTGCTGGGCTGGTTCACGGGCGGCTCACCGGCCGGGGTGCACGCCCGCCCCGCGGAGGGCCTGAGGGTGCCGCCGTTCGTGCTGGCCATGGGCGAGGGCGCGCGCATCGCGGCGCGCGCGGGCCTGCCCATGGTCATCGGTGACCTGCGCGGCCGCGAGAAGATGCTGCGCGGCATCGACGAGTACCGCTCGCTGTTCCGCCCCTCCGCCTGGGCGTCCGAGCCGTACGTGGTGATCTCCGGCACGGTCGCGGTCGCCGGCACCGAGGCCGGGGCGCGCCGGCTGCTGGTCCCCGAGGCCTGGTCGATGGCGTACTCCCGCACCCACGGCACGTTCCCGCCGCTCGCCCCCGCCGAGTCGGTCGAGGCCCGCACGATGACCGCGAGGGAGCGGGACTTCCACGAGTCCGCTCTCGCCGGGCACCTCGCCGGCACCGCCGAGCAGGTCGCCCACGAGCTGGAGGCGGTGCTGAAGGAGACCGGCGCCGAGGAGGTGCTCGTCACCACCAGCACCTACGACCGTACGGCCCTGCTGGACTCCCACCGGCGGCTCGCCGCGCTCTTCGCGCCGGACCGCTGAACGCAGGACCGCCGAACGCCGCACCGCCGGGCACCGGGCCGCCGGGCCGTTCGAGATGCGGACCCGGCGCGGGCCGGTGACCCTGGGAGGGCGAACCCGAAAGCGACAAGGAGGGCCGCCATGTCCTTCATGGACAAGATCAAGGGCATGCTCAAGGGCCACGAGGGCATGGCCGACAAGGGCATCGACAAGGGCGGGGACTACGCCGACCAGCGCACCGGGGACAAGTACCGGTCCCAGGTCGACACCGGCCAGGACAAGCTGCGGGACGAGTTCGGCACCCGGCCGCAGGACCCGGGCAACCCTCCGCGGGCGTAGCGCACGGGGGCGGTTAGAGTATCCCCCCGATGCACAGCCCCCATGATCCGTACGTCCGCGTCCGCGGCGCCCGCGAGCACAACCTCAGGAACGTGGACGTGGACATCCCCCGCGACGTCCTGGCCGTGTTCACCGGCGTGTCCGGGTCGGGCAAGTCCTCGCTGGCGTTCGGCACGGTCTACGCCGAGGCCCAGCGGCGGTACTTCGAGTCGGTGGCGCCGTACGCGCGCCGGCTGATCCACCAGGTCGGGGCGCCGAAGGTCGGCGAGATCACCGGGCTGCCGCCCGCGGTCTCGCTGCAGCAGCGACGCGCGGCCCCCACCTCGCGCTCCTCGGTGGGCACGGTCACCAATCTCTCCAACTCGCTGCGCATGCTGTTCTCGCGCGCCGGCACCTACCCGCCCGGCGCCGGGCGGCTCGACTCGGACGCGTTCTCGCCGAACACGGCGGCCGGCGCCTGCCCGGCGTGCCACGGACTCGGGCGGGTGCACGAGACCACCGAGGAACTGCTGGTCCCGGACCCTTCGCTGTCCGTCCGCGAGGGCGCCGTCGCGGCCTGGCCGGGTGCCTGGCAGGGCAAGAACCTGCGGGACATCCTGGACACGCTCGGGTACGACGTGGACCGGCCCTGGCGCGAGCTGCCCGCCGAGCAGCGCGCGTGGATCCTGTTCACCGACGAGCAGCCGGTCGTCACCGTGCACCCGGTCCGGGACGCGGACCGCATCCAACGGCCGTACCAGGGCACGTACATGAGCGCCCGCCGGTACGTGCTGAAGACCTTCGCCGACACCAAGTCGCCCACCCTGCGGGCCAAGGCGGAGCGCTTCCTGACCAGCGCGCCCTGCCCGGTCTGCGGGGGCAGCCGGCTGCGGCCCGAGGCGCTCGCGGTGACCTTCGGCGGCCGGACCATCGCCGAGCTGGCCGCGCTGCCGCTGACCGACCTGGCGGGACTGCTCGACGGCGACGGCGAGACGGCCAGGGTGCTCACCGCCGACCTGAAGTCCCGGATCGCGCCGGTGGTCGAACTGGGCCTCGGTTACCTCAGCCTGGACCGGGCCACCCCCACCCTGTCCGCGGGCGAGCTGCAACGGCTGCGGCTCGCGACCCAGTTGCGCTCCGGGCTGTTCGGTGTCGTCTACGTGCTGGACGAGCCGTCGGCCGGACTGCACCCGGCGGACACCGAGGCGCTGCTGACCGTGCTGGAGCGGCTCAAGGCGGCCGGGAACTCGGTGTTCGTGGTGGAGCACCACCTGGAGGTGGTGCGCGGCGCCGACTGGCTGGTCGACGTGGGCCCCGGCGCGGGCGAGCACGGCGGCCGGGTGCTGTACAGCGGGCCGCCGGCCGAGCTGGCCTCGGTCGAGGAGTCGGCGACGGCCGCGTTCCTCTTCGACGAGTCCCCCGGTCCGGCGCGCGAGGTCCGCGAGCCGCGCGGCTGGCTGACGGTGGGTCCGGTGACCCGGCACAACCTGCGCGCGGTGACGGCCGCGTTCCCGCTCGGCGCGTTCACCGCGGTCACCGGTGTCTCCGGCTCCGGGAAGTCCACGCTGATCGGCGAGCTGACGGAGGACGTGGCGGGGGTCGGGCGGCTGGTACGGGTGGACCAGCGGCCCATCGGGCGCACCCCGCGCTCCAACCTGGCCACCTACACGGGCCTGTTCGACGTCGTGCGGAAGGTGTTCGCCGGCACCGAGGAGGCGCGGGCGCGCGGGTACGGGGTCGGGCGGTTCTCGTTCAACGTGGCGGGCGGGCGCTGCGAGACCTGCCAGGGCGAGGGGTTCGTCAGCGTGGAGCTGCTGTTCCTGCCGAGCACGTACGCGCCCTGCCCGGACTGCGGCGGCGCCCGCTACAACCCCGAGACGCTCCGGGTGACGTACCGGGGACGGAGCATCGCCGACGTGCTCGACCTGACCGTGGAGGCCGCCGCGGAGTTCTTCGCGGACACCCCGGGCGCCGCCCGCAGCCTGGGCACCCTGCTCGACGTGGGCCTCGGCTACCTGCGGCTCGGCC
Organism: Streptomyces sp. NRRL S-1022; assembly: GCF_000720135.1. Classification (GTDB taxonomy): domain Bacteria; phylum Actinomycetota; class Actinomycetes; order Streptomycetales; family Streptomycetaceae; genus Streptomyces. The sequence continues at coordinate 15,795 of NZ_JOIU01000033.1, read as the reverse complement.
AGCCGGCGACCGAGCTGTCCGGCGGGGAGGCGCAGCGGATCAAGCTGGCGAGCGAACTCCAGCGCGGGCGCCGCGGCCACACGCTGTACCTGCTGGACGAGCCGACGACCGGACTGCACCCGGCCGATGTGGAGGTGCTGATGGAGCGGCTGCACGGGCTGGTCGACGCCGGGCACACGGTCGTCGTGGTCGAGCACGACATGACGGTGGTGGCGGGCGCCGACTGGGTGATCGACCTGGGTCCGGGCGGCGGTGACCGGGGCGGCCGGATCGTGGCGGCCGGCCCGCCGCCGCGGGTGGCGCGGACCCGGGACAGCGCCACGGCGCCCTACCTCGCGCGGGTCATGCCCTGAGCCGGGCGGGGCGCCGTGGACGGTGGAGCGGGGCTCAGGTGCTCAGCAGGCGGTTGAAGAAGGAACGGTAGCGCCGCAGCGCTCCCCGGAGTTCCTCCGTGTCCACCTTCTCGCCCTCGCCCCACTGGCTCTCCAGGTCCTGCTTGTGCTGGGCGAAGGTGGAGGCCAGGGTCTGCATGACGTCCGCCACCAGGGTGTCGGCCTCGTGCACGGCCTCCCGGGGGTCGTCCACGAACCGGTTCTGGATCGTCTGCCAGCGGTCGCGGAAGGCGCGCTCGTCGTCGTCCGTCAACAGTTGCGGAGTCTCGTCCTCCGCGGACCGAGCACTGGTGGCGGCCGGGGCCCCCGCGGTCTCGGAAGCGCCGGCGTCGGCGTCGGTGCCGGCGTCGGTGCCGGCCCCGTCGCCGGCGGCCGTGTCGCCCTCGCTCTGCGTGCCGGTGTCCGGTGTTCCGCCGCTCGGTGTCCCGGTGCTCTCACCGGGGTACACCGGGGCTCCCTCGGGGGCTTGCGCCGGCTCGGCGTCCGCACCGGCGGCCGTCGGCTGGGCGAGGTCCTCGGTCGACAGCTCGCCCGTGGTGCGGCCCACGTCCTCGTGCCTGTCCATGCGTTCCTCCGTGCGCAGTGGTGATCGCGGTCAGGACCGGGCGGGCTGCGCCCGGCCGCCGCCGTCGGAGAGCAACTCGTCGAACAGGGCGCGGTAGTGCACCATGGCGCCCCGCAGCTGTTCGGTCGTCGCCTGCTTGCGGGTGGAGAGGGACTCCACCTCGTGGGCGGCCCGGTAGTGCTCCAGCGTGGAGCCGTGCTCCACCGAGAGGTCCTTCATCTGCTGCTCGTACCCCTCGGTCGGATACCCGCGCTCGTGCATCAGGGAGGTCACCAGCCGGTCCGCGTCGTGCACCGCGTCCTCCGGCCGGTCGACGAACTCCTCCTGGACACTGGTCCACTCCCGCGTGTAGCGGTCCCGTGAGACGGGGGGCAGCGGTTTGATGTCCAGCGAGTCGTGTCGCCTCTCGCGTTCCCTGAGCTCACGCTCGGCGGCGAGCCGGCTGTCGGATCCCTCGACCGTCCGTTCGTACTCCGGGCCGAAGCGCTCACGGAGGTGACGGCGTCGCATCAGCAGTGAGACCGCCACAGCGGCCAGAGCGATCACCACCACGATCGGAATGATGATCGCCAGAAGCGTTCCCGTGGACATGGGCACACGCTCCTCAGGGAGTAGTGATGTGCACTCTCCGACTTCCCCCTCGCGCCAGATCTACTCATTCCAGACATTCATCACCTTCGTTCCGTGCGCTACGCGTTCGCGGCGGCGCGCTCTCCGGCGGTGACCAGGGCCGCGTGCGTCCAGGCCGGCTCCGCGGCCGCCGGCTGGGCGGCCCGGGCCAGGGAGCGCCGGTCGGGGTGGGCGCCCGGCGGGATCACCGGCCGGACCTCCACCTCGGCGACCAGGCCGCGGGCCCGGGCCACCCGCCACAGCGAGGCCACCAGGCTGTCCTCGCCGACGAAGGCGGCCGCGGTGCCGGGCCCGCCGTCCTGCCGGCGGTAGCGCAGGCTGACCGGCTGGACGGGCACGCCCGCGTCGAGCGCGGCCTGGAAGACGGCCCGGCGGAACCGGCCGTGGGCGCGTCCGCACCAGGTGCTGCCCTCGGGGAAGGCGGTCACGGCCGCGCCCGCGCGCAGGGCGCCGGTGATCCGGGCGACCGTGCCGGGCAGGGCGCGCAGCCGGTCCCGTTCGATGAACAGGGCCCCGCCACGCGCGGCGAGCGCACCCGCCACGGGCCACCGCCCGACCTCCGTCTTGGCGAGCATCCGGGCCGGGCGTACGGCGGCGAGCAGCGGGATGTCCAGCCAGGAGACGTGGTTGGCGACCAGCAGCAGCCCGCCGGCCGGCGCGGCGGTGCCGGTGATCCGCACCCGCACCCCGACGGCCCGCACGATCCAGCGGCACCACCGCCGGACCCACTCGGCGGGGATCCTCCCGCCGAACAGGGACAGCACGGCACCGGCCAGCACCAGAGCCGCGACCGCGGTCAGCCGCAGCACGGCACGGGGTACGGCCGCGGCGGGCGGGTCCGGCGCCGCACAGGCGTCCGGGGTGCAGGGCGCGGTGGGCAGCCAGCCGCTCATCAGGCCGGGAGGAGGGAGAGGAAGTGCCGCAGGTAGCGCGGGTCGACCCGGCGCATCGACAGCAGCACGTACAGGTCGGCGACCCCGAAGTCGGGGTCGTGCGCGGGCTCCCCGCACACCCAGGCGCCGAGCCTGAGATAGCCGCGCAGCAGGGCGGGGAGGTCGGTGCGGGCGGCCGGGGCCTGGGCGTGGGGAGTCCACGGCAGCAGCGGCCGGACCCGGAACTCGGCGGGCGCGAGGTGCCGGTCCTTGACCCGCTCCCAGGTGCCGGCGGCCAGGGCACCGCCGTCGGCGAGCGGTACGGAGCAGCAGCCCGCGAGCCATTCGTGGCCCCGGTCGGTCATGTAGCGGGCTATGCCGGCCCAGATCAGGCCGATGACGGTGCCGTCGCGGTGGCCGGGGTGGACGCAGGAGCGGCCGACCTCGACCAGGCCGGGCCGGATCGCGTCGAGCGCGGACAGGTCGAACTCGCCCTCGGAGTAGAGCCGGCCGGCGACCGCGGCCCGCTCCGGGGGCAGCAGCCGGTAGGTGCCGACGACCTGCCCGGTCGCCTCCTCGCGCACCAGGAGGTGGTCGCAGTAGGCGTCGAAGGCGTCGATGTCGTGCCCCGGTTCGGCGCTGGTCAGCAGGGCGCCCATCTCCCCGGCGAAGACCTCGTGGCGCAGCCGCTGCGCGGCACGCACGTCCGCCTCGTCGCGGGCGAGGGTGACGGTGTAGCGGGTGGGCGCCGCGGGCTGCGGGGGACGGTCGAGGGTGGTCACGCCGGTCATGGCTGTCTCCTGGGCACGGGCCGGGTCGTCGGCAGGGGCGGCGGGCCCGGTGGTTACGGCCCGCCGCTCCTGTTCTTCCGACGCCGGTTGGCGTGCGTGTGACCGGTGCCAGGAGCGCGGATGTGGGCGTGGTGAACGCCTCGGTCGGCCGTCCCCGGTCAGGCGTCCTTGGTGACGCACCCGGCGAGCAGCCGCGCGGCCTCCTCCTCGCCGAGCACCCGCTCCAGGACGAGGTCGCCCGTCATGTGCGGGAAGAAGCGGCCCGCCGGCCAGCTCCGCTGGTACGGCGGCGGGTCCAGGACGAGCAGCCGTACGCCGTCCACGACGGGGATGTCCGAGGGGGTGCCCTCGTTCCACACCCAGTCGCCGGCCGGGGTGACGAGGTTGAAGGCGCCGGTGGTGTGCACCTGGCCGGGCTGGTCGCGGCAGACGGCCGCCTCCTCGGCGGACGGGGCGCTGCCGGGCAGGTGGCCGCCGCCCACGAGGACGTCGGCGAGCAGGGTGTGCAGCTGGAAGTTGTCGCCGATGCCGGTCATGCGCAGCGCGTAGCCGGTGCCGGTGGGGCGGTGCAGGACGACCAACGGCTCGTCGTCGAGCACGAGCAGCGCGTAGGCCAGGCACTTGAAGTCGTGGCCGGAGGCCTCCTCGACCGCGCGCAGCTCCCGCAGGAGGCCGGCGCGGGTCCCGGCGTCGAGGGCGGTGCGGACGGCGGCGTGGTTGAGCATGGCGACGGCGGCCATCTCCCACTGGTGCAGGGTCAGCCAGGCCACGGCCGCGTCCGGGCCGACCCGGTCGAAGAGGCCCTCGTGCGGCTCCTCGGCCTCCGGGTCGGGGAAGTCGCCGCCGCCGGTGGCCGCCCAGCGCTCGCAGAACTCGCGGGCGTCGTCGAGCGTCCCGGCGAGCCCGGCGAGGACTCCCGGCCCGCAGGCGGAGGCGTCGGCCCCGCGCTCGACGCAGGCGCCGGTGATCACGGCGACGGTGGCGCGGGGTCCCGGCGGCACCTCGCCGAGTATGCCGGCGAGCCGCGGCCCGGCCTGCTGGAACTCCGCGTCCGCCGCCTCGCCGAAGTAGCGGTGCATGTCCTGGAAGCACCGCTGCGACCGGTCGGCGTCCTGCTCGCCCACGGCGGCCTCGAAACCGGTGACGGCGTCGAGGAACCGCTGCTTGCCCTTGTTTCCGAAGATCATGCGCGGAGACTACCGGGGCCCCGGACACCAGACGGGGCCGGGGAGCACCACTCCCGGCCCCGCCCGCCCGCCTCCGTCCGGCGAACGTCCTCAGGTGGTGACCGCTACCGCTTCCCCGCCTTCCGGATCGCCCGCAGCCATTCCTTGTTCATGCTCGTGATCGACACCAGCGGGATCCCCTTGGGGCAGGCGGTGGCGCACTCCCCCGCCAGCGTGCAGCCGCCGAAGCCCTCCGCGTCCATCTGGGCCACCATGTCCAGCACCCGTGTCTCCCGCTCGGGCGCGCCCTGGGGCAGCACGTTGAGGTGGTTGACCTTGGCGGAGGTGAACAGCATCGCCGCGCCGTTCGGGCACGCGGCCACGCACGCACCGCAGCCGATGCACTCGGCGTGCTCGAACGCGAAGTCGGCGTCGGCCTTGGGCACCGGGGTGGCGTGGGCCTCCGGCGCGGACCCGGTCGGCGCGGTGATGTAGCCGCCGGCCTGGATGATCCGGTCGAACGCCGACCGGTCCACCACCAGGTCCTTGATCACCGGGAACGCGGACGCCCGCCACGGCTCGACGTCGATCGTGTCGCCGTCCCGGAAGGACCGCATGTGCAGCTGGCAGGTGGTGGTGCGCTCCGGGCCGTGCGCGTCGCCGTTGATGACCAGGCTGCACGCGCCGCAGATGCCCTCGCGGCAGTCGTGGTCGAAGGCGACCGGCTCCTCGCCGGAGAGGATGAGCTGTTCGTTGAGGACGTCCAGCATCTCCAGGAAGGACATGTCGGGCGAGATGCCGTCCACCTCGTAGGTGGACATCGCTCCTTCGGCGCCGGCGTTCTTCTGCCGCCAGACGCGCAGGGTGAGCTTCATGCGTAGCTCCGCTGGGTGGGGTGGACGTACTCGAAGACCAGGTCTTCCTTGTGCAGGACGGGCGCCTCGCCGGTGCCGGTGAACTCCCAGGCGGCGGCGTACGAGAACGCGTCGTCCTTGCGGGCGGCTTCGCCGTCCGGGGTCTGGGACTCCTCGCGGAAGTGGCCGCCGCAGGACTCGCCGCGGTGCAGCGCGTCGAGGCACATCAGCTCGGCGAGCTCCAGGTAGTCGACGATGCGGTTGGCCTTCTCCAGCGACTGGTTGAACTCCTCGCCGGTGCCGGGCACCTTGATCCGCCGCCAGAACTCCTCGCGGATCTGCGGGATCCGCTCCAGGGCCTTGCGCAGCCCCGTCTCGCTGCGGGCCATGCCGCAGAACTCCCACATCAGCTCGCCCAGTTCGCGGTGGAAGGAGTCCGGGGTGCGGTCGCCGTCCACGGCCAGCAGCAGGTTGATCCGGTCCTCGGTCTCGGCCAGCACCTCCTGTACGACGGGGTGCTCCTCGGTGACCGGCTCCTGGTGCGGGTTGCGGGCCAGGTAGTCGTTGACGGTGGCCGGCAGCACGAAGTAGCCGTCGGCGAGGCCCTGCATCAGCGCCGAGGCGCCGAGCCGGTTGGCCCCGTGGTCGGAGAAGTTGGCCTCGCCGATCGCGAACAGACCCGGGACGGTGGTCTGGAGGTCGTAGTCGACCCACAGGCCGCCCATCGTGTAGTGCACGGCCGGGTAGATCCGCATCGGCACCTCGTACGGATCCTCGTCGGTGATCCGCTGGTACATGTCGAAGAGGTTGCCGTACTTCGCCTCTACGGCCCTGCGCCCCATGCGCCGGACGGCGTCGGCGAAGTCCAGGTAGACGCCCTGGCCGCCGGGGCCCACTCCCCTGCCCTCGTCGCACACGTTCTTCGCGGCGCGGGAGGCGATGTCCCGGGGCACGAGATTGCCGAAGGACGGGTAGATGCGCTCCAGGTAGTAGTCGCGCTCGTCCTCGGGGATCTCGTTCGGCGGCCGGGTGTCGCCCTGGGCCCTGGGCACCCAGATCCGGCCGTCGTTGCGCAGCGACTCGCTCATCAGCGTCAGCTTCGACTGGTGGTCGCCGGTGCGCGGGATGCAGGTGGGGTGGATCTGGGTGAAGCAGGGGTTGGCGAAGTAGGCGCCGCGCCGGTGCGCCCGCCAGACGGCGGTCGCGTTGGAGTTCATCGCGTTGGTCGACAGGTAGAAGACGTTGCCGTAGCCGCCGGAGGCGAGGACGACGGCGTCCGCGAAGTACGTGTCGATCCTCCCGGTGACGAGATCGCGCGCCACGATCCCGCGCGCCCGTCCGTCGACCACGATCAGGTCGAGCATCTCGGTACGGGGGTGCAGCTCCACGTTCCCCGCGGCGATCTGCCGGGAGAGCGCCTGGTAGGCGCCCAGCAGCAGCTGCTGTCCGGTCTGGCCGCGGGCGTAGAACGTGCGCGACACCTGCACGCCGCCGAAGGAGCGGGTGTCGAGCAGGCCGCCGTACTCGCGGGCGAACGGCACGCCCTGGGCCACGCACTGGTCGATGATCTCGACGGAGATCTGCGCGAGCCGGTGGACGTTGGACTCGCGGGCCCGGAAGTCGCCGCCCTTGACGGTGTCGTAGAACAGGCGGTGGACGGAGTCGCCGTCGTTGCGGTAGTTCTTGGCCGCGTTGATACCGCCCTGCGCGGCGATGGAGTGGGCGCGGCGCGGGGAGTCCTGGTAGCAGAACTGGACGACGCGGTAGCCCTGTTCGGCGAGCGTGGCGCCCGCGGAGCCGCCGGCCAGGCCGGTGCCGACGACGATGATCGTGTGCTTGCGCCGGTTGGCGGGGTTGACCAGCTTCGCCTCGAAGCGGCGCTTGTCCCAGCGTTCGTGGACGGGCCCGGCGGGCGCCTTGGTGTCGGTGACCGGCGCGCCGGTCGCGTAGTCGGCGTAGGTTGTCATGTCAGCTCACCACTCCGGTCATGACGCCCACGGGTACGGCGATGAAGCCGGCCGTGAGCAGCAGCGCGAGGACGTTCGCGAGGGTCTTCAGGGCGCGGTCGCGCCTGCGGCTGCCGACGCCGAGGGTCTGCGCGGCGCTCCAGAAGCCGTGCCGGATGTGCAGGCCCAGCGCCAGCATCGCGACGATGTAGACGACGTTGCCGTACCAGGTGGAGAAGGTGTCCACGACGTTCTGGTACGGGTGGCCCTCCTGGAAGCCGCCGGAGTGCACGGTGCCGGTGGTCAGGTCGAGGATGTGCCAGACGATGAAGAGGCCGAGGATGACGCCGCCCCAGCGCATGGTGCGGGTCGCGTAGCCGGCCCGCGGCTTCTTGTGCACGTACTTGTCGGGGCGCGCCTTGATGTCGCGGCGGCTGAGCTGGTAGGCGGACGTGGCGTGGGCGACCACGGCGACGACGAGGACGATCCGGATGAGCCAGAGCGTCCACTCGTAGTGCATGAAGGGTTCGCCGACGGTGCGCAGCCAGTGCGCGTAGTGGTTGAACTCGCCCGCGCCGAAGTAGATCTTCAGATTGCCGATCATGTGCGCGACCAGGTAGAGCAGCATGATCAGGCCGCTGACGGCCATCACGGTCTTCTTGCCGACGGAGGAGTCCCACATCGTGCGCGCCATGGACGGCCGTCGGTCCGTCCGCGTTGCCAGTGCCATGGAACAGCACGCTAGGGCCGAAGGTCCCGATCGGTCCAAGACATGGTCCAGCTCGTTTCCATAGGCTGGAGCTATGCTGAGGGGGTGCAGTTCCAGCAGCTCCAGTACTTCGTGGCCGTAGCCGAGACCCGGCACTTCACCCGGGCCGCCGAGCGCGTCCATGTCGCCCAGCCGTCGCTGTCCCAGCAGATCAAGGCGCTGGAGCGGGAGTTGGGCGCGGACCTGTTCCTGCGGGCCCGGGGCAACATCACGCTCACCGACGCCGGCGAGGCGCTGCTGCCGCTCGCCCGGCGCATCCTGGCCGACGCCGACACCGCCCGGCACGAGGTGCAGGAACTGGTGCAGCTGCGGCGCGGGCGGGTACGGCTGGGGGCGACGCCGAGCCTGTGCACGGGGCTGCTGCCGGACGTGCTGCGGGCCTTCCACGACCGGTATCCCGGCATCCGGCTGCTGGTCGAGGAGGGCGGCTCCCACGACCTGGTGCGGGAGCTGGCGCGCGGCGCGCTCGACCTCGCGCTGGTCGTACTGCCGCTGCCGACGCCGGCGCCCGCGCTGACGACCGTGGAGCTGCTGCGCGAGGACCTGGTGGTGGTGTCCTCACCGGAGGCGCCGGTGCCCGGCCGGGACGGGCGGGCGGTGGAGATCGGCGACCTGGAGCGCGAGCGGCTGGTGATGTTCCGGCACGGGTACGACCTCAGGGAGCTGACCGTCGCCGCGTGCCGCTCCGCCGGGTTCGAGCCGGACTTCGCGGTGGAGGGCGGCGAGATGGACGCGGTGCTCGGCTTCGTCCGCGCCGGTCTCGGGGTGGCCGTCGTGCCCCGCATGGTGGCCGCACGCGCGGGCCGGGGCCTGCGGGTCACCCCCCTGGCCCGCCCCGGCCTGCACCGCACCATCGCCCTCGCCCACCGCAGCGACGTGGCTCCGCCCCGCGCGGCCCGGGAGCTGCAACGGATGCTGCTGGAACGCTAGCCGGTACGGCACCCGGCCGACGGGGCGGCCGGGGCAGGCGGGGAGCGGCGGGACGCGCCGGTCGGGGGCCGGTGAGACCCCCTCCGCCGGCCGACCGACACCACGACGACGGAAGCCCGCGGACGCAACAAGACCCGCCGGTCACAGGCCGACGGCACCCCCTCCCCCAGCCGGCGGACGCCAGGGCGGCGGAAGCCGGTGGGGCGTCGGTCACGGGCCGGTGCGACCGTCGGCAGCATCCCGTCCCCCGGCCGGCCCTCGTCGTGGCGGTGGAGGCCGGTGGGTGCATGGGGCCAAGGGGAACGGGGTCAGTGCAGGGTGGCCGGTTCGAGTACCTCCTCGCACCAGCGGCGGAAGGAGGTGGGCGCGGTCTCCGGCGTGCTGGGTGCCCCGCTGCCGTAGAAGCCCTGTTCGGCGGTCGCGGCCGCGAGGTCGGCCACGCCCTGGGCCCAGTCCTCGCTCGCGCCGTGCCGCAGCACCGACGCCTTGTACTCCGCCCCGCTGATCCGCTGGAAGCGCACCGGCCGGCCCAGCACCTCGGAGACCACGCGCGCCATGTCCTCCGGGGTGAGCGCGTCGGGGCCGACGACGGGGACGTCCTCCTGGCCGGTCCAGGAGCCGTCGAGCAGCAGCCGGGCCGCCGCGGTGCCGACGTCGCGGGTGGTGCAGGTGCGCAGCACCCGGTCGCCGTACGTCGCCATGGCGAGCACGCCGCCGTCGCGGATCGCGGCGGCCTGGTGGAGCAGGTTCTCCATGAGGTACGGCGGGCACAGCGCCCGGTGGTGCACCCCGGTGGCCCGGACCTCGTCGTCCATGGCCAGCGAGGCCGAGATCTGCCCGGCCTCGCTGGCGACGCCGCGGCCCAGCGTGGAGACGGCGACGACCCGTGCGACGCCCTGGGTGCGGATCGCGTCCACCAGCGGCCGGGTGAAGGCGCGGAAGTGGCCCTCGACGCTGTCGGCGGCGGGCGCCGGCGGCACCAGCCAGAACACCCGGTCGACGCCCGCGCACGCCTTGGCGGTGACCTCGGGGTCGGCGTGCGAGCCGGCGACGGCCTCGACCCGGTCGCGCACGCGCGGGGACAGGCGCGCGGGATCACGCACGATCACGCGGACGTCCCCCGCCGCGTCCCCGGCGTCGAGGAGCGAGTCGAGGACCCGGCTGCCGATCTGGCCGGTCGGGGTGGTGACGAGGATCATGGAAGGCTCCTGGAGGGCAAGGGGTGGGTGGGGCGTGATCGAGCGTGCCGTCCGGCGCCCGGGAACTGAAGGACCGCTTCGCTCCCGCTTGTTACCCTCAGGGCAATACCGGAGGGAGGGCGAAGCCGTGGAGTCCCGCCCGCTGCGCTACTTCGTCGCCGTCGCCGAGGAACTGAACTTCGCCCGTGCGGCCGAACGGCTCGGCATCTCCGCCCCGCCCCTGTCCCGGGCGATCCGCCGGCTGGAGTCGGATCTCGGGGTCACCCTCTTCGAACGGACCACGCACAGCGTCGCCCTGACCCGCGCGGGCGAGGTGCTCCTCGGGGAGGCGCGGTTCGCGCTGGACGCCCTGGAGGCGGCCGGGCGGCGGGCCCGGCGCGCGGCCGGCCCGGACCGGAAGCTGGTCCTGGCGGTCAAGGCCGACGGCGACGCGGGACTGCTGGAGCCGCTCCTGGAGCGCTTCGCCGCCGACCCGGCCGCCCTGCCGGTGACGGTCCGGCTGTGCGGCTGGCAGGAACAGCCGCCACTGCTGCGGCGCGGGGAGGCCGACGCCGCGCTGGTCCACGAGCCCTTCGACCGCACCGGCCTGGACAGCGAGCCCCTGATCGCCGAGCCGCGTGTCGCGGCGCTCAGCGCGGCCCACCCGCTCGCCGCCCGCGACCACGTCCTGCTCGCCGACCTCGGGCTGCGCCCCGGGGATCTGCACCGGTTCCTGGAGCAGATGCGGCACGGGGGCCGCGACCTCGCCCAGCTGCTCACCCGCGTCGCCCTGGGCGAACTGGTCACCGTGCTGCCGACGTCCGTCGCCGGCCGCTATCCGCGTCCGGGCGTCGTCTACCGGCCCGTCCCGGACGCGCCGTCCTCGCTGCTGGCGGTCGCCTGGCCGCAGCAGTCCCGGTCCACGGCCACCGCGGCACTCGTCCGGGCGGCCACCGCCGTGGCCGCGTCCGCCCGGGAGGAGGACGACGGATCCGGTCAGCCCGTCGCGTCCACCAGCGCCAGGTCCTGGAGCCGCTCCGGCGGGCCCGGGCGGGCGTAGTACCAGCCCTGGGCCGTGTCGCAGCCCAGTATCCGCAGCTGTTCGGCCTGCGCACCGGTCTCCACGCCCTCGACCGTGACCGCCAGGTCGAGGCTGTGGGCGAGGGAGACGATGCCCTCCACGATCTTCAGGTCGACGGGGTCGGCGGGGAACCGCTGCATGCTCTGGGTGAAGGAGCGGTCGAGCTTGAGGATGCTCACCGGCAGGCGGCGCAGGTTGGCGAGGTTGGAGTAGCCGGTGCCGAAGTCGTCCAGGGCGATGTCGACACCCATCTCGGCCAGCCGCCGCAGGGGCTTGAGCAGGTCGTCGTCGGCGCCGATGAGCGCGGACTCGGTGACCTCCAGGCACAGGGCGTCCGGGGTGACGCCGCAGCGTTCGAGGATGTCGACCGTGTCCTGCACCAGGCCCGGGTGGCTGAGCTGGCACGGCGACAGGTTGACGTTGATGCGCAGCGGACCGGCGGAGGTCTCCTCGCCGTAGCGCTCGCGCCAGGCGCGGGCCTGGCGGATGGACTCCTCCAGGACCCAGCGGCCGAGGGGCACGATCAGGCCGGTGTGCTCGGCGAGGGGGATGAACCGGTCGGGGCCGAGGACACCGTGCTGCGGGTGCAGCCAGCGCACCAGGGCCTCGGCGCCGCGCACACTGCCGTCGCCGAGGTGGACCAGCGGCTGGTACTCGATGAAGAACTCGCCGCGTTCCAGGGCGGTCGGCAGGGCCGTGGTCAGGCCGTGGCGGGTGATGGCGCGGGCGTCGGCCTCCGGGTCGGCCAGCTCGAAGCGGTTGCCGCCGGCCGATTTCGCCCGGTACATGGTGATGTCGGCGCTGCGCAGCACCTCGGCGGCCGTGCGTTCGCCGGCGGGGCCCTCCACGATGCCGAGACTGCCGCGGACCAGCAGGTCGCGGCCGTCGATGCTGATCGGGGTGACCAGCGCGTTCATGATGCGCTCGGCGAGTTCGTCCACCGTGCGTTCGGTGCCGGGACCGGTGGTGAGGGCCACGAACTCGTCGCCGCCGAGCCGGGCGACCATCTCGCCGGGCGCGGTCGCGCAGGACTGGAGCCGGTCGGCGACCTCGACCAGCAGCCGGTCGCCGGCCGCGTGGCCGAGGCTGTCGTTGACCGTCTTGAAGCCGTCCAGGTCCAGGTAGCACAGGCCGAAGCGCTGACCCTCGCCCGCGCCCAGCGCCTTCTCCAGGCGTTCGAAGAACAGGGAGCGGTTGGGCAGGCCGGTGAGGGCGTCGTGCGTGGCCTCGTAACGCAGCCGGAGGTTGAGCAGCCGGCGCTCGGTGGTGTCCTCCATGAGGGCCAGCTGGTACTGCGGGGCGCCGTCGGCGTCGCGGAGCAGGGAGACCGTCAGGTTGGTCCACAGGGCCGTGCCGTCGGGGCGGTTGAAGGCCTTCTCCAGGTGGTAGTGCTCGCGTACGCCCTGCACCAGTTCGTCGTAGAGCCGCCAGGTCTGCGGGGCGTCCTCGGGGTGGACCCAGTCCTGGACGCGGCGGCCGCGCAGGGTCTGTTCGGTGAGGCCGAACATGCGCAGCAGCGCCTCGTTGACCTGGAGGACGTTGCCGTCGAGGTCGGCGATGCCGATTCCTATCGCGGCCCCCTCGAACACCGCGCGGAAGCGGGCCTCGCTCGCGTGCAGCGCCTGGGCCACCACGCCCTGGGCACGCAACGCGGCCTGGGCGATGGCCTCCTGCTCGGCGAGGGTGCGCTCGCGCAGCGCCTGGGCGTAGCCGGCGGCCATCGCGTGCTGCAACCGCGAGGAGCGCATGCGCAGTTCGTCCTGGGGGCCGTCCTCGCCGCAGTACAGGACCAGGTAGGCGTCGACGCAGTCCAGGGTGCGGGCGAGCGCCTCGGGGTCGGTGCAGTGCGCCTCGACCAGGGCGGCGCCGACGGCCTTCGCCGCGTCCGCGTCGAAGCTGCGGGCCCGCAGCAGATCGCTCAGCCGGCGGGCGAGCGGCAGGAGTTGTTCCTCGAACTCGGCGCGGGTGAGCGACGTCGAGGTCACCGGGAAGAGTGCCCGGCTCCAGATCGTCGTCAGCCGGCGCAGTCTGCCCTCCGGCTCGTCCGGCTCCGCGCTCACGCCGTACGCCCCACGCCGGCGAATCCGGAGAAGGCATACGGGTCCTCGTCCTCCGGCGCCGATTCCGGGCGCCAGTGCGGCATCGGCACCAGTCCGGGTTCCACCATGTCGTACCCCTCGAAGAACCGCGCGATCTCGTCGCGCGAGCGCATGATCAGCGGGTTGCGAATGTCCTTGTATACGTCCACCGCACCCTCGGCCCGCTCGGCGGGCAGCGGGATTCCCTCGTACGAGGCATGGGTGAGGATCAGCAGGCTGCCGGGCGCGAGTGCCTCGCGCAGCTCGGCCACCGCACCGTACGGGTCGTCCGCGTCTTCCACGAAGTGCAGTATGGCAACGAGGAGGAGGGCCACTGGCCGATTCAGGTCGATCAGGCGGTCCAGTCGGGGGCTGGAGAGGATCTCCTGGGGCTTCAGCAGGTCCGCCGCGATCACGTCGGTGCCGTCGTCGCCCGCCAGCACCGCCTCGCTGTGGGCGACCGCCACCGGGTCGTGGTCGACGTACAGGACACGGGCGCCCGGTACGGCCGCCTGCGCCACCTCGTGGACGTTGCCGAAGGTCGGGATGCCCGAACCGATGTCGAGGAACTGGGTGATGCCCTCGCCGGCCGCGAACCGCACGGCCCGGCGCATGAACGCCCGGTTGGCCTGCATGATCTTCGGCAGCCCCGGCAGGAAGTCCATGGCCCTGCGGGCCGCTTCCCGGTCCACCTCGAAGTTGTGCGAACCGCCCAGGTAGTAGTCGTAGATCCGCGAGACGCTCGGCACCGAGATGTCGATGCTCCGGGGGGCCCAGGCGGGGCGCTCCATGTATCACTCCAAGGCGTAGGCGACCGGGACAGGCGATCCGGTGTTCGAGCTGAGGCTACTGATCGCCCGCCAAACGGGCGACCTGAACCGGAAATTGACCGTCCGTTCCCGGTCACTGCCTGCGGCAAGTGCCCGTATGGCCCCGCTGTGTGACGGCTGTCCGGCCCTGCGCGCGCCCACCGCACACGACGATCCGCCCCCTCCGTGCGGTGCGGAGGGGGCGGATCTGCGGCCGTGCGCCGGGCCGGGCGGGACGATCGACCCTGGGGAGGTGATCTACTTGCCCGGCGCGCCGACCGGCTTGCCGTCGGGCGAGACGGCGTACCAAGTGCCGCCCACGCCCTGACCGTTGGTGTCACCCGGGGCCTTGTCCCCGGAGAAGGTGTAGATGGGCCAGCAGTTGACGCTCATCTGCTTCACCCCGTCGGGACGGGTGAACGGCATCAGGCCCTTCTTCTTCACGCCCTCGGTGTCGTCGGCCTTGACCGGGCCGACGGCCGGCCACTTCTCCAGGCAGGCCCCGGTGCAGTTGGAGACGGACTTCGGCCAGGCCTGGTCCTTCATGAAGCGGTAGACGGTCATGCCGTTCTTGTCGACGACGATGTCGCCCAGCTTGGGGTCCTTGCGGACGGACAGCCCGGGCAGGTCGGACAGCGTGGCCTTCTTGCCGTTGGGGGCGAGCGCGAACCACTTCCCGCCCACGCCCTGGCCGTTGACGTCACCGGCGTTGACGTCCTTGGCGTAGCGGTAGGCGGGCCAGCCGCCGATGGTGAGCTGCTTGCTGCCGTCGGCGCGGGTGACCTCGCCGAGCAGCGCCTTGTCGATGCCGGCGCCGGCGGTGGCGTCGTCGGCGGGGACCGGCGGCCAGGTGGTGGCGCAGTCGCCGTCGCAGTTGGACTTGGGCGGGTTGGCGGTGTCCTTGTCGAACCGGTAGAGGGTGAGGCCGGAACCGTCGGTGAGCACGTTGCCCAGGTCCGGGTTGGCGGCCACGGTGAGCTTGCCCGCGGGGGTGACCGGGGCCGGGGAGGCGGAGGTCTTGTTGCCGTCGGCACCGTATCCGTTGCCCCCGCCGGTCGCGGTCCCGGCGCCCGGGCTGCCGTAGTCACCGGCGGGGGCCGTGGCCCCGACGTTCTGGGCCGCCGACGCGGGAGCGGTGGCGTTGTCCTGACCGCACGCCGTCGTCAGCGCCAGCACCGAAGCGGCTGTGGCCACCAGTGAGGCGGTCCGCCAGGAGGTCTTCATCGTCAAACTCCCCATTATCGCCTGGATATTGCAGCGCCTGCTGCGCCGCCGCACGGTCATGGGTACGCGGCGCAGGGGCCGCGGTGTTCAACGGCGGCCGGAATTTCTTTCGGGACCCTGCGACGCGCCCGGTGAGCCATCGACTCCCACACCGGGACGGAGCGGCGCGATACGGGTTCTTCCGCCCGTCAAACCTGCGATCACCCCATCTCCCTCTTTCGGAGCAATCTCGGCCTACTCCCGGGCACGGCGTCCGGTCGCGCCTCATGATCTTCGTCGTGCATGGATCCGAAGTGACCCGACGCGCGCCCGCCACACGGGTGGTGGCCCTCTTGACGCTGACCTGGGCACTGACGGGCTGTCCGGCCGGCAGCGCGTCGGCCGACGCCTGCGCGTACGCCTCGACGGGCCCGGACGGCACGGTGGCCGTGGCCTACGCCGGCGGCCACCACTGGCCCGACCCGCCCTGCCCGAAGCCGCCCCCGCCCCCGTGCCCGCCCACGCCGACGC